>CAWAQQ010000009.1:0-139845 GCA_963784265.1 uncultured Actinomycetota bacterium
GCCGCCCCCGCTGATCGAGCGCCGGAAGCGGGCTTTCTCAGTCGAAGGGCTCGACTCGTTGAGCCTCCAGGTTCGGTCGAACCACGGTTGGAGGGGACCGTAGAGCCGAGAGCTGGAACCATGACTTTCCCGGGATCGTCTCGACCCAGTTCGACTCCTTTCCACCCGGCGCGACCGGCCCGAAGTACAGCTCGTGGGGGCCGTTTTCGTCGGCCTGGAGGGTGCCGGGGTTGCTGGCGAGAGCCGGCCAGATCGTCGAAGGAACCTGCAGCAGCGAGCGGGTCTGGGTGTCGTAGACGTCGACCGCCCAGAAGTTCTTCGCAGGAGGGTCCGGGTCGACGTGCAGCCGATAGGTGCGTCCGCCGTCGAGCAGGTCGCCACGGCTGTCGTGGATCGTGTAGGCGTACGCGGAACCGGCACCGACCCGCGCATGCGCCATGGCAGGGGTCACGACCGTGGCCAGGTAGTGGAACTGGGTTCGCGCATCGAGCAGTCGCGCACCGTCGCGCAGGAACTCGTGGCTACCGCCGACGAACGCGTTCTTCCACGTCCCGTACAACGTGGCCTGCTGGTCCCGGGGGCCGTACGCGACGACGCGGGCGATCCCGCCACCGATCTCGGCCGCCCGGGGGAGGATGGCGCGCATCCGGTCATCGGGGGCGAACGGCTGACCGTTGACCAGCCCGATGGATGCGAGCTGCCCGGCCCGCTGCGGGCCGAGGTGACGCCGGCCGATCGCAGACCGCTGCCGCATCGCCACCAGCGACGCGCCCGGACCGCGTTGAGGAACACCTCGATGCCACGCATCAGGTCGAGCGCGTCGTAGGCCGTCGAGCGACCGTGTCCGGTGTCGGCACCCCGTCGAAGAAGCCCAGGGCGTCCCAATGGCGAGTCCACGACGTCAGGGGGATGACAACGACGCGATAGACCTCCCGCAACTGCTCCGGTGACAATCCCCGACCGGCAGTGCCCGTGCTCGACATCGTGCTCCCAACCGTGATCGACGCAGTTCACCGCTCGCGACGGTCGCAGGCGCCGATCACGCGGACCTCACCCGCGAGGGGGCGATACGTGCCGACCGGCTAGTCCGAAGGCACCCGGGAACGCGCGCCTCTGGTGGGGCGAGGCCGGCGACGAGTAGCGCGACACCCTGCCGCAGCCGGCGCCGCACCACGTCGGGCTGGGACAGGTGCCGCCTCCAGCCTCGGCGAGCAGCGCCATGCCGATGTCGGCGAAATCCGGGCGGCGACGTCGGCAAGGCTGACCTTGCCGCGTGGCTTCGGCGTCGACGACGGTGTCGACAACCAGAGCCGTGCAGCGCTCGCGTGTAGGCCCCGACGAGATCGCCGGACAGGCGGGTGCTGGCCCCGAGCAGTTCCTCGGCGTGCGGGCTCTCGGCGGTCAGGTGCAACGCAAGCTCCAGCTTCACAGAAAGCGCGCCGTACAGCCGTTCGGCCACGTGGATTGCCGACGGTGGCAGCGGCCGACACGCGACCTGGTCGACGGCGCGGTCGAACAGCCGGGTGGCCAGCCGACGAAACGCGTCATCCTTGTTCTGCACGTACTGGTACACCGCCGCCCGCGACATTTCCGCGGCGGCCGCGATGTCGTCCATCGTCGTACGGCGCACGCCGTGCCGGAGAAACAGCTGTATGCCGCAGCCAGGACACGTTCAACCCGGTCGTCGGACATGCTGACAAATATCGCATGATGCGTCGGTGCCGCGGGGCGGCGAAACGGCGGCGGGCGCACATGCCACGTCGGCTGCGGTCAGGGCACCTGCTTGACCTTGGTGCCGTCGACCCAGGGCTCGGGTCCGCCAGGAACGGGCTGTCTCCCAGCCGTTCGATCTCGGCGTTGAGGGTACCGAGGGACCCGCCCGAGGCGTGGGTCAAGATGCTGGCGACCATCCCGGAGAGCTCCATGTCGAGACCGCGCCCCAGCTTCCGACGGGTGCCGAAGTAGACGGACCGTTTGGCCGCGGCGATCGCGGTCGACTGCCGACGGGCGAGCCTGGCCGCCGCCGTCCTGGTCTCGGCGAGCAGGTCCTCCGCCGGGATCAGGCGGTGGACGAGACCGAGCTCGAAGGCCTCCTTCGCGCCGATCGGAGCGCCTTCGAGGATGTGCTCGAGGGCGCGGGCGGTGCCGAGAATGCCGGGAAGCCGCTGGTACCACCTCCGCCGGGTATCTGGCCGGCGAGGATCTCGATCTGGCCCATCTTCACGTACGTGGGCGTCGGCGGCGTAGCGCAGGTCGCAGGCGAGCGCGATCTCCTGGCCGCCGCCCAGCGCAGGCCCGTTGACCGCAGCGATGTAGACGGTGCCCGAGCGGTTCATGCGCAGGATCGTCCGCTTCCAGCGATAGCCCCAGACGAACCCAGCGCCGATGGAACCCCCCAGCCGCTCGAACACCGATGCCAGCCCGGGAAACCGCAGGACGACGTTGAGCACCCGCAGCCACGGTTCGACCAGGCCCATCGGCATCTCCGGGTGCGGCATGGCGCCCATCCCGGCGATCTCGCCCGGGTCGGCGTGGGTGAGGAAGCGCCCCTCGGGGCCTCCGGTGAGGACGACGGCGCCGATCGACGGGTCGCGGTCGACCGCCTTGGTCAACAGGTCGAGCTCGCGAAGGAACGCTCCGTTCGCCATGTTGAGCGGCGGGGTCGTGACGGTCGCCGTGAAGACCCGGCCGTCCTGTTCGAGTCGGATCGTCTCCAGGGACAGGTCACGTGGGCGGCTCATCCGGGCTTCCTCTGGTCGTCTCGTGGCGATGTCGTTCGCCGGTTGCCGTCGCCCACGTCGGGTCAGTCGGTGCTACCGATCGTGACCACGGCCGTCTCCCTCATAGCGTGACGTTCCGACATTCAATACGGTGATCGTCAGAGTGTCAAACCAGTGGTCTCGTGGGCCGCTGGTCCTCGTGGGGTCCTACCGGCCGACGGCGGCGCGCAGGATCGCACGGCCGTTGTCGTGTATCACCTGCACGGCCTCGTCGCGGGAGAGCCCGGCGACGTCGACGAGCCAGATGAACGCCTCGATTCCCGTTGCCGACCGGATCGCGACGGCGGTGCGGCGCAGGTCGAGGTCGGGGTGCGTCGCCGCCAACGGGGTGAGGGCGTCGACGATCCAGCCGATGACCCGGCCGCGGCGCATCACGGGGCTGGTGGGGTCGGCGCCGGGGTCGAGCGAGAGGCGCAGCGAGGCCCGCAGCTGTCACCTCCCATTCGAGGATGATCTGGCTGGTGGCGTGCAGCACCAGGTCCAGGCGCTGCTCCGGATCGACCGGCGGGTCGGCGGACAGCAGGGAGGGCCGGTCCATCTCCGGGAAGGCGGCCGCGATGAGCATGCGCTGGTTGGGGAAGTAGCGGTACGCGGTGGTGCGGGAGACCGCCGCGGCCTGGGCCGCGTCCTCGACGGTAGGCGTGGTCCCGCTCGCTGAGGAGCTCGCGGGTGGCGGTGACCAGCGCGTCGCGGGTGCGGATCTCTTCGCCCTCTCTAGATGTCTCGTCTGATTGTGACGGCCGTCTGCCATCGTAGTAGAGCGTGAAGGAGGGGTGTGACCGCTGTGGTGAGCACCGATCCCGTCATCACGGACCCGGGGCTGTAGTCGGTGGCTGGGTGGACGCACAGACCCATGTCGGGGAGAACATCGGCGACGGTCCGTCGCACGCGCTGTTCGTCGAACTCAAGTAGCTCCGACTCCGCGACGCCCTCAGCCGGGGATGTGGGCGATCGCCGCGACCTCCACGAGGAACTGCTCGCGGGCCATGGGAGCCACCACCACGGTGGAGGTCGGTGGAACGGGGCCGGTGAAGTACGTCTTCCGTACCGAGCCCACGGCGGCGGCGTACTCGGCGGCGGCAAGGTAGGTCGTCGTCGACACGACGTCGTCGAGCGTGCCCCCGGCCGCTTCGACGACCGCGGTGAGGTTCTCGAAGACCTGGGCCGCCTGGGCGTGGACATCGCCGATCCCCACGTAGGTCCCGTCGGGGGCGAAGGCCACCATGCCCGACACGTGCAGGGTCTGCCCGTCCAGCACGCCGAACGAGTACGCGTTGTTGTCGGCGATCTCACCGGGCAACGAGGCCGGCATGATCCGTCGTCGACGGTGTGGCATCCAGGCTTCCTCTCAGTCGTCCAGGCTCCCCATGGTCAGGTTGACGATCGTTCCGGTCATCCCGCTTGCCTTGTCGGAAGCCATGAAGACCGCCACGTCGGCCATCTCCGTCAGCGTCATGAGCCGTCGCGGGTGGGTCCGGCTCGCGAGCAGATCCTGCCACTGTTCCCAGGTCATTCCCGACGCCTTGGCGCGAGGCTCGAACGCGTCCCTGATCGTGCGGGTCTCCGGCATGCCCTGCGGCCGCAGACCGACGACGCGAATGCCCAGAGGTGCGAGCTCGGCGGAGAGATCCCGGGTGAGCGCCTCCTTGGCGGCCATCGCCGGACCGTAGCCTCCCACCAACGGGAGGCCCGTCCGCGAGTGGAGCGCGGTGACGGTCATGATCACGCCCGACTCGTTCGCGATCATCCGCCGGGCCGCCAGGCGTGCGGTCAGGAAGTACGACATCGCGTAGGTCGTGATCGGCAGGGAGAACTGCTCGACACCCAGCTCGGTCAGGGGGACGCCCAGGATCTCCGCATTCGGGATGCCGACCGCGTTGAACGAGATGTCGACGCGGCCCGCCTTGTCGATCACGGACTGGAGATGCTGGTCGACGGCCTGCTCGTCGAGCGCGTCGACCTCCGCCGCCTCGGCGGATCCGCCTGCGGTGACGATCTCCTTCGCGACGACTTCGACGGGTGCCCGGCTGCGTCCCGTGAGGAACACCCTGGCGCCCGCACGCGCAAAGCCGCGCGCGACCGCGCTGCCGATCCCGCCTCCGGCTCCGTAGATCACCGCAACCTTGTCCTCGAGCATCGTCTCTCCCGGTCGGCCGGACGGCGCTTGCATCACGCAAGTTATCTGCTTGCGTGATGCAAGTCAACGAACTACGGTCCGCTCCATGCTCGGACGCCTCTACGAGAATCAGGAGTGCTCCGCCGCCCGGACGCTGGAGCTGGTCGGCGAACGCTGGAGCCTGCTGATCCTGCGGGACGCGATGTTCGGCGGCTACACGCGCTTCTCCCAGTTCCAGCGGAGCCTCGGTATCGCCACGAACATCCTGGCGAAGCGCCTCGATGGCTTCGTGGCGGCCGGCCTCGTGGAGCGTCGGCAGCCGGGGTCCTCGGGCGAGCAGGCGGAGTACCTGCTCACGCAGAAGGGGCTGGAGCTGAAGCCGGTCATCATCGCGCTGACCGAGTGGGGCGACAGATGGCTGCAGCCCGGCCCGTTCGTCTTCCAGGACAGGTCCGACGGCCGGCCTGTCGAGCTTCAGCTGCGGTGCGCAGGTGACGACGCTCAGGTCGGCGTCGCGGACGTCGTCGCCCGGCCGCGCTGACCCAGCGCCCCGTACTTCTCCGCGCGCGTTTGCGTACAGTCACCGCGCGCGTTGCGGTCGGCGGCGCCGCGAAGGACCGTGAGCCGAGACGACGGCAGGGGGCCGCGACCGTGACGCTCGGACGGCGATGGCCGGTCGTCATGGCCGTGGACGCTGCAAACTTCTTCACCCGATTCGGCGAGGCCTGGATCACCGGCAAGGTCGAGGTGGTCGACGAGCTGATGCCCGCCGACGTCGCGTATCACCTCCCGCCGTTCCCGGACATGGATCGGGACGCGTTGAAGGGGTTCATCACGACGTTCCACCAGGCGTTCCCGGACTTCACACTCTCCGTCGAGGAGCAGATCGTCGACGGTGACACGAGCGCGTACCGCTGGCACGTCCGGGCGACCTACACGGGCGAGTCGCCCCTGCTCCCGGTGCCGCCGACCGGGCAGCCGACCGAGGCCGCCGGGTCGCATTTCGTGCGTTGGCGGAACGGGCAGCCGGTCGAGATCTGGCACAACGGGGACTGGCTCGGCTGGCTGCAGCGCTGCGGCGTGCTACCGCCACTCGGCTGAGACACCGGCACTGGACGTCCGCGGCCGACGTCAGCCCTTCCGGGCGCGGTACGCCGCGACGGCCACCCGGTTGCCGCACGCCGTGCTGCAGAATCGACGTGACCGGTTGCGGGACAGGTCGACGACGATGCCGCCGCACGTGTCGTCGGCGCAGATCGACAGCCGGCTCAGCTCGTCGGCCCGGATGAGGTCGATCATGGCCATCGCGGTGTCCACGGCGATCCGGTCCGCGAGTGCGGTCTCGGAGTCGACGGCGTGGACGTGGTAGTCGAAGCCGTCGTGGCGCACCAGCTGGGGCACGGCCACGCGCTCGGCCAGGATCCGGTTGACGATCTCCACCGCCTCGTCGCGGCCGGCCAGCAGCAGCCGGCGCATCGGTTCCCGGAGTGCGCGCACCGCCGCGAGCTCGGCGTCGTCGTGCGACCGGGCCCCGGTGTAGCGGTGCTCCTCGTAGAAGGCGTCGAGCTGGGCCTGCGTCGTCATCGTGTCCGGCTCCTCGGCCGAGTTGACGAGCGCGACGACCGCGAGCATCGACGTCACCGTGTCATGGGTGAAAGCCACGTTGACATATTACGACATCGGCCATAGCGTCATGAGTCATGGCGACTTTGACACGTGACACGGCACGCATCGGTGCCTCGGCGGGCGGGCTGTTGCTGGCCCTCGTGTCGGCGTCGTCCTTCGCGCTGTCCGGCCCGCTGGCGCGCGGGCTGATGGATGCCGGCTGGTCGTCCGCGGCCGCCGTCACGGTCCGGGTCCTGCTCGGCGCGGCGGTGCTCCTCCCCGTGGCGCTGCTCCAGCTACGGGGCCGCTGGTCGCTGCTGCGCCGCAACCTCCCCGTGGTGACGGCCTACGGCCTGATCGCCGTGGCCGGATGCCAGCTGGCCTACTTCAACGCCGTGGCGCACATGCAGGTCGGGGTGGCACTGCTGATCGAGTACACCGCCCCGGTCCCCGTCGTCGTCTGGATGTGGCTGCGCCACGGCCAGCGGCCGGGCCGGCTCACGGCGCTCGGAGCGCTGGCAGGCGCGGCCGGGCTGGTGCTGGTCCTCGACCTGGTCTCGGGCGTCGAGGCGAACCTGGTCGGGATCGGCTGGGCGCTCGGCGCGATGGCGGGTGCCGCGGTCTACTTCGTGCTGTCCTCGCACGACGGTGACGGGCTGCCCGGCACGGTGCTCGCCGCGGGCGGGCTGGTCGTCGGCGCCGCCGCCCTGCTCGGCGCCGGCCTGGCGGGGCGTCGTCCCGATGACCGTCTCCACCGAGCCGGTCGCGTTCGACGGGGTGACGGTGCCGTGGTGGCTCCCGGTCCTCGCGCTGGGGGTCGTGACCGCCGCGGTCTCCTACGTCACCGGCATCGCGGCCACCCGGCGGCTCGGTTCGCGGCTCGCCTCGTTCGTCGCGCTGCTCGAGGTCGTGATCGCGATGGTCTTCGCCTGGCTGCTGCTCGGCGAGCTGCCGCACGGCACGCAGGTGCTCGGCGGGGTCATCGTGCTGCTCGGGGTCGTGCTGGTGAAGCTCGGCGAGGTGCGGCGACGCGCCGCCCCCGAGCTCGGCCAGGGTGCGACGCCGGTCGGCGTCGGCGTGGCGGACGCCCGCACCGGCTGAGCTGCTCAGCACCCGGTTGCGTCCCGTGGATCTACCGCACCTGGATGCACCTCGCGACGCCGGCCCACACCCCGGCGGATCAGCCCGTCAGCTGACTACCCTGCCCGCACACGGGCGGACGCGACGACGGGACGGACGGCATGGACGAGATCACGAACCCCGGTCGGCCCGAGGTGCACGAGGTTGCGGACGGGCTGTACGCCTACGTCCAGCCGGACGGGAGCTGGTGGATCAACAACACCGGCTTCCTCGTCGGCCCGCAGGGCGTGGCCAGCGTCGACGCCTGTGCCACCGAACGACGCACCCGCGCGTACCTCGACGCGATCGCGGCCGTCACGCCCCGGCCGGTGCGGACCCTGGTCAACACCCACCACCACGGCGACCACACCTTCGGCAACCACCTCTTCTCGGGCGCCACGATCGTCGCCCACGAGCGGGCGCGCCAGGAGGTGCTCGACTTCGGCGGCCCGCCCGTCGCGATGCCGTTCTGGGAGCCGGTCGAGTGGGGCGACATCGTCGTCGAGCCGCCGTTCCTCACCTACACCGACCAGGTCGCGCTGCACGTCGGCGACCTCCGCTGCGAGGTGCGCCACGTCGGCACCCCGGCCCACACCACCAACGACTCCATCGTCTGGGTGCCCGACCGGTCCGTGCTCTTCTGCGGCGACCTGATCTTCCACGGTGGCACGCCGTTCCTGCTCATGGGCTCGATCGCAGGCGCCGTCGAGGTGCTCGACGAGGTGCTGCGCCCGCTCGGCGCGGCGACGATCGTGCCGGGCCACGGTCCGGTCTGCGACTCGGCGATGATCGACGTCACGCTGGACTACCTGCGGTTCGTCCAGGAGACGGCCCGCGCCGGACGGGATGCCGGGCTGAGCCCGCTCGACGCGGCCCGGGAGGTGGACCTCGGCCGGTTCGCCGGCTGGCACGACGCCGAACGGATCGTCGGCAACCTGCACCGGGCGTACGCCGAGCTCGACGGGGGCGAGCGCGGGGCCCGGATCGACGTGGCGACCGCACTGGCCGACATGGTCACCTACAACGGCGGCACGCCGCTCACCTGCCACGCGTAGGCACGCCGGGACCGCAGTCAGAGCGCCTTCAGCAGGCCGAAGACCGCGGCGTGGATCTCCCGTTCGACCTTGGGGAACTGGGTGGCGAAGTTCGGCCAGTGGCCGCCGTCGTCGTCACCGGGGTCGGGGCCGCCGCCCGCGAACCCGGCCTCGACGGTGAACGAGCTGGTCTGCGGCCAGGTGGGATCGCGGAACTGCCTGCTGAACACCCAGTCCGGCAGGGAGCCGACGACGGTGACGTCGGGGTACACGTCGACGGCCGGCCGGATGCCGTAGCTCGAGCGGGTCTGCGCGGTGAAGTCGGACCCCGCGGACGCCATGATCTCGAGCGACATCGCGTCGGCCAGGTCGCTGAGCCGGCCCGGGAGCCCGGGGGTGACGAACTCGCTGTAGTCGTCGCCGATCTTCCCGTCCCGGCCGGTGAGCGACAGCGGTGGGATGTGGTGCTTGTCGACGTTGGTGAAGCTCTGGTCCGGGTCGTCGCTCTGGTTGAACTCGATCCCCCACGGGATGAGGATCTGCCGGCCCGTCGTGTGGATGTCGAGGCTGACCTCGAACCGGTGGGCGTTGACGAGGTCGATCATGTTGCGGGTCTCGGCCTCCGACGCCGCCGACGGCCCCTTGAAGATCTCGTGGCACGGGTCGACGGAGATGTCGACCTTCCTCGCCGCGTCGGGCCGGTAGTACTCCTCGTGGTCCCAGGCGATGGGGAAGTTCCGGTTGATGTCGACGCCTGTGCACGACGACGAGATGGCGCGGCGGTTCTTCCGCCACGTCATCTCCGTGGGGGTGGGGGTCCCGGACTGGCCGAGCACGCTGAAGTCGCGCCCGTCCGGATTGACGACGGGGACGACGAACAGGTTGATGCGGTCCAGGATGGCGGCCACCTCCAGCGCGGTGACCCGGTAGTTGGGGTCGCTGTAGGTCACCCCGCCGCTGGTGAACGCCGGGTAGACGATGTCGGCACCCGCGGCGTGCGCGCGCACCAGCCGCTTCACGAAGCTCAGCAGCGCGTCCGGCGGGGCCCACTCCCGCGCGTGCACGCCCCCGGTGACGAGCACGGGGACCCGCGCGGCCGACGCGGTGCCCCGTACCTGGATCCCCATCACGACGCGACCCTCGGCGGTCAGGTCGGTGCCGACGAACGGGACACAGGTCGACGGGTGCGTCGCGACGAGCGCGGTCAGCTCGGCGTTGATCTCGAAGGAGCTGCGGTAACCCCATGTCAGCCGTCCTCCCCGGGCCCGACCTGGGAGCGGACGGTCAGCCAGTGCTCCTGCAGGGCCTGGGAGTCCATCGTGACGGTCACGCCCATGCCCTCGGCCTCCAGTTGGGCGGTGGTCGCCTCGTCGGCGTAGGCGACGACCTGGAAGCCGTCGGCCAGCCCGGAAGCGGTTCCCCGGTCGACCGACACCCCTTCCCTGCCGAGGAGGCTCACGATCTGCTCCGTCGACCCGGTGATGACCACGCGCTGCATCTGCTCTCCTGCTCGTCGGGGATCTACGGCGGGCCGTCGACCACGGTCTCGGGTTCGGCGACGTCCCACCGCAGCTGCGAGCTCGGCGGCCCGAGCAGCGGCAGGCGGCGGCGTTGCATCCACAGCACGGGGGCGCCGTCGGTGGCGCGCGCGAGCATCCAGCGGCGCTCCAGGCGCAGCCCCGTGCGCGGGATCGCGGCCGGTTCGAGCTCGTGCACCGCGCCGTCCGGCAGGGTCAGCAGGAGCGCCTTCGGCGGCTGCGACGTCGGCGGGGGCGGGGGTGGGGGTGGCCACGGGGGTGGGAGCGGGGGCGGCGGCGGGGGCGGCGACCCGTCGGCCGGGTACCGGACCAGCGTCGCCTGCCGGAACGGGCGCCCGCCCGTCGCCGGTAGCAGGTACGGGTGCCAGTGTTCGGGCACGTCGGTGCTGGGGCGGTAGCGGAACCGCGGCTCGGTCGGATCCACCCCGGACCCCTCGACGACCCAGGTCGCGGCGGGCCTGCCGTAGTCGGTGCGAACTCCGCCCAGGCGCTCCTCCACCGCCCAGACCAGGTTCGCGTCCTCGTCGACGCCGAGCGTGACGTCCTCGACCCGCTCACCGGGGAGCGGCGTCGCCGCGGTCGGCCAGATCGGCAGCGAGCGGGTGGCGGGCAGTCCGGGGGCGACCGCGGGCGGATCGAGGTCGCGGACCTTGAACAGCGACCAGTCGTCGGCGGGCGGCCAGTCCCCCGGTGCCGGTGGCGCGGGCCACGGGTCGCCGAACGAGTCGGTGACCCGCATGTCGAGCACGGTCAGCACGTGGCCGGCCAGCGCCGGCACGGGGAAGGTGAACCAGTCGTCGCTGTGCCCGGCGACCAGGTCGATCAGGAGCAGGGTGGCGAACCGGCCGCGGTCGGGCGGGAAGCCGCCGACGTCGACCTGCGCGTCCTCGATCTGCCACCACCGCGGGTGCGGGGCACCGGGGTAGCGGAAGCGGTCGGGGACGAGGGTGCGCGCGTCGGGCGGCTCCGGTGGCTCCGGGGTGAGCGGGCGGTCCGCGTCGACCGACCACCAGTCGACGTCGCCGCCGTCGTGCCGTGCGACGGTCAGGCTCGTGTCGCCGCAGGGGAACGCGGTGCGGTGGACGAGCGTGTCGGGCAGCCAGTGGCTCGCCCGCGGGACCCGCGGTACCTCGTCGAGCAGGTCGCCGAGCGCTCCGGCGTGCTTGCGGGCCAGTTCGAGGCCGTCGTAGACCCGGCCCGCGAGGTGGGTGTACGGGGCGGGCACGTCGCGGAACACGCAGTCCCGGAAGGCGGCGGGCAGGCCGGCGTCGATCACCGGTGCGGCGCCACGCGCGACGGCCGCCAGCCCGATCCGGATCCGCCTCCCGACCGTCCACCAGTCGTCCGGCTCGCCCTCGACGATCGCCTCGGCCGGGACGACGCGCGGGTCCTGGCCGGGCCGGTCCGCGGCCTCCCCGATCGGGGTGAGGGCGAGCTCCACCGTCACCTCGACGGGTGACGAGGCGTTCTCGCCCTGCTGCTCGCCGAGCTGCCACTGCCGCGCCAGGAACCACAGCGGGTCGGCCAGCTCGGCGGCGAACCCCCGTTGCAGGTCGCCGTGGGGCTGCCGCGGTTCGAGCCGCCAGTGCAGGTCGAGCGGGCCGAGGTCGGTCACTGCCGGCCCCTCTCCCACTCGGCGAGCTCCAGCCCGAACCGGGTGGACGCGCGGGCCGGGGCGTAGGTCAGCGGAAGCAGGGCGGACGCGTCGCCGACGTCGGCCGGGGTGGCGGTGCGGGCGTGCGCGAGCTGGCGGGTCTCGGCCACGACGTCCAGCGCCACGCCCGCCGTGATCGGCTCGCCGGGGACCGGGGTGACCGCCACCAGGATCGCCTGCGGTGCGCGCGCGGCGGGAGCGTTGAAGCCGAACGCGGCCGCCGCCGTGTGCTCGGTGCCCGGCAGCGTCTCCGACCAGCTGTCCAGCACGGCGACGGCGACGTCGCCCCGTCGAGGGCACCGGCCGGCCCGTAGGCGACGAGGTGGGCGGGCGGCCGTGGTGAACCGTCGGACCGGTGCCACGGGTCGCCGGGCCGGTTCGTCCACATCCGCAGAGCCGCGGTGCCGCGCAGGTCCGCGTCGAGCTGGTGGGCCTCCAACCGGGCCACCGGCGGCCGGACGGCGGCGACGGTCTCCTGCCAGTCCCGGTGTGCGACGGCGGCCGGTTCGAGGTCGTCCGGACCGCGCGGCAGGTCCGCCCCGGCGACCCGGCCGAAGATCGGCAGCGGCGAGCCGGGTGCGGCCAGGCCGACGATCAGGTCGCTCAGCGACGTGACGGTCTGCGCTGCCAGCACCCCGTCGTCGGGGACGCGGCGGAGCCGTTCCGCGACTGCCTCGGTCGCCATCCGGAGCCGGGCCCCGAGCGGGTCCGCGGTCCCGGCGGGACCGTCGGCACGATGCCCCAGCGCGCCGCCCTGGCCAGCGCGGCACCCCGGGCTCGCGGCGTGGGAGAGATCGCCGCGCAGCGCCTCCGCGGCGGTCCGGAGCGCGGCGTGCCGCGCGCGCAGGTCGGCCAGCACCGCGCTGTCGTCGCGGCGCGGGCTGCCCGCTCAGGCGGTCCGCCGCCGCGTCGACGGTGAGGTCGGCGGGGCTCGCGGGCCGCCCGGCGAGCACGCCGGCGAGCCGCAGCGCCCGCTCGTGGTGCGCGGAGCCGCCCGCGTCGACGATCTCGGCCGCGCCCGGTGCGTTCAGCAGCACGAGGGAACGGAGCTGGTCCGGCGTCAGGGCGATCGTGTCCGCCGGTTTCATGGCGAGATCGGCCAGCGTGACGGTCGTGACGGTCCCCGGCCGCCGCACGCTCCACGTCCAGTCGGTCGGCGCGTGGCAGCGCGGCGTCGAGGAACGCGGCGACGGCCGGTGACGCCCGTTGCACCGGCCGGTCCGTCGACGGCGGCGCGGACGCGGCGGGCAGCACGGCCAGGACGGTGGTCGTGACCGTCCGGCCGGCCCGCTGGGTGCGCAGGACGTCGAGGTCGGGTGGCAGCTCCAGGCCGGCGGCGGCGTCCATCGCGGCTCCCGCGGTCTCGCCGCGGCCGGAGACCACGTCGAAGACGGCGTCCGCGACGAGCAGGTCGCCGTAGGTGTCGACGGCCGCGCGGAGCTCGTCGAGCGCCGCGCCCTGCTCGGCGGTCAGGTCCTCGGACGCCGAGGTCTGCAGCGACTCGTTGGAGCGCGCCAGCACCTGCACGCCGTCGCAGACGCGCCGCCCGGCGTCGCCGGTCCGCAGCGGTTGCTCCGCGCGCAGCGTGTCGACGTTCTGCGGCCAGACCTGCTCGACGAGCCGGCCGAGCACCTCGGCCAGGTGGGCGCCGAGCCGCACCTCCTGCGCGATCTGGTCGGCCAGGCGGACGCTGCGCGAGTCCAGGCTCATGTCCCAGCGCCCGCCCTGGCGGTGGACCGCCTTGTCGCGCAGGATCACCGCGGCCCGCGCCTGGGCCGGGGAGGGTGCGAGCAGGAGCCCGCCTTCGGTCGGCCCCCTGGCCCCGTCGAACGGCCCGTCGACCCACCCGTACACGCCGGACGCGCGTGGCTCCTCCGGCAGGCCGACGAGCCGGCGCGTCGCGAGGCCGGTGATCCACGGGTCGATGCGGTGCGAGGCCGTGTCGATGGTGGCCCGGAGCATCCGGTCCAGCTCGTCGGGATGCAGGGCACCGAGACCGGCCGCGCCGGAGAACGCGTTGACCAGCACGTCGGCCGCGGGGGTCCCGCTCGACGTCGAGCCGACCGGCAGGGGCCGCACCCGTTCCTGGAGCAGTCCCTCGCGGCCGGTGACCGGGCCGGACAGGCCCCGGGATTCCCGCCACACCTCGCCGGCCGCGGTGAGCAGTGACAGCCACACCAGCCGGGCGAGCACGCTGGCGGGGAACGGGTCGTCGCCGACCTCGTCGTGGTAGATGCTGTACGGCAGGTGCTCCAGCCGGCCGTCCTCGGCGAGCCAGTTCATCAGCCGCTGGAAGCGGCGGTCGTCGTCGCCCTCGACGAGCCAGTCGTCCGGCGTCGGCAGGACGAGCGGGAGCTCGACGGGCAACCGGTCGACGAGCTGCACGAAGCGCCGCGCCGGCTCGCCACCCCGCATCTCGACGGCGGTGGCGGCGACGGACCGCCACCACGACGACATCTCGCCGATCGCCGGCAGGGTGCTCACGCCCCAGACGACCGCGACCTCCATCGGCACGTGCAGGCTCACGTCGATCCCGGACGAGACCGGCACGCGTTCGAGCAGGTCGAGGACCCGGTTCGAGTCGGCGCCCGCGATCGTCCCGCTCGACCGGCCAGCGTCGGCCCAGGCCTCGCGGGTCCGCAGCAGCTCGGGTACCAGCACGGCCTCGACGCCGGACGGGTCGTCGGACGGGTCCCACGCCGTGAGCGAGGTGGCCACCAGCACGCCGTAGGGGAGGTCGCCGATCCGGACCGGCGGCACCAGACCCTCGGGGCGCAGGTTCGCGCCCGCCCACAGCCCGAGCTTGTGCGGGAGGTTCGGGTCGGCCGTGCCCACACCCCACACGTCCTTGAGGTTCATGCCCCACAGCGCGGGCCAGAGCGCGGCCACCATCGCCGGGCCGGCGGCGTGCAGCCCCACCTGCTCCCAGCCGTCGGGCGGCGGTGGCTGGGGGAGCGGGCCCAGGGTGTCCGCGTTGCCCGTGAGCACGAAGGACAGCGGCTGGGCGTCGTGGCTCGCCACCCCGGCGACGGCGACCCTGGTCCACGCCTCCGGGTCGGCGGCCAGGTCGGCCGCCGGCGCGCCGGTGACGGTGTTGGTCGCCTCCCCGAGCGCGGTGATCGCGAGCCGTCCCGCGTCACGGTGCGCGGCGAACAGCGGGGAGAGGTCGTCGTCGCCGACGCCGACCGCGTAGAGCACGCTGATGTCGGCGGGACCGATCGGGCCGTGGCCGAAGTCGGACAGGACGACATCGGACGTCAGCCCGGCGCCCGACGCCGCTGCCCAGGACGGGCGGAACAGCATCTCGTCGTACCCGACCTCGGCCTCGGGATCGAGCTCCACCCGCAGGGCCAGTGAGGTCACCTCCAGCGTGTCGAGCCGGACCCGGCTGCCGTCGGTCAGCTCGGCCCACAGCTCGATCTCACGCGGCAGGCCGCGGATGACGCCGCCGCGTGGGCGGGTCCGCTGCACCGCCGCGCCGCGGTCGGCGACCGGGCCGGCGGGGCCCGATACCGCGGGGAACGTCCGCACGAGCCACGCCGCGCGGCCGCCGCCGTACGCCCTGGCCAGGCCGCCGAAGGCCGCCCGCCCCGCCTCGGTGTCGAGCTCGCCGCCGCACGCCGCCCACAGCCGGTCGACGGCGTCGAGCTCCTCCCCGCGCACCGTCGGGTCGTGCTGGTCGACGGAGACCGGATCGGGTACGACCAGCACCCGCAGCCGCCAGACGCCGTCGTCGATCTCGTCGAAGGCGGTCTCCAGGCGCACCGGCAGGAGTACCGCGGCTTCCCCGCTCACGCGGCGTCCAGGAAGTCGGTGCCGCGCAGCAGCACCCGCGTCGGCCGGGCGAACGCGGCTGCGGCGGCGGCACCGCCGTGGGGTGTCCCGGACCAGGCGGCCGGCGCCTTCGCCCGCGTCTGGAAGCGGTATCCGCGCGGCGCCTCCTCGACGACCACCCAGAGGCGCGCCAGCTCGCTCGCGACGACGGGGAAGCCGAAGAACACGAGGTCCGGCCGGATCTCACCGCTGAACACCGGGAACGATCGCGGCTGGGCGAGCGGCGCGTCCCGCGTCCAGTCCGGAGTGCCGTCCGGACCGGTCGCCGCAGGCGTGAGGTAGATCAGCGTCGCGGGGTACTGGCGGAACAGCGGGGAGCGGATCACGAGGACGAGCCGCTCGGCCGGTTCGGCGCTGTGCGTCGGGTCGCCGATCGGGGTGGCGGGCGGCCACTTGTGCACCCCGACGATGTCGGTCGAGCGGGACGCTCCGCCCGGCGTCAGCCGGTCCCAGAACCGCCGCAGCGGTGTGCACCCGGCGCGCACCGGGATGTTGCGCCAGCGCAGCTCGCCGAGAACCTGGGTGTTGAGCCCGACCAGGAACGCGTCGACGAACCGCTGGTTCGTCGAGAGGGCGACGACGTCGCCGTCGGCGATGCCGTCCGCGCCGGGGAGCAGCCAGTAGGCCGAACGGGCGCGCAGGAACCGCCAGGCCGGGAGGTCCAGGTCCGGGCAGATCTCGGGTGGGGCCAGCGGCTGGTCGGGGTCGAGCCCGCTGATCGTGTCGACCACGCGCTTCGGGCCGGGCCCCGATATCGGCCGGAAGCCGTCGACCAGGCCCGGGTCGAGCAGGTCGACGCCGACGGGGTGGCATGGCGACGTCGGGCGGGATCCGACGACGCCGTCGATCGGGCCGTCGACCGGAGGGAGCTCGCCGCCGCCCGGCTCCTCGGCCCATGCTTCGAGGCGGTTGTGGTCGCCCGATGCCACGTCGCGCAGGAAGTCCGCGGCCCGGTCCAGCGGGACGCGTTCGGCGTACCACTCGTCGCCCCACCAGCCCTGGTACTGGATGGCGTCGACGAGCCGCTCCCGCACGGCCGCGTCGCTCGGCGGCTCGGCGAACGGGTCCTGGCCGAAGGTGCCGAGCGCGGGGCAGCCTGCGGGCGGGTCGGGTATCCGCATCCGCGTGCAGTCGTTCGCCGCGTCGAGGACCGCCGACGGTGCCGTCGCGCCCGGGGCGGCACGGCGCGCACGGGCGGTGCCGGGCCGGAGCACGCGCCGGGCCGCGGACGAGAACAGCGCCGGCGGGAGCGGCCGGTCACCGCCCGCCGGACCGGTGATCGCGCCGAGGACCGTGCCGGTCGCGGCGCCCGTGTCGGGATCGGCCGCGAGCACGCGGCCGAGCGCCGGACCGAACAGGGCCGTGCGGGCCGCCGCGGTCTCGGGCAGGCGCCGCCCCCACAGCGACTCGGCGGCACCGATGCCTGCCGTGAGCGCGCGGATCTGCTGGTCGGCGACGGGCAGGGCCCCCGCGCGGTCGGCCGCGGCGCCCGCGATCAGGTCCTGCTGGTCGATGCCGCACCACATGCCGAGCCCGGCAGCGGCGCGATGCCGCGGGTCGCGGTTGATCGTGGTGCCCCAGCCACCGGGAGTGCCCTCCGGGTCGGCCAGCCACGCGTCGCCGTAGTGCGGCATCTGCAGCGCGGCCCGCCCGTGCACCACCCTCGGTTGCCGGAGTGCGGCCATCGACGCGGCCACCGGCCCCGGTAGCGGCGCGTCCGCCGACTCGCCTGCCCGCAGCGGGGGCGCGAGCGGCCCGCGGACCCGTAGCTGGTGGATCCCGTCTCCGGCGCGGTGGTCGAGGCGGGCGTAGCCGAGGCCGGGAACCCCGCTCGGCTGGCGCGAGTGCAGGGCGAGCGCGAGGTCCTCGAAGTCCAGCGGAGCGCCGGTGCGGAAGCGCCACAGGTGGTAGGCGTCGAGCGTGACGGGGGTCTGGGCGCCTTCCCAGCTCGAGCGCCCGTCGGCGGCGAACGCCGGGACGACGGCCGCGACGTGGTCGCGGTCGGCGACCATCGCCGCTGGCGAGACGAGCCGCGCGACCTTGCGGCCCTGGGCGTCGACCTGCACGTGTGCCCACCGGTGCGACTCGGTCAACGGGTGCGCGGCGAGGACCTCGACGGCCAGCGTGACCTTCCCGCCCGGCTCGGGGAGGACCTGGTCGGCGGTCCCCACGACGAGCACGATCCACGGCTGCATCGCCGCACCCGTCGCGGGCGTCGGCGTGTACCGCCACGGCAGGTCGGGGGCCGCGAGCTCGGCGGTGACGCAGTGCGTCTCCTCCGCGGCGGTCTCCCCGTTGACCGGCACTGTCGCGGTCACCGCGCCGCGCCGCAGCCCGCGCGCATCGCGCGGTCCGAGCAGCTCCACGCCCACGGTCCGGGTCTCGAACACGCCGCTGTCCGGGTCCCGTGCGCGCAGGCGCATGTTCGCCACCAGCCGCCCGCCCGTCGCGACGCCGGACGCGGCGGCGCGCTCCCACCCGCGGAAGGTCAGCCGCTCCCCGGCCATCTAGACGCCCGCCGCGAGCGCGAGGGGCGCGTCGGAGGCGGGCAGCGCGACGATCGCGGCCCCCTCCCGCCGTACGGCGATGTGGGCGTCGGTGCAGCTGCTCCGCTGGGTGTGGTCGCCGGTGGCGTCCCAGGTGGACCAGGGGTCGTCGGTGACGGTCACCAGCGGGGAGCGGTCGTGGACCGCCGGCTCGGCGGCGCGGTCGGCCAGCCCGTCGAGCACGAGTCCCGGCAACGGCGTGAGGACGCCGTCGGTCGGGACCGGCCTGCCGCGGTAGACGTCGCGGAACCCGACGGTCACGTCCTGCGCGCCCGCCGAGCCCGTGACCGTGAACCCGAGCCCGTGCCCGGCCCGCAACCGGTCGTAGGTCGGCTGGTTGGACGCCTCGCTCGCGGTGAGGTTGCGGAAGGTCCCCGGCGCGAACCAGTCGCGAACCTCCGCGCCGGTGGTGACGCCGGAGCCGGACGGGTCCGGCTCGACGACCACGCGCCTGGCCGCCGGGAGGGCCACCCCGGAGACCCGGTCGAGGTAGGTGTCCAGCGGCGCGAGCTGCTGGCTGAGGACGAGCCCGCCCAGCGGCGAGACCACCGGCCGTCCGGACTGCCCGGGTTCCGGCTGCACCGCGACCCACGGGTCGTCGGTCTGCGCTGCCCGCACGTTCGCCGCGGTGAGCTGGTTCGCCATCTCGTGGACGAGGTCGGGTGGCGGCTCGGCCACCTGACCCGCCCGGCCGAACGTGAAGGTGTCGCTCCACGTGAAGTCGTCGAGCCAGAGGTCGATCGACAGCCGCGCGGCGAGCACCCACGGGCCGGGCCCGGTCAGCCGCCCCCTGACCTCGACGCCCGCGACCGTCCCGATGATCGGGGCGTGCACCGAGAACCCACCGGCGACGTCCACCTCGAAATGGAACGGGTCGAACTGGAATATCGCGTCGAGGCTCAGATGCCCGCGCGCACTCAGACCGATGTCGATGCCCGCCTCGAAGGCACCGCCGACCTGGAACGTGTTGGTCGTCGCCGCCAGGTATCCCTCGGCGCGGAAGTAGAACCCGGGCAGGAAGTCGAAATAGGGCGTGAGCGATACCCGGGAGACGGGCGGGATCACGGCGGGCGCCGGGTTGAAGCCCGGGTAGAAGCCGCCGACGGTGAGCACCGCGTACGGCGGGTCGCCCCAGCAGAGGCGGAACGCGGCACCACCGCCGACCCGGAAGATCCCCAGCGCGTAGGAGTCGACGAGGACCGCGTCGACGGCGATCAGCTTGCGCGCCGGGTCGACCTCGCCCAGGACGTCCACCCGCAGGTGCAGCATCGGCGCGTCCTTCGGCGGGACCTCCGCCACCGCCGTGCCGACGATCACGACCTTGATCTCGGGCAGCTGCAGGAAGACCCCGAGGCTGACCGTCAGGAAGGAGAGCGGGCCGAGCTTCAGCCACGACAGCTCGACGGTGGGCCCCACCACGTGCGATCCGGGGCTCGGCGGGAACAGCTCGCCGAGGGTCGCCAGCACCGCGGGTGCGTTGCTCTTCGGGTCGCCGGCGAACAGGGCGTCGGCCGCAGAGCCACTGGCCAACCGCGAGCGCAGGGCGTCGGTGTCGGCCCTGCGGTTGATGCCGACCAGCCCGCCGACGGCGGTGATCGCGAAACCGAAGCTGAGCTGGATGCCAGGGGTGAAGCGGGCGGCGAGCAGGACCGCCACCGAGAGCGTGTCGATCCACTCGACGATCCCGAACGCGGAGATCGCGACCGGACCCATCCGGAGGCCGAACGACCCGGAGAGCCGCGGGTGCGGGGTCTCGGTGAACGACAGGCTCCCGCCGCCCGAGACCGGACCGGTGCCGAGGCCAAGTGCCATCCCCGTGGGCGGGAGGAGGCCGAGCACCACGTCCGGGTCGGGCAGCGCGCCCGGCGGGGCGTGCCGGAGCGTGGCTGCGGCGATGTCGGTGCCGAGGGTCAGGGGACCGAGCGAGGCCATCCGGCGCAGCCCGTCGCGGTAGGCGAGGAGCTGCGCGAGCCCGGAGTGCGAGGGCGCGTCCAGCAGCGTGTCGAGGCCGGGAACCGGCGGCAACGGGCCGCCGGAGTGCCGACAGCATGAGGGGGATCCCGGCCGGAATGTCGCCCACCGGCGGGCTGAGCTGCTCGAGCCGGGCCCGCCACCCGTCGAGCGCGGTGCGGAACTCGGCCAGGTCCGGGCCGACGGCCGCGGCCAGCAGTCTCGTCGTGGCCGCCTCGAACTGATTGACCGCTGCGTCGGGAAGCCCCGATTTGCGCGCTTCCGTGACCAGAATTGCAGCCACGCGCTTCGCAGCTTCCCCCATGCATTCCTATTTAACGTACGTCCGGTACCCGGTCAACGGCCGTGCGTCCGGTGGACTGCAATCCTCGGCGTGTACGCAACAGCACCACCCGGACGGCCGCTTCCGGAAGGTCGCCGGCTTGCTCGACGGTCTGTGACCGTCGCGGCGGACAGGAGAGGTGTTGGCAATGGGTCGAAGACCCTGCTCGTGGCTGTCGGTGTCATCGGCTGATCGGTGCGAAACGGCGGATGGAGCACATTCTGGACGGCTGTCGGGTCAATCGCAGCCGTGGTGACGGTCGTGCTCGCCATATGGCCACCGGGGTCAGGAGGCGGTGGTCAGGGAAGGGGCGAGCAGCCGCCTACCGTCCGGCCAGCTGATTCCCGCCTGCCGGGGGCGGCCAGCTGGCCATCTATCGGGCGGACGGCGCGTCGGCACCGATCTACGGCCTTCCCTCGCAGCATTCGTCGAGGGTCGGCCAGCTCCCGAACGGCAGCACGGCAACGCTTCTGTGTACCGCTGTGGGCGACTACGTGTTCGACAATGCCCACGCGAGCGCGAATTGGGTCAATGGGGGTAGGGGGTTGGTATCGAGCGGTAAACGTGATGGACGACGAGTTGCTCCTGACCGCACCATCGTGCCCGCGCCCGCGATGAGTCCGCTGTCAGCCACCGCCTTTCCCGCTGGCGGGGACACGGTCACGCCGGACCGGTGACCGGTCGCGCGGTCCGCACCCAGCGGTCCTCGACGAACACGACGCCGGTGAACCCGACCTCCGTCTGCTCCACACCGTCGGGCCGCCACCCGGCGGCGCGGTAGAAGCGGGTCGCGCGGTCGTTCCCGCGCAGCACCCACAGGACCGACCTGCCGAAGCCCGCCGCATCCAGCCGCGCGACGGCGGCGTCGTGCAGGCGCCTGCCCTCCCCGCGGCCCCACCGCAGTGGGGCCAGGTAGATCGCGTACAGCTGCCCGACGCCCGCCTCGCCGTCCAAGGCCGGGCCGACCGCCGCGAAGCCGACGACCTCGGGGTCGGTGAGCACCAGGACGTGGTTGTCGCCCGGATCCGCGACCACGCCGTCCCACTGCTCGGTTCGCGCCTCGACGGACAGCCCGGCCAGGTACTCGGCGGGCAGGAGCCCGGCGTACGCCGCGCGCCAGGACGCGACGACGACGCGTGCGATCGCTGGGGCGTCCGCCCGCCTCGCGTCCCGGATCCCGGCCACGGCGACCAGCCTGCCGCACCGGCTGCGGCACGGTCAGCAGACGCGACGGCCCGCCCTCCGGTCGGGGTCCGGGGAGGGCGGGCCGTCGCGTCTGGGACCGGAACTACATCGCGCCGTCGACAGCGCCCATGAGCGTGGCGGCAGCGTCGCCACCGGGAACCGCGTTGACGTCGGTGTTCTCCAGGATCGGGTCCGGCTCGACCCTGGGGATGTCCTGCGGGCTGGGGAGGCCCTCGGAGTTGAGCGCCGGGGCACCGGGGCCGCCCGGCAGGCTGTCGACACCCGGGACCGGGGGAAGGCCACTCGTGGCCTCGGCCGCGTCGGACACCTCGTTGGCCTGGTCGTCCGACTCGTCGGTGTCGGCAGCGGTCGGCACGGCGGACGCGACCGAAGGCGGCTGGAACGAGAAGACGGGGGGCAGGTCGGCCATGTCGGGCACGGCGGGAGCTCCGACGAGACCGCCCAGCGGGTTGGCCGCCGCCGGGGCCTCGGTGGCCTCGGTGGCCTCCGTGGTGTCGGTGGTCTCGGCCTCGGTGGCGTCCTCGTCGGGCGCGGCGAAAGCCTGACCGGCGAAGCCGACGCCGAGGACGGCGATTCCGGCTGCCGTGACGGTCGTGCGCATGCTGCGCCGGCTGGGCCGGGCGTGGCTGCTCATGCGGTGGATCCCTTCGATGGCGGGTGTCAGTGACGACGGTGATCTGCCCACACCAACGAAGAGCGCGGTCACGGGTTGTGCAGAAAGTCCGTGGAAGCGCCAGATGTCACTCGTTCCGGTGGTCACGTTCGTGCAGGTCCGGCTCACGTCACCGAGACGAGCCGGGTCGAGGTGCTTGATCGCTCGCCGCTCACCCCGACGGTGCACCATCATCGTCACGTGATCGCGACCGCACGCATCGGGACCGGGCTCGCGGCAGGGCTCGGCGCCGGCGTCGTCGGGCTCGGCTGGTTCTATTCCAGCCTGCTGCTCGACACCCGCCAGGAGGTCGTCCTCCCCGAGCGGGTGCTGGCCGCCGACGCGTCGTCGGTCGCCCTCGTTCCCAGCCGGCTGGCCGGGCAGCCCGGCGTCTGGGGCCTGCGCTGGGCGGACGGCCTGGCCGTCGTCGGCCCGGTCTCCCGCACGGGGCGCGACGCCGTGGTCCGGCCGCTGCTCGACGGGCCGGTCCCGCCCGCCGGCGTGGCCGCGGTGCTCGACGCGGGCCCGTTCGACCCGGACCCGCTGGCCCGCGGCCTCGCCTTCGCCGACGTGGACGTCGCGACGCCGCTGGGGCCCGCGCCCGCCTGGTGGGTGCCCGCCGACGGCGACGTGTGGGCGGTGCTCGTGCACGGGCGGGGGAGCAGCCGCCGGGAGGGCCTGCGCGCTGCTGCCCGCGCTCCACGCGCAGGGCCATCCCGTGCTGGCCGTCACCTACCGCAACGACGACGGCGCGCCGCCCAGCCCGGACGGCCGCTACCACCTCGGCGACACGGAGTGGGAGGACGTCCAGGCCGCCGTGCGCCACGCCCTCGACCGCGGCGCGCGCTCGGTGGTGCTCGTCGGCTGGTCGATGGGCGCGGCCATCACCGGCGCGTTCCTGAACCGCTCGGCCGAGGCGTCGGCCGGTGTCCGCCGTCGTCTGGGACGCCCCGCTCGTCGACTGGCGGGCCACGTTGCGCCAGCAGGCCCGCAACCGCCGCCTGCCGCCGGGGCTCACACCCGTGGCCGCGCTGATCACGGGCCGCCGCATCGGCATCGACTTCGACCGGTTCGACCTGCGCCGGTGTCCGCCCGCCGTCCGCCCGCCCACGCTCGTCGTGCACAGCACCGGTGACACGGCCGTTCCCGTGGCGGCGAGCCGCGCGCTGGTGTCGGCCGCACCCGGGCTGGACTGGCCGATGCGCTACCTCGAGGTGCCCGACGTGGAGCACACGGCGTCGTGGAACGCCGACCCGGCGGCCTACGAGCGGGCCGTCACCCGCTTCCTGGACGAGTTCGCGCGGTGAGGCGGGTGGCCCCCCCGGCCGCACGCTCCTGGCACGATGGACGGCGTGACGGACCCAGACTCCAAGCTCACCGCGACACTGCGGACCAACCAGGGCGACATCCGGATCAACCTGTTCCCGGACCACGCGCCGAAGACGGTGGCCAACTTCACCGGCCTCGCGACGGGCGAGCGTGACTACACGCAGCCCAACGCGTCCGGCGGCGACAGCGGCCCCTTCTACGACGGTGCGGTGTTCCACCGCGTCATCAGCGGCTTCATGATCCAGGGCGGCGACCCGACCGGCACCGGCAGGGGCGGCCCCGGCTACGAGTTCGGCGACGAGTTCCACCCCGACCTGCGGTTCGACCGGCCCTACCGGCTGGCGATGGCCAACGCGGGCCCCGGCACCAACGGCTCGCAGTTCTTCATCACCCTCGGGCCCACGCCGCACCTCAACCGGCGGCACACGATCTTCGGTGAGGTCGCCGACGCCGAGTCGCGCGCCGTCGTCGACGCGATCGGCGCCACCACCACCGACGGTTCGGACCGGCCGCTGGACGAGGTCGTCATCCAGCGCGTCGAGATCTCCGACTGACCACGGCCCCGTGAGCTACCCCGCCGGGCCGCCGCAGTACCCGGGCGGCCCGCCGCCCGGGGCGCCGCCGGTGTGCGTCCGGCACCCGGACCGGGCCACCGGTCTGCGCTGCACCCGGTGCGACCGGCCGGCGTGCACGGAGTGCCTGCGCGAGGCCTCCGTCGGCTACCAGTGCGTCGACTGCGTCGCGCGAGGGCAACCGGGGCGTGCGACGGGGCACCACCATCGCGGGCGCGCCGCCCGGCACCCGGCCGGTCATCGTGCCGGTGCTCGTCGCCGTCAACGCCGCGGTCTTCGTCTGGACCGCGGTCGAGTCCAGGAGCATCGCGTCGAACTACGCGTCGCAGCTGTTCAGCGCGTGGTCGCTGCGGCCGACCAGGGTCGCCGACGGCGAGCTGTGGCGGCTGGTCACGTCGGGGTTCCTGCACTTCGGGCCGATCCACCTGCTGTTCAACATGCTGGCGCTGTGGATCATCGGCCGCGACGTCGAGCGGATGCTCGGGCGGACCAGGTTCCTGGCCGTCTACCTGATCTCCCTGCTCGGCGGCGCGGCCGCCGTGATGCTGTTCTCGGTCCCGAACGCGCAGGTCGCGGGGGCGTCCGGGGCGGTGTTCGGCCTCATGGGTGCCCTCGCCGTCGTGCTGCGCAGGCTCAACGCGCCCGTCCGGGCAGGTGCTGGGGCTGATCGTCGTCAACGTGGTGATCAGCTTCGTGCTGCCCGGCCTGTCGATCGCGGGCCACCTCGGTGGCCTCGTCGTGGGGGCGGCGGCCACCGCGGCGCTGGTGTACGCACCGTCGCGCAACCGCACGACGTTCCAGGTGATCGCACTGGCCGCGCTCACGGCACTGGTGCTGCTGGGCGCCTACGTCGGATCCCTGGCGGCCTGACCCGCCTGGGGCGGTCGGCGCCCGCGTCACATCCCCGCCGTCGCAGGAAAGCCACTTTCACGCCATCAGATGGCATGAAAGTGGCTTTCCTGCAACCGCTGCGGTCGTGCACCCCCGCGGCTCGGCGGGTGCGGCCCTCAGCCGGGTGTGCCGCAGCCGCATCCGGTGGCGCAGCCGTCGGTGCCTCGTGTCGTGGTCATGGTGGCTCCTTCTCCGGCCGGATCGTCCGGTCCGGAAGATGATGTTAGGTAGCGCAGCGCCGTCCGACCACGGCCCTTCGGGCGTCGCCCCCGCACGCGGTGTCACCGCCCGCTGGTGCTCCCGGGTGAGCCGGACCTGAGCGCGAGCAGGTCCTCGGCCACGTCCTCGGGGTCCGCGGCCAGTTCGAGCCGGCCGAAGACCAGCAGCCGCTCGCCGCCCGTCCGGGGCGACGGTGTCGATCTCGAGCAGGCTGGTCTCGCGCCCCCACCTGCGCACCCGCACCACGCGCAGGCCTGGCACCTGCCGCCACGGATGGTGCCGGCGGCCGCTGAGCCCGGCGACGGTGAGCCCGTCCGCGTCGGCGCGCAGGCGCGGCCGGGCGAACGTGCCGTACACGGCCGCGACGGCGAGACCCACGGCGGCGGCGCCTGCGAGCAACCGCCCGGGCGGGTCCTCGCCGTTCGCCCACAGCACGGCACACCAGGCGATGGCCGCGACGGCGCCCACCCAGGCGCACGCCACCAGCCCGGCCGCGGGGCTCCACTCGCGGCCTGCGTCCGATGATCACTCACGGCGAGGATCACGCGCTGTCCACAGGAGTTGTCCACACTGGGGATGACTTACAGCGCTGTGTTTCCGCTGTTCAGCGCCACCTCATGGTCATCAACAGGCCGATCACGATGAGGGAGAACCCGATGAGGAAGTTGAACGGACCCGAGCGCGACCATGAAGCCGATCGAATCGCCCGCGAGGTAGTTGACGACCAGCCAGGCCAGGCCCAGCAGCATCAGCCCGAGCATCACCGCCACGTAGACCGGGCTGGTCGGGCCCGGCCACCTTCACCGGCACCGTGCTCCGCCGGTCGTTGGCCGGCGGGGTGTAGGCGTTCTTCTTCCGGACCTTGGACTTGGGCATCTCGACCTCGCGTGACGGTGCTCGCCGAGTTCCGAGCGACTCGGGCGCTGACCACACGGTAGCGCGGCCGGCCCGAGGGATCCGTGCCCGTTCAGGCCTCGGCGCTCACCATGGCCGTCTCGGCGGTCAGGGCCGCCACGGTGGCCTCGGGCACGGCGTGGCCCGCGCCGCCCATCCAGTTCGCGAGCAGGCGGTGCCCGTCCTGGGTGAGCACCGACTCGGGATGGAACTGGACGCCCTCGACCGGGAGCTCCCGGTGCCGCACCGCCATGATCAGGCCGCTGTCCGTGCGGCCGGTGACCTCGAGCTCGCGAGGCACGGTGTCGGGCCGGATCGACAGCGAGTGGTACCGCGTCGCGACGAACGGATCGGGCAGCCCGGCGAGCACGCCGACCCCGGCGTGGTGCACCAGTGAGGTCTTGCCGTGCAGCAGCTCCGGCGCCCGCTCGACGACGCCGCCCCACGCGACGCCGATGGCCTGGTGGCCGAGGCACACCCCGAGCAGGGGCAGCGACCGCTCGGCACTGCGCCGGATCACCTCGATGCTGGAGCCGGCGCGCTCCGGAGTGCCCGGACCGGGCGAGACGAGCACGCCGTCGACGTCGTCGAGCTCGTCGAGGTCGACCTCGTCGTTGCGGCGGACGGTGACCTCCGCGCCGAGCTGGGCCAGGTACTGCACGAGGTTGTAGACGAAGCTGTCGTAGTTGTCGATCACGAGGACGCGCACCCGGACAGTGTGCCCGACCGGGCGCGGACCCGGCTCGCTAGTTGCCGGGGCCGCTGTTGCCGGACAGGCCGTTCGCGAACTGGCCCACCGTGAGCGTGATCTGCTCGTTGGGATCGGCGTCGCGGCCACCGTTGGGGGACTGGTCGACCACGCGGCCGTCCTGGTCGCGGTCGTTCACCTGGCGGACCTGGAAGCGGAGGTTGCGGAACCCGGCCTGCGCGAGGTCCTGCTGGGCCTGGCGGGCCGTCTGACCGATGACGTCCGGGACCTCGGACTGGCCGCCCTTGCCGACCTGCATGGTGACCGCGGAGCCCTTCGGCGCCTTCTGGCCCGCGGCCGGGCTGGTGGCGACCACCTTGCCGGAGTCGCCGCCGTCGACCGTCTGGCTCGTGACCTGGAAGCCGGCGGCACGCAGGGCCTGCTCCGCGGTGGCCGCGTCCTGCCCGACGACGTTCGGCACCGCGACGCGTGGTCTGCTCGATCCCGACGTCGACGGCCACGGCGCTGCCCCCGGCCACGCTCTCGCCTGCCGCGGGGGTGGACTTGACGATCTTCCCGACCAGCGCCGGATCGGGCGTCTCGACCTGCGACTGGGTGCCGAGGGTGAGCCCGCGATCCTTCAGCGCCTGCTCGGCCTCGGCGACGGTCTTGCCCGTGAGCGGCGGCACCGCGGCCTGCGCCGGGCCCTTGCCGACCGCCATCGTGACCCGGCTGCGTTCGTTGACCTGCGAGTTCGGGCCCGGGTCGGTGCGTATCACCGTGCCGGCCTGCGGTACCTCGGAGTTGACCTCCTCGACCGTGACCTGCAGCCCGGCGGCGATGAGGGTGGCTCGGGCGACCTCGGTGCGCTGGCCGACGACGTCGGGCATGGCGACCTGCTGGGGCTGCGCCGGGCCGCTGAAGATCTGGTACGCCACGAAGGCGATGAGTCCCAGCGCGACGGCGACGCCCGCGATGATCGCGACGGTGCGGCCGGTGCGGCGCGGCGGCTCCTCGTCCCACTCGCCCATGGGGGCGGGCGGGGCGTTGCGGTTGTTGATCCGCCGGGTGGGTCCGGTGGCGGGAGCGGCGAGCATGGCGGTGCGCTCGTCCTCGCTCATGACGACCGGAGCCATCGGGCTCTGCCCGCTGCGCACGCGCACGAGGTCGCTGCGCATCTCCGCCGCGGACTGGTAGCGGTTGGCGGGGTTCTTGCTCAGGGCCTTGAGCACCACGGCGTCCAGTGCCACCGGCACCGCGGGGTTCACCTCCGACGGGCGCCGGGGGTCCTCCCGGACGTGCTGGTAGGCCACCGCGACCGGCGTGTCGCCTGTGAACGGCGGCTCGCCCGTGAGCAGCTCGAACAGCACGCAGCCCGCCGCGTAGACGTCGCTGCGGGCGTCGACGGCCTCACCGCGCGCCTGCTCGGGCGAGAGGTACTGGGCCGTGCCGATGACCGCGGCGGTCTGCGTGACGTTCTGGCCCTCGCCGAGCGCACGTGCGATGCCGAAGTCCATGACCTTCACGGCGCCGGCCTTGTTGATCATGATGTTGGCGGGCTTGACGTCGCGGTGGATGATCTGGTGCCGGTGGCTGAAGTCCAGCGCTGCGCAGACGTCGGCCATCACCTCGATGACCTTCTGCTGGCTCATCGGACCCTGCGTCTTGACGATCTCCCGCAGCGTCTGCCCGTCGACGTACTCCATGACGATGTAGGGCAGCGGCCCGAACTCGCTCTGCACGTCGCCCGTGTCGTACACCGCGACGATGGCCGGGTGGTTGAGCGCGGCGGCGTTCTGCGCCTCGCGGCGGAAGCGCATCTGGAACTGCGGGTCACGCGCGAGGTCGGCGCGCAACACCTTCACGGCGACGTCGCGGCCGAGCCGCGTGTCCAGCCCGCGGTGGACCTCGGACATGCCACCGTAGCCGAGCGTCTCGCCCAGCTCGTACCGCTCGGACAACAGTCGGGGGGTGGTCATCGGTGCCGGTTCCTGAGGGGTCTGGTGGTTCGGGTCATCATGCCGGGCTGCATCGCCCGCTGGGGTGTCGTCTCGCCCACCCGAGCGCCGGGTAGACCGTTCGGCGGGTTCACCGGGCCACCCCGACCGCGACGGTCCGCAGGCTGGTCACGCCGTATGCCGCCGGTCCGGCGTGGACACCCTCCCGGCTCGCCACGGTACCGTCCGGCATCCCGCTCGACACCGGCGCAGGCGGGGCCACCGCTCCGGCTGCGACCCCCCGCAGCACGAACACGCCCAGGACCAGCGCCGCCAGCGCGAGCAGCACGAACAGCACCGTCAGCAGCGTGGCGCCCGGTCCGGCCGACGGCTCCAGCCGTAGCGGTTCGGGCGGCGGCTCGCACCGGGGCGGATGCGACGGGCGGGCGTTCGGGGGCCACCGGGCCGGCCGGGGTGGGGGCGACGGCCCGGGTGCGCGGCGGGGTGGGTGGGGCACCGGAGGGCACGGGCAGCGCCTCGCCCCGCCGGATCGCCGCCACGGCCGCGGCCAGCTCGCCGCCCGTGGCGTAGCGCTGGGCCGGGTCCTTGACGAGCACCGCCTCGATCAGCTCCCTGGCCCGCAGCGGCACCGTCTCGGGCAGCGGCGGTGGCTGCTCGCGGACCTGCATGATCGCGACCTCGACCGCGCTCTCGGCCCGGAACGGGCGGTGGCCGGCCAGGCACTCGTAGCCGACGACGCCGAGCGAGTAGACGTCGCCGACCGGCCCGGCCTCGGCGCCGCTGGCCTGCTCGGGCGCGATGTAGTGGGCGGTGCCCATCACCATCCCGGACCGCGTCACCGGCATGGCGCCCGCGGCCTTGGCGATCCCGAAGTCGGTGAGCTTCACCACCCCGTCGCTGCGGACGAGGATGTTGCCGGGCTTCACGTCGCGGTGCACGAAGCCGCGCTCGTGCGCCGCCTGCAGCGCCAGCGCGGCCTGCTCGATCAGCCGCAGCGTCTCGTCCGGCTCGATGGGCCCCCGCGCGATGAGCGTGGACAGCGGCTCGCCGCGCACGAGCTCCATCACGAGGTAGGCGGTGCGGCCGCCGCCGACGGGGCCGTCGTCCTCGCCGTAGTCGTGGACGGCGGCGATGCCGACGTGGTCGAGCGACGCCACCGTGCGGGCCTCGACGCGGAAGCGGTGCAGGAACTCGGGGTCGGCGGACAGCTCGGAGCGCAGCACCTTGACCGCGACGCTGCGGCCGAGGCGGTTGTCGCTGGCCTCCCACACCTCGCCCATGCCGCCGACCGCGATCTGGCGTTCCAGCTGGTAGCGGCCGGCGATGCACTGGCCCTCGACGAGCACCGTCATCGGCCACCCCGCAGGCAGCGGCGATGACCGCCCGCCCGATCGGTGCGGCCCGCGAGCCGCCGGTGGCCTCCAGCGACCGGTCGCCGCCGTCCTCGACGAGCACCGCGACGGCGATCTGCGGGTCCTGCGCGGGCGCGAACGCGACGTACCAGTTGTGCGGCGGCGTGTTCTTCGGGTCGGAGCCGTGCTCGGCGGTGCCGGTCTTCGAGGCGATCTGCACGCCGGTGATCTTGCCGCCGCCCTGGGTGCGGTTCTCCGACCCGATCATCAGCTCGGTGAGCGTGCTCGCCACGTCGGCCGGCATGGCCCGGCCGAGGCGGTCCGGTTCGGTCGTGTCGATCGGGTCCAGCTCCGGGCTCTGGATCTGCTGGATGAGGTAGGGCGCCATGACCTGGCCACCGTTGGCGATCGCGGCGACGATCATCGCGTTCTGCATCGGTGTGAGGCGGACGTCGCGCTGCCCGATCCCGGACTGCTGCAGCGAGGCGGTGTCCGGGATGTCGCCCAGCGACGACGGCACCACCGTCATCGGCACGGAGAGCGCCGTGCCGATCCCGAACGCCTCGGCCTGCTCGCGGAGCTTCTGCTCACCCAGCGCGCCCGCGAGCTCGGCGAAGGCGGTGTTGCACGAGCGGGCCAGCGCCTCGCGCAGGGTCGCGGTGGCGCCCGTGCCGCACGGGGTGCCGGCGAAGTTCTCGAGCGTCGTGTTCGTGTTGGCGAGGGTGATGGTGGGAGCCGCGGTGAGGGGGCTGTCCGGCGTGTAGCCGTTCTGCAGCGCCGCGGCGGTGTCGATCAGCTTGAACGTCGAACCCGGTGGGTAGGTCTCGGAGATCGCGCGGTTGACCAGTACGGGCGGGTCGGCGTCGGTGTAGCGGGCCCAGGCCGCCTTCTGCTCCTCGGAGTTGTGGCTGGCCAGCGGGTTCGGGTCGAACGTCGGTGTGGACACCATCGCCAGGATCTCGCCGGTCTGCGGCCGGAGCGCGACCACGGCACCCGCGTAGCGCTGGCCGGTGAGCTGGTCGTACGCGGCCTGCTGCACCGCCGGGTCGACGGTGAGCACGACGTTGCCGCCGCTCGGGTCGCGGCCGGTGATCAGGTCCGACAGCCTGCGCCCGAACAGCCGGTCGTCGCTGCCGTTGAGCACCTCGTCGGCGGACCGCTCGATGCCGCTCGCGCTGTAGATCACCGAGTAGTAGCCGGTGACGGTCGAGTAGGCGGGCCCGTCGGGGTACTCCCGCTGGTAGCGCAGCCGGTCGTCGGTCTCGACGCTCCGGGCCAGCACCTGGCCCTCGGCGCTGATCTGGCCGCGCTGGCGGGAGTACTCGGCCAGCAGGACGCGCTGGTTGCGCGGGTCGTTGCGGTAGTCGCTCGCCTTGACCACCTGCACGTAGGTGAGGTTGGCCATCAGCACCAGGATCATGGCCATCACGGCGATCGCGATGCGTCGCACCGGCGTGTTCACGTCGGGCGCTCCACCAGCTCGGTGCTGGCCTCGGCGATCGGGGCCTTCGGCTGCGCCGACCGCCTCGGCAGCGGCGCGCGCGCCGCGTTCGACACCCGCAGCAGGAGCGCGACCAGCGCGTAGTTGGCCACCAGCGACGAGCCGCCGTAGGACAGGAACGGCAGCGTCAGGCCGGTGAGCGGGATGAGCTTCGACGCCCCGCCGATGACGACGAAGCACTGCAGCGCGATGGCGAACGCGAGCCCGGTGGCCAGCAGCTTGCCGAAGCTGTCGCGCACGGCGAGCGCGCTGCGCAGCCCGCGGGTGATCAGCACCAGGTAGACGACGAGGATCGCGGCCAGCCCGATCAGCCCCAGCTCCTCGCCGAGCGAGGACAGCATGAAGTCGCTCTCCGCGAAGGGCACGAGGTCGGGTCGCCCGGCGCCGAGGCCGGTGCCGCCGACGCCGCCGGTGCCCAGGCCGAACAGGGCCTGGCCGATCTGGAAGCCGGCGCCGTCGAAGTCGGTGAACGGGTCGATCCAGATCTGCACGCGCGTCTGCACGTGGCCGAACAGCTCGTAGGCGACGAAGCCGCCCAGCGCGAAGAAGCGCGATCCCGATGAGCATCCACGAGATCCGCTCGGTGGCCGCGTACAGCATCACCAGCACGATCCCGAAGAACAGCAGCGAGGTGCCCAGGTCGCGCTCCAGCACGAGCACGCCGACCGAGAGGCCCCACGCCACCAGCAGCGGCGCCAGGTCGCGGGCGCGCGGGAGCTCCATGCCGAGGAACCGGCGGCCCGCTGTGGTGAACAGGTCGCGCTTCTGCACGAGGAACGCGGCGAAGAAGACGATCAGCAGGATCTTGGCGAACTCACCGGGCTGGATGGAGAAGATGCCCAGCCGCAGCCAGATCCGGGCCCCGTTGACCTCGGAGAGCGACGGCGGCAGCAGGCCGGGCAGCGCGAGCAGCGACGAGCCCGACGAAGCCCGCCGTGTAGCCGTAGCGGGCCAGGATCCGGTGGTCGCGCACGACGTAGAGCACCACGACGAACAGCACCAGGCCGATCGCCGTCCACGCGACCTGGCGGCCCGTGAGCTGGTTGGGCAGCTCGACGCCCAGCGTGCGCGGCGCGGTCGGTCTCGGCGAGGTCCAGCCGGTGGATCATCACCAGGCCGAGGCCGTTGAGCAGCGCCACGCACGGGAGGATCAGCGGGTCGGCGTACGGCGCGAGCTTGCGCACCGCGAGGTGGGCGCCGGTCAACAGGGCCAGGTAGGCGGCGCCGACGTACAGCAGCGACCGGGTGAGCTCCTGCTCCTGGTTGGCCTCGACCAGGATCAGCGCGCCGGTGACCAGGACCGCCGCGAACGCCAGCAGCACCAGCTCGATGCCCCGTCCGGTGGGCAGCGCGGTCGGCGGAGGGGTGGCAGGCGCCCCGCCCCCCTTGCCGGCGCCGCCGTCGTCCGGGGTGCTCACTCAGCTCACCGACCAGCAGGTCGTCCCGGGTTCGGGTGGCATGGTCGGCAGGGCGGTGGTGTCGGAGCCCGGTGCACCCGGGACGGCGACGCCGGGCACCAGGTGAGCTGGCGGTCGGGGCACGGCGCCAGCACGCGGGCCCTGCAGCCTGGCGACGGTGCTGCGGGCGCTCGCCAAGCCCGTCGGAGGCGACGATGCCCTCGCGGACCTGGCTGCGGGCGTCCTCGGGGAGCGACTCCAGCACGATGTCGGACTGCTCGGCCACCTGCTGCAGCGGGATGCCCAGCACGCTGCCCCGCACGCCCTGGAAGATCGTCACGCGGTCGGACTCGGCCCCGACGTAGTACTGCTGGAGGACCCAGACGCGGGCGAGCACGGCACCGCGCGACCAGCACGGCCACCACCGCCAGCGCAGGCCAGCGCGATCCGCACCCGGGAGCGCCTGCGTGCGGCCGGGTTCGGCGCCGCAGGCTCGATCCGGCGCGGCACGGCGCGGGTCAGCGTGGTGGCCGACGCGCGGGCGGCCGCCGAGTCGGGCGGGGAGTCCTCGCTGCCGTCGCCGACCGCGCCGCCCATGATCGGGGCGTCCTCGCCGAAGTCGATGTCGACGACGTCGGCCACGATGCAGGTGATGTTGTCCGGTCCGCCGCCGCGCAGGGCGAGGTCGATCATGCGGTCGGCGCACTCGCGCGGGTCGCGGTAGGCCCGCAGCGTCTCGGCCAGCGTCTCGTCGCTGACCACGCCGGAGAGGCCGTCGGAGCAGAGCAGGTAGCGGTCGCCCGCGCGGGCCTCGCGGATCGTCAGCGAGGGGTCGATGTCCTGGCCGGTGATGGCGCGCAGCAGCAGCGAGCGCTGCGGGTGCGTGTGCGCCTCCTCCTCGGTGATCCGGCCCTCGTCGATCAGCGACTGGACGAACGTGTCGTCCTTCGTGATCTGGCTGAACGTGCCGTCGCGCAGCTGGTAGGCGCGTGAGTCGCCGATGTGCACCAGGCCCAGGCGGGAGCCCTCGAACAGGATCGCCGTGAGGGTGGTGCCCATGCCCTCCAGGTCGGGGGCGTCGGCGACGTGCCGGGTGATCGCGGCGTTGCCCTGGACGGTGGCGTCGCGCAGCTCGCGGAGCAGGTCGTCGCCAGGGTCGTCCTCGTCGAGGGGGCGAGCGCGGAGATCACCAGCGAGGACGCCACCTCGCCCGCCGCGTGCCCGCCCATCCCGTCGGCCAGCGCCAGCAGCCGCGGGCCGGCGTACACGGCGTCCTGGTTGTTCTGCCGGACGAGCCCGCGGTCACTGCGGGCGGAGTAGCGCAGGACGAGCGTCATCTGAGCCCTCCGGCGGATCGGTCGGCTCGATCAGGTCCGGGGCACCTCTGCGCGGAGTCTCGGAGGCTCATGATCGGAGCTCGATCACCGTCTTGCCGATGCGGACAGGGACCCCCAGGGGAACCCGGGTGGGTCCGGTGACCTTAGCCCGGTCAAGATACGTGCCGTTCGTCGACCCGAGGTCCTCGACGTACCACTCCTCGCCCTGCAGCGCGATGCGCGCGTGCCGGGTGGAGGCGTAGTCGTCGTCGAGCACGAGCGTGGAGTCGTCGGCCCGGCCGATGAGGATCGGCCGGGAGTCGAGCGACACCCGCGTGCCGGCCAGTGCGCCCTGCGTGACCAGCAGCTGCCGGGCGGTGCGGCTACGGCCGCCCCGGGCGCGGCGGCCCTTCCCCCGGGTACCAGCGCGCGCAGCCCGGATGCGGCGTACAGGTCCGAGCGGACCACCCGGAGCGCGACCAGCACGAAGAGCCAGAGGAGGGCCAGGAAGCCCGCCCTGGTCAGCTGCAGCACCAACTCCGGCACTCGCGGCGAACTCCGTTCTCGGGTGCGTGGGCCCCGGACCTCAGGCCTGGGTCCGGAAGACCAGGCTGGAGTGGCCCACGCGGATGACGTCGCCGTCGGTGAGCTGCCAGGTCTGCACCGGGTTGCCGTTGACCGTCGTGCCGTTGGTGGAACCCAGGTCGGACAGCGTGGCGGTCTGGCCGTCCCAGCTGATCTCCAGGTGCCGGCGCGAGACGCCGGTGTCCGGGCAGCCGGAACGTCGAGTCCTGGCCGCGGCCGATGACGTTGGTGCCCTCGGTGAGCTCGAAGTTGCGCCCGGAGCCGTCGTCGAGGCTGATGCGTGCGCCGTGAGCCCTGCGTACTGCTGGCCCCAGCCCTGCTGCTCGTACCCCTGCTGGGCGTAACCCTGGTCGTACCCCTGCTGGTCGTAGCCCTGCTGGTCGTAGCCCTGCTGGCCGTAACCGGGCTGGCGCGTAGCCCTGGTCGTAGCCGGGCGCGTAGCCCTGCTGGCCGTAACCGGGCTGCGCGTAGGCCTGCTGGCCGTAGCCCTGCTGGTCGTAGCCCTGCTGGTCGTAGCCCTGCTGGTCGTAGCCCGGGCTGGCCGTACTGGGGCGCGGGCCCGCCCTGCTGGTAGCCCTGCTGGTAGCCCGGCTGCCCGTACCGGCGGCGGGGCGCCCTGCTGGCGTAGCCCGGCTGCCCGTAGCCCGGGTCGTGGCCCTGCTGGCCGTACTGGGGATAGCCCTCGCGGGGCGTCGCCCTGGTCGTAGCCGTTGGGCCGGTTCGACTGGTCGTACGCGGCCGGGGGCGCATACGTCTGCTGTCCGTATCCGCCGGGGGCGCCACGGTCGTAGCCGTACTGCCCGTTCTCCTCGGGGTGGCCCGGTTGCTGGCTCATGGGTGCTTCTCCTGCGTCGCGTGCTCGGATGGCGTCCCGGCGGGAAGCGTCGGGGTCCACGGATGAGCGGGTGCGGAACTGTCCCGTGTGCAGCGCATCGGAGCGCTCCAGGAAGACTACGACCTCGCCGTAGGTGTCCCACCCCTGGTCGGCGAGTTGTTCGGTGACGGATGCGGAGAGTGAGTCGACGATCTGCGCACGGTCACCGGCCATGCGATCGAGATCGGCCGGGCTGAGCAGCACGGTGAAGCGGTTGGGCGCCAGAAGGCGACCTCCCGCGAGCTCCTCGATGTGGTCCTCGGCTTCCCTGAGCAGCGCCTGCACGACTTCCTGGGGAACGACGCTGCCACCGAAGACCCGCGCGAAGGCATCGCCCACCATCCCCTGGAGACGGCGCTCGAACCTGTCGACGCGACCCAACCGATCTTCCTCCGATCACATCGGCGTGTTGCTGGCAGAACCGATCGTATCCGTGCTAGCCGACGGGCCGACGGCTGCCATGCGGGGCCGTGTGCGAAGCGGCGCCCGGCGACCGTGCTAGCTTCGTCGCGCCAGGGCGAGTGGCGGAATGGCAGACGCGCACGGTTCAGGTCCGTGTGTCCGAAAGGACGTGAGGGTTCAACTCCCTCCTCGCCCACGATCCTCCTCCGTGAACCCCGCCGGAACCTGCTGCCGACCTCAGCCGCGCCGCACCGCGGGCCGGTCCGGATGATCGGCCAGCACCACGCAGGTCCGCCTCCCGCTCGGGGTCGTGCTCGGCCTCGTAGCGCTCGTACGCGGGCAGCGTCCAGGCCTGCCCGGCGTCCAGGGTCCGCGCGAGCGCGGCGCCGCTCATCCGCAGGTGCACGGCCAGCTCGAACGGCAACCCGCGCCCGAGCAGCAGCGCACCCGCCAGCACCAGCACGCCGTCGGCGGCCAGTGCCACGTAGTCGGCGCGGTACGCGCGGTCGGCGACGGCGTCCCACAGCCGCGGAAGCACCCGCCCCGACCCGCCCGGCCCGGCCGGCTCCAGCACCTCGCGGCGCAGTGCCCCGGTGTCGAGCCAGCCGTCGAGGAAGGCGTCGGCGTCGGTCCGGCCGTGTTCGAGCCGCAGCGACGCCGGGCGCAGGAAGTCACCGGCGGCGGCCACCACGCGCGGCGCGGCCGCGGACGCGCAGGTCCGCCGCCACGAGCTCGGCCAGCGCCTCCGGGCGGGTCGGGGGCGGGCCGTCGACGGCCACGCGCACCCGCCCCTGCCGCTCGGCGACGAGTCCCGCCACCTCCGTCACGAGCCCGTCGCGGCTGGTCGGGGTGACCCGCACGCCGACCCTCCTACTGCCGGTAGTTCTCCACCACGTCGGCCGAGCGCGGCTGCGCCTCCGACGGGTCCATCCCGGCCCGGCGGCGCGCGTCGCGCTGCCGGAGCAGGTCCCAGTACCGGTCCAGCTCGACGCCGAGCCGGTCCAGCCGTTCCCGCTCGGCCGCCGACAGCGCGGTGCCGACGTGCGCCCGCTCCAGCCGGTGTTCCTCGGCCACCAGCTCGTCGATCCGGCGGTGCAGGTCCTGGTCGTCCATCCGGCCCTCCGTGTGTGACGGGTCGCGGCGCGCGGTCACCCGTCCGATCGGAGGAGTGCGCGCCGCACCCCCGGTACCCAAGACTGGACCTCATGGCACCGGAACGCACCACCGGTTCCTCGATCACCCGCGCGCTGCGCGTGGTCGAGGCGGTGGCCGCTGCCGGCGACGGCGTCACGGCGAAGGCGATCGCACGACGGCTCTCGTGCCCGCTGCCCACCGTCTACCGGACCCTCGGCACGCTCGTCGACGAGGGCTACCTCGTGCGGCTGCACGACGTGCGGGGCTACGGGCTCGGGTACCGCATCGCCGACCTGCACCGCAGCCTCGCCGAGCAGGTGCTGCCCCCGCCCGCCGTCCGGCGCGGTGCTGCACGGGGTGCACACCACGGCCGGGGCGGCCGCCTACTACACGGTCTTCCGCGACGTCGACGTCGTCGTGGCGCACGTGGACGACTGCCCCGACCACCCGCGGCCCGAGGACATGCGCGTGGGCGAGCCCACCGCGGCCCACGCCGTCGCCGGCGGCAAGGTGATGCTCGCCGCCCTGCGCCCGGCCCGCCTGTCCGAACTGCGTCGACAGCGCCGGGCTGCCGCGCCTCGGGCCGCGCACCGTCGCCGACCGCCGCGCGCTCGACCGCGAGCTCATGCGGGTGCGGTCGGCCGGTGTCGCCGTCGAGGTCGAGGAGTTCGCCGCCGGGGTGGCCGGCGTCGGGGCACCGGTGTCCGGGCCGTACGGCGAGCTGGCCGGGGCACTGGGGGTGTCGGTCAGCCGGGCCGAGTTCGCGGCCAGGCGCTGGGAGCTGGAGCGGACGGTGCGCGAGGCCGCCGCCCGGGTGGCCCGCTCGCTCGCGACGGCGCCCGCCGCGGCTGCCTCGCACTGAGGCTCCGCGGTCCCTCCGCGTGCGAGCCGTCCAGGGCCGCTCAGCGCGACCCTTCTAGATTGACGGGCGTGGACGACCTGGTGCGCTACACCGTCGACGGTCACGTCGCGACCATCACCTATCACCGCCCGGCGAAGCTCAACGCGATCGACGGGGCGATGCGCCGCGAGATCAACGAGACGTTCACCCGCTTCCGCGAGGACGACGACGCGTGGGTCGCCGTGGTGACCGGCAGCGGGCGGGCGTTCTGCGTCGGCGCCGACATGAGGTCCGAGACCGGGAACCCGGCGGGCGACTTCCCCGGGTCGTTCTGGGAGCGGCCGACCGTCAACTCGTTCGAGAGCGGCTGGGAGATGTTCAAGCCGGTGATCGCGGCGGTCAACGGGCACTGCCTCGGCTACGGGCTGACCCTGCTCACCTGGTGCGACTTCGTCATCGCCTCGGAACGGGCCACGTTCGGCTTCCCGGAGGTGACCGTGGGGATCCCGACCATCGTCGGGGCGATCCGGTTGCCGCAGCGGATCAACTGGCAGTACGCGATGGAGCTCCTGCTGACCGGCGAGCGGATCGACGCGGCCAGGGCCAAGGAGATCGGGCTGGCCGGGTGGGTCGTGCCGCACGACGACCTGCTCGACGAGGCGGGTGCCCTCGCCGCCAGGCTGGTGCGGGCCGCGCCGCTGGCGGCACGGGCGACGAAGGAGATGGCCGTGCGCGGGCCCGGGATGTCGACCGTCGACGCGATCCGCTTCGGCGAGACCCTGCGGCGGGTGGCCGGTGCCACGGAGGACGCGGCCGAGGGCGGGCAGGCGTTCGCGGAGCGTCGCGACCCGGTCTGGCGGGCCCGCTGACCCGCACTGGCGGGCCCGCTGACCCGCACTCTGGATGCAGAACGCGGTTCCGGGCCCGGGCGGATGCGCGTTCTGCATCCAGAGTGCGGGGAGGGCTCGGCGGTGGCGGGGGCTCGGCGGGGGAGGGCTCGGCGGGGGGAGGGCTCGGCGGGGGTGGGGCTCGGAGACGGGCAGCGGGTGGCCGGTCGCTCCTCGCGGAACGGCCGTCCACCCGCTTCCCCCTCGGCCCCCCGACTCGCGGTGCCCCGAACCACCCTTCTCGGGTCACCGGGCGTCGCGGATCCGGGTCGAGTACCAATCTTGTGCCGGACCGACCCGCAGCTAAGGATCTCGCAGTACGGACCCGAGCTCGCGGCGGTTGGCCGACCCCGTCTTCGCCAGCAAGGCCGTGACGTGCGCCTCGACCGTGCGCGGGGAGACGTTGAGACGGCAGGCGATCTCGTCGTTGCGCAGGCCGATGAGCCCGAGGACCTCGGCCTCCCGCGGGGTGACCCCCAGCTCCCGCAACCGTGACGGCACGGGCTGGGCGCTGGTGCGGTGCCGCGGGACGCTCAGCCCGAGCCGGCGCATGATCTGCCGGCAGCGACGGCGCAGCCGCACCTCACCGGTGTCGCCGAGGAAGGCAAGCGCGCCGCGCAGCCAGAGCGCGGGCTCGCCGTAGCCGAACCGGGCGGCGTGCTCGGCGAGCACGCAGTGCAGGACGTGCTGCCAGTAGGGGTAGCCGGCGGACGCGGCGTCGCCCTCCCCGACGAGGCGCCGGGCGTCCGCCTGCCGGCCGTCGACGGCGGCGGCCATCGCACCGGCGTAGTGCAGCGCGGCCAGGTTGTTCGGGTGCACGACCAGGTCCGACCCGGCCAGCTCGGCACGCGGTGCGCCGTCGGTGGGGTCGACGAGGCCGCGCAGCAGTGCCCACATCCCCCAGAGGGCCGTCGGCGAGGCACTCTCGTTGCCGCGGATCGCCGCGACGGCCTCGCCGAACAGCGCCGTGGCGGTGTCGACGTCGCCGTCGAGCCAGGCCGCGAAACCGCGGAGCCCGTCGAACCAGGCCAGGAGGTCGACGTCGTGCGGAGCCAGCGCCATGGCCTCGTCGAGCGTGGCGTCCAGGTCGTCCATCTCGTCCGCGAACAGCCGCCCGGCGGCGACGTACGTCATCGCCTTGGCCCGGGTCCCGTCCAGCCGCAGCCGTCTCGCGGACTCCGCACATCCCCGGAACTGCTCGCGGCTCGCTGCGAACCCCTCCCGGGCCAGCATCCACTGCCCGAGCTGGAGATCCAGCGCCGTGACGACCGCGGGCATTCCGGCGTCGACGGCGAGGCGCCTGGCGTCGTCGAGCCGCTCGCGGCGGCCGCGCAGGAACAGGTCGTCGCCTGCGAGCTGGGAGCAGGCCCGGATCCGCCAGGTGGCGAGCCCGGCCGCCGTGGCCAGCCGCTCGCTGCGCAGGAATGCCGCAGCCGACGCGTGCGGGTCGCGTCGCCGTTGGTAGCGCCCGACGATCTCCAGCGCCTCACACGCCGCCTCCGGCATGCCGCGCCGTTCGGCCTCGGCGGCCGCCGTCTCCGCCAGCCGGGCGGCGTCGTCCCACTCGCCGCGGCCCATCGCGATGTGCGCACACAGCGCGTCGATCCGCGGGTCGGCGCGTCCGGGGCGAGCGCCAGGTAGCGATCCGCGTCGGAGTACCGGCTCGCGGTCACCGCGGCTCGTGCGAGGTTCAGGCACAGGGTCGTGCGCTGCGGTCCCGCCGCACCGGCGAGCTGGTCGCCCGCCGCGTCGATCGCGTCGTCCGGGCGCCCGGCCAGGGCCAGCACCCGGACCAGCTCGATCACCACCTCGGCGTGCAGCTCCGCCGAGCGGTCCGCGAGGGGCTCGGCTCGGCGCAGCGTCGCCTCCGCGGCGGGCAGCGCGCCCGCGTCCACCGACAGCCTGGCCTGGGTGAGCATGAACCGGACGGCCTCGTCGCGCCGCCCGGCCAGCGTGGCCAGATGGGCGGCGAGCTCCAGCTGGTCGTCGGGCATCGGGTCGCGGATCACCGCGTCCGCGCACCGGCGGGCCAGTGCCGTGATCTCGGGCGGCAGCATCGTCGCGAGGATCGCGGCGCGTGTCATCGCGTTGCGCCAGCGCGGCGGCGACGTCGAGCCCGTCGAGCACGAGGAGGTGGGCGTCATCCGCTGCGCGCACGGCCGCGGCGAGCGCCGCCTCGTCGAGACCGCTGATCTGGGCCACCAGCGGCCAGTCCCGGTGCCTGCCCAGCACGGCACCGATCCGGACCAGGTCCCTGGTGGAGGCATCGAGCCGGTCCAGCCGTTGCACGACGAGGTCGAGGAAGACCGCGGGCACGGCCACCGACCCGTCGTGCGAACGGAAGTCCGGTTCGGCGGCGAGCAGCCCCTCCACCAGCATCGGGATCCCGTCGGAGTACCGCGTGAGCTGATCGAGCGCCGCGGGTGAGCGATCGGACCCCGTGCGGGCCATGGCCATCGCGGCCACCTCGCTCGCGATCAGCCGGCGCAGCGGCAGGCTCAACACAGCGGGATCGCGCACCAGCGGACGCAGCGCCGCCGAGCCCACCTCGCCTTCGCGGAACGCGCCGACCACGAGGACGTCGCTGCCGGCGAGCTGGCCGGCGAGGTAGTGCAGGAGCGCGAGCGAGTCGGCGTCGGCGAGGTGCAGGTCGTCGACGGCGAGCAGCGCCCCGCGCCCGCCGCCCAGCTCGGACAGCAGCGCCAGCACCGCCTCGCCGAGCACCACCACCGGATCGACCACCGCCGGGGCCGCGGCCCGGCCCACACCGGACCAGCCGGGCAGCAGGCCCGCCAGTACGTGACGGAACGGGGCGAGCGCCGGCTTGTCGGCGAGGTCGACCGGCGCCGCCCGGACCATGGCCTCGACCAGCGGGCGGAGCCAGCCGCCGCCGGCCACCGCGCGGCCCGCCAGCACGGTCATCTCGGCGTCGCGGGCGGCATTCGCAGCCTCGTGCAGCAGCCGGCTCCGGCCGATCCCCGGCCTCGCCGGACACCAGCACCAGCCCGCCACTGCCCTGGCGGGCGGCCAGGAGGCCGTGCCGCAGCGCCGCCATCTCCGCGGTCCGGCCGAGCAGCTCGTCGACGTCCGGACCCGGCACCCCTGGAGTATCGCGCCGCGCGCCCGCACGGTGCCAGGTCGAACTGCGCCGAACGGGCCTCGTCACGAGGTCAGGGTCGCCAGGCGGTCGAGCTCGCGCAGCGTGGCCGCGACACCGCGGTCGCCGTCCGCGGCGTGGTCGGTCAGCTCGAACAGCACGCGGTCGACGCCTGCCTCCGCGTACGACGCCATGGCCTCCTGCTTCGGCGCCGCCCCGTAGACCGTCACCGGGAGGTGCCCGCGCCCCGCGTCGGCCGCCCTGCGCTGCAGCTCGGACACGCGCGAGGCGAAGGCGTCGAGCTCGGACAGCCGGATGCGCAGCGGGATCCAGCCGTCGCCGATCTCGAGGACGCGGTCCAGGACCGTGGGCCCGCCGCCGCCCACCAGCACCGGCGGCGTCCGCACCGGCTTGGGCCAGGACCACAGCGGTCCGAAGTCGACGAACTCACCGTGGAACTCCGCCTCGTCGTGCGTCCAGATCTCCTTCATCGCCGCGACGTGCTCCAGCATCCGCGCCGTCCGCCGCCGCGGGTCCACGCCGTGGTTGGCCATCTCCTCGCGGTTCCAGCCGGGCCCGATCCCCAGCTCGAAGCGGCCACCCGCGATCCGGTCGACGCTCGCGACCGCCTTGGCCAGCACGATCGGGTCGTGCTGCGCGACCAGCGAGACGGCCGTGCCCAGCGCGACGCGGTCGGTGACGGCCGCCATCGCGGCGAGCGCGACGAACGGGTCGAAGATGTGCGCGTAGCGGCGGGGCAGCTCGCCGCCACCTGGCCACGGCGACTCCGGCTGGTCGGGATGTGGGTGTGCTCGGTGAGGAACAGCGCGGCGAACCCGCGCTCCTCCACCGCGCGCGCGAGCGTCGAGGGTCTCGATCCCGTAGTCGGTCAGGAAGGTCACGACGCCGTGGTCCACGAGTCCCCATCCTGCCTGGCCGGGACGCCGGGTCATTAGCCTCGGTGCATGAGCCTCGTGTCGATCCGCCGTTCCGCGCCGACCACGTCGGGCAGCCTGCTGCGCCCGCCTGCGCTGCTGCAGGCCCGGGCCGACCACGCCGCCGGGAACCTGGATGCCCACGGGCCTGCGTGCGGTCGAGGACGACGCCATCCGCGACGCCGTCGCGACGCAGGAGGACATCGGCCTGCGTGCCGCCACCGACGGCGAGTTCCGGCGCACCTCGTGGCACATGGACTTCATCTACCAGCTCGGCGGCATCGTCCGCACCGACGAGCAGATCCGCGTGCGCATGCGCAACGCCACCGGTGAGGGCGCCTTCACCTCGGCCGGGCTCGCGGTCGACGGCGAAGGTCCGGCTGGACCAGCCCATCTTCGCCGACCGACTTCGTGTTCCTCGCGGAGATGACGACGACCGCGGTGCCGAAGCTGACGATCCCGTCGCCGAGCATGGTCCACTACCGCGGCGGCAGCGCCGCGGTGGATCCGCAGGTCTACCCCGACATCGAGGACGTTCTGGACGGACCTGTCCGCGGCCTACGCCGACGAGATACGCGCGCTGGGCGACCTCGGCTGCCGCTACCTGCAGCTCGACGACACCAGCCTGGCCTATCTCAACGACCCGGCGCAGCGGGCCGAGCTCGCCGAGAAGGGCGAGGACGCCGACGCCCAGCACCTGCGCTACATCCGCCAGATCAACGCCGCGCTCGCGGGCCGCCCGGCGGGCATGCAGGTCACCACCCACATGTGCCGCGGGAACTTCCGGTCGTCCTGGGCGGCCGAGGGCGGCTACGACTTCGTGGCCGAGGCCCTGTTCGGCGAGCTCGACGTCGACGGGTTCTTCTGCGAGTTCGACGACGAGCGCTCCGGCGGGTTCGCCCCGCTGCGGTTCGTCCCGCCCGGCAAGCAGGTGGTGCTCGGGCTGGTCACCACCAAGACCGGCGCGCTGGAGGACGCCGACGCGCTCAAGCGCCGCATCGACGAGGCCGCCGAGTACGTGCCGCTCGACCAGCTGTGCCTGTCCCCGCAGTGCGGCTTCTCGTCCACGGTCGAGGGCAACGCGCTGACCTACGACGAGCAGGTCGCGAAGCTGCGGCTCGTCGTGGACGTGGCCGAGGACGTCTGGGGCTGATGAGCGGGCCCGACCTGGAGGGCGGGCCGGCCGGGTGGGGTCGCCCGCTGCACGCGCTCGTCCTCGACCGGACCCACGTCGGGCCCGGGCACCGAGCTGCTGGACCTGGGTTGCGGTGCGGGCACCTTCGCCAGGGCCGCTGCCGACCGCGGCGCGCGCGTCACCGGGATCGACGTGGACCGGGGCGCGGTCGCCGCCGCGGCCGCCGCGGTGCCCGAGGGCGGGTTCCGCGTCGGCGACGCGCACGAGGTGGACGCCCCCTCGGGGTCCGCGGACGTCGTCGCCGCGCGTGCAGCTGCTGGCGCACGTCGCCGAACCCGCTGCGGGTCGCTGCGCGAGGCCGCGCGCGTCGTGCGCCCGGAGGGTGTCGTGGTCGTCACCGTGTGGGGCCGGGAGGCCGAGTGCGACGTGCGCGCGTTCGGCGAGGCGCTCGCGCCGTGGCTGCCACCGCGCGCCGCAGCCGGCGGTCCGCCGCCCGTCACCGAGCCCGACCGGTTGCGGCAAGCTCGTCCGGCTCGGCGGGCTCGAGGTGACCGCCGTCGAGGAGGTCCACTGCCCGTTCGACTACCCCGACGCCGACGCGCTGACCGGGCCGCTGCTCGAGTCCGGGATCGGACGGCATGCCGTGGCACGCGCCGGGCCGGCCGCGGTGCGCCGCGCGGTGCTCGACCGGCTCGCGGGGAACCGCACGGCCGGTGGCGGCTACCGGCTGGACAACCTGTTCCGGGTGCTGACCGCGCGTCAGCCGCCGTGACCTCGTGCCCGGAGTGGTTCAGGGGCTCGTTGGCGAAGAACAGCCAGATGTTGGTCGGGATGTCGCGACCGGAGCCGTCCCCGGCCTGGGAGGCCCGCAGCGCGTCGAGTGAGGTCAGGCACTTGTCCCGCCCGGCGGCGCAGTTGCCGTCGAGGTCGGGCCACACCGTGGGGTCCTTGACCAGCACGACGACGACCTGCCACCAGCTCTGGTCGTCGATCTCGGTCTCGACGATGTGGCTGTGGCTGGGCAGCGGGACCAGCACGCCCGGGCCGACCGTCGGGAGCGCGACGGGCGACTGGATCGGCAGCGTGCCGGGCAGGGTGGGCAACCCGGCGGTCGGGTTCGGGACCGCGAGGCCGGTGACGGCCGTGCCGATCTCGTCGACGATCGGGTCGACGAACACGAAGCTGGGGTGCATCGTGCAGCTGCCGAACCCGCCCTTCTCCTCCGTGGACGGCGGGCCCGGCTCGGCGCACTGGAGGTCCACGCCCGGGCGTGGGGTCGATCCCCTCGGGAACGCCGTTCCCGTTGGCGTCGAACAGCGGGACGATCGCCCAGAACTTGCGGGCCTTGCTCCACCGGGGTGCCGGTGGGGTCGATCGTCGGCTCCGAGCCGCCACGGGTCTCCCCGCTGATGCACTCGGGGAGGATCATCTCGTCCGGGTCGGCGGCCGCGGGGACGCCGTCGCCCTGCCGTCCGAGCCCGTCCAGGTCGTCGAACGCCTCGACCGTGCAGTGGAAGTTCTGCGCGTAGGTGAAGACCTGGTTCTGACCGTCGAAGTAGCCCTCGGTCTGGTTCACCTTCAGCGGGCGCACGTCGTTGTCGCCCTCGTCCTGGGCGAGACCGGCGGTTGCGCCGGCTCCGACGACGACCACGGCACCGAGCAGGGCGGCGATCAATCTGGTGCGGGAGAGCACGGGCCACTCCTGGCGCTGGTGACGGGGATGCTGCCCGTTCAACGCAGGCGTCTGGCGCCCGATACGCCCGAAGATCCACTACACCCGATCGGGTGGTGTCAGCACGCGAGCCGGTCGGCCAGCTCGGTGAGGCTCGTGACGTTCAGGTCCGCGGCGGGGTCGCTCGGCGGCGGGGACGGCGCGCGTCGGGCCCCGCTCCAGCGGGCGGTGGACGTAGGCCGTGCGCAGGCCGCGGGCCCGTGCGGCCTCCAGGTCGTCGACGTGCGCCGCGACCATCAGCACCTGCTGCGGTGCGGCGCCCAGCAACCGGGCGGCGCCGTCGTAGACCTCGGCGTCGGGCTTGTAGCCCGGCCGAACAGCTCGGCCGAGAGCACCGTGTCCCACTCGCAGACCGCCGTACCTGGCCATGTCCACCAGCAGCGAGACGTTGCCGTTGGACAGGGTCGCCACGACGTGCCGGGTCCGGAGGCGGGCGAGCCCCTCGACCGAGTCCGGCCACGGGTCGAGCCGGTGCCACGCCAGCACCAGCTCGGCGCGGGTGGCCTCGTCCACGCCGTCGACGGCGAACTCGTCGAGCAGCTCGTCGAGCGACGCGCGATGCAGGCCGTCCAGGTTGGTCCAGGGCTGCACGCCCTGGCGGACCCGGTCCATCGACGGCACGTAGCGGCCCCGCCAGGCGTCGGCGAACTCCTCGGGGTCGACGGCGTCGCCGAGCAGCCTGCGCGCCTCCCTGGCCACCCCGCCGCGCCAGTCGACCACGGTCCCGAACACGTCGAAGACCAGCGCGCGCACGTCCACCGATCTCACCCTACGACCCCTCGTGCGCGGATACGGGTGCCGGAGCACCCATATCCGCGCACAGGGGTCAGGGGGCCGTCGCGGCCGTCGTGTACCGGTTGACGAGCAGGGCCTTGCAGTACTCCCCGTTCGTCTCGATCCCGATCCGGTGCAGCCGCGCCCGGCGCAGGTGCAGGGGCACCTGCGCCGCGGTGACCCGGCTGCCGTCGGCGTTGACGAGCAGCGGCGCGGCGTCGTCGTGCGCCATCCCCAGCGCGGCCCGCCGCTGGCGCAGCCGGTCCAGGTCCTGCGACGCCGGTACCTCGCCGAGGGTCAGGTCCGGCCAGCTCGTCCGGGCCCGCCCCGGCGTCGACCAGCGGCCGGGCGACCCGGTCCTGTCCGGCCAGCGCCGCCTTGCGGAGGAACTGGGCCCGCAGCTCGTCGAGCTCGGCGACCGCCTCGCCCTCGAACGTCGCCGACGAAGCCGGCCTGCGCGGCGACCCCGCCGTTGATCTCGGCGGAGGCGTGGTGGTCGGCCAGCGTCACCTCCGTGCGCGTCACCCCCGGGACCGCCGACACCGCGTCGTAGGCGTCGGCGACCATCAGGAACGAGAAGTTCGGCGCGCAGAAGAACGTCGGCAGCCGCAGGCCGACACGATGGCGGCACCGTCGTCGGAGACGGTGCACGACTCGACGAAGTCGAGATCGGTGATGGGCTCGTCGATCTCCGGGTCGAGCACCGTCCCCAACGCGGCCCAGACGCGGACCGCAGGGTCACGCCTGCGCCCCGCCTGCGCGACGTCGGCGTCCTCGACCAGCTCCTCACCCGGCTGCAGGTCCTCGTCCGCCGCGGTGGGCAGCTGGAGCTCGGCAGGCACCGGGATGTCGTAGAGCTTGGCGGCGTTGAGCCCGAGGATCTTCTTCTTGCGTCGCCGTGGTGAGCCGCGGGTAGTCGGTGAACGCCTCGTCGTCGGGCATCTGCCAGTCGACGAAGCCCTCGACCTGCCACTTCGGCGTCCAGATGTTGTAGTCGCCGCCGAAGAGCATCTTGTCCTCGCCGACCCAGAACAGCAGCTCGCCCATGACCTTCGCGAAGAACTTCGGCCGGGCGTGCATCAGGCCGCCGATGACCACGGACAGGCCCGCGTAGACGTTGGGCTCCTGCACCGCCATGAAGCAGAAGTCCTCGATACGCGGCATGCCCGCGTGCTCGACGATGAAGTTGAGGCCCGGTGAAGTCGGTGGCGGCCTGGTCGACGTCGTCGACGTCGAACGCGTCCTTGTTCAGCGGCCAGATCGTCGGGCCCTTGTGGGCGTGGATGTTCTTGATGCCCAGCTCCTGGCGCTTCTCCAGGAACCGGTAGGCCTCCGGGTCGGTCAGCTTCTAGCCGCGGGAGTCGCCGTTCCACTCCGCGGTGTAGAGCTTGACGCCCTTGAGGTCGTACTTCTTGGCGTCCTCCTCGAGCTGCTTGAGCCCCGCGTCGCCGTCGCGCGGGTCGAAGCGGCCGTTGACGATGAGCCGGTCGCCCCACTTCTCGAGCAGCGCGGCGTTCTGGTCGGCGGTGTTGAAGCCGGTGGTGTACCACTCCTTGAGGTACGTCGACTGGAAGATCGCGTAGTCGACGTGGCCCTCGATGAACATGTCGCGCTCGAAGTCCTCGGGCGTGACCTTCAGGTACTTCTCGTAGTCCCAGTGGGTCTCGGGCGGGCCGAGCTGGTGGTAGCCGTAGAAGCAGTCGATCCAGCCCTTCGCGAACTCCTCGCGCCCCTCGCCGCCAGTTCTCCCGGCTCGCGTCCCAGAAGTGGCTGTGGGAGTCGACGACGAAGTACTTCTCGCCATCCTTCTCGTACATGTGGTGGAACCTCTCGCGTCGTCGGTCGAACGGTGCTTACAAGATCGTCAGGGAACGAGGATCGCCCGGCCGCGGACCCGGCCGGCGTCGAGGTCGTGGAGGGCGTCGAGCGCCGCGTCGAGCGGGTACTGCTTCGTGTGCAGCGTGACCTTCCCGGCCTGGGCCAGGACCATCAGCTCGGCCAGGTCGTTGTAGGTGCCGACGATGTTGCCGATGACGTTCTTCTCGCCGCCGACGAAGTCGAGCGTGGGGATCTTCAACTCGCCGCCGTAGCCGATGATGTACTGCGACCCGGCCGGCGCGGTCATCTGCCAGGCGTCGTTCTCGGCGCCGCTGCTCGGCGACGAAGTCGAACACCACGTCGCGCCCGCGCCGTTGGTCAGGTCCTTGACCGCGTCGACGTGCGTGCCGTCGGCCAGCACCGTCTCGTCGGCGCCGATCTGCTTGGCCAGCGCGAGCGCGTCGGGGTTGCGGTCGACCACGATGATCCGGGTGCCGGTGATCGCGGCGAGCGTCTGGATGCCGATGTGGCCGAGCCCGCCCGCGCCCTGCACGACGGCGGTGGTGCCCGGGTAGAGCGACGGGACCGCCTTGCGCACCGCGTGGTAGGCGGTGATGCCGGCGTCGGCGAGCGCGGCGACGTCGGCCGGGTTGGTGTCCGGGTTGAGCTTGACGCAGGCCCGGGCGGTGGTGCGCAGGTACTCGGCCATGCCGCCGTCGTTGTTCGACAGGCCGGGGAAGAACGCGTTCTCGCACTGCATGTCGCGCCCGGCCGGCAGGCCAGGCACAGCCCGCAGGACGGCTGCGGGTGCAGGATCACGGTGTCGCCGACGGCGACGTTGGTGACGCCCTCGCCGATCTCGTGCACCCAGCCGGCGTTCTCGTGGCCGATGACGTAGGGCAGCTCGGGCCCCATCGCCTCGGCCCACTGCCCTTCGAGGATGTGCAGGTCGGTGCGGCAGACCCCGGCGCCGCCGATCTTCACGATGACGTCGAGCGGGCCCTGCGAGCTTGGGCTCCGGGATGTCGTCGATCTTCGGGTCGGCGTGGTACGCGTGCACCCGGACGGCCTTCACCGGCGTACCTCCTTCGACTTCGATGTCTGTCCGATTCCAATGCGGGGTGCTGCCGCCCACAACCGCACGTATTCCGCTCAGTGATAAAACGGACATATCGGACCCGTCTCAGAACGATCCATCAGCCGCCTGAGCTGGGCATACGTCGCGGCCCTCGGGTGCAGGCCGCCGGTGGGCATCGTAAGTCGTGGGCCCGTTCGGGCATTCGCGCGACCCGTTCGGTGGGGGCGGCGGCCGCGGGCACCGTCGGCGGCAACCACGGACGGGGGCCGGGTCGGCACGGCGATCGCCGGTGGGCTGCGGCCCGGCCGCCGCGAGACGGCGGACGGCGGGCCGAGAGGACTAGCGTCCGGCCCGTGCGCGTCGTGATCGCCGGAGGACACGGGAAGATCGCGTTGCGGCTGGCCGCGCTGCTGGCCGGACGCGGGGACATGGTCACGGGGGTGGTCCGCAACCCGGACCACCTGGCCGACGTGGAGGCGACCGGGCGCCTCCGCGGTGGTGTCGACCTGGAGCGGGCCGCGCGCCGACGAGCTGGCCGCCCACCTGGCGGCGCCGACGCCGTGGTGTTCGCGGCAGGCGCCGGGCCCGGCAGCGGCGTCGAGCGCAAGGACACCGTCGACCGGGCCGCCGCGGTGCTGCTCGCCGACGCCGCGCGCGTCGCCGGGGTGCGGCGCTACCTGCTCGTCTCCTCCACGGGCGTGGACGACGAGCCCGCCGCGGGCCGCGACGAGGTGTGGGCGGCGTACCTGCGCGCCAAGAAGGCCGCCGAGGAGGCCGTGCGGGCCACCGACCTGGACTGGACGATGCTGCGGCCCGGCCGGCTCACCGACGACCCCGGCACCGGGCGGGTGCTGCTCGCGCCGCCGCCGGTCGACCGCGGCGACGTCACCCGCGACGACACCGCCGCCGTCCTCGTCGCGCTGCTCGACGCCCCCGGCACGGCCGGGCTCGTGCTGGAGCTGCGCGGGGGAACACGACGTCCTCGAGGCCGTCACGAGGGTCGCCGCTCGTGAGCGACGTTCGACGTCGTCGTGATCGGCGGCGGCGCCGTCGGGGAGAACGCCGCCGACTACGCCGTCGCGCGCCGGGCTGTCCGCGGCGATCGTCGAGCCGAGCTGGTCGGCGGCGAGTGCTCGTACTGGGCGTGCATGCCGTCCAAGGCGCTGCTGCGCACCGGGCACGCCGTGGCCGCGGCGCGCCGGCTGCCCGGCGTCACCGCCGACTTCGACCCCGCGGCCGTGCTCGCCCGGCGCGACGCGTTCACGCCACACTGGCACGACGACGAGCCAGGTCGAGTGGGCCGACGGCGCCGGCATCACGGTGCTGCGCGGGCACGGGCGCGGATCGACGGCGAGCGCTCCGTCACCGTCGACGGGCCGGCAGGCGCGGAGGAGCTGCGCGCCCGGCACGCCGTCGTCGTCTGCACCGGGCAGCGTGCCCGACCGCGCCGCCGGTGCCCGGGCTCGACACCGTCCGCACCTGGACCTCCCGGGACGCGACCTCGGCCAAGCGGATCCCGCCGCGGCTGGGCGTGCTCGGCGGCGGGGTGGTCGGCTGCGAGCTGGCGCAGGCGTTCGCCGCGGCTCGGCTCGGCGGTCACGCTGGTCGAGCACGGGCCGCGGCTGCTGGCCGCGATGGAGCCGTTCGCCGGGGAGCGGGTGGCCGCGGCGCTGCGCGCGGACGGCGTCGACGTGCGGCTGGACCGGCAGCTCGACTCGGTCGCGGCCCGACGGCGACGCGATCGCGCTGCGCCTGGGCGACGAGACGGTGATCGTCGACGAGCTGCTGGTGGCCACCGGCCGCAGGCCCGAACACCGACGACGTCGGCGTGGACACCGTCGGGCTGGAGCCGGGCGGGCCGCTGGAGGTCGACGACTCCGGGCTGGTCACCGGCGTCGACGGGGCAGTGGCTCTACGCCGCGGGCGACGTCACCGGCCGCGCGCCGCTGACCCACCAGGGCAAGTACGCGGCGCGGATCGTCGGCGGCCGCGATCGCGGCCCGGGCGGCGGGCGAGCCGGTGGACACCGCGCCGTGGGGTGAGCACGGCGCCACCGCCGACCACGTCGCCGTCCCGCAGGTCGTGTTCACCGACCCGGAGGTGGCCGTCGGTCGGGCCGCACCGAGGCGCAGGCCCGCGACGCCGGCCTCGACGTCCGCGTCGTCGATCTCGACATCGCCGTGGGCGGCTCGGCGCTGCAGGCCGACGGCTACGCCGGCGCGGCCCGGCTGGTCGTCGACGCGCCGCGGGAGGTGCTGGTCGGCGCGACGTTCGTCGGGCAGGACGTGGCGGAGATGCTGCACGCGGCGACGATCGCGGTGGTCGGCGAGGTGCCGCTGGCCCGGCTCTGGCACGCCGTCCCTGCCTACCCGACGATCAGCGAGGTGTGGCTGCGCCTGCTGGAGGCCTACCGCCGCTCGCCCTCCTGATCCCCCGCTCGCCCGAACCGAACCGCCCCGCCCCGCGCCCCGCCCCGAAATCGCACTCTGGATGCAGAACGCGGTTTCCGCAGGCGCGGAAAACCGCGGAGTGCATCCAGAGTGCGAGTTTGGGTGACCGGGCGGCGGGTGGGGACGGGAGTCAGGCCGTCTGGGTGAGGGCGGCGGCGACGCCGAGGGTCCGCGGCCATCAGCGCGGTCTCGTAGCCCGGCCCAGCGCAGGACCGGGGAGCGGCCGGTCGCGAGCCGGTGCCGGGCCAGCCCGCCGAGGCAGGCGAGCCCCAGGAGCACCCGATCTTCGTGACGACCAGCCAGCCGTAGCCGGTGGTGACGAGCGCGGACAGGGACGGCAGCCGCACGTACGCGTTGAGCACGCCCGGTGACGGCGACGGCCGCCAGGCACACCGCCGGCGAGCCGGGAGAACCGGGGCAGCACGCACGTCGAGCAGGGCGCGCCGCCGCGCGACGAGCAGCAGCACCGCGGCGAGCCCGCCGACCCACAGCCGCCGCCGCGCCGACGTGCAGCGCGACCGTCGATCACCGCGAGCTGGTGGTCGGCCGCCGAGCCCGCGTGCCCGGTGACCGCGGGGGTCAGCACCCCGAGCAGCGCCGCGACCAGCGCGACCCGGACCGGCACGCGCTCGCGGGTCGCGCAGCCGCGCGATCCCGCAGCCCAGCACGGCGGCGCGCAGCCCGCGGTCAGCACCATGCCCGCGGCCGGCGGCGAGCCGCGGTCGCCCAGCGCAGGACGTCGCCGCCGCCGAGGTCGGTCGACCGGCCGGCCGAAGGCGTCCGCGGCCCGGAAGACGATGCCGGTCAGCACCAGCGCCAGCCAGGCGCCGCCGCCGCGACGACGCGGCCCGATCGGCCGGCCTGCACGAGCGGTCGGCCTCGCGCCGGCGTCGGGCCCGACAGTCGGCAGCAGCACGCCGACGCAGCGTCAGCCCGACGCAGGCCACCCCGGCGGCGTCCATCGCCGGCCCGCGTGATCGACGGCGCCGACCAGGACCGTGCAGCGGGGACGCCGGCCAGCGCACCGGCGAGCACGCGCGGCCAGCACCGCGACGCCGACCGCGAGCCCGGCCCAGCAGGACCGGCAGCAGCCGGTGCCGGCCGGACGCGCGGCCCGCGGCTCGATGCGGGCTCATCCCGCGGCCGAGCCGCAGCGCGGCGACGACGCCGCCGCCGACCAGCACGACCGCGCCGACGATCCACGGCCAGACCGGCGTGCCCCGCCGTCGCCGGCGGGCGCCGCGGCGTGCGGCCTGCGGCGGCCGGGGTGGCCGCCGGCGGCGCTCGGTGCGGCCGCGGACGCGGCGGCCGCCGCGGCCCGGCCGGCCGGCCGCGGTGGTCAGCGTGAACGCGACGCTGCCCGTCACCGGGTGCCCGTCGTCGGAGACGACCCGGTAGCCGATCTCGTAGCGCCCGGCCGGGCCGAGCGGCGGCAGCCCGACGGTCACGCTGTGCCGCCGTCGGCCGTGACCTCGCCGGTCTGGTACGCGCGTGCCGTCCGGGCCGACGACCGTGATCGTGGTGAACCCCGCCTGCATGGCCTCGTTGAAGGTCAGCGACACCCGCGCGGGGCGCGTGGCGACGCTGGCACCGTCGGCCGGGTCGCTGCTCTGCAGCCGGGTGTGCGCGAACGCGGGGGCCGCGCCGAGCAGCAGCGCGAGCCCGCACAGCACGGCGACCGCGACGGCGCGCACGGGTCCGCGCCGTGCACGTGCGCGCGTCATCGGTCCGCTCCCGTCCGTCGCGAGCGCAGGATGGCGCCTGCCGCCGACACCCAGGCCGAGCGCGCCCGACCAGCAGCCCGGCCACCGCCGAGCCAGCGTGCGGTGGTGTCGGCGTCGCCGCCGCGCGCCGGCCGATGCGACAGGTCGGCGGCCGTGCGCCCGACGCCTTGTCGGCGGCGTGCGGGGTCAGGGTCGACCGTCGGCGCGGGGTGCTCGGGCTCGGCGCCGTCCGCGGCCGGCGGCTGGTTCCAGGCGACGACCTCGCCGTCGTCGTAGGTCTGGACGGCGGGCAGCACGAGCTGTCGGTGTCGGTCGGGCAGCGGGCCGAGCGAGAGCGGGAAGTCGAGGAACTGGCCGGGGCCGATCCGGGTGCCGGGCGTCGGCGGTCCAGGTGACGGTGCGGACGGCCTCGGTGATCGTGCGGCCGTTGCGCTGGACCGGCGGGTCGAGCGGGGCCTTGACCGTGGTGGCGGTCCAGCCGGGCACCGGCGGTGGTGCGCACGCGAGGTGACGGGTGGTCGGCGGGCAGCGTGACCTCGCAGCTTCACGGTGCCCGCGGTGTCGGACTCGTTGGGCACGCGCAAGGTGACGACGCGTGTAGCCGCCCTGCTCGGCGGTGCCGGGCTGGGCGGTGACGTGGGCGAACGCGGGGGCGGCGCCGGCGAGCGCGCGGCGGCGGCGAGCGCGGTGACGACGCAGGCGCGCAGCGGCGGACCGACGGAGGGATGCGGACATGGGTTTCTCCGGGGAGGATCCGCGCGGGGCGGTGGACGGTGGGGGCTGGTCAGCACCCGACCGGAGGGCCGCGCCGGGCGTCGGCGACGGCGAGGGTGCGCGCCAGGCGCAGGCACGACGGACGGGCCCGGCACCGCGAGCGTGGGCAGCGGCCGGTCGACGGGCGGCGGCGCGGGCCGGCGCGGCAGCACCCGGCGCAGCGCCGCGACCACCGCGACGACGGCGCGGTCGGCGTGCGGAGCGCGACGGCCAGTGACGAGCGTGGCCGCCGCGTGCATGGCGAGCATGCCCGCGCCGGCGACCGCGGCCGGACCGGCCGCATGGTGCTGCGGGTGCAGCAGCGCGCATCAGCTCGTGCAGCGCGAGCTGGCCTGCGCCGAGCATCGCCACCGTGGCGGCGACGCCGCGGGCGCGGTCGGCCACGGCGACCAGCACGCCCGCGAGCAGCGGGAACAGCACCAGCAGCAGCGCGAGGTCGGGCGAGCGTGCCGCCGCCCGCGACGTGGCCGATGGCGGTGAGCAGCGTGCAGAGCGCCGCCAGGGCGGTGCCGCGCAGCCGGCCGAAGCCACGTACCGCGGGCGGCCGCTCATGGGCACTGACGGTAGCCGCTGCCCGCGGCGACGCCCCGGCGGGTGGCGCGGCTCAGGTCGCGATGCCCGAGATGGGTGAGCAGCTCGATCTCGATGCGGTCCAGCTCGCCGCCGATCGCCCGGTAGGCGGTGCGCCGGCGGCCGGTGGGCATCTGCTCGGCGGCGCGGACCGCGACGGCGAGGTCGGCCAGCCGGGGCCGGGTGTCGGCGGCGAACTTGCGGGCGGCGCTCGTGGCGTGCGCCTCGGCGTCGGAGTCCAGCTCGTCCAGCGCCTCGGCGACGTGCGAGAGCCGGGCGTGCAGGGCGCCACCGGGGCCGGAGTAGCTGGCGAGCTGGCCGGGCGCGACGCCGAGGCGGGCGGCCTTGCGCGCGTCCCACCGGCCCGCGCCGCCCCCGCCGCCGCCAGCGCGTACGGCGCCAGCAGGGGGGCCACGGCCGTTCCGACGCCGATCAGGCGCTTGGCGCGCGCGGCCGTGAGCGGCTTGCGCGCCCGCCGTCCCATGTCGGCGCCTGCCTGCTCGGTGGCGGCGCCCGCCTTGCGCACCGCGCGCCCGGCGCTGCGCGTCGCCGCACCGGTGGCCGCGACGACGTCCGAAGTGTCGGTGTCGCCTGAGCCCGACCGTCGCCGCAGACCCATTCTCGCCCTCCTCGCCCTGGCGCCCGCGAGATCGGGACCGGGTCGCAGCCTAACGCCTGTCCGATCGGTCGACGGCCGTCGCGGAGCGGGCGGAGACGATGCGATGGGATCGCAGTGGAGCACCGGTGCGGCGGCGGGCTCGGCCGCTGTCAGGGGTGGTCACTACCCTCGGGCGCGTGACGGCGACCGTGAACCGGCGCGCCCGGGTCGGCGCGGGTCACGCCTGGACGCCGCCGCGCTCACCCGCTGCCGCCGGCGGCATCCACCTCGACCACGATCCCGCCGCCGTCGCGGCGCCGCGGGCGCTGCCCGATCCGGCGCTCGAGCAGCGCCGGGCCGACGCCGTCGGCCACCGGGCGCGCATCGGGTCGCGCGCTGGCCGCCGCGGCGGCCGCGGCTGGTACGCGGTGCCCGACGGCCCGTCGAGAGACCGCACCGAGGCCACCGCCGCCGCCGTCGCCGCGGGCGCGCCCGCTCATCTGGGGTGCCGTCCTGCCGAGTGCGGACGGGTCCGGCCGTCGTGGCGCCGCCGAGCTGCTGGTCCGGCTCGCGGACGGCGGCTACGTGCCGGTGATCGTCGTGCGCCACCGCATCACCGACCCCGGCGCCGGCGCGCTCACCACCCCGATGCTCGAGCCGGGTCCGGGCCGCGCGGCGTCGGATCCGGAGCGGAAGGTCCGCTCCCAGCCGCGCGACCTCCTGCGCCTGGCCCACCTCAACCGGATGCTGCGCGGCGGCGGGCTGGGCACCGGCACCGGACCTGCTGCACAGCGACCACGGCGGGGTGATCGGGCTCGACGCCGACGTCGTCGTCTGGCACGACCTGCGCGCGGGCAACTGGCCGGGCGGGCGGAGCACGCTCGCCGAGTACGACGCCCGCTTCGTCGACCGCACCGCCGTCGCCACCGCGGCCGCCTCCGGGGCGGCGCCGCGCTGGCCCTCCCGTCGCGGATCACCGAGTGCCGCCACTGCCCGTGGTGGCCCACGTGCGAGGCCGACGCTCGTCCGCGGCCGAGGACGTCAGCCTGGTCGTGCGCGGGGAGACCGCGGTGGTGCTGCGCGAGGTCGGTGTCCGCACGGTCGGCCGAGCTGGCCGCGCTCGACCCGACGGCCGAGCCGCCGGTCACCGTGCCCGGCCAGCCCTTCCCCGACATGGTCGCGCTGGCCAGGGCGTGGCTGCGCGGGCTCGCCGTGGTGCGGCGGGTGCCCGCGGGTGCCGGTGCCGCGCGCCGACGTCGAGGTCGACATCGACATGGAGAGCTTCGGCGAGTCCGGCGCCTACCTGTGGGGCGCGCTGCTGCACCATCCCGGCGGCGCCCGGCCGGGCGACGAGCCCGACGGCTACCGCGCGTTCGCCACCTGGGATCCGGTGCCCACCGACGACGAGGCCCGCTCGTTCGCGGAGTTCTGGGGCTGGCTGTCCGGTGTGCGGAGCCGCGCCGCGGCGAGCGGGCGCAGCTTCGCCGCGTACTGCTACAACGAGCAGGCCGAGAACCGCTGGCTGCTGGCGTCGGCCGTGCGGTTCGCGGGCCGTCCCGGCATCCCGCCGCTGGCCGAGGTGGAGGCGTTCATCGCCGAGGCCGGCTGGGTCGACCTGTTCGCCGTGGTCAGCGAGTGGTTCCTGTGCGCGCACGGCAAGGGTCTCAAGCGCATCGCTCCGGTCGCCGGGTTCGCCTGGCGCGACGCCGAGGCGGGCGGGGAGAACTCGATGCGCTGGTACCGCGACGCCGTCGGGATGGACGGTGGCGTGCCCGACCCCGGTCAGCGCCGCCGGCTGCTGGAGTACAACGCCGACGACGTCGCGGCCACCCACGCGCTGCGGGAGTGGATGACCTCCCCGGCGGTCGAGTCGGTCCCGCTGGCCGCGGAACTCTGACGCCACTCCCCGGGCTGCGGTGGGGGTACGGCTCGCGCGCGTCCGTTTTACGCTGTAAGCGAGCCTCGGGAGTTGCGTGCGCAGGCGGCGCAGGCGATGCAGCGGATCGAGGAGTTCTTCGCCGCCCACTCGCACCTGCTGTCCGCAGCTCACGGACGCGCCGTCGTGACCAGCACGGTGCAGGGCGTGCCGAGACGCGCGCAGGCGTCGATGATCTGGGTCGTGGCCCCCACCAAGCACGAGCAGCTCGGCCGTCACGGCGCGGCGTCCAGCACCCACTACCTCGGCACGTCCACCGCCATGGCGGTGCTCGCCCGCGGCGGTAACGCCTTCGACGCCGCGGTGGCGGCCGGGTTCGTGCTGCAGGTCGTCGAGCCGCACCTGTGCGGCCCGGGCGGCGAGGTGCCCGCGGTGTTCGTCACCGCGTCCGACCCGGTGCCGCGGGTGCTGTGCGGGCAGGGCGTGGCTCCGGCAGCGGCCACGATCCCGGCGCTGCGCGGCGAGGGTCTCGAGATCGTGCCCGGCACCGGGTTGCTGGCCGCCACCGTGCCCGGCGCCTGGGACGGCTGGCTGACCCTGCTGCGCGACCACGGCACGCTGACGCTGGCCGACGCCCTCGCCCCGGCCCTGGACCTCGCGGCGGGGGGATTCCCGCTCGTCCCGCGCGTCCCGGCCACGATCGGCGCGGTCGCCGACCACTTCCGGGAGCACTGGCCGAGCTCCGCGCAGACGTGGCTGCCCGACGGCCGGGTGCCACGGCCCGGCGGGGTGCACCGGCTGCCCGTGCTGGCCCGCACCTGGCGCCTGCTGCTCGACGCGGCGGTGGGTGGCACCCGCGAGCAGCAGATCGACGCGGCCCGGGACGCCTGGTACCGCGGGTTCGTCGCCGAGGAGATCGACGCGTTCTGCCGGACCCCGGTGCGCGACGAGACCGGCCGCGACCACGCGGGGCTGCTCACGGCCGACGACCTGGCCGGCTGGTCGGCCTCCTACGAGGACGCGCTCACCGTCGACGTGGGCGACGGGTGGGCGGTCGCCAAGCCCGCGGCCTGGTCGCAGGGCCCGGTGCTGGCGCAGATGCTGCAACTGCTGCGCGGCACCGACGTGCGCTACGACGACGGCGTGGCCACGGCGGGGACCGTGCACCGCGTCGCCGAGGCGGCCAAGCTCGCCTTCGCCGACCGCGAGGCCTGGTACGGCGACAGCGCGCCCGTCCCGCTGGACACGCTGGTGTCGCAGGCCTACGCCGACGACCGCCGTGCCCTGATCACCGACAGCGCATCGCCCGACCTGCGTCCCGGCGCACCCGACGGCCGCGCACCCCGGCTCGCCGCCTACGCGGCGCGGCCGGGCGCGCAGCGGGGTGACGGGGTCAGCGGCCTCGGTCTCGGCGAGCCGACGGTCAGCCGGTCCGGGGCGACGCGCGGTGACACGGTGCACCTCGACGTCGTGGACGCGGCCGGGAACATGGTCTCGGCGACCCCCTCGGGCGGCTGGCTCCAGTCGTCGCCGACGATCCCGGCGCTCGGGTTCTGCCTCGGCACCCGCGCCCAGATGTTCTGGCTGGAGGAGGGCCTGCCGTCGTCGCTGCTGCCCGGGCGGCGCCCGCGCACGACGCTGAGCCCCACGCTCGGCCTGCGCGACGGCGAGCCGCGCCTCGCGTGCGGCACACCCGGCGGGGACCAGCAGGACCAGTGGCAGCTCTGCTTCTGGCTGGCGCACACCGCGGGCGGTCTGGACCTGCAGGCCTCGATCGACGCCCCGACCTGGCACAGCACCGCGTTCCCCTCGTCCTTCGCGCCACGCGGCTGGGAACCCGGCGGGCTGGTCGTGGAGTCCCGGCTGGGCGAGGCGACGCTCGCCGAGCTGAGCCGCCGCGGACACGGCGTCACCGACGCGGGCGGGTGGGCACTGGGCCGGATGTGCGCCGTCGGCCGCGGGGACGGCCCGCTCCTGCGCGCCGCCGCCGACACCCGCAGCGGCGTCGGCGCCGCCGCCGCCCACTGACCCGTGCGCGAGTCGGGGGTTTCCGCGCGCGAGTCGGGGGTTTCGGTGCGCGAGTCGGGGGTTTCGGTGCGCGAGTCGGGGGGTTCGGTGCGCGAGTCGGACCTTCCGGCGGCCGCCGGGGGCCGGCCCGTCGCGCTCCGGCATCCGACACCCCCGCCCGGGACCGCCTGCTGGCGTAACCTGGGCTCATGGGTCTGTTCGGACGGGACAAGTCGCAGATGATCACCGCGGAGCGAGGCACTGCCGGGCAGGCCGACGCCGCTGGCCGTGCCGGCGGAGCACTTCGTCAACGGGCACCGCATCCAGCCGCCGTTCCCCGACGGCCTCGCGACGGCGGTCTTCGGGATGGGCTGCTTCTGGGGCGCGGAGCGCATCTTCTGGCAGACGCCCGGCGTCTACTCCACGGCCGTCGGCTACGCGGGCGGGTTCACCGAGAACCCCACCTACGAGGAGACGTGCTCGGGCCTCACCGGCCACACCGAGGTCGTGCTGGTGGTCTTCGACCCCGCCCAGGTGAGCTACGAGACGCTGCTCAAGATCTTCTGGGAGGGGCACGACCCGACCCAGGGCATGCGGCAGGGCAACGACCGCGGCACCCAGTACCGCTCGGCGATCTACTACACCGACGACGCCCAGCGCGAGGCCGCGGAGGCGAGCGCCAAGACCTACGGCGACGCGCTGAAGTCGTCGCGGTACGGCGAGGTCACCACGGAGATCGCCCCGCTCGGCACGTTCTACTACGCCGAGGACTACCACCAGCAGTACCTCGCGAAGGTGCCCAACGGCTACTGCGGCATCGGCGGCACGGGCGTCACCTGCCCGATCGGTACCGGCGTCGAGTCCTCGTCCGACACGGACTGAGGGTCGAACCAGGGCCTTGGTGTTCCCGGCAACCGAGCTGACGGCTTTCGCCACGCCTCAGCGCCGGCTGTGCCTGCAGACGTGCAGGACGACCGCCACGAGCAGCCACAGCACCGCGAGCGGTAGCACCATGTAGAACGCGGGCGCCCCGATGACCAGCGCGTAGTCGCGCTGCGTGGCCGATCCCGTGTCCAGGACAGCGGCAGCGCCGACGGCCAGGGCGGCGACCACGATGGCGAGCACCGGCAGCCGGACGGCCCGCACCAGCCCGCCTGCTGCGGCGCCCCGTGCCATGTCCCGCTCCTGTCGACGTGGACGGTGACTCCTACCGGCCAGGCGCGGGCAGCGGCGGTCCGACGACCTCCATCCAGGCGTCGTGCGCGATCGACCGGAAGGTCTCGGGGTCGGGTGGGCCCGGAGGCAGCGCCGCCTGCGCCTCGAAGAACCGCTCCATCCCCGACGGCGTGAACATCACGAGGAGGCGCGCCGGGTCGTTCCGATGTTGCGCAGGGCGTGCGGCGTGCCGCGCGGATGAAGACGAACGAGCCGGTCGGAGCGTCGAACCGCTCCGCGCCCGCGGCGAAGTGCAGCAGGCCGTCGATGACGTAGTAGAACTCGTCCTCGCGGACGTGCACGTGCATCGGCGGCCCCTGGCCCGGAGCCACGACGTTCTCCAGCGCGGTGAGCGTGCCCGCAGTCGTCTCGGCCCGCGCCTTGAACGTGCTGGGGCCGCCCGCAGGGCCGCGCACGGTGGGACCCTCGCCGTCGAGGACGACGAAGGCGCTGGAGCTGTGGGTGACGACCGGGTTCATCGCACACTCCAGTGGTATCTGGGCTATCGTTGTGTAACAGGACACTGGAACGGTATTACAGTGAGGGTGGCATGGCAACGGCTTCCCGGACCCGCAACCAGGCCGTCCGGGCCGAGAAGGCGAGGGGCACCCGCAGGCGCGTCGTCGCGGCGGCGGGCGAGCTGTTCGTCCGCGACGGCTACCTGCAGACGACGATGGCCGGAATCGCCGGGGCTGCCGGCGTCGCTGTCCAGACGCTCTACCTGTCCTTCGGCAGCAAGGTCGCCGTGCTGGGCGCGGCCCTCGACGTCGCGATCGCGGGTGACGACGAGCCGGTGCCGGTGCTGGAGCGGGACTGGGTGGCGCAGGTGCGCGCGGAACCGGACGGGCGGGCGGCGCTGGCGCTGTTCGTCGACGCGGCCGCGAGCATCATGGTGCGGCACTACCCCCTCTACGCGGCCGTCCGGGCCGCCTCGGCCGACCCCGAGCTCGCCGAGCTGCTCGACCGCAACAAGCGCGGCCGGTACGAGACCCACGGACGCATCGTCGACGAGCTGGCCGAGAAACCCGGTTTCAACGGGCAGATCTCGCTGCAGCGTGCGACGGACGTCGTCTACACGCTGGTGTCCCAGGAGACGTACGGCCTCCTGGTCGGCGAGCACGGATGGACCGTGCCGGACTGGGCGGACTGGGTCGGCGGCAGCCTCGCCGCCGAGCTGTTCCCGTGAGCGGCGACGGGCCCCGGCGCATCCGGCTGAGCCGGGCGAAGGGATGGCGCAAGCCCGCAGGCGCGGTGACGGTGGCCAGGCCGACCCGCTGGGGCAACCCGTTCCCGGCGGCGGACGGGGGCCGCGCCGCCGCCGTCGCCGCTCATCGCGCCTGGATCCTCGCGCGACCCGACCTCGTCGCGGAGGCGCGGGAGGCGCTGCGCGGACGCGACCTGGCCTGCTGGTGCCCGCTCGACGGTCCCTGCCACGCCGACACCCTCCTGGAGCTGGCCAACCAGCCTCCCGGGGATCCCGGAGCCGGGCCATGATGGCGGGATGGCCATCGCGTGGACGACGGTGCCGGCGCCGGCGCCGATCCGGACGCTGACGCTCGCCGTGAGCGACAACGGCGTCGTGCTCGTCGCGTTCGGCGACGAGCCGGCTCGGGTCGCGGCGGCCGCCGAGCGGCTGGGGGAGCAGGTCGTCGACGACCCGGACCGGACCGCCCCCGCCGCCGAGCAGCTCACCGACTACCTCGCGGGCACCCGCCGCGAGTTCGACGTTCCGCTCGACTGGCGCCTGTCCAGCGGCACGGCGCTGCGGGTGCTCCGGACCCTGCACGACACGGTGCCCTACGGCGTGACCACCACCTACGGCGAGCTGGCGACGCGCAGCGGGCTGACCGGTCCGGCCCACACCGGAGGCGGTGCCCGCGGGGTCGGAGCGATCATGGGCGGCAACCCGATCCCGGTGATCGTCGCCTGCCACCGGGTGCTCGCGGCCGACGGTCCGCGGCGGTCGGCGTTGGGCGGTTTCGGTGGCGGCCGGGCGGCGAAGGAGTGGTTGCTCGCGCTCGAAGGGGTGCTGACCCCGGCGCTGGACTTCGGGTGACCGCCGGCGATCGGTGACGCGACGGCGTCCGCTCACCCGATCGCGGCTCGATCGCATCTCGCCACTACCCTCCTCGGACGGCGACAGGGGAGGACGGGTTTGACCAGGAGGAGCCGGACGGCCGGAGTTGCCGCGGCCTTGACGGTGACCGCTGCTGTGCTGCTGAGCGGCTGCGCGCAGCCGGGTCAGCTCGGCGCACCTGCCCCCGATCCGGCGCCCGTCGCGGCGGCTGCGGCGGCTGCGCCGACCGCTGTCGCCCCGCCCGCCCCGCCCGCTCTCGGCCACCGGGCCCGTACTGGTCGCCGCGGGCACCGTCGCCGAGCGCGTCTCGGTGCGCACGCCCGGTCCTGCGGTGTTCACGGTCCGGACCGTCGTACTCCCCCCGGGTGGCACCACCGGATGGCACCGGCATCCGGGCACGGAGATGTCGATCGTGCGGTCCGGGTCGGTCACGCTGCTCCGCAAGGGCGCGTGCCGCCCGGTGCGGATCGGCCCCGGGCAGGCCGCGTTCGTCGCCGACGCCGAACCGCACCTGGCGCGCAACGAAGGCACCGAGCCCGCCGAGCTCGTCGTCACCTACCTCCTCGCTCCCGAGGCGGCGGACAGCGTCGACGTCCCGGCGGCCTGCCCCGGCACCTGATGCCGTTCCCCGCCCGGGTCGTCGCGAGGAGTCCGGCCGGGCGCCGGATGTGGGAAAGTGGAGAGGGCACCGGGCCCGAGCCACCTCTCGACGGGCCCACCTCAGGACGGCAGGGACGATGCGAACCAAGACGGTCGCCGGCGCGGACGGACGCACCTGGTCGGTGCGCCGCAACATCGAGTGGACCCTGCCCGCCACCGGTGACGACTTCGAACACGACGTCGACGGCGGCCGCGGTGCCGCCGTGCTGATCCTCTCCGCCCTCTTCCTGTTCTGGGTGGTGCTGTTCGTGTGGTCGCCCGTCGAGGTGCACGTGCCGTGGTTCTACTGGCTGATCGCCGCCGCGATCGTGCTGTTCTTCCCGATCCGCTGGTACCTGCGGCGCCCGTGGACGGTCGTCGCCGAGACGGCGGGCGCCTACCACCCCGAGAACAAGACGCCCGCCGAGCGCTGGACCGGCCTGGTGCGCGGCGGCTCCAAGTCCCGTGAGGAGCTGCGCATCGTCGTGCGCAGGCTTCGCACGCAGGGCACCCCTGGTCACGCCGACAGCCCGCTGCAGCCGGTGAACTAGGTCTTCCCGTGCCCGAACTCCCCGAGGTCGACGCCCTGGCCCACCACCTGCGCGAACACGCGGTCTACCGCCCGGTGGCGCGGGTGGACGTGGCGAGCATGAGCGCGCTGAAGACCTATCGATCCCCCGATCTCGGTCCTGACCGGCCGCACGATCACCGGAGCGGCGCGGCACGGGAAGTTCCTCGACGTCGAGTTCCGCGACCGCGTCGACGACGAGCTGCACCTCATCACCCACCTCTCCAGGGCCGGGTGGCTGCGCTGGCACGACAGCGCCGGTGCCGCGCCGCCGAAGCCCGGACGGGGGCCGCTGGAGCTGCGGGTCCATCTCGACACCGTCGGCGGTCCCGGGTTCGACCTCACCGAGGCAGGCACCCAGAAGCGGCTGGCGATCTACCTCGTACGCGACCCGCAGGACGTCCCCGGCATCGCCCGGCTCGGGCCCGACGCGCTGGCCCTGTCCCGCGACGAGTTCGGCGAGCTGCTCGCCGGGCGCACCGAGCGGATCAAGACCCTGCTCGTGGAGCAGCAGACGATGGCCGGGGTCGGCAACGCGTACAGCGACGAGATCCTGCACACCGCGAAGCTGTCGCCCTACGCGGTGGCGGGACGGCTGCGGCCCGAGCAGGTCGACGAGCTCTTCGCCGCGCTGCGCGGCGTGCTCACCGACGCCGTGGAGCGGTCGGTCGGGCAGAAGGCCGCGGAGCTGAAGGGCGAGAAGCGCTCCGGCCTGCGGGTACACGCGCGCACCGGCCTGCCCTGCCCGGTGTGCGGCGACACCGTAAGGGAGGTGTCGTTCGCGAACCGGTCCTTCCAGTACTGTCCCGGCTGTCAGACCGGTGGCAAGCCGCTCGCGGACAGGCGCCTGTCCCGGCTGGTGAGGTAGGGACGTGGAAGAGCTACTGTTCGTCGACCGCACTCGGCATGCTCGCGGTCATCGTCGGCATGGTCGTGGTGGTCGTCGTACTGGTCGTCCGCAACCGGCGCAACGCGTTCCAGACGCCGCTGGAGAAGGCCACGTTCGGCACCCTGCACACGGTCGCGCTCGCCGCGCCCGCCCTGCGGGAGGGCCTGTCGCCGGACTCCGCGAAGTTCGCGCTGCCCTACCTGCGCACGCTGCTGGAGACGTGCGCGCTCGCGATGACCGACAACACCGGCGAGACGCTCGCCTGGGACGGCGACTCCGACCAGCACCAGCCCGACGTCCGGTCGCTCGCCGAGCAGGTCATCGCCACCGGCCGCCAGCAGGTGGCGTCGCACACGAACATCTCGTGCGACCACCCCGGGTGCGACGTGCGCGGGATCTTCGTGGTGCCGCTGGAGACCGACGGGCGGATCGTCGGCACGCTGGCCGCGCTCGCCACGTCGACGGCGGGCCCGGTCCTGATGCGGGCCACCGGCGAGGTCGGCCGCTACGTGTCCAGCCAGCTGGAGCTGGCGGAGCTGGACGAGTCGAGGGCCCGCCTCAACCGCGCCGAGGTGCGGGCGCTGCGGGCCCAGATCTCGCCGCACTTCGTCTACAACGCGCTCACGACGATCGCGTCGTTCATCCGCACCGACCCGGTGCGGGCCCGCGAGCTGCTCATCGAGTTCGCCGACTTCACCCGCTACTCGTTCCGCACGGCCGGGGAGTACACGAAGCTGTCCGACGAGCTGGAGAACATCGAGCGCTACATCGCGCTGGAGAAGGCCCGGTTCGGCGACCGGCTCAACATCAGGCTCCAGATCGCGCCCGAGGTGCTGTCGGTGGTGCTGCCGTTCCTCGCGCTGCAGCCGCTGGTCGAGAACGCCGTGCGGCACGGCCTGGCGAGCAAGCCCAACGGCGGCACGATCACGATCACCGCGGAGAACGCCGGGTCGGAGTGCGTGATCATCGTCGAGGACGACGGGATCGGGATGGATCCGGCCCGCCTCACCGAGGACCTCGACGACGCGCACCTCTCCGGTGCGCACGTCGGGCTGGGCAACGTCGACGACCGGATGCGTTCGACGTTCGGCGACGACTTCGGGCTCGTCGTCGACACCAACGTCGGCGCCGGGATGAAGATCACGCTGCGGGTGCCGAAGTTCCGCGCCGGGATCCGGGTGTAGGTCGCCCGTCCCCGCCCCGGCCAGCAGGTTCGGCCACGGCGGCCGACGCGCGGCGGGTACGTTGACGGCATGGACGGCCTGCGCATTCCGGACCGGCTCGCCTCGCGGTTGCCCGGTCGGCTCGGGGACCGGACCGAGCGGAACACGGTCTCCCTCGTCCGGCTACACGGAGTGATCACTCCGGCGACCGGACCGGTGCCCCGTTCGGTGATCAACGCCACAACCGTGGAGAAGGTGCTCGAGCGGGCCTTCGCCCCCGACCGGCTCGCCGCGGTGGCGTTGCTGATCAACTCTCCTGGCGGCTCGGCGACGCAGTCGGCGCTGGTCGCGGACCGGATTCGCGGTCTCGCCGACGAGCGCGAGGTGCCGGTGGTGGCGTTCTGCGAGGACGTCGCCGCCTCGGGCGGTTACTGGCTCGCCTGCGCGGCGGACGAGATCTACGCGCACCCGACGTCGCTCGTCGGCTCGATCGGCGTGATCAGCCAGGGGTTCGGCCTGGAGGGCCTCATCCAGCGGGTGGGCGTGCAGCGGCGGCTCTACACGGCAGGGGAGTCCAAGGCCCGGCTCGACCCGTTCCTCCCGGAGAAGCCCGAGGACGTCGTCTGGCTGCGTGGCCTGCAGGACCAGCTGCACGAGATGTTCCGGGACTGGGTCGTCACGCGCAGGGGAGACCGGCTGCGGGCGGGCGTGGAGCTGTTCGACGGCGAGGTCTGGACGGGTGCGCGCGCGGCCGAGCTCGGCCTCGTCGACGGCCTCGGCACCCCGCGCGGCATCCTGGCCGAACGGTTCCCCGACGCCGAGCCGGTGCTCATCGAGGGCCGCAAGCCGTTGCTCGCGCGGCTCGGGCTGGGTGCCCCAGCGGCAGCAGGCGCACCGTTCGGGACGGACGGTGTCCTGGGAATCGCCCAGGCGGCCGAGATTCGGGCCACGTGGGCGCGGTACGGTCTGTAGCTTGGCGTGACCGACCGAACCCGATTGGTGCTGGCCCCTGGCACTCACACGGATTCCCCGTCACGATGGTCGGCGGAACCGGGCGTGATCGTCCCGGCACCGGCGAGGTACGGACACCAGGATGAGGAGATCGTGGACAGCAACGACAGCTCTGGCGGCCTGGTCGTCCTCGCCGTGGACGACGAGGAGCCGGCTCTCGAGGAACTGGCCTACCTGCTGACCGAGGACTCCCGGGTCGGCCTGGTGCTCAAGGCCTCCGACGCCACCGACGCCCTGCGGATCCTGAACAGCCGCCAGGGCGTGCGGGAGGCGACGGCCCCGCCCAGCAACGGCCGCACCATGGCCAACCCGATGACCGGCACCCGCGTGGCCGAGCGCACCGACGTCGAGGTGGTCTTCCTCGACATCCGCATGCCGGGCCTGGACGGGCTGGAGCTGGCCAGGGTGTTCTCGTCGATGGCCGTGCCGCCTTCGGTCGTGTTCGTCACGGCGCACGACGACCGCGCCGTCGACGCGTACGAGGTCGGCGCCGTCGACTACCTGCTCAAGCCACTGCGCGCCGAGCGCCTGGCGGCCTCGCTGGACCGCATCCTCGCCAGCCGCGCCGCGGGGTCCGTCGAGCCGGCGCGGGAGGACAACGGCGAGGACGAGGTGATCCCCGTCGAGCTGGCGGGCACCACGAAGCTCGTGCCGCGCTCGGCCGTTCGCTACGTCGAGGCGCAGGGTGACTACGCGCGGTTGCACACCCACGAGGGCAGCCACCTGGTCCGGATCCCGCTGTCGGTGCTCGAGGACCGCTGGCGCGACGCCGGCTTCGTACGCATCCACCGCTCGTTCCTCGTGTCGCTGCCGCTGGTCACCGAGCTGCGGCTCTCCGGCTCCGGATACGTCGTGCGGGTCGGCAACGGCCCGGACTGCGCGGAGCTGCCGGTCAGCCGCCGGCACACCCGTGAGCTGAAGGACCGGCTGGTCCGCGCGACGAAACAGGCGTGGAGTCAGCGATGAGCACATTCACCGACGGCGCCCCGCCGTCGGTGTCGCCGGGGCCCGAGGACGGTCCCGGCGAGGGTCCCGGCGAGGACACCGACGACGACCCCGCGCCTGCCGAGGGGCCGGATCCCGGCGTCGCTCTGGCTCCGCGAGGAGATCCAGCGCCGGATCGCGGCGAAGGGCTCGGCGGGGGGCCGGCACGCCCGCCGCGACGGCGGCGAGACGCCCGGCACGGGCGACTACGAGCCGCGTCACCTCGTCCGGCCCACGAGCCCGCCCACCGACGAACCCGCCACGGGGCCTCTCGGCGGCCCGTCGCTACCGCCGGGCCCCCGACCGCAACGGGCCCCCCACCGCACCGGCCCCGGCGGGATGCTCCCGGCCAGGCATCCTCCGGCCCCGGCGCCGCTGCGGGCGCCGACCCCGACCTATCCGGGGCGTCCGGCGGGGCCGCCGCGCTCCCCGCAGGCCCCACCGCCCGACCGAGTCGACCGAACCGCCGCTGTACTGGTCGGCGGCGTCGCAGCCCCCGCCGCTGGCGCCCCCGCCGTTCGCCGGCGGCGCGCCCGCGCCCCCGCTCCCGATGTCTCGGCCCCTGGTATCCCCGCCGGCTCCCCCGCCCTCCGACGTGGAGGTGCCCGGTCCGCGCCGCCCCGGTCCGGACGCGAACGGCTCCGCCCCCGTCACGATCCCCGTCGGCGCTCCCGGCCATCGCCCGCGGCCGCCGCCCCGGTCGAGTCGCCCGGCGAGGCGCCCGGTGACGCCGCCGGCAAGCGCGTCCGCGTCGTTCTCGCCGAGCGCAAGGGCATCGCGCGGTCCGTCCGCACGGTGGTCGACGTCCAGGAGGGCACCGCCGTCGGTGAGCTGCTGCGCAGCAACCTCATCGGCTCCCAGCTCACGGTGGCGCTGCGGTTCGCGGCGGTCGCCGGGCTCACCCTCGGGCTGCTGCCGCTGCTCTTCGCGCTGTTCCCGGTGATCGGCCAGGTCGAGGTCGCTGGGCCTGCGGTTGCCGTGGCTGCTGCTCGGCGTGCTCGTCTACCCGTTCCTGCTCCTCCTCGGCTGGTGGCACACCCGCACGGCCGAGCGCGTGGAGCAGGACTTCGCCGACCACGTGCAGGACTGATCAGCGCGCCTGATGAGCACACCCGCCATCGTCGCCCTGGTCGGCATCGCGCTCGTCGGCATCGTCTCGGCCGTGATCGGTTCGATGGGCGTGCGGGTCGCGCGCAGCACGTCGGACTTCCTGGTGGCGTCGCGGACGGTCGGCCCGGTCGCGAACGCCAGCGCGATCTCCGGCGAGTACCTGAGCGCAGCGTCGTTCCTCGGCATCGCCGGGCTCATCCTCCGGGAGGGCGCCGACGCGCTCTGGTACCCCATCGCGTTCAGCGCGGGCTACCTGGCGCTGGTGCTGTTCGTGGCGGCACCGCTGCGCAGGTCGGGCGCGTACACCGTGCCCGACTTCGCCGAGGCCCGGCTCGGCTCGCCGGGGCTGCGCACGGTCTGCACGGTGTTCGTGCTGCTGATCGGGTGGCTCTACCTGCTGCCCCAGCTGCAGGGCGCCGGGCTGGCCCTGACGACGCTCACCGCGCTGCCCGCATGGAGCGGGATCGCGGCGGCCGGTGTCCTCGTGCTGCTCACGGTGGTCGGCGGCGGCATGCGGTCGATCACGTTCGTGCAGGCGTTCCAGTACTGGCTCAAGCTCACCGCGCTGGCCGTCCCGGCGATCGTGGTGGCGTCGGTCTTCATGTCCGACGCACGCACGTTCGACCGCCCGGCTGCGCCGGAGTTCCCGGCGGACACCACCGTGAAGGTGCGCACCGACGCGAAGCTGGACGTCGCCGAGACCGTCGGGTTCGACGCCACCGGAGAGATCGACGGCCGGCAGGTGAACGGACCCGTGGAGTGGGCGCCGGGCACGCACGTCGTGCGGGCCGGCAGCACCCTGCGGTTCGAGGCCGACTCGCCGGTGCCCACGGTCGCCGGCGCGCCCGCACGGGACCAGGACTGGCTGGCGCCGATGTCGGGGCCCGGCCGACCACCAGCTGCTGGAGATCTACGCGATCCTGATCGCCGGCTTCCTCGGCACGATGGGCCTGCCGCACGTGCTCGTGCGGTTCTACACCAACCCGGACGGACGGGCTGCCCGCCGCACCACGGTCGCCGTGCTCGCGATGATCGGCGGGGTCTACATCCTGGTGACGCTCATGGGGGCGCTGTCCCGGCTCTACACCCCGCAGCTGCTGGTCAGCGGCCAGACCGACGCCGCGGTGCTCCTCGTGCCCACCGCCGCGCTGGGGCAGGGCTGGTTCGGGTGGCTGCTCGGCGGCCTGGTCGCGGCGGGCGCGGCGGCGGCGTTCCTGTCCACCTCGTCGGGCCTCGTCGTCAGCCTGGCGGGCGTGCTCTACACCGACGTCCTGCGGGGCAGGCTGCGGGACTTCCGCTTCGCCGCGCTGCTGTCCGCGGTGGTGCCGCTGGCACTGGCCCTGACGGTGACGCGGCTGGACTTCGCGCTCACCGTGCCGCTGGTGTTCGCCGTGGCCGCGTCCACGTTCTGCCCGCTGCTCGTACTCGGCATCTGGTGGCGCGGGCTCACCGCCCGCGGTGCCGCGGCCGGCGTCCTCGTGGGCGGCGGGCTGTCCATGGCCGCGGTCGCGTTCAGCCTGTTCGCCGTGCTGCCGCCCGGCTGGCTGGGCGTCCTGCTCTACCGCCCGGCCCCCGTGACGGTCCCGGCGGCGTTCCTGACGATGATCCTGGTGAGCAGGATGTCGCGGCGCGAGGTGCCGACCGACGTCGACGACGTGCTGCTCCGCCTGCACGCTCCGGAACGGCTCGGGCTAGGTCATGACAGGCTGCAACCAACAGACCCGTGACGGTTGTCAGAACGGGGGACATAGTAGTGCGGTGACGACGCACCGTGAGGCGGGACCGTGAGCACCGCCGCCGTGGTGAGTCTGTTCGGCATGGCACTGGTCGTCGGGGCCTCGGCGGTCGTGAACTTCTTCGGTGCGGCGGCCGCCCGGAGCACGTCGGACTTCCTGGTCGCCTCCCGTACGGTCGGCCCCTCCGCGAACGCCGCAGCCATCTCCGGGGAGTACCTGTCCGCCGCCGCCTTCCTCGGCGTGGCGGGACTCATCCTGCAGAACGGCACCGACGCCCTCTGGTACCCGGTCGGCTTCACCGCCGGTTACCTCGCGCTGCTGCTGTTCGTCGCCGCTCCGTTGCGCCGTTCGGGGGCCTACACGGTGCTCGGACTTCGCCGATGCACGGCTGCGTTCGCCGCGGCTGCGGCAGGTGTGCGCGCTGTTCACCATCGTCATCGGGTGGCTCTACATGCTGCCGCAGCTGCAGGGTTCCGGGTTCACCGTCGCCGCGGTGACCTCGTTGCCCAGCTGGACCGGCGCGGTCGCCGCCAGCGCCGTCGTGCTCGCGACGCTGCTCTTCGGTGGCATGCGCTCGATGACGCTCGTGCAGGCGTTCCAGTACTGCCTCAAGGTCACCGCGCTCGTCCTGCCCGCTGTCGTGCTGCTGGTGCACTTCGCCGGTGACAAGCGGGAGTTCTCCCGTGCCGCCCCGCCACAGTTCGACGGCGAGACGATCGTCGACATCCGGACCGACGTCGTGCTGGAGGTGAGCGAGCCCGTCACGTTCGTCGCCACCGGCGTCGTGGACGGGGTGCCGCAGGCGGGGCAGGTCAGCTGGGGTCCGGGCACGCACAGCGTGGCGTCCGGGTCGTCGCTGACGTTCGCGGGCGGCTCCGCGGTGCCCGTGCCGGTCGGCGCGCCCACACGGACGACGGCTGGGTGGCGCCGCTCTCCGGCGAGCGCGACCATCAGCTGCTGGAGACCTACTCGCTGATGCTCGCGCTGTTCCTCGGCACCATGGGTCTCCCGAGCGTGCTGGCCCGGTTCTACACCAACGCCGACGGGCGGGCGGCCCGCCGGACCGCGGTGGTCGCGCTCGCGCTGGTCGGGGCCTTCTTCCTGCTGCCGATCCTGCTCGGCGCGCTGTCGCGGCTCTACACACCCCAGTTGCTGGTCAACGGCCAGACCGACGCGGCGGTGCTGCTGCTGCCGTCGGCGGCGCTCGGCGACGGCTGGATGTCCGACGTGCTGACCGCGCTCATCGCATCCGGCGCGTGGGCGGCGTTCCTGTCCACCGCCACCGGTCTGGCGGTCAGCGTGGCGGGCGTCATCTACTCCGACGCCCTGCGCCGGGGGCGGGCGCACAGCTTCCGGCTGGCCGCGGTGATCGCGGGCGCGGTGCCGCTCGGGATGGCCCTGTTCATCACCAGGCTCGGCTTCGCCGAGACGGTCTCGCTCGCGTTCGCGGTCGCGGCGTCGACGTTCTGCCCGCTTCTCGTGCTGGGCATCTGGTGGCGGGGCCTGACCGATCACGGGGCGATCGCCGGGGTGCTGGTCGGCGGGGTGCTCTCCGTCGGCGCGGTGATCGCCACCCTCGCAGGCGTCGCCGTGGCGGGCCTGCCGGGTGTGCTGCTGCATCAGCCCGCGATCGTCAGCGCGCCGGCGGCCTTCCTGACGATGGCCGTGGTGAGCCGGCTGACCGCGCGGCGCCGCCCCGGGGACGCCGAGCAGGTCATGTTGCGCATGCACGCCCCGGAGCGCCTCGGCCTGAGCCGTGAACGGCTCGACGAGCGCTCCCGCCGTCTCACTAGATGAGAATGCCCGGCAGGACGACCTCAACTATCGGGTGAACCTGCGGCCGCGTCGGTGACAGTTCGGTCACGTCGCGCGGCGCGCCTTCCGGTACTTGACCGTTCGTCGTCTTGCGGTAACCATTCGGCTGCGGGAAGGCCTCGGCCCGACCGAGGGGATGCGTTCACCCCCGTGGAGTATCCCAGCCTGCAAGTTCGGCTCATCTGTCGTTCGCTGCGTCATGAACCCGAAACCGGGCACTCACGCACGCAGTGCACCAAAGGGAACAAGACGGGGAGGCGCCGTGAGTACCACGGGCGAGCAGTCGACGGGAACGATCTACGAGCAGGTCCAGGCCAGTCCGGAGTTCGTCGACCTCCGTCGGCGGCTGCGCGGGTTCGTGTTCCCGATGAGTGCGGCGTTCCTGCTCTGGTATCTGGCGTACGTGCTCCTGGCGTCCTACGCGCCCGGGTTCATGTCCATCAAGGTGTGGGGCAACATCAACATCGGCCTGATCATCGGGCTGCTGCAGTTCGTCACCACGTTCCTGATCACCACGATCTACGTGCGTTTCGCGAACAAGAACCTCGACCCCGCCGCCGCCGCGCTCCGTGAGAAGATCGAGGCCGCCTCGTGAGCGCGCTCGCCCAGGCCCCCGCTCCCGCCAACGTGGGCAGTGTCGGCCTGAACATCGGGATCTTCCTGGCCTTCGTCGCCGTCACGCTGGTCTTCGTCTACCGGGCCAGCCGCACGAACAAGACGGCATCGGACTACTACGCGGCCGGACGGTCGTTCACCGGGCCGCAGAACGGCATCGCCATCTCGGGCGACTACCTGTCAGCGGCCTCGTTCCTCGGCATCGCGGGCGCCATCGCCCTCAACGGCTACGACGGCTTCCTCTACTCCGTCGGATTCCTCGTGGCCTGGCTCGTCGCGCTCCTGCTGGTGGCGGAGCTGCTGCGCAACACCGGCAAGTTCACGATGGGCGACGTGCTGGCCTTCCGGATGCGGCAGCGTCCGGTGCGCGCGGCCGCCGCCACGTCCACCCTCGTGGTGTCGTTCTTCTACCTGCTCGCGCAGATGGCCGGTGCGGGTGGCCTGATCGCCCTGCTGCTGCAGATCCCGAACAGCAACCGGCTCGGGCAGAGCATCGTCATCGCCGTGGTCGGCATCCTCATGATCGTCTACGTGCTCGTCGGGGGCATGAAGGGCACGACCTACGTGCAGATCATCAAGGCCGTCCTGCTGATCATCGGCGCCGCGGTCATGACGGTCTGGGTGCTGGGCATCGTCGGGTTCAACCTCTCGGCGCTGCTCGGGGACGCCGCGGCGGCGAGCCCCAAGGGCGAGGCCATCCTCAACCCCGGCCTGCAGTACGGGGCCACCGGCCTCGCGAAGATCGACTTCATCTCGCTGGGCCTCGCCCTCGTGCTCGGCACCGCGGGCCTGCCGCACATCCTGATGCGCTTCTACACGGTGCCCACCGCCAAGGAGGCCCGTCGGTCCGTGGTGTGGGCGATCTGGGTGATCGGGATCTTCTACCTGTTCACGCTGGTCCTGGGCTACGGGGCGGCCGCGCTCGTCGGTCCGGAGGCCATCAGCGGTGCTCCCGGCGGGGTCAACTCGGCGGCTCCGCTGCTGGCCTTCGAGCTCGGCGGCGAGATCCTCCTCGGGCTCATCTCGGCCATCGCGTTCGCGACGATCCTCGCGGTCGTCGCCGGTCTGACGATCACCGCGTCGGCGTCGTTCGCGCACGACGTCTACGCGAACGTGATCAAGAGCGGCGAGACGTCGCCCGACGACGAGGTCAAGGTCGCGCGCCGGACCGCCGTCGTGATCGGCACCCTCGCGATCATCGGCGGCATCCTCGTGAACGGCATCAACATCGCGTTCCTCGTCGCGCTGGCGTTCGCGGTGGCGGCGTCGGCGAACCTGCCGACGATCCTCTACTCGCTGTACTGGAAGAAGTTCAACACCACCGGTGCGCTGTACAGCATCTACGGCGGCCTGCTGAGCTGCGTGCTGCTGATCATCTTCTCGCCGGTGGTGTCGGGCAAGACGAGCGTGATCTTCAAGGGCGTGGACTTCGCGTTCTTCCCCCTGCAGAACCCGGGCATCGTGTCGATCCCGCTCTCGTTCCTGCTCGGCGTCATCGGCACGTACATCGGCGCCCGCCACGAGGTGAACCTGGCCAAGTTCGCCGAGATGGAGGTCCGGTCGCTGACCGGCGCCGGCTCGGAGAAGGCCAGCTCGCACTGATCCACCGACGTCTCGACCGGCGGGGCGGGCCCATGCGGGTCCGCCCCGCCGTCGCTTTCCACACCGGGCCGTCACCGGTCCCCGTGGCAGGATGCCGGTCATGAACGCGCTGCCCTCCGTCCCGGTGGCCGACCTCCCGTCCGACGCGCTCCTGCTCGACGTCCGCGAGGCCGACGAATGGACCGCGGGCCACGCGCCCGATGCCCGGCACCTGCCGATGTCGGAGATCGCTGCCCGCCTCGCCGACGTGCCCGACGCCGACACCCTGTACGTGATCTGCCGGTCGGGAGCCCGGTCCGCGCGCGTGGCCGCCTTCCTCGCCCAGCAGGGCCACCAGGCGGTCAACGTCGACGGCGGGATGCAGTCGTGGGCGGCGCTGGGCAGGCCGATGGTCGCCGAGCGCGACGGCGTCGCGCCGGACGTCATCTAGCCGGGACCGTGGCCACCCCCGCCCCGGCGATCGGGTGCCCCCGCTGCGGCCGAACGCCTCCGCCCGGGGGTGGACCGTTCTGCCCGTACTGCGGCCGCTACCTCGCCGCGATGCAGTGGGTGGCCGAGCCACCGCCGGACAGCCGGCCACCCGTGCTGCCGCGCTACCGCGCCCGCTACTCGGGGCCGCCGCGCTACCGCGCGCTGCCCCGCTGGGGCTTCCCCGCGCGGCCGTGGGTCCCCCCGAGCTCCGGCGAACCCGCAGCGCCCGAGCCGTTGCAGGGCGCCCGGTCGTTGCTGGCGGGCATCGTGCCGCTGCTGTGGGCGACGGCCGCGGTCGCGCTGCTCGCGGGAGCCGCGGAGATCTGGCGCTACGCGCTGCTCGTGGCCAGCCGGGAGGGCGCGTTGCGGGCGGGTGTCGTCGCCGCGTCCGACGCGCTGGTGGTCGCGGCCGGCACGGTGGCGCCGATCCTGGCGGCCGTCGCGGGCGGGCTGACGGTGGTCTGGACGCTGCGCGCGTCGCGGGCCGCGGCCGACCGCGGCGGTGTCGAGCCGTCCCGCGGCCCCCGTGCGATCGTGCTCGGCTGGCTGGTTCCGGGGTTGAACCTCTCCGTGCCGGGGTCGGTGCTGGCCGAGATCGAGCACACCGCACTCGACCGGCCCGCGGGCGAGCGGCCCCGCCCGTCCCGGCTGCTCCTGGTCTGGTGGGCGCTGTGGGTCGCGGGGGCGCTGCTGGCCGCGACGGTGCTGCTCTGGTCGATGCGGGAGGGGGTCCAGGCGCGCGCGGACGGCGTGCTGCTCCACGCGCTGCTGGACCTCGTGGCCGCGGCCACGGCCGTCGCGACGGCGGTGCTCATCACCCGCCTCACCCACCTTCTCGGGCCCGCCAGGCTGCGGCCCCGACGGCTGGTGGTCCGGGTCGGGACTCCGCGCGAACGGCACTTTCGATCAACAGGTTCGTCCGAGAGTGCCGTTCGCACCGGACGGGGCTCGGGGCCTGGGGTGGTCACGCCGTCACCCACAGCTCCCGCAGCCCGCGCATGACGAAGTCGGGGCGGCGGACCGGCTCGCCTGCCAGGCGCAGACCCGGGAGCCGCGTGCTCAGCGCCGTGCACGTCGCCGCGATCTCCAGCCGGGCGAGCGGGGCGCCCAGGCAGTAGTGGACGCCCGCGCCGAAGCCCAGGTGCGGGTTCGGGCGGCGGCCGAGGTCCAGCTCGTCGGGACGGTCGAACACCTGCGGGTCGCGCGCCGCGGCGCCGAGCAGCGCCGCGATCTTCGTGCCGGCGCGCACCAGGTGCCCGGCCACCTCCGTGTCCTGCACGGCCGTGCGCTCGAAGAGCTGCAGCGGCGGGTCGTAGCGGATCAGCTCCTCGACGGCGGTGTCGACGATCCCGGGATCGGCGCACAGCCGCTGCCACTGCTCGGGGTGGCGGAGCAGGGCGAGCACCCCGTTGCCGACGACGTTCACGGTGGCCTCGTGGCCCGCCATGAGCAGCAGCGCGGCGGTGCCGACGAGCTCGTCGGTGTCGAGGTCCGGCACCAGGTCCGACACCAGGTCGTCGGCGGGGTCGGCGCGGCGACGGGCGGCGAGGTCGCGCAGGGCCGTGACGAACTCCGCGGCGGCGGCCTCGGCAGCCCGGCGCCGCACGTCGCCCGGGTCGGGCTCGTACATCGTGACGATGGCGTTCGACCAGCCGCGCATCGCGGACCGGGCCGGCTCGGGCACCCCGAGCAGCTCGGCGATCACCGCGACGGGCAGCGGCGCGGCCACCGCCGACATGAGGTCGGCCCTCCCGTCGAGCCGGATCCGGGCGGCGAGGTCGGCGACGAGCCGATCGGCCAGGTCCTGCACCCACGGCGCGAGGCGTGCGGTGTGCCCGCGGCCGAACGCGCCTGCGACGAGGCCGCGTAGCCGGGCGTGCGACTCGCCCTCGCGTTCGAGCAGCGAGTTGCGGTGCAGCAGGTTGAACGCGGTGAACCGGTCGGCAGGCTCCGCGTCGGCCCAGATCCGGCCGAGGCCACGGTCGCGCAGCACCTCCGAGCACGCGGCGTGCGAGACCGCCACCGGCATGCCGAGCAGGTGGTGCTCGTGCACCGGCCCGAGCGCGCGCAACGCGGCGAAGGCGGCATACGGGTCGGCCAGGAAGCCGGGCTCGGCGGGGTCGAACGGTGCCATGTCGCTCCCGTGGGTGACGCTCTCGTGACCTTCGGCGCGGGAGATCGTTGGACTCGCAGCGAGGCCAGGCGGACGAGCCGGACCAGCGAGGTCGGCCCGTTCGCATTGTGCCCGGAGGGAGTTCGTGGTGACGGTCCATCTCGCGCAGCAGTCGACCGGCGTCGGCAGCCCGCTCGTCAACATCACGGTGTTCGGCGCGTTCGTCCTGCTGACCCTCGTCGTGGTGTACCGGGCCGGCCGGTCCAACCGGACGGCCACGGACTACTACACCGCGGGCAGCCGCTTCACCGGCGCCCAGAACGGCGTCGCACTGGCCGGCGACTACCTGTCCGCCGCCGCGTTCCTCGGCATCGCCGGTGCGGTCGCCCTGGCCGGCTACGACGGGCTGCTGTACGCGATCGGCGCCTTCGTCGGCTGGCTCGTCGCCCTCCTGCTCGTCGCCGAGCGGCTCCGCAACACCGGCCGCTTCACGATGGGCGACGTCCTGAGCTACCGCCTGCGCCAGCGTCCGGTCCGGTCCGCCGCCGCGACGTCGACGCTCATGATCTCCCTGATCTACATGATCGCCCAGGTCGCAGGCGCGGGCGGCCTCATCGCCCTGCTGCTCGGCATCCCCAACACGAACCGCCTCGGGCAGTCCCTGGTGATCGCCGGGGTCGGGGTGCTGATGCTCGCCTACGTGCTGGTCGGGGGGATGCGGGGCACCACGTGGGTGCAGATCCTCAAGGCCAACCTGCTGATCGTGACCGGCCTGGTCCTGGCGGCGTGGGTGATCGGGCGGTACGGGTTCAACTTCTCCGCGCTGCTCGGCGACGCCGTCGACAACAGCCCGAAGGCGGGCGAGCGGCTGCTCGCGCCGGGGCTCCTGTACGGGCAGACCGAGCTCGCCAAGATCGACTTCATCTCGCTGTCGCTCGCCGCGCTGCTCGGCCCGGCCAGCCTCCCGCACATCCTGATGCGCTTCTACACGGTCCCGAACGCCCAGGAGGCGCGTCGCTCGGTGGTCTGGGCGATCTGGATGATCGGCGCGTTCTTCCTCATGGTGGTCGTCATCGGCTACGGCGCCGCGGCGCTGGTCGGCGGAGACGCCATCAAGGCGGCGCCGGGAGCGTCGAACTCCGCGGCCCCGCTGCTCGCCTTCCGGCTCGGCGGTGAGCTGCTGCTGGGGATCGTCGCCGCGGTCGCCTTCGCCACGATCCTCGCCGTCGTCGCCGGGCTGACGATCACCGCGTCCGCGTCGTTCGCCCACGACGTCTACGCCAACGTGATCAAGCGCGGCGCGGCCGAGCCGGTCCAGGAGGTGCGGGTGGCGCGCGCGACCGCGGTGGTGGTCGGCCTGCTCGCCACCGGGGGCGGGATCCTGGCGAACGGCCAGAACGTCGCGGTGCTGGTGGCGCTCGCGTTCGCCGTCGCGGCATCGGCCAACATGCCCTCGCTGCTCTTCGCGCTGTTCTGGCGACGCTTCAACACCATGGGTGCGCTGTTCAGCATGTACGGCGGCATGTTCTCGGCGCTGGTACTGGTGATCCTCTCGCCCGCGGTCTCGGGCAGCCCCACGTCGATGCTCCCCGGCGTCGACTTCGCCTACTTCCCGCTGTCCAACCCCGGCATCGTCTCCATCCCGCTCTCCTTCCTGCTCGCCGTGGTCGGCACGTTCGTGGGCGGCAAGGAGCTGGGCGGCTCCACGCGGTTCGCCGAGATGGAGGTCCGCGCGATGACGGGCGCGAGCGGTCCGTCCGGTCGCCGGGGCCCGGGCCGCACCGCGGCCCCCGCCCGGCGTCGGTGCACGGCGGCCGGCCACCTCCGGCCCCGCAGGGGCGCCCCGCGCGATGGCCCCGGCCCCTGGGCGGATGGCGCCCCGCACCCGATAGCGTCTGCGGCACCATGGCCAAGAAGACACGCGAGCGTCGCGCCGCTCCAGCAGGCGAGAACCCCCGCCGCCCGTGCCCGTGCGGGTCGGGCAAGCGCTACAAGGCCTGCCACGGCGCGGGGGACGACGTCATCGTCACCCGCCCGTTCGCCGGGCTGGCCGCCGAGTGCGACCTCGTGGCGATGCGGGAGTTCCTGCCCTCCGCCACGGCGCCGCTGCCGCTGCGGGAGGCGGGCGACGTGCCCGTCACCCTCGCGACGGTGCTGCCGGGAGCCTCGGCCGCGCTGGTCCGCCCCGGCGGCGAGATCCTGCTCGGGATGCAGGTCCAGACCCGCTCCGGCGATCTGTCGGCCGACCTCGCCCGCGCGCTGGCGTGGGCCCGCGACGCCGAACCGGGCAGTGCGCTGCAGGTCGTCGGCCCCGGCATCGGCGGGCCCGACCCGATCCGCCTGCAGGACGTCCTGGAACCCGACTCGGCGCTGGACCTCACGCTGCACGCCGACTTCGCGTGGTGGATCGCCGTCCCCGACGGCGAGGAGCCGAGCGCCGACGTGCTGGCCGCCGTCGAGCGGGCCAACGCCGTGATCCTGCCCACCGAGCCACTGGTGGCCGAGGGTGTCCAGGCGGCGTACTGGGTCGACACCGGGACGAAGGCCCACCTGCGGTGGGTGCGCCCGGAGCCCGAGGAGAAGCTGCTGGCGGCGCTGGCCAGGCTGCATGCGCGCGGCGAGCTCGGTCTGACGCCCGACGCGCGCTACGCAGGGGTCTTCCGGGCGCACGGCCTGCTGGTGCCGGTGTGGGACCTCGACCGGGAGATGCACGCCAAGGAGTGGACCGAGCCGGTGGCCACGTTCGCCACCCGCCTCGACGAGGCGCTGGCCGCGGACGGGCCGCTCGGTGACGCCGAGCGCCGTGCGCGCGACGCGCTGGCCGGGAAGCAGGTCACGCTCCGCTGACCGGCGGGTGTGAGGAGCTACACGCTCCGAAGTTACCGGCGAGTCATAAAATGCCGGGCATGGGACTTCTCGACGGCAAGGTCGTCATCGTCACCGGCGCGGGCCGGGGCATCGGACGGGGCGAGGCGCTGGAATGCGCGGCCCAGGGTGCTGCCGTGGTGGTCGGTGAGTTCGACCCGGACGCCGGCGAGGCGGTGGCCAAGGAGATCATCGCCGCGGGTGGTCGTGCACTCGCGGTGGGCGGTGACGTGGCCGACGCGACCGCCGCGAACGCTCTGGTCAGCGCGGCGGTGTCCGAGTTCGGCCAGCTCGACGCGCTCGTGAACAACGCGGGCATCCTGCGCGACAGGACCGTCGCCAAGCTGTCGGACGACGACTGGGACGCGGTGATCCGGGTGCACCTGCGCGGGCACTTCCTGCCGACGCGCGCCGCGGTGCAGTACTGGAAGGACGCGAAGCGCCCGGGACACATCGTGCACACGGCCTCGACGTCGGGGCTGCTCGGCAACTTCGGGCAGTCGAACTACGGCGCCGCGAAGGCCGGCATCGCCGCGTTCTCGACGATCGTGGCGATGGAGGGCGCGCGGGGCGGGATCACCAGCAACGCGATCGCGCCCACCGCCCTCACCCGGATGACCCTGGACCTCATGCCCGACGAGTTCCGGGCCCGCCGCGACGAGGCGATCGAGCGCGGCGAGTTCGACTTCTTCGCCCCCGAGAACGTCGCGCCGCTCGTCTCGTTCCTGTGCTCGGACGCGTCGAGCCACATCAGCGGCAAGGTCTTCGGCGTCCAGGGCGACAGCGTCGAGATCTTCCAGCCGTTCACGTCGGTCGCGGAGATCAAGAACGGCGGCAGGCGCTGGGATCCCGAGGACCTCCCCGGCCGCATCGACGAGCTCTTCTCGGCCTCGGGCATCCAGGCCGGGCCCGGAGAACATGATGGCCCGCATGCGCTACCAGATCCTCGCCCTGCCCTGAGGCCGTCCCGGGTGCCGGGATGCAGGAAAGCCACTTTCACGCCATCAGATGGCGGGAAAGTGGCTTTCCTGACATCGGGGCGGACCGGGCGGCGCGGCGGGGTCAGGGGAGCCAGGCGACGCGGCCGTGCAGCAGCGCGTAGCCGGTGAAGGCCACGACGTCGATCAGGGTGTGGGCGCCGACGAGCACCCACAGCCGGTTCGTGCGCTGCCAGAGCCTGCCGAACACCAGCCCCATCACCAGGTTCCCGACGAACCCGCCGAGGCCCTGGTACAGGTGGTACGCGCCGCGCAGCAGCGCCTGCGCGCCCAGGGACCGGTTCTCCGACCAGCCGAGCTGGCGCAGGCGGGTGATCAGGTACGCCACCATCACCACCTCCTCGGCCCACCCGTTCGCCGCGGCCGAGACGATGAGCACGGGGAGCTGCCACCACGTGTCGGTCAGCGTCGACGCGGCGATCGTCACGCTCACGCCGAGCGCCCGCGCGACGAAGTACAGCCCGAGGCCGGGCACGCCGATCAGCGCGGCGAGGCCCACGGCGCGGACGGCGTCGCTCACAGGGCGGTCCCGGTCCAGCCCGACGGCACGCAGCGCGATCCCGCCGCGGATCAGCAGGTAGGCCCCGAGCGCACCCCAGCCGACGAGCTGGAGCACCCGGGTCAGCTGCACCGCCAGGTCGACGAGCCCGACCTGCGCGGCGGGCGCGTTGAGCGCGACCTGCTGCTCGGCCAGCGGGATCGGCTGCAGCACCGCGTCGAGCAGGCTCAGTGCGCTGCGCGGCCGCCGACAGCCCGAGCGTGACGGTGAGGACGACCAGGATCTCGGTGACGAGGAGCCTGCGTGCCCTCGGGTCGTCGATCACGGCGGTGGTGGACGGCGGCGGCGACAGCCACTCCCGGACGGTGGTCGAGCGGGCCCGGGACACGGAGGTCGACGGTACCTGCTGGCGTACCCTGGCCCCGTGCGACAGCTGGTGTTCTCCCCCGCTGGATCGCGTGGCACCTGCTCACGCTCGGGGCGATGGTCACCTGCGGGTGGCTGGCCGCGTGGCAGTGGGGCCGCGCGGGTTCGGCGATGGGAAGCGCCCTGAACGTCGGCTACGGCCTGCAGTGGCCCGTGTTCGCGATCTTCTTCGGCGTCATGTGGTTCCGGATGCTGCGCATGGAGGTCCGCAGCCTCCGCGATGCCGACCCCGGCAGCCCCGTCGACCCACCGGCCGCCGAGCCGTCCGCCGAAGTCCGGCCGCCGCGGTGCCGTCCGAGGCGCCGCCGTCCGGCCCGTCGCCGTTCGGCCCCCGCCCGGCGCGGACGCCCGAGCCCGCCGCCGACGACGACCCGGAGCTGGCCGAGTACAACAGGATGCTGGCGCAGCTCGCCGCCAGGGACGCGGCGTCCACCGAGGGAAGGCACTAGTTGTCCGTCGAGACCGCACTGCGCAACTACCGGGTCGCCGCCTGGGTCACCGGTATCGGGCTGCTGATCCTGGTGTTCGTGGCGATGCCGATGAAGTACTTCTTCGACAGGCCGGGGCCGGTCGCGATCGTCGGCGTGACGCACGGCTTCCTGTACATGGTCTACATCCTGTGCACCCTGATCCTGGCCGAGCGGTGCCGCTGGAAGCCGCTCGACGCCGTGCTGATCCTGCTCGCGGGCACCATCCCGGTCGCGTCGTTCGTCGCCGAGCGGGCGGTGACGCGCCGGGTGCGGGCGGGCGGCATCGCGGCCACCCGACCCGCGCGCGGCTGCAGAGCCCAGGCGCAGCGGCTGACGACCCGCGAAGGGCAGCGACCCGCGAGGGCGCGACCCGCGAAGGGCGGCGGCGCCTCAGCCCGTCGGTCGCGCCGGCGACTCGGCGAGGCGGAACGGGCAACCGACCATGAGGCCCAGCTGGGCCTTCAGCTCCTCGACCGTGGTGGCGGGCGTCGGCCACGCCAGCCGCACGTCGTGGTCGGCGCCGGGTGTCTCGACGCGGAGCCGCAGGCCGAGGCGGTCCATGCCGAGCGGCCGGATGCGCGCACCCTGCACGCGGCCCAGCGGGGCGGGCAGGTGCCGTGCGAGTGCCGCGAACACCTCGGGATGGGCCGTCTCGAGGTGCGCGAGCCAGTGCCGTTCCATCCGGCAGAAGGGGTCGGGCCGGGCCGCGGCGAGGTCGACGGGTGAGAGCGCCGCGCCCCCCTCGGCGTCGGCCAGCACGACCGAACCCGGCACGAGCCGGACGAGCGTGGCGCCGTCACCCAGCTCGAGCCACCCGGGACCGGCCGGATCTCGGCGGCGCGCGACGCGAGGCTCCGGCCGACGCCGGATCGGGCACGGTCAGCCAGCAGGTGATCCAGAGCAGCCCGCGTACGGGCTCGCGGAGCTCGACCGGCGCCCGGTCGGCGAGCTCCAGCATCGCGGGGAGCCCGGCCTCGTCCGAGCGGCGGACGCGGTCGAGCAGCGGCTCGTCGTCGGCGAGCGAGGAGCACCGCCGATCCGTCGGCCCGCACGTGGTGCACGGTGGGGCGGGCCGGTCGCGGTGCTCCGGTGCCCACCAGCGCGGCGCTTCCCCCGCGCGTGACCAGGCTCCGGGCCCGCTCGCCGACGGTCGGAGCGGGGGGACGCCGCTGCCGCGTGGTTCCCAACGCGCACCTCCAGATTAGGTGAGGCTAACTTATCTTGGCGCCCGGCGAGTGTCCAGAGTCCGGACACCGATCGGCCGGTTCGAGGTCCGCGGAAGCGCACCCGTTAGCGTCTGTGACCGTGACGGTGCCGGCAGCTGGTGCAGAGCCGTGGCCCGTCCCTCCGCTCTTCGCCCGGCTCGTCGACGACACCAGCCTCCTGCGGCCGCGGCTCACCGCCCCCGCCGTCGACACGGTCGTCGCCCGCTACCTGGCGGCACGGGACGGGCGGCACGGTGGTCTGGTCGGGCAGCTCGCGTGCCCGGTGTCCCGGCTGTCGACGCTCGTCACCGAGCTCGCGCGGGCCGCACCGTCGCGCCCGGTCGACGTCTCGCTCGTCGTCGACACCGGGCTGGGCGCGGTGCCCAAGGCGCTGTCCACGGTGTTCTCCCGCTCCGGCCTGCTCACCCCGCGCACCATCGAGACGGCCGCGCCCCCCGACGTCGACGCCGTCTGGCTGGAGCGGGTGGCGGAGTTCGTGCCCGAGGACGTCGTGGCGGTGGTCGAGCCGCTGCGCCCGGCCGACAGCGAGCCGGCCGGCACAGCGCGTGGCTCGACGCCGTGCGCCGGGTGGCCGACCACGGCTGCGCCCCGAAGCTGCGCTGCGGCGGGCCGGGCCTCGGACGTGCCGTCGGTGGAGGACGTCGAGCAGTTCGTGCGCGTGGTCGTCGAGGCCGGGCGCGGGTTCACGACGCTCGGGCTCCGCGAGGTCGTCCGGACCGACGACGGCAGCGCTCCCGCGCAGCACGGCATCCTCAACCTGATGGTCGCGGTGGCGCGCGCGCTGAGCGACGGGGACCTCCACGCCGCGCTCACGAGCACCGACGGCGAGGAGCTCGCGGAAGAGGTCGAGGAGCTGTCCGAGCGCTCGGTGCAGGGGGTGCGCGGGCTGCTCTCGCGCTGCGGCCTCGACCTCGAGCCGGGCACGCGGCTCGAAGGCCTCGGCCTGCTCGCCTGACCCGCTCGGCCGCACCACGGTCCGGACGTCCGGGACGCCCCATTAGGCTCGTCTTCCGTGCCCCGTATGGCGTTCCTCGGTCCGCACGCGACGTTCACCGAGCAGGCGCTGCGGTCGCTCCCGGAGTCCGTCGGTGCGGAGCTCGTGCCGTGTGCCGGCAGCCCGGCCGTCCTGGCCGCCGTGCGTGACGGCAGCGCCGACGCCGGGTGCGTCCCCATCGAGAACACCGTCGAGGGGGCGGTGCCCGCGGTGCTGGACGGGCTGGTGGCGGACCCGCCGCTGGTGATCGTCCGGGAGGCGCTGGTGGCCGTGCGGTTCGCGGTGATGGTGCGGCCCGGAACGCGCGCGGCCGATGTCCGCAGCGTCGCCTCGCACTCCCACGGTGTCGCGCAGACCCGCGACTGGCTCGCCCGCCACCTCCCCCAGGCGGACGTCCTGCTCAGCACGTCCACCGCCGAGGCGGCCGCGCAGGTCGCGCGCGGTGACGTCGACGCGGCCGTGGCCGCGCCGCTGGCGGCCGAGCAGCACGGCCTCGACGTGCTGGCCGACGACGTCGCCGACAACGCGGGTGCCGTCACCCGGTTCGCGCTCGTCTCCCGGCCGGGCCCGCCGCCGCCCCCGACCGGTCGCGACCGCACCTCGCTGGCCGCGACCACCCAGAACCGCCCCGGCGCGCTGCTCGGGCCTCCTCACCGAGCTCGCCGTGCGGGGGATCGACCTGACGCGCATCGAGTCCCGCCCGATCAAGGACCGGCACGCCGAGTACTGGTTCCACCTCGACTGCACCGGGCACGTCGCCGAGCCCGCGATGGGGGAGGCGCTCGCGGCGCTGCACCGGCGCTGCGACCGGGTGCGGTTCCTCGGCTCCTACCCGCGTGCGAACGGCGGCCCCGCGTCGGCGGGCGGCCAGGGCGCCCCGCGGTGCCGATCGGGGCGCGGACGCCGCCGGGTTCGCGGCGGCGGAGGAGTGGCTCGCCGGGCTGCGCGACGGGAGCCGGGCGTGACGAGCGACGGTCGATCGCCGACTGCGCTCGTGCTCGCCCGGCACGGCCAGACCGACGCGAACGTCACGCGCGCGCTGGACACCCTGCCGCCCGGATACCCGCTCAACGACCTCGGGCTGGCGCAGGCCGACGCGCTGGCGCAGCGGCTGGCGGGCTGGCCGGTGCGGTCGGTCCACGCGTCCACGCGGTGCGCGCGCAGCAGACCGCCGCACCGGTCGCGGCCGCGCACGGGCTGGACGTCGGCGTCGTCGAGGGTGTGCAGGAGATCTTCTGCGGCGACCTGGAGGGCCGGTCGGACGTCCGACGCGCGGGAGGTCTTCGACACCGTCTACGCGTCGTGGTGGCGCGGTGACCTGGACGCCCGCGTGCCGGGCGGGGAGTCCGCCGCACGACCTGCGGGCCCGGTTCCTGCCCACGGTCGAGAAGCTGACCGCGCAGGCCGACGGCGACGTCGTGCTGGTGAGCCACGGCGCCGCGATCCGGCTGGCGGCCGCAGCAATGCTCGGGGAAACCGCGGAGACGCAGTACGTGCCGAACACGGGCCTGGTGGTGCTCGTCCCCGAGCCGTCCGCGCCCGCGGCTGGGTGCTGGAGTCCTGGGACGACGCCCCGCCGGTGCACGGCGACGTGACCGCGGGCGGCGGGCCGAACTGAGCACGCCTGGCTGCGGGATCAGCCCCACCCGAGGCGGTGCAGGGTCTCCTCGTCGATGCCGAAGTGGTGCGCAACCTCGTGCACCACGGTGACGGCGACCTCGTGCACCACCTCGTCGGTGTCGGCGCAGACGTCGAGGATCGCGTCCTGGTAGACCGTGATCCGGTCCGGGAGCACCCCGCCGTAGGAGCTGGTGCGCTCGGTGAGGGCGATGCCCTCGTAGAGCCCGAGCAGCTCGGGGTCGTCGTCGTGGCGGCTCTCCACCAGGACCACGACGTTGTCCATCGCGTCCGCCAGCTCGGCGGGGATCGTGTCGAGCGCCTCGGCGACCAGTTCGGAGAACTGGCGGCGGGTCATCTCCATGCCGGACGCTACGGACCTCGCCGCTCACGTGCCCGGCTGGCTCACGTGTCCGACTGGGGTGCCGGGATCGCGGGCAGGGGGAGCGGCGGGTCGATCTGGGAGGTTCCGGTACCGGCAGCTCGGCCGGCGGGGCTGCCGTGGGCGCGGGCGAAGGCGCGGGCCTCGGTCGGGGCCGCCTGCTGCGGCACCGGTCGGCGCCGGGACGCCCGGCAGCGGGGTGTTCGGCGCGGGACCGGAGGGGGTGCTCGCCGACGACCACGTCACCGCGCACGGAACCGGTGACCGGTGCGAAGCCGCTGCGGTCGGGCAGCAGCGCCGCCAGGTTGCAGTTGACCTTGCGGGTGCCGGCGGTCCAGGACTTCTCGGTGACGTTCTGCCAGTACACGGTGAGCTTCTTCGCCGCGATCACCTCGGCGCCGCCGGCGTACTCGTTCGCGATGCGGGTGCACTCCGGCTGCAGGTACGCGTCCTGGTCACCGACCTGCGGGAACGCGTCGGGGAACTTCGCGGCCATGTCGACCACGCCGACGGTCTCCACCGCGTGCGGCCTGCGCAGTCCACCGGGTCGCCGATCGTGCGGCCGTCGATGGCGAGGCAGGTGCCCGCCTCCTGGACGCCCGACTGGTCCTGGTCGGCCGCGCGGCCGGTGAGCGGGTACAGGGCACCGGACCGGGACGCGCTCTGCAGACCGCAGCGCATCTCGCGGTCGCCCTCGGACCACTTGGCGGGAGACGGCTTGAGCGCGCCGACCCGGTAGCGCCCGTCGGGGTCGAACTTCCCACCCAGGTAGTTCACGACGACGGGCGCGCACCGCTCGTTGACGAGCTGGCGCCAGCCCCGGTCGTCGGGCAGCTCGGTCTGGTCGGCGAGCAGGACGGTGCCCGCCTGCTCGAACAGGTGGGGCTGCGCACAGTCCACGACGGCGGTGTCGGCCGCGTCGGCCCGGTTCCACATCAGGCAGGTGCCCGGGGTGGTGGGCGGCGGCGGGACCTCGACGAGCTCCGGATCGCCGTCGGCCCGGGAAGGGCGGCGATCGACGCGAGCACCGGCACGGTGGCGCCTGCGAAGGTGTCCAGCGTGGCGACACCGAACATCGTCAGTGCGCCGACGAGCACGCCGGCGGCGATCCGGCGTACGGGCTGGGCGGATGGGCGGCGGGGAGCGCGGCCGGCGGTCCCGTGCGGGGAGCGGGAGGACAGGTCGGGCGCGGGGAGCAGTCGGTCCATGTCGCCCGTCATCATGCCGTGACCTGGAGTCGCGACCCGCGCAGGCACCGGATCCGCGCGGTCATCGGTCGCCCGCGTGCTGCGAACGTCGATGTTTCCCCGCTCGGTAGCTGCCGGTACGGTGCGCGCAGGGGTGATGATGAACGATCGCGACGAGCGTGGCGGAACGGGCGCCGACGAGCCACCAGAGGGCGGGCAGCCGCCCGTGGACGGCCCGCCGAAGGGTCCGCCCGATGAGCCGGGTGGGCCCGGTAGCGCACCGGGTGCCGGCCCAGGGCCGGATGCGTTTCCAGGACGCGACCACCACCCCGCGTGAGCCGACCATGGCCGAGCGCCGGGCCCGCGACCAGGCCGCCCGCCGGGAGCGGGAGGCCGAGGAGCAGCGGCCTGGTCGAGGAGGCGGCCTCACGCAAGAAGCGCAAGCGCATCCTCATCGGGGCCGGGGTCACGGTCGGGGTCGTCGCGCTGATCGCGGTGGGCTACGCGGTGGCGGGCGGGTCCGACGACGAGGAGGTCGAGGCCCGCTGCGTCGACGCGAACGACGTCGTCGTGGACGACGCCAACTGCGACACCCCCGCGCCGACCAACAGCTACGGCGGCGGCGTCGGCTTCTTCCCGATCTTCATCGGCGCAGGCGGCGGGCAGTACCACTACAACTACGGCGGCAGCGGGGCGATCGGCCAGCCCGCCAGCGGCGGCACCACCGTCGTCCCCAAGAGCGGGAACGTCACCACGCCGTCGGGCAAGACGGTCTCCCGGGGCGGCCTGGGAGTCTCCGGCGGCGGTTCGAGCAGCGGGGGCTCGAAAAGCGGCGGGTCGAGCGGTAGCTGATGCAGCGGATGACGGGCGACCCGCGGCCGGACTGGCAGCGCCGCGTCGCCGAGCAGGGCATGGTCTTCGGCACGCCCGGCCGCGGCGTCGGCGGTGCGCAGCGCCCGTACTGGGACGAGTCGGTGCACTACGTCTTCTCGATGGACGAGATCCTCGCCCTGGAGGCCGACGTCGAGCTCATGCACTCGATGTGCCTGGAGGCCGTCGACCACGTCGTCACGACCGAGCGGTTCGGTGACTTCGCGCTGCCCGAGTACGCGTGGGAGGGCGTGGCCGCCTCGTGGCGCCGCCACGACCCGCACGTCTACGGCCGGTTCGACCTGCGCTACGACGGGCGTGGCCCGGCGAAGCTGCTGGAGTACAACGCCGACACGCCCACCACCCTGCTGGAGGCGTCGATCCTGCAGTGGCACTGGCTCAAGGACGTCCACCCGGGCGACGACCAGTGGAACTCGCTGCACGAGAAGCTCGTGGAGCGGTGGGGGGAGATCAAGGACCAGCTGCCATCGGCCGAGGTGCACTTCACCTGGTCGGGCGCCGACTCCTCCGGCGAGGACCACGTCACGGTCGGCTACCTGCAGGAGACCGCGGCCGAGGCCGGACTCGACACCGTCGGGCTGGCGATCGAGGACATCGGCTGGGACGCCGCGCTCGACCGGTTCGTCGACCTGGAGGAGGCCCCGATCTCGGGGATCTTCAAGCTCTACCCGTGGGAGTGGGTCGTCACCGACGACTTCGGCAAGCACGTGCTGCGCAGCCTGCCCGAGACGCTGTGGGTCGAGCCGCTGTGGAAGGCGCTGCTGTCGAACAAGGCGCTGCTCGCGGTGCTGTGGGAGATGTATCCCGGGCACCCGAACCTGCTGCCCGCCTACCTGGACCAGCCGGGGCTGCTGACCGAGTACGTGCGCAAGCCGCGACTCGGACGCGAGGGCGCGAACATCTCGATCGTCGCGCCCGGGATGGAGCAGGCCACCGGCGGGATCTACGGCGAGGAGGGCTACGTCTACCAGCTCTTCGACCCGCTGCCCGAGTTCGACGGCTTCCGCCCCGCGCTCGGCGCGTGGATCGTGGGCGACGCCGCGGCCGGGCTCGGCATCCGTGAGACGGTCGGTCTGGTGACCGACGACGGCGCGGCGTTCGTGCCGCACCGCATCCCCGAGGACTGACCAGGCATGATCCACCCCGAGCTCCCCTGAACCACCTGGAGGACGTCGTGACGCTGCTGGCTCTCGAGCCGGGGTTCTTCTCCGTGATCGGACGCGGGATCGGTGCGATCCTGCTCTACGCCATCCTCGGCGTGGTGCTGATGCTGCTCGGTTTCTACGCCGTGGACCTCACCACCCCGGGCAAGCTCTACCTGATGGTGCGCGAGGGCCTGCCCAACGCGGTGCTCGTCACCTCGGCCGGGATGATCAGCATGGCGTTCATCGTCGTGGTGGCCATCTACTCGTCGTCGGGCGCGCTGCTGGAGGGCCTGCTGGCGTCGCTGATCTTCGGTCTCGTCGGGATCATCGCCCAGGTCGGCGGCGTGCGGCTGCTGGAGTGGGTCACCGGCATCGACATCGGCTCTGCGCTGCGCGACGACACGCTGCGACCGCAGGCATGGGTCGTGGCCGCCGCGCACGTGGCGCTGGGCCTCGTGGTGGCGGTCGCGATCCTGTAGCCCCGCCCGGCACCGCCGCCTGGCCTACGGACGGCTACACTCGTAGCATGTCCGAGGAGATCGCCTCCCGCGAGCTGCGCAACGACACCGCGGGTGTGCTGCGGCGGGTACAGGCGGGTGATCGCGTGACGATCACCGTGAACGGTCGCGCCGTCGCCGAACTGGTCCCGGTTCAGCGCGCCCGTCGCGGATGGATCCGGCGCGCGGACCTCGTCGACCGGCTGCGCCGGGCGCAGGCCGATCCGGGCCTTCGGGACGACCTGGCCCGGCTCGCGGGCGAGTCGACCGACGACCTCGGGCCGATCCGGTGAGGGGTCTGCTGGACACGAGCGTCCTCATCGCCGCGGAGAACGGACGCCGGCTCGACGAGGACCGCCTCCCCGACGAGTCCGCGGTCTCCGTCGTCACGCTCGCGGAGCTGCAGGCGGGAGTGCTCGCAGCGGCTGACGTCGACACCCGGGCGCGCCGAATGGCGACCGTGGATGCGATGGCGGACGTGGAGCTGGTGCCGGTGGACGAGGCAGCCGCGCTGATGTGGGCGCGGATGCGGGTGCACCTGGCCGATGCCGGGCGGCGGGTGAACGTCAACGACCTGTGGATCGCCGCGAGCGCGGCCTCCCGCGGGCTCCCCGTGGTCACCCAGGACGACGACTTCGACGCCGTCGAGGGCGTGGCGGGGCTGACTGTGGTCCGCGTCTGAGGATCAGAACGGGCCGGACAGCTCGCCGAGCCGGTCGGTGAGCCGGACGTTCTCCCGGTAGTCCACCGGGCAGGTGATCACCGAGACGCCGTCGTGGGCCAGCGCCTCCCGCAGCGCGGGCAGCAGCTCGTCGGCCGCCTCGACACGGTGCCCCCGCGCCCCGAAGCTCTCGGCGAGGCGGACGAAGTCCGGGTTGGTGAAGCGCACGTGCGAGCTGCGCCCCAGCTCGAGGTCCATCTTCCACTCGATCAGCCCGTACGCCTCGTCCTCCCAGATCAGGACGGTGAGCGGCAGCTCCTCGCGGATCGCGGTCTCGAGCTCCTGGCAGTGCATGAGGAACGCGCCGTCGCCGACGGCGGCCAGCGTGCGCACGTCCGGCCGGACCAGCGCGGCGGCGATCGCGCCGGGCATCGCGAAGCCCATGGTGGACAGGCCGTTGGAGAGCAGGCACGTGTTGGTGGCGTAGCTCGGGTAGAGCCGGGCCATCCACATCTTCACGGCTCCGGTGTCGGCCAGGACGATGTCCTCGCGGCCCAGCGCGGCCCGGGTGTCGGCCACCACCCGCTGGGGCGTGAGCGGGTAGCTGTCGTCCTCGGCGCCGCGGGCCAGCTCCTCGGCCAGCATCTTGCGGATCGCGGCGGTAGCCGGGTCGGCTTCGAAGCGGCGCGGCACGGCGGACCGCAGCGCGTCGAGCGCGCGGGCGATGTCTCCCTCGATCCCCACGGCGACCGGGTAGTGGGCGTCGACCTCGGCGGGGAACGTGTGCACGTGCACGATCGCCTTGTCGCAGTCCGGGTTGATCTTGACCGGGTCGAACTCCTGCAGCTCGTAGCCGACGGCGACGATCACGTCGGCCTGGTCGAAGCCGAAGTTGGCGTAGTCGTGGCGCATGAAGCCGACCGCACCCAGCGCGAGCGGGTGGTCGTCGGGGAACACACCCTTGCCGTGGAACGTGGTGGCCACCGGCACGTTCCACGTCTCGGCGAGGGCACGCAGCGACTCCGCGGCCTCGTGGCGGGCGGCGCCGTGCCCGGCCAGCAGGATCGGGCGCGTGGCCCGGCTCAGCACCTCGGCGGCCCTGGCGATCTGCCCGGGCGCGGGGTCCTCGTAGCGCACCCGGTCGACCGGCAGCGGCTCCGCGCCGTCCGGCGCTCGCGCGCCCTCGACGTCCTGCGGGCACGGCCAGGTAGGTCGCGCCGGGCCGTTCGGTCTCGGCGACCTTGAAGGCGCGGCGGATCATCTCGGGCACCGCTGCCGGTGCGGGCACCAGGTCGGCCCACTTCGTGATCGGGCGGAACATCCCGACCAGGTCGACGACCTGGTGGGACTCCTTGTAGATGCGGTTCATCCCCACCTGGGCGGACAGCGCGACGAGCGGCGTGGAGTTGGTCTGCGCGTCGGCCACGCCGAGCTGCAGGTTGATCGCGCCCGGTCCGAGCGTGGCCGAGCAGACCCCGGCCCGGCCGGTGAGCCGCCCGGCGATCTCCGCCATGAACGCGGCGGCCTGCTCGTGCCGGGTGAGCACGAACCGGATCGGCGAGCGGAACAGCGCGTCGACGAGGTGGATGTTCTCCTCGCCGGGGATCCCGAAGACGTGCTCGACCCCCTCGGCCTCGAGGCAGCGGACGAGTAGCTGGGCTGTCGTGCTGTCGTCGTCGGGCACCCGGCGAGGTTAGCTCGCCTACGCTGGGGTGGCCGGACGACGACGAGCGGGGAGGGACATCGGGGTGCAGGCACCACTGTTGGTCGCCACTGACGTGGACGGCACCCTGCTCGGTCCCGACGACCTGGTCAGCCCGCGCGCCTCGGCGGTGATCGGCAGGCTCGTCGCGGCCGGGGTCGGGTTCGTGCTGGTCACGGGGCGGCCGCCGCGCTGGATACCGCCGGTGGTGGCCCAGCTCGGGGTGGCCCGGCTGGCCGTCTGCGCCAACGGCGCCGTCCTGTACGACGCGGTGGAGGACCGGGTGCTGTGGTCACGCACCCTGGAGCCGGCCGCGCTCGCCCACCTCGCCGCCGCCGCGGCGGAGACGCTGCCGGGCTGCGGGCTCGCCGTGGAGCGCGTCCCGACCCGAGCGTTCGACGACGTGGCCGCGTTCGTCGCCGATCCCTCCTACCGCCACGCCTGGCCCGACGCCGACAACGGGCTCGCACCTCGCTCGGAGGTGCTCGCGGCACCCGCCGTCAAGCTGCTCATCCGCTGTCCCGGCCTGAGCAGCGACGCGATGGTTGCCGCGCTCGCCCCGGTGGTCGGCGGCGCCGCCGACCTGACGTTCTCGCACCCCCGTGGCCTGGTGGAGGCGTCGCCGCCCGGCGTCACCAAGGCGACCGGTCTCGCCGAGGTCGCCGCCCGCTCCGGCGTCGACGCGGCCGACGTGGTGGCCTTCGGCGACATGCCCAACGACCTGGAGATGCTGCGGTGGGCCGGGCACGGCGTCGCGATGGGCAACGGGCACCCGGCGCTGCTGGAGATCGCCGACGAGGTCACCGCGGGCCACGGCGAGGACGGCCTGGCGCTGGTGCTCGAACGCTGGTTCTGACGCGGGCGCGTCCGACACCGCCCGGCCGCACCGGGCTGCGCCAAGCCTCCCGCGTAGCATGGCTGGCCGACACCGCAACCCCGCCGACCGGCGCCGGGCCCCGTTCCCGCGACGCCGCACTGGAGGCCCCGCACGTGGCCGAGCCCGCCGAACCGCACGCCGTCCCGACCGCGGAGGTGCGGGCGCTGCAGCTGGTGCAGCGCACGGTCGGCAGGCCTCCCGTCGTGCGGGCCGCTCGCGCGATGTCGCTGTTCGGCGAGCACGCCGCCGGGTGGCTGGCGATCGGGGCGGTCGGCGCCGCCGTCGACCGCCGTCGCCGCCGCGACTGGCTCGCGGCCACCGCCGCCGTCGCCGCCGCCCACGGTGCCTCGATCGGCGTGAAGCGGGTGGTGCGCCGCCCCCGCCCGCACGACCCGCGGGTGCTCGTGCACGTCGGCACCCCCAGCCGGCTCAGCTTCCCGTCCGCGCACGCGACCTCCACCACGGCCGCCGCCGTGCTGTTCGGGGCGCTGCTGCGCCGCCCGCTCGTCGGCGGTCCTGGTGCCCCCGATGGCGCTGTCGCGGCTCGTGCTCGGCGTGCACTACCCCAGCGACGTCGTCGTCGGGTCCGCGCTCGGTGCCGCGGTGGCCGCGGTGTCGCGCCGAGCCGGCCGGAGGAGCCGCCCATGACCAGCACCGACGTGCCCACCCAGGAGGCCGCCCCGCGACGCACGCCCGTCGGCGTCGCGCGCGGTGTCCTCAAGACGATGCGGCCGCGGCAGTGGGTGAAGAACGTCCTCGTGCTGGCGGCGCCCTTCGCCGCCGGGTCCTGTTCACCGGCCAGGTCGCGCTCCAGCTCGCCGTGGCGTTCGTCGCGTTCTCGCTCGCGGCGTCCGGCATCTACCTGGTCAACGACGCCGCCGACGTCACGGCCGACCGGGCGCACCCGACCAAGCGCAACCGCCCGGTCGCGGCCGGGATCGTGCCGCCGCGGCTGGCGATCGGCGTCGCGGTCGTGCTGCTGGCCGGGGCGCTCGCGGTGAGCTTCGTCGCCTCCGTGCAGCTCGTCATCGTCGTCGCCGTGTACGTCACGGTGCAGCTGGCCTACTGCTTCTGGCTCAAGCACCAGCCGGTGCTCGACATCTGCATCGTGGCGTCGGGGTTCCTCCTGCGCGCGATCGCCGGTGGTGCCGCCACGGACATCCCGCTCTCGCAGTGGTTCCTGCTCGCGGCGGGGTTCGGGTCGCTGTTCATGGTCGCGGGCAAGCGGTACGCCGAGATGATGCTCGCCGAGCGCACCGGCGCGAAGATCCGCAAGTCGCTGGAGCGCTACTCGGCGTCCTACCTGCGGTTCGTGTGGGCGCTCTCGGCCACGGTGCTGATCATGACCTACTGCCTCTGGGCGTTCGAGATCCGCGAGGCCCAGCACAACACCGTCTGGTCGGTGATCTCCATCGTCCCGTTCGTCATCGCCGTGCTGCGCTACGCCGTGGACGTCGACGGCGGCAACGGCGGCGAGCCGGAGGAGATCGCGCTGGCCGACCGGGTGCTGCAGGTGCTCGCCGTGGCCTGGATCGGCACGCTCGTGCTCGCGGTGTACTCCTGAGCGGGCCCGCCCGGACCCGACGTCGGCCGCATCGGCGGCATGCCACCATTGCCGCCGATGAAGGGAATCATCCTGGCCGGCGGCGCCGGCTCGCGGCTGCACCCGATCACCCGGGCGGTGTCGAAGCAGCTCCTGCCGGTCTACGACAAGCCGATGATCTACCACCCGCTGTCGGTGCTGATGCTGGCCGGGATCCGCGAGATCCTCGTGATCACCACGCCCGAGGAGCAGCCGCTGTTCCGCCGGTTGCTCGGCGACGGCACGGACCTGGGGATCGAGCTGACCTACGCCGCCCAGGCCGAGCCGAACGGGATCGCGCAGGCGTTCCTCATCGGCGCCGACCACATCGGCGGGGAGCACAGCGCGCTGGTGCTCGGCGACAACATCTTCCACGGGCCCGGCTTCAGCGCGATCCTGCGCGGCTGCATCGCCGATCTCGAACGCGGCGCCGACGGCGCGGTGCTCTTCGGCTACCCGGTGCGCGACCCGCAACGCTACGGCGTGGGCGTCGCCGACGAGGCGGGCCGCCTGGTCGACATCGAGGAGAAGCCCGTGCAGCCCCGGTCGAACCGGGCGATCACCGGGCTCTACCTCTACGACGACGCAGGTGGTCGACATCGCCGCGGTCCCTGCGGCCGTCCGCCCGCGGTGAGCTCGAGATCACCGACGTCAACCGCGCGTACGTCGACAAGGAGCAGGCCCGGCTGGTCGACCTCGGCCGGGCTTCGCCTGGCTGGACACCGGCACGCACGACTCGCTGCTCGAGGCCGGTCAGTACGTGCAGGTGCTCGAACACCGGCAGGGCGTGCGGATCGCCTGCATCGAGGAGATCGCGCTCGAACGGGGCTGGATCGACGCCGACGCCTGCTACGCGCTGGGCGCAGCGCAGGCCAAGTCGGGCTACGGGGAGTACGTGATGGCGGTCGCCACGGCGTTCGGCCGGTCGCCGGACGCAACGGGAGGGACCGGCTCGTGAAGGTGCTCGTGACCGGCGGAGCGGGGTTCATCGGGTCGCACTTCGTGCGGTCCGTGCTCGGCGGGGAGTACCCGGCGTTCGAGGACGCCGAGATGGTGGTGCTCGACCTGCTCACCTACGCCGGGACGCTGACGAACCTCGCGCCGGTGACGCGACTCGCCGCGGCTGCGGTTCGTGCACGGCGACATCCGCGACGCCGACGGTCGTCGGCGCCGCGATGTCGGGCGTCGACGTCGTCGTGCACTTCGCCGCGGAGTCGCACGTCGACCGGTCGATCGGCGGCGCGGCCGACTTCGTGTCGACCAACGTCGCCGGCACCCAGGTGCTGCTGCAGGCCGCGCTCGAGGGCGGCGTCGCGCGGTTCGTGCACGTGTCGACCGACGAGGTCTACGGCTCGATCGAGACGGGGTCGTGGCCGGAGACGCACCCGCTGGAGCCGAACTCGCCGTACTCGGCGTCGAAGGCGTCGTCGGACCTGCTGGCCCGGGCCTACCACCGCACCCACGGCCTGCCGGTGTGCATCACGCGCTGCTCGAACAACTACGGGCCGCACCAGTTCCCGGAGAAGGTCATCCCGCTCTTCGTGACGAACCTGCTCGACGGCCGGCGGGTGCCGCTGTACGGCGACGGGGTCAACGTCCGCGACTGGCTGCACGTCGACGACCACTGCCGCGGGATCCAGCTGGTCGCGGAGAGGGGCCGCGACGGCGAGATCTACAACATCGGCGGCGGCATCGAGCTGACGAACCGCGAGCTGACCTACCGGCTGCTCGACGCGGTCGGGGCGGACGAGTCGATGATCGAGCCGGTGGCCGACCGGAAGGGCCACGACCGGCGCTACTCGGTGGACTGGTCGAAGATCGCGGGCGAGCTGGGCTACGCGCCGCGCTGCCCGTTCGAGCAGGGGCTGGCGGAGACGGTGCGGTGGTACCGGAGAACCGCGACTGGTGGGAGCCGCTCAAGAACGCCCGCTGACCCGCGCGTGCTGGGCGACGTACTCCGCGAGGCCCTCACGCCACGGCCGCACCTCGACGCCCGCCCGCTCCGCCTTGCCCAGGTCCAGCACACTGTTCAGGGGCCGGGGGGCCGCGCCGGGCTTCCCGGCGAAGTAGGCCTCGGTCGTGGTGCCGGCGACCCGCAGGTCGCCGTGGCCTGCGAGCTCGAAGGTCGCCCGTGCGACCTCGGCCCACGACGCGGGCTCGCCGCCGCCGGTGAGGTGGTAGGAGCCGTACGGCGCCCCGGTGGCGACCAGCGCGACCACGGCGGACGCGACGTCGGCGGCGAAGGTGGGCCGCCCGATCTGGTCGTCGACCACCGTGGGCTCCACCCCCGTGGCCGCGAGGCCGAGCATCGTGCGCACGAAGTTGCGGCCCTCGCCGACCACCCACGTGGGGCGCACGAGGTAGTGCCGGTCGGCCCCGCGTGCGGCGAGGTCGCCCGCCGCCTTGGACGCGCCGTACGCGCTCAACGGCGCGACCGGATGGTCCTCGCGGTAGGGCTCGGGGTCGCGGCCGTCGAACACGTACTCGCTGGACAGGTGCACCAGCGTGAGGTCGTGCCTGCGGGCGACGGCGGCCAGCGCGGCAGGTCCCTCGGCGTTGGCGCGCCACGCGTCGCGCCTGCCCTGCGGGGTCTGCGCGCCGTCGACGTCGGTGTACGCGGCGGCGTTGACGACCGTGTCGTACGCCGACCAGTCCAGCTCGGCTCCGCCCGCTGACGCGATGTCGAACTCGGCCCGGGACAGGGCCGTGGCGTCGGGCAGTGCCGCGACCAGCGCCCGGCCCACCTGCCCGCCCGCACCCAGGATCAGCGCACGCACGGTCAGGGCGCCATCGGGGTGACGGCGGACAGCGGCGGGTGCCCGACGTCCTTGGGTGAGCGGATGGCGTCGCGCTCCCCGACGGGCCACGGGATCGCCAGCGCCGGGTCGTAGGCGTTGAGCAGCGTGTAGGTCGCCTCCGGCGACCAGTGCGCGTTGACCAGGTAGGTGTACGCGACGTCGGGCGTGAGGGTCTGGTAGGAGTTGCCGCAGCCCCGTGGCACGTAGATGGCGGTGCCCGGATCCAGCGCGAACGTCTCCAGCCGCCCGAACCCCGGTCCGGTCGCGGAGGTCGACGATCGCGGCGAACGCGCGCCCGTGTGCGAGCGAGATGTACTTGTCCCACGGCTCGGCGTGAATGCCGCGGGTGACGCCAGGGTCGGCGTTGTAGGACACGTTGCTCTGCACGACCTCGAACGGCGGGAACCCCTGCGCCTCCAGCTTCGCCCGCTGGAAGCTCTCCTTGAACCAGCCACGGCCGTCGGAGTGCACATCCAGACCGATGCGCAGCAGGCCCGGGATCGAGGTCTCCTCGACGCTGACCACGCCGCGAGTCTTCCAGCCGCGACCGGACCCTGTTCCCCGGCCCCGCCCCGCAGGCCTGCCAGACTTCCGGATGTGACCGCGCCAGACCATCGCCAGGGGACCGACGCGCCCGACTACGCCGAACGCCTGCAGACGCTGGAGCAGGCGCGCTGGAAGCAGTGGCTCGACGTGCAGGCGCCCTACCGGTGGAACATCCGCAGGCTGGCGCTCGGCCGCACCCTCGACGTCGGCTGCGGTCTCGGCCGCAACCTCACCCACCTCGGCGGGACCGGCGTCGGCGTCGACCACAACGCGGCCGCCGTGGAGGTCGCGCGCAGCCGTGGTCTCGAGGCGTTCACGGTCGACGAGTTCCTCGCCGGCCCGCACGCGCGGCCCGACGCGTTCGACAGCCTGCTCGCCGCCCACGTCGTCGAGCACATGACCGAGCCGGACGCGCTGGCGCTGCTGCGCTCCTACCTGCCCTTCGTCCGCCCCGGCGGCAAGGTCGTGCTGATCACGCCGCAGGAGCGCGGCTACGCCACCGATGCCACGCACGTCCGGTTCTGCGGGTTCGCCGAGGTCGCCGGGCTCTGCGCGGCCGCCGGGCTGACGGTCGTCCGGCAGTACTCGTTCCCGTTCCCCCGGTTACTGGGCCGCGTCTTCCCCTACAACGAGTTCGTGACACTCGCCAGGCGCGCAGCGCCGGGCGAGGCCGGTAGCGCACTACCGTGACGGTGTGACCACCGCAGGCCGCGTCGGGACGGCGGTGCACCTCGCCGTCGGGCTCGGGGTGCTCGGCGCAGCGGGCTACGCGTTCGTCGCCGTGGTGGGGCACGTCTTCGAGGGCCCGGCCCAGGCCGCTGCGCTGAGCGCGCTGATCTCGCTCTACCTCCTCGTCAACATCGTCGGTCCGGGCGTGTTCGCCGCGCTGGAGCAGGAGACGAGCCGGGCGGTGAGCGCTGCTGCCGCGCGCGGGGAGCCCCTGCGGCCGGTCGCGCGCCAGGCCGGCGTGCTGGCCGGGTGGTGGCTCGTCGGGCTCGTGGTCGTGGTCCTCGCGGCCTGGCCGCTGTTCCTGGGCCGCGTCCTGGACCACCAGCTCGTGCTGCTCGCGGCGCTGCTCGTCGCCATCGCCGGATCCGCCGGCGTCTACTGGGTCCGGGGGGTGCTCAGCGGGCAGCAGCGCTTCGCGGTCTACGCACGCACGCTCTACATCGAGGGCGCGGTCCGGCTGCTGCCCTGCCTCGTGCTGCTGGTGCTGGCGGTCACGTCGCCGGGTGCCTACGGCTTCGCGTTCGCCCTCGGCTCGCTGGTCGCAGCGCTCGCCGTCGCGCCGGCCCTGCGGCTTCCCCGCACGGTGGCGCCTGGTGTGCGCGTGGACGACATGGGTCGCTCGCTGACCTACCTGGTGGGAGCGATCGCGCTCAGCCAGCTGCTGGCCAACCTCGCCCCCGTCGTGGTCACCTACCGGTCGCCTGCCGACCTCGTCGAGGCCGGTGTCTTCGCTGCGACGTTCGTGCTCGCCCGCATCCCGCTGTTCCTGTTCGCGCCGGTTCAGGCCGTGCTGCTGCCCAAGCTCACCCGCGCGGCCACGCTGGGCCGCCGCGACGAGCTGACCCGCCGGTTGCGGCAGGTCGTCACGGTGGTCGTCGGCGTGGGTCTGATCGGGGTCGCGGGCTGCGTGGTGGTCGGCCCGTGGGCAGCGGAGCAGCTGTTCAACACCGCCGCGCGGCCGACGGCCGGCACGCTCGCGCTGCTCGGCACCGCCACCCTCCTGATGATGACGGCGCTCGTCATGCAGCCCACGCTGATCGCGCTGGGCAAGCAGCGGACGGTCACGCTCGGCTGGATCGCCGGCACCGTGGTGTACCTGGTCGTGCTCGTCGTGCCGCCGGAACCGGTGGCGGCGGCGCTCGCGGCGCAGCTCGTGGGGCCCGCGGTCGTGCTCGCGGTGCTCGGTGTGGGGGTCGCACGCGCGCTGCGCGAGCGGAGCCCGGGAGTGGCCGCGGCGTCGGCGCCGTCGGGCCGCCGGTAAGTTGGCGCCGCATCCGGTGCCCGCTGACGGCGCGCACCGTGGAGACCGAGGAGCATCCGACGTGACCGACGACGCTCGACCGAACGGCGACGTCTGGGTCGTGATCCCGGTGTACAACGAGGCCCAGGTGCTGGAGTCCGTCGTCCGCCAGGTCCTCGAGGTGTTCCCGAACGTCGTGTGCATCGACGACGGCAGCCGCGACGGCTCGGTCGAGGCGGTGCTGCGCACGCGCGCCCACCTCGTGCGCCATCCGGTGAACCTCGGGCAGGGCGCCGCGCTGCAGACCGGGCTGTCCTACGCGCGCGCCCAGCCGGGTGCGGAGTTCTTCGTGACCTTCGACGCCGACGGCCAGCACCGGATCGAGGACGCCTCGACCATGCTGGAGGTCGCCCGCTCCGGCGTCGCCGACCTGGTGCTGGGCACCCGCTTCGCCGAGGACGCCGCGTCGGTGCCGCTGCTCAAGAGGGTGGTGCTGCGGGCCGCCGTGGCGTTGAGCCCGGCCGGTCGCAGGCTCAAGCTCACCGACGCCCACAACGGGCTGCGGGTGCTCACGCAGGCCGGTGGCCGACGACCTGCAGATCACCATGAACGGCATGGCGCACGCGTCGGAGATCGTGGCCTACCTCGGCCGCTCGAAGTGGCGGGTGCGGGAGGTGCCGGTGTCGATCCGGTACACGGAGTACTCGCGGAGCAAGGGCCAGTCGCTGCTCAACGGCGTCAACATCCTCTTCGACCTGTCCGTCCGCCATCGGGGAGGCTGACCACGGTGCTCATCATCCAGGTGATCCTCGTACTCGCGGTGCTGCTCGTGCTGTTCGTGTTCGTGCGCAGCAGCAACGCGGTGTACGTCCAGGCCAGCAAGCGCATCGCGCTGGTGCTGTTCGCCGTGGTGAACGTCTACGCGGTGATGCGCCCGGACGACCTCACCGCCGTCGCGAACGTCTTCGGCGTCGGCCGTGGCACCGACCTCGTGCTGTACGCGCTGGTGGTGGCGTTCACCGCCGGCATGTTCAGCATGTACCAGCGGTTCCGGGTGGTCGACCGCCGCTACACGGAGCTGGCCCGGACGGTGGCCATCCGCGAGGCGGAGGTGGTCAACCGCGAGCGGGGGCTGCGCCCCGACGTGGTGACCGTGGCCACCGGCGACGGCGACCGCGCGCCGGTCGCGCCCGTGACCCCGGACCGGGTGCCGTGACCTCGGTCGACGTCATGCTGCCGCACTTCGGGCGGCTGGACCTCGTGCAGGCCACCGTGCGCAGCGTGCTCGCCCAGGACGACCCGCACTGGCGCCTCACGATCGTCGACGACTCCGGCGAGCTCGCCGACGAGGGGCTGGCGGCCTGGTGCGATGCGCTCGGCGAGCCGCGGCTGCGCTACCGGCGCAACCCCGTCAACCTGGGCATCAACCGGAACTTCCAGAAGTGCGTCTCGCTCGTCGAGCACGAGCTGGCGGTGATCATCGGCTACGACGACCTGATGCTGCCCGGTTACGTCGGCACGGTCCGCCGCGCGCACGAGGCCCACCCCGGCGTGGCGGTCGTCCAGCCCGGGGTGGAGGTCGTGGACTCCGACGGCGAACCGGCACGCACGCTCGTCGACCTCAGCAAGCGCTGGATCTACGCCCCCCGGGTGCACGCGCCCACGGTGCTGGGCGGCGAGGACCTCGCCGTCAGCCTCCTGCGCGGCAACTGGCTGTACTTCCCGTCGCTGTGCTGGCGGTCCGAGCCGCTGCGCCGCACCGGGTTCCGTGAGGGCCTCGACGTCGTGCAGGACCTCGCCCTCGTGCTGGACCTGGTGCTCGACGGCGAGTCGCTGCTGGTCGACCCGAGCCCCTGCTTCCGGTACCGGCGCCACCAGGCGTCGCTGTCCTCGGCCCACGCCGCCGACGGCAGGCGGTTCGACGAGGAGCGGCGGTTCTTCGCCGAGACCGCGGACCGGATGCAGCGCCACGGCTGGTCGCGTGCGGCGGGCGCGGCCAGGCGGCACGTCTCGTCGCGCATCAACGCGTTGACGCTGCTCCCGGCCGCGATCCGGCAGCGGCGTCCGGACGGGGTGCGCACGCTCGCGCGCCACGCGTTCGGCGGCCGGGCTGTAGCGGCAGGAGGGTCGGCGGGATGACGCAGGTCACCGACAGCGCGGCCGCCACGGCCGCCGGGCCGGTCGAGGAACCCCGCCGGGCGCGGTGGGCGGGTGGGGCCGTCGCGGTCGGCCTCCCGACGGCGCTGGTCGGCATGCACGCGCTGGTGTACGGCCGCTGGATCATCGACGACGCCGCGATCACGTACGCGTACGCCAGGTCGGTCACCACGGGCGCAGGGCCGGTGCTCCAGCCCGGGTCCGAGGTCGTCGAGGGTTACTCGAACCCGGCGTGGCTGGGGCTGCTCGCCGTGGGCCGGTGGCTCGGGCTGTTCGACAGCGGCGCCTGGTTCGGGGTACCCGACTACGTCGCCTTCCCGAAGCTGCTCGCGCTGGTGCTGGTCGCCGCGACGTTCGGGTGCTTCTTCGCGGTCGCGCTCGGCGGTGAGCCGCCGTCCGGTGCTGGTCACCGTGCTCGCCGGAGCGGTCACCGCCGCGATTCCGTCCTTCGTGGTCTGGACGATGTCGGGGCTGGAGAACTCGCTGCTCGCGCTGGTCGCCACCGGCATCGGGGCCGTGCTCGTGCGCGCCGTCGTGGCCGGGCGGCTGCTCACCGCGCGCACGGCGGTGTGGTGCGGGTTGCTCGCGGCGCTCGCCGGGCTGACCCGCCCCGACGGCCTCGTCTACGCCGCGGCGTTCCCGCTCGCCGCGCTCCTGATGCTCCGCCGCGACGAGCTGGCGGCGGCCCTGCGCACGACGGCGGTCAGCGTCGTCGCGTTCGCCGTGCCCGTGGGCGCCTACCTGGCGTGGCGGCTCGCGACGTTCGGGGAGTACCTGCCCAACACCGCGATCGCGAAGTCGCAGGGGCTGCCCGGGCCCGCGGCGCTGGCCCGGTCCGGTGGAGCTCGTCACGTACGTGGGCTGGCTCGCCGCACTGCTGGCCGTCGTGTGCATCGGCGCCGCGCTGGCCCAGCCGTGGGCCGGTCGCCGTGGACTGGTGGTGCTCCTCGTGCCGCTGGCGCTCGCGGTCACCGCGTTCGGGGTGCTCGAAGGCGACTGGATGGGGCAGCTCCGGTTCGCCACGCCCGTCTGGCCGCTGGGCGCGCTGGCCGCCGTCGTGGCCGCGGTCCACGTCGTCCCGCAGCTCAGCGGGCGCGGGCGTCGGTGGTCGCCGTGCTCGCCGTGGTCGCCGCCGTGGCGTCGGGGCTGGCGCTCGCGGGCGCGGCCAGGGAGTTCCGGGCCGCGCCCACCGCGCCGCTGTGCCTCGTCGCGCAGAACACCGGCCGCACCCTCAACGCGCTACGCCCGGCTCGCCGGCGCCCGCGATGCGACGGTGCTCGCGCCCGACCTCGGCGGCTCGGCGCTCACGAGCGACCTGCGGATCGTCGACCTGGTGGGGCTGGCGGACTCCCGCATCGCCCGGTACTGGGCCGCCGGCGACCTCGCCGGGCTGCGCGACCACGTCTTCGTCGAGGTGCGGCCGACGTTCATCACGAGCAACGGCGACTGGTCGCGGGAGACCGGCCTGCCCGCCGACCCGCGGCTGGCGGCCGACTACGTCGAGATCGCGACCAGCGCCACCGGCGTCACCGACTGGGTGCGCCGCGACGCCCTCCCGCCAGGCGCCCTCGACGCCATGCGCGGGTACGCGCTCACCACCGCGGCCGCGGCGGACGCGGAGGCGCGCCGGTCCCCGCGGGCGTCCTGCGGTGACGTGCTCGTGCCAGGCGCGGGCTGAGAGCGCCCGTCAGCCGTTCCGGCGGTCGAGCAGCTCCCTCGGGCCGGGGGCGCAGGCGTTCCTGCTGTAGTCGGGGCAGCGGCCGTCCGGCTGGCGGACCATCTGCGCCACGTAGGACAGCAGGCCGACGGAGTTGTCGTCGCGCGGCAGGTAGCGGTCGGCGAGGGAGGAGCCCATCCAGAGCGCGAGCAGCAGCGCGGCGCAGAGCGCGCCGATCGTCGCGGCCGCGCCGCGCTTCGAGCCGCTCGCGGTGCGCCACCCGTTGTTCCGGCCACCCGGCACCGCCGCCGCCACCGAGCGGGACTCGAGCAGCTCACGCACCCGCCCGCTGCCGAGGTGCGCGGCGGCGACGGCGAGCAGGAGGAGGCAGAACAGGATCTCGGCGCTGGTGCGCGGGTAGAGCTGCACGGAACCGGTGGCGAACATCTGCGAGGCGAACCAGAAGCGCAGCAGCCAGGCACCCGCCAGCAGCGAGCACAGCGTGAGGACCGACGTCCGCCGCCAGCCCAGCCCGACGGCGAGGCCGAGCCCGACCGCCAGCAGGAGCGCGAACACGCCGACCCCGCCGAGCTCGCCGAGCGGCGGCCACGGCCCGGTGTCGCCGGCGAGGTCGTTGCGCCACATGCTGACGTAGGCCGGGTCGACGGCCGTGTCGAAGTAGAGGTAGCGGTCCTGACGGTGCCCGCCGCACGCAGCAGCCCGATCAGGTGCGGCGCGGCGACGACCGCGAGGGTCGCGGCGGTCGAGCGCGAGCAGTGCCAGCCCCCGCAGCGCGGCCGTGCGCCAGGGGAACACGAACAGGGCGGCGGCGAGCACGCCGGGCGCCGACCAGACGAACCATCCCGAGTAGACGAGGAACAGCACGCCGAGCGCCGCGCCCGTGCCGGCGCCCACCGCGGCCACCCGGCCCCACGACATCGAGGCGGCCCGGCGCAGCGCCCGCAGGAGCACGATCACGACGGGGACGAGCGCGACCAGCACGACCGTCGTGTACGGCTTGTACGGCTCGAGCAGCGGCTGCGCCGCGAGGAGCGCGACGGCCAGTGCCCAGGTGGGCGCCAGCAGCAGGCGCCACGACAGGTAGGCCACCGGCCCGAACACCGCGGTCCCGATCACCTGCAGGGTCCGCAGCGAGTCCGCCGTGGAGTTGCCGGTGAGCTCGGAGAGCCGGGCGATCGCGTGGAGGACGACGGGCGGGTAGTCGGCCGGGACCGATCGCCCGGCGACGAGGTCGTCGGCCCACCTGATGAGCTGCCCGGAGTCGCCCCAGTTGGCGAACAGCGGCCACTCGGTGCCGCGGAGCGCGAGCAGGATCCCGCCCGCGACGAGCCCGGTGGCGAGGCCCGCGACCGCCGCGCACGCCAACCGGCGGACCAGGGCCCAGGCCGCGTCGCTGCCGAAGCGGGCGGTGAGCACGCAGACGGCCACGACCAGCAGGCCCAGCACCACGAACCGCAGGTCGAGCCCCGCGAGGCCGCTGACCTGCCCGACCCGGTCCAGCGGGTCGACCACGATCGACCGGCTGAGCTGGACCGACAGTGCCGCCGCGCCCAGCGCGGCGACGACCTCACCGGTCGCCGCCCCCAACCGGCGGCCCGCGGATGCGGCCCGGCTCGGGCGGGTGGACGGCCAGAGCGGCCGGTTGGGGGCCGCGGTGGATCGGTGGTGGGGTGGCGGCGGTGGGTCGGGGTGCGTCGGGGTGGGTCGGGGTGGCGCGGTGCGGGTCGGTGGTCGGGGTGGCGCGGTGGGTGGGTCTGCGTCGGGCGTGGTGTCTGCGTCGGGCGTGGTGTCTGCGTCGGGCGTGGTGTCTGCGTCGTGGCGTGGTGTCTGCGTCGGGCGTGGTGTCGGTCGGGCGTGGTGTCCGCGTCGGCCGCGGTGGTTTCGGCGGCCGCGGTGCTCTCGGGCGGGTCGGTGCCGGGATCGACGGTCCGGGTGCTGTCACCCGATCCTGCTGGCCAGTTCCCGGACATGGTCAGCGACGATAGCCGGAGTGCCCGCTACGGCCGGGCGGGGATGTCGGTACGGATCCGGTAGATCACGGCGTCCGGGTTGCGGTAGACCTCCTCGAGCCAGGGTGCCCCGTCCAGCCCCTCCAGCCCCGTCGCCCGCCGGAAGTTGGATCGCAGGTACCCCTCGTCGACCATCACGTAGGTCACGCGGAGCCGGGCCACGGCCGCCCTGACCTCCGGGTCGTTCGGGTACTCGTTGAACCGCAGCGCCAGCATCCGGGCGTCGGGCCCGGTCTTCGCCTCCTCGTAGTGGCCCGCGACGGGCAGCACCCCGGCGATGGCGTACATCCAGGCGGAGCCGTCGGCACGGTCGTTGAGCACCCGTTCTCCGGGCGGGACGATGTTGCCCAGCGCGCGCATGGCGTCCACCTCCAGCGCCGACACCGCGGGCCCGTCGGTCGCGTTGATGCCCATGCGCTCGACGTTGCGCTCGACGTAGAGGCCGTTGCTGACGAACACGAACAGCGCCAGGACGGCGACCGTGGCGACGATGCCGCTCACCCGCCCGCTGTGCGGCGCGGGGCTGCCCACCCCGAGCCGCCTGGTGGTTGCGGCCAGCGCGGTGCCCACCCATCGCTGGACCTCGGCGATACCGTGCCCGGCCAGCACCGCGACCGGGATCACGCACAGGCCGATGAGGCGCCACCGGTCGTTCCACCAGGGTCGCGTGACGGCCTTCACCCAGTAGGCGTCCGAGCTGGCGGCCAGGACGAACAGCACGCCGAACACGGCTCCGCCGACGCCGATCCACCGCAGCCGCGCCAGGTGCCGGTACCCCACGAGCCCCAGCACGGCGGGGATGACGAGCCACCACTCGGGCCGCAGCCCACCGTGCGACAGGGTCAGCAGCTCGCCGATGGCCTCGGCCTGCGAGAGGTCGGCGGGCCAGTCGAACAGCTCTCCACCGGCGCTGCCCAGCGAGCCGAGCAGCTGGGGCAGCGACAGCAGGGCCGCGCCCGCGCCCGCGGCGAGGATGACGAGCGGCTCGGTGCGCAGCAGGTCGGGCCGCCCGGCCCAGCGCTGGACGACAGCGGGCAGGGCGAACAGCGCGGCGGCGAACAGCATCGCCGGGTTCAGGCAGATCAGCCCGAGCAGCCCCAGCGCGAACAGGAGCCCGGCGGCGAACCGCGACCGCCAGCCGTCGGCGTCGAGCAGGTCGATCAGCAGGACGACGGCGAGCGGCGTGAGCACGGCACCGGTCGCGTACGGCAGCAGCGGGCCACGCCAGAGCATGTCGTAGAACGAGGTGACGGTGACGCTGCACAGCGCGGCCGCCACCGCGAGGACCGGCCGTCCGCGGAACCGGTGCACGAGCGCGACGACGACCAGCGCGCACAGCCCGGGGATGAGCACGGTGTGCGCGTTGAGCACGGTGGGGATGTCCGCGCCGGTCAGCCGGAACACCACCGCCGCCACCAGGTGGTAGGCGTTGGGATAGAAGATCTCGACGCCGTCCTCGAACCAGTTGACGTTGCCCATCGCGACGAGGCCGCTGTCGCCGGTCTCGGCGATCCACCGGATGCCGTTCGCGTGGAACGCCGCGTCCCAGTCCTGCGGCACGGTCGAGAGCCGGCCGATCCCCGCCAGGATGACGGCCGCTCCGAACCCCGCAGCGGCCAGCAGGCCCGCGGCGACGCCCAGGTGGGCGGGCCGGCTCCAGCGCGGTGGGTCCGGGTCGGGGTCGGCGCTGGTCCGGTGCCCGACGAGCCACCGGACGAGCGCCGCGAGGACGGTGGCCGCCGCGACCAGCAACCCGAAGCTCGCCGGGGACCAGGCGATCCCGATCGCGGGGAACAGCGGCCCGGCCAGGCCGGCGACCGCGTAGGTGAGCAGGGGCGCGGTTGCGGTGAGTGACCAGCTGCGCAGGCCCAGGAGCACGCCGATGAGCAGCCCGGGGAGCCAGAGCACGGCCACGTAGACCAGCACCACCGCGGTGCCGGTGCTCGCGGCTACTGCATCCAACGCCCGCCACCCCCGGATCGCCGCCGTCGGCGACACGCTGCAACGAGCGCGAACCTACACGGCGTCCGGCCGCCCCTCGCGCACGCCGTCGGCGGGGCGCGGCCGGACGGGCGTACAGGCGCCGCTACGCTCAGTCTCCGTGACGTATGCAGGATTCGACCTCGTCGTGGTCGGCTCGGGCTTCTTCGGACTGACGATCGCCGAGCGCGCCGCGGCCGAGCTGGACAAGCGCGTGCTGGTGCTCGACCGCAGGCCCCACATCGGCGGGCAACGCCTACTCGGAGGCCGAGCCCGAGACGGGCATCGAGATCCACCGGTACGGGGCCCACCTGTTCCACACCTCGAACCAGCGGGTGTGGGAGTACGTCAACCGCTTCACCGCGTTCACCGGCTACCAGCACCGGGTGTTCGCACGCGTCGGCGACCAGGTCTACGCGTTCCCGATGAACCTGGCGCTCATCAACCAGTTCTTCGGCCGATCGTTCACCCCCGGCGAGGCACGCGCCCTGATCGCCGAGCAGGCGGGGGAGATCGACACCGCGGACGCGCAGAACCTGGAGGAGAAGGCGATCTCGCTGGTCGGGCGCCCCCTCTACGAGGCGTTCGTCAAGGGCTACACGGCCAAGCAGTGGCAGACCGACCCCACGAAGCTGGACCCGTCGATCATCGCGCGGCTGCCGGTGCGGTACACGTTCGACAACAGGTACTTCAACGACACCTACGAGGGCCTGCCGGTGGACGGCTACACCGCGTGGCTGGAGAAGATGGCCGCGCACCCGAACATCGAGGTGCGGCTCGACACCGACTACTTCGACGTCCGCGACGAGATCCCGGCCGGCACCCCCGTCGTCTACACCGGCCCGCTCGACCGCTACTTCGACTACGCGGAGGGCGAGCTCGGCTGGCGCACGCTGGACTTCGAGCAGGAGACGCTGCGGGACTGCGGCGACTTCCAGGGCACGTCGGTCATGAACTACAACGACGAGGGCGTGCCCTTCACCCGCATCCACGAGTTCCGCCACTTCCACCCGGAGCGGGCCTACCCGACCGACAAGACCGTGATCGTGCGCGAGTACTCGCGCTTCGCCGAGTCGGGCGACGAGCCGTACTACCCGATCAACACGCCCGAGGACCGCACCAAGCTCCAGCGGTACCGCGACCTCGCCCGCAAGGAGACCGCAGGCGCCAACGTGCTGTTCGGCGGCCGCCTGGGTACCTACAAGTACCTCGACATGCACATGGCGATCGGGTCGGCGCTGACGATGTTCGACAACCGCATCGCGCCGTACTTCACCGAGGGCCGCGCCCTGTCGGGCACCGAGACCAGCGAGGACTGATCCACACCCGATGACGACCACTCCGACCGCAGTGAACCCGCCGTCGCCGACGCCGCACCCCCGCGACGCGCAGCCGCCCGCGTCCGGTGCCGTCCACCTCCTGCAGCGGGTGATCCTGCCGCGCTCGGGCGACCCGATGAGCGTCCGGTCCCTGTACATGGACGAGCGCACGGCCGTGCAGCTCACGCCGCTGGAGCCCGACCTCACCGCGCCGGACGAGCGCCAGCTCAGCCTCACCGTCTCCACGGCGGGTGCGCGGCGGCTGCGGGCGACCTCGCGGACGAGCGCCGTCGTCGGCGAGCAGAGCGAGGTGTCGTTCGGGGCGTACTTCAACGCGCTCGCCGCGGGCTACTGGCGGCGCTGGAGCAGCCTCACCGAGGTGCACCTGCGGCTGACGCTGGAGGGCGCGGGGCGGGTCGACATCTACCGCACGAAGGCCGACGGCGCGCAGATCTTCGTGTGCGGCAAGGTGCTGGCCGGGCCCGGCCGCCACGAGATCGACGTGGAGCTGGACCTGCGCCCCTTCGAGGACGGCGGGTGGTACTGGTTCGACCTCACCACCGACGATGGCGAGCTGACGCTGCACGGCGGCGGCTGGTACGCCGCGCAGGAGGGCCGCGGGCGGGCGGCGGTCACCATCGGCATGCCGACGTTCAACCGCCCCGCCGACTGCGTCGCCACCCTCACCGCGATCGGCGAGGACCCGCTCGTCCTCGACGCCGTCACCGCCGTGATCCTGCCCGACCAGGGCACGAAGAAGGTCCGCGACCAGGCCGGCTTCGAGGCCGCGGCCGCCCGTCTCGGTGACCGGCTGCGGATCATCGACCAGCCCAACCTCGGCGGCTCCGGCGGCTACGCGCGCGTCATGTACGAGGCGCTCGGGAGCACCGACTGCGAGCAGATCCTCTTCATGGACGACGACATCATCCTCGAACCCGACTCGGTACTGCGCGCGATCGCGTTCTCGCGGTACTCGCGCGAGCCGATGCTCGTCGGCGGTCAGATGCTGTCGCTGCAGGCGCGCTCGCAGCTGTCCACGATGGGTGAGGTCGTCGACCGCAACGCCTTCCTGTGGCGCAACGCCCCCGACACCGAGCCCCACCACGACCTGGCCGACCGCACGCTGCGCCAGACACCGTGGCTGCACCGCCGCGTCGACGTCGACTACAACGCCTGGTGGATGTGCCTGATCCCGCGGTCGGTCGCCGAGGACCTCGGGCTGCCGCTGCCGCTGTTCATCAAGTGGGACGACGCCGAGTACGGCCTGCGCGCACGCTCGCGCGGCTACCGCACCGCCACGGTCCCCGGCATCGCGATCTGGCACATGTCCTTCCTGGAGAAGGACGACACCAGCGACTGGCAGGCCTACTTCCACTACCGCAACCGTTACGTCGCCGCCGCGCTGCACGGCCCGGACAACCCGCGCGCGCTGCTCGCCGACACGATCAAGCGCACGCTGCGCCACCTGCTGCTCATGGAGTACTCGGCGGTGGCGCTGCAGGAGATGGCGCTGCGCGACTTCCTCGCCGGTCCGGAGACGCTGTTCCCGAAGCTGCCCGTCGTGCTGGGCGAGATCCGGGCGAAGCGCGCGGAGTACGACGACGGCAGGCCGCTGGACTCGGCCACCGAGGTGCCGCTGTCCGAGCTCGACGCGATGGCGGCGCAGATGTTCCCCGACCCACCCACGGGCAAGGTCGCGATCGCCAAGGGCCTGCTGCGCAGCGTCCTGCACAACCTGCGGACCCCCGACCCGGGCCACCAGCTGGTGCCGCAGCGCAACGTGCCGTCGCGCCAGGCGCTGTGGTTCGTGCTGTCGCGGCTGGACTCGGCCACCGTCTCCACGCCCGACGGCCGCGGGGTCACCTTCCGCAGGCGCGACCCGAAGCTGTTCCGGGAGATGTTCGCCACGTCCTTCGGGCAGCTGCGACAGATCGGCCGGGAGTGGCCGGAGCTGCGGCGGCGCTACCGGGAGGCCCAACCGCAGCTGACCAGCCGCGAGGGCTGGAAGCAGATCTTCGAGAGCTGAGGCCGGATCAGCCCACGGGATCCAGCCCCGGCACCCTGGTGCGCCCTTCGCGGTACCAGCCCGGGACCGTCCGGTCGGCGACGGCGGGGTCCGGGCGGGCGAGCGGGACGACCGGATCCCAGCGGTAGAGCTGCGCCGCGTCGCGCAACGGGTCGCCGCGCAGGTAGGTCGCCATGCGCCGTTCGGTGACCAGCAGCCGCGCAGCGGCGAACGGGCCGCCGAGTCGGGGCGTGTAGGTGATCGCGGCGGCAGGGTCGGAGGCAGGCGGGCTGATCCGCCAGCCGGCGAGACCTGCCGTGCCGAGCGGAAGTGGTTCCGGGGTGACGCAGGGGAACTGGAAGGCGACGGGCCAGTCCAGGATCGCGGTGCTGCCGGGCGGCAGCACGTCCGTCATCGGGGTCAGGCGCGGCACCCGGGGCAGCGAGGCCACCGCGGACGGGCCGACTCCCGGCGAACGGGCGTCGACGGCCAGGCGCACGGCCACGGCGCCCGTCGGGCGCCATGAGCTCGCTCGTCGCGCGGGTCGCCGCCCACCGGTTGCAGGCTACGGCGGTCGACGACGCCGTCACCGTCGGCGAACTCGAGAGTCACCTGGTCGCCGGGGCGGGCGGAGCCGGCCAGCGTCACGACGACCGGCAGGCCGCCGTCGCGCTGCGCGGGATCCAGGGCGAACCAGTCGGTGGTCCCGGTGCCCACGACGGCCACCCCGGGCATGACGGTGCCGCCGCCGTCGACCGGTGTCGGCTGCACGCCGAGCGTCCCGTCCGCGCTGCGCACCGGGAGCACGCCGGCCGCCGGGTCGGTCTCCACGGAGAGCACTCGCTGCAGCCCGCACGGCTCGCCGCCCAGGGTGGCGACGGCGTCGGACGCGAGGGTGTAGCTGTCGCGATGCTGCGGCGCTGACCCTGACGAAGCTCGACACCTGGAGAACCAGGACAGCCACCAGGAGCACGCCGGCAACGGGGCCCGGGCGTCGGAACGCGACGCGGTACGGGCACCACGTGATGCGTTCCCGGAGCGGCGCCACGCCGAGCGGGCGAACAGCGCGAGCACCAGCAGGCCGCCGACACCCAGCCAGATCGACGGGGCCGCCAAGCCGGCGATCTGGGGCGGACCGGCACTCCAGGTGAGGACGAACCAGCTCGACGCGTAGGGCCAGATGTTGTCACCGGCCAGGACCAGCGATCCGACCACCGCCACCACCGCGAGCCCGGTGATGAGCGGGCGCTCGCTGCGCGCTCGTTCGGCCAAGCGCGGGCCGGGACCATGCGACGAGCCCGAGCAGGAGCACGGCCGCGCCGTATCCGGCGAGATCACCGAAGTGCTGGGTCCATTTCGTGGGGCTCAGCGTCATCGCGGCGAGCGACAGGCCGAACCCGTACACGAGGCGCCGGGCCGGGCCGGCCGAGAGAGCCGGATCGGCCGTTACCGGCGAGCGTCCAGAGCACCCCGGCCGCCGCAGCCAGGGTGCACAGCACAGCGGCGCGACGGCCGATCGCGCCCTGGATCTCAGCCGGTTGCAGCAGCAGCGCGTACCGCTCGTACTCCTGGGTCCACGGCAGCCCACCGCCGATGAGGGACCGCACCCTGGTCGCCTCGAGGATCCCCGCGAGGCTCTGGTCGGCGGCCATCAACAGCAACGCCGATGCCGGCGCGGCGACGAGCACGGCCAGTATCGGGGCCAGGTGCAGGTCCGGTACGGGCCCGCAGCAGCCGCAGCAGCGGGACCGCGGCGGCCAGGAACGGGGTGAACGCCAGCAGCCCGGCGGGAGTGACGGCGGTGGTCACTCCCGCGAGGACCAGCGCGACGGCCAGCGGGAGGACTCGACGGGTGGCGAGGGCCCGTTCGACTCCGAGGAACACCGCGAGGCGCCGACGGCCACCCACGGTTCGGGCCGGAGCCCGAGGTTGAACGGGATCCACCAGGTCGCGAAGGCGAGTGCGGCGATCCACGGCACGGTGCGCCTGGCGGTGAACCGGCCGAGCCGGGGCAGCACCGACCGGGAGAGCAACCACCAGCAGACCAGCCCCAGCAGCGTGGAGGGCAGCCGCATCCACAGCGTGGAGGGTGAGATCAACGACCACGCGTAGTACAGGTCGTAGAACCAGCTGAACGGCGCTTCCGGCGCGTTGAGCCAGCGGTAGACGTTGCCGATGAACCCGTTGGAGCCCCGGCTGCGGACGATGCCCGCGATGTAGCCGTCGTCGACGGTGATCGGCCCGACGAGCCACCAGGTCCCGAGCACCACGCCGACGGCGGCATCCACCGGCCGGGGCCGCCACCAGTGCCGCGGCAGCAGCCGAGCCCGGCGTGACGCGATGCGGTCGGCCCGGCTCAGCGCGATCAGCATGCCGAGCAGGCTCAGCACGCTGACCACCGCGAGTGCGGCTTTGAGCGGGGTGATGCTCGTCTGGAACCGGGTGTCCGCAGTGAGCCGAAGGTCCACCCCGGGTAGGCCGGGTCGCTCGGTGAACGCGCCCGCGACGTCGGGGCGCAGGTCGCCGGTCCGCTCGAAGGCGGGGACACCGTCGATCAGCACGGCGGTGCGGGCGTGGTCGCTGACGACGGAGACGGTGCAGTCCCCGGCGGGGAGCGCGACGGTGGCGAGCTCCGTCCCTGCGGTGGCGATGCGTAGACGGTCGGTCGCCGCGCCGATGGTCAGGCCGGCGAGCGGAGCGGCTGTCGGATCGGGCCGCAGCGGCACCGTGCTGAGCAGGACGCCGTCGCCGGCGGCCCGCACCGCGGCGCAGGTGACGGACGCCGTCAGGTCGACAGGCTGGTACGGCATCAGCGGGATGGCCGCGCCCGCCTGCCCGTCCCCCGAGCTCCACCGGTAGGTGACCTCGGGTTGGTGGACCGGCGCGAACGGGAACGCCACCGCCGAGATCGCGGCGATCAGCCCCAGGACCAGCACCAGCGTCCTCGGTGCTACGGCTCGGTGCTGTTCCGACGGGGGAGCCGGGGCCCGCCCGAGGTTCTCCCGAGCAGCGGGCGGAGGGGACGGGACGACGGGCGGGGAAGACATGACCACGTCAGGCTAATTCGTTCCACCGCCGCCATCCGGTAGGCGCGGGACGAGCACGCGCCGATTCCTCGCGCCGGGCCCCTACACCGGGCGCGGGCTGGTCATCGGCTGATCCGGCGTCCAGGGTCCGGACCCATTCCACGGTGGCCGCGAGCCCGTCCGCGAGCGGGGTGAGCGACCCCGCCGTCAGCTCGCGCCGGGCCCGGTCGACGTCCAGGCAGCTCCGCAGCAGCTCGCCGTCGCGTGCCGGTGCGAACTCGGGCGTGAACCGGGCGGGGTCGGTGCCCGTCGCCTCGGCCACGGCGTGGGCCACCTCGGAGCACGCTGACCTCCGTGCCGCTGCCGACGTTGTACTCGTCGTGCGCCAGGCGGGCCGCGCCCGCCGCCGCGAGGTTCGCGGCGACGATGTCGCCCACGTAGACGTAGTCGCGGGTCTGGTGCCCGTCGCCGTAGACGGTGGGCCGGCGGCCCGCCAGCGCGCGGCCGACGAACAGCGCGATCACGCCCGCGTCCCCCCGCGGGTCCTGGCGGGGGCCGTAGACGTTCCCGTACCGGAGGGTGACGACGTCCAGGCCGTGCGTCCGGCGGAACCACGCGGCGTAGCACTCGGTGGTCCGCTTGCTGAGCCCGTACGCCGACACCGGGTCGGTCGGGGTGGTCTCCGGTGTCGGGATCGGCACGCCGTCGCCGTAGATGGCGCCGCCGGTGGACGTGTTCACCACGCGGCGCACCCCGGCCGCGTGCGCGGCGGCGAAGACGTTGATCGAGCCGAGGACGTTCAGCGAGGCGTCACGCAGGGGATCGGCGAGCGACACGCGCACGTCGATCTGCGCGGCGAGATGGAAGACGACGTCGGGGCGGAAGGCGCCGAACACGTCGAGCAGGCCCGCCTGGTCCCGCACGTCCATCTCCGTGAACGCGCAACCCGCCGCCAGTGCCCGATCCAGGTTGGCCGCCCGGCCGCTGCTGAGGTCGTCGACGACCAGGGTGGGGTGGCCGTCGGCCACCAGCCGGTCGACGAGGTTCGACCCGATGAAGCCCGCGCCACCGGTGACTGCCGCTCGCACGACGTCTAGTCGGCGAGGTCGCGGTCGACGCCGAGGCGGCCGTCGAGCCCGTACAGCCTGGCCCAGTTCTCCCGGCTCGTCAGCTCCGGCACGCTGTCGCGGTAGCGCTGCGCGACCGCGGGCCCGTCGGCGGCCAGGCGGCGCAGCACCCGCGCCCCCCGCCGCGCGAGCTTCAGCGCGAGGGCCCGGTCCCGGGTGCGGATCCGGACGCCCGCCTCGGACATGTCCGTGACGACGGCCCGCTCGAACAGCGACACGTGCCACCAGTGCGCGTCGCCCGCCGGGACCATCCCCGTGCGGTGGACGGCCCGGCCGGTGGTCTGGTACGCCACCCGCTTGAGCCACGTGAGCACGTCACGCGACGGCACCCCGGGCGAGCGGATGACCTGCATGTCGCGGAAGTCGTCGGGCACCTCGGATATCGGGTGCATCGTCGTCTCGGGGTAGGCGGCCCGGATCCGGCGGATCTCCGCGGCCGCACCGGCGGACCCGTCGGTCAGGATGCCGGGGCCCCGGAGGAAGTCCTCGACGGCCTGCAGCAGCGTCGCCGCCAGGCCGTACTGCATCGCGATCACGTACTTCGCGAGCAGCACCGAGATCGACCGGCCGATCGTCTTGACGGAGAACCCGGTGTGCAGGGCCGCGGTGATCAGCCCGTTGCGCAGGTTGAAGTACCGGTGCCACTCGTCCCAGTCCTTCCAGCCGAAGTCGGCGTGCCAGACCCCGGCGCCCGGCAGCGCGACGGTCGGGAAGCCGTTGGCGCGGGCCCGGTACCCGAACTCGATGTCGTCCCACTGGAAGAACAGCGGCAGCGGGTAGCCGATCGCGCGGACGATCTCGGCCGGGATCAGGCACGACCACCAGCCGTTGTACTCGGTGTCGACCCGCCGGTCCTGCACCATCGGCCGGTCCTCGTCGTCGAGCCCGAGCAGGTAGGTCTCCTTCAGCGCGCCCGGCACCGGCCGCCCCACCCGCAGCCGCTCGGGCTCGGCGAACTCCGCGCTGATGTGCAGGTACCCGGGATGCAGCAGGTTGAGCATCTGGCCGCCGACGATCGTCGGCCTCGTCGTGTGCGCCGCGAACGCCGTGAGCCGGACGAGGATCTCGGGCTCCAGCAGCACGTCGTCGTCCATCAGCAACGCGTCGCAGTCGTCGGCGGGATCGCCCGCCGTGGACTCGAACAGCCCGCGGGTGAACCCGCCCGCGCCGCCGAGGTTCGGCTGGCGCAGGTAGCGCAGCCGGTCACCGAGGCTCTCGGCGACCGTCGCGAACCTGGGTCGGGACTCCAGCGGGTCGCTGCCCTGGTCGACCACGTAGACGGCGCCGACAGCCGCGAGCGAGCCCGGGTCGTCGGCCATGGCCTGCAGGGTGTTGAGGCAGTCCTCGACGCGGTTGTACGTGCAGATCACGACCGACGTCCGGCGCAAGGCGGCGGGCGCGGCGACGGTCCAGCGGACGCCGCTGACGGTGAGCTCGGCCGTCTCGGTGCTGGCCTCGATCCAGAGGCCCCCGCCGTCGACGAAGCGGTCGACGAGCGCGGGCAGCCGCACGGTCTGCGCCACGGCGTCGTGCACGTCCACCGCCGCGACGATGCGCGAGACCTTGTTGGTGTCCGACGCGAGGACCCGGATCCGGCCGGATCCGGTGACGACCGCCTCGACCTCGACCTCGGTGACGGCCGTCCAGCGCTGCCAGTAGGTGGCGTGGAACCGGCCGAAGTAGGTGTTGGTGCCGACGCGGGAGTTCGGGGAGAGGGTGACCCGGTCCCGCTCGCGGCGGGCACCGCCGCTCTCGACCACCGAGTAGAGGTCCTCGGGTACGAGGGGCGACGGTCCGAAGAAGAGCCCGCGCTGGGCGAGGAGCCGCGACGGCCCACCGTCGGCAGGTGGGGCGACCGTCACCGGAGCTTCCGGCGCCGGACGCACCGGGGTCTCCATGTTGTCCGGTGTGCGAAGCATGCGAAGCGGCGTCCTCCGGTCGGGATCGTCAGGTTCGGTGGTCATTGTGGGTGAGAGGCGGGTCGGTTCGGCCCGCGGGGTAGGCCGACACGCCGCTGCGCCCGCCACCCGCCGTGGGCATGATCTGGGCATGACGACGCTGCCGCTGACCCCCGACGAGCTGCTCACCACCACTCGCTCGGTCCGCAAGCGTCTCGACCTCGACCGGGAGGTGCCCCCGGAGCTGGTGCGGGAGTGCATCGAGGTCGCCGTGCAGGCCCCGACCGGCGGCAACACGCAGGGCTGGCACTGGATGGTGGTGACCGACCCGGGGCTGCGGGCGCAGATCGGCGACTACTACCGGCGGTCCTACGAGCGCTACCGGGACTCCCCCGGCTACGCGGGCCGGGTCGGGGCAGGCGACGCGGCCCGCGAGGTGGTCCAGCAGCGGGTGGTGACCTCGGCGGACCACCTGGCCGAGAAGATGGGCGAGGTGCCGGTGCACGTCATCGCGTGCATCAGGGCAGCAGCGGAGCTGCCGGCGTCCAACCAGGCCGGGCTGTGGGGCTCGCTGCTGCCCGCGGCGTGGAGCTTCCAGCTCGCCGCGCGGGCCCGCGGGCTCGGCACCGCGTGGACCACCCTGCACCTGCGCTACGAGAAGGAGATCGCGGAGCTGCTCGGGATCCCGCCGGAGGTGCGCCAGGGCGTGCTGCTGCCCACCGCGTACTACACCGGCGAGACGTTCAAGCCGGCGCGGCGCGAGCCGCTGGAGCGGGTGGTGCACCTCGACCGGTGGTAGCCGGCCGGGCGCGACGGCAGGGCCGATCCGGTCCCGGCCTCACCCGAACGCTGCACCACATCGGCGACTCTGCGTAGTCGGATCCGGCATCCCGGTACGGTCCGGGGGTCACTCGCACCGTGGCTCGTGAGGTCCTCGTTGCCCGAACGTGACAATGGCCCCCTCTCGGATCACCCCTTCCGGCGACGCTGCCTCCTCGGGCGAGCTGCGAGGTCTGACGGGGTTGCGCATCGTCGCGGCGGTGTGGGTCGTGGTGTTCCACTTCCACTTCACGCCGCTGCCCGGCGTGACCGACGTGGTCGGCGTGCTGGGGCCGCTGATCACCTCGGGGGCGCTGGGCGTCGACCTCTTCTTCGTCCTCAGTGGTTTCGTCATCGCCCACACCTACCTGGCGCAGCTCGGCCCGGCGCTGCGCGCGGGCGCCACCGCGCGGTTCGTCTGGGCCAGGGCCTGCCGGCTGTGGCCGGTGTACGTGCTGGTCCTGCACCTGTTCGGGCTGTGGCTGGTGGCCCGCCTGGCGTTCGGCTCCGACGGAGACATCGCCTTCCAGAGCGTCCAGCCCGTCGTCGACACGAGCGAGTACGTCCAGCAGCTGTTCATGGTGCAGCTGTGGAGCAAGGAGTTCATCGACGGCGCATCCTGGGTGGGCTCCACGTGGTCGATCAGCGCCGAGTGGCTCGCCTACCTGCTGTTCCCGGTGGCCGCACTGGGGTTCTTCCGCATGCGCAACCTCCCGGTGCCCGTGCTGGTGACCGCCGGCTTCGCCCTGATGACACCGATCGCGTGCGCGTACCTCAGCACGGGCAGCCCGTACTACCCGTTCAGCTGGGCGGTCCGGATCCTCTGCGGCTTCGGTGCCGGCGTGCTGGCCTACCTGGTGGTGCGGCGGCTCAACGCCGCGAAGGGCGGCGCCACCGACCGGGTGCGCCGCAACGCCTCGACGGTCGCCGCCGCCGTGCCGGTCGCCGTCGTCGCCGGCCTGGGGTTGGGTGAGCTGGTGGCACCGGGTCGCGGCGGCGCGGTGATCGTGCTGTTCCCGCTGCTCGTCGGGGCTCTCGCCCTCGCCGACCGCGGCCCGGCGCTCCTGCTGTCGAGCCGGTTCGCGGTGTACGGGGGGCGCGTCTCCTACTGCCTCTACCTCGTCCACATCCCGATGTTCGAGTTCTACTGGCTGGCCCTGCGGCGCTTCGGCACGCTGGCGCCGGGCACGATGCTCGCCCACGTCGTCGGCCTGGCCGTGCTGGTGGCCACGTTCCCGGTCGCGGGACTGGTGTTCCACGCCATCGAGGAGCCCGCACGGCGGCGGCTGCGCAGGCTGGCCGAACCGCGCCGCCCCGTCCCCCGCCCGCGGACGGTCGTCGTGCCGGTCGCGGTCCCGCGGCTCGGAGCCGCGACACGCGGCGTCGGCCACCCGCCGCCCGACGCTGGCCGCGGCGCTCATCAGCGCCCAGCGCCGCCACCCCTCCCATCGCGCCGCCGGCACCTGGGCCCAGCGCGACGCGCGCGTCTCCGTCCACGCGGGGAGCTGAGGCGAGAGACGCGCATCGGTTTCGGCCTTCGCAGACCCCGTGGGCTCTGCGAGGAGCACAACCCGCGCGCGGAGCAGGTGGACGCTCAGCCGGGGAGCCGGCGGAAGACCGGGCGCGGCAGGTGCCGCAGCACGCTCATGAGCACCCGCAACGGCGCGGGTGCCCACACGAGCTCGCGGCGGTTGCGCACCGCGTCCACGACGACGGCGGCCACCTTGTCCGGCGTCGTCGAGAGGGGAGCGGGGGTGCGCCCCTCGGTCATGCGCGTGTGCACGAAGCCCGGGCGCACGACCGTCACCCCGACGCCGGTCGGGCGCAGCGCCTCGGTCAGTCCCGAGTAGAACGCGTCCAGACCGGCCTTGGTGGAGCCGTAGACGAAGTTCGACCGGCGGGCCCGCTCACCCGCCACCGAGGAGAACGCGACGAGCGAACCGTGGCCCTGCTCGCCCATCCGCTCGGCGAGCACCACGCCGACCGACACCGCCGCCGTGTAGTTGACCTGCGCCAGCTCGACGGCGGCCGACACGTCGGTCCAGGCCTTCTCGGCGTCCCCGAGCAGCCCGAACGCGACGAGCGCGACGTCGATGTCGCCACCGGCGAACGCCTTGCGCACCACGTCGGCGTGGGTGTCGAACGCGAGCGCGTCGAAGTCGACGGTCTCGACGGCGCACCCGGCCGCCTCCAGCCGGGCCTTCGCGGCGTCCAGCCGGGGGGACGGGCCGCGCGGCGAGCACCACCCGCATCGGACGGTCGCCCGCGAACGCCTCGACCACGGCGAGCCCGATCTCGGAGGTCCCGCCCATCAGCAGCACGCTCTGCGGGTTGCCCACGGCGTCGATCATGTGTGGATCATCTTTCCGTCAGCTCCAGTCGTCTCGCCATGTCCGAGATGAACACCCCGCGCGGGTCGGCGGCGTCGCGGACCTTGCGCCACTCGTCGAACCGGGGATAGCCGCTGCGGATGGTCGCGGCGCCTGCTCGCGACTCCTTGGCCAGGTAGAGCCGCCCGCCCGCGCCGAGCACCAGCTCGTCGAGCTCGTCGCAGAAGCGGTGCAGGCCGCGCGCGATCGGGAAGTCGACGGTGACCGTCCAGCCGGGCTGCGGGAACGACAGCGGCGCGGCGTTGCCGTCGCCGAAGCGCTTGAGCACGTTGAGCCCGGACGCGTGCGGCGACGCTCCGATCCGCTCCACGATCCGGCGCACGGCGTCCTCCGCGCCGAAGGGCACCACGAACTGGTACTGCAGGAAACCGCGCCTGCCGTACACCCGGTTCCAGTCCCCGAACAGGTCGAGCACCTGGTAGAAGGCGGTGATGTTCTGCACCGCCCCGCGCTGGCGCCTCGGCGCCTTGCGGTACCAGAGCTCGCTGAACGCCCGCAGCGTGAGCGGGTTGGCCAGCCCGCTGGGGAAGACGTCGGGGAACGTGAGGAGCTGGGGTGCCTCGAACTTCAGCGGGTCGCGGCGCAGCTTCGGCGGCAGCTCGTCGACGGTGGCGAGCGACCCGCGGGTGAGCACGGCGCGGCCGAGCTGCGAGCCGGTGGTCGTGGTGTCGAACCAGGCCGCCGAGTAGCCGTACGAGTCGTCCGAGCCGTCGGTGAGCAGCGCGAGGAGCTCGTCGAGGTCGGCGGTGCGATCGGTGTCGACGACGAAGTAGGCCGACTCGGTGCGATGGAGCTGCACCGTCGCCCGGACGACGACGCCCGTGAGCCCCATGCCGCCGACGGTCGCCCAGAACAGCTCGGACTCGGGGCCGTCGGGGGTGAGGGTGCGGACGGCGCCGTCGGCCGTCACGAGGTCCATCGAGAGGACGTGGTTGCCGAAGCTGCCCTTGGTGTGGTGGTTCTTGCCGTGGACGTCGGCGCCGATCGCCCCGCCGATGGTCACCTGCCGGGTGCCCGGCAGCACCGGCACCCACAGCCCGAACGGCACGGCGCGGCGCATCAGGGAGTCGAGGCTGACCCCGCCGTCGACGACGACCACGCCGGTGTCGGCGTCGATCGAGTGGATCACGTCCAGGCCGGTCATGTCGAGGACGGTGCCGCCTGCGTTCTGCGCCGGGTCGCCGTAGGACCGGCCGAGGCCGCGGGCGATGACACCGCGCGGCCCTGCCCCGGCGACCGCGGCGGCGACCTCCTGCGGGCTGCGTGGGGTGAGGACCTGCGCCGTGGTGGGTGCGGTGCGACCCCAACCGCGCAGGCTCACCCGCCCGTTCGACCCCGTGCTCGACATCCGCGCCAGGCTACGCCAGCCCGCCCCGCCGCCTCCCGGGGCCCGACGGCATCGCGCGGGCTCGTTGCCGTTCCCGGGTGCCGAACGGCATCGCGCGGGCTCGTTGCCGGGCGCGGTCACTATCCTCGGGGCCGTGAGCCTGCAGCCACCGTCCGGCGAGTCCCCGGGCCTCCGGATCTCCGACGCCGACCGGGAGCGTGCGGCGGCAGTCCTGCACCAGGCGCTCGCCGACGGCCGGATCACCGTGTCCGAGCTCGAGGAGCGGCTGTCGGTGGTCTACGGGGCCCGTTACGAGGCGGAGCTGCGCCCGCCGCTGGCCGATCTTCCCGGCGGGATCGTGGTCGCCCCGGCGACTGCGGCCGCCGTGCCCGCTGCGCACGACGGGCCGCCGGTCGTGCTCCGCACCGGCATGTCGACCGTCAAGCGCGGCGGGGCGTGGAGCGTGCCACCGCGGCTGCGCGTGCAGAGCGCGATGGGCTCGGTCGTGCTCGACTTCTGCGAGACCGAGGTGCCGCTCCCGGTCGTGGACGTCGAGATCGACCTGGGCGCCGGGTCGGCCAAGCTGCTGGTGCCGGACGAGGCCACCGCGAACATCGACGGCGTGGTGGCCGTGATGGGCTCGGTCAAGACCACGGTGCCGTCCACCCCGCGCGCCGGGGTGCCGCACTTCGTGGTGCACGGGCGCGCGGGGATGGGCTCGGTCACGGTCCGGCGGCGCCACCGCTTCGCCGGGCACTACTTCTAGGCTCGTCAGGCCGGCAGGGTCAGCGGGGCCGCGGCGGCGGCCCGCTGTGGCCCGCTACGCTGCCCCGGTGACCGCGACTCGCTCCGAACGGGCCGAGCTCGGCCTGTTCGCCCAGGTGAGCCGGTTCGTCGCGATCGGGGCGATCTGCGCGCTGATCGACTTCGGGATCTACCACGGCCTGCTCGCCGTGGGCACCTGGGTGCACCTGGCGAAGGCGGTCAGCTTCATCTGCGGCACCACCGCGGCGTACTTCCTGAACCGCCGGTTCACGTTCGCGTCGGCGGGCGGGCGCGGGCGGTTCGCCGGGTTCGCGCTGCTCTACGGCACCACGTTCGTGCTCAACGTCGGCGTCAACGCCCTCATGCTCGCCGTGCTGCCGGACATGCCGCTGCGCGTGAGCGTCGCGTGGGTGATCGCGCAGGGCACCGCCACCGTGATCAACTTCGTGATGCTGCGGACCGTGGTCTTCCGCTCCTGAGCTAGGGCCGGTGCCCGTTCCCGGCGTGCCGGGGGCCGCCCGCATCGCCGAGCTCGAACTCCGTGCTGGTGACGGAGCCGTCGCGCACGCGCACCGCCTTCACCGCGGGAGTTCCCGCGGACGCCGTCACCGTGTACTCGCCGTCGGGCAGCCCACCCATCCAGAACGAGCCGTCCGCGGCGGTCAGCCCGGTCGCGACGACGACGCCGTCCGCGTCCTCGACGAGGGTGACCGCGTCGCTGACGCCGCGCCCCTTCCCCGACCGGACGGTCCCGGTCACCACGCCGGTCGGCGCCAGGTCGGCGTCCTTCCGGACGCTTCCCGAGACCGGCACCACGAGGCGCAAGCGCGGTCGACGGACCGCCGGGCGGCGCGACGAGGAGGTGGTGCTCGCCCGCCGGGACCTGGGCCACGCGGTAGCGACCGCCGCCGTCGGCCCGCGTGCCTGCCACCGGCCTCCCGGTGCCGTCCACGACGGTGACCAGCGCCGCCACCCCCTCTCCCGACGCCTGCCGGACCTGCCCGTAGACGCTGGCGGGGCCGTCCACGCGGAGGTCGCGGCGCGCGGGCACCGCACCGGCGACCTCCAGCCACTCGGCGGTGGGCTCGCGGTCGTCGTGCTGGCCGACCACCAGGTACTCCCCGGCTCCCGGGAGCGGGACCTGGTAGCGCCCGCCCGGGTCGGAGACCGTGGTGGCGAGCTGGCGGCCCTCGGTGTCGAACGCGGCGAGCGCGACGCCGGCCAGCGGCACCCCCTCCCGGTCGGTGACGAGGCCGTGCCCGCCGGGGCCCACGAGGACGGGCCGCTCGGTGGGTGCGGGCGTGAACGGGGCGGCCGCACCACCGGTGGGCGTCGGACGCGGGCCGGGCGCCGCTGCGGTGGGATCGCCGTCGCGCCGCCTGCGTCCCCGCCCGCGCTCGACGAGCACGTACAGCACCGGGACGAGCACGAGCGTCAGCAGCGTCGAGGAGATCAGGCCACCGATGACGACCACGGCCAGCGGCTGGGAGATGAAGCCCCCGCCGCCTGTGAGGCCCAACGCCATCGGGAGCAGCGCGAAGATCGTGGCGACGGCGGTCATGAGGATCGGCCGCAGCCGGTGCGCGGCTCCCTCGACCACCGCCTCGTCGCGGTCGCGTCCGGCGCGGCGGTACTGGTTGACGAGGTCGATGAGCACGATCGCGTTGGTCACCACGATGCCGATGAGCATCAGCATGCCGATCAGCGCCGGGACCCCCAGCGGGGTGCCGGTGAGCAGCAGGAGCCCCACCGCGCCGGTGGCGGCGAACGGGATCGCGACGAGCAGCAGCAACGGCTGCAGGAGGCTGCGGAAGGTGACCACCATGACCAGGTAGACCACCGCGATCGCGATCAGCAGCGCCAGGCCCAGCTGGCGGAACGCGTCGGTCTGCTGCTCGCTGACCCCGCCGATCTCGGCGGTGGCGCCCGCGGGGAGGTCGAGCCCGGTGAGGGTCTCCCGCAGGGTCGTGGTCACGGCGCCGAGGTCGTCGGCGGCGGGCCGGGCCGTCACCTGCGCGCTGCGGGCGCCGTCGGTGCGGCTGATGCTCGGCGCGGTCGCGGTCTGGGTGACGGTCGCGACGTCGCCGACCGTGACGGGCCCGCGGGCACCGGGCAGCGCCAGCTCCCGCAACGCCGCGACGTCGGCCGGTGCGGTGCCGGTTCGCAGCAGCACGTCCTGGTCGACGCCGTCGATGGTGAGCGTCCCGACCGTCGAGCCGCGCAGCGCGGTCGACACGGCCTGCCCGATCTGGACCTCGGTGAGCCCGGCCTCGGCGGCGCGCTTGCGGTCCACTGCCACGTCGACGACGGGCTGGGCGGCGGCGAGGTTGTTGCGGACGTCGCTGGCGCCGGGGATGGCCGTCACGGCGCGCGCGACCTCGTCGGCGGCCTGCGCGAGCACGGCCGGGTCGTCGGCCCGGATGTCGACGGCGAGCTGGTTGCTGCCGAAGCCGCCGCGGCCCGCCCCCACGGTGAGGTTGCCGACCTGGTCGGGGCCGCCCAGCGTGGCGAGCCGCGCACGCAGGTCGTCCGCGACGGCGGTGGCGTCGGCGTCGGCGGCGAGGGTGACCGAGTACCGCGTGGCGGTGGTGGCAGCCCGTCCGGGCGGCCCGAACCCGCCGGACGCGCCCGCCGGGGAACCGACCGTGACCTGGTAGCTCGCCACGCCACCGGTGGCGGCGAGCACCTCCTCCACCCGCTTGGCGGCCGCGTCGGCCTGCGGCAGCCCGGTGCCGGGGGCGAGCTCCTGGCTGACCGAGAGCGTGTCGCCGCCGGAGTCGCCGAGGAAGTTGGTCTGCAGCAGCGGTACCAGCGCGAACGTGCCGCCGAGGATCGCGACGGCGACCACGAGCGAGAGCACCGGGCGGGCGATCGCCGCGCGCAGCACCGGGAGGTAGCCGCGCTGCAGCCGGGTACGGCGCGGCTCGGCGCCCGCGACGGGCTCGGGCTCGGGGGTCGCCGGGCTGCGCAGCACCATCGACGCCAGCACCGGCACCACCGTCAGGGAGACGAGCAGCGAGGCCAGCAGCGCGGCCGTGACCGTCACCGCGAAGGGCCGGAACAGCTCCCCGACCTGGCCGCCGACGAGCCCGATCGGCGCGAAGACGGCCACCGTCGTGACCGTCGAGGCGGTGATCGCCCCGGCCACCTCGCGCACCGCGGTGAGGATCGCCGCCCGTCGCGGTCCGCCGTAGCCGATGTGGCGCTTGATGTTCTCGATGACGACGATCGAGTCGTCCACGACCCGGCCGATCGCGACGGTGAGGGCACCGAGGGTGAGGATGTTGAGCGTGTAGCCGCCCGCGTACAGCACGGTCATGGCGATGAGCACCGACAGCGGGATCGACACCGCCGTCACGAGGGTGGCCCGGACCGACAGCAGGAACGCCAGGATCACCAGCACGGCGAACAGGAGCCCGAGCAGGCCCTCGGTGGTGAGGTCCTCCACCGACTGCTCGATGAAGGGGGCCTGGTCGAAGATCACGGTCGCCGCAGCGGCCTGGGCGCTGCCGCCGAGTGCGTCGACGATCCGCGGCAGCGCGTCGCGCACCTCGTCGGAGACCGCGACCGTGTTGGCCTCCTCCAGCTTCGTGACGCCGACCCCGATGCTCGCCGCGCCGTTGGTGCGGGTGTAGCCGGTGGCGGGCGCCCGCTCCGCGGTGATCGTGGCGACGTCACCGAGGCGCACCGGGGCGCGTCCGGGGCCGGCGCCGGTGGGCGTCAGGTAGAGGTCGCCGAGCTGCTCGACCGAGGTGATCGTGCTGCCGACCTCGACGGTGAGCGGGTCCGTGTCGGGGGTGAGCTGGCCTGCGGGAACCCGCACCCCGTTCGACTTGAGCAGGCCCGAGATCGCGCTCGGCGAGACCCCGCGCGCGGCCGCCGCGGCCGTGTCCACGTCGACGGTGATGCGCGGGTCCTGGATCCCGGACAGCGTCACGTCGGCCACGCCGTCCAGCCCCGCGAGCAGCGGCTGCACCTGCTCGCGCAGCACCGCCGCCACCCGGTCCGGCGGCAGGTTCGAGGACACCGCGAGCTGCACGACCGGGATGCTGTCGGTGCCGCCGCTGACCACGGTCGGGGTGACGTCGGCCGGCAGGCGGGCGCCCTGCACCGCGCGTTCGGCCTGGGTGGCGAAATCGGCGAGGTCGGTGCCGTACTCGAGGTTGAGGGTCACCACCGAGCTGCCACCGGTGCTGGTCGACCGGCTGTCGGTGACGCCGGTGAGGCGCGCGAGCGAGTCCTCGATCGGGACCGTGACCTGCTGCTCCACCACCTCGGGCGACGCGCCCGGGTACGGCGTGACGACCGTGACGATCGGCACGTCGAGCGAAGGGAGCAGTTCCTGGCGCAGCGAGGTGGTGCTGAGCACGCCGAACGCGATGACGAGCACCGTCACCAGTCCGACGAGCGCGCGGTTGCTCAGGCTGAGCCGGGCGAGCCAGGTCATGGAGATAGTGAATACTACGGACGAGGCAAAGCTTCAGTCCGCCCCTGAGACTTCACTGAGCGATTCATTGTGTGGGCGACCGCACCGGGCGACCGCACTGGGCGACCTCACTGGGCACGGAAGGGACGCATGGATCCGGACGCCACCGACGAGCGCGCCGCGCTGCTCGACGAGATCGACTCCCACGAGGCCGTGCTGCGGCGCAGCCTCACCCGAGGTGGCCCGAACCCGCTGCTGGACAGCGGCCTCACCATGCAGCAGCTCCGGGTGCTCGTACTGCTCTCCGTGGACGGCCCGCTGCCCCAGGGCGACCTCGCCCAGGCGCTGGGGGTCGGGCTCGCCACCGTCACCGGGCTGGTCGACCGCCTCGTCGGACGCGGTCTCGTGGAGCGCACGGAGAACCCGGGTGACCGGCGGGTGCGCCGCGCCGCGCTGTCCCCGGAGGGCAAGGAGCTCATGGAGCGGATCGTCATGGCCGGGCAGGAGGCCCGCCGCCGGTTGCTCGCCCGCATCGACCTCGACGCCCTGCGCGGGCTGGCGCTGGGGCTGGCTGCCCTGCGCGAGGCGCTCGAACAGGACGGCCACTACGCCCTCCTGCCCCCGGGTGTCAGGAAAGCCACGTTCATGACGTCTGGCGACCTGAACGTGGCTTTCCTGACACGGGACCGAGCCCGCGCCGAAGATCATCGCCTCGGAACCTCAGCCCTCCGTAGCGCGGTTCCTCGTTCCCGAACAACGATCAACCACCGCGCGGGTGCTGGACCACCGCTCGTACTGCTGGACGTCGATGGGTTCGACGTCATCATCCAGCCGGTTGCGGCTGACGTATCAGGCGCGGTGGAACCGCTCCGCCCGCCCCTGCCGCACCAGCCGCAGCCACCGCGCGAACTCCCGCGGGCTGCGCTTGGTGACAGGAAGTACCAGGCGAACCGGGGCAGCTCCAGCAGACCGACGCGCCGCATCCCCGGCTGGGAGATGAGGTAGCCGCGGTTGCGATAGGTGTAGTACCGCTTCACCGGGTCGTCGGGATCGCGGGCGTGCATCCGGCCGCCGAGCATCGGCTTGTCGTCGTCGGCGGCCGCCGGGTGCAGGTAGGCCGCCCGCAGCGACGTGCCGAACGGCAGCCCCGAGCGGACCATCCGGCGGTGCATCTCCACCTCGTCCCCGCGGACGAACAACCGCAGGTCCGGCACCCCGATGACGTCCAGCGTCGACGCCCGGAACAGCGCCCCGTTGAAGAACGCGGCGATGCCGGGCAGCAGCTCGCCGTCGACCGACGGGTCGGCGGCCAGCGCGGCACGGGACCGGTGCCAGGTGAGCCCGCGGCGCACCGTGAAGGCCAGCCGGTCCGGCTCCGCCATGTCGGCGACGGTGGGGGAGATCGCGGCGAGACCGCGCCGGCGTGCGGTGCTCGACGAGCGTGGCGAGCACCGTCTCGTCGGCGGAGCGCCCGTCGTCGTCGGCGAGCCAGATCCAGTCGGCACCCATCGCGAGGGCGTGCAGCATGCCGAGGGCGAAGCCGCCGGCCCCGCCGAGGTTGTTCCACGAGGGCAACCAGGTGGCCGGCAGCCCGCACGCCTCGACGACCTCACGCGCGGACCGGTCCGGCCCGTTGTCGACGACGACGAGGTGCGCGACGGGGTGGGTCTGCTTGGCCAGCGACGGCCAGCGCGTCGACGAGCTGGTCGGTGCGGTGCCGGGTGACGACGACGGCGACCACGGACTCCGGCGGCAGCGGGCCCGCCGGGTGAGCGGTCACCTGTGCTCCAGCTCGGCCAGGACGTCACGGCCCTTGTAGTGGTGCAGCACCTCGCGCAGCGGCCCGTGCTCGCGGATCGTGCCGTGCTCCATCCAGATCGCGGTGTCGCACAGCTCGGCGAGGAACTCGTCGGAGTGCGAGGCGAACACGAGGATCCCGGAGCGCTCGACCAGCTCGTTGAGCCGCTTGCGGGCCTTCGCGAGGAACTCCGCGTCGACCGCGCCGATGCCCTCGTCCAGCAGCAGGATCTCCGGGTCGATGCTGGTGACGACGCCGAGGGCGAGGCGCACCCGCATGCCGGTGGAGTACGTGCGCAGCGGCATCGACAGGTAGTCGCCGAGCTCGGTGAACTCGGCGATGTCCTCGACGCGGGTCTCCATCTGCTTGCGCGTCATGCCGAGGAAGAGCCCGCGGATGAGGATGTTCTCCAGCCCGGAGATCTCCGGGTCCATCCCCACGGCGAGGTCGAAGATCGGCGCCACCTTGCCGCGGACCACCGCCCGACCCCGGATCGGCTCGTAGATGCCCGACATCAGCCGCAGCAGGGTGGTCTTGCCCGCGCCGTTGTGCCCGACCAGCGCCACGCGGTCGCCCTTGCGCAGCGAGAGCGTGATGTCGCGCAGCGCCTCGATGATCGGCACCTTGCTGTCGGTGCCGATCTTGCCGCCGGCCCTGCCCGAGCACGGCCTTCTTCAGCGAGCGCGTCTTGGCGTCGAAGATGGGGAAGTCGACGGAGGCGTCGACGAGATCGATGCTGACCATCGCTCGCTATCAGACCCAGTACGCGACGCGGGAGCGGTAGTTGCGCAGGCACACCAGTGCGACGGAGCAGCCGACGACGGTGATCACGCCGACCACGGCCCAGTTCCGCCAGACGATCGGCTGGCCGAGCAGCGGCTGCCGCAGGATCTCGACGAAGTGCAGCACCGGGTTGAGCTCGGCGAGCCGGGCCCGCTCGGCGACGGCCGGGTTCTGCAGCAGCGTGTCGTACTGCCACACGATCGGGGTCATGAAGAACAGCAGCTGGGTGAGGCTGGTGATGATCGGCGGGATGTCGCGGAACCGGGTGGCGAGGATGCCGGCGAGGACGCTGATCCAGGCGCCGTTGAGCACCAGCAGCCCGAACGCCGGAACCGCGAGCAGCGACGACCAGCCGAGCGGCCACCGGAAGATGATCAGCAGAAGCGACCCAGATGACCAGGTTGTGCAGCGAAGAACAGCGTCTGCCGCCACACCAGCCGGTAGACGTGCAGGCTCAGCGGGGCCGGCAGGAACTTGATCAGGCCCTCGTTGGCGATGAAGACCTCGCTGCCCTCGAGGATGCAGCCCTGGATGAAGTTCCAGATCAGCAGGCCGGTGGCGACGTAGGGCAGGAACGTCGCGATCGGCTCGTCGAACAGCGCCCCGTAGAGGATGCCCATCGCCAGCGCGATGACGCCCATGCTGATGCTGATCCACAGCGGGCCCAGCACCGAGCGCCGGTAGCGCTGCTTGATGTCCTGCCAGCCGAGGTAGCCCCACAGCGGACGCTGCCGCCAGCCCTGGCCGAGGTCGGCGAACGCCCGCTGCCAGCTGCGCGGGCCGGGGCGCCGCGACGACGGCGTCGGCCGCCACCCCGTCCGGGGCGTCGGCGGCGGTCACGGAGCTGGACACGGACCGAGGGTACCGGCGGGGGGAGAGCGGCCCCACGCCAGGTGCCGGGATGCACTCGGGGTCGGCTACAGGTACTGGCCCGTGCCGCGACCCAAGCCCTCCGGCATCGGCTGGCCGGGCTGCGGCTGAGGCGCCGGGCGGGAGGCCACGGCGCATCTGCTCCAGCTGGGCGCGCGCGGCCATCTGCTGGGCGAACAGGGCCGTCTGGATGCCGTGGAACAGGCCCTCCAGCCAGCCGACCAGCTGCGCCTGTGCGATGCGCAGCTCGGCGTCCGACGGCGTGGTGTCCTCGGTGAACGGCAGGCTGAGCCGGTGCAGCTCGTCGCGCAGCTCCGGCGCGAGGCCCTGCTCCAGCTCCTTGATCGAGTTCTCGTGGATCTCGCGCAGCCGGTTGCGGGAGGCCTCGTCGAGCGGGGCCGCCCGCACCTCCTCGAGCAGTTGCTTGATCATGGTGCCGATCCGCATGACCTTGGCCGGTTGCTCCACCATGCCGCCGACGCCCTGGTCCTGGTCCTCGCTGTCCCCCGACTGCGGCACGCTCGCCATGCCGACCGGACGCCCGTCCGGTCCGACGACGATGACCTGCTGCTCGGCGCTGTCCCCGTTCCCGTGCTCCGCTGGCTGGCTCATGCGCTCCATCATGGCCCCGTCCCCGGGTGGGCTGCTCGCCGGGAGCGGTGACCGCCCGCCCTGCTCGCACTCTGGATGCACTACGCGAATCTCACGCCGTCCCAACTCGCGTTCTGCATCCAGAGTGCGAGGAGGCGTGCACGCGGGTCACCCGGCCGCGGGTGCCACCAGCAGGAGCTTGCCGACCACGCCGCCTGCGTCGAGCGTGCGGTGCGCCTCGCGATGCCTGCTCCATCGGGACGGTCCCGTGCACGATCGGGCGCACCCGCCCGTCGGCGATCATCGGCCAGACCTGCTCGCGCACCCCGGCGACCACCACGCCCTTCCCGTGCGGCCCGTCCACCGGCCGCCCGCGCAACCCCATCGCCGTGACGCTCCCGCGCTTGCGCAGCAGCTTCCCGATGTCCAGCTCGCCCTTCATCCCGCCCTGCATCCCGATGATCACCAGCCGCCCGTCCAGTGCCAGCGCGTCGATGTTGGCGGCGAGGCCCTTCGCGCCCATGTTGTCGAGGATGACGTCGGCGCCGTGGCCGTCGGTCGCCTTCTCGAGCTCGGCCGCGATGTCGTCGTGGTAGTCGATGACGATGTCGGCGCCGAGCTCGCGGCAGCGCTCCAGCCGGTCGGGCGCGCCCGCCGTGGCCGCCACCCGCGCGCCGAGCGCCTTCGCCACCTGGATCGCGTGCGTGCCGATGCCGCTGCTGCCGCCCTGCACGAGGAACGTCTCGCCCGCGGCGAGCCGGCCGGCCGCCACCACGTTCGACCACACCGTGCAGGCCACCTCGGGCAGCCCGCCCGCCGTGACGAGGTCGATCCCGGCGGGCACCGGCAGCAGCTGCGCGGCCGGCACCGCGACCTTCTCGGCGTACCCGCCGCCTGCCAGCAGCGCGCACACCTCGTCGCCGACCTGCCAGCCCTGCACGCCCTCGCCGAGCGACGCGATGCGTCCGGAGCACTCCAGGCCGATGATGTCCGACGCGCCGGGCGGCGGCGGGTAGCTTCCCCTCGCGCTGCATGAGGTCGGCCCGGTTGACCGCGCTCGCCACGACGTCGAGGACGACCTGGCCGGGCCCGGCGACGGGGTCGGGCACCTCGGTCCACTCGAGCACCTCGGGGCCACCGGGCTCGCGCAACGTGATCGCATGCATGGGCCCGGACGTTATGCGGTCGAACGGTCGGGCGCGATCCGGCAGGCTGTCCGGTCATGACACCTCCGGAGCCGTGGCCGCTGCGGCACCTGGTGCTGCGCACACCCCGGCTGGAGCTGCGCCCGGACGACGACGCCGGGCTGCACGAGCTGGTGGACGAGGCCTACCGGGGCGTGCATCCGCCGGAGGAGATGCCGTTCATGGTGCCGTGGACCGACGCCGACCCGCGCTACCTGGGCCGCGGAGTGCTGCAGCACTTCTGGTCGGAGCGCGCACGGCTCTCGCCGGAGTCGTGGAAGGTGCACTTCCTCGTCCGCCACGACGGCCGGGTGATCGGCACCCAGGGCCTGTCCGGCGACGACTTCGCGATCACCCGCGAGGTCGGCACCGGCTCCTGGATCGGCCTGCGCCACCAGGGCCGCGGGTTCGGCACCGAGATGCGGGCGGCGGTCCTGCTGCTCGCGTTCGACCACCTCGGCGCGACGACAGCCCGCTCGGACGCGTTCGTCGACAACGCCGCGTCACACCGGGTGTCGGCGAAGCTGGGCTACCGGCGTGACGGCTCGGCGCTCGTCGCCCGCCGTGGGGTCGCGACCGAGGACGTCCGCCTCGTCGTGTCGCGCGACGAGTTCGTCCGCCCGGACTGGACGGTGGCCGTCGAGGGCCTGGACGCCTGCCGCGGCCTGCTCGGCGCCGGGTGAGCGATCAGCCCAGGTTGACGCCGCGGGCGAAGGTGTCGCACCGGGCCGGGTCGCCGGTCTGGTAGCCGGTGGAGTACCACTTCTCCCGTTGCGCGGAGCTGCCGTGGGAGAACTGGCTCTCGTCCACCCGCCCGCCACCGAGGTTGCTCTGGATGTAGTCGTCGCCGATGCGGCCGGCGGTGTCGAGGGCGGCGGCCACGTCCTCCTGGGTGACGTCGGTGATCAGCGGTCGGCCGGACGCGGTCGGGGTGGTCGTGGCGTGGTTGGCCCAGACGCCGGCGTAGCAGTCGGCCTGCAGCTCCAGGCGCACCGAACCCGACGTCGGCCCGGTGTCGCCTGCCTGCACGCGCGACGAGGTCCCGAGCAGGTTCTGGATGTGGTGGCCGTACTCGTGGGCGATGACGTACGCGCGCGCGAACGGCCCGCCCTGCGCGCCGAACCGGGACTCCAGCTCCTTGAAGAAGGTCAGGTCGATGTAGACCTCGCCGTCGGCCGGGCAGTAGAACGGCCCCGATCGCGGAGGTGGCACTGCCGCAGCCGCCGGTGTTGACGCCCCCGCTGAAGAAGTTCGTGCGGGGCGGCTGATAGGTCTGTCCCGATCGGGCGAAGGCGTCGGTCCAGTAGCCGTCGATGGAGTTGACGACGGCGACCACCTCGCAGTCGAGCTGCGTGTTGGCGTCGCTGCCGGTGCGGCAGCTCTCCCGCACCTGGGTGGTGTCGACGGCCTCGCCACCGGACACCCCGGACAGCCCGCCGGGCAGCGGAAGGCTCCCGCCCCCGCCGGTGCCGCCGAACTGGGACAGCAGGAAGAACAGGATCAGGCCGACCAGGCCGAGGCCGCCGCCGCCGAGGGCCACCCGGCCCCCCAGCGGACCGCCGCCTCCGCCGCCGCCCCCGCCGCCTCGCAGGTCGTCGATATGCGAGGTGTCGAGATCGGCGTTCTCGTCGAACCGCATGTGCTGCCTCCCGCGAACCGGCTGGCGCCCCAGCGTCGGAAGATCCCACCACACGGCGGGGTCCGGCGGCGACCGGGCGGGGCACCGACGACCCTCATCGGCAGCGGGACGACCGCGTACCGTGCACGGCGGAAGCGTGGCAGAGCGGCCGAATGCACTCGCCTTGAAAGCGAGAGTCCCGAAAGGGTCCGGGGGTTCGAATCCCTCCGCTTCCGCAGCTCAGGGGGCCCAGGATCCGGCAGGCGGGATCAACGCCTTGTCGTCGCGGATGCCGGGACGACACTGGCCCGGTGATACGGGGTGGCAACGCCACGATCTACGTCAGCGACATGCAGCGCGCCGTGGACTTCTACCAGGGCACCCTCGGGCTGGAGCTCGTCTTCCGGGCCGGCGACCACTGGGCCGAGATCGACGCAGGCGCGGGGCTGCGGCTCGGCCTGCATCCGGCATCCGGCCGTGGCCCCGCACCCGGCACGCCGGGTGGCATCACGGTCGGGCTCGGTGTCGACGAGCCGATCGCCCAGGTGGTCGCGGCGCTGAAGGAGCGCGGGGTCGACATCGGCGATCCGGTCGTCGACGAGGGCGGCCTGGCGCTGGCGTTCTTCACCGACCCGGACGGCAACCCCCTCTACCTCGCGGAGGTCTCTGGAACCGGCGGGTAGTGAGTACGGCGCGCTCAGCCCGAGTGGACCTGTGCCCGGTACTCGCGCGGGGACGTCTCGTATGTCGAGCGGAACGTGTTGCTGAAGTTGCCCGCGTCGGTGAACCCCCACCGAGCGGCGATCACAGCGACCTGGACGTGCGCCTGATGCGGGTCACCCAGGTCGCGACGGCAGTGTTCGAGGCGGCGCTGACGGATGTAGCGGGCTACCGAGATCCCCTCGGTCTCGTGCAGTTTGTGCAGGTAGCGGGTCGAGATGTGATGGGCAGCGGCGATCACCTCCGGCGTGAGCTCGGGATCGCCGAGCCGGACCTCGATGAACGCCTTGATCCGCAGCAGCAGGCTGCGCCGTAGTGGATCGGCATCCTCGGGCATCGTGCCGGTCTGCTCGGTGAACACCGCGACGAGTAGGTCCAGGACGCTGTCGGCGATGTGCTCGGCCGCGGAGGCAGGTAGCTCGTCGGTCAGCTCCACCATGGACGCCAGCAGCGGCGTCAGGAGGGCGCCGAGCCCCTTTCGTCCGGAGATCCGCCTGGCCAGGGAGGGCCCGACCGCGGCGGGCGGAGCCGCAGGAGCCGGCGGGGGAACATGAACGCCAGCATCCGGAACGAGTCGTCGAATGCCAGCTGGAACGGCCGGGAGCAGTCGTAGAGCGCGAAGTCGCCGGGGGTGAGCGCGGCCTCCCGGTCGTCCTGGGTCACGACGCAGTAGCCGCTCAGCTGCAGGCCGAGCTTGTAGTAGTCGCCCTCGGTCTCCTCGACGAGCCTGCGGCTGCGGCGAACCACCTGCGGCCCGGAGCGCACGTCCGAGGCCTCCAGAGCGCCGTGGGTGGCGGTGCGGATCTCGCCGAAAACGGTCTCCGTGCCGAGGACCGGCACCTCGAAGGGGACGAACGCGGTCGAGAGGATGTGATGCCAGATGTCGGCGCGCTCGGCCACGGCGTAGTCGTCGGTGCAGAACAGCTCGATCACGACGGGCGCCTCCCTGCGAGCACCCCAACACTGTGCGGGTCCGGGCCGTCCGGCGCCAGACCCGTGACCGGCAGCGCGGAGCACCGTGCACGGAGCCACAACAGGCGTGCACGCTGGCACAACACGTCGCGGCTGCTCGGATCCAGGCTGTCCCTGGTTCAGACGAGGTGATCCCGAGGAGGCTGCCGTGTATCAGACCACTGCCGACGTGACGGAGTTCGAGCCCTTCCCGTACGGCGACGGGACCGCGGGCGAGGTCCACTGGATCACCAAGGGGGTGGCCGGGATCTGGCAGGTGCTGCCCGGGCAGCTGCCGGACGAGGTGCCCTACGAGTTCGCCGAGCCCGAGACGATCCACGTCCTCGAGGGCGCCGTGCACATCACCACCGAGGACGGCGAGACGGCCACGCTGCGGACCGTGACATCGCCGCCTACCCGCAGGGCATCCGATCGACCTGGCGTTTCGAGATGCCCTTCCGCAAACTTTTCGTCCACGCGTGAGGAGTGCGCCATGACCGAACGCTTCGACGTCGTCGTGGTCGGCGCGGGCTTCGCCGGCCTCACCGTAGCCAGGGAGCTGCGCCACCGAGGCGCGTCCGTCATGGTGCTGGAGGCCCGCGACCGCATCGGCGGCCGCACGTGGACCGACCACCGCCTGGGCCGCGACCTGGAGCTGGGCGGCACCTGGGTGCACTGGACCCAGCCGCACGTGTGGGCCGAGATCACCCGCTACGAGCTGGGGATCAGCCAGAGCCCGCTCGCCCGGACCGCCTACTGGCAGGCAGGCGGCCGGGTGCGCTCCGGGTCCCCGGACGAGCTCTTCGGGCTGTTCGACCCGGGGATGGTCGCGATGCTCGCCGACTCCCGCGAGTACTTCGATCGCCCGTACGAGCCGTTCCGCCGTGACGACCTCGACGAGCTGGACCAGCAGAGCGTCACCGACCGGATCGCCTCCCTCGACCTGCCACCGGACCAGGACGAGCTGGTCCGCGGGATGTGGGCGCTGAACTTCAATGCCCCACCCGAGCAGGGTGGGCTCACCCAGGCGCTGCGCTGGTGCTCCGCCGCGTCGGGGAGTTGGCAGCTGCTGTTCGAGGCATGCGCCACCTACAAGTTCACCGACGGCACCACGGCGTTGGCCGGCGCGATGGCGAGCGACGGCGGCGCCGAGATCCGCCTCGACTCCCAGGTCGCGCGGATCGCGCAGACCACCGTCGGCGTTCGCGTCACCACGGTCACCGGCGAGACGTTCGAGGCCGGTGACCTCGTCGTCACGCTGCCGTTGAACGTGCTGTCGAGCATCGAGTTCGAGCCCGGGCTCTCGGCGCTCACGCAAGAGGCGGCACAGCAGGGACAGGCCTCCCAAGGCGTCAAGACCTGGATCAAGGTGCGCGGCGAGGTCGAGCCCTTCCTGGTGTTCGGCGGCCCGGATCTGCCGCTCACGTTCGCGCAGACCGAGTACACCGTCGACGGCGACACGCTGCTGGTCGCGTTCGGGCCGGAGGAGGCGCGGCTGGCGGCCGACGACCTCGACGGAATCGCGAAGGCCCTCGCGATCTGGCGCCCCGAGCTGGAGGTCGTCGAGGTGGCCGGGCACAACTGGGTGTCCGACCCGTTCGCGGCGCAGACCTGGCCGATGCTGCGTCCGGGCCAGTTGCGGATGCTGCGCGAGCTGCAGGCCCCCGATGGCCGGGTGCATCTCGCCGGATCGGACTACGCCACCGGATGGGCCGGGTTCATCGACGGCGCCATCGAGAGCGGCCTGCGCACCGCACACCGCCTGCTCCGGCGTCGCTGACGCCGATCACGTTCGTCGCAACGCCGGGTCCGCTTGCGGGCCGGGCCCGATCCGCACGCCCCGACGATCGCCCGAGGACTCCTCATGACCGAGCTACCGACCACCGATCTGCATACCAACGACGGTCCCCGCCTGCAGAAGACCCTGCGCTGGCACCACGGGGCGATGCTCGCACTGCCCGTCGCGACGGGGCTGTTCATCACCGCCGGCTTCACTATCGCCGCGGTCGGGGCATGGCCCGCGATCGCGATCTGCGTCCTGCTGGCGGTCGTCGCACTGCTGCAGAACAACCTGTTCGCCGAGATGGCGGCGATGTTCCCGGACAAGCCCGGTGGCGTCGCGGTGTACGCCAACGAGGCCTGGAAGCAGCACGTCGCACCGTTGGGCGCGCTGGCCTCGTTCGGCTACTGGACCGGCTGGGCGCTGGTGCTGGCGCTGCTGGGGATCACGATGGGCTCGCTGGTCCAGGCCCAGTGGTTTCCCGACGCCACCGCGACGTTCTCCACCGGGCTGGCCGACCTGGGCCTGCCCGCCCTGATCGGGGCCGCCGTCGTGGTGCTGGCTATCGGGGTGAACCTGGTCGGCATCAACATCGCGGTCCGGGTGAACCAAGTAGTCGGCGCCGTGTTCGTGGTCGTCCTGCTGGCCATGATCGTGCTTCCGTTCGCCGCCGGGGACTGGGGCGTGGCGAACCTGACCGCGCACGTCGAGGGTCCGTGGGACGGGTGGAAGACGATCATCGCCTGGCTCTACGTCGGTGCATGGGCGATCTACGGCAGCGAGATGTGCGCCGCGTTCGCCCCCGAGTACCGCGACACGAACCGCGACACCGCGAAGGCCATGACGTCGGTCGCCGGGCTGCTGATCGGCCTGTACCTGCTCGTGCCACTGGCCACCGTCGGCACGGTCGGCGAGCAGGCGGTCGCCGACAACCCCATCACCTACGGGGTCGTCGCGCTCCAGCAGGTCCTCGGCGACGCAGCGGCGGGCGTCGCCACCGCCGTACTCTGTGCCGCACTGTTCGTGATCATGGTGTCGGCTGCGGCCGACGCGTCGCGGGCGCTGCTCGGCAACGCGCTCGAGGGCATGACGCTGCGCGAGTTCGGACGGACCACCCGGCGCGGCGTGCCGCATGTCGCCTTGCTGTTCACGATGGTGGTCAACCTGCTGATCCTGGCGTTCGTCAGCAGCCCGGTAGCAGTCCTGATCGCCGCGAATCTCGGCTACCTGCTGGCGATCACCCTCGCCGTCGCCGGGTTCCTGCTGCTGCGGCGGGACCGCCCGGAGTGGCCACGCCCGATCCGGCGCAGCCCGATGTGGGGGGCCGATCGCGGTCGTACTGACGATCTTCAACGCCGGCATCCTCGTGGTGGGCGCCACCAGCCCCGACCTGACCGCGGGCGGGAACCTGCAGGAGGCACTCATCGGCGTTGCGCTGCTCCTCCTCGGCGTCGTGTTCTACCTGATCCGACGGTTCGCACAGGACCGCGCCTGTCAGT
>CAWAQQ010000010.1:0-627045 GCA_963784265.1 uncultured Actinomycetota bacterium
CGTCAGTCGTCCACGTCGTCGGCGCGGCCGGTGGCCGCCGAGCGCACCCCCGCCAGCTCGGCGACCTCCCCGGCGAGACCGGGGAGGTCGCCGCGGCCGTCGAGGAGCAGGGTCACGGCGGCCACCCGGGCGCCGTCGCCGTCGATGCCCTCGCGGTCGACCTCCACCCGGTGGACGGCCCACCCGCGGTCGGTGCAGGCGGCGAGCACGGAGCGAAGCACGCCGTGGCCGTCGGCGTAGTGCAGCCGCAGGGTCGGCGGCTCGCGTCGGCGCCGCGCCGTGGCCCTCGCCAGCGGCGGGAACCCGCGGGTGACGATGAAGTGGCCCACCGTCGTCGCGACGGCGACCACCGGCAGGCCGGCGCCGCACGCCATCCCGACGGCGGCGACGAGCCAGATCGTCGCCGCCGTGGTGAGGCCGCGGACCGCGTCCTGACGGACGAAGATCAGGCCACCGCCGATGAACCCGATCCCGGAGACGATCTGGGCGGCGATCCGGGACGGGTCCAGCGCGACGTGGTCGGTGCCCAGCAGGTCGGCGAAACCGTACTTGGACACGACCATGATCACGGCCGCGCCGACCCCGACCAGCGTGTGCGTCCGCAGCCCCGCGCTCTTCGCCCCGGCCTCGCGCTCCAGCCCGATCGCCGTGCTGAGCGCCAACGCCAGCAGCACCGGGAGCAGCAGGCTCCATTGGCTCTGTCGACCAGAGGGCGGGAAGCGGTCCAGCGACCTCCGGTGCCATGGGCGACCTCCTTGGACGGGCGGCGGCTCTGGGAGGATCCGGCGGGTGCGGATCGACGTCGTCACCATCTTTCCCGGCTACCTTGCGCCGCTACGCGAGGCGCTGCTCGGTCGGGCGGCCGAAGCGGGCCTGGTCGAGCTCGCGGTGCACGACCTGCGGGCCTGGACCCACGACGTGCACCAGGCCGTCGACGACGCGCCGTACGGGGGCGGGCCGGGGATGGTCATGCGCCCGCAGGTCTGGGGCGACGCGCTCGACGCGGTGCTCGCTGCCGCAGGCCCCGCCCGGCTCGTCGTGCCGACCCCGGCGGGGCGGCCGTTCACGCAGGCCGTCGCCCAGGAGTGGGCGGGAGAGCAGCGGCTCGTCTTCGCCTGCGGTCGCTACGAGGGCATCGACCAGCGCGTGATCGACGAGTACGAGCGCAGGCTGCCCGTCGACGAGGTCAGCATCGGCGACTACGTGCTGGTCGGCGGCGAGGCCGCGGTGCTGGTGATGGTCGAGGCGGTGGTCCGGCACGCTGCCCGGCGTGCTCGGCAACCCCGCGTCCGCGCAGCAGGACTCCTTCTCCGACGGCCTGCTGGAGGGGCCCGCCTACACCCGCCCCGAGGTCTGGCGGGGACACGCCGTGCCGGACGTGCTGCGCAGCGGCAACCATGCGGCCATCGCCCGCTGGCGCCGTGACCGGGCGCTCGAGCGCACCGCCGCCCGCCGACCCGACCTGATCGCCGCGCTTCCGGGCGACACGCTCGACGATGCCGACCGCGCCGTGCTCGCCGCCCCCGGCCCGTCCTGACCGGCCGGTTTCGCCGCCACCCGCGCCGTCTGGCACTATGGACGGGTTGCCAGCGCCCGATGCAGAGTCGGGCCCGCCAGGCGCCACCCCCTTCGTGTGGAGCGGCGCCCAAGCATGACCGCGATCAGACGAGGACGGACCTGCGCGATGAACACCCTGGACGCACTGGACGCACAACTGCTGCGCCCCGACATCCCCGCCTTCCGCCCGGGTGACACTCTCAAGGTCCACGTGAAGGTCATCGAGGGCTCCCGCTCGCGCATCCAGATCTTCCAGGGCGTCGTCATCCGGCGCCAGGGATCCGGTGCGCGCGAGACGTTCACCGTCCGGAAGATCTCCTTCGGGGTCGGCGTCGAGCGCACCTTCCCGGTGCACTCGCCGAACCTCGAGCGGATCGAGCTGTTCACCCGCGGCGACGTCCGCCGGGCGAAGCTCTACTACCTCCGTGAGCTGCGTGGTAAGGCCGCGAAGATCAAGGAGAAGCGCGATACCCCGTCTGCGTCCTGACCTTCTCGGCGAAGGGTGACGTAGCCTCGTGGCCGTGGCGCTTCCCGAGCTTCCCGACGATCGGCGGGCGCAACCCCGCCGATACGGACCGGCGGATCAGCCTGTGCCTCCGCGGCCGCCCGGCGGACACCCCCCGGAACACCGTCAGGCGGGTCCGCCGCCGCGCGGGCCCGGCGGGCAGCCGCCGCACTCCCGTCCCGCGGTGCCCCGAGTTCCGGTGCACCAGTTCCCGGCGCCCCGATGGCCGGTGCCCCGATCCGGCCGCCCGGCACAGTGCCGAGCAGCCGGGGCGGTCCGGCCAGCGGCGAGCCGCCTCCGGGCTCCCGCGTTCCCGCCGCCCGACCCGGTGCCGAGCCGCACCGCACCGGCCGCCCGGCCGGTCCGCTCCGCGCGCCCGGACGGTCCCGGTCCCGGCCGCCGACGGTCCCTCGCGGCCGCCCGACGGTCCCGGCCGCCCGGCCGGCCGCACCGGCACCGATGCACGGGCGTCCCGCTGCCCCGCCTGCGAACGGACGGCCGCCCGCCGGCGCCGCAGGCCGGCGCCGCCCGACGGGCGCATGCCCCCGCCCGGGAACGGGCGTCCGCCCACCGCGCCGCCCGTCGACGGTCGGCTGCCCGCGAACGGCGGCCACCTGCCCTGCCAACGAACGGACGGCCACCCACCGGACCTGCGAGCGGCCGGCCACCCGCCGCCGACCGCGAACGGCGCCCGCCAGGCGTGCCGCCCGCCCGCCCGCCGGGCGTGCCGCCCGCCCGCCCTCCTGGCCGCCCCGCCGTCGGTGGCCCGGGCTCACCGACGAACCGGCCCGGTGCCGCTCCGGTGAACGGGCTGCCGGCAGTCGGCGCCACGTCGGCCACCGGCCCGGTCGACTCCGCGCGTGTCGCGCCGCCGCCCGTCAGGTCCACACCCCCCGCTCAGGTCGAGGAACCGGAGCCCGACGCGGAGATCGCGTCCGAGGAGGAGGCGGTCGCCCCGCCGGAGAACCCCGGCCGCCACCGCCACCGCCGTCGCGCCGGCTCGTCACCCGACGAGCGGCCGGCGGCCGAGTTCCGGACCGAGGCGCCCGCGGGCCGGGCTCCGAAGACCGGACGCCGCAGGCGGCCGACGTTCTGGAAAGAGCTGCCGCTGCTCGTCGTGGTCGCGCTGGTGCTGACCTTCCTCATCCAGACGTTCCTGGCCAAGGTCTACGTGATCCCGTCGGGGTCGATGGAGACCACGCTGCACGGATGCACCGGTTGCAACAACGACAGCGTGCTGGTCGACAAGATCACCTACCGCTTCTGCGACCCGCACCGGGCGACGTCGTCGTGTTCCGCGGCCCGGACAGCTGGCGCAACACCGAGTTCACCGTGGACCAGACCGACAACGCGGTGCTCCGCGGGCTGCAGCAGCTCGGATCGCTGATCGGGCTCGCTCCGCCGGACGAGAAGGACTTCGTCAAGCGGGTGATCGCGGTCGGCGGCCAGACGGTCCAGTGCTGCGACACGCGCGACCGGGTCCTGGTCGACGGCAAGCCACTCGAAGAGCCCTACATCTACTACCTGCCCGAGGCGGGAGCGCCGCGGCAGGCCGCCTTCGGCCCGGTGCGCATCCCCGAGGGCCAGCTCTGGATGATGGGCGACAGCCGCAACAACTCCGCCGACTCCCGGGTGGCCGGCCACGGCCCGGTGCCGGTCGCGAACGTCATCGGCAAGGCCCGGCTCATCGTGCTGCCGTTCGCCCGTTTCGGCTGGATCGAGGCGATCGACCCGCAGTCCGCCGCCGTCGGGATCGGCCGACACGCGGGGAGCGGGCCCCCGCTCGCCCTCGGCCTGCTCGGCGTGCTGCCGCTGCGCCGTGCGCCGTCGCCGCCGCGACGACGCGTGCGTTCCTGCCCGGCCGCGCGCGACCGTCCGCGCGTCGCGCGTCGCTGAACGCCTGATCCGATGCGCGTCCGCCGTCGTGTCCCTGCGGTCGTTTGCCGCCCGAGTGGCCGCCCGGCGCGCGCCGTCGTCCGCCGTTCGGCGGGCAACTGGACGTTGCAGTCGACGCTCCACCGGCACGGGCTCGGCCCGGTCGCCGGCGTCGACGAGGCCGGCCGGGGGGCCTGCGCCGGCCCGCTGGTCGTCGCGGCGTGCGTGCTGCGACCCGGCGACGCCAGGCGGCTGGACGGGCTCACCGACTCCAAGCTGCTCACCGCCGGCGGCCCGCGAGGAGTACTTCGCGCTGATCACCCGGCGGGCCGCGGACTACGCGGTGGTCGTCATCCCGCCGTCGGAGGTCGACCGCCGCGGCGTGCACGTCGCCAACATCGAGGGGATGCGCCGGGCGGTGGCCGCCCTCGCCGGCGCGCCCGGCTACGTGCTCACCGACGGGTTCCCGGTGCGCGGCTTCGGCCGCCCCGCGCTCGCCGTGCCGAAGGGCGACCAGGTCGCGGCGTGCGTCGCCGCGGCGTCGGTGCTGGCGAAGGTGACGCGGGACCGGATCATGGTCGAGCTGGACGGCGGAGTTCCCGCGAGTACGGCTTCGCCGAGCACAAGGGCTACTGCACGCCCGTGCACGACGCCGCGCTCGCCGCGCACGGCCCCAGCCGGGTGCACCGGTACTCGTTCGTCAACGTGCGGCTGCCGCCGCGGGACCGGCGGGCCGGTCCGCGATGACGGCCTGCCGGACGGGCACTGGTCCACAATGGACGCTGGACGAGCGACTGCTGGACGAGACGGCTGGACGTGGCCGGAGGAGGAGCGACGTCGTGAGCGCCGAGGATCTCGAGAAGTACGAGACCGAGATGGAGCTCACGCTCTACAAGGAGTACCGGGACATCGTCGTCCCAGTTCTCCTACGTCGTGGAGACCGAGCGCCGCTTCTACCTCGCCAACTCCGTCGACGTCGCCGCCCGCAACGCCGACGGCGAGATCTACTTCGAGGTCCGGATGTCCGACGCGTGGGTGTGGGACATGTACCGGCCGGCGCGGTTCGTGAAGAACGTGCGGGTGCTGACGTTCAAGGACGTCAACGTCGAGGAGCTCGACAAGCCCGACCTGCGGCTGCCCGAGGGCAACCAGTTCGGCTCCTGAGGCCACTAGCCCGACCGCCCCCGACGGTCGGCCGGTACGCCCGGAGTTGTCCCCAACGGGGTCCGGCTGTCCACAGTTCCGCGGACGGCCCTGGTCCGGCGCGCGCCGGGCGCCGATCGTTGTCGGCATGGCAGCGAAGGACGAGCTCGGCCGCCGCGGTGAGGACCTCGCGGTGCAGTACCTGGAGCAGGCCAGGGCCTGGTGGTCCTGTCCCGCAACTGGCGGTGCCGCGACGGCGAGCTCGACGTCGTCGCCACCGACGCCGAGCGGCTCGTGGTCTGCGAGGTCAAGACCCGCTCCGGCACCGCGGTTCGGGGAGCCCGCCGAGGCGGTCACCGGCCGGAAGGCGGCCCGCATCCGCCGGGTCACCCAGGCCTGGCTCGCCGCCCACCAGGTGCGCTGGTGCGAGGTCCGGTTCGACGTGCTGGCCGTCGTCGCCGAGCCCGGGCCGGCCGGCCACCGTGCAGCACTACGAGGCGGCGTTCTGATGGGGCTGGCGCGGGCGTGGTCGGTGGCGCTGCTCGGGGTCGACGGGCACGTCGTCGAGATCGAGGCCGACGTCGGGCGGCGGGCTGCCGGGGTTCCACCTGGTCGGGCTGCCCGACGCCGCGCTGCACGAGTCGAAGGACCGGGTGCGGGCCGCGATCGTCAACTCCGGGCGTGACTGGCCCAACGAGCGGATCGTGCTCGCGCTGTCGCCCGGCGACGCTGCGCAAGGCCGGCAGCGGCTTCGACCTCGCGCTGGCCTGCTGCATGCTCGCCACCGGCGACGTGGTCGAGCAGCGCGCGCTCGACGGCACCGTCCTGCTGGGCGAGCTGGCGCTCGACGGCCGGCTGCGCCCGGTGCGCGGGATGCTGCCGTGCCTGCTCGCGGCCCGGGCGGCCGGAATGCGCCGCGCGGTGGTGCCCGACGCCGCGCTCGGCGAGGCCGCGCTGGTCGACGGGCTCGACGTGCTCGGCGCGGCGAGCCTCGCCGACGGTGGTGGGCTGGCTCCGCGGCGACCGACGGCTGCGGCGCCCGGGCCCGGTCGAGTCCGCCGACGGGCCGGAGCCGCCCGATCTCGCCGACGTCGTCGGGCAGTGCGACGCGCGGCACGCGCTGGAGATCGCGGCGGCGGGCGGGCACCACCTGCTGCTCGTCGGACCGCCCGGCACCGGCAAGACGATGCTGGCCCAGCGGATCGTCGGGCTGCTGCCGCGGCTCGCTCCCGACGAGGCGCTCGCGCTGGCGGCGATCCGTTCCGTGGCGGGGCGGCTGCCCGGCCACCGGTGGGCTGAGCTCGGTCCCGCCGCTCGTGGCGCCGCACCACTCCAGCTCGATGGCCGCGCTGGTGGGCGGCGGCAGCCGGGCTCGCCCGTCCCGGCGCGGTGTCGCTGGCCCACCGCGGGGTGCTGTTCCTCGACGAGGCGCCGGAGTTCGGTCCCCGCCTGCTCGAGGCGCTGCGCACACCCGCTGGAGGAGGGCGAGGTCCGGCTGGCCCGGTCGGAGGGCACGGTCCGCTACCCGGCCCGGTTCCAGCTCGTGCTCGCCGCGAACCCGTGCCCGTGCGCCCCCGCGCACGACCGCGACTGCGTCTGCCCGTCGGTCGTCCGCCGCCGCTACCTCGGGCGGCTGTCCGGGCCGCTGCTCGACCGGGTCGACCTGCGGGCCCGGATGTTCCCGGTCACCGCGCTCTCCGTCGCCACGGGCGACACCGAGAACACCGCGACGGTGCGGGCGCGGGTGCTCGCGGCGCGGGCGGCCGCGGCCGAACGCTGGGCGGGCCACGGCTGGCGGACCAACGCGGAGGTGCCCGGGCCCGGCCCTGCGCGCGCGGTTCGCGCTGCCCCGGTCCGTGATCCAGCCCGCTCGACGCCGGGCTGCGCGCGGGCGAGCTCACCGCACGCGGGGCCGACCGCGCGCTGCGCGTGGCGTGGACGTTGAGCGACCTGGCCGGCACGGCGCCGGCCCGACCGGGACCTCGTCGAGACCGCGCTGTACTTCCGCGACCGGAGGGCGGCATGACCGAGATCGGCACCGTGCCGGCCGCCGGGAGCCCGGGGTGCGACACGGCCGTGGCCGACGAGGTCCTGCTCGCCAGGGCCTACCTGTCCCGGGTGGCGGAGCCCCCGGCGGCCGGCGTCGCCCGGCTCGTCGCGCAGGTGGGTCCGGTGCGGGCGGCCGGCGCTGGTCCGCGCCGGTGACGTGCCGGATCCCGTCGCGCGGGAGACGGCCGCCCGGCGGTCCGTCGAGCGGGCGGCGGCCGACCTGGCGGCCGCGGCCGCTGCGGGTGCCAGGCTCCTCACGCCCGAGCACCCGGACTGGCCCGCCTGGCCGTTCCTGGCCTACGAGGCCGCGAACGATCCCGCGCTCGCCCCGCCGGTCGCCCTGTGGGTGCGCGGGCCCGGTCGGCTCGCCGACCTGTGCGAGCGCGCGGTCGCGGTGGTCGGGCTCGCGGGCGGCCACCGGCTACGGGTCGCACCTCGCCGGGGAGCTGTCCGCCGGTCTCGCCGACGCGGGGCACACCGTGGTCTCCGGCGCGGCGATCGGCGTCGACGGCGCCGCGCACCGCGGCGCGCTCGCCGTCGACGGCCCCACGGTGGCGGTACTGGCGTGCGGCGTGGACCGCGCGTACCCGGGCACGCACGCCGCCCTGCTCGGCCGCATCGCGAACAGCGGCCTGGTGGTGAGCGAGTACCCGCCGGGCTGCGTCCCGGCCCGGCACCGCTTCCTCGTGCGCAACCGGCTGATCGCCGGGATGGCGGCCGGCACCGTCGTCGTCGAGGCGGGCCTGCGCAGCGGCGCCCAGCGCACGGCCGCCGACGCGCTCGCCCTCGGTCGGCTCGTGATGGCGGTGCCCGGGCCGGTCACGTCCGGTCTCTCCGCGGGCTGCCACCGGCTCATCCGGGGCGGCGCGTTGCTGGTCACCCGCGCCGAGGAGGTGCTGGAGGCCGTCGGCCGCATCGGCCTCGACCTCGCCGACGAGCCGGCCGCGCCGCGCGCGCCCCACCGACGGGCTCAGCCCGGTCGGGAAGCTCGTGCACGACGCGCTCCCGTCCCGTGCGGCCCGCGACAGCCGGTGGCTGGCGATGGAGGCGGGTCAGCCGCTCGACGTGGTCCGGCCGGCCCTGGTCGAGCTCGAGCGCCGCGGCATGGTGGAGCACCGTGACGGCCGCTGGCAGCGCCGGGCGCCGCAGGCGGGCAGCGGGTAGCCGGTGAGCTCGGGCAGCGGTGCCGCGACGACCGCAGGAGATCACGCGAGGGCCTTGCGCGCCCAGACCGCCGTCATCATCCAGCACTGGGTCCAGTAGTCCGGATCGTCCAGCAGGGCCGACGCAGGCGTCCAACGTGGCCGCGTCGAGCCGTCCACTGTCCACCACCCGGTCGCGCACCTCCGCGAAGAAGAGCTGGAAGTACAGGGCCCCGCGATCTCCGCCACGGATGTTCTGCACGTCGGTCTTGGCCCGTGGGCGCCCGAGCCCGAGGTTGCCGACCATGCTCGGCAACCTGCGGCCGATGAGCCAGTCGACCCCGTTGGCGTGTCCCCACTCGATCAAGCCGCTCCAGGTGGCGGCCCAGACCTCGGGCTCCGTGGTCGGCGCGAGATGGAAGTCCGGCTCCTGGACCAGCAGCCATCCGCCCGGCTTGACGGCAGCGGCCATCTTCTCGAGCACTTCCGGGGCGTGCTCGGAGATCTGGTGCAGGAAGGCGCGGCAGGTGACGAGATCGTAGGCGTTCGCCGGCAAGTCGGCCCGTCCGAACATCCATCTGCTCGACCGTGAGGTTCTGGGCGGGGACCAGGTCGAGAAGCACCGTGTTGATGTCGACGGCTGTCACGTTCCCCGAGGGCCCGACCGTCTCACAGAGCCACTCGGCGACGCTGCCGTTGCCGCTGCCGAGCTCCAGACACTCGCCAGCCGGGACCGACCCCGAGCGCCTCGAGGTATCCCCGAGTCCAGGGATCGAGAATCTTGGACATCAGGTCGAGCCGTTGATACTCCATCGTGGCGGCGTCGTCGAGAATGTAGGATCTTCAGCGGCTTCATGGTCTTGCGCCCGTCGATCCGGGTGCGATCTCCATGGTCAGCCTCCGGGGCACTGTGATCGGCAGCGAACAGCTACCGATCATCGCCGGTTGGCGCCACGTCCCGAAACCCCGTACCGAGGCCACGTGGCGGCGAGGCGGCGCCGCAGGAGGGCAGCGGATAGTGTGCGCATCGCCGGTGCTGCTCGCGGGCGGAGTGGGATGCGGCCCGACTCGACGGCCGGCCGGCTCGGCAGGGGGAGACGACGGCGTGCGGTCGATCATGGACGTGAGCGTGTCCGCGGACGCACCGCGCCGTGTCGCGACGGTGGCCGCCGAGCTGCGGCGCCTGCTCGCCACCGGCGGGCTGGACCTGCCGCTCCCGGGCGCCGGCTGCACGAGCGAGCGATGGGCGGCGCTGGCCGGATGGGGCCGCCGCGATCTGGCGCTCGCCCGGCTCGCCGAGGGCCACACCGATGCCGTGGCCGTCCTGGCCGAGGCCGGGCGGTCGCCCGAGCCGGGCGCCCTCTACGGCGTGTGGGCGGCCCGGTCCGGTGGCGCCATCGCCCAGCCTCCACGACAGCGGCGACGGCCGGTTCCTGCGCGGCACCGTCCGGTTCTGCTCCGGCGCCTCGTTCCTGGACCGGGCACTGGTGGTCGCCGACCTGCCCGCCGCCTCGCGGCGCCTCCCGTGCTGGTCGACGTCGCCGTGGCCGATCACCGGGTCACGCGCAGGCCCGAGTCCTGGCAGACGGCCGCGATGGCCGCGGCCGACACCCAGGACGTGGACTTCGACGACCTGCCGGTCGACGAGCGACGGGATCGTCGGCGCCGCGGGCTGGTACACCGGGCGGCCCGGCTTCGCGATCGGCGGGGCCGGGGTGGCGGCGGTGTGGTGGGGCGGGGCGGCCGGTGTGCTCGAGCGGGTCGTCGGGCACCTTCCGGCGGATCCGGACGCCCACCAGCTCGCGCACCTCGGCGAGCTGCACGCCCTGCTCGACGCCACCGACGCCCTGCTCGGGCGCACCGCCGCCGCGGTCGACGCCGCCCCGGGCGCCGACCACGCGCTCGCCGCCGCCGTGGTGCGCTCGGCCGTCGAACGCGCCGTGCGGGAGGTTCTCGACCGCGCTCCGCGCATGGTGGGGCCCGCGCCGCTCAGCCGCGACCCGGCGCTGGCCCGTGGCCTCGCCGACCTCGGCGATCTACGTCCGCCAGCACCACGGCGAGCGGGACCACGCAGCCCTCGGCAACCGGCTACTCGACGGGCCGCTCCGCGATCGGCGGCGGCCGTGACGACCGCCGCGGGCGTCGGGCCGGGCGCGTCGCAGCGACCGATCACGCCGCACGACACGTGGACCGCCGCGCTGGACAGCCGCAGCGCCCACATGCCGCGCTTCGACCCGGCCGCGCACCGCAGGGTCGTCGTGGTCGCCGCGCACCCCGACGACGAGACCCTCGGCGCGGGCGGCAGCCTGCGGCTCCTGCACCGGGCGGGGGCGGAGGTCACGCTGGTCGTCGCCACGGACGGCGAGGCGGCATTCCCGGACCTCGACGAGCGCGGGCGGGCCGACCTCGCGCGGGTCAGGCGCCACGAGCTGGCGGCCGCCCTCGCAGGCGCAGGGCCTCGGTGCGATCCAGGTGCACCGGCTGGGGCTGCCGGACTCCGCGCTGGAGCTGCACGCCGACGACCTGCAGAGCGCACTGGCGCCGCTGCTGGCCGATGCCGACGCCTACCTCGCCCCCTGGGTGGCCGACCCGCACCCGGATCACCGCGCGGCCGGGCTCGCCGCCGCCGCGGCGGCGCCCGTCACGACCCACGGCTGGTCGTACCCGATCTGGATGTGGTCCTGGCTCACTCCCGAGGAGCCGTCCGTGCCGTGGGACCGGGCGCACCTGCTCGCGCTCGACGAGGAGGCCCGGTCGGTCAAGCGGGCCGCGATCGCCTGCTTCCGCTCGCAGATCGGACCGGGGCCGGGCGGTTCGCCGCCCGTGCTGGCCGCGGGAATGCTCGCCCACGCCGACCGCGAGGTCGAGCTCCTGTTCCGGGAGCCCCGCTCGACGTCGGCACCCGTCGAGCGCTTCGCCGACCTCTACGCGGCCGGCAACGATCCGTGGTCGGGCCGCTCCTGGTACGAGCGGCGCAAGCGCGCGGTCGCGTTGGCCAGCCTCCCGCAGGAGCGGTACCGCACCGCGTTCGAACCGGGCTGCGGCACCGGCGAGCTCACGGTCGAGCTCGCCGCCCGCTGTGCCGCGGTGGTCGCCTCCGATCCGGTGCCGGAGGCGGTCGAACGGACCAGGGCGGCCACCGCCGGCCTGCCGGGCGTGCGGGTGGAGGTCGGGGCCCTGCCGGACGCCGTGCCGTCGCGGCCCATCGACCTCGCCGTCTTCAGCGAGGTCCTCTACTACCTCGACGACGCGGCCGTCGCCGCGACGCTCGACCGCACGCTGGCCGTGCTGGAGCCGGGTGGCGACGTCCTCGTCGTGCACTGGGACGGGTGGCCTGCCGAGGCTCCCCGCGACGCCCGCGCGACCCACCGCATGCTGCGCGCCCGGCCCGAGCTCCAGCCACTGGTGGAGCACACCGACGACGGGTTCGTGCTCCTCGTGCTGCGCCGCCGCTGAACACCCGAGGTGGCGCCCGGCACCCGTCCGGTCCGGCGGGCGTGGCGGTGCTTGACGTCGGGGCGCAGGCCCCGCACCGTCAGCGGGTGGCCGACGCACCCCCGCTCGCCCCCGCCGTCGAGACCGCGCTGGCGGCGTTCGTGGAGCACCTGAGCCTGGAACGCGGCCGGTCACCCCACACCGTGCGGGCCTACCGGAGCGACCTCACCGGCCTGCTCGCCGGGATCTCCCGGGTCGGGGACATCGACCTGCCCGCGCTCCGCCGGTGGCTGGCCGCGGGATACGCCGCCGGGGCCGGCCGCACCACGCTGGCCCGGCGCGCCGCGGCGGCGCGCACGTTCACGGCGTGGGCACACCGCAGCGGTCGCCTCCCCGACGACCCCGGCGTCCGGCTGGCCTCGCCGCGCCCGCGCTCGGCGCTGCCCGCAGTGCTCGGCGCCGACCAGGCCGCGGCCGTGCTGGGCGCCGCGGGTGCGGGCGCCGCGGAGGGGGACCCGGTCACGCTCCGGGACCTGGTCGTCCTCGAACTGCTCTACGCCACCGGTGTCCGGGTGGCCGAGCTCTGCGGTCTCGACGTCGACGACGTGGACGCCGCACGGCGCACGCTGCGCGTCGTCGGCAAGGGCGACCGGGAGCGGACGGTCGTCTACGGCCTGCCCGCTGAGCGGGCGCTGCGCCGGTGGCTCGCCGACGGCCGTCCCGCGCTCGCCGTGGGAGGATCCCCGCCCGCCCTGCTCCTGGGGGCCCGCGGCGGTCGCCTCGACCCGCGGGTGGCGCGGTCGGTCGTGCACCGCGCGGTCACCGCCGTGCCGGGTGCGCCGGACGTCGGACCGCACGGTCTGCGGCACGCCGCCGCCACTCACATGTTGGAGGGCGGCGCGGACCTTCGTTACGTACAGGAGTTGCTCGGTCACGCTAAGCTATCGACCACTCAGCTCTACACACACGTGACAGTCGAGCGGCTGAAGGTGGTTCATGAGCAGGCTCACCCTAGAGCGTGATCCCGTGATGGTCGGGTCGGCCCAGCTCAGGGCATGTACCGGTGCCGTGGTCTCGGCGCTGGCGCGGCCGCGCCACGCTGTGGGTGGGGTTCCGTCCGTCGGTCTCGGCCAGCAGGCTCCGGAGGCACCGGGCGCCCCGGCTCCCGTTGCGCTCGTGCCGCCGGTCGAGTGCGCCGCACCGCTGGACGAGGCGCTCGACCCACCTGCCGACGAGTCCGGGCCGGTCGACGAGCTGTGGCGGGAGTGGCTCGCCACCCGGGGCGCGGGTCCACGTGAGCGGCTGCTCGCTGCACTACACCCCGCTGGTGCGGGCGGTCGCGCACCGGACGGCGGCCGGCCTGCCGTCCTACGTGGACATCGCCGACCTCGTGCAGTGCGGGGTCTTCGGGCTGATCGAGGCCGTGGAGCGGTTCGACCCGCAGCGCTGCATCCGGTTCGAGGGCTACGCCGCGCAGCGGATCCGGGGCGCGATGCTCGACGAGCTGCGGGCACAGGACTGGGTGCCGCGCAGCGTGCGGGGCCGGGTCCGGGAGCTCGAACGGGCCCGCGAGCGGCTGGAGAGCCGGTTGAGCCGGGCCGCCACCGATCGGGAGCTGGCCGACGAGCTGGGGGTGCGCGTGCGCGATCTGCGCGCCACGGTGCACCAGGTGCAGCTCGTCAGCGTCGAGGCACTCGACGAGGACAGCGGCGGGATGTCGGAGCTGTTCGCGGACGACGCCGTGCCGGACCCGATGACCGTCGTGCAGCGTCAGGAGACCTCGCGCCAGCTGTCGATGGCCGTCGGCCAGCTCGGGGAGCGCGACCAGCTCGTGGTGCGGCTCTACTACGAGGAGAACCGCACCCTCGCCGAGATCGGCAGGCTGCTCGGCGTCACCGAGTCGCGGGTCTGCCAGCTCCACTCCCGGCTCGTGGTGCGGCTGCGCGGGCGGCTGGAGGAGCTCGCCGCCGGCTGACCGTCCTCACCGCTCGGGCCAGGGGACGGGCACCGGCAGCAGCCGGACCCGCGGTGGTCGCAGGAGGACCAGCGGGTCGAGGTAGTCGTAGCGGTCGCGCCGCACCCCCCAGTGCAGGCACGCCGGTGCCGGGCAGCCGGGGTGCCCCGGTGCCAGCAGGGCGAGCACGTCGCCCCGCCGGACCGTCGTGCCCGCCGTGACCCGCGGCAGCCACCGGCTCGTAGGTGGTGCGCAACCGGTCCGGGTGCTGGACGGACACGACCCCGTGCCCGGCCACGGTGCCCGCGAACACCACGATGCCGTCCTGCGCGGCGAGCACGGGCTGGCCCGCCGTGCCGGCGAGGTCGACCCCACGGTGCCCGGGGCCGAACGGGTTCTCCGACGCGGCGAACCGGGTGAGCACGGTCGGCGCCGGGTGCAGCGGCCAGGCATAGCGAGCACCCGGAGCGGGAACGCCCGCCGCGTCGACGGGCCCGGGGTCCGCGCCGGGCCCGGCGCGCCCGGCCCCGGCTCGGACGCCGCCGCCCACGACCCGCGGCCGGCACCGTCGGGGACGACGACGAGCCCGACGGCCAGCACACACGCGACGGCGGCCCGCAGCCCCGTTCCCGGCCCTCCCATGCCACCCACGCTGCCCCCTCAGGCGCCCGGCGGGCGGCGTCCGGACGGTCGGTGGACGGCCGGGCACCGATGTGGACAACCCGGGGACACCGGGTGGGTCGGCCCCCGGCCTGCGCGTACACTCGTGGCGCACCCCTTCTGTGCTCATGGGGTGACTTCGCGCGCTCGCGTATCCCGCGTGGCACGGCCTCCGTGCCGGCCTGTGGGGCACGGCGTCCGGGCGGTCCCGCACACCACGGCCCGAGGATCGTGGGGAGCGGGTTCCGGACGACGACGCGACGCCAGGGCGGTGCCGCCGACCGGCGCATCGCGAAACCGCGTGCGCGGCGTCCGCCGCGCCTGAGTGAGAGGTGTACACCGGCCGTGGCCGTCGTCACCATGAAGCAGTTGCTGGACTCCGGTGTGCACTTCGGGCACCAGACCCGGCGCTGGAACCCGAAGATGAAGCGCTACATCCTGACCGAGCGCAACGGCATCTACATCATCGACCTGCAGCAGACGCTGTCCTACATCGACCGCGCGTACGAGTTCGTCCGCGAGACGGTCGCGCACGGTGGGACGATCATGTTCGTCGGCACCAAGAAGCAGGCGCAGGAGGCCATCGCCGACGAGGCGGGCCGGGTCAACATGCCGTATGTCAACCAGCGGTGGCTGGGCGGCATGCTCACCAACTTCCAGACCGTGCACAAGCGCCTCCAGCGGATGAAGGAGCTGGAGTCGATGGAGCAGACGGGGGGCTTCGAGGGTCGCACCAAGAAGGAGATCCTCATGCTCACGCGGGAGAAGACCAAGCTGGAGAAGACCCTCGGCGGCATCCGCGACATGACCAAGGTGCCCAGCGCGGTGTGGATCGTCGACACCAAGAAGGAGCACATCGCCGTGGGGGAGGCCCGCAAGCTGGGCATCCCGGTCGTGTCGATCCTCGACACCAACTGCGATCCCGACGAGGTCGACTTCCCGATCCCCGGCAACGACGACGCCATCCGCTCGGCGGCGCTGCTCACGAAGGTGGTCGCGCAGGCGGCTGCCGACGGCCTCATGGCGCGTGCCGCCCGCAGCGGTCGCGGCGCCGACGGCGAGGACAAGCCCGACGAGGGCGTCGGCACCGACGAGCCGCTGGCCGAGTGGGAGCAGGAGCTGCTCACCAGCAGCACCGGCTCCGACGGCGCCAGCCTCACCGGAGCCGGACCGGACGCCGAGGCGCCCAACGCCGTCACCACGCCGGCCCCGGCCAGCACGAGCAACGGCACCCAGCAGACCGCGGGCTGAGCGGCGCGCCGCCCGGGCATCGTCCGGGCGGCGCCCGCCCGCGCTGCACCCTCGGGACCGCCGACCCGCGAGACCGTCCTGCGAGGCCGCGCCCCGAGACCACCCCCAGACAAGGACGAAAGAGCACCACGATGGCGAACTACACCGCCGCGGACGTCAAGCGGCTCCGGGAGATCACCGGTTCCGGGATGATGGACTGCAAGAAGGCACTCGAGGAGACCGACGGCGACCTGGACAAGTCCGTCGAGCTGCTCCGCATCAAGGGCGCAAAGGACGTCGGCAAGCGCGCCGAGCGGGCCACCTCCAACGGCCTGGTCGCCGCGGCAGGCGGCACGATGGTCGAGCTGAACTGCGAGACGGACTTCGTCGCCAAGAGCGCCGACTTCCAGGCGCTCGCCGACCAGATCCTCCAGGTCGCGGTCGACCAGCAGCCTGCCGACCTCGACGCGCTGCGATCGGCGAACATGCTCGACGGCGGCACCGTCGAGGACGCCGTGCAGGCGCTCTCGGCGCGCATCGGCGAGAAGCTCGAGCTCAAGCGCTACATCCACATCGACGGCCCGGTGGCGCTCTACCTGCACAAGCGCGCCTCGGACCTGCCCCCGGCCATCGGCGCGCTCGTCGCGTACGACGGCAGCGACGCGGACACCGCCCGCGGCGTCGCGATGCACGTGGCCGCGGCCCGGCCGCGGTACACCTCGCGGGAGGAGATCCCCGGCGACGTGCTCGACAGCGAGCGCCGCATCGCCGAGGCCACCGCCCGCGAGGAGGGCAAGCCCGAGCAGGTGCTGCCCCGCATCGTCGAGGGCCGGATCAACGGCTTCGTCAAGGACGTCGTGCTGCTGGAGCAGCCGTCGGTCCAGGACTCCAAGAAGACGGTCAAGGCCCTGCTCGACGAGGCCGGCGTCACGGTCAAGGAGTTCGCCCGCTTCGAGGTCGGCCAGGCCTGACGGCATGGAGGACCTCCGGATCGGCGTCGACGGCTCCAGCCCCGGATTCCGCCGCGTGCTTCTCAAGCTCGGCGGCGAGATGTTCGGTGGCGGGGCGGTCGGCGTCGACCCGCTGGTCGTGGAGGCAGTCGCCCGGCAGATCGCCGAGGTCGTCGCCACCGGTGCCCAGATCGCGGTGGTCATCGGCGGCGGCAACTTCTTCCGCGGCTCGGAGCTGCAGCACCGCGGCATGGACCGTGCGCGCGCCGACTACATCGGGATGCTCGGCACCGTGATGAACTGCCTCGCGCTGCAGGACTTCCTGGAGCGCGAGCACCACATCGACACGCGCGTGCAGACGGCGATCACGATGGGTCAGGTCGCCGAGGCCTACATCCCGCGCCGCGCGATCCGGCACCTCGAGAAGGGCCGGGTCGTGATCTTCGGCGCGGGCGTCGGCATGCCGTACTTCTCCACCGACACGGCGGGCGCCCAGCGCGCGCTGGAGATCGGGGCGGAGATGTTGTTGCTGGCCAAGAGCGTCGACGGGGTCTTCACCGCCGATCCGAAGATCCACCCCGACGCGAAGCTCTACGACGAGATCACCCATCGCGAGGTCCTCGAGCAGGGGCTGAAGGTCGCCGACGCCACCGCGTTCAGCCTGTGCATGGACAACCGGATGCCGATCATCGTCTTCAACTTGCTCATCGAGGGCAACATCGCGCGCGCCGTGCGAGGTGAGAGGATCGGCACGCTGGTCAGCACGCCGGACGAGAGGGAGCAGCCGTGATCGACGAGACGCTCTTCGACGCCGAAGAGAAGATGGAGAAGGCCGTTTCCGTCGCCAAGGACGACCTGGCGAGCGTCCGCACCGGACGTGCCACGCCGAACATGTTCTCCCGTGTCGCCGTCGACTACTACGGCGCGATGACGCCGCTCAACCAGCTGGCGTCCATCAACGTCCCCGAGGCCCGGATGGCCGTCATCAAGCCCTACGACGTCAGCCAGCTCAAGGCCCTGGAGAAGGCGATCCGCGACTCCCCGCTCGGCGTCAACCCGAGCAACGACGGGCAGATCATCCGCGTGGTGATCCCCCAGCTGTCCGAGGAGCGCCGTCGCGAGATGGTCAAGGTCGCGCGGGGCAAGGGCGAGGACGCCCGGGTCACGGTCCGCAGCATCCGCCGCAAGGCGATGGAGGAGCTGCACCGCATCGCGAAGGACGGCGAGGCGGGCGAGGACGACGTCGCGCGGGCCGAGAAGGAGCTCCAGGCCGCCACCGACAGGTACGTGCACCAGATCGACGACCTCGTCAAGCACAAGGAGGCCGAGCTCCTCGAAGTCTGAGCCCGGTGTCCACATCCTCCGATCGCCCCGCCGTCGTGGCCGAACCGACGCCGCGCGCGTCGCGCGCAGGCCGTGACCTCGTCGCGGCGATCGGCGTCGGCGTCGGGCTCGGCGTCGTCATCCTCGCCTCGCTGCTGATCCAGCGGCAGGCGTTCGTCGTCGTGCTCGCGCTGGCCGCGGCCGTCGGCACCTGGGAGCTCACCGGCGCGCTGCGCCGCGGTGCGGGCATCGCGGTCCCGCTGCCCCTGCTGCTGGTGGGCGGGCAGGCGATGGTGTGGTCGAGCTGGCCGTTCGGCCTGCGCGGGCTGGCCGTCTCGTTCGCCGTCACGGCGCTGGCCTGCATGCTGTGGCGGATGCGCGCCGGGGCCGCGCACTACGTGCGCGACGTCAGCGCCGCGCTGTTCACCGCCGCCTACGTGCCGCTGTTCTGCTCGTTCGCCACGCTCATGGTGGTCGCCGACGACGGTGTCGGCCGGGTGCTCACGTTCATGCTCTGCGTGGTCGCCTCCGACATCGGTGGCTACGCGGCGGGGGTGCTCGCGGGCCGCCATCCGATGGCCCCCTCGATCAGCCCCAAGAAGTCCTGGGAGGGCTTCGCCGGGTCGCAGGTGGCCGGGATGGTCGCGGGCGCGCTCTGCGTCGTGTTCCTGCTGGACGGCCCGTGGTGGGCGGGGGTGCTCACCGGCGCGCTGCTCGTGGTCAGCGCCACGCTGGGTGATCTCGTCGAGTCCATGATCAAGCGCGACCTGGGGATCAAGGACATGGGCACGCTGCTGCCCGGGCACGGGGGGCTGATGGACCGGCTGGACTCGCTGCTCCCCACGGCCGTGGTCGCCTGGGTGGCGCTCAGCCTGGTGGTGCCGGCCTGATGTTCTGGTTGAGCCGGAAGACGTTGTCCGGGTCGTAGGCCCGCTTCAGGGCCGCGAGCCGCGGGTGGTTGGGCCCGTACGCGGCGCGGATGCGGTCGTCGCCCTCGGCGCCGAGGTTGTTCACGTAGACCGCGTCCTCCAGGTGCGGCTGCATCGCGGCGAAGAGCGCGCGGGTCCACTCGATGTTGCGTTCGGAGTCCCGGGCGTCGGGCCACTGCGACAGGATCAGGAAGTCGTACTGCTCGGCGCGGTGCGCGAACGCGGTGGCCGACGGCGCCACCCGGCTCGCCGCGCCCCGCATCCGCTGCATGCCGACGCCGCTGAGCGCCGACGGCATCCGCGTGACGAACTCGGTCATGGTGTCGATGGCGGCGTCGGACAGGTGCCGCAGCCAGCCCGCCTTCCAGTAGTGCTGCCTGCCGTTCGGGTAGCCGGCGTCCGGCGCGCTCTGCAGCGCCAGGTAGGGCACGACGCCGATGCCGTCGGCGAGCGGCGGGCCGAAGTCCCGCAGCGGGCGCAGGACGCGTTCGCCTTCGTCGTGGGGTCCGCACCAGCACGCGACGATGGTGAGCACCGGGTCACCGGCGGGGTCCAGCGCGAGCGACACCGCGGTGGTCAGCTCGTCGGGTGCGGTCGCGAGGAGGTCGTCGTGGAAGCGTAGGACCTCCCGCGCCCGGGCCCACGGGTAGGTCAGCCCGCCCGTCAGCACGGGCCCGACCGGGTGGAGCCGGTAGGTGAACGAGGTGACGACACCGAAGTTCCCGCCGCCGCCACGCAGCCCCCACAGCAGGTCCGGGTTCTCGTCGGCGTCGCGCGCGCACCACCTCACCGCCCGCGGTCACCACCTCGGCGCCGATCAGGTTGTCGCACGCGAGCCCGTACTTCCCGTTCAACCAGCCCAGGCCCCCGCCGAGGGTGAGGCCCGCGATCCCGGTGGCCGACACCACCCCGAGCGGGGTGGCCAGCCCGTGCCGCTGGGTGGCGAGGTCGAGCCCGCCGAGGGTGAGGCCCGCCCCCGCCCGTGCGGTGCGCGCCTGCGGGTCGACGTCGACGGACGTCATGGGGGAGAGGTCGAGCATGATCCCGCCGTCGCACACGGCGTTGCCCGCGACGTTGTGCCCACCCCCGCGGACGGAGAGCGGCAGGCCGTGCTCGCGGGCCGCGGCGACGCCCGCCGCGACGTCGGTGGCCTCGCGGCACCGCACTACGGCAAGCGGCCGGCGGTCGATCATGCCGTTGAAGACGGCGCGCGCCCGGTCGTAGTCGGGGTCCCCCGGCCGGACCACCTCGCCGGGCAGGTCGATCTGCGGAGCGTCGGATCCCATGGGTCCTCCCTGAGCCTCTCCGGGACGTCGCCGGATCGGTTCGTGACGTTATCCCCGCGGCTCCTACGATCACGGCCGTGAGGCGGGCGGCGTGGCGGCGGGCGGAGGCGGCGGTGGGGGTGCCGGTGGCCACAGCCGATCCCGAGCCCGAACATCTGGAACTGGCCCGACGTCTACGAGCGCGAGAACGCCGCACAGGACGCGGACGGCGCGATCTGGACGGTGCTGCGCGAGGCCGTGTCCTGGGACGGGCTCGACGTCCTCGACGTGGGGTGCGGCGACGGCTTCCACCTGCCCGTGTTCGGCCGCTCCGCGCGCACGGTCGTCGGGGTCGAGCCGCACCCGCCGCTGGTCGAGCGGGCCAGGCGCCGGGTCGCCGGGAGCGACCACGTCCGGGTGCTGCAGGCCGGTGCCGCCGCCCTCCCGTTGCCGGACGCGAGCGTCGACCTCGTGCATGCCCGCACCGCCTACTTCTTCGGTCCCGGCTGCGAGCCGGGGCTGGCCGAGGCCGACCGCGTGCTGCGCCCGGGCGGTGCGCTGGCGATCGTCGACCTGGACGCCACGGTCGAGCCCTACGGGGGCTGGATGCGTGCGGACATCCCCCGGTACGACCCGGCGCGCGTCGAGCGGTTCTTCGCCGCACAGGGGTTCACGCAGCGCCGGGTGCCGACCGTGTGGCGGTTCCCCGACCGCGCGACGTGCGAGGCCGTGCTGCGGATCGAGTTCTCCCGCGAGGTGGCCGAGCGCGCGATCGCGGCCACCCCCGGGCTCGACGTCCCGGTGGGCTACCGCGTGCACGTCCGGCACCGGCCCACCGGGCCCGTCCGCCCGTCGTGACCGCCCGGCGGCGCGGACCGCGCCGCCGTCGCTACCGTGGAGGGCATGAGCCGAGAGGTGCCCCTGCCGTACCTGGAGATCGTCCTGGGCGGTGTGTGGTGGGTCGTCGGAGCACTGGCGTTCTCGGGCGGCGCGAGCACCGTGGTGCTGGCAGGTGGCCTCGGCGTCACCGGGCTGCTGCTCCACCAGGTCCGCCGCGCACACGGACCCGGCGTGCCGCTGGCGCCTGCGGTGCGGTCGCGGCTGCTGGTCGTCACCGGCGTGACGATCGGGATCGTGGCGGCCGGCACCACCGGCCTGGCCGCCGTCGGCTGGGGCGAGCTCGCGGCGCCTGCGGCGTGCGCGCTCGTCGGTGCGGTGCTCGTGCCGCAGTCGACGCGGCTCGAGGCGCGGTCCCTGCTCGGGGTCGGCGCGGCGATGCTGGTCCTCGGCGCGGCGGGCGCGTTGCTCGCGCTCGACTCGGCCGGGCGCCTCTACCCGCAGGGCATGGTGGGGATGGTCGCCGCGGTGCTGCTGTGGGTGGCGGGGGCACACCGCACCGGGCTGCTGGCCGAGCTCCGGGGGAGCGTGCGCGGCTGAGTGTCCGCGGGCGGTGCACACTGGAGGGGCCATGACTGCCCTCCCCCTGGTCTTCGACGCGCCCAAGCGCGCCCTGCCGCCGCGTCACCTCGCCGACCTCGCGCCCGCCGACCGGCGCGGCGCCGTCGGCGAGCTCGGCCTGCCCGGCTTCCGGGCCGACCAGCTGGCCCGGCACTACTTCGGCCGGTTCGACGCCGACGTCACGCGGATGACCGACCTCCCCGCGTCCGCGCGGGAGACCCTCGGTCGCTCCTGCCCGACCTCGTCGTGCCCGTCACCGAGCTGGCCTGCGACGACGGCACCACGCGCAAGACCCTCTGGAAGGGCCACGACGGCACCCGTGCCGAGTCGGTGCTGATGGGCTACCCGGACCGCGCCACGGTGTGCGTGTCGAGCCAGGCGGGCTGCGGGATGGCGTGCCCGTTCTGCGCCACCGGCCAGGGCGGTCTCCAGCGCAACCTGTCGACGGGCGAGATCGTCGAGCAGGTGCGGCAGGCCGCTGCCGCCGCCCGCGACGGCGCGCTGGGGGCGCCCGCCCGGCTCTCCAACGTCGTGTTCATGGGGATGGGCGAGCCGCTGGCCAACTACAAGCGGGTGGTCGACGCCGTACGGCGGATCGTCGAGCCCGCGCCGGACGGCCTGGGCATCTCGGCGCGCGGCGTCACCGTGTCCACGGTGGGCCTGGTCCCGGCGATCGACAGGCTCGCCGCCGAAGGGCTCGCCGTGACGCTGGCGGTGTCGCTGCACACCCCCGACGACGAGCTCCGCGACACCCTCGTGCCGGTGAACAACCGGTGGAAGGTCGCCGAGGTGCTCGCCGCCGCCCGCCGCTACGCCGAGGCCACCGGCCGCCGCGTGTCGATCGAGTACGCGCTGATCCGCGACGTCAACGACCAGCCGTGGCGGGCCGACCTGCTCGGGAAGCTCCTGCGCCGGCAGATGGGCGCGAAGCGGGTGCACGTCAACCTCATCCCGCTCAACCCCACTCCCGGCAGCGAGTGGGACGCCTCACCGCGCCCGGTGCAGGACGAGTTCGTCCGGCGCGTCCAGGCGTCCGGCGTGGCGTGCACGGTCCGTGACACCCGCGGCCGCGAGATCGCCGCCGCCTGCGGCCAGCTCGCGGCTGCGCCGCCCGTGCGCGGAAACTAGGGCCCCAGCCCTCATTTCCGCTCACGAGGGCCGAAGGCCCAGCACGTCGGCCAGGTCGAAGGTCACCGGCTGTTCGAGCTGCTCGTAGGTGCACGACTCGGGGTCGCGGTCCGGGCGCCACCGCACGAACTGCGCGGTGTGCCGGAACCGGACGCCCTCCATGTAGTCGTAGCGCACCTCCACCACGCGCTCGGGTCGCAGCGGGACGAACGACAGGTCCTTGCCGGCGTTCCAGCGGCTCGTCTCGTTCTTGCGCGGGGTGCGCTCGCCGCCCTCGTGCGCGGCCCAGTTCCACGGGTGCCCGTCGAAGCCGGTGACCAGCGGTTGCATCTCCTGGAACAGCGCCTTCCGCTGCGCCATCGGGAACGCGCCGATCACGCCGACCGAGGCGAGGACGCCCCGGTCGTCGTGCAACCCGAGCAGCAGCGAGCCGATCGCGTCGTCGCCGGACTTGTGCACCCGGTAGCCGGCCACCACGCAGTCCGCGGTGCGCTCGTGCTTGATCTTGCTCATCACCCGCTTGTCGGGCTGGTAGCGCAGGTCCAGCTTCTTCGCGATCAACCCGTCCAGCCCGGCGCCCTCGAACTGCTCGAACCACTGCGCGGCCACCGCGTGGTCCGTGGTCGCGGGGGTGACGTGGACCGGCGGGGCGGCGGCCGCGAGTGCCTGCTCGAGCGCGGTGCGGCGCTCGTCGAGGCGCAGGCCGGTGAGGTCGTCGTCGCCGAGTGCGAGCAGGTCGAACGCGACGAAGCTCGCCGGGGTCTCGCGCGGCGAGCAGGTTCACGCGGCTGGCCGCGGGGTGGATCCGCTGCTGCAACGCCTCGAAGTCGAGCCGGTTGCGCTCCCGGTCGACGACGATGATCTCGCCGTCGATCACCGCCCGTTGCGGGAACGCGGCCAGCACCGCCTCGACGACCTCGGGGAAGTAGCGCGTCATCGGCCGCTCGTTGCGGCTGCCGATCTCGACGTCGTCGCCGTCGCGGAAGACGATCGAGCGGAAGCCGTCCCATTTGGGCTCGTAGAGCTGGCCTTCGGGGATCGCGGACACCGGCTTGGCCAGCATCGGCTTGACCGGGGGCATCAGTGGCAGCTGCACGCGGGCCATCCTGCCCCACGGGGCGAGGTCGGCAGTGCCGGCGTACCTGGTGTGATGGGCGCGTGCCCCGGCTGACGGCGGCCGACCTGCAGGCGGCGCGCGACCGCACCGTCGACGACGTCCTGCCCGGCGACGGAGACCCGCCGCTGCGGGTGCTGTTCTGCGGGATCAACCCCGGGCTCGTGTCCGCGGCCACCGGGCACCACTTCGGCCGTCCCGGCAACCGCTTCTGGCCAGCACTCCACGGCGCGGGCTTCACCCCCCGCCTGCTGCGGCCCGCGGAGCAGGCCGTGCTCCGGCGGCTCGGGTACGGGATCACGAACCTCGTCGCCCGGGCCACGGCGCGTGCCGACGAGCTGACGGCCGCCGAGATCGTCGCGGGCGGGGACCGGCTGCGGGCACTGGTCGAGCGGACGCGCCCGGCCTGGCTGGCCGTCGTGGGGATCACGGCGTTCCGCACGGCCTTCGCCGCGCCGCGTGCCGTGATCGGGCGCCAGGACGTCCGCCTCGGCGGCGTCGGGCGTCTGGGTGCTCCCCAACCCGAGCGGCCTGAACGCGCACTGGCAGCTGCCCGCGATGGTGGCGGAGTACTCCCGCCTGCACCGCGCCAGCTCCGGTTGATCCTCGCACTCTGGATGCAGAACGCGGTTCCGCAGCCGCGCGAAACCGCGTAGTGCATCCAGAGTGCGGAACTACGGGTCGAGGTCCTGGGCTCGGGCTGGGGTTCGGCGGGGTCCGGGGGTTGTTCGGCGCCGTCGCGGGCGTCGCGGTCGGCCCACTCCAGGAGCTCGTCGAGGAGGAAGACGGAGTCGTCGATGCCGGCGTGCAGGTCGCCCAGCTCGGCGAACCGGGCGGGGACGGTGGCGATGGTGAAGTCGCGCGGGTCGGCGTCGTCGACCTCGTCCCACCGGATCGGCGTCGACACCACGGCCTCGGGCACCCCGCGCACCGAGTAGGCGCTGCGGATCGTGTGGTCGCGGGCGTTCTGGTTGTAGTCGACGAACACCGACGTCGGGTCGCGGTCCTTGCGCCACCACGTCAGGTCGACCAGCCCGTCGGCACCGGCGGCCCACCTCCCGGGCGAACGCGTGCGCGGCCCGGCGCACGTCGGCGAAACCGTGGTCCGGCGCGATCCGGACGTAGACGTGCATCCCCTTGCCGCCCGAGGTCTTCGGCCAGCCGGTGGCGCCCAGCTCGGCGAGGACCTCCTGCGCGACGTGCGCCACCCGGCGGACGTCCGCGTAGGTCGCCTCCGGCATGGGGTCGAGGTCGATGCGCCACTCGTCGGGCCGCTCGGTGTCCGCGGCCCGCGAGTTCCACGGATGGAACTCGACCGTGGACATCTGCACCGCCCACACGACGTCGGCGGGATGCGAGCACGCACAGCTCGTCGGCGTGCCGGCCCCACCGCGGGAAGTCGACGCGCACGGTGCGCACCCAGTCCGGCGCGCCCCGCGGCAGCCGCTTCTGGTGCACCTTCTCGCCGGTCACGCCGGTGGGGAAGCGGTGCAGCATGCACGGGCGGTCGCGCAGGGCGCGCACGATGCCGTCGGAGACGGCCAGGTAGTAGCGCGCCAGGTCGAGCTTGGTCTCGCCGCGGGCCGGGAAGTACACCCGGTCGGGGCTGCTGATCCGGACGGTGCGGTCACCGACCTCGAGCTCGACGGGCGAACCCGCTCCGGCGGCGATGGTGTCCCACCCTCAGCGTGTCGCTCAGCGCCGCCACGAGTTCCGCTTGCGCACCGAGTGCATCACGAGCCCGACGGCCATCACCGACCGCGAAGCCGATCAGCCAGATGTCCTCGGTGCGGCCCTGGTGGTTGCCGATCAGGAACAGCAGCAGGATGACGACGACGGACCACCCGGCGATCAGCTCGCCGTGCGGGAAGCCGCCGTGCCAGCCCCACTCCGCCGACGGCTCGTCCCGCGGGTCCACCGCAGGCCGCTTCGCCAGCTCGCGTGAGTTCCTCGCCACGACGTCCTCCCGGTCCACCCGATCGACTGCGGGCCTCATCGTCGCACAACACCGGCACGGGGATGATGGGGGTGATGAGCGCAGAAGCGGCACCGCGATCGGTCCTCGTCCTGGGGTCGACCGGCTCGGTGGGCACCCAGGCGCTCGACGTCGTCGCGGCCCGTCCCGACCGCTTCACGGTGGCCGGGCTGGCCGCGGGCGGCAACGTCTCGCTGCTCGCCGCCCAGGTGCGCGCCCACGGCGTGCGGCGGGTGGCCGTGGCGAGCAGGCAGGCCGCCGCCGAGCTGCGGGCGGAGCTCGCCGCATCCACCGGCGGGCGTGGAGGTGCTGGACGGGCCCGACGCCGCCACCGAGCTCGCCGCCACCGCGGGCGCCGACACGGTGCTCAACGGCGATCACCGGCTCCCGTGGCCTCGGCCCGACCCTGGCCGCGCTGGGTTCGGGCGCCGTGCTGGCGCTGGCGAACAAGGAGTCGCTCGTCGCGGGCGGCGCGCTGGTCACGGGCGCGGCCGTGCCGGGCCAGATCGTCCCGGTCGACTCCGAGCACTCGGCGCTCGCGCAGTGCCTGCGCGGCGGCACGGGCCGACGAGGTGGACCGGCTGGTGCTCACCGCCTCCGGCGGGCCGTTCCGGGGCCGCGCCCGCGCGGAGCTCGCCCGGGTCACCGTCGAGCAGGCGCTCGCGCATCCCACGTGGGACATGGGCCCGGTGGTCACCATCAACTCGGCCACGCTGGTCAACAAGGGCCTGGAGGTGATCGAGGCGCACCTGCTCTTCGGCGTGCCCTACGACCGGATCGACGTCGTCGTGCACCCGCAGTCGATCGTGCACTCGATGGTCACCTTCGTCGACGGTTCGACGCTCGCGCAGGCCAGCCCGCCGGACATGAGGCTGCCGATCGCGCTGGCACTGGGCTGGCCCGACCGGGTGCCGGGTGCGGCGCCTGCGTGCTCGTGGGACACCGCGACGACCTGGACCTTCGAGCCGCTGGACTCCGACGCGTTCGCCGGCGTGCGGCTCGCGCGCGCCGCCGGTGAGGTCGGCGGGTGCCTGCCGGCGGTGTTCAACGCGGCGAACGAGGAGGCGGTGGCGGCCTTCGTGGCAGGCGCGCTGTCGTTCACCGGCATCACCGACCTGCTGGAGCGCACGCTGGCGGCCGCCGACGGCTGGCGCGGCGATCCGGCTACGGTGGCGGACGTGCTTGCCGCGGAGGACTGGGCCCGGGCCCGCGCCCGTGGGCTGGCCGGGAGCACGACCGCCCAGCGACTACTGATGGCCGAGGAGACCGGGGCATGAGCTTCGCGTTCGGTGTGGTCCTGTTCGCGCTGGGCATCGCGATCTCCATCGCGCTGCACGAGGCGGGCCACCTGATGACGGCCAAGGCGTTCGGCATGCGCGTGCGCCGCTACTTCATCGGCTTCGGGCCGAAGATCTTCTCGTTCCGCCGCGGCGAGACCGAGTACGGCCTCAAGGCGATCCCGGCAGGCGGCTTCTGCGACATCGCGGGGATGACCGCCCTCGACGAGGTCAGCCCCGACGAGGCGCCCGCGCGCGTTCTTCCGCAAGCCCACGTGGCAGCGCGTCGTCGTGCTGGCGGCCGGGTCGGCCATGCACTTCATCATCGGCATCCTGCTGATCTTCGTGCTCGCCGTGGGCTGGGGCCTGCCCAACCTGCGCGACACCCCGGTCACCGGAGCCGTGAGCTGCGCGGCCAACCAGCTGTCGCCGCCAGGCGCTCGAGCCGTGCGGGCCCGGCGTGCCCGCCCCGGCCGCGGACGCGGGCGTTCGGCCGGGCGACACGATCGTCTCGGTGGCCGGCACCCCCACCCCGACGTGGCCCGACGCCGTGGCCGCGATCCAGGCAGCGGCCGGGCCCACGCCGGTCGTCGTCGAGCGCGGACGGCGCCGCCGTGCCGCTCACCATCGACGTCGTCCGCGTGCAGCGGCTCGACCCGGTGACCGGGCAGGCCCGCACGGTCGGCGCCGTCGGCATCGGCCAGCAGCGGATCTTCTCCTACGGACCGCTGGACGCGATCCCGGCGACGTTCGTGTTCACCGGCGACGTGTTCGGCCGGGTGTGGGACGGGATCCTGGCGTTCCCGGAGAAGGTTCCGAAGCTGGTGGACGCGATCGCGGGCGGGGAGCGTGACGCGGACACCCCGGTCAGCGTGGTCGGCGCGTCGATCATCGGCGGGGACGCGGTCGAGCGGCGGGATCTGGGAGTACTTCATCTTCCTGCTCGCGCTGCTGAACTTCTTCATCGGCGTCTTCAACCTGCTCCCGCTGCTGCCGCTGGACGGCGGGCACATCGCGGTGAACCTCTACGAGCGGGTGCGGGACTGGACGCGCGCCCGCCTGGGCAAGGCGAAGATGCCGCCGGTGGACTACACGCGGCTGCTGCCGATCACGTTCGCGCTGATCCTGGTCGGCGGCGCGATCAGCCTGCTCACGCTCACCGCGGACATCGTCAACCCGATCCGGCCGTTCGAGTAGTGGCGCTTCCCGACGTCGCAGCGAGCGGGCGGCCGCTGGCCGTGTTCGACATCGACGGTGTGCTGGCGGACGTCTCGCACCGCCTGCATCACCTGGAGGCCCGGCCCCAGCGCTGGGAGCGGTTCTTCCGCGCGGCCGACCGCGACCCGTTGCTCACCGAGGGCGCCACCCGGCTGCGCGACGGCGCTGGCCGACCACGACGTCGTCTACCTGACCGGGCGTCCGGAGCGCACCCGCGTGCTCACCGAGCGCTGGCTGGCCCGCCACGGCCTGCCGACCGGGCCGCTGCACATGCGCGCCGACGACGACTTCCGTCCCGCCCGCTGGGTGAAGCGGCAGGTGCTGCGCGGGCTGGCGCGCACCCGCGACGTCGCCTCGGTGATCGACGACGACCCGGCCGTCGTCGACGTGCTGGCCGCCGACGGCTGGCCCGTGGAGCTGGCCACCTGGCTGCCGCACTCGTCGACGCTGCAGAGCGCCCAGGAGCGCCAGGGCCGCACCTGAGCCGCCGTCCCGGGGTGTCAGGAAAGCCACGTTCAGGTCACCTGGTGTCAGGAAAGTGGCTTTCCTGACATCCCCGAGCGTGGGGCTGGACACCGGTGCGGGCGGTGGGCGGGAGGGAGCGGGGATACTGGGGGAGTGAGCGTCTCCCTCGGCATGCCCGCACCACCCGCACCGACCCTGGCCGCCCGCCGGCCCACCCGGCAGCTGCGCGTCGGGGCGGTCGGCGTCGGCAGCGACCATCCGATCTCCGTGCAGTCGATGACGACCACGCTGACCGCCGACGTCAACGCCACCCTCCAGCAGATCGCCGAGCTCACGGCGGCGGGTTGCGACATCGTGCGCGTCGCCTGCCCGAGCCAGGACGACGCCGAGGCGTTGCCCGCGATCGCCCGGAAGTCGCAGATCCCGGTGATCGCCGACATCCACTTCCAGCCGAAGTACGTCTTCGCGGCGATCGAGGCCGGCTGCGCGGCGGTGCGGGTGAACCCGGGCAACATCCGCAAGTTCGACGACCAGGTGCGCGAGATCGCCGCCGCGGCGAAGGACCACGGCACCCCGATCCGCATCGGCGTCAACGCCGGGTCGCTCGACAAGCGGCTCCTGGAGAAGTACGGCAAGGCCACCCCGGAGGCGCTGGTCGAGTCGGCGCTGTGGGAGGCGAGCCTGTTCGCCGAGCACGACTTCCACGACGTCAAGATCTCGGTCAAGCACCACGACCCCGTCGTGATGGTGCGCGCCTACGAGCTGCTGGCGCAGGCCTGCGACTACCCGCTGCACCTCGGGGTCACCGAGGCAGGGCCGGCGTTCCAGGGCACGATCAAGTCGGCCGTCGCCTTCGGGGCGCTGCTGGGCCGCGGGATCGGCGACACGATCCGGGTGTCGCTGTCGGCGCCGCCGGTCGAGGAGGTCAAGGTCGGCATCCAGATCCTGCAGTCGCTCAACCTCAAGGAACGCAAGCTCGAGATCGTGTCCTGCCCGTCGTGCGGGCGGGCGCAGGTCGACGTCTACAAGCTCGCCGACGAGGTCACCGCCGGGCTCACGGGCATGGAGGTGCCGCTGCGGGTGGCCGTGATGGGGTGCGTCGTCAACGGACCCGGGCGAGGCCCGGGAGGCCGACCTGGGCGTGGCGTCGGGCAACGGGAAGGGCCAGATCTTCGTACGGGGCGAGGTCATCAAGACCGTCCCGGAGCACCTGATCGTCGAGACGTTGATCGAGGAGGCGATGCGTCTCGCCGAGACGATGGAGTCCGAAGGCGGCACGGGTGAGCCGCAGGTGACGGTGGGCTGACGGCCCGTCGCCGAACGGGATATCCCGTCGTGGGCACCGGGCGCGTGGTATGGCACCGTGAGCAGGTGCTCAGAGTTGCCGGCGCCCGGGTGCTCGATGATCGGGACCGCATGGCCGTGCGCACTGCCCTCCAGGCCGACCCGGTGGCGGCGTGCATGGTGGCCGCGCGCGTCGAGGTCGCCGGGCTCGACCCGTGGCGGCTCGGCGGGGAGCTCTGGACGGTCGGCTCGAAGCTCGAGGCGCTCTGCTTCTCCGGTGCCAACCTCGTGCCGCTCAGCGGGGCGCGCTCGGCGCTGCGCAGCTTCGCCGATCGGGCGCGGCGCAACGGCCGCGGCTGCTCGTCGGTGGTCGGCCGCGCCGAGCTCGTGCTGCCCCTGTGGGACGAGCTGGCCGGGTACTGGGCGCCCGCCCGCGAGGTGCGCGCCGACCAGCCGCTGATGGTGCTCGCGGGACCGCCGGCAGTGCGGCCGGACCCCTTCGTGCGGCCGGTGCGCACCGACGAGCTCGACATGTACCTGCCGGCGGCGGTCGCCATGTTCACCGAGGAGGTCGGCATCGACCCGCGGGCGGGTGACGGCGGCGCCGGCTACCGGGCGCGGGTGGGGGAGCTGGTGGCCGCCGGGCGGGCCTTCGCCCGCTTCGAGGGCGACGAGGTGGTCTTCAAGGCCGAGATCGGCGCGCTGTCGTCGCAGATCGGTCAGATCCAGGGGGTGTGGGTGCACCCGGGGCGCCGGGGCCAGGGGCTGGGCGCCGCGGGCACCGCCGCGGTCGTGGCGCGGCTCGCCGGGATGGGCCGCGTGTCCAGCCTCTACGTCAACGGCTTCAACCACGTGGCCCGCTCGGCGTACGCGCGCGTCGGGTTCACGCAGGTCGGCAGCTTCGCCACGATCCTGTTCTGAGCGCCCGATCGGTCAGTCCTCGTCGTCGCCGAGTGCCGCCCTGGCCGCGGCGTAGAGCCGATTCCAGACCTCCGGCGGCGCCTCGGACAGGCTCCGCAGCAGCGCGCGCTGATCGCCTGCGTCCATCACGGGCAGCAGGAACTCCAGGATCACGCACATCGCGGGCAGCGCCACACCGTCGCGGATGTCGGCGCCGAGCGTGGCCAGGTCCGCCTCCGTCGCGGCCGAACCGAGCACGGTCTCGGCGGCGCGCTGCTCGGCCGCCAGGTGCCGCGCGTGTCTGGTGGCCAGGTCGTCCAGATCCTGGGAGAGCAGGCGGGCGAGGGACGCGCGGTCCTGCGGGCCCGCCGCGGACAGCTCGGTCACCAGCCGGGAGACGCGCCGCAGCGAGTCCTGGGACTCGCGGCGCCCGTTGCCGATCTCGGCAGCCAGGTGCGGGTCGTGCTGCGCGAGGAGCGCGACGAGGTGCTCGTCCTCGTGCCGCTGGTGCTCACGGACCGCGAACAGGGTGCGGGTCACGAGGTCGAGCAGGGCGTCGACCGCAGCCGGGTCCTCCACGTCGACGCTGCGCGGCGGCGGCGGTGGCCCGGGTCATCGCCGTCGCCAGGGTGTGGTGCACCTGCTGGTACAGGCTCCAGACCCCGGTGTCCGTGCTGATCATCCTGCACCGCCGCCCTCACTCGTCCCACGACGTGGGACCCGAGCGGGCCCACACCTGCTCGTCGCGGGTTCGCCGGGAGTCGTTACTCCATTCGTCCGGTCGGGTGCCGTGCCGGTCGAGCGGGACCCGCTCGGCATACTCGCGGGCGTGCATCCCGCCCGCCCGGCCGGCCGCCGCCCCGTCGCGCGGGTCGCGTCCCTGCTCGCTGTCCTCGCACTCGCGGCCGGCGTGGCGGGGTGCGGGCTGTTCGGGGGCGACGGGCCGGAGGAGACCGCCACGGCGTTCCTCGCCGCGTGGTCGGCGGGCGACGACGCGGGTGCGGCGGCCCTCACCGACGATCCGCCCGGCGCCACCGAGCTGCTCGGTGCGACGCGCGGAGCGCTGCGCCCGGTCGCGCTGGACGCCCGGCTCGAACAGGTGCGCGCCGCCTCGGACCGGGCCACCGCCTCGGTCCAGATGCGCTGGGACCTGGGGCCGGGCCGGGCGTGGAGCTACCTCGGCGAGCTGGAGCTGCGGCCCGCGCCCGACACGGATCGCGGCTGGCAGGTGCGCTGGGCGCCGACCGTCGTCCACCCCCAGCTCGCCGCGCGGCAGCGCCTGGCCCTGCGGACGGTGCCCGCGACGGCTGCCCCGGTCGTCGACCGCAACGGCGTGCCGCTGCTGTCCGCGACACCCGTCGTCACGATCCTGCTGGACCGGCGCGCAGCAGGCGACCTGCCCGCGGTGACCGGTGCGCTGGCCGGTGCGCTCGCGCCGCTGGAGCCGAGCATCACCCAGCAGTCGATCACGGACGGCGCGGCACGCATGCCGGACGGTCAGGCGTACACCGTCGCGGTGCTGCGCGACACCGACTACCAGGGCGTGAAGCAGGCGATCTACGACCTGCCGGGCGTCCGGTTCACCACCTCGGAGCGGCTGCTCGCACCCGATGCGGGCTTCGCCAGGCAGGTGCTGCCCGCCGTCCGCACCGAGATGGCGGCGCAGCTCGACGGCATCGCCGGATGGTCGGTGCTGGCCGTCGACGCCACGGGCAGCGCGGTCGGGACGCTGGCCGAGGAGGCGCCGAAGGCGGGCAGCACCGTGGCGGTCGGGCTGGACCGCACCCTGCAGACCGCCGCCGAGGACGCCGTCGAGCCGCTGGCGCAGCAGACGGTGCTGGTGGCCGTCCAGCCCTCGACCGGTGACCTGCTCGCGGTGGCGCAGAACGGCCCGGCGGACGCCGCCGGTGCGGTGGCCCTGACGGGTCGCTACCCGCCGGGGTCCACGTTCAAGATCGTCACTGCAGCGGCGGCGATCGAGGACACGGGCCTGCGCGCGACCTCCCCGGTGGCCTGCCCGGGCACCACGGTGATCGGTGGTCGCCCGGTCCCCAACTCGGGGCGGTTCGACCTCGGCACGGTGCCGTTGACCACCGCGTTCGCCCGCTCCTGCAACACGACGTTCGCCCAGCTCGGCTCCGGGCTCGGGCCGGACGCGCTGCCCAGGGTGGCGCTGCAGTTCGGGCTCGGCGCCGACTACGTGATGCCCGCGCTGACGACGGTCACCGGTGCGGTGCCGGACGCGCCCGACCAGGTGCAGCGGGCGGAGAACGGGTTCGGCCAGGGCGACGTCCTCGCGAGCCCGTTCGGGATGGCGCTCGCCGCCGCCACGGCGGCCCGGGGCGAGCCGGTGGTGCCCCAGCTCATCCGGGGACGCCCCACCGAGGTGCGCCGGGCCCCGGGCGCACCCGACCCGGTGGCGGTGGGTGAGCTCCGGCCGATGATGCGCGCGGTCGTGACCGAGGGCACGGCGACCCGCCTGCGCGGTCTCGGCGACGTGAGCGGCAAGACGGGCACGGCCGAGTTCACGAACGACGGCACGCGCTCGCACGGCTGGTTCGTCGGGTACCGCGGCGACGTCGCGATCGCCGTGCTGGTGGTGGACGGCGGGTCGTCGAACCCGGCCGTCGACACCGCAGCGCGGTTCCTGGCGGCCACCGGCTGAGCGCCGACGGGCGGCACCTACGCTGGTGGCCATGCCGTCCACCCGGATCCCCGCGCTCGCCGCCGCCGCCGATGCGGTCGCGGTGATCGTGTTCGCGGCGATCGGGCGCACGAGCCACGACGAGTCCGGCGACCTGCTCGGGCTGGCGGGCACCGTCGCGCCGTTCGCCGTCGGGCTGCTCGTGGCGTGGGCCGTCCCGGTGGTCCGGGCCGACCCGGCCGGCATGCGGGCGGGCGCGGTCGTGCTCGGGTGCACCGCAGTGATCGGGCTGGCGTTGCGTGCGGCGTTCACCGGGCGGTTGCCGTGGACGTTCGCGCTGGTCACGGTCGTCGCGCTGGCGGTACTGCTGCTGGGCTGGCGTGGCCTCGCCGCGGTCGTCTCGCGCACGGTCGCCCACCGCGCCCTCCGCTGAGCGCCCCGACCGACCCTGTGGCCCGGACCCCCGCGACCCGCCATCGGCGCGACCTACACTGGGCCGATGTCCACCCGTACGACGCTGCGCCCCGGCACGGTCTCGCCGACCCGTCCGGTACCGGCGCACATCCCGCGCCCGGAGTACGTCGGGAAGAAGAGGCCGTCGCGGAGCACGGAGCCGTGGGTCCAGTCCCCGGACGATCATCGAGGCGATGCGCCACGCCGGTCGCGTCGCCGCCAGGGCGCTGGCCGCGGGCGGCGCGGTGGTGGCGCCCGGCATCACCACCGACGAGGTGGACCGCGTGGTGCACGAGTTCCTCGTCGACCACGACGCGTACCCGTCCACGCTGGGTTACAAGGCGTTCCCGAAGTCGTGCTGCACGAGCCTCAACGAGGTCATCTGCCACGGGATCCCGGACTCCACGGTGATCCAGGACGGCGACATCGTCAACATCGACGTCACCGCCTACATCGGCGGCGTGCACGGCGACACCAACGCCACCTTCCTCGCAGGCGACGTGTCCGAGGAGGACCGGCTGCTGGTCGAGCGCACCCGCGAGGCCACCCAGCGCGCGATCAAGGCGGTGCGCCCGGGCCGCGAGCTCAACGTGGTCGGCCGGGTCATCGAGTCCTACGCGAGGCGCTTCGGCTACGGCGTGGTCCGCGACTTCACCGGCCACGGCATCGGCCGCTCGTTCCACAGCGGCCTGGTCGTGCTGCACTACGACGAGCCCACGGTGCACACCGTGCTCGAGCCCGGGATGACGTTCACGATCGAGCCGATGATCACCTTGGGCACGATCGACTACGACATCTGGGACGACGGGTGGACCGTCGTCACCAAGGACCGCATGCGCACCGCCCAGTTCGAGCACACCGTGCTCGTCACCGCGGACGGCGCGGAGATCCTGACGCTGCCTGGCGGGCGCGTCGCAGCGTGACGCGGGTGCCGCGCAGATCCCGACAGTCGGCGGAACGGGGTACGGCCGCGAGGCGCTGGGCCTCGACACCGATCGCGTACAGGCTGCAGGGCCAGGTCGGGGCGGGGCTGGTGGGTAGGCGGCACCCCCGGCACCTTCCCCTGTCGTCGGTGACGTGCTGGTCCAGCAGTCGTCGCCACGCTCGTTGATCGGCAACGAGTGATCTCGCCACGCCAGCGACCTGGTCGATCCTGCCGCTGTGTCCGGACTCCACGGTCGTCCCCCGTCGATCACCAGCTAGTCGTAATCAACTGTCGTTGATGCGACTAGACTAGTCGCGACCAAGATCGCTGCGCAAGACTTACCCCGTCAGGAAGCCGGTACGGCGTCGATCAGCTCGGTGAGGAACGCGCGCAGCTCGTCGCCGGTGCTCGCGGCCGCGCGCAGCTGGTTGAAGTGGGCGAGGTACTCGCGGATCTCGGCGTCGTCGCGGACCCGCAGGTTCCGCGTGACCGTTGTCGCTCCGACGAGGACCTCGTCGTCCAGGTCGGGATCGCCGATGATCGAGTAGCCGTGGTACTGGTGGACGCTCTCGGAGGCGTCGAAGCGGATGATGCCGAGGTCGACGTTGGGCAGCCGGGAGAGCTCGACGAGCCGCGCCAGCTGCTCCCGCATCGCGGTGGGGGGCACGACGCGTCGCCGCACGGCGGCCTCGCCCATCACCAGCTCGAAGCGGATCCCCCGGTCGGCGAGCGTGGCCTGCCGGGCCAGCCGGGAGTCGACCGCCTCGTCGAGCTGCTCCGGCGGTGTCGCGTACCGGCCCATCCGGAACATCGCCTCCACGTACGGACGCGTCTGGGCCAGGCCGACGACGACCAAGGGGTTGTAGACGCGCACCGCCGAGGCGGCCTCTTCCAGGCGCTGGATCTCCTGCTGCACCCGGCGGGGCCCCGGGGCCTGCACCCGGCGGCGCTCGCTGAACACCAGCGTCGCCTGCTCGGCGAGGTCCGTCAGCTCGGCGCGCACGGCGGCGGAGGCACGCATCGCGGTGGCCCAGGCCGCCACGTCCGGCGGAGGTGGGAGCGTGACGCCGCGCTCGGTCTTGGAGACCTTGGACTGCGACCAGCCGAGCTGCTCCGCGAGCTGCGTGGTGGACACCCCCGCGTTCTCGCGCAGCACGCGGAGCGACTCGGCCAGCCGGCGCCGGTCCTCCGACAGTTCGGTCACCCGGTCATTGTGAGGGCTTCCTCGGTGAGCCCGGTACGGGCCATGTAGTCGAGCAGCGGTTCGGAGTGGCGCAGCGCCACGTCGCGCATCGCGCGGTAGGGCTCGATGTCCTCGGCGAGCTCCGGGCGCAGGAAGTGCCCTTCCTCGTCGTAGAACATGCGCACGACGGTCTCGTCGTCGAACATCCAGAAGTCCTCGCGCAGGTCGGCCAGCTCCGGGTGGGCGTCCCGGTCGGCGACACTGATCTCGTTGCCGACGGCCACGCTGTCCAGGTAGAGGTAGAGCTCGAAGCGCAGGTACGGGGTCAGCGGCTGGTCCAGGATGTGCACCCGGTAGCGGCGAAGGCCGCGCCGCAGATCGCTCTGCAGCCGGGCCATCGCCGCATCGTTCTCCGGGGTGCGCCGCGGGGGCGCGACGCCCGCCTTCCAGGCAGTGAAACGTACCTCCTCCTGCGGCACGAGGTACTGCGGCAGGGTCTCCAGGCGGAACGCCGATCGCGTGGCGGCACCCCCGATGCGGCGCAGGTCGTCGAGGTCCATCGGGTCATCCGATCCGCGCGTCGCGCACGACCCGGCGGGGCAGTCGGACGGCCACCTCGCCCGCGCCCAGCGGTACCGGTGCCGGATCGAGGAGCTCGCCCACGGCCACGAGGTCGTCGAGGTGCTCGTCGTCCTCCCAGAGTCCGGGGCACGTCCAGTCGTCGTCGCACTCCCCGGACAGTCGCTCAGCGTCATCGGGCGCCTCCGCTCCGTGGTAGTCGCGATAACACTATGTAGTACCGACTAGTCATGGTCAACAACCGGGGGCGGTCCGGCCCGTAGGGTGCGTCCATGGGCAAGGTCTACGACGGCATCGACGAGCGCATGGCGGCCTGGATCGAGTCGCAGCCCGTGTTCTTCGTCGCCACCGCGCCGCTGGACGGCGACGGCCTGGTCAACCTCTCGCCGAAGGGCACGATCGGCACGTTCCGCGTCGTGGACCAGCGCACGTTCGCGTACCTGGACATCACCGGCAGCGGGGTGGAGACGATCGCGCACCTGCGGGAGAACGGTCGGATCTGCGTCATGTTCTGCGCGTTCGCCGGCCGCCCGCAGATCGTCCGGCTGCACGGCGCCGGGCGCGCGGTCCTCGTCGGGGACCCGGGGTTCGAACGGGCCTTCGCCGGCTTCGGCGCTGCGGGGGAGGAGCGCCGGGCCTACGTCCGCGCCGTGATCGTCGTCGACGTCGCGCGGGTCGCGGACTCCTGCGGCTTCGCCGTGCCGCGCATGGACCTCGTCGAGGAGCGCAAGACGCTCGACGCCGTCTGGCAGAGCCGCGACGACGAGCGGATCGCGAGCTACCAGGCGGAGCGCAACGCCACCAACCTCGACGGGCAGCCCGGTCTGCGGGTGCCGCAGGAGCAGGCGAGCGCCGCTCAGGCCTGAGCCGGGACCGCCCCGAAGATCTCGGTGAGCCTGGCCAGCGTCGCCCGGATCGCGTGCTCGTTCCGGGCGGGAATCCCGCCCAGCTCCAGCACGCGCGGCGCGAGCGCGGGGCCGTAGTCGAAGGTCTCGGTGACCCTCGTCCCGCCCGGCACCGCGACCAGCTCGTAGCGCCAGACGTGGCGCCCGAAGTGCCGCCAGCCGATCCGGCGACCCTCCTCGAACTCGACCACGGTGTTGCGGATCCGGTAGGGCATCCCGAGCTGCATCCGCATCCCGAACCGGGCGCCCTGGCCGAGTCGCTCCGGCCCCGACACCGCGTCGCGAACCGTCCCGGAGCCGTCGAACTCGCAGTGCCGGCGGGGGTCGGCGAGCAGCGCGAACACCGCCTCCGGCGGCGCGGCGACCACCGTGGACGCGCTGACCCGCCGACCGCCGTCGGTCATGCGGCGGCCTGGTGCTTCCGCAGCACGTCCAGGGCCTCGTCGGCGTGGCGGTCGAACTGCTTCTCGTCGGTGATCGTGTGCAGGACGCGACGGTCCTGCCCGATGACGAACGTGCGGCGCCGGGTGTGCATGCCGCCGGGGAGCCACCAGCGCCACGCGCCGAACTCCTTGGCGACCTTGTTGCCCGTGTCGGACAGCAGGGGGTACCCGAGCGAGTTGGACGTGGCGAAGGCGCTCTGCTTGTCGACGTCGTCGCTGCTGATGCCGACCGGCGTCGCGCCGACGGCGGCGAAGTCGGCGGCGAGGTCACGGAAGTGGCAGGCCTCCTGGGTGCAGCCGCCGCTGGAGGCGATCGGGTAGAAGAACAGCACGACCGGGCCGTTCTCGAGCAGGGTGCTCAGCGTGCGGGCGGTGCCCGTCTCGTCGGTCAGCTCGAAGTCGCCGACCTGGTCGCCGGGGTTCATGAAGGTCCTCTCGATGGAGCGGCGTGTCGATCATGCCTTCGTCGCAGGCGCGCGATCGGTTCAGGGGCTGTGCTGCTTCTTCGGGTCCGGCTTCCTCGGCGCTGGGGAAGCGGGAAGAAGCCGCTCGTGCGGCGCACGTACTCGGCGTAGCCGGGGCGCCGCGTGCCGATCGTCGACTCCAGCAGCTTGGCCCCCGTGCCCTTGGCGAGCAGGAAGGTCATGAGCGCGGCCGAGACCAGGCCGATCAGCCCGGCCGCGTGGTGGAGCGCCAGCAGGGTGAGGCCCCACCAGACCGCGGCGTCGCCGAAGTAGTTGGGGTGGCGGGTGTAGCGCCAGAGCCCGCGGTCCATGACCTTGCCCTTGTTGGCCGGGTCCGCGGTGAACGCCGCCAGCTGGGCGTCGCCGACGGTCTCGAAGGTGAAGCCGACGGCCCAGACGAGCACGCCGAGCACGGTGACGATCAGCGAGAGCACGCCGTCGGCGAACCCGTACTGGCCCAGCTGCACCGGCAGCGACACGATCCACATGACCACGGCCTGCGGGAGGTAGACCTTGCGGACCATGTGGACCAGCGGGTTGCCGCGTGCCGTCTCGAGGATCTTCGTGTAGCGCGGGTCCTCGTCCTTGCCGTGGTTGCGCCGCCCGATGTGCCACGCCAGCCGGAGCCCCCAGACGCACGTGAGCACGGTGATCAGCCACCGGCGCCAGGTGTCGCCGTCGCCTGCGGACAGGATCAGCGTGGTGACGGCGACGATCGCGAACCCGGCGCCCCACACCACGTCGATGCCGTCGTGCCGGCCGCCGCGGACCGCCACCGCCACGACCAGCGCGGCGCCGAACGTGAACAGGACGACGAGTGCGGTGACCCACAGGTTGGTCAGCGCGGCGGCCCAGGGGTAGGCGCCCTGCGCCAACGGTTCGCTCGCGAGCACGATCACGACCTCATCGTGTCGGACCCGGCACCGGTTCGCGCGGCGACCCGTTGACCCGCGGGCGGAGTGTCTCGCCCCGTGCGCCCTGCTCCGCCGGGTCGGCGCCCAGCGTGTCGCGGCGGCTGCGGGGCAGCCCCGAGCGCCCGTCGGCGTCCGGGCGGACCAGCAGGATCTGGTGCACGCCCATCCGGTTCTCCTCGAACGCGAGGGCGGCACCGGCCAGGTAGAGCAGCCAGACCCGGTACTGCTCCTCGCCGACGAGCCGGATCGCCTCGGCCTTGCGGTCCTGCAGCGTGTCCAGCCACGGCCGCACGGTCCAGACGTAGTGCTCGCGCAGCGAGTGCACGTCGACGGCCTCGAACCCGGCCTCCTCCAGGAAGTTCAGCGTGGAGCCGAGCGGGCGCATGTACATGTCCGGGGCGACGTAGCTCTCCATGAACGCCCCGCCGCCCGGCGCGGTGTTGTTCCCCGCCGCCCCCCGCGACATCTGCTGCAGCAGCAGCCGGCCGTGCGGGAGCAGGAGCCGGTGCAGCTGCGCCGCGTAGACCGGGTAGTTGTCCTGGCCGACGTGCTCGCCCATCTCGATGCTGGCGACGGCGTCGAACGGCTGGTCCGGCGATCTCCCGGTAGTCCTGATGCCGGATCTCGATCCGGTCGCCGAGCCCGAGCGCCTCGACCCGTGCGATGCCGAACGCGCGCTGCTCGCGCGGAGAGCGTCACCCCGACCGCCGTGACGCCGTAGTGCGTCGCGGCGTGGACGAGCAGCGACGCCCAGCCGCATCCGACGTCGAGCAGGCGCATCCCCGGCCGCAGGCCGAGCTTGCGGCAGATCAGGTCCAGCTTGTCGCGCTGCGCGTCCACGCAGCCCGTAGCCGGGCCCGGCGTCCCGGGTCCAGTAGCCGCACGAGTACGCCATCTGCGGGTCGAGCAGGAACTCGTAGAACTCGTTGGACAGGTCGTAGTGGTGCGAGATCGCGGCCCGGTCGCGGCGCCGGGTGTGCAGGCCGCCGGACAGCCGCGCCTCCGACGACGGCGGCTTCGGTCGCGGGCCGAGGATCCCGAGCCGGAGGCCGAGCCGGGCGGCGTCGAGCTTGTCGGCGGTGGTGAGCGTCACGCCGGCGAGGTCCTGGGCCCTGGCCAGCTTCCAGAACCGCGACAGGCCGTCGGCGATGTCGCCCTCGACGTCGAGCTCACCGGCCACGAACGCCCGGGCCAGCCCCAGCTCACCCGGGTTCCAGAGCAGGCGGCGCAGGGCTCGCCGGTGCCGGATGATCGCGACGGGGCCGTCGGCGGGGCCGGACTCGCTGCCGTCCCAGGCCCGGATCCGGACGGGCAGCGGCGCGCCGACGACACGCTCGACGAGCGCGGTGAGCTGCGGGGCGACGGGCGGGGCCATGACTCTCCTCGGGGTAGGCCGTGCGTGGAAATCGTCGTCGGGACCGCGATTTCCGCGCACGGGCCGCGTCAGCGGCGGTGCTGCAGGCTGAACTGGTGGACGTCGAGGTAGCCGACGCGGAACCCGGCCTCGCAGTAGGCGAGGTAGAACTCCCACATCCGGCGGAACGTCTCGTCGAAGCCGAGGTCGGCGACCGTCTCCCAGCGCGACAGGAACGTCTCGCGCCAGTGCGCGAGGGTCCGGGCGTAGTCCGGGCCGAGGCTGCGGCGCTCGGCGACGCGCAGCCCCGTGTGCTCGGCGAGGTTCTGCTCGATCGCCTCCACCGACGGGATGACCCCGCCCGGGAAGATGTACTTGTGCATCCAGCTGTAGTCGTTCTGCGAGACCACCATCCGGTCGTGCGGCATGGTGATCGACTGCAGCCCGACGCGGCCACCGGGCTTGAGCAGCCGGTCGAGCGACGCGAAGTACGTCGGCCAGAACTCCACGCCGACGGCCTCCACCATCTCGACGCTGACGACGGCGTCGTAGCTGCCCTGGGCCTCGCGGTAGTCGCGCAGCAGCACCTGGACCCGGTCGGCGACACCGGCGTCGGCGAGCCGTTGCTCGGCGAGCGAGGCCTGCTCGGCGGAGATCGTCAGGGTGGTGACGCGGGCGCCGCGCTGAGCGGCGCGGACGGCCAGGCCGCCCCAACCCGTGCCGATCTCGAGGATGTGCTGCCCGGGGCCCACCCGGGCCATGTCGAGGATGCCGTCGATCTTGCGGCGCTGGGCGTCCGCGAGGTCGTCGCTGCCGTCGGCGAACCACGCCGACGAGTAGGACATCGTCTCGTCGAGGAACGTGGCGAACAGGTCGTTGGACAGGTCGTAGTGGCGCTGGATGTTCTCCCGCGACCCGTCGACGGTGTTGCTCTCCTCCGAGGGCCTGCGGGCCTCGACGTAGCGCCGGAACAGCCGCTGCAGGCCAGGGGGGATCAGCACGGACAGCTTGGCGGCGAACGGGGTGAGCAGGTCCGCGAGTGACGACGACGTCCAGTCGCCCGCCATGTAGGCCTCGCCGAACCCGATCTTCGAGTTGACGCCGAGCCGGTGGAAGAACGCGGCGGGCCGCACGATGCGCATGACCGGGGAGTCCGGGCCACCCGAGCCGATGCGCTCCCCGCCCGGGAACAGGACGCGGACGGGGAGCGGCTTGACGGCGCGGCGGAACAGCGCCTCGGCGATGCGGGCCCGCACCGGCGACACGCGGCGGGGTGGCCAGCCCGGGCCACACGCCTTCGTTGGGCCGCGGCACGCGGTGGTTGTTGGACCTGATGACGACGGGCCGGTCGATACCGGTGTGCGGGTTGAGCGGCCCGGCGTTGAGCGACTCGGCGTCGATCGGCCGGGCGTCGATGGACTCGGTCATTGGACTCTCTCCTGCGGTGTGTGGCGTGGCCGGGGTACGACGGGCAGCCTCCGCAGCCACAGCGCGATGCCGTGGCGGCGGATCAGGGCCGATGTGCGGTAGGTCGTGAGCGGGCGGCGAAGGATCATCCGGACCAGCGCGCCCGGGGTGGCGGCCCGGCGGATGCCGACGACCGTGGCGGTGAGCGCCGTGGTGCCCTGCTGGCGCAGGGTCACCGAGATCGCGAGCCGCTCGCCGGGGGTGCGCAGCAGCATCCGGTAGTGCCCGTCGACGGAGAGGAAGGGCGAGACGTAGAAGTCCTTCGGGGTCTCCGCGCGGCCGGCCTCGTCGGTGCGCAGCAGGTAGCAGTGCCGCTCCCCGTAGGTGTTGTGCACCTCGGCGACGACGCACTCGAGCTCGCCGTCGGGCCGGTGGCACCAGTAGACGGTGATCGGGTTGAACACGTAGCCGAGCAGCCGGGCGTTGGCCAGCATGAGCACCCGCCCGCCGCGCAGGTCGACACCCTGGGTGGCGAGCCACGCGTCGAGGTTCCGGCGGATCGTGCTGTCGGGGTCGCCGAGGTGGTCGCGTGCCTCGAACCGGGCGAACGGGCGCAGCCAGCGCGGCAGCCGGGGCAGCTCGTCGAGGTCCACGAGCCACAGGTAGATGCCGTGGCTGAACGTCCGGTCCACGGCCTGCCTGCGCACGTGCCGGACCTCGGCGTCGTAGAGGGCCGGCACGCCGGCCCGTGCGCGGAAATCGTCGCCCTGGCGACGATTTCCGCGCACGGGTGCCGGAGGCGCGCTCACCAGCCCGCTCCGAGCGACTCGGCGGCGCGGACGCCCGCGGCGCAGCCGTCCTCGTGGAAGCCCCAGCCGTGGTAGGCGCCCGCGAACGCGACGGTGCCGTCGTTCAGCGCGGGCAACCGTCGCTGGGCCGCCACCGACTCGGGGGTGTAGATCGGGTGCTCGTAGTGCATCCGGGCGATCACCGAGCCGGGATCGATCCGGCCGGCGCCGTTGAGCGTCACCACGTAGTCCGCGGGCTCGGTGAGGCGCTGGAGCCTGTTCATGTCGTAGCTGACGAGCACCGGGGCGTCGACGCCCGAGCACGCCGGCTTCAGGTAGTTCCACGACGCCCGCGCGGCCGGACGCCGCGGGAGCACCGAGACGTCGTGGTGCAGCCAGGTCTCGTTGGCGGAGTACGTGAAGGCTCCCAGCACGGCGCGCTCGGCGTCCGTGGGAGCGGCGAGCAGCGCCAGCGCCTGGTCCGGGTGGGTCGCCACGACGACGTGGTCGACGCGGTGCACGGCGTCGCCGTCGTCCCTGATCTCGACGCCGTCCGCGGCGCGGACGACCGCCCGGACCGGCGTCGAGACCTCCACCGCGCGTGAGGCCCTTCACCGCGCGCTCGACGTAGCTGCGCGAACCTCCCACGACGGTGCGCCACTGCGGCGAGCCCCCCACCGAGAGCAGCCCGTGGTGGTCGAGGAACGTGAACAGGTAGCGCGCCGGGTAGGACAGCGGACACCGTCTCGCCCGCCGACCACACCGCGCTGACGACGGGCAGCATGAAGTGCTCGACGAAGTAGCGGGAGTAGCCGCCGACGGCGAGGAACGCGCCCAGCGTGACGTCGCCCGCCCGCTCGTCGGTGAGCAGCCGCCGCGCGTGGCGGTGGAACCGGACGACCTCGGCGAGCATCCGCAGGTACGCCGGACGGCGGAGGTTGGACGCCTGCGGGAACAGCCCGCCGAGCCGTCGCGCGCCCGCGTACTCCAGCCCGCACCCCTCGCAGCGCACGCTCATCGACATGTCGGATTCCTGCGTGGCCACGCCGAGCTCGGCGAACAGCCGCAGCAGGTTCGGGTAGGTGCGCTCGTTGTGCACGATGAATCCGGTGTCGACCGCGGTGCTGCCCCCGTCCGCGGTGGGCAGCTCGTGGGTGTGGGCGTGGCCACCCAGCCGCCCGTCGGCCTCGAACAGGGTGACGTCGTAGCGGCGCTGGAGCAGGTACGCGGCGGTCAGCCCGGCCACCCCGGACCCGACGACCGCGACGGTCGCCCGGTCATCTCGCATCCTCCGTGGCGAGCAGGCTCAGCGCACACAGGGCCGACCAGCCGCCCGCGACCAGTGCCGACTTGCGGCGGGCCTCGTCGGTGCCAGCGCCCCGAACAGGACGGCGTCACCGGCGTCGAACAGGGCGCGCGCGATGATGGCCGTGCGTAGCGGCGCCCCGGCCGGAGCCGTGGTCATCCAGCCCCCGACCGCGAGTCGCGATCCGATGAGGCCCGCGGCCACCCGGATGGCCGGTCCGAGGCTGCCGTCGGCCTCGACCATCGCCACCGGGCGCGCCAGGATCCGCGGTCGGAGCAGCGCCGCCAGGCCGTATGCGGCGGTGGCGGCCCCGAGGATCCGGGGGATGAAGGTCATCGAGATGCTCCTGGCAGTAAGGACGACTTGAGTGCGACACGCAGGCCGCTCGGTGTGGCCTGCCGCAGAGCATTCGCAATCTCGGGGTCCTCGGGTTCGATTCCGATCACCCCGAGCACGAACCGCCGCACCAGCGAGTGCCAGTCGCGGTACCGGCGGAGCATCGAATGGCCGTCGCCGTGCACCTCGAAGCGGCACACCCGGTCGGTCACCTGCCTGGCCCGCACGGCGTAGGCGTAGGACTCGTCCGGGTCGGTCCATCGCTCGCGGTCGCCGTGCGCGATCAGCACCGTCCGCCCGGCGAGCTGCGCGACCGGGTCCGAACGGTCCAGCCACGGCGCCAGCGCGCACACGGCGACGACGTCGGGGGCGTCGGCGGCCCGCAGGGCCGCACGACCACCCATCGAGTGACCGACGAGCACCACGGGCGCTCCGGGGTACCTGCGGGCGATCTCCTCGAGCGCCGACCGCGCGTCGAGATAGGCGTCCATGGTCGGCGCGTTCCAGCCGCGATAGCGGTAGCGCAGCATGAAGACGCCGAGGCGCGCGTCCCGGCCCTTGCGGGCCAGCAGCCGGGCGAACGGCAGCATGCGCAGGTAGGGCAGGCGTCTGCGCGCGGCGCTGCCGTGGCTGTGGGCACTGCCGCCGTGCAGCACGAGCACGACCGCCGACGGGTCGGCGGGCTCGCGTCCCACGGGCTCGAGACGGGGTTGCGGTTCTCGGCACGGACGGACCTCTCGCGACGACGATGTGACAGTGCATTCCTTCGGGGCATTCCTTCGGGGACGGGGTCGGATGGCGTCTGGGAGCGACGTCACACTGCTCACCACAGCCGGACCGGGCCCCGGCACGATCGTCTCGCGCCGCGCGCAGATCCGCGCGTCGTCCGAGAGACGAAGGCCGGCCGTCGGCTGCGAGGAGGACCTGTGGACCCGTTGGACGTGCGGCCGCTGACGCTGCGCCGCAAGATCGCGCTGAGTGTGCGACGGCGGTGGTCGGGGTCGGGGTTCTGGTACGGATTCGCGATCACCGCGATCTGGCCGTTCGTGATGTTCGGAACCCGCATCGGCTGGCGGGGCGGTGAGCACGTGCCCCGGGAGGGCGGCGCGCTCCTCGCGCTCAACCACGTGTCGTTCTCCGACCCGATCTTCGACGTCGCCTTCTCGATCTGCCACGGGCGGGTGCCCCGGTTCCTGGCCAAGGCCGAGCTGTGGAACATGCCCGTCGTGCGCAGCGTGCTCGTCGGTGGCGGCCACATCCCCGTCTACCGGGAGTCGGCACGGGCCGGTGACGCCTACCGTGACGCGATCGCCGCGGTGAACCGCGGGGAGATCGTCGCGTTCTACCCCGAGGCCACCTACACCGCCGACCCCGACGGCTGGCCGATGCGGGCCAAGAACGGCATCGCGCGGATCGCGCTGGTCACGGGCGCGCCGGTGATACCCGTGGCCAACTGGGGGACGCAGGACGTCCTGCCGCCCGGCAGCGGCGTGCCGCGACTGTTCATGCGGCGGCGGGTGACGATCGTCGCCGGGCCACCGGTCGACCTCTCGACCTGGCTGGGCGGACCCCGCACCCGCCGGGCCCTGGACGCGGTCACCGCCGCGATCATGGCCGACGTCACGGGACTCGTCTCCGAGATCCGCGGCGAGCCGTCGCCTGCGGAGCCGTACGACCCGGCGGTCCCGTCGCCGTCGCCGTCCGGTCCGCCCGGGGTCGCGGAGCGGAGCGGGAGCGCCCGGCCAGCTGAGGAACGCGAAGGCTCGGGAGATCCGGGGTGCGACAACGCCATGATCACCGGTCCGGGACATGAGCTGCACCCGTGCAGCTCATGTCCCGGTCTCGACGATCATGCGGCGGTCAGGGCAAGGGTCTGCCTGATCTCGGTGATCGACTCCGCGGGTTCGCTGTCCAGGGCGTGCCAGGTGAACCGCAGCAGGTCCCAGCCTGCGCGGGTGATCGCGTTGCCCTTGCGGCGGTCCGTGCGGAACCGTTCGACGTCCACGTGCCAGGCCCAGCCGTCGACCTCGATCGGCGAGCTTCGCCGCCGGGAACGCGACGTCGATCCGGTACGGCCCGAACGGATGGCCCAGCACCCAGCCCTCGATGCGCGCGTTCCGGAGCAGGGTCACCAGCAGTCGTTCGGCCGCCGAGTCCGCCCGGTCGGCGGCCGCCGTCATCAGCCGGGCGGCTTCCGACGAGCCGCGTCGGCCCACGTTGCGGCAGTACGCCCGGTAGAGCGCCGGGAAGCGAACGTGCCGTTGCAGCGCGCGATCCAGGAACGTCGAGCCGTGTGGCAACGCCACGGCCGTCTCCAGGGCGGCGAGCGGCTTGGCCGCGAGCCAGATGTCACGGGTGTTCACCAGGTCCTGCCACGGCAGGTCGCGCCTGCGGACGACGACGCCGGGTCGCCCCCGGGGCTTGGCGCTCGCGGGGACGGTCACCTCGATCGCGGCGGGCGCCCGGTCCAGCATCCCGTGCCAGTAGGCGGCCGCCGGCCCGGTGATCACGGATCTCTCGCCGGCCCACAACCAGGCGGCCCGCACGCGGGCGTCGTCCGTCCAGCGGTGGCCGCCGACGAGGTAGACGGCGCGGGTGAGGCCGTTCCCACCTGCCCTCCCGGACCCGGCGCTGCACGGTTGCGGCCGACATCCCGGCGGCGACGGCCTGCGCAAGGCTGATCACGCCACCCTGCCTCGCGATCAGCAGTTCGATCGACACGCCGCACAGCATCGGCGAATCGGCCCCGCGGGCGGGGCCGTTCGGCGGAATTCACGGCATGATCGACGAGATCGGGACATGAGCTGCACCCGTGCAGCTCATGTCCCGCGTACAACGATCTTGAACCTCAGGTGGCGCGGGCCAGCTTCTCGAGGCGCCGCTGCGTCGGCCACCGCACCGAGTGCGCCGAGCCGAGCTTCTCGAAGATCTGGATGACCCTGGCGGAGATGTCCACCTGCCCGCGCTGCACGCCGTGCCGGGCGCACGTGGGGTCGGCGTGGTGGAGGTTGTGCCAGGACTCGCCGAAGCTCAGCACGGCGAGCGGCCACACGTTGCGGGAGTGGTCCCGTGACGCGAAGGGCTGGTCGCCGATCATGTGGCAGATCGAGTTGATCGACCACGTGACGTGGTGCAGCAGCGCCACCCGCACGAGCCCCGCCCAGAAGAAGGCGGTGAGGGCGCCCCACCACGACCAGGTGAGCAGCCCGCCGAGCAGGGCGGGCACCAGCAGCGTCGCCGTGGACCACAGGACGAACAGCTTGTCGATCCGCACGATGTCGCGGTCCGCGAGCAGGTCGGGGGTGAAGCGGGCGGCGTTGGTCTGGTCGCGCGCGAACAGCCAGCCGGTGTGCGAGTGCCAGAACCCGCGCGCCAGGGCGAGCGGACCCGTGCCGAACAGCCACGGCGAGTGCGGGTCGCCCTCCTTGTCGGAGAACGCGTGGTGACGGCGGTGGTCGGCCACCCAGTCGATCACGGGGCCCTGCATGGCGAGGCTGCCCGAGATCGCCAGTGCGATCCGCAGCCACCGCTTCGACTTGAACGAGCCGTGGGTGAAGTACCGGTGGTAGCCGACGGTGATGCCCAGCCCGCTGACGACGTAGAAGACCGCGGCGACGGCGACGTCGACCGGCCCGAGACCCCAGCCCCAGGCGAACGGGACGGCGGCGAGCAGGGCGAGCAGGGGGACGACGACGAAGACGTACACGGAGATCTGGGGCACCAGGCCGCGGCGGCCTGCCAGGATCGGTTTCGCGCCGGACGGTCTGTCGGCGGCTGCCGGCCGGGAGGGACTCTCGGCAACGGTCATGGGTGGCACCTCGTGACGTAGCAGGGAAGGGTCACCTTACTAGAACACTGTCTACCAGGCATTCGGCGGCGATCCGGTATCGGATCATGTGGCCGTGCCTACAGATCCAAGCCGAGCAGCGCGTTCTCGACCACTTCGGGCAGCGCCGGGTGGATCCAGTACTGCCCGCTCGCCATCTCGCGCGCGCCCAACCCGAACGACATGGCCTGGATCAGCGGCTGGATGACCGCCGACGCGTGGGGCCCGAACACGTGTGCGCCGAGCAGCCTGCCGGTGCCGCGATCGGCGAGGACCTTGCAGAAGCCGGTGGTGTCCTCCATCGCCCAGCCGTAGGCGATGTCGCCGTAGGCCTGCACCTTCACCGCGTAGTCGACGCCTGCCGCCCCGCACTGCGCCTCGGTGAGCCCGACGGCGGCGATCTGCGGTTCGGTGAAGACCGCGTGCGGCACGAAGCGGTGGTCGGTCCGGGCCGGCTCGTCCGGGTGCAGCAGGTTGTGCGCGACCACCCTCGCCTCGTGGTTGGCCACGTGCTTGAGCTGGTAGGGAGAGCTCACGTCGCCGAGCGCGAACACCCCGTCGACGGGCGTGCGTTGCGTGTCGTCCACGACGATGCGCCCGTCGGGGTGGGTCGGGATGCCTGCGGCGGGCAGGTCCAGCAGGTCGCCGTTGGGCATGCGCCCCGTCGCGACGAGGAGCAGGTCGCCGCGCACCACCGTGCCGTCGGTGAGCTCCACCGCGATCTCCCGGTCGTCGCCGGTGGCGCGGACGACCTCCCGGTTGAGGTAGGTGTCCCAGCGCGCGCAGGCGATCTCGGTGAACCGGGTCGAGACGAGCTCGTCGTGGCCCCGCAGCATCAGCCCGCTGCGGCCGATCATGGAGACCCGGCTGCCGAACGCGGAGAACACGTGGGCGAACTCCGCGGCGATGTAGCCGGCGCCGACGATCACCAGCGTGCTCCGGCAGGGCGTCGATGCGCATGACGGTGTCGGAGGTGTGGAAGGGCACCCCGCACTCCGCGATGGCAGGCGGCACGATCGGCCGCCCGCCCGCCGCGATCACGATCCGGTCGGCGGAGAGCGCGTCGGTTCCCGTCCCGTCACACCGTTCGACGTCCAACGCGCGCGGCCCGGTGAACCGGGCGTGGCCGTCGTAGAAGGTGACGTTGGGGGAGCGGTCGACGCGGTACTCGCGCCCGCCTGCGGAGATCGGGTCGATGCGGCTGAACACGCGGTCGCGGATGTCGGTCCAGCGGACCTTGTCGATGCTCGCGTCGATGCCCAGCCGCGCGGCATGCCGGATGCTCTCGGCCACGTCGGCGGGATAGACGTACATCTTGGTCGGGATGCAGCCGACGTTGACGCAGGTGCCGCCGAAGACACCGTGCTCGACGAGCGCGACGTCCCAGCCGTCGAACCGGTCGTCGATGATCGAGTTGCCCGAGCCGGTGCCGATGACGACGAGATCGTGGTGCCGCACCTCAGGAGGCTAACCGGGTGGGCCCCGTCCGGCCCTTCCGAGCACGCCTCGTCATGGGTTCGTCACAGCTCGTTGCGGTGCGGAGCGGTGGGCGTTGCTGCGCTCCCGTGCGGGCATCTGGTAGGCACATGTGGTGACCACCGGGGCGATTGCGGCGACCGTGCACCGATCCTGGGCCATCGACCTCGCTCCCCGCACGCTCTACGACATCCTCCGGCTGCGCGTCGACGTGTTCGTCGTCGAGCAGGCGTGCGCGTACGGCGAGCTGGACGGGCGCGACCTGGAGGACCGGGCGCGGCACTACTGGCTGGGCGGCAACGGCTGTCCGGAGCCCGTGCTGGGATGCCTGCGGCTGCTCAAGGAGGCCGGCGGCGGCTACCGCATCGGCCGGCTGTGCATCGCGCCCCAGGTGCGCGGGCGCGGGCTCGGGCGCCGTCTGATGGAGGCCGTGCTCGGTGAGATCCGCGACGGCCTGTGCGTGCTCGACGCCCAGGAACACCTCGCCGGGTTCTACGTCGGTTACGGGTTCGAGCCCGCCGGTCCGGCCTACGACTGGTCGGGCGTCTCGCACCTGCCCATGCGCCGCGTCGGACGCTGAGGCCACTCCCCGACTCGCGCGCGGAAACCCCGACTCGCGCGGGATCCCCGACTCGCGTGCGGGATGCCCCGACTCGCGCGCGGAATGCCCCGACTCGCGCGCGGGATGGCCCGACTCGCGCGCGGGGCGGGGTCAGCCGGCGGCGCGCTTGCGGACGTCGGGTGGGAAGGTCGGGCCTCGACGCACAGGCGTGACCAGCCGTCGAGCCGGGCGACCAGCCCGTCCAGCTCGTCGCCGAGCGCCTCGACGACGCCGGCCTGCGCCGTGTCGGTGGCGGCCTCGATCGCGTCGCGGAACCGGCGGCCCTCGGCCGTGATCGCCCCGTCGGCGAGCAGGCCGTCGGCCTCCAGCTGCGCCACACCCGCCGCCATGGCGTCCTCCGGCCACGCGCGCGTCCCGCTGTACTCGCCCACCGGGTAGCCCAGCCAGACCTCCATGAGGACGCCCATCCGGACGGGGTCGAGCCCGGCCGCGACGCAGGCCGCGACGTGCCCGTCGCCGCGGTGTTCGCGGATCATGTCGGCGGCGCGCCAGAGCCGGCCGTAGGGGTCGGACGGGCGGGGCTGGGACCGGAGGGCGGAGAACAGCACCCGGCCCGTCCCGTCGATCTGGTCGGCCACCCGCTCGAGGGACTCGGCGGCCGCGACGACCTCACCCTCGTCGGCGGAGCCGGCCAGCACGTCACGCAGGCTCGCGGTCGTCTCGCGGTCGCGCACCGCGATGAGGTCGGGGAGCCCCAGCTTCGACCGGCCCTCCGTCCACAGCGCGTCGATGACGTTCGGCTCGAACACGGCGAACGTCGCCGCGACCACCGACGACGGCACGTCGCCGAGGGGGGCGGCGCGGCCGCAGACGTAGCCGGTGAGGAAGTTGAAGCCGTGGGCCGCGAGGGCCTCGTTGGTGCGCGGGGACCACACGGCGTGCATCGCCACCGGTTCCAGGGCGTCGCGCAGGCGGCGGGCGGGGGAGCCGCCCGACACGGCGTCCGGTGTGGATGTTCCGTCCGGGGCGTCGACGAAGAAGACGTCGAGCGCGGCCTGGTAGTCCATCGCCCGACGCTAACCGACCGTGTTCCGCCGCACCGTGCGGGCTGCGGGATACTTCTCCCGACCTGACGGACCTGGGAGAGGGGCGCGATCGATGACGGAGGACCCGGCCGGTTCACGGCGCGCGGACACGGCCGTACCCGGCGGCCCGGCCGTGCCCACGCACGGCAGCGTCGGACCGGCCGATCCGCACGCCGACCCGGCCACCGACCCGTCCCTGCGCGCCGCCGACGTCGCGGTCCCCGGCGCCCCGGCGCCCGCGAACGCCGGGTGGCGGGCCCGCCGCCGGGCAGCCGAAGCCACCGGTCCGGCGCACGCGCGTCAGCGGCGTGTGGGTCGGGCTGATCCTGTCCGCCGTGGTGCTGCTGTTCCTGCTGATCTTCATCCTGCAGAACAACGAGCCGGTCCGGATCAGCTTCCTCGGCGCCTCCGGCACCCTCCCGACGGGCGTCGCGCTGCTGCTCGCGGCCATCGCCGGCGTGCTGCTCGTGGCCATCCCGGGCACCGGCCGCATCCTGCAGCTGCGGCGGGCGGCGCGGCGGGGTGCCGGCCGGGTCAGCTGACGTGCTGCGGATCGGCGACCGCCCACTGCCCGTCGTGGGCCGCGCCCGGATGTACGTGTGCGGCATCACCCCCTACGACACGACGCACCTCGGCCACGCGGCCACGTTCGTCTGGGCCGACGTGGCGGCGCGGGTGCTGCGGCACCTGGGCGTCGAGGTCGACGTCTGCCGCAACGTCACCGACGTCGACGACGTGCTCGACGCCGCGGCCGCCAGGGTGGGTGCGCGGCCGGACAGCTACGCGGCCGTCCAGCAGTTCCGGTTCGACCGCGACATGACCTCGCTCGGGGTGCGCCGGCCGACGCACGAGCCGCGGGCCCACAACCACGTCGCGCAGGTGGTCACCCTGACGGCGGCGCTGATCGAGGCGGGCGCCGCGTACCGGCGCGGCGGCACCGTGTACTTCCGGGGCGGCGACGTGGCGGCGCGCGCGGGTCTGACGCCCGACGAGGCCGCCGTCCTCGCCGCCGAGTTCGGGCAGCGGTTCGACGACGACGCCGCCGAGTCGCCGGGGGACGTCCCGCTCTGGCGGGCCGCGGCGCCGGGTGAGGCGGCGTGGCCGAGCCCGTGGGGCGAGGGCAGGCCCGGCTGGCACGCCGAGTGCGCGGCGATGGCGCTCACGACCCTCGGGCCGGCGCTGGACCTGCACGCCGGAGGCGCGGACCTGCGGTACCCCCACCACGCGTACGAGGCGGCGATGGCCGAGGCGCTCACGCAGGTCCGGCCGTTCGCGCGCGCGTGGATGCACGTCGGGACGGTGTGCCGCGACGGCCGGAAGATGGCCAAGTCCACCGGCAACCTGGTGCTGGTGTCCGACGTGCTGGCGGAGCATCCGGCGGCGGCGCTGCGGCTGCTGCTGATCGACCGGCGGTGGGCGCCGGGGTGGGACTACGAGCCGGGCGCGCTGGACGCGTCCGCGGCCCGCCTGGAGCGGCTCTACGCCGCCGCGGCGCGGGGTGCGGGCGACGGGACGGTCACCCGCCGCGGACGCCGTCATCGCCGCGCTGCTCGACGACCTCGACGTGCCCACCGCGCTGGCGGTGGCCGAGGAGTCCGGCGGCCCGGCCGCCCGGCTCGCGCTCTCGGTGCTCGGGCTGGGCTGAGGCCGTCCGGGGTAGTTGCAGGAAAGCCACTTTCACGCCAGCAGATGGCATGAAAGTGGCTTTCCTGCAACCAGGGCGCCGGGATCAGGCGGCGCGCTGCCGGCCGCGGCCGGGGGAGCGGCGGGCGGCGCCGCCGCGGGGTGCGCCCTGCGGGGCACGCGAGCGGCGGGCGCCACCGCGCGGGCTGCCCTGCGCCGGCTTCTCCCGCTCGGGGACCGGCACGCCGCTGGGCGTGCGGGCCCCGGTGATGCGGGTGAGCGCCGCGTCGCCGGGCGCCACGTCGGTGCTGGTGGCGCGGACGCCCGCCAGCCGGGTGAGGCGGTCGACGTCGCGCCGCTCCGGCGGGGTGACCATCGTGACGACGGTGCCGGAGTCGCCTGCCCGTGCGGTGCGCCCGGCCCGGTGCAGGTAGTCCTTCGGGTCGGCGGGCGGGTCGACGTGCACGACCAGGCTCACGTCGTCGACGTGGATGCCGCGAGCGGCCACGTCCGTGGCCACCAGGACGGGCGTGTGCCCGTCCTTGAACGCGGCGATGGCCCGGTTGCGCGCGTTCTGGGCCTTGCCGCCGTGCAGGGCACCCGCGTCGATGCCGTCGCGGCGCAGCGTCTTGACCAGCCGGTCGACGCCGTGCTTGGTGCGGACGAACAGGATCGTGCGCCCGTCCCGGGCGGCGATCTCGGTGATCACGCGCGGCTTCGACGCGGTCTCGACGACGAGCACGTGGTGCTCCATCGTCTCCACCTGCGCGGTGGCCGAGGCGATCGAGCGCGTGACCGGGTCGGTGAGGTACTGCCGCACGAGCGCGCCGACGGCGCCGTCGAGCGTGGCGGAGAACAGCAGCCGCTGCCCGCCCTCCGGGGTGAGGTTCAGGATCGCGCGGACCTGGGGCAGGAACCCCATGTCGGCCATCCGGTCGGCCTCGTCGATGGCGGTCATGGTGACCTGCGAGAGGTCGCAGGTGCGCTGGTTGGTGTGGTCGGTGAGCCGGCCCGGGGTGGCGACCAGGAGGTCGACGCCCCGCTGCAGCTCGGCGACCTGGCGGCTGAAGGACATCCCGCCGACCACCGACGTGGTGGTCAGGCCGAGGGCCTTCGCGAACGGCACCAGCGCGTCGACGACCTGCTGGGCGAGCTCGCGGGTCGGGACGAGCACGAGGCCGCGCGGGCGGCGGGACTGCGCGTGTCCGCCGGCGAGCCGGGACAGCAGCGCGAGCCCGAACGCCAGGGTCTTGCCCGAGCCGGTCTGGCCGCGGCCGAGCAGGTCGCGCCCGGCGAGGGTGTCGGGCAGCGTCGCGGCCTGGATCGGGAACGGCTCGGTGAAGCCGCCCGCCGTGAGCGCGCGCAGGATCGGCTCGGGCAGGCCGAGCTCGGCGAAGGACGGCATGCCGGATTCGGGAGCGGTCCAGAGCACCTCGGGCGGGGTCGCCGCGGCGAGGGTGGGGGAGCCGGGGCCGCGGGAGCGGCCCTGGTGGGAGCGGGGTCGGCCACCGTCGGAACGACGGGGGCGCGGGTTCGCCGAGAACTGGGCACGGCGAGCTGACGGGGATGACAAGAAATACCTCCGGGACGTGGCACGTCGCGCGAGGAGGGTGACAGCGCCGAGATGGCGGCGGTGCGAAGATCACTCCGGACGAGCCCGGGCGCCGCTGTCTGTCCGGGATGGACAGCAGGAGCGCCCTGGTGGGTGGTGCGGGTGCGCCCACGCAATAACGACTGTCCCCTGCTCTGGCCGTGTCGGGCCGGGCGCTCGTGATCGAGTCTACCCGAGAACCCCGACCCGGCAGGTCAGGTGGGTCGCGCTACTGCTGTGACGTTCCCCGGTAGCCGCCTATTCCCAGCGCGAGGTGCAGCTCCGGGAGCAGCGTGTCGGGATGCCCGACGTCCGGCGGGAGGCCTCGCGCGACGAACCAGTCGCCGACGCGCGCGACGTCGCGGGCCAGGAACTCCGGGCCCCGCGGGTTGCCCACCACGTCCACGACCTGCGGAAGGTCGATGAGCACCAGCCTCCCGTCGTGCACCAGCAGGTTGTAGGCCGACAGGTCCCCGTGGGCGAGACCGTGCCGGGCCAGCCCGAGCAGCGCGTCCACCAGCTGGTGCCAGAGGTCACACAGCTCGTCCGGGTCCGGACGGAGCTGGGCGAGCCGCGGCGCCGCGGCGCCGTCGGGCGAGCCGACGAACTCCAGCAGCAGCTCCGTGCCGCTGCACTGCACGGGGTAGGGGACGGCGACGCCGCCGGCCCAGAGCCGTCCGAGCGCGGCGAACTCCGCGCTCGGCCCACTGCCCGGACAGCAGGTCGCGGCCGAACGCCGTGCGGTTGGCCATCGCCCGCGTCTCCCGGGACCGGCGGACCCGGCGTCCCTCGAGGTAGCCGGCGTCGCGGTGGAACAGCCGGTGCTCGGCCGTGCGGTACCGCTTGGCCGCCAGCAGCACGCGCCGGTCGGTGCCCGGTACCGCGCGCTCGACGAGGTGGACGTCGGCCTCCTTGCCGGTCTTGATCACGCCGAGCTCGGTGTCCACCGCGGCGTGCTCGGTGACCACCCAGCCCGGCCGGGGCTCCGGGCCGTGCACGGCCCCGTCCCACGTGGACCAGCGGTCGCCGGCGGGCGGGCCGTCGACGGTGTCGCCGCCGCGGCCGTCGAGGGCGCTGAGGTCGACGGCACGGGTGCCGGGCGCGTGGGTGATCGTCGTCGTCGTCGAAGCGGCGGCGCCGTCGGCGCGGTCGTTCCGGTGGTGCATCGACGTGGTCGTGCTCGCGCAACGCGGGGTCTCCTCGGAGTGGGCCCCGCGGGAGGTCTGGAGTGGACCCTCAGCGCGCGGGGCGGGAATCGGACGGGGGCGCACCACGTCCACGGCGGTGTTCGACACGACGCACCTCCTCCTTCCACACCGGACCACCGGCTCGTCGTGCGCGAGCCTGGCCGACCCCGGCCGGAGCCCGCAACGGGTTTTCGCGTGCGGGCCGGGTACGCACCACACTCTGTTCGTGGATGCAGACGAGGGGCTCGTGGATGCGGACGAGGGCTATCTGCTGGCCAACGAGCAGATCCACGCCGGAACGCGGTTCGAGGCCTTGGCGACGCTGTTCGATCCCTCGACCTTCCGCCACCTGCGCGAGATCGGCGTCGGTTCCGGATGGCGGTGCTGGGAGGTCGGCTCCGGCGGCCCGTCCGTCCCGCACTGGCTCGCCGCGCAGGTCGGCCCCACCGGCCTGGTCGTGGCCACCGACATCGACACGTCGTGGTTGGCCGACACCGGCGCCGGCATCGACCAGCTGCGCGTCCTTCGCCACGACGTCGGCACCGAGGATCCGCCCGCCACCGACCTGGACCTCGTGCACGTCCGCCTGGTCCTGACGCACGTGCCGCAGCGCACCGCCGCGCTGACGTCCATGATCGCCGCGCTGCGTCCCGGCGGCTGGCTCCTGGTCGAGGAGGCTGATCCCGGCCTCCAACCGCTCATCTGCCCCGACGACGACGGCCCGGCCCAACACCTGGCGAACCGCCTCCGGCGCGGCTTCCGAACGTTGATGTCCGGGCGCGAGGCCGACCTCGCCTACGGCCGTACCCTGCCCCGGCTGCTGCGCGACCACGGACTGGTCGACGTCACCGCTGACGCCTACTTCCCGATCACCGCGCCCGCGTGCACGACACTCGAACGCGCCACGGTCGAGCAGATCCGCGACCGGCTGATCAGCGCCGAGATCGCCACCGCCGCCGAGATCGACCAGCACCTCGACAACATCGCCACCGGCCGGCTACCCGATCTCGCCACCTCACCCATGATCTCGGCATGGGGCCGCAAGCCGGGGACGCGCGGATCTCAGGGCAGGTAGGGCGGCGCCTCGCCCCAGCCCCACAGCGGGACGGGCGCGTCGGGCACGGGTGCGGAGCCGGGTTGCGAGTTCGCCAGCCCGATCCGGGAGCCCCACTCGACGTAGGCCACGAAGGCCGAGCGGAACTCGGGGTCGGCGGGCAACCCGGCCTCGTCGGCCGCCTCGGCGATGAGCGCGGCCCACCGCGCCCGCTGCTCGGGGGTGATCGCGAGCCCGATGTGGTGTCGCAGCATCGCCGGGTATCCGCCGTGGCCCTCGGTGTACGCGGGCGGGCCCCCGAACACCTCGCCGAGCCAGAGCGCGACGTTGCGCGCATGGTCGTCGCCCACGTGTGCGAAGACGGGGGCGAGCACCGGGTCGCGGTGCACGTGCCGGTAGAAGACTTCGGTGAGCCGGTCGATGGCCGCCGCACCGCCTGCCCACTCGTACAGGGTGGGGGGTGACTTCCGTTCCATCTGCAAGAGTGTAATCAAGCCGCGGCGGCGGTGACCACGACCAGCGCGTCACCCCGCCGCTCCACCCGCGTCCCGGCACGCCGCAGCACGGCGGCGACGCCCGCCGCGTCGGTCGGCTCCGCCCGCGACGCCGCGAGCACCCGGGCGATCCGGCCCTTGTGCGCCTTGGCGAAGTGGCTGACGACCGTGCGGTGCCCGGCGGGATCCTCGGCGAGAACCGTCACCGTGACGGCACCTCGCACGCGGCCGAGCGCGGCGTAGGAGCCCGAACGGAGGTCGACGACGAGATCGTCGGCGGCGATCGCGGCCAGTGCCGGCTCCAGCACGGGCTTCCAGCGCGCGGCCAGCGTCGGGCGGCCCGGCAGCGCCGACCCCGCGGAGAGCCGGTAGGCGGGCACCGGGTCGTCGGCGCGCAGGAGCCCGAACAGTGCCGAACCCACCGCGAGCCGTGCACGGGCCCGCCCGGCCGCGGCGCCGCGGAGGGAGCCGACGTCCAGTGCGTCGTAGAGGACGCCGGTGTAGCGGCGCAGCGCGGGCGCGGTGGGAGCCGATCGCAACGCCGCGTTGCGCGCGATCTCCTCGTCCTGGTGCGGGGACAGCCCGAGCGCCGCGCGGCTGGCGTCCGCGTCGGCGGCGAGCGCGACGACCTCGCCCACCAGCGCGGCGCGCAGCGGTCCGAGCGCGGGGAACGACAGGCTCTCCAGCGCCAGCGGCGACCCGTCCCCACCGGCGGACTTCGTCTCCGACGGCGGGAGCAGGACGAGCACGGCCGGAGCGTAGCCACCGCACGATCCAGCGGCGGCGGGGCGCCGGTTGTGCCGGCATACCCTGCCCGATTACGGTTCGCCAGGTGATCTGCCTCGTGGCGCGCCGGCATGTCGACTTCATGCGGGTCACGAGCGCGGCCTGTCGACTCGGCCGCTGACCCGCCCCACCTGCTCCACAAGACGATCTCGTAGGAGAGAACTATGTCCGACAGCCCCGACCCGACCGCGTCCTGGTCGTTCGAGACCAAGCAGGTCCACGCCGGCGCCACGTCCGACCCGACCACCGGCGCCAGGGCCACCCCGATCTACCAGACGACGTCCTACACGTTCCGCGACACCGACCACGCCGCGGCGCTGTTCGGCCTCGCCGAGCTGGGCAACATCTACACGCGGATCATGAACCCGACCCAGGACGTGCTCGAGCAGCGCGTCGCGGCACTGGAGGGCGGCATCGCGGCCGTCGCGGTGGCGTCCGGGCCAGGCCGCCGAGACGCTCGCCATCCTCAACCTCGCGCAGGCCGGCGACCACATCGTCTCCAGCGCGTCGCTCTACGGCGGCACGTACAACCTGTTCCACTACACGCTGCCCAAGATGGGCATCGAGGTCTCCTTCGTGGACGACTCGGACGACCTCGACGAGTGGCGCGCCGCGGTGCGGCCCAACACCAAGCTGTTCTTCGCCGAGACGATCGGCAACCCGCGCAGCAACGTGCTCGACGTCCGCGCCGTCGCCGACGCCGCGCACGAGGCCGGGCGTGCCGCTGGTGGTCGACAACACGGTCCCGACGCCGTACCTGATGCGCCCGATCGAGTACGGCGCCGACATCGTGCTGCACTCCGCCACGAAGTTCCTCGGCGGCCACGGCACCGCGATCGGCGGCATCGTGGTGGACAGCGGCAACTTCAACTGGGGCGAGCACGCCGAGCGCTACCCCGGCCTGACGACCCCGGACCCGAGCTACCACGGCCTGAACTACTGGGAGGCGCTCGGCCCGCTGTCGTTCGCGATCAAGTTCCGCGTGCAGATGCTGCGCGACATCGGCCCGGCGATCGCCCCGCTCAACAGCTTCCTGCTGATCCAGGGCATCGAGACGCTGTCGCTGCGGATGGAGCGCCACGTCCAGAACGCGCAGGCGATCGCCGAGTGGCTGGAGCAGCGCGACGAGGTGGAGAAGGTCTACTACGCGGGGCTGCCGTCGAGCCAGTGGTACGAGGCGGGGCAGAAGTACATGCCGCGCGGCGCGGGCGCGGTGGTCGCGTTCGACATCCGGGGCGGCGTCGAGGCGGGCAAGAAGTTCGTCGACGCGCTGGAGCTGCACAGCCACCTCGCCAACATCGGCGACGTGCGCAGCCTGGTGATCCACCCGGCGAGCACCACGCACAGCCAGCTCTCCGGCGAGGAGCAGCTGGCCACCGGCGTGAGCCCGGGTCTGGTCCGGCTCTCGGTCGGGCTGGAGGGCATCGAGGACCTCAAGGCCGACCTGGACGCCGGCTTCCGCGCGGCCAAGGGAGCCTGACGCGACTCGACGTGAGTCGACGACGCTCGAGCTCCCTCCCGCCAGCGGTGCCTGGCGGGAGGGGGACGACCGCGGGCCGCCGGCGGTGGGTGGCGCTGCCGGGGCCGTTGCCGGTGGAGGTCGGCGGCGAGCTGCCCGGTGTGCGGCATCGCGTACGAGACCTGGGGCGAGCTCGCCCCCGACGGCTCGAACGCGGTGCTGGTGCTGCACGCGCTCACCGGCGACAGCCACGTCGCGGGCGCACGCCGGGCCCGGGCCACCCCACCCCGGGCTGGTGGGACGCGCTGGTCGGTCCGGGGCGGGCGCTCGACCCGGCGCGCTGGTTCGTCGTCGCGCCCAACGTGCTGGGCGGCTGCCAGGGCAGCACCGGGCCGTCGTCGACCGCGCCGGACGGGCGGCCGTGGGGCAGCCGGTTCCCGCTGGTCACCGTCGCGCGACTCGGTGGCGGCCGAGGTCGTGCTGGCCGACGCGCTGGGCGTCGCAGCGGTGGGCGTGCGTCGTCGGCGGCTCGATGGGCGGGATGCGGGCGCTGGAGTGGGCCGCGACCGAGCCGGACCGGGTGCGAGCGGCTGTTCCTGCTGGCCAGCCCGGCCGCGGCGTCGGCCGACCAGATCGGCTGGGCGGCGCCGCAGCTCGCGGCGATCCGCGGCCGACCCCGGCTGGCGCGGCGGCGACTACCACGCACGCCCCGCCGGGGACGGGCCCGCACGTCGGGCTGGGCATCGCCCGGCGGATGGCGCACCTGAGCTACCGCAGCGCGTACGAGCTGGCGCAGCGGTTCGGCCGCGAGCCCCAGGACGGCGAGGACCCGCTGCACGGCGGCCGTTACGCCGTCGAGTCCTACCTCGACCACCACGCCGACAAGCTGGTGCACCGGTTCGACGCCGGCGTCCTACGTGCGGCTGACCGAGATGATGAACGCCCACGACGTCGGCCGCGGGCGCGGCGGGGTGGCGGCCGGGCTGGCCCGGGTCACGCGCGCGGACCCTGGTGGCCGGTGTGAGCTCCGACCGGCTCTACCCGGTCGGAGCAGCAGGCGGAGCTGGCCGCGGGGATCCCGGGCGCGGGCGAGCTGCGGGTGATCGACTCGCCGTACGGGCACGACGGCTTCCTCATCGAGGCGCCCGACGGTGGACCTGCTGCTGCGGCGAGCTGCTGGCCGGCTAGGTCGACCCGGCTCGGCCGGCCACGGCCCGGTACCTCTCCCGCGACGCGCGCCCGGCCGCCGTCGCGGACCTGGCGCAGGAGGCCGCCAGCGGCGAGGGTGGCGCGTTCCCCGGTGCTGAGCACGAGGCGCAGCGCGATCTCCGGCCCGTCCTCGACGTGGGCCGTCGAGCTCCTCGCCGCCCGTGACCACGGCGGTGCGGACGCCCTCGATCCGCCACCGGTCGCCGACCTCGACCCGCCCGCGGTCGGAGTCGTCGGCGAACAGCAGCGGGACGATGCCCTGGGCGATGAGGTTGCGCCGGTGGATGCGGGCGAAGCTCGCCGCCACGACGGCCCGGACGCCGAGGTGCAGCGGCGCGAGGGCCGCCTGCTCGCGCGACGAGCCCTGGCCGTAGTTGTGCCCGCCCACGACGATCCCGCCGCCCCACTCGCTGATCCGCTCGTGGAACCCGGGATCGATGCGGCGGAACAGGTAGTGCGAGCAGGCCTCGACGTCGGACCACACCGACATGCCGATGGCGCCGTCCGGGGCCATGTCGCCGGTGGAGACGTCGTCGCCCACGACGATCGCGACCCGGCCCGTCGACCTCGCTCGGGGCAGGGTTCGGGCAGCGGGGGCGCGACGAGGCTCGACGCCGCGGACGACCTCGACGCGCGCGGGCCTGCGCGGCGGGCAGGACGGCGGTGATGTGGCGGTCCACCACCGTCGGGTCGGCCTCCGGCGGCCGGGGTGATCGCCGGCGGGGGACCCAGCGTGCGCGGGTCGGTGATCTCCCCGGAGAGCGCGGTGGCCGCGGCCGTCGAGGGACTGCAGAGGTAGACGCGGTCCTCGGCCGTGCCGCTGCGGCCGGGGAAGTTGCGGTTGAACGTCCGCACCGACGCCTCGCCCTTCGTCGGGGCCTGGCCGATGCCGATGCAGGGTCCGCAGATCGGCTCCAGCATCCGGGCGCCTGCCGCGGCGAGCTCGCGGTAGACGCCGCTGCGGCCGATCGTGTCCAGGATCTGCCGGGAGCCGGGGGTGACCGTGACCGCGACGTCCGGGTGGACGGTCGATCCGGCGAGGACGGCGGCGACGGTGGCCAGGTCGGCGTAGGAGGAGTTCACCGACGACCCGACGCACACCTGAACCGCGCGGGTGCCGGCGACCTCCGCGCACGGGCACGACGTCACCGGGGGACGGCGGCACGGCGATCAGCGGTTCCAGCGCGGAGAGGTCGATGGTGCTCGTGCTCGTCGTAGCCCGCGCCCTCGTCGGCGCGCAGCTCGTTCCAGTCCTCCTCCCGCCGCTGGTCGGCGAGCCACTCGCGCACCCGCTCGTCGCTGGGGAACACGGCGCCCGTCGCCCCGGTCTCGACGATCATGTTGCAGATCGTCGCCCGCTCGGTGACCGACAGCGTGGCCACGCCGTCCCCGGTGAACTCGAAGATCGCGCCCGGTCCCCCGCGCACCCCCCGCCGCCGGAGGATCTCCAGGACGACGTCCTTGGCCTCCACCCAGTCCGGCAGCCGCCCGTGCAGCGCCGACCTCCACCACCCGCGGGCAGCCGAGCTGGTAGCCGTAGCCGGCCATCGCGACGGCGACGTCGAGCCCGCCCGCCCCCAGCGCGACCATGCCGACCGCACCTGCCGTCGTCGAGTGCGAGTCCGCGCCGACGCAGCAGCCCGCCCGGGCCGGGCGAACCGTCGAGGTGCACGTAGTGCGAGATGCCGTTGCCCGGCGGGGAGTAGCGCACGCCGTAGCGGCGGCAGAACGAGCGCAGGTAGTGGTGCTCGGCCATGTTGCGCTCGTCGATCTGGAGCACGTTGTGGTCGACGTAGAGCACGGCGAGCTCCACCGCCACCCGGTCGACGTCGAGGGCCTCGAACTGCATGCAGCACATGGACCCGGTGGCGTCCTCGATGAGCACCTGGTCGACGGCCAGCGTCAGGTCGTCGCCCGGATCGAGGGACCCGTCCCGGAGGTGGGCGCCGAGCAGCGTGCGGGTGAGGTTCTCGGCCATCCGTCCCCTCCCGGGAGCCGTCGGGTCTGCCCGCATCCTCGACGCACCGGCGCCGCGGCGCAGGGCCACGCGGGCCGGCACTCGATGCGGGGAGGCTGACGGCGATGCAGGATGCGGGCACGGCGTGAGCGAGGAGGACGACGTGACGGATCTCCCGGAGCGGATCAGCGTGCGCGAGGTCGGCCCGCGCGACGGGCTGCAGAACGAGGCACCGGTGCCGACCGGCGGCAAGGTCGAGCTGCTCGACGCCCTCTCCCGCACGGGCGTCGGCCGGATCGAGGCCGTCTCGTTCGTGCATCCGAAGGCGATCCCGCAGATGGCCGACGCCGACGAGGTCTGGAGCCGGGCCACCCGCAACCCCGACGTCCGCTACTCGGCGCTCGTCCCGAACGCCCGCGGGGCACAGCGCGCGCTCGACGCCGGGTTCACCGAGGTCGAGGCCGTGCTGAGCGCCTCCGACACCCACAACCGCCGCAACATCAACCGGTCGACGGCGGAGTCGCTCGACGCGGTGGCCGAGCTGATCGACGCCGTCCACGCCCGCGGCGCCACCTGCCAGGTGGTCGTCGCCACCGCGTTCGGCTGCCCGTACGAGGGTGACGTGCCGGTTGCGCGCGTCGTCGAGATCGTGCGGCGGGCGGTGAGCGACGGCGCCGACAGCCTGTCCTTCGGCGACACCACCGGGATGGCCACGCCGTCCCGGGTCACGCGGCTGATCGGCGAGGTGCGCTCGGCGCTGCCCGGCGCCTCCCTGAACCTGCACTTCCACAACACCCGTGGCACCGGACTGGCCAACGTGCTGGCGGCCATGCAGCTCGGCGTCGACGACTTCGACGCGAGCGTCGGCGGGCTCGGCGGCTGCCCGTACGCGCCCGGTGCGAGCGGCAACATCGCGACCGAGGAGCTGGTGCACATGGTGGAGGACATGGGCGTCGGGACCGGGGTCGACCTGGAGGCGATGATCGACGCGGCGCACACCGCGGAGTCCGTCGTCGGGCGCGAGCTCTCCTCCCAGGTACTCCGCGCCGGGCCGCGTACGCGCCGCACCCCGCTCGACTGACCCGCGCCGCGCCGTCGGCGCCGGGTGGCCGCCGCGGACCGGAACCGGGGCGACCGTGCCGGTTGGTCGTCGCTACCCTTCTGCACGTGTTGACCCGGATGTCGTCGCTGTTCCTGCGGACCCTGCGCGAGGACCCGGCCGACGCGGAGGTGCCCAGCCACCGGCTGCTGGTCCGCGCCGGCTACGTCCGCCGCGTCGCGCCGGGGGTCTACTCCTGGCTGCCGCTGGGGCTGCGGGTGCTGCGCGCCGTCGAGCAGGTGGTGCGCGAGGAGATGGACGCCATCGGCGCCCAGGAGATCCAGTTCCCCGCGCTGCTCCCGCGCGAGCCGTACGAGGCGACGGGGCGGTGGACCGAGTACGGGCCGAACATCTTCCGGCTCAAGGACCGCAAGGGCAACGACTACCTGCTCGGGCCCACCCACGAGGAGCTGTTCACGCTCGTCGTGAAGGGCGAGTACTCCTCGTACAAGGACTACCCGGTCATCCTCTACCAGATCCAGAACAAGTACCGCGACGAGGAGCGGCCCCGCGCCGGGATCCTGCGCGGCCGCGAGTTCCTGATGAAGGACTCCTACTCGTTCGACCTGTCCGACGAGGGCCTCGACGAGTCCTACCGGCTCCACCGCGAGGCGTACGTCAAGATCTTCGACCGGCTCGGTCTGGAGTACGTGATCGTGTCCGCGATGTCGGGGGCGATGGGCGGCTCGGCGTCGGAGGAGTTCCTGGCGATCACCGAGACCGGCGAGGACACGTTCGTGCGCGGGCCCGGTGGGTACGCGGCCAACGTCGAGGCGGTCACCACGCCCGCGCCCCCCGCGCAGCCCGTCGAGGGCAAGCCCGAGGCGCAGGTGCACCACACGCCCGACACGCCGACGATCGAGACCCTCGTCGACTTCCTCAACGGCGCCGATCTCCCGGGCGGAGTCTCGGCCGCACGTTCACCGCCGCCGACACGCTCAAGAACGTGCTGCTCAAGATCCGGCAGCCCGGGGCGAGCGAGTGGGAGCTGCTCGGCGTCGGCGTGCCCGGCGACCGCGAGGCCGACCTCAAGCGGATGGAGGCGGCGCTGCACCCCGCCGAGGTCGCGCTCCTCGACGCAGCCGACTTCGCCGCGCACTCGTTCCTGGTCAAGGGCTACATCGGCCCGGGAGCGCTCGCCGCGAACGGCGTCCGCTACCTCGTCGACCCGCGCGTGGTCACCGGCACGGCCTGGGTCACCGGAGCCGACAAGGCCGACCACCACGTCGATCGACCTCGTCGCCGGCCGCGACTTCACCCCGGACGGCACGATCGAGGCCGCCGAGGTGCGCGCGGGCGACCCCTCGCCCGACGGTGAGGGCGTGCTCGAGGCCGCCCGCGGCATCGAGATCGGGCACATCTTCCAGCTCGGCCGCAAGTTCGCCGACGCGTTCGGCCTCGACGCGCTGGGGTCCGACGGCAAGCCGGTGCGGATCACGATGGGCTCCTACGGCATCGGCGTCTCGCGCCTGGTCGCCGCCATCGCCGAGCAGAGCCACGACGGGTCGGGGTTGATCTGGCCGCGTGCCGTCGCACCGGCCGACGTGCACGTCGTCGTCGCCGGCAAGTCCGAGGAGATCGTGGCGGGGGCCGAGGCGCTGGCCGCGGATCTCGACGCCGCGGGGCTGCGGGTGCTGCTCGACGACCGGAAGGCCTCGCCCGGGGTGAAGTTCGCCGACGCCGAGCTCGTCGGGGTCCCCACCATCGTCGTGGTCGGCCGGGGGCTCGCGACCGGGGTGATCGAGGTCAAGGACCGGCGCAGCGGTGACCGCGGCGAGGTGCCCCTGGACGGCGCCGTGGCGCACCTGGTCGCCCTGGTCCGCACCTGACGCCCGCGTCGCCAGCCCCCTCGCGCCCAGCCCTTCGCACCCCGCCCCATCGCACCCCGCCGTCCATCGCACTCTGGATGCAGAACGCGCTTCTCCCCGGCCCCGGAACTGCGTTCTGCATCCAGAGTGCGGAACGGGCGGGGCGGGGGAGTGGCCTCAGATCGGTGCCGGTGAGCCGGGCGCTGGCGACGATCGCATCCAGCGTCGAACGCTCGGGTGCCGGTGGTTCGTCCGGCCCGCCGGCGACGTCGCCGTTGACGACGAGCAGGGCGATCCCGGAGGTCCCGTCCGCGGCCGGCACCGCGAGCACGAGCACCGTCCCGCTCGTGGCGAGACACCCGTCGTCGGTGGGGGTGCGGGCCGTGGCCTCGACGAGCGTGCCCGCCACGCCGCCGACGTCCACCTGGCGCGCCTGGCCGAGCTCGATCGCGGGCACCACCCCGGCCCGCGACGTGTAGTAGGTCCCGGCGAGCTCGCGGGCGAACGCCGTCGCGGCGGCCGCGGGCGTTCCGCGCCCCTGCGCGATCCCGCTGGACACGATGCCGCGCAGGTAGGGGTCGCCGTCGCAGTCGTAGGACGGGGCGTGCGCGACGCCGTCGAACCGGACGCCCAGCGTCTCGTCCGGGACGTTCGTGGTCCGCGATCTCCCAGTCCGGCGGCACGGCGTAGGTCAGCTGTGGCGTGCGGACAGTTCGGAAGCCTTCGGTCTCGGTGGTCCGGTTGCCGATCAGCAGCACCGTCCCGATCGCCAGCCCGGCCGCCACGACCGCGGCGATGGTGACCAGCACCGCGAGGCGAATCCGGTTGCGGGCCGGGGGTCGGCCGGGTGTCGGTAACGCCTGGGTCGGTGGGGGCCGGGGTGCCGGGGCGGGCCGGGGTGTTGGGACGGGATCCACCCGGGCGGCGGTGCCTGCCGGTGCTGCGGCGCCTGCCGGTCAGGCGGAGTCCATCCGGGTGGTGCCCACTCGGATCCTGCAGGCGGCGCCCGCGACCGGTGGCCAGGACGGGGGCAGCGACGGCGACGCGGGAGCGGGGTCGCTGGTCTCCGCGGCGGCACCGCACCGGCACCCGCACCGGCATCGGGCGGCGCGGCGGCGTCGGACCATGGCGTGTCGCGCTGCCCGTCCGGAACGGGCGCCGACATGGTCGGATCGGACGTCGACTGCGGGTCGTCGGTGGGGTCCGGACCGGACGGGTCGGCGTGCGGTGGCACCCCGCCCGGCGTCGTCACGGTGGCGACCTTAGGGCGCTCACCGGTGACCCCGTGCCGACCCGATCACGTTGCGCATCATCCCGCCAGGAACGACAGCCGGACCGACCGCACAGGGTTGTCGCCGTTCGTGTCGACGAGGCACACCGACTGCCAGGTGCCGAGCGCCGGCCGCCCGTCGAGCACCGGAACCGACATGGACGGCGCGATCAGCGCGGGCAGCACGTGGTCGCGGCCGTGCCCGGGGCTGCCGTGGCGGTGCCGCCAGCGGTCGTCGGCGGGCAGCAGGTCGTGCAGCGCTGCGAGCAGGTCGGTGTCGCTGCCGGCGCCGGTCTCGAGCACGGCGAGCCCGGCGGTCGCGTGCGGCACCCAGACGTGCAGCAGCCCGTCGCGACGACGACACGGAGCGCAGGAACGGCGCCGATCTCGCTCGGTCAGGTCGACGACGGTCTCGGCGCGGCCGGTCCGGATCTCGATGAGCTCGCTGTCCACCCGTCGACAGTACGGTCGGGTCGTGCGCCTCGCCTTCGGCCAGCGGTTCGATCTCCCCGACGGCTACCTCAACACCGCGAGCATCGGTGTGCCGCCCGCCGCCGGTGACCGACGCGCTGGCCGCCGCCGTCCAGGACTGGCGGACCGCCGCGTGCGGAGGCGGCCGCCTACGACGAGCCCGTCGCCGCCGCGCGGGCGGCGTTCGGCGAGCTCGTCGGGGTCGGGCCGGAGCGGGTGGCGATCGGGTCCGCGGTGTCCGAGCTGGTCGGGCTCGTCGCCGCGAGCGTGCCGGACGGATCCCGAGTCCTGGTTCCGGCGGGCGAGTTCACCAGCGTCAGCTGGCCGTTCGCCGCGCAGGGGCGCGGGGTGCACGTCGACGAGGCGGACGCTCGCGGAGGTGGGGGAGCGGGCGGCCGAGTACGACGTCGTGGCCGCGAGCGTCGTGCAGTCCGCCGACGGACGCATGGTCGACCTCGACGCCCTGCGATCCGCGCGCGCGTCGGGCACCCGCGTGGTTCTCGACGCCACACAGTCGCTCGGGTGGCTCCCGGCCGACCTCGACTGGGCCGACGCCGTGGTCGCCGCGGGATACAAGTGGCTGCTCAGCCCGCGCGGCGCGGCGTGGATGGCGGTGCGACCGGATCTGGATCTCGTGCCGCATCACGCCGGCTGGTACGCCGCCGCCGACCGGTGGGGCGAGCACGTACGGGATGCCGCATGCGGCTCGCGCCGGACGCGCGGGCGCTGGACACGTCGCCCGCCTGGTTCAGCCATGTCGGCGCGGCGGTGGCGTTGCCGTGGCTCGCGGGCCTGGACCGGGCCGCCGTGCACGCACACTGCGCCGGCCTCGCCGACGCGTTGCGGGCAGGGCTCGGGATGGAGCCGGCCGGTTCGGCGATCGTCTCCGTGCCGGGCTCGGACGCGCTGGACCGGCTCACGCGGGCGGGCGTGGTCGCGAGCCCGCGCGCGGGCGCCGCCCGCCTGGCGTTCCACCTCTACAACACCGACGACGACGTGCAACTCGCGCTCGACGCCCTCTCCTGAACCCCGACTCGCGCGCGGATGACCCCGACTCGCGCGCGACGCCCCGAACCCCGACTCGCGCGCCGGATTACCCGACTCGCGCGCGGAATCCCCGACTCGCGCGCGGATATGCCCCGACTCGCGCGCGGATGTCCCGACTCGCGCGCGGATCCCGACTCGCGCGCGGAATGCCCCGACTCGCGGTCAGGGGCGGCCGGGGAAGACCGGGATCGCCGGGGGCATGCGGACCACCACGCGCCAGCGGGCGCAGCGGAGGGTGGCGTCGGTCAGGGCGGCGACGGCGGCCTGGCGCACCGGGCGGTTGGTGGTGCGCTCCAGGACCGATCGCCACGCCATCATCGCGTCGGTCTCCGCCACGACCGCCAGCGCCGCCGCCGACGCGGCGTCGGCCACCGGCTTGGGCGTGGCGTAGGCGGGCTGGGCCGACACCGGCTTCTGGCCGAGGTCGGTGAGCGTGCGCTCGACCTGGGCCCGGAGGGTGCGGTGCGCCTCGGCGTCCTGGCGGGCCTGCGCGCCTGGTCGGCCGGCAGGAACGCGAGCGCGAGCGCGTAGGACCACAGCGCGGCGTGCTCGGCGGCGAGCGCGCCCTGCAGCGCCTCGGCGGCGCTGACGTCGACCGTGCTCACCCGAGCACCGCCGCGTAGGTGCTGCAGCACGCCGCCACCGACGCCACCACGCCGACGCGCGCGGCGGGCAGCCCGAGCGCGGCGTCGGCGGCGTTGCGCCCCGATGCCGGTCAGCGCCTCCCGCAACCGGGCGAGGGTCGCAGGCGGGCGGGTGCCGCCGTTCGCCGGTGGCGCGGGGGCCGGGGTGGCGGTCCGCTCCGGGTCGAGCCGGGCGACCTCGGCGTCGAGCGCGGCGGCGTGCTCGGTGCGCGCCGCCCGCAGCGGCTCGAGCCGGTCGGCCAGGTCGGGGTCGGCGGCGATCGACGGCCGCGGCCAGCGCGGCGTCGGCGCGGGCCTGCTCGGCCAGGGCGATCAGCGGGTCGGGCCCGTCGGAGCCGTCGCCGCCGGCGAGCAGGCCGCCGCCCCGGTGGCCGCCAGCGGAGCGAGGAGGAGGGCGACGAGCACCTGCCGACGGGTGGGCCCGGCTGCGGTCGACGGTGCGGGCGGCGGCGGCGTCCGGCGCTCCTGCGGCGGCGCCCGCTCCGCGCGGACCGGCGCCGCGCCTGTCGACGAGCTCCCACGCGGCGCATCCTGCCAGGCCGTCTGCGCAGGACCGACCGGTGTGGGGGTGCTTGGGGCGCGGAGTGGTGCGGGCGTCGCGATACCCTGGCGAACCACCCACCCGGATCGGTCGGTCGCGGCGTCCGCACGGCACCGCGTGCTGTACCCCGCCGGGTGCCGTAGCCGACGACCAGGAGCCTCCGATGCCCTCCCCCCGCCCCGAGCAGCTGCCCGGGCAGCTGCACGGCGTGCTGGAACCGATCGTGTCCGGCCGCGGGTTTCGAGCTCGACGAGCTCGACGTCCGGGCGGCCGGCAGGCGCCACACCGTCAAGGTCGTGGTGGACTCCGAGCACGGGGTCGGGCTGGACGACATCGCCCGCCTGAGCCGGGCGGCGTCGGCCGAGCTGGACCAGCACGAGCACCTCATCGGGGGCTCCTACACGCTCGAGGTCACCTCGCCCGGGGTCGACCGCCCGCTCACCGGCCCGCGGCACTGGCGGCGCGCGCACCTGCGCCTCGTCGAGGTCCGCCGCCACGACGGCACCACCTTCCCGGCCGGGTCGGTCCTGCGGGGGAGGAGTCGGTGGTGCTGCTCGTCGACGGCGAGCGCCGGGAGCTGCCCTACTCCGAGGTCGCGCACGCCGGGGTGCAGGTCGAGTTCCGGCCGCCCCCCGAGGCCGAGGTACACCTGCTCGCGTCGCCGCGCGAGACGTCCGCGGAGGAGTCGGGATGAACGTCGACATCGCTGCGCTGCGCGCGATCGAGCGCGACAAGGACATCCCGTTCGAGACGGTGATCGAGGCCATCGAGACGGCCCTGCTCACCGCCTACAAGCACACCGACGGCCACCAGCCGCACGCGCGGGTCGACATCGACCGCAAGTAGCGGCGCGGTGCGCGTGCTCGCGCAGGAGGTCGGCCACCGACGGCGGGTGGAGAGCGAGTGGGACGACACCCCCGAGGGCTTCGGGCGGATCGCCGCCACCACCGCCCGCCAGGTGATCGTGCAGCGCCTGCGCGACGCCGAGCACGAGCGGACGTTCGGCGAGTTCTCCGCGAAGGAGGGCGAGATCGTCGCCGGCGTGGTGCAGCGCGACGCGCGGGCGAACGCCCGCGGCGTCGTCATCGTCGCGCTCGGCCAGACCGAGGGCGTGCTGCCCGCAGGCCGAGCAGGTGCCGGGCGAGCACTACGGGCACGGCGAGCGCATCCGCTGCTACGTCGTCGGGGTCACGCGGGGAATGCGCGGGACCCAGATCACGTTGAGCAGGACGCATCCCAACCTCGTGCGCAAGCTGTTCGCGCTGGAGGTCCCCGAGGTCGTCGACGGCTCGGTGGAGATCGTCGCCGTCGCCCGCGAGGCCGGCCACCGGTCGAAGATCGCGGTCCGGTCCACCGTCGCCGGGGTCAACCCGAAGGGCGCCTGCATCGGCCCGATCGGGTCCCGGGTGCGCAACGTGATGAGCGAGCTGGCCGGCGAGAAGATCGACATCATCGACTGGTCGGACGATCCCGGCGACGTTCGTGGGCAACGCCCTGTCGCCGTCGAAGGTGGTCTCGGTCACGGTGCTCGACGCCAAGACCCGGACGGCCCGCGTCGTCGTCCCCGACTTCCAGCTCTCCCTCGCGATCGGCAAGGAGGGGCAGAACGCCCGGCTGGCGGCGCGGCTCACGGGCTGGCGGATCGACATCCGCAGCGACGCCGACCCCCGGGGCGCCGGCGAGCGACGGAGGCCGGACACCGCGGACGCAGGTCCGGCCGGTGCACCGCCGGTGGCACGGGCCCCGGGAAGCGGGTCGGCCGGCTGAGGTCCGGATGGAGGCTCGCCCCGCTGACGTCGCGCGCGGCGCGCTACACTCGTCACCGGCCCGTCGCCCGGGCCCGGCTCCCGTGCGAACGGCCGGAGCGCCCGGTCCTGACCGGGTGCCGATCCGGTTCGTACCTGCGTGGGATGCCGGACCAGGGCAGTGGCCGGCGGTCTGATGCGGGTCGTCGTGGTGGACGGGGTTCTGACCCCTGATCTGCGGCGACGGCTCCCCGGACGAGGTGCCTGGCTGCACCCCGATCCGGAGTGCCTCGACCGTGCCGAGCGGCGCTCGGCGTTCCCGCGGGCGCTTCGCGTCCCGGGTCCGCTGGACACCGCCGCGGTGCGGCTCCACATCGGGTCACCGCAGCAGGGCAGACGGCACGGAGTCCACCCGCACGACCGAGAGCGGGACCCGGGAGACACCCGGGTCCGTCACACCAGGAAGCAAGGTCGACCCGTCATGAGCCAGTCGTGAAGATCGCACCATGAACGTGCTTCGACACTAGGTTCGAGGTCGAGCGGGACACGCCGCCGGCCTCCGAGAAACAAGGAGAGCAGTGGCAGGCAAGGCCCGCGTGCACGAGCTCGCCAAAGAGCTCGGCGTCAGCAGCAAGCAGGTCCTGAGCAAGCTGCAGGACCTCGGTGAGTACGTGAAGTCCCCGTCCTCCACCGTCGAGGCCCCGGTCGCCCGCAAGTTGCGGGAGTCGATGTCCGACGGCAGCGGCTCCGGCGACGGCGCCCGGCGCCGCCCCGGTGGCCGGCCCGCCGCGGCCGCCGCCCCGGACCGTCCGCGCCCGCGCGGCCCCGCCCGTCCGGCGGCCCGCCGTCGCCGGTGCCGCGGCTCCGGCCCCGCGTCGTCGCCGAGGCCGGCGCCAGCCGCGCCCGGCTGCGCCGAGCGTCGAGCCCCGGCAGCCGGCGGCGTCGGCACCCGCTCCGCAGCGGGACGCACCGGCCCGGCCGTCCGGCCCGCGCCCCGGACCGCGTCCGGGCCCCGCGGCCCCGCGCCCCGGCCGCGCGCCCACGCCCGCTGCCGCGGCGGCCCGGCAGGCCGCCGGTCACGGCAGCAGCCCGCCGCAGCGCGGACCGGCACGCCGCCCGGCAGCGCCCGGCCGGCGGCAGCAGCCGCGCGGCCGACGCGGGCGGCGCCGTGGTCCCGCCGCGCACCAGCGGGCCCCCGGCCCGGCCCGCGCACGCCGCGGGTCGGCAACAACCCGTTCGGCGTCGGCTCCGGCGCCCCGCCGCGCCCGGTCGCGCCGCGCCCCGGCCCGCCCGCTGCCGGGCAGCCGCCGGCGCGAGCGGCGGACGCCGGCCGCGGTGCGGTCCGGCCGTGCCCGGCGGTCCGCGTCCCGGCGCCCCGCGCCCGGGTGGCAGCCCGGCCGCGCCGGCCCCCGGCCCGCCACGCCGGGCAACATGCCCCCGCGGCCCAACCCCGGCATGATGCCGGCCCGCCCGGCGCCCCGTCCCGGCGGTGGCCCCGGCGGTCCGCGGTGGCCCGCGGCGGTGCCCGGCGGCCCCGGTGGCGGCGGTCCCGGTGGTCCCGGTGGCCCCGGTGGCCGTCCCGGCGGTCCCGGTGGCGGTCGTCCCGGTGGCGGCGGCGGTGGCTTCCGCGGCGGCGGCCGGGCGGCGGCGGTCCCGGCGGCGGTCCGGGTGGCGCTCCCGCCGGCGGTTTCCGCGGCGGTCCCGGTGGCGGTCGTCCCGGTGGCGGCGGCGGTCGTGGTCGCGGCGGTGCCGCGGGTGCGTTCGGCCGTCCCGGCGGGCCGGCCCGCAAGGGCCGCAAGTCGAAGCGGCAGAAGCGCCAGGAGTTCGACTCGATGCAGGCCCCCTCGGTCGGCGGCGTCCGCCTGCCGAAGGGCCGCGGCGAGTCGTCAAGCTCGCCGCGCGGCGCCTCGCTGACCGACTTCGCCGACAAGATCAACGCCAACCCGGCCTCGCTGGTGCAGGTGCTGTTCCACCTCGGTGAGATGGTCACCTCCACCCAGTCGGTGTCCGACGAGATCCTCGAGCTGCTCGGCACCGAGATGAACTACCAGGTGCAGGTCGTCAGCCCCGAGGAGGAGGACCGCGAGCTGCTCGACAGCTTCTCGATCTCCTACGGCGAGGACGCGGGCGGCGAGGAGGACCTCGTCATCCGGCCGCCGGTCGTCACGGTCATGGGTCACGTCGACCACGGCAAGACGCGCCTGCTGGACACCATCCGCAAGGCCAACGTCATGGAGGGCGAGGCCGGCGGCATCACCCAGCACATCGGCGCCTACCAGGTCGTCTCCGAGCTGGAGGGCTACGAGCGCCCCATCACCTTCATCGACACCCCGGGCCACGAGGCGTTCACCGCCATGCGTGCCCGCGGTGCGAAGTCGACCGACATCGCGGTGATCGTGGTCGCGGCCGACGACGGCGTGATGCCGCAGACGGTGGAGGCGATCAACCACGCCCAGGCGGCCGACGTGCCGGTCGTGGTCGCGGTGAACAAGATCGACAAGGAGGGGGCCAACCCCGCCAAGATCCGCCAGCAGCTCACCGAGTACGGGCTGGTCGCCGAGGAGTACGGCGGCGAGACGATGTTCGTCGACATCTCGGCGAAGCAGGGCACGAACATCGACAAGCTGCTCGAGGCGGTCCTGCTCACCGCGGACGCCGCGCTCGACCTGCGGGCCAACCCGAACATGGAGGCCCAGGGCGTCGCGATCGAGGCCCACCTCGACCGCGGTCGCGGTCCGGTGGCCACGGTGCTGGTGCAGCGCGGCACGCTGCGCGTCGGCGACTCGATCGTCGCGGGCGACGCCTCCGGGCGCGTCCGGCGGATGTTCGACGAGCACGGCGACGACATCGTCGAGGCCTACCCGTCACGTCCGGTCCAGGTCATCGGGTTCACCTCGGTGCCGGGCGCGGGCGACACCTTCCTCGTCGTCGACGAGGACCGGGTGGCCCGCCAGATCGCCGACCGGCGCCGGGCCCGCGAGCGCAACGCCGAGCTGGCGTCGCGCCGCAAGCGGGTCAGCCTGGAGGACCTCGACGCCGCGCTCGAAGGAGACCAACCAGCTCAACCTGATCATCAAGGGCGACAACTCGGGAACCGTCGAGGCCCTCGAGGACGCGCTGATGCAGCTGGACGTGGGCGAGGACGTGGAGCTGCGGGTCATCCACCGCGGCGTCGGCGGCATCACCGAGGGCGACATCAACCTCGCGATCGCCGACAACGTCATCGTCCTGGGCTTCAACGTCCGGGCCGAGGGCAAGGCCACCGAGCTCGCCAACCGCGAGGGTGTGGAGATCCGGTACTACTCCGTGATCTACCAGGCCATCGAGGAGATCGAGCAGGCGCTGCGGGGCATGCTCAAGCCGGAGTTCGAGGAGGTCGAGCTGGGCCGCGCGGAGGTCCGCGAGGTCTTCAAGTCCTCGCGGGTCGGCACGATCGCCGGTTGCCTGGTCATGTCCGGCACGATCCGCCGCAACGCGCGCGGCCGGCTGCTGCGCGACAGCGTGGTGATCGCGGAGAACCTCCCGATCAGCTCGCTGCGGCGGTTCAAGGACGACGTGGTCGAGGTCCGCGAGGGCTTCGAGTGCGGTTTCACGCTCGGCAACTACAGCGACATCAAGGTCGGTGACGTGGTCGAGACCTTCGAGCAGCGCGAGAAGCCGCGGAGCTGAGCCCGTGCGCGGATATCGCGGCCAGGGCCGCGATATCCGCGCACGAGCGGCGGAGCTGCACATGTACGTGGGAGCGCTGGAGTTGGACGTGCTGCTCGGCGACGTCCGTTCGTTGAAGGAGAAGCGGTCCGTGGTCCGGCCCGTGCGTGGCCGAGCTGCGGCGCCGCTTCGAGGTCGCGGTGTCCGAGGCCGGTCATCTCGACCTGCACCGGCGCGCGCTGCTCGGCGTCGCCGCGGTCGCGGCCGACCCCGGGCACGTGCACGAGGTCCTGGAGCGGTGCGAGCGGCTCGTCGCGGCGCGTCCGGAACTGGAACTGCTGTCGGCCCGGCACCGGATGCTGGGACCCGAGGACGAGTAGGAGCGGCGACATGGTGGACCAGGCACGTGCCAGGCGGTTGGCCAAGAGGATCTCGCAGATCGTCGCCGCCGCGTTGGAGCACGAGGTCAAGGACCCTCGCCTCAAGATGGTGACGATCACCGACACGCGGGTCACCGGCGATCTCCGCGAGGCCACCGTCTACTACACGGTGCTGGGGGAGACCGTCGACGCGGACCCGGACCTCACCGGCGCCGCCAACGCGCTCGCCAGCGCCACCGGGGTGCTGCGCACCGCTGGTCGGCGCCGGTACCGGCATCCGGCACACGCCCTCGCTCGCGTTCGTCGCCGACCAGGTGCCGGACGAGGCGCGGCGCATGGAGGAGTTGCTGGCGCGCACCCGTGAGTCCGACGCGGAGGTGGCCCGGCTCGCGGCGGGTGCCCGCCCGGCGGGCGACCCGGACCCGTACCGCGCGCCGCGCGAGTCCGACGACGAGGACTGAGCCCGAGCCGCGCATACCGTCGCGTGCCCACGCACACGTTCCGACGTGTGCGTGGGCACGTCGACGTGTGCGTCGCCTACCGGGAGACGGACTCCTGGCGCTCCGCGGGCCGGTCGGCCCCGGCCGCCTCGGAGTCCACGTCGGAGTGGTCGTCGCCCCGGCTGGCCTGTTCCATGTCCTCGTCGACGAGGCTGGGGTCGTTCAGCACCGCCTGGAACCGTTCGTCGTCGCGTTCGCCCTGGAGCTTGGCGATCACCATGGTCGCCACGCTGTTGCCGATGGCGTTCGTCAGGGCCCGGCCCTCGCTCATCACCCGGTCGATGCCGACGACCAGCGCGATCCCGATGGCGATCGACTCGGGCGAGAAGAACTCACCGCCGAACGCCTGCAGGGAGGCGACCAGCGTCACGAGCCCGGCACCCGTGATCCCGGCGGCGCCCTTGGACGTGAGCACCATCAGCGCGCAGAGCCCGATCTGGGCGCCGAGCGGCAGGGTCTGGCCGCCTGCCTGCACGATGAACAGCGCCGCGAGCGTGAGGTAGATGCAGGTGCCGTCCAGGTTGAACGAGTAGCCGGTCGGGATGACCACGCCGACGGTCTGGCGGGACGCGCCCGCGGACTCGCAGCTTGGCCAGCAGCCGGGGCAGCACGGTCTCCGAGGACGAGGTGCCGACGATGATCAGCAGCTCGTCCTTGATCAGCCGGACGAGCTTGAAGATGTTGAAGCCGCTCCACGCCGCGACGGAGCCGAGGATCACGAAGACGAAGATCGCGCAGGTGACCCAGAACGTCACCATGAGCAGGGCGAGGTTCTCCAGCGAGCTGGCGCCGAACACCGCCACGGTGTAGGCCATGCCGCCGAACGCGCCGAGCGGCGCCGCCCACATGATCAGCCGGATGATCCCGAAGATGATCTTGCTGATCACGTCGATCACGCTCACGATCCGCTCCCGCAGCCGGGGCGCGAGCGCGGAGATCGACGCCGCGGTGAGGATCGCCAGCACCAGGATCTGGAGGATCTTGTTGTCGACGAACGGCGCGACGAAGCTCGTGGGCAGGAGCTCATGGGTGAGGAACGGCACCAGGCCCGACTCCTGCTGGCCGGCGTCGACCTGTGCCTGGGCGCTCGCGCGCGCGGAGTCGCTCGGCGCACCCTCGAACCCCGCGCCGGGCTGCACGAGGTTGCCCGCGAGGAGCCCGAGCGCCAGCGCCACGATCGTGGCGATCAGGAAGTACCCCAGCGCCCGGGCGGCGAGACCGCCCGCCTTGGCCATGTTGCCCAGCGACGCGATGCCGACCACGACCGTCACGAAGATGACCGGGCCGGTGACCGTCTTGATCAGCTGGATGAACGCGTCGGCCAGCCACTTCGTCTCCTTGGCGATGCTCGGAGCGACGAGGCCGAGCACGATGCCCGCGGCGATCGCCACGAGCACCCAGAACCAGAGCTGGGTCCACAGCCGTCGCTTGCGGCGCTCCTGCGCCGGAGGCGTGCCGTTGTCGCGGCGGTCGGGTGCGGTGGCGGAACTCACATCGTCGGACACGGCAGCACGGTAGGCATTCGGGACGAAACTCGCATCCGCTGGCATATGGCTCCTGGATACGTCCGACGCGCCGGGAGCCGGGTTCGACCGGAACGGGTGGCGGGCTTCGGTCGATCACCGGGCGGCCGCGGGCTACCGTGGCCGTGATCGGAGGAGTGTGTCGTGCCATCTCAGAACGGACCGCCCGAGCGGCCCCGGACCGGGGCCGTGAACGGCGACCCGCCGGACCGTCGCGGGGCGCGCCGTGCCTTCGCCGCCGCCGCGGTGCGCCGCCCCGGCACCATGGGGGCCGTCGCACCGAGCTCGGCGCGGCTGGCCGGGCTGCTGGCGTCGGTGGTTCCGCGCGCCGGTGCACCCGTGGTCGTCGAGCTCGGGCCGGGCACCGGCTCGGTGAGCGCGGCGATCGACCGCAGGCTGCCGCCCGGGTCGCGGCACCTCGCCGTCGAGCTCGACGCGGGCATGGTCGCCTACCTGCGGCGCACCCGCCCCGGCCTGGAGGTCGTGCAGGGCGACGCGGCCCACCTGGGCACGCTGCTCGCCGAGCACGGCGTCCTGCGGGTCGACGCCGTGGTCAGCGGCCTGCCCTGGGCCCTGTTCGACGCCGACACGCAGGCGTCGATCCTCTGCGAGGTCAGCCGGGTGATCGGCCCGACCGGGGCGTTCACGACGTTCGCCTACCTGCACGGGATGCCGCTGACCGCGGCCCGGCGATTCCGCCGGACGCTGCACGACACCTTCGACGAGGTCGTCGTCAGCGCCACGGTCTGGCGCAACGTGCCGCCCGCGTTCTGCTACGTCTGCCGGCGCCCGGCGACACCCGCCCGCCCGGCGGGGTGACGGCCGAACCGCTCCCTGCGCGCGCCGTCCTGCGGCTGGCCGCGCCCGCGCTGCCGGTGCTGGCGGCCGAGCCGCTGTACCTGCTCGTCGACACGGCCGTGGTCGGCAGGCTCGGTGCCGTCGCCGCTCGCCGGGCTCGCCGTGGCCGGCGTGCTGTTCGCGCAGGTCACCACCCAGCTCAACTTCCTGTCCTACGGCACGACGGCGCGCGCGGCACGGCTGCACGGGGCGGGGCGCCGGTCGGAGGCGGTGGCCGAGGGGGTGCAGGCCACGTGGCTGGCGCTCGCCGTGGGGCTGCTCGTGCTCGTGGTGGGCCAGGTCGTCGCCGGGCCGGTGGCGCGCGCGCTCGGTGACGGCGGCGCGGTCGCGGAGGGCGCGGTGTCCTGGCTGCGCGTCGCGCTGTTCGGCGCGCCGCTCGTGCTCGTGACGCTGGCCGGCAACGGGTGGATGCGCGGTGTCCAGGACACGGCCCGGCCGATGCGATACGTCCTCACCGGCAACGGGGTGTCCGCGCTCGCGTGCCCGGTGCTGGTGCACGGGGTGGGTGGTCTGGCCGGCCTCGGACTCGTCGGGTCGGCGTGGGCCAACGTGCTCGGGCAGACCGCGGGCGCGGCGCTGTTCCTCGTCGCGCTCCACCGGGAGCGGGCCTCCGCCCCGCCCGAGGCGCCGGTGCGGCTGCGGCCGGTGCCGTCGCTGCTGCGGGCCCAGCTCGGGCTGGGCCGGGACCTGGTCCTGCGGACCCTCGCGTTCCAGGCCTGCTTCCTGTCGGCGACGGCGGTCGCCGCCCGGTTCGGCCCCGCGTCGGTGGCGGCGCACCAGGTGGTGCTGCAGCTGTGGGTCTTCCAGTCCCTGGTGCTCGACGCGGTGGCGATCGCGGCGCAGGCACTCGTCGGAGCGGCCCTCGGCTCGTCGGATCCGGCCCGCGCCCGCGCCGTCGCCGGCCAGGTGACGCGGTACGGGCTGGTGCTCGGGGTGGGGTTCGGCGTGGCGTTCGCCGCCCTGATCGGCGTGCTGCCCGGCGGTGTTCACCTCCGACCCCGCCGTCCTCGCGCAGATCCCCGTGCCGTGGTGGTTCTTCGTCGTGCTGCAGCCGGTCGCCGGCGTCGTGTTCGCCCTGGACGGCGTGCTGCTCGGAGCCGGTGACGCCGCGTTCCTCCGCACGTCGACGCTCGCCGCGGCGGCGGTCGGGTTCCTCCCGCTGGTCTGGGCGTCGCTGGCGTTCGGCTGGGGGCTCGCGGGGATCTGGTCGGGGCTCACCGCGTTCATGCTGGTCCGGCTCGTCGCCGTCACGCCTGCGGGCCCGGTCGGGGCGGTGGGCGGTGCCGGGTGCCGTGCGGGGGTAGTGCCGTGCCGGGGTGTCAGGAAAGCCACTTTCAGGACGTCACGTGACCTGAACGTGGCTTTCCTGACACCCGGCGCCCGGGAGGGCGGGGCCGGACGGGGCGGTGGCTGCTGACAGGATGCGCGCCGTGACCATCGCGTCCGGCCTGGTGGTCGTGGACAAGCCCGGCGGGCTCACCTCGCACGACGTCGTCGCCCGGCTGCGGCGCATCCTGGGCACCCGCAAGATCGGCCACGCGGGCACGCTCGACCCGATGGCCACCGGCGTGCTGGTCTGCGGGGTCGGCCGGGGCACGAAGCTGCTCGGGCACCTGGCGCTGGACACGAAGGCCTACACCGCGACGATCCGGCTGGGCGCCGCCACCACGACCGACGACGCCGAGGGCGAGGTCCTCTCGACCGTCGACGACGCCGCGGCCGTCCCCGACGCCGCGGTCGCCGCCGGCCTCGCCGCCCTCACCGGTCCGATCCAGCAGGTGCCCAGCTCGGTCAGCGCGATCAAGGTCGACGGGAAGCGGGCGTACGCGCGGGTGCGGGCGGGGGAGGACGTGGTGCTGCCGGCGCGGCCGGTCACGGTCTCGGCGTTCACCCTCGACGCGCGCCACGGCGCCGACCTGGCCGTGACGGTCGAGTGCTCCTCCGGCACCTACGTCAGGGCGCTCGCCCGCGACCTCGGGGCCGGGCTCGGCGTGGGCGGCCACCTCACCGCCCTGCGCCGCACGCGGGTCGGCCCGTTCACGCTGGAGCACGCGCGGAGCCTCGAGGAGCTGGAGGCGGCGCCGCAGCTGTCGCTGCCGCTGGACGGCGCGGTCGCCCTCGCCTTCCCCCGGCGCGACCTCGACGCGGCCGGGGCCGCCGACATCGCCCACGGCAGGCCGCTGCCACCGGTGGGTCTCGACGGTCCGTACGGCGTCTTCGACCCGGACGGCCGGGTGGTGGCGCTGGTCAGCGAGAGCGCGCGGGACGGCGTCGTCGCCGCCCGCCCCCTCGTCGTCCTCGCCCCGGCCTGACCCGCGGTCGGCGCTTGGCGCCGTGCCGCGCAGGTGCGCGAGTCGGGCCCCCGCCGGGCTCGCCCGGCACGTCGGACTCGTCGTTCCGTAGGCTCGCGCCCGTGCAGCGCTGGCGTGGGCTCGAGGCCGTGCCGACGGGCTGGGGACGCAGCGTCGTCACCGTCGGCGTGTTCGACGGCGTGCACCGCGGTCACCAGCAGCTGATCGGACGCGCGGTGGAGTGCGGCCGTGCGCGCGGACTGCCCGCGGTCCTCGTCACGTTCGACCCGCATCCCGCGGAGGTCGTGCGCCCCGGCAGCCACCCGGCGCGCCTGACCAGCCTCGGGCGCCGCGCCGAGCTCGTCGCCGGCCTGGGCGTCGAGGCGTTCTGCGTCCTGCCCTTCACCGCCGAGCTGTCGCGCACCGAGCCCGCCGAGTTCGCCCACGAGGTGCTGGTCGAGCGGTTGCACGCGGCCGCGGTGGTGGTGGGTCGCAACTTCACGTTCGGTCACCGAGCAGCGGGCGACGTCCCGATGCTGACGCGTCTGGGGGAGCGGTTCGGGTTCGCGGTGGAGGGTCTGGACCTCATCAGCGACGACGGCGTCACGTTCTCCTCGACCTACATCCGGGCCTGCATCGACGCGGGCGACGTGGTCGCGGCGGCGGCGGCGCTCGGCCGCCCGCACCGCGTCGAGGGCGTGGTGGTGCACGGCGACCGCCGCGGCCACGACCTGGGGTTCCCGACGGCCAACGTCGCGGTCGCCCCGTTCACGGCGCTGCCGGCCGACGGCGTCTACGCGGGTCGGTTCGCCCTTCGTGACCGGCTGTTGCCGGCCGCGATCTCGGTGGGCACCAACCCGACGTTCTCCGGGCGCGAGCGCACCGTCGAGGCCTACGTGCTCGACGTCGACGAGGACTTCTACGGCTTCGAGGTGGCGGTCGACTTCGAGCACCGGTTGCGGGGCCAGGAGCGCTTCGAATCGGTGGACGCCCTGGTAGAGCAGATGCACCACGACGTGGCCCGCACGCGGGAGCTGCTCGCCCGCTGACCCGTGTCCGCGGGAGTGGTACCTCCCCGTGTCGCACGTCAACCTTACGCAGTATAGGATCCCCGGCACTCTGAGGTCGCGACTACACCAAGTAGCCATTGTCGGCCTCGATCGAGGCAATCGGGTCGGTGTGTCCCGTTGCCGGAGGGAGCCGACTGATGGCGGTCGACGCAGGTGCCACGGCGTGGGTCCTGGCGAGTACCTGCCTGGTCCTGCTCATGACCCCTGCGGTCGCGATGTTCTACGGCGGGCTGGTCCGGGCGAAGAACGTGCTCGGCATGCTGATGCAGAACTTCACGGTCATCGCGCTGGTCAGCACGGTGTGGGTGATCGCGGGCTACTCGCTGGCCTTCGGGCGCGGCAACGCCTTCGTCGGTGATCTCACCTTCGCCGGCCTGGCCGACATGACCATCCCGGTGCCCGGCTACACGGGCGCCACTCGCGCAGGAGATCCCGCCGATCGTCTTCGCCGCCTTCCAGATGATGTTCGCCGTGATCACCGCCGCGCTGATCACCGGGGCGACCGCCGACCGGTTCCGGTTCGGGGCCTTCGTCGTCTTCATCCCGCTGTGGAGCCTGCTGGTCTACTCACCGGTCGCGCACTGGGTGTTCTCGCCGACGGGCTGGGCGTTCGAGCTGGGGGCGCTGGACTTCGCGGGCGGCACGGTGGTGCACGTCAACGCCGGGGCGTCGGCGCTGGTGATGGCCATCGTCCTCGGCCGCAGGCGCGGCTGGCCCGACGACGCCATGCCCGGGCACAACATGCCACTGGTGATGCTGGGCACCGGCCTGCTGTGGTTCGGCTGGTTCGGGTTCAACGCCGGGTCGCAGCTCCGGGCGGACGGCGTGGCCGGCACCGCGCTGGTCAACACCCACGTCGCGGCGTCGGTCGGGCTGCTCGCCTGGATCGCCGTCGAGCGCCTGCGCTACGGCAAGTGCACCACGCTCGGCGCCGTGTCCGGCGCGGTGGTCGGCCTCGTCGCGATCACACCGTGCGCCGGCTTCGTCAACCCGGTCGGGGCGATCGCGGTCGGGGTGCTCGCCGGCTCGATCTGCGCCTTCGCCGTCAGCCTGAAGCTGCTGGTGCGCGTCGACGACTCGCTCGACGTGGTGGCCGTCCACCTGATCGGCGGGATCGTCGGCTCGCTCGCGGTCGGCCTGTTCGCCACCCGCGAGGTGAACCCCGCAGGCGCGGACGGCCTGTTCTACGGCGGTGGGTACGCGCAGCTCGGCCTGCAGCTCACGGCGGTGGCGGCGGTGATCGGCTACTCCATGGTGGCGACGGCCCTCATCGGCGTGTTCCTCCACCGGCTGGTCGGCAACCGGGTCCGGCTGCGCGAGGAGACGGTCGGGCTGGACCTGTCCCAACACGGCGAGTCGGCCTACGAGCACGCCTACCCCGGCCCGTCCGCGGACCGGCCGCCGAACGGCCACGGCGTGATGCAACCGGTGAACGGGACGCCGCCCCGCACGCGGCCTGCCCCGCCGGAGCCAGGCGGACGACACCTCGGCCCGGCACGCCCCGCCCGTCGCCACCCGGGCGGCGACCGTCCCGGACCCGCTCCCTGCGGGCCCGCCCGCCCGCGAGCGGGGGTGCGCACTCGCGATGAACGCCCCGGCCCCCGACCACCCGCTTCCCGCTCGCGCGCCGCATCCAGGTGCTCGCGGCGTTCATCCTGGCCACGGCGCTGCTGGTGCCCCTCGGTGTCCTGTTCGAACAGTTCTGGACCTCCACCGGGAAGGACCGGGACATCGCGGCGGACGAGCGGTCCGGCGTCGCCTACCTCCGGCCGCTCATCGGCCTGCTGGGGGCCCTGGACGAGGCGCAGTCGCTCGCCGTCCGCGGCCAGGCCGTCGACCGCAGAAGATGCGCGACGCCATCACGGCCGTCGACGACGCCGACCGCGCGCAGGGCGGTCCGCTGCGCGTGCAGGAGCGCTGGTCGAGCCTGCGCTCCCAGATCGACGGCATGCTCGCGCGGGCGGACGGCCCGGGCCGTCCGGCCTACGACGCCTACGGACAGTCCGTCGACCTGCTGCTGGCGTTGGCGGTCAAGGTCGGGGACGAGTCGCAGCTGATCCTCGATCCGGAGATCGACACCTACTACCTCATGGACACGGTGCTCCTGCGGATCCCACCGGTGGTGGTCGACGCCGGACGGGCCGCCGACCTGCCGCTCGTCGTCGCGCCGCAGGTGAGGAGCGAACCGGACGAGCGGAACGAGCCGCGCCGACGCCCGAGCCGGTGCAGGTCACCGCGGCCGAGGACCGGGTGGCCCGGGCACGCGGCCGCCATCGACGCCGGGCTGAAGAAGAGCTTCGACGCCACGGCGAGCCCCACCCTCGGGTCGAACCTGATCGGCCAGCTCGACGCCTTCCGCAGCCCGGTGAGCGCGCTGGCGCCCGGTGACGCGCTGGCCGCCCCCTCGACGACGCGCGCCGACCCGGCCGTGGTCGCGGCCACCAGGATCGAGCTGCGCACCGCCGCGCTCGCACTGGGCGAGGCCACCCTGAACGAGCTCGACGCGCTGATCGCGGTGCGCGAGAACGCACTGGCGGACGCGCGGTCCCGCGCGGTCGCAGCCGCCGTCGTCGGCGTGGTGATCGCCGCCTGCATCCTCTGGCTCCGGCTGCCGGACCCCGGACCGGCAGCGCCGGAGGCGCCCGGTGCCGAGGGCGGAGCAGCCCGTCGACGCGGTCGCCTACCCCGTCGAGCGCGACCTGGTCGACGCCCGCGAGCTGCTGGCCGACGCCGAGCTGATCCACGTCGGCCGGGCCCTGCGCCCGCCGGCTCGCCGGGAGCCCGCCGATGACGGGTAGCGCGCCGTGATCCTCGGGCGGCTGAGCGTCCGCCAGAAGCTCAGCCTGCTGCTCGCCATCCCGCTGACGATGGTCGTGCTCCTCGCCGTTCCGTTCCTCGCCGACCGGATCGACGACGCCCGCACAGCGGGGGCCACCGCCGGCTCGGCCGAGGTCGCGAGGGCCGCGGGCGCGCTCGTCCAGGACGTCCAGCGCGAGCGCCTGCTCTCGATGGGCTACCTGGCGACGCCCGAGGCCAACCGCAGCGCGGTGGTGCTCGCGTCGCAGGCCGTCCGGGACCGGGTCCTCCAGCTGCGCGCGGACCTGGGGCGGCGGGTCACCGAGCCGCTCTCGCTGGCGCTGACCGGGGTCGGCGAGCTGTCCCGGCTCAGGCCGGGGATCCTCGACCGGACGGTCGCGCCGGAGCAGGTCTACGACGCGTTCGGCGCGGCGATCGGTGACGTCGTGAACGCACTGGCGTTGCCCGCCCAGCAGCAGTCCGACGTCGCGGGTGGCCGGCAGCTCGGCGCGCTCGACGGGTTGCTCCGCGCGGACGAGGCGAGCAGCAGCATCGGGGCCGCGTTCGTCCTGACCGCCCTCGACGCCGCCGGTCCCGCCCGGGTCGCCGAGGCCACCACGCTGCGGCGGCTCCACGCCGAGCGGTTCCGCAGCCTCGCCGCGCCCGGACCAGGTGGGGCTGTTCCGCACCGTCGACCTCAGCCGGGCCGCTCGGCGCGTCGACGAGGTGCTGCGGGCCGGTCCGACGGCCGCGGACGGCAGCTCGGTGATCCCCGCCGCGGTGGCCGCACTGGAGTCGCAGGCGGGGCTCGCGCGGCTCGTCGAGGACCGGCTCGCGCAGCAGATCAACACCGATGCCGCGAGCCGCGGCCACGAAAGCGATGGCCGCCGCGATCACGGTGGCCGCCGTCGCGGTGGGGCTGTTCGCGCTGGTCGTAGGGCTGGTCGTCGCGGTGACGAGATCGATCGCCCGGCCACTGCGACGGCTGTCGCTGGCCGCGTCGGCGGTGGCCGACCTCGCCAACGCCGAGCTGCTGCGGGTCGCGGACGACGAGGATGCCGAGCGGGAGACGCCGCGGCTGGCCGCGATCGACATCCGCTCGCAGGACGAGATCGGCGAGCTGGCGACGGCGTTCAACCGGGTCCAGGCCACCGCCGTGCTGTTGCTGGAACGCCAGCTGGTGAGCAGGCGCAACGTCGCCACGATGTTCGCCAGCGTCGGGCGGCGCACCCAGAACCTGGTCGGCCGGCAGCTGGGCATGATCGAGGAGCTGGAGCGCGACGAGACCGACCCGGACCTGCTCGCCGGTCTCTACCGGATCGACCACGTGTCCGCCCGCCTCCGGCGCACCGCCTACAGCCTGATGGTCGTGGCAGGCGCCACGGACGAGAGCTACGGCGCGGAGCCGTTGCCGCTGGCCACGGCGGTCCGGTCCGCGATGGGCGAGATCGAGGGCTTCCGGGCGATCCGGCTCGGCGCCGATCGCGGACGTCACCGTGTCGCCGCGACTCGTCGCGGACCTCGTGCTGCTCATGGCCGAGCTGCTGGAGAACGCCACGTCCTTCTCGCCGCCGGACCGGTTCGTGGACGTGCAGGCCGGGCTGGGCGGCGACCGCTGCCGGATCACCGTCGTCGACCACGGCATCGGGATGTCGGCCGACCAGCTCACCGAGGAGAACCGGCGGCTGGTCGAGCGGGAACGGCTCGACGTCGTGCCGACCAGCGTGCTCGGCCTGTTCGTGGTGGGCAGGCTCTCCCGGCGCCACGGGCTCGTCGGTCCGGCTGCGGCCGACCGCGGGTGGCGGCATCACCGCACTGGTCGACATCCCGAACCAGCTCCTGCTGGGGCTCCCGGCGCCGCCCGCGCCCGTCCAGGCGCCGTCGACGCACCGGCCGGTGCTCCCGGCGGTGCGCGCGCGTGCCGACGTGGTGCGGACGGCGCTGCCCGAGCTGCCGGACCCGGGTTCGACCTTCCCGTGGTTCCGCCTCGACCGGGAGGCCGTCGCGGACGGGGCCGCTCCGCCCGCGGGTGCGGCGCCCACGAACGGACATGCCGGCCCGCCGCAGATCGGACGCGGCGGCCTCACCCGTCGGGTACCCGGCGCCCGGATGTTCGAGGTCGGCCATGCCTCCCGTGCCGGAGGCGGTGCGCGCTCGTGATCCCGAGGCGGAGCGGGCGGCCGTCGCGGAGTTCCACGCGGGCTCCGTCGCGGGAGGCGGTCGCGACGACCTCGTACGCCGGGTCCCCGGCGCGGCGCTGTCCCCCGGGCTGCGCGGCCCCGAGATCGACTACACCGGGCCCACCGGGCTCCGGCTCGACCCGAAGTTCGAACGGGACAGCCTCAACGCCTTCCTCGACGGGTTCGCCGAGGGATCCGCCGTCCCGCAACGGGATCTCGCACCCCAGAAGGAAGGTGGCCGGTGACCGCAGCACCCCGGTACGGCAGCGCGGACGCGCAGAGCTTCAACTGGTTGCTCAACCGGTTCGCCACCGAGACACCGGGAATCATCGAGGCCATCGCCGTGTCCTCCGACGGGCTGCCGATGGCCGTGTCGGCCGCCCTGGACCAGTCCAGCGCCGACCGGCTGGCCGCCATCGCCTGCGCGTTCATGAGCCTGGCCGGCGGTGCCTCCCGGTCGTACGACCTGGGGGAGCCGATCAAGACCATCATCGACTTCGAGCGCGGCTACATGCTGGTCAGCACGATCAGCTCGGGGTCGGCGCTGGGTGTGCTGGCCGCCAAGTCCGCCAACCTCGGCAACATCGCCTACGAGATGGCGCAGTTCACCAACCGCGCAGGCGCGGTGCTGACGCCGCTGCTGGTCGAGGAGCTCAAGAACATCGTGGGGCTCTGAGGGTTCATGACGATCCGCCTGCCCCCGGACGGCCCGGAACGGCGCGGGCCGTCCCGGGTCGGGCCGTACTCCCACCTCGGCGGGCTTCCGCCGCCGCTGCCGGCCGAGCCGCGGCTGGAGGGCTACCGGCCCTCGGCCGACGCCGCCCCGGTCCGGCCCTACCTGCTCACGGGCGGGCGGGTCCCGACCAGCGGGTCGCTGGAGATCGAGGCGCAGGTCGTCACGACCGAGCTCGGCTTCACCGGCTGGGGGAGCCAGCCGTTCGAGGCCCGCGACATCGTCGAGCTGTGCCGGTCGCCCCGGTCCGTCGCCGAGATCGCCGCCCGGCTCGGGCTGCACCTGGGTGTCGTCCGGGTGCTGGTGGGCGACCTGGTCGGTGCCGGCCACCTGGACGTGCTCCGCCCCGAGGCCGGTCTGGCCACCGACATCGAGACTCTCGAGAGGGTGATCCGTGGACTACGCGCAGTCTCCTGAAGGGCCGCGGCCGGCGCCGCGGCGGGCACGCGCCGTGCGCCGGTGCCGGTCAAGATCGTCATCGCCGGCGGGTTCGGGGTGGGCAAGACGACCGCGGTCGGCGCCATCTCGGAGATCACGCCGCTGACCACCGAGGCGGAGATGACGTCGGTCGCCGCCGACGATCGACCGCGGCGGTGACCTGCCCGACAAGACCACCACGACGGTGGCGCTGGACTTCGGCTGCATCACCATCGACCCGACGCTGAAGCTCTACCTGTTCGGCACGCCGGGCCAGGACCGGTTCGGGTTCATGTGGCCCGACCTCAGCCACGGTGCGCTCGGGGCGCTGGTCATCTGCGACACCCGCCGGCTGGACGACTGCTACCCGGCGGTCGACTACTTCGAGAACGTCGGGCTCCCGTTCGTCGTGGCCGCCAACCTCTTCGACGGGACGCCTGAGCCACGACCTGACCGACGTGCGGTGGGCGCTGGCCGTCCCGGACCGCATCCCCGTCGTCACGTTCGACGCGCGGGACCGGCTCTCGGTACGGGACGCGCTGCTCGCCGTCCTGACCCACGCGCACGAGGTCTCGGTCGGGCAGCGGCCGCCCGCCGACCAGCGGCGCGGCGCTGAGCGCGGACTTTCCCGTTCGGGCCCGCAGGACCCGGCCGGCTGCGAGCATCTCGCCATGGCAACTGGGGCGACCACAGCGCTCGGGGCGCGCATCGACCTGAACCGCCGTCGGCAGCGCGAGCTGTACGGCGCCCCGCTCGGCGACCGGGTGCGCGTCCTGACCGTCGTGCTCGGGGTCACGCAGGCCAGGCTCGCGCGGACGCTGGGGATGAGCCCGGCCATGCTCAGCCAGCTCGTGAGCGCCCGTCGCGTGAAGATCGGCGATCCCGCCGTCCTCGCCCGGCTGCTCCTGCTCGACCAGCGCTGCGCGGGTGCCCGGGCACCGCTCGGCCGCCGGGCGGCCGACGCGCTGCTCGCCGAGGCCGAGCGTGCACGCTGGCAGTGGGCGCCGGCTCCGGGTGGACCGGCAGCCCCGACGCGCGGGGCGCCGCTGGCGGATCCCGGGCCACAGCTGCCGCGGCCGGGCGGGCGCGCTGCTGCAGGCGCCCCACTACCGCAGGCCGAGCGGGACGGCCGTCGACGCATTGCGTGCGGTCGCCGCGCCCGCTCGCCTCGCCGCGGCGGCGGTCGCACTGGGCTCCTCCTTCCCGGAGCTCGCGGAGGTGCTTCGGCAGGCCGCGTCCAGGGCGCGGGCGGACTGAGGGGATCGGCATGCGCCTGTTCACCGCCCTCTGGCCGCCCGCGGAGGTGGTCGCCGCCCTCGCCGCCGCCATGGGGCCGGATCCGGCACCGCCGGGCTGGCGGGTGGCCGACGCCGCGGGCTGGCACGTCACCCTCGCGTTCCACGGCGAGGCCGATCCCGGGCCGCTCGCCCGCGACCTGGAGCGCCGGGTGCGCGGCGCGCCCGCGCCCCGGCTGCGGCTGGCGGGCGCGGGTTCGTTCCCGGGCGTGCGCTGGGCGGCGGTCGAGGGCGACCTGTCGGCTCTCGTGGCCGCGGCGGGCGGCGACCCGGCCCGCTTCGTCGGGCACGTCACGCTCCTGCGCGCCAGGAAGCGCCGGGGCCGGTCGGAGCGGGGGAGCGCCGTGTCCGAGCCGTCCGAGCCGTGGTCGGCCCACGTCGGACCGTGGTGGCGGCCCGAGGAGGTCGTCCTGGCGGTGAGCGAGTCGGGCCGGGGTGCGCCGCGGTACCGCGCCGTGCACCGCGTGCCGCTGCGCACGACGTGACTCGGCTCCGAGGCTGCCGGCGATGGTCGGTCGAGGAGCACGATGGCCCGGTGGTCGCGGACGAACTCGTCGGTCGGGGGGTCGCCCTCGCGGGGTTGCGGCTCGCCGTCGACGGTGCCGTCGCGGGTCGCGGCCGGCTGGTCCTCGTGTCCGGCGAGCCCGGGATCGGCAAGACCGCGCTGGTGGACAGCGCCGTCGCCGATGTGCGCCGCGAGGGCCGGGTGCTGTGGGCCACCTGCTGGGACGGGGCGGGTGCCCCTGCCTACTGGCCGTGGATCCAGGTCCTCCGCCAGCACGCCGCCGGCGTCGACCGGCAGACCCTGGACGCGCAGCTCGGGCCCGACGCCGACGAGGTCTCCCGCATCGCCGAGGATGCGGCACCGTCCGCGCATACCCCGCCGCCGGTGGACCGGGATCCCGACCGCGCCCGGTTCCGGTTGTTCGACGCGGTCAGCTCGTTCCTGGTGCGGGTGGCCGACGACCGGCCCCTCTGCGTGGTCCTCGACGACCTGCAGTGGGCGGACGTCTCCTCCGTCCTGCTGCTCGGCTTCCTGGCGCGGCGGCTGCCCACGGCGTCACTGCTGGTCATCGGCTGCTTCCGGGACACCGAGGTCGGGCCGGGTCACCCCGTCCGGACGCTGGTGGGAGACGTGGGTACGGACAGCGACCTGATCGAGCTGGCCGGGCTGGACCGGGACGGGGTGGCGCGCCTGATCGCCGGTACCGGTGGCGTCGACCCGCGACCTGACCTGGTGGACCAGGTGTTCGCGCGCACCGCAGGCAACCCGTTCTTCGTCCGCGAGGTCACGAGGTTGCTGGCGAGCCGCGGCGGGGTGAACCAGGTGGACGGGCGGCGGGCCGGGATCCCGGACGGGGTGCGCCAGGTCGTGGAGCAGCGGCTTGGCCCGGTTGCCGCAGGCGTGTACCGACCTGCTCGCGGTGGCCGCGGTGGCCGGACAGGAGGTGGGGGCGGCGGTCCTCTCCCGGGCAGGCCGGTCCACGCCCGCCGCAGTCCAGGAACTGACCGAGCTGGCGGTCCGGGCACGCGTGCTCGTCGAGCCGGCCGCCCCCGCGTCGCTCTACCGGTTCGGCCACGACCTGTTCCGCGAGACGCTGTACGACGGGCTGGCCGCGCCGGTCCGGGCGGATCTGCACCGGCGGGTCGGCGAGGCTCTCGAAGAGCTGGGGAGCACCGGCGCCGAGGTCGGGGTCGCAGAGCTGGCTCATCATTTCCTGCTCGCGGCCCTCGGGTCCGGCGGGGCTGACGACCGCGGAGGCGACGGCGACCGCCGGACCGTCGACGTCGCCGTCCGGCACTGTCTGGCGGCCGCGGAGGAGGCCACCCGGCGTCTCGCCCACGCCGACGCCGTCGGGCAGTACCGGCGTGCCCTGGACGGCCTCGGCGGGGCGGGCCTGCTGAGCGCCGCCGCAAGGCTGGAGCTGCTGCTCGGGTCGGGCAACGCGCGGCGGGCCACCGGCGACGTCGGCGGGGCCCACGAGGACTACCGGCTGGCGCTCGACCTGGCCAGGCGCAGCGGTGACGCGGTCGGGCTGGCCAGGGCGGCACTCGGGGTGGTGGCTCTCGGCCTCGTGTCCGGGACCGGGCACGACGCACCGATCACGCTGCTCGAGGAGGCGCTGGCCGCGCTGGGTACCGGGTCGGGCGAGCTTCGGGCCAGGGTGATGGCCGGCCTGGCCAGGGTCGTCTACCACTCGTTCGGCGACGACGACACGCGTGCCGGGGAGCTGAGCCGCGCTGCACTCGACCTCGCGCGCAGTGACGGGGACGACTCCACGCTGGCGGTGTGCCTCCTGGCCCGGCACGACTCGCTGTGGTTCCCGGGGACCGCCTCCGAACGCCACGACCTCGCCGCCGAGATCGGACAGGTGGCCCGCCGGGCGGGGGACCAGGAGCTGATCGCCGAGTCGTGTCTGTTGCGTGCCACCGCGGAGCTGGAGTCCGGCCGGCAGCAGTGTCTGCGCGACCTGGAGGAGTTCGACCGCATGGCCACCGCCTTGCAGCAACCGCGCTGGAGGTATCTGTCGCTCACCCGCCGGGTGACCGTCGCGACCATGACCGGGCAGCTCGGGACGGCGGCGGCGGCGATGGCCGAGGCGGCCGCGCTCGGAGCGGAGATCGACGAGCCCGACCGCGAGAACGTCGAGTTCACGCAGGTGTGGGAGCTGCGCAGCGTGCAGGGGCGACGGGCCGAGCTCGAGCCCGCGTTGCGCAACCTCTCGACGTCGCCGCTACGCGAGCTGGCGATGGCGCACCTGGCGCTCGCCCGGCTGGACCGGGGCGACCACGACGGGGCCAGGGAGGTGCTCGCGCCGATCGTCGCACACCCGCCGTCCTTCCCCGCGACCTGATGCTCGTGCTCCGATGGTCGAACCTGGGCGAGGCCGCCGCCGCGTTGGGCCTGACCGGGTTCTGCGCGTCGTTGCTACGACGCGTTGTTGCCGCACGCCGGGAACGCCGTCGTCACCGCGGGAGTCGTCGGTTTCGGCGGCGCGGTCGACCACCATCTCGGTGTCCTCGCCGCGGCGGTCGGCCGGGCGGACGCGGCGATCGACCACTTCGAGGATGCGGCGCAGATGCACGGACGGCTGGGTGCCCGACCGTGGCTGGCCAGGACGCAGGTCGAGTGGGCGGCGGCCTTGCGGGCGAGGAACCTCGGCGCGGACGGGGGCCGTGTCGCCGACCTGCTGGCCGCGGCCCGTAATACCGCCGCGGCCGTCGGCATGCCGGAGATCCTGGCGCGGATCGACGGGCTCGCCACGGTCGCGGTCAACGGCTTCCGCCGCGACGGCGAGGTATGGACCCTGTCCTACGGCGGCACCGACGTGCGCCTCAAGGACGCCAAGGGCCTGGGTGACATCGCGGTGTCTGCTCGGCACCCAGGGCCGGGAGGTGGCGGCCACCACCCTGCTCGGCGCCGGTGACCCCGGCTCGTCGGCAGGCCGCCTGGGCGCCGACCCGATGCTCGACGCGACCGCCCGGGCGAGCTACCGGGCCCGCATCGACGAGCTCGACGGCGTCCTCGACGAGGCCGACCGCGCCGGGGACCCGGCCCGCGCCGCCGCGGCGCACGCCGAACGCGAGTTCCTGGTCCGCGAGCTGGCGGCGGCGGTCGGACTCGGCGGCCGGAACCGCGGGCTCGGCGACGACGCCGAACGGGCCCGCAAGGCGGTCACCGCCCGGATCCGCGACAGCCTCGGCCGCATCGCGTCGGCGCACCCGCGCCTCGGCGAGCACCTGCGCGGGTCGATCACCACGGGTCTGTTCTGCCGTTACACCCGCCGTCACCCACGTCCTGGCGGCTGTGACCGCACGGATCCGAACCGCCAGATCCGGTCTGGCGGGCCGTCCCGACGACCTGGCGCCCCGTGGTCGAGGACACCCTCGACCACGGAGGACATGATGAGGATCGACGACAAGAAGCTCGAAGCGTTCGTGCACCAGGCCGTCGCCGACATGGGCGTGGCGGTCTCCGGTGCCCTGGTGCACATCGGCGACAAGCTGGGTCTGTACAAGGCGATGGCGGGCGCCGGGCCGCTCACCCCGGCTGAGCTGGCCGACACCACCGGCACCACCGAGCGCTACGTCCGCGAGTGGCTCAACAACCAGGCGGCGGGCGGATACGTCACGTACGACCCGGCCACCGCCCGCTACGCGCTGCCCGACGAGCACGCGATGGTGCTCGCCGACGAGACGAGCCCGGTCGTTCCTGGCGGGCGGCTTCGAGGTGCTGACCGCCGGCTACCTGGGCGAGTCGAAGATCAGCGAGGCGTTCCGCACCGGGGCGGGGGTGGGCTTCGACGAGCACGACACGCGGCTGTTCCGCGGCACCGAGCGGTTCTTCCGTCCCGGCTACCAGGCGCACCTCGTCGGCGAGTGGCTGCCGGCACTGGACGGCGTGGTCGACAGGCTGGCGGCGGGGACCACGGTGGCCGACGTCGGGTGCGGTCACGGCGCGTCGACGATCGTGCTGGCCCTGGCGTTCCCGGCGTCGCGGTTCGTCGGTTTCGACGTGCACGACGTCTCGATCGTCGCTGCTCGCAAGGCCGCCGCCGACGCCGGTGTCGTCGACCGCGTGAGCTTCGAGGTCGCGTCGGCGAAGGACTACCCGGGCACGGGCTACGGCCTGGTGACCGTCTTCGACGCCCTGCACGACATGGGCGACCCGGTCGGCGCGGCCCGTCACGTGCGCTCCACCCTGGCGCCGGACGGCACCTGGATGATCGTCGAGCCGTTCGCGGGAGACCGCGTCGAGGACAACCTCCACCCGCTCGGCCGGGCGTTCTACGGGTTCTCCACGCTGTTCTGCACCCCGGCGTCGCTCGCGCAGGAGGTGGGGCTCGGACTGGGCGCCCAGGCGGGCGAGGACCGGTTGCGGCAGGTGCTGACCGAGGCCGGGTACACCCGCGTCCGGCAGGCCGCGGCGACCCCGCTCAACCTCATCCTCGAGGCCAGGCCCTGAACGTCGTCGCCGGGCCGCGGACCGACCCTCCAGGCGTGGCCGGCGGCCAGCCGGGACCACGGTTCCCGGGTGGCTCACACCGGCGCACCCGAGCGTCCGTAGGGAGAACTCCTCATGTCCGAGGGGCCCACCGGGCCTAACGTCGGTGCGGACATCCGAAGGCAGCACGGGGGAGGCAACGGACATGGGTTTCTACGGCGAGCGGATCTTCCCGCGGATCGTCGACGTCGCGTGCGGCACGAAGGCGGACGAGCAGCACCGGCGCCGGGTCTGCGCCGGGCTCGCGGGGGAGGTCGTCGAGATCGGTTTCGGCACGGGCCACAACGTGCCCTTCTACCCGGCCGCCGTCACCGGCGTCGCGGCGATCGAGCCGGCCGATCTCTGCTGGAAGCTTGCCGACGACCGCCTGACGGCGTCGACCGTCCCGGTGCGCAGGGCGGGCCGCGACGGCCAGTCGCTCCCCTTCGCCGACGACGTCTACGACGCCGCCCTGTCCACCTGGACGATGTGCTCGATCCCGGACGTGGCCGCCGCCCTGCGCGAGGTGCGGCGGGTCCTCAAGCCGGGCGCGACCCTGCATTTCGTCGAGCACGGGCTGGCGCCCGACGAGGAGGTGCGCCGCTGGCAGCGCCGCATCGAGCCGGTCACGAAGCCGATCCTCGGCGGGTGCCACCTCACCAGGCCGATCGTCGACCTGGTGACGGCGGCGGGCTTCACCGTCACCGAGCTCGACGTCTTCTATGCGGAGGCGACGCCGAGGTTCGCAGGCGCCCTCTCGCTGGGGACGGCGGTCGCCGACAAGCGACCCACGGCAGGGCAGGACGAGCAGCGAGTCGCATCGGATGGGAGCGGGTCATGACGGCGAACGTGCAGGGGCCCACCCGCGCGGGCGAGTACGTCGACGTGGGCGGGGTGCGCACCTACTACGAGGTGTCCGGGGCGGGCGAGCCACTGCTCCTCCTGCACGGCGGGGCGTGCACGGCGGAGACGTTCGACGGGCAGGCCCCGCGCGCTCGCCGAGCAGTACCGCGTCTACGTGACGGAACGCCGCGGGCACGGCCGGACTCCGGACGTCGACGGCCCGATGACCTACGAGAACATGGCGCTCGACACGATCGCGTTCATGGAGGCGGTCGGGATCGGCTCGGCCCACCTCGTGGGCTGGAGCGACGGCGCGCTGGTGGGCCTGCTGGTGGCCCTGCGCCGGCCGGAGCTCGTCCGCAAGCTGGTGCTCATCGGGCAGTTCGTCGAGCAGTCCGGCTGCCGCCCCGAGTTCACCGCGATCATGGATCAGATGTCCCCGCAGCACCGGCCCCCCATGTTCGAGGGTCTGGAGAGCCTCTACGCGGCGGCGTCCCCGGACGGTCCGGAGCATTTCGAGACGGTCTTCGCCAAGCTGCTGCGGCTGTGGCGCGACGAGACCGGCGTCACCCTGCCCGAGCTCGCCGCGGTGGGTGCACCGACGCTCGTCCTCATGGGCGACGACGACGCCTTGACGATCGAGCACGCCGGCGCGATGCAGCGGGTGCTCCCGGTGTCGCAGCTCGCGGTCGTCCCCGGCGCGTCGCATGCGCTGCCGTTGGAGAAGCCCGCGCTGGTGAACCGCCTCCTGCTGGACTTCCTGGCGTCGGAGCAGACGCCCAAGACGGCGGCGCCCGCCGACATGCTCGACCAACCGGACGCCGTGCACTGACGCTCGGTCGCCCCTGGTAACGTGGCGTACTGGGTCCGGCTGCAGTCCGTGGCGGCCGTGACCGTCTCCCCCGGTCCCCGCTCGCACCAGCGCCTCGGCGAGGTCGCCGGCCCACGGCACAGCAGAAGGAAGAGGAACACGTGGCACTCGACGCCGCACAGAAGAAGACGATCCTGGACGCCTACGGCGTCCACGAGGGCGACACCGGTTCGCCCGAGGCGCAGGTCGCGCTGCTGACCAAGCGGATCAGCGACCTCACCGAGCACCTCAAGATGCACAAGCACGACCACCACTCCCGTCGTGGCCTGCTGCTGCTGGTCGGCCGTCGCCGGCGGCTGCTGCAAGTACCTGCGCGAGGTCGACGTCGCGCGCTACCGCTCCCTGATCGAGCGGCTCGGCCTGCGCCGCTGAGCCGTCCCCGGGCCCGGGCCGCTCCCGGGCGGCCCGCGCTCCACCACTGACAACTAGACACCAGCACGAGCCACGCCGCCGGCAGGACGATCCGCCGGTCCTCGGTAGTGGCTCCCGGGCCCGCCGCACGGCACGTCCCGAGGGCTTCGATCGAAGACCGGCTCGCGCGAGGATCCGCCGCGTCGTGGTGTGGCACCATCTCACGAGGAGATGCACCACTTCATGACCGAACCCATCGAAGGGTGACGTGCACGAAACCACGGCCGTCATCGACAACGGGAGCTTCGGCTCCCGCACCATCCGGTTCGAGACCGGGCGCCTCGCGCGCCAGGCCGCCGGATCCGTCGTCGCCTACCTCGACGACGAGACCATGCTGCTGTCCGCCACCACGGCGTCGAAGCAGCCCAAGGAGCACTTCGACTTCTTCCCGCTCACGGTGGACGTCGAGGAGCGGATGTACGCCATCGGCAAGATCCCCGGCTCGTTCTTCCGCCGCGAGGGCCGCCCGGGCACCGACGCGATCCTCACCTGCCGGCTCATCGACCGGCCGCTGCGCCCGTCGTTCGTCGACGGCCTGCGCAACGAGATCCAGATCGTCGTCACGATCATGAGCCTCGACCCGCAGGACCCCTACGACGCGCTGGCGATCAACGCCGCGTCGGCGTCCACGCAGCTCTCCGGGCTGCCGTTCTCCGGCCCGATCGGCGGCGTCCGCGTCGCGCTCATCGACGGCCAGTGGGTCGCGTTCCCGCAGTACGAGGACCTGCAGCGGGCCGTGTTCGACATGGTCGTCGCCGGCCGCGTGGTCGGGTGACGACGTCGCGATCATGATGGTGGAGGCCGAGGCCACCACCGAGACCAACGAGCTGGTCGCCGGCGGGCGCGCAGGCGCCCACCGAGGAGGTCGTCGCCGCCGGGCCTGGAGGCGGCCAAGCCGTTCATCCGCAGCCTGTGCGTCGCCCAGCAGCAGCTGGCCGACGTCGCCGCGAAGCCCACCGGCGAGTTCCCGACCTTCCCGGCCTACCAGCCCGACGTCCTCGACGCGGTCACCGCGCAGCGCGTCCGACGACCTGGCCAGCCGCGCTGACGATCGCCGGCAAGCAGGAGCGCGAGTCGCGCCTCGACGAGGTCAAGGCCGGCGTGCTGGACCAGCTCGCGGCGAAGTTCGAGGGTCGCGAGAAGGAGATCGGCGCCGCGTTCCGGTCGCTGAACAAGAAGCTGGTCCGCCAGCGCATCCTGCGCCGACCAGGTCCGCATCGACGGTCGCGGCCTCACCGACATCCGGCCGCTCTCGGCCGAGGTCGAGGTCGTCCCGCGGGCCCACGGCTCGGCGCTGTTCGAGCGCGGCGAGACCCAGATCATGGGCGTCACCACGCTGAACATGCTGCGCATGGAGCAGCAGATCGACGCGCTCGGCCCGGAGACGCACAAGCGCTACCTGCACCACTACAACTTCCCGCCGTACTCGACCGGTGAGACCGGCCGGGTGGGCTCGCCGAAGCGCCGCGAGATCGGCCACGGCGCGCTGGCCGAGCGGGCGCTGCTGCCCGTGCTGCCCACGCGCGAGGAGTTCCCGTACGCGATCCGGCAGGTGTCGGAGGCGCTGGGCTCCAACGGCTCCACGTCGATGGGCTCGGTCTGCGCGTCCACGATGTCGCTGCTCAACGCCGGTGTGCCGCTCAAGGCGCCGGTGGCGGGCATCGCGATGGGCCTGGTCACCGACGAGGTCGACGGCTCCACCCGCTACGTGGCCCTCACCGACATCCTCGGCGCCGAGGACGCGTTCGGCGACATGGACTTCAAGGTCGCGGGCACGCCCGAGTTCGTCACGGCGCTGCAGCTCGACACCAAGCTCGACGGCATCCCGTCCGAGGTCCTCGCCGCGGCGCTGAGCCAGGCCAAGGACGCCCGGATGACGATCCTCGAGGTGCATCGGCGAGGCCATCGACCGGCCCGACGAGATGAGCCGCTACGCGCCGCGCGTCGTCGCGATCAAGGTCCCGGTCGACAAGATCGGCGAGGTCATCGGCCCGAAGGGCAAGATGATCAACTCGATCACCGAGCAGACCGGTGCCGACATCTCCATCGAGGACGACGGCACGATCTACGTCGGCGCGTCCGACGGCGACTCGGCCGAGGCCGCGATCGGCATGATCAACGCGATCGCCAACCCGCAGCTGCCGAAGATCGGCGAGCGGTTCCTGGGCACGGTGGTCAAGACCGCCGCGTTCGGCGCGTTCGTCTCGCTGGTGCCCGGCAAGGACGGCCTGGTGCACATCTCGAAGCTGGGCAACGGCAAGCGCATCGGCAAGGTCGAGGACGTCGTCAAGGTCGGCGACAAGATCCGCGTCGAGGTCACCGACATCGACAACCGCGGCAAGATCAGCCTGATCCCGGTCGCGGAGGGCGAGGCCGAGAACGGCCGCCGCCGCGGACGCCGCCCCGGCCGACGGCGCCGAGGCCGCGACCGGCTCGAGGTCACCGTCGCAGCGACCGACGGTCGACGCCCGAGTTGACCGACGTCTGGTGACGCCGGGGGCGGGGGCTGTCGCCCCGCCCCCGGCGTCTCTCGCACCGAGCTGCCCGGCGGTGTGCGGGTGCGTCACCGAGACGGTGCCCGGCGTGCGGTCGGTGTCGCTCGGGCATCTGGATCGGCATCGGCTCGCGCGACGAGGCCCCCGAGCAGGCGGGCGCCGCGCACTACCTCGAACACCTGCTGTTCAAGGGCACCCGGCGGCGCACGGCGACGGAGATCGCCGAGGAGTTCGACGCCGTCGGCGGCGAGCTCAACGCGTTCACCGCCAAGGAGCACACCTGCTACTACGCGCACGTCCTCGACACCGACCTGCCGCTCGCGGTCGACGTGCTCGCCGACGTCGTCACCGACGCCCTGCTGGCCCCGGCGGACGTCGAGCTCGAGCGCGGGGTGGTGCTCGAGGAGATCGCGATGCGCGACGACGACCCCGAGGACCTGCTCGGCGAGCTGTTCGACGAGGCGCTCTTCGGCGACGCACCCGCTCGGCCGCCCGGTGATCGGGTCGGAGGAGTCGATCAGCGGGATGGCGCCGCGACACCCTGCACGACGTTCTGGCGCGGCGAGTACACGACGCCGCGGATGGTCGTCGCCGCGGCCGGCAACCTCGTGCACGACGCAGGTCGTCGAGCTGGTCGGCGCCGGCGCTCGCGGCGGCCGCGGCCCGGCGCGGCCGGCGCGACGCCCGGCCGGCCCCGCCGCGCGGCGCGGCCGCGGTGCCTGGTCCCGGCGGGCCGCGGCTGGTGCTGCGCCCCGAGGACACCGAGCAGGCGCACCTCATGCTCGGCGTGCCGCGGTCTGGCCCGGCACGACCCGCGGCGCGCGCGCGCTCGTCGGTGCTCAACACCGCGCTCGGCGGCGGGCCCGAGCTCGCGGCTGTTCCAGCAGGTCCGCGAGCAGCGCGGGCTCGCGTACTCCGTGTACTCGGCGTCGGTGACCTACGCCGACGCCGGCGCCTCTCGGTCTACGCCGGCTGCGCGCCGGAGCGGCTCGACGAGGTCGTCGGCGGTCGTCCGCGACGTGCTCGCCGACGTGGCGGCCGACGGGCTGACCCCGGCCGAGGTCGTGCGCGCGCAGGGCAACCTGCGCGGCGGCCTGGTGCTGGGTCTGCGAGGACACGCCGTCGCGGATGAACCGGCTGGGCCGCTCCGAGCTCGACCACGGCCGCCAGCGCACGATCGCCGAGAGCCTCGACCGGATCTCCGCGGTGACACCCGACGACGTCGCCGCCCTGGCCCGCGAGCTGCTCGGCGCCCCGCTCACCGCCGCCGTCGTGGGCCCGTACGACTCCCCGGCCGCCCTCCCCCCGGCCCTCCGCTCCCTCACCTGACCGCGCGGCCCCCTTGTTCGCACTCTGGATGCACTACGCGGTTTCGCTCGTGTCCTGAACGACGTTCTGCATCCAGAGTGCGGAATGATCGGCGGGGTGGCCGTGGAGACGTTGATCGCCGGGGTGCTGGTCGTCGACCGGGCTCGTGGGGATCCTGCTGCCGGTGCTGCCCGGGCTGCTGCTCGTGCTGGCCGGGATCGCCGTGTGGGCCGTGCCCCGCAACGACGCGCGTCGGCTGGACGGTGCTCGGCATCGCGGTGGCGGTCGTGGCGCTCGGCAGCGTCGCCAAGTACCTGCTGCCCGGCCGACAGCTGCGCGACTCCGGTGTCCCGGGGCGGACGATCGTCGCCGGCGGCGTGCTGGGGATCGTCGGGTTCTTCGTGGTGCCGGTGGTCGGGCTGTTCGTCGGGTTCGTGCTCGGGATCTACGCCGCCGAGCTCGTCCGGCTGCCGCGACCACGCCGCGGCCTGGCCGTCCACGCGCGAGGCGCCCTGCGGCGCGGTCGGCTGCGAGCATCCTCATCGAGCTCGCGGCGGGCCTGCTCGCCGCGGGGGTGTGGATCGGCGCGCTGGTGTTCGCGCCGTAGGCTGCCCGCCGTGACGGAGACGATCCGGGTGGGCGTGCTGGGCGCGCGCGGCCGGATGGGGTCCGAGGTGTGCCGGGCGGTCGGCGGCCGCCGAGGACCTGGAGCTGGTGGCTCGGAGCTCGACGAGGGCGACGACCTGGCCGGGCTGGTCGACGCGGGCGCGCAGGTGGTCGTCGACTTCACCCACCCCGGCGTCGTGCTCGACAACATCCGGTACTGCGTCGAGCACGGGATCGCCGCGGTCGTCGGCACCAGCGGGTTCGACGAGGCGCGGTTCGGCGAGGTCCGCGGCCGGCTCGACGAGACGCCCGGGCACGTGCTGGTCGCGCCGAACTTCGGCGTCGGCGCGGTGCTCATGATGCAGTTCGCCCGCGCAGGCGGCCCGGTTCTTCGACTCCGTCGAGGTGATCGAGCTGCACCACGCCGGCAAGGTCGACGCCCCGTCGGGCACGGCCGCGCGCACCGCGTCGCTCATCGCGGAGGCGCGCGCCGGCTCCGGGCCCCGTCCCGGACGCCACCACGAGCGAGCTGACGGGAGCGCGCGGGGCCAGTCGTCGACGGCATCCGCGTGCACTCGGTGCGGCTGCCCGGGCTCGTCGCGCACCAGGAGGTCATCCTGGGGACGGCGGGGGAGACGCTGACGATCCGCCACGACTCGTTGGACCGCGCGTCGTTCATGCCCGGGGTGCTGCTCGCCGTCCGCGGGGTGCTGCGACCGGCCGGGCCTCACGATCGGCCTGGAGCCGCTGCTCGGCCTCGGGTGACTACTCCTGCAGCTGCAGGTCGAGCGAGCCGGTGACGCGCACCTCGCGCAGCTCGCCGTCGCCGGTGTCCAGCACCCGGACCGCGCCGTCGGGCTCCCAGCCGGCGCGGGCGTAGAACCGCCGCGACGCCTCGTCGGCCTCGGGGACCCAGGCCAGGCCGTACAGCGCGCCGCCCGCCCGCAGCGCATCGGCGGCCGCGGCGAGCAGCCGGCCGCCGTGCCCGCGCCGGCCCCACCGCGGCTCGACCAGCAGCGCGCCGACCTCGGCCCACGCCTCGGGGCCCAGCGCCCGGGTCCGGCGGGGCCCGCCGCGTCCGGGGCCGCCGCCACGGCCGCGGCGCAGAACCCGACCGTCCACTCGCCCTCGGTCGCGACGCAGCACGTGGTATCCGTCGCCCGCCACGACCGCGCTCGCCCACGCCTGCCGCGGCCCGGGTCCGCGGCGAGCTGCGTCGATCGCGGCGGGCGGGACGAGCTCGGCGTAGGCGGCCGCCCAGGTGTCGGCCTGGATGCGGACGATCTCGTCGACGTCGTGGACGGCGGCGGCGCGGACCGCGGCGATGGCCATGCCGCATGCATACCCGACCTGGCCCGCGGTCCGTCGCCGGCCCGACGCGTCGACGGACGGGACCCCGGATCCGACGCGACACCGGTTGGTTCGCCATGGCAACGTCTGGCGGTGTCTCGTGCCACGCACGCCCACCGCCGCCGGCGTGCTCCCGTGGGTCGCGCTCGGCGTGGTCTACGTGCTCTGGGGCTCGACCTACCTGGCGAACCGGCTGATCATCACCACGGTGCCGCCGCTGCTGACCGGTGCCGTGCGGTTCCTGGTCGGCGGGGTGCTGCTCGCCGCGCTGGTGGCCGTCGTCGCCGGGCCGCGGGCTTGCGGATGACGCGCGCGCAGCTCGGGACGACGGCGCTGTCCGGGCTGCTGCTGCCGGCGTGGGGCAACGGCCTGGTCGTGATCGCCCAGCAGCAGGTGGCCTCCGGGCTGGCGGCGCTGCTCATCGCCGCCGTGCCGCTGTACATCGTCGCGCTGCGCGCGCTGACCGGGGACCGGCCTCGCCGGCGGCACGCTCGTCGGGGTCGCGGTCGGGCGTGGTCGGGCTGGCGGTGCTGCTGCTCGCCGGGTCGTCCGCGCGGGGTGGTCGGGCACGCCTGGTGGGGGCCGTGGCTGGTGCTGCTGGCGGGGCTCGGCTGGGCGACGGGGACGTTCGCGACCACCCGGCTGCCGGTGCCGCCCAACCCGTTCGCGCTGGCCGCGGTGCAGATGCTGGTGGGCGGGGCGGTCCTGCTGGCGGTGAGCCTCGCGGCGGGCGAGCGGCTCGATGTCGCAGCGGTGGAGCCCGTCTCGTGGTGGGCGTGGGCGTACATCGCGGTGGTGGTGGCCGCTCGGGGCGCTCAGCGCGTACGCCTACGCGCTGGCGACGCTGCCGGTCTCGACCGTCGCCACCTACGCCTACGTCAACCCGGTGATCGCCGTGGTGCTCGGCGTGCTCGTCGCGGGGGAGCGGTTCACGGTGCCAGCTCGTCGGCGGGGCCGTCGTGCTGGGCGCCGTGGTGCTGGTGGTCGCGTCCGAGCGCCAGGAACGTCGGGGTCGCGTGGCAGCATCCGGGGTGTGACGAGCCTGACAGCCCCGCCCGCACCGCCACGATCAGCGCGGCGGCGGCGCGGCGAGCGGCGCTGGCCGCGCAGGGGTTCGCCGATCCCCGGCCCGTCCGGGCCGGTCACCCGGCGCCACCTCGTGCGCGGGCTCGGGCCGCATGCGCCTGCTGCAGCTCGACTCGGTCAACGTCGCCGTCCGCGCGCACTACATGCCGATGTTCTGCCGGCTCGGCCCGTACGACCGGGCCCTGGTCGACGACGCGGCGTGGGCGCACTCGGCGCGCCGTCCGCGGCTGCTCGTGGAGTACTGGGCCCACGAGGCGAGCCTGCTGCCGGTGGCCGACTGGCCGCTGCTGCTGTCGGGGGCCAAGCGGCGCGGCTGGTGGCGGCACTACGAGGCGCTCGTCGATCGGGAGCCCGCCCTGGTCGACGACGTGCTGGCGGCGGTGAAGGAGCTCGGGCCGGTCGGCGCGGGCACGCTGGAGACGGCGCTGCGGCGGACGCGGCGCGTCCGCGCGCCGCCGGGGGTGATCGTGGTGGGAGCGGTCGGACGTGAAGCGGATCTGCGAGTGGCTGTTCGGCATCGGGCGGCTCACCACCGGCACCCGCGTGCACTTCCAGCGGCTCTACGACCTGCCCGAGCGGGTGCTGCCGCCCGAGGTGCTCGCCGCGCACCCGCGCCGATCCGGACGACGCCGCCCGCGCGCTGGTCTCGCCGCGCGGCGGCGGCGCTCGGCGTGGCCACCGAGCCCGACCTGCGCGACTACTACCGCCTCGGCCCCGGACCGCAGCCGCCGGGCCGTCGCGGAGCTGGTGGAGGCGGGGGAGCTGGAGCCGGTCGTCCGTGCGGGGCTGGCGGTCGCCCGCCTACCGGCATGCCGGAGCGCGCGGGTGCCGCGGCGGATCGCGGCGCGGGCGCTGCTGTGCCCGTTCGACCCGCTGATCTGGGAGCCGGGACCGCACCGAGCGGATCTTCGGCTTCCGCTACCGCATCGAGATCTACGTGCCGGAGCCGCAGCGGGAGTACGGCTACTACGTGTTCCCGTTCCTGCTCGACGACGCGCTGGTCGCCCGGGTCGACCTCAAGGCCGACCGCGCCGCCGGCGTGCTGCGGGTGCCCGGGGCGTTCGCCGAGCCCGGTGCCGACCGCGCGCGCGTGGCGGCCGAGCTGGCCGCGGAGCTGCGCGTGATGGCCGGCTGGCTGGGGCTCGACGGCGGTGGCGCGTCGGCGAGCGGGGCGACCTCGCCGCCCCGCTCGCCGCCGCCCTCCGCTGAGCCGCGCGGGCGCCAGTCGCCCTCAGGCCGGCGACGGCCGCCCGGGTGACGAGCACGTCGCCGCTGCCGGTCCGGCCCCGCACCCGCAGGGCGGGCGTCGCTCTGCGGCGCGCACCGCCCCGACCTCCAGGTCGCTGCGGGCCTGGCCCGACCCCGAGGACAGGTCCAGCTCGGCGGCCACCCCGGGGTGCACGCCGACCCGCAGCTCGCCCGAGCCGGTCGTCAGCTCGAGCTGCCCGGAGCGCGCGTCGGACGACGGTGACCTCGCCGGAGCCGGTGCGCACGCCCAGGTCGCCGGTCACCTCACCGAGCGCGGACGTCGCCGCTGCCCGGCCTTGATCTCGGCGGGTCCGCCCGCCGCGGCGACCGGACCGTGCCGGACCCGGTGCGGACGCGGACCCGGCCCGTCACGGCGCCGAGGTCGACGTCGCCGGAGCCGGTGGTCACGTCGGCGTCGCCGTCGACGGCGGCCACGCCGACCTCGCCCGAGCCGGTGCGCACGGCGGCCCAGCCCGCCCGGCCGGTGACGCTGACGTCGCCTGCGCCGGTGCGCACCGCCAGCCGCGACGCCGCGGGCGCGGTCACGGTGACGGCCAGCGGCACGACGCGCAGCGGCAGCTCCTGCGACGAGCGCACGACCAGCCGCCGCCCGGTCTCGGACCAGCTGATCTCCGCCGCGCGCACGGCCTCGGCGGCGAGGTCCGGGCGGCTCGGCATCCGGGCGGAGGCCCGTGGCGCTGCCGAGCCAGTTGATGATGCCGCTCATGCCCTGGGTCCAGCTGTTGCCGGCCGCCGGGTCGTGCCGGACCTCGACCCGCACCTCGTGCCGGTCCCTCGTCCAGGTCGATGCGGACGCGGCCCACGTCGATCGTGATCTCCAGCTCGGCCGGCGCCGTCGCACGGCCAGCTCTGCTGGCGCACGAGCTCGGGCGGCCTCCGATGTGCCCGATGTCCCTGCAGAGTCGAACTCGTCCGATCCCGCTCACCCCTGCACCCATCCGCGGAGCCGGCGGCCGTCGCGGTCGTCGCCCCAGTCGTCGCCGCGCCGTCCCGAGCGCCTGCCGTGGCCGGACAGCGCGCCCTGGACGGCCTGGGCCACCCAGGAGTTCAGCGACACGCCCTGCGCGGCGGCGGCCTGCTCGGCCTGGTTCTTGATCTGCTCGACCAGCCGCAGCGTGATGCGGCTGATGTCCCCGGCGTCGGCGCCGGAGAAGCCCGCGGAACGGCGGCGTCTCGGCGGGCTCGGGGTCGGGCTCGGCGGCGGTGTCCGGGCCGACGGCGACGCGGACGTCGCGCCCGTCGAGGCGCACCTCGACGACCCGGTCGTCGAGCGCCGCGGTGACCTCCGCGGCCAGGTCGGACGAGCGCGTTCATGACGCCAGCCGGGCGGCCGGCTCGATGGCGGCGCCGAGCAGCGCGGCGGTCCGCTGGGTCTGCTCGTCGCCTGCGGCGGCGGCGGAGGCGAGGTCCTCCCGCAGCCGTGTGACGTACTGACTGAGGTCCATGACACCACTGTGGCGTCACTCATGACGTCAGTCAAGGCACTCACGACATCACGGCGATGTCTACCCTGGCCTGTCGGGGCCGCCGGTTACGCTGCGGGCCATGCCGGAGATCGTGCCGCTGGGCGTGCAACTCGTGGCCAAGACGGAGTTCGTCGCGCCGGAGGGGGTGCCGTGGAGCACCGACGCCGACGGCGGCCAGGCGCTCGCCGAGTTCGCGGGCCGGGCGTGCTACCAGTCGTGGGCCAAGCCCAACCCGTCGCACCGCCACGAACGCGGGCTACCTGCGGCACATCCTGGAGGTCGGGCACCTGTCGGTGCTGGAGCACGGCTCGGTGAGCTTCTACCTCACGGGTGTGTCCCGCTCGCTCACCCACGAGCTGATCCGCCACCGGCACTTCTCCTACTCGCAGCTGTCGCAGCGCTACGTGCCCGAGCGCGACGCGGCGATGGTCGAGCCCGACGTCATCGCGGCCGATCCGGAGCTGCACGCGCTGTTCGGCGAGGCCGCCGGAGCCGCGGTGAAGGCCTACGAGGAGCTGCCTGGCGGGGCTGGAGCGGCGCTTCGCCGACGTCCCGAACGCCACGCTGCGGCGCAAGCAGGCCCGCCAGGCCGCGCGCGCGATCCTGCCGAACGCCACCGAGACCCGGATCGTCGTCACCGGCAACTACCGCGCCTGGCGGCACTTCGTCGCCATGCGCGCCACCGAGCACGCCGACGTCGAGATCCGCGCGCTGGCCGTCGAGTGCCTGCGCCAGCTCCAGCGCGAGGTGCCCAACGTCTTCCGCGACTTCGAGATCTCCGCGCTCGACGACGGCACGGAGATCGCCTCGAGCCCGTTCGTGACCGAGGGGTAGCGGAGCGCCCGACACGGGTCGCAGGAGCGGAGCACCGGCTCGTCGCCGCTCGCCCTCGGTGGGTCTGGCGCCGAGGATCGATCGTGGTCGTCGTTCGGGAACCGGGTCCCGCTCGCGTGCCGACGCCCGTCGATGGTGGTCGTCGCGGGAACCGGGTGCCGGGCCGCACCGCGGCGCCGCGGATCGGTGGTCGGCACCGCCCTGCTCGCGCGACCCGGCTGCCGGCGCTGAGCGCGGCCGCGGGCGTTCGCCGTCGCGGGGTCGATGCGCCGCGGCGCGGTCGCGGTGCTCGAGGCCGTGGCTGCCGCGCGGCCGCGGAGTGCGGCCGCGGGCCCGTGGTGCTCCCTGACGTCACGGCAGGGCGCGAACGCTCCGGACGGGCAGGGCCCTGCCCGACAGGACTGCGATGCGCCTGAGGCGTCGACTCCGACGTGCGGGTGGTCGGCGAGCTCGCCGCCGAGGATCGGTCGATGATCGTCGTTCGCGGAAGCCGACTCGCACCGCGACAGAGCGGCGGCTCCAGGTTCCGCGTTCGGCGATCACCGCTCCGCCGCTGCCGCGCCCCGCGGGCCCGGCGCCCCCGGCCCCGGCCGCGCCACCCCGGCCCCCAGCGTCCGGCCTGCCGGAGCCCCGGCCCAGCCCCCCGCACGGCGACCCGCCTCCGGCCCCGGCTCGCGGCCCCGGGCGCTCCCGGTACGGCGACCCGTCGCCACGGGCCCGCCGGGGCCCGGCCCGCCCCGGCCCGCGCCACCCCGGCCCCCCCGGAGCCCCCTGCCGCCCGGACCCGACGCCGCCCGACCCCAGACCGACCCCGCGCACCATCCCCCGGAGCCACGTACGTTCGAGACCATGAGCCTGGCCACCGACGAGCGCTCCGCGATCTCCGACACCTTCCAGCAGTCCGGTCCCGACCGGCCAACCCTGTGCGCGGGGTGGAACGCCCGCCGACCTGCTCGCGCACATGCTCGTCCGCGAGCGCGCAGCCGTTGGCCATGCCGGGCATCGCCATCCCCGCGCTCGCGTCGATCACCGAGCACGCGATGGACGGCTACAACGACACGCCGTGGGACCAGATGATCGCCGAGCTTCGGGACGGGCCGCCGCTGTGGTCGCCGTACCGGATCGGGCCGGTGGACGACTACGCCAACGGCGGGGAGTTCTTCGTGCACCACGAGGACGTCCGCCGCGGCGAGCCCGGCTGGGCTCCCCGTGCGCCCGACGCCACCCGCGACGAGCAGCTGTGGGCCCTGATGCGGCGGGGCGGGCCGGCTGCTCTACCGGCCGCAGCCCGGTGGGCGTCGTGCTGCGCCGCCCGGCAGGCGCGGAGCAGGTGGTGAAGACGGGTCAGGGGCGTCGTGACGATCGTCGGCGAGCCGTCGGAGCTGGTGCTGCACGCGTTCGGCCGCGACGCGGCGCGGGTGACGGTCGAGGGGCTGCCGGCCGACGTCGAGGCGCTGGCGGGGGCATCCCGGGGGATGTAGGCGCCCCTGCCGTTCCCCGTGGCAACGGCTGCGGCAGGGGCACGACGGGTGCGCTGGCGGGGGCTACCCGGGGGATGTAGCCCGCTCGGCGGCCGGTCATGGACGGCCCGGGCCGTCGAGGCGAGCACGGCGAGGCGGCACGGCCACCGCGGCGCCGCGTGCACGCCGCTCACGCACGCCCGGCACCGGCCGTCGGGCCCCGGCACGTGCTCCACCAGCAACCGCGCCCACAGCCGCGTCCAGCCTGCGATGATCACCGCCGAGTCCGCGAGCGTCGTCGCGGACGTCCGGATCTTCCTGTTCCCCATGCACCGAGGCTGTCGCGCACGAGATCGACACTGGGAATCCCGGATCCGCCTTCTCGGATGTCACCATGCGTCGTCGGACGGATACGGAGAGCGGCGTGGGGGCACGGAACGGATCGGTGGTCCGGCGGCGGATGCTCGCCCGCCAGCTGCGGCTGCTGCGCGAGGAGGCCGGGCTCACGCTGGAGGAGGCGGCGCCGAAGCTGGACTGGTCGGTGAGCAAGCTCAGCCGGATCGAGACGGCCCAGCAGGCGGTCGACGTGCACGGCGTGCGCAGCATGCTCGACCTCTACGGCGCGGGCGGGGAGCGCTGGTCGGAGCTGATCACGCTCACCCGGGAGGCGCGGCAAACGGGGCTGGTGGCAGTCCTACGGGCTGGGCGAGCGGATCGCGTTCGTCGGCTACGAGGCCGAGGCCAGCCAGGTGCGGGAGTTCACCGTCGGCTACGTGCCGGGCCTGCTGCAGATCCCCGACTACAGCCGGGCCCTGTTCGTCGCGTCGCCCGTGGGGCGGACCGCGACCAGCTGGCCGACGAGGTGACGGTGCGGATGATCCGCCAGCGGCGGCTCACGTCCGTGGAGGACCCGCTGGAGCTGGTCGCGATCGTGGACGAGCAGGTGCTGCACCGCCCGATCGGCGGGCGCGACGTGCTGCGGGCCCAGCTCGACCACCTCGCGGAGGCCGCCGAGCTGGACTCGGTGACCCTGCAGGTGCTGCCCGCCGCGGCCGGTGCCCACCCGGCGGTCGCGTCCGGGTTCATCGTGCTGAGCTTCGGCGACCTCGGCGAACCGGACATGGCCTACGTCGAGCACGCGCTCGGGGCCCTGTTCCTGGAGAAGGAGGCCGAGGTGGCGCGGGCTAGAGTCGCGTTCGACCGGCTGCGGTCCGTCGCGCTCAGCCCCGCCGACTCGTCGGCGCTGATCCGGCGGGTCGCTGCGCAGAGGTAAGCAGAGCAAAGGGAGGCCCCGTGGACCTCACCGGAGCCCGGTGGCGCACGAGCAGCTTCAGCGGCGGCAACGACGGGGGGAGCAGCTGCGTCGAGGTGGCCTTCCTGCCCGGCCGGGCCGTCGCCGTCCGCGACACCAAGGACCGCACCCTCGCCCCGCACGTCTACACCGCCGCCGAGTGGGACGCGTTCGTCGCGGGCGTGCAGGCCGGGGAGTTCGAGCCCGCTGAGCGGCCGCGGCCGCCGCATCGATCGAGACGGGCGGTACCGTCACCCCATGAGCACCGCTGACCCGCGCCTGTCGGGCCGCCCGTTCGGACGGGTGCTGACCGCCATGGTCACGCCCTTCGACGCCGAGGGGGGCCTGGACCTCGACCGCGCCGAGAAGCTGGCCACCCACCTCGTCGACCTGGGCAACGACGGCCTCGTGGTCAACGGCACCACCGGCGAGAGCCCCACCACCACCGACGCCGAGAAGGCCGAGCTGGTGCGCGCCGTGGTCGGCGCCGTCGGCGACCGGGCCACCGTCGTCGCCGGGGCGAGCACCTACGACACGGCCCACAGCGTCCACCTCGCCCGCGCGGCCGAGAAGGCGGGCGCCGACGGGTTGCTGCTGGTCACGCCCTACTACTCGCGGCCACCGCAGTCCGGCCTGATCCTGCACTTCACCGCGATCGCCGACGCCACCGACCTGCCGGTGATGCTCTACGACATCCCGCCGCGCAGCGTCATCCCGATCGAGATCGAGACGATCCAGCGCCTCGCCCAGCACCCGCGGATCGTCGCGGTGAAGGACGCGCGCAACGACCTGCGCATCGGCACCGAGGTGCTCGCCACCACGACGCTGGCCTACTACTCGGGCGACGACCCGGTGAACCTGCCGTGGCTGTCGGTGGGTGGCGGTCGGGTTCGTCAGCGTGATCGGGCACGTCGTGGCCGACCGGCTCCGCGCGATGGTCGACGCGTACGAGGCGGGCGACGTCGACGCGGGCCCGTGCGCTGAACTTCTCCATGCTGCCGGTGCTGCGCGCGATGGGCCGGGTGGGCGGGGCGGTGTTCTGCAAGACCGCGCTGCGCCTGCGCGGGCTCGACGTCGGCGACACCCGCCTCCCGCTGCCGCCCGCCACCGACGAGCAGGTGGCCGCCATCGCGGGCGATCTCACCGCGGCCGGCGTCGCCCTCGACCGCAGCCGTCGAGCGACGGGGGCACTCGTTCCGGTGAGCCGCCCCCCAGCACGGTCCGACCGCTCGCGGTCCGACCGCCGGTCCCGCTCGGGCAGGCGCGACCAGGCGCGCCCGGCGCCCCCGCCGCCCGACGACGCCAATCCCGCCGAGCTGCCCGCCGACGCTCCCCCCGGACCTCCCGGCCGGAGGCGCTGCGCGTGGTCGCGCTCGGCGGCATCGGCGAGATCGGCCGCAACATGACGGTCTTCGAGTACGACGGGCGGCTGCTCGTCGTCGACTGCGGCGTGCTGTTCCCCGCGGAGGACTCGCCGGGCGTCGACCTGATCCTCCCGGACTTCCGCGCCATCGAGGGCCGCCTCGACGAGATCGACGCGCTCGTGCTCACCCACGGCCACGAGGACCACATCGGCGCGGTGCCGTTCCTGCTGCGCCAGCGGCCGGACCTCACGATCGTCGGCTCCCGGTTCACGCTGGCGCTGGTGGCGGCCAAGTGCAAGGAGCACCGGCTCACCCCGCACCTGCTGGAGGTGGCCGAGGGGGCGCGGATGCGGCACGGGGCGTTGGACTGCGAGTACTTCGCGGTCAACCACTCGATCCCCGACGCGCTGGCGGTCGCCATCCGCACCCCGGCCGGGCTGGTGCTGCACACCGGCGACATCAAGCTCGACCAGCTCCCGCTCGACGGGCGGCTCACCGACCTGGCCGGTTTCTCCCGGCTCGGCGACGAGGGCGTCGACCTGTTCCTGGTCGACTCCACCAACGCCGACGTGCCCGGCTTCGTCATCGCGGAGCGCGAGATCGGGCCCGTGCTCGACGGGGTCTTCCACCGCTCGCCGTCGCGGATCATCCTCGCCTGCTTCGCCAGCCACGTGCACCGCGTGCAGCAGGTGTTCGACGCCGCCGCCGCCCACGGGCGCAAGGTGTGCCTGGTGGGCCGGTCGATGCTGCGCAACATGGGCCTCGCCGCCGACATGGGGTTCCTCAACGTGCCCGAGGGGCTGCTCGTCGAGCTGGACGAGGCGATGGAGATGCCCGACGACCAGATCGTCATCGTGTCGACGGGTTCGCAGGGCGAGCCGCTGTCGGCGCTGTCGCGGATGGCCCGCGGTGACCACCGGTCCGTGCGCATCCGCCCGGAGGACACCGTCATCCTCGCCAGCTCGCTCATCCCGGGCAACGAGACCGCGGTCTTCGGCGTGATCAACGGGCTCACCCGGCTCGGCGCCACCGTCGTGCACCAGGGCACCGCGAAGGTGCACGTCTCGGGGCACGCGCCGGCCGGTGAGCTGCTGTTCCTCTACAACGCGGTGCGGCCGAGCAACGTCATGCCGGTGCACGGCGAGTGGCGCCACCTGCGCGCCAACGCCCGGCTCGCGGCGCAGACCGGGGTGCCGGAGGAGTCGGTGGTGCTCGCCGAGGACGGCGTGGTCGTCGACCTGGTGGACGGGCGGGCGTCGATCTCCGGGCGCGTCGAGGTGGGCCGGGTCTACGTCGACGGGCTCGCCGTCGGCGACATCGGCGAGAGCACGCTGGGCGACCGGCTGGTCCTCGGCGAGGGCGGCTTCATCTCGATCACGATCGCGATCGACGCCACCACCGGCCGCGCCGTCACCCGCCCGACGATCTCCGGACGCGGGTTCTCCGACGACCCGAAGGCGCTCGACGCCGTGCTGCCGATGGTGGAGGACGAGCTGTCGCGCACCGAGGCCGAGGGCATCAGCGACACGCACCGCATCGCCCAGGCGGTGCGGCGGGTCGTCGGGAGGTGGGTCGGCGACACCTACCGCCGCCGCCCGATGATCGTCCCCACCGTCATCGCCGTCTGAGCGCGCGAGCCCGGGGCCCAGTTGGCAGGAAAGCCACTTTCCCGCCACCAGATGGCGTGAAAGTGGCTTTCCTGCCACCCCGGGGCGCGCACCGACGTGACGGCGTCGTTGCCGAACCGTAACGCTCTGGGGAGCTGTATCGGTCGAGTGATCTGGTCCACACCCGATGGCGTGGCTATGTTGTCGGCCACAACATATTCGCGGTCGAGCGCAGCTGCGCCCCGCGGGCCATGGAAGGATCGCTCATGCGCAGGACCGGATCGGCGTTGGTGGCGGTGGGTATGGGCCTTGCGCTCGTACTCACCGGATGCGGTGCGAACAGTTCGAGCGGTGGCGGTGGTGCGGCGTCCAGCGCGCCTCCTCCTGCCGCTGCGGTCAAGGTCGGCGTGATCCTGCCGGAGACGGCCACGTCGGCCCGCTACGAGAGCTTCGACAAGCCGCTGCTCGACAAGGCGCTGCGGGCCGAGGGCATGGATCCCGACATCCAGAACGCCCAGGGTGACGTGCAGAAGTTCTCGACCCTGGCGGACGGGATGATCAACAACGGCGTCAAGGTGCTCATCATCGACGCGCCGAACAGCGAGGTCGGCTCGGCCGTCGCCAAGAAGGCGCAGGCGGCGGGCATCCCGACGATCGACTACGACCGGCTCAACCTGGGTGGCATCGTCGGACTACTACGTCTCGTTCGACAACGAGAAGGTCGGCGCGCTGCAGGGCCAGGGCCTCGTCCAGGGCGTCGGCGCCAAGCCGGGCGCCAACATCATCGAGATCGAGGGCGCGGCCACCGACAACAACGCGACGCTGTTCTACAACGGCCAGCAGACCGTCGTGAAGCCGAAGTACGACTCCGGCGAGTACAAGCTGGTGGGATCCCAGCGCATCCCCGACTGGAACAACCAGCAGGGCGGCGTGACGTTCGAGCAGTTCCTCACCGCGAACGGCGGGAAGGTCGACGGCGTGCTCGCGGCGAACGACGGGATGGCGGGCGCGGTGATCACCGTGCTCAAGAAGAACAACCTCGCCGGCCAGGTGCCGGTGACGGGCCAGGACGCCACGGCCGAGGGGCTGCAGTCGATCCTGCGCGGCGACCAGTACATGACCGTCTTCAAGCCCATCGAGCAGGAGGCGAACGCCACGGCGAAGCTGGCCGCCGCGCTGGCGAAGGGTGACAAGGCGGCCGCCGACGCGCTGGCCACCGGGGTGGCCAAGGACCCCACGGGCAACCGTGACGTCAAGTCCGTCCTGCTCACCCCGATCCTGATCACCAAGGACAACGTCAAGGAGGTCGTGGACGCCAAGGGCGTGCAGGCGTCGGAGATCTGCGTCGCCGACACCGCGGCGGTCTGCACCGAGCTCGGCATCAAGTAGCCGGTTTCGGCGGTGCGGGGTCGCGGCGAGCGCCGCGGCCCCGCACCTGCCCCTACGGGACGAAGGTGACCCGTGACGACCCCCATCCTCGAACTCCGCGCGATCAACAAGAGCTTCGGTCCGGTGCACGTCCTGCACGACATCGACTTCACCGTGCGGGCCGGCGAGGTCATCGCGCTCGTGGGCGACAACGGTGCGGGCAAGTCGACGCTGGTCAAGTGCATCGCCGGGATCCATCCGAGCGGACTCGGGCGAGGTGCACTTCGACGGCAAGCAGGTGCACATCACCGGGCCGCGGGAGGCCGCGGCGCTCGGGATCGAGGTCGTCTACCAGGACCTCGCGCTGGCCGACAACCTCGACATCGTGCAGAACATGTTCCTCGGCCGGGAGCGGGGCCATCCCTGGGCGCTCGACGAGGCGAGCATGGAGCAGGCCGCCAGGGAGACCCTGGCGACGCTGTCGGTCCGCACCGTGAAGTCGGTGCGGCACGCTGGTGGCGTCGCTGTCCGGCGGGCAGCGCCAGACCGTCGCGATCGCCAAGTCCGTGCTGTGGGACAGCAAGGTGGTGCTGCTCGACGAGCCGACCGCCGCGCTCGGGGTCGCCCAGACCCGGCAGGTCCTCGACCTCGTGCGCAGGTTGGCCGAGCAGGGCCTCGGCGTCGTGCTGATCAGCCACAACATGACCGACGTCTTCGAGGTGTCGGACCGGATCGCCACCCTCTACCTCGGGCGGCTCGTCGCCGACCTCCCGACGGTGGAACTCACCCACAGCCAGGTCGTGGAGCTGATCACCGCAGGGCGATCGGGCGAGCTCGGCCTGGCCCGTCCGGACGCGGTGACGATATGACCGACACCCCCACCACCCGAAGAAGACGCCGGGGCCGGACTCCGGCGCCATCTCCGACTTCGGCATCGACACCACCTCCCGCACCACCGGCGAGGCGTTGCGCGACTACGTGGCCCGCGTGCGCGGCGGCGAGCTGGGCTCGCTGCCGGCCCTGCTGGGCCTGGTCGTGCTCGTGATCGTGTTCTCGCTCGGCGTCGAGCAGCTTCCTGACCCTGGGGAACATGGCCAACCTGCTCCAGCAGGGCGCAGGCGTCACGATCATCGCGATGGGCCTGGTGTTCGTGCTGCTGCTGGGCGAGATCGACCTCGCAGCGGGCACCGCGTCCGGGGTGGCGGCCGCGGTGCTCGCCCTGCACCTCGTGTCGGGCGGGAACCTGCTGGGCCGGATGGGCTTCACGGTCTTCGTCATCTTCTGCGTGCTCCTCGTGCTGGCGGCGGGCCTGGCCGTGCAGCTGCGGCTCTGGCCGGTCGCCCTGCTCCCCGTGATCGCGCTCGCCATCGCGCTGCTCGGGGTGGGTCCCAACCCGTGGCTGGAGATGCTGCTGGCGGTGTGTGTCGGCACCACGATCGGCGTGCTCACCGGCTTCCTCGTCGCACGCATCGGCATCCCGTCGTTCGTCGTCACCCTCGCGCTGTTCCTGACCTGGCAGGGCGTGATCCTCCAGTTCATCGGCGAGGGCGGCACGCTGGGACTGCGGGACGAGACGCTGTTCGCGGTGGCCAACGGCAGCCTGTCGGTGATCGGCAGCTGGGTGCTGTTCGTGGTCGCGGTCGGTGGCTACGCGGCGGTGGTGCTCGGCCGGCACTACAGCCGGTTGCGCCGTGGCCTGGTCACGCAGCCGACACCGCTGGTGCTCACCAAGGTCGGGGTCGCCGCCGTGCTCGGCGCGGTCGGGACCTACCTGCTCACCCTCAACCGGTCGCAGAGCCCGTTGATCGAGATCGTGGGCGTGCCCTACGTCGTCCCGATCGTGCTCGCCCTGCTCGTCATCGGGACCTACGTGCTGGACCGCACGACGTTCGGGCGGCACGTCTACGCCGTCGGCGGCAACGCGGAGGCCGCGCGCCGGGCCGGGATCGACGTGCCCCGGATCCGGGCCAGCGTCTTCGTCATCTCCGGGGCGGTGGCCGCGATCGGGGCGATCGTCTACTCGTCGAAGGTCGGCTCGGTGGACCCCAACGCGGGCGGCGGCACGACGCTGCTGTTCGCGGTGGGTGCGGCGGTCATCGGCGGCACGTCGTTGTTCGGCGGGCGGGGCCGGGTGAGCAACGCGGTCATCGGTGGCGCCGTGCTGGCGATGGTGACGAACGGGCTGGGCCTGCTCCGGCAGCCCGCCGCCGTCGTTCTCATCGTCACCGGTCTGGTGCTCCTGCTCGCAGCAGGCGTCGACGCGCTGTCCCGCCGGCGGGCGAACGTTCGCTGACGCCCGTCGGCGATCCAGGTGTCCGTGAGCTCGATCGGGACCGAGGGCGCGCGTCCCGACGACATCCGCCGGCACAACCGTTCGGCGGTGCTGCGCAGGCTGCACGCCGGCGGGCCGTGCACCCGCGCCGTGCTGGCCGCCGAGCTCGGCCTGAACCGCAGCACGATCAAGGCCGTGGTGGACGCGCTGGCCGCATCGGGGCTGGTGACCGAGCGGCTGCCGGTGCAGCGCAGCGGAGCCGGGCGGCCGTCGCTGCTCGTGCTGCCGCGCCCGCCCGCCGCGGTCGCGCTCGCCGTCGACGTCCGCACCGACCAGGTGGGCGTGGCCCTCGTCGGTCTCGGCGGGGAGAAGCTCGCGCGGTGCAGCTGGCGGCTGCGCGGCGCGGCGGGTGCGCCCGACGAGGTCATCTCCCGGCTGGTCGAGTCGACCCGGATGCTGATCGAGGAGATCGGTTCGCCGGTCGTCGCGGCGGGGATCTCGGTGCCCGGCGTGGTACGGCGGTCCGACGGCCTGGTGCGGGTGGCGCCGAACCTGCACTGGGTGGACGTGCCGCTGGGGGAGCGGCTGTCCGCCGCGTTGCGGGTGCCCGTCCAGGTGGCCAACGACGCCGAGCTCGGTGCGCTCGCCGAGCACGTGCGCGGCGTCGCCCGCGGCGCGTCCGACGTGGTCTTCGTGGTGGGTGACGTCGGTGTCGGGGGAGGCGTGATCTCGGGCGGGTCCGCGTGGCGCGGGGCAGGCGGCTACGTCGGCGAGATCGGTCACATGATCGTGCGTCCGGGCGGGCGCAGCTGCCACTGCGGGTGCGTCGGGTGCTGGGAGACCGAGATCGGTGCCGCCGCGCTCTGCCGCGCGCTCGGGATGCCGGAGAGCGCCACGCGCGGGGAGGTCATCGCCGAGCTGCGGGCGCTGGACGCCGACGCGGGCGGGGTGCCGGCCGGGCTCGGCGAGTTCACCGACTGGCTCGCCCTCGGCCTGGTGAACGTGGTCAACCTCATGGCCCCTGAGCTCGTCGTCCTCGGTGACCTGCTGGCCGCGTTGCCGGGCACCGTGCTGGACGCGGTCCAGGCGCGGGTCAACGAGCGGAGCATGGTCAGCCGGGCCATCGGCCACACCCGCGTGGTGCGTTCGGTGCTGGGCCACGACGCGCAGCTCGTCGGGGCGGCCGAGCTGGCGTTCGGGCCGACGATCGAGACGATCTGATCGTTCTCCCGCCGCCCGCCGCCGCGTCGCAACGCCGGACCGTCGCCCGGCGCGGCTACGGTGTCCGGCATGGCAGGACGCGCGACGGACGGTGGCGGCGGAACCAGGAGTGCCGCGGCGCGGTCCACCGGCGCGTGCGGGAGCCACCGCCCGCAAGCCCGCGCCGCGCCGTCGCCCCGGCGGCGCAGGTCGCGCCGTCGCCCACCCGCGCGACGGCCCGCCCCGAAGCGCGGTCCGGACCTGATCGACCGGGCCATGAACGGTGTCGGCCGGGGCGTGCTGCGGCTCGCCCGTTCGGCCGGGCGCGCCGCGGGCCGCACGCGCGAGATCGACCCCGCGCACCGCCGCGACGGGCTCGGTCTCGCGCTTCATCGTGCTGGCGGTGGTCCTCGCCGCCGGGGTCTGGTGGGGTGCAGGCGGACCGGTCGGCGCGGGGGTCACGGCCGCGGTCGGCGCCGTGGTCGGGTTGGGGTCGGTGCTGGTCCCGGTCGTGCTGCTCGCGGTCGGTGTGGCGCTGATGGCCACCCAGGCGAAGCCGGCGGCCCGGCCGCGCCTCGCCGTCGGATCGTTGCTGCTCACGCTGGGTGTCCTGGGGCTCGTGCATCTCGCCGCCGGCTCGCCGGACGCCCCGGCCTCGTGGCACGAGGGCGGGGGCGCGATGGGCTACCTCGCGTCCACGCCGCTGGCCAGCGGGCTCACGGCGTGGGTGGCGGTCCCGGTGCTGGTGCTGCTGTCCGGCTACGCCGTGCTGGTGCTCACCGCCACGCCGGTGCGCGCCGTCCCGGACCGGGTTCGGCGCCTGCTCGGCCAGGTTCCGGAGGAGCCCGAGACCGACGCCGAACCGGCCGCGGACCCCGTCACGGACACCCCGCCCGTCTCCCTGCGGCGCCCGTCGCGCCGTCGCCAGGCCGCGGCGTCGACCGACGACGAGCCCACCGGCGAACCCGACGCGCCGCCCGCCCCGTCGCGGCCCCGCCCGCCCGCCGCGGCCGTGCCGGCCACCCCGCCCGCCGAGCCGGCGCCCGAGGGGGCCGTCGGCGAGCAGCTGCGGCTGAGTCCCGTGCAGGAGAGCGGCGACAGCTACACCCTCCCGCCGCCGGACCTGCTGCCCACCGGCCCGGTGGCGAAGACCCGCAGCAGGGCCAACGACGCCATGATCGAGTCGATCACCGGCGTGCTCGACCAGTTCGCGGTGGACGCCCAGGTCACCGGCTTCACCCGCGGCCCCACGGTCACCCGCTACGAGATCGAGCTGGGCCCGGCCGTCAAGGTCGAGAAGATCACCCAGCTCACCAAGAACATCTCCTACGCGGTGGCCACCGACAACGTCCGGATCCTCGCGCCGATCCCGGGCAAGTCGGCGGTGGGCATCGAGGTGCCCAACACCGACCGCGAGATGGTGCGCCTGGGTGACGTCCTGCGCAGCGGGCACGCCCGCACCGAGCAGCACCCGCTCGTCGTCGGGCTGGGCAAGGACATCGAGGGCCACTTCCTCACCGCGAACCTCGCGAAGATGCCGCACCTGCTCGTCGCGGGCTCCACCGGCTCCGGCAAGTCGAGCTTCGTCAACTCGATGCTCGTCTCGCTGCTGAGCCGGGCCACGCCCGACGAGGTCCGGATGATCCTCATCGACCCCAAGATGGTGGAGCTCACCCCGTACGAGGGCATCCCGCACCTGATCACGCCCATCATCACCCAGCCGAAGAAGGCGGCGTCGGCGCTGGCCTGGCTGGTGGAGGAGATGGAGCAGCGCTACCAGGACATGCAGGTCAACAAGGTCCGCCACGTCGACGAGTTCAACCGCAAGGTGCGCAACGGCGAGATCACGGCGCCGCTCGGCAGCGAGCGCGAGTACCGCCCCTACCCCTACATCCTGTGCATCGTCGACGAGCTGGCCGACCTGATGATGACCGCACCGCGTGACGTCGAGGACGCGGTCGTCCGGATCACCCAGAAGGCCCGCGCGGCCGGCATCCACCTGGTGCTCGCCACGCAGCGGCCGTCCGTGGACGTCGTCACCGGGCTGATCAAGACGAACGTGCCGTCGCGGCTGGCGTTCGCGACGTCGTCGCTCACCGACTCGCGGGTGATCCTCGACCAGCCGGGCGCGGAGAAGCTCATCGGCATGGGCGACGCGCTGTACCTGCCGATGGGGGCGAGCAAGCCGGTGCGCCTGCAGGGGGCGTTCGTCGACGACGACGAGATCTCCGCCGTGGTCGAAGTTCACCAAGGACCAGGCCGAGCCCACCTACACCGACGGCGTCACCGCGCAGAAGCAGGGCGAGACCAAGGAGGTCGATCCCGAGATCGGCGACGACCTCGACCTGCTCGTGCAGGCGACCGAGCTGATCGTCACGTCGCAGTTCGGGTCGACGTCGATGCTGCAGCGCAAGCTCCGGGTCGGGTTCGCGAAGGCAGGCCGGCTGATGGACCTGCTGGAGTCGCGCGGCGTCGTCGGGCCGTCGGAGGGCTCCAAGGCGCGTGACGTGCTGATCAAGCCCGACGAGCTGGAGGGCGTGCTCTGGCTGATGCGGGGCGGCGGCGGGCCCGAGCCGGACGAGGAGGACTGAGCCAGCCGGTCACCCGGCCGGTCAGGCCCGGTCAGCCCGGCTCGGCCGCGGCCAGCTCGGACGGCTCCAGCCGCTCGGCAAGCCACGCGGTGGCGGTGATCCCGGCCAGCTCCCGGAAGTCGCGGGAGAGGTGGGCCTGGTCGACGTAACCGCCGTCGGCGGCCACCGTGGCGAGCGACGGTCGTTCCGGTCCGCGCAGCCGGTCGCAGGCGCGCTCGAAGCGGATCACCCGCGCGGCCGCCTTCGGCGCCAGCCCGACCTCCCGGCGGAACCGGTCGGCGAGGTGGCGCCTGCTCCACCCGACCTCGCGGGCCAGGTCGTGGATCCGCAGGCTGCCGCCCGTGTCCTCCAGGCGGTCCCACGCGTACCCGACCTCGGGCGCCACCCCCCGGTCCCCGCGTCCCCGTGCGGCCAGCTCACCCAGCCCGCCGTCGAGGATCGCGAACCGTTCGGACCAGCCGGGCGCGGTGGCGAGACGGTCCAGCAGCGGCGCCGTCCGGCGTCCGAGGAGCGCCGCGAGGTCCACGACGTCCCCGGCCAGCTCGCCTGCCGGCAGACCCAGCAGGGCGCGGGCGCCGCGCCAGGTGAGGCGCAGCTGCACGCCGGTCTGCGGCGGACCCTGGGAGATCACCGCGGGGGCGTCGTGCAGGCCGCCGACCATCGCGGTGAACGTGCCGGGGGAGCGGGCGGGGTCGGGCATGCGCAGCATCTCGACGACGCCGTCGAGGCAGAGCAGGAACGTCAGGTGCGCGCCGGGGACGCCCTGGTGGGTGCTGGGAGGCGCGGCGCCCATCCGGTATCCGGCGTACGCGGTGACGTAGGGCCGCAGCTCCGGCGCGGGGGCCCGCCACACCATCTCGGGCGGCGCGTCCATGGAGCAACAATAGGCTCGTGCGCGGAGATCGCGGCCCTGGCCGCGATTTCCGCGCACGGGCTAGAGCTGCAGGAGCATCCGCACGTTGCCCAGGGTGTTCGGCTTGACGTGGGCGAGGTCCAGGAACTCCGCGACGCCCGCGTCGTACGAGCGCAGCATGGCGGCGAACACGTCCGGCGACACCGGCGTGCCGTCGATCTCGGCGAACCCGTGGCGCTCGAAGAAGTGCCGCTCGAAGGTCAGGACGAACAGCCGCCGCAGCCCGAGGTCGCGCGCGCGTTCGATCAGGCCGGACACGATCGCGTGGCCCACCCCGCGGCCGACGGTGCGCGCGTCCACGGCGACCGTGCGCACCTCGCCGAGGTCCTCCCACAGCACGTGCAGGGCGCCGCAGCCGACCACCTCACCGTCGAGCTCGGCGACGAGGAACTCCTGCACCGACTCGTAGAGGGTGACGATCTCCTTCGCCAGCAGCACCCGTCCGGCGTACTGGTCGACGAGGCGCCTGATCGTCGTCACGTCGGAGGTGCGAGCCCGCCGCACGACCGTCACCGCCACGGCGCGAGTAGATCACAATGCGGCCGATACCCTGGTACCCGTGCCCGAACCCGGATCTCCGCGCCGCGCCGCCCTGCTCACGCTGGGCTGTGCCCGCAACGAGGTCGACTCCGAGGAGCTCGCGGGGCGGTTGGCGGGCAGCGGGTGGGAGCTCGTCGACGCCGACGCGCAGGGCGGTCCGGCCCCGGACGTGATCGTCGTGAACACCTGCGGTTTCGTCGAGCAGGCGAAGAAGGACTCCATCGACACCCTGCTGGCCGCCTCCGACGCCGCCAGTTCCAGCGGCGCGAAGGTCGTCGCCGTCGGCTGCCTGGCCGAGCGCTACGGCGCCGAGCTGGCCGCGAACCTCCCCGAGGCCGACGCCGTGCTCGGCTTCGACGCCTACCCCGACCTGGCCGAGCGCCTCGGCGACGTGATCGGCGGGCACGCGCCCGAGCCGCACGTGCCGGTCGACCGGCGCACCCTGCTCCCGATCAGCCCTGCGCAGCGGCCCGCCGCCGCCGCGGACGTCGCCGTTCCCGGCCATGCCTGGATGCCGAACCTCGAGCGCGTCCGCCTCTCGGGCGGCCCGGTGGCGCCGGTCAAGCTGGCGTCCGGCTGCGACCGGCGCTGCGCGTTCTGCGCCATCCCGTCGTTCCGCGGCGCGTTCGTCTCGCGCCCGCCGGACGACGTCGTCGCCGAGGCCGCCTGGCTGGGGATGAACGACGTCCGCGAGATCGTGCTGGTCAGCGAGAACTCCACGTCCTACGGCAAGGACCTGCCCGGCGGTCCCCGTGCGCTGCTGCACCTGCTGCCCAGGCTCACGCACGTGCCCGGCATCGACCGGATCCGCGTCAGCTACCTGCAGCCCGCCGAGGTCCGGCCCGACCTCCTCCGCGTGCTGGCCACCACGCCGGGCGTCGCCCCGTACTTCGACCTGTCGTTCCAGCACGCGAGCGCGACGGTGCTGCGCCGGATGCGGCGCTTCGGCTCGCGCACCGACTTCCTCGACCTGTGCGAGCGCATCCGCGCGCTCGCGCCGGAGGCGGGCATCCGCAGCAACGTGATCGTCGGGTTCCCCGGCGAGACCGAGGAGGACGTCGCCGAGCTGGAGGCGTTCCTCACCGGCGCCCGGCTCGACGCCGTGGGGGTCTTCGGCTACTCCGACGAGGACGGCACCGAGGCCGAGCACTACGACGGCAAGATCCCGGCCGAGGAGATCACCGCGCGGGTCTCGCGCATCACGGCGCTGGCCGAGGAGCTGATGGCCCAGCGCGCCGAGGACCGCGTCGGCACCGAGGTCGACGTGCTCGTGGAGAGCGCCGAGGACGACGACTTCGAGTGCACCGGCCGGGCCGCGCACCAGGCCCCGGAGGTCGACGGCGAGTGCGTGCTCGAACGCGGCTCCGGCCTCGCGGTGGGCGACCTCGTCCGCGCCGTCGTCGTCGGCACCGAGGGCACCGACCTCGTGGTCTCCGCCCGCGAGCTGCTGCCGCGCAGCACCCTCGTGGGGGCGGCGCGGGGGTCCACGTGAGCACGGGTCGGCGCGTCAGCGAGGTCGCGCCGTGACGGATGCGGCGAGCCGCCTTCCGGGCGGCCCGCCGCTGCTCAACATCGCCAACGTCCTCACCGGCGTCCGGCTCGCGCTGGTGCCGGTGTTCCTCGCCGCGCTGCTCGCCCAGGACGGCCGCAGCCCCGACTGGCGCTTCGCCGCGTTCGGCATCTTCGCGCTGGCCGCGTTGACCGACCGGCTCGACGGCGACCTGGCGCGCCGGCGCGGGCTCGTCACCGCGTTCGGCACGATCGCCGACCCCATCGCGGACAAGGCCCTCACCGGCGCGGCGCTCGTCGGTCTCTCCGTGCTGGGGCTCGTCCCGTGGTGGGTCACGGTCGTGATCATGGGGCGCGAGATCGGCGTCACCGTGCTGCGCTTCGCCGTCCTGCGCCACGGCATCATCCCGGCGAGCCGCGGCGGCAAGGCGAAGACGTTCGTGCAGACCCTCGCCATCGGGCTGTACCTGCTGCCCCTCACCGAGATCCTCGCGGCCGACAACCTCGTCGACGCCGTCCGCTTCACGGCGCTCGCGCTCGCGCTGGTGCTGACCGTCGTCACCGGGCTGGACTACGTGTTCCGGGCTCTCCGGCTGCGCGCGGCGGCCCCGTCCGCGCTGCCCGACGGCCCCTGACCGCCCCGGCCCGCCCCCGCCCCCGCCCCCGCCCCGCGAGTCGGGGTTTTCGGTGCGCGAGTCGGGGTTTTCGGTGCGCGAGTCGGGGGTTTCGGTGCGCGAGTCGGGGGATTCGGTGCGCGAGTCGGGGATTCGGGCGGATGTGTTCGCCCTGGGCGGACGCCACCCGGCGATCAGTACCGAACGGCGCGGGTGCGGAGTCGGTACGGTGAGTTCACCGGCGCCCGGCCGGTGGCGGCGAAGGAGGATCGCATGGCTGTGCTGCTGCGGGAGGCGATCGGCGGCAGCCTGCGCCGTGCCAGGACCGCGCGGCGGCGCACGCTGCGCGACGTGTCGCGGCGGGCCAGGGTCAGCCTGGGCTACCTCTCCGAGGTGGAGCGCGGCCGCAAGGAACCCTCCAGCGAACTGCTCGCCGCCATCTGCGAGGCCCTCGACGTGGCGCTGCCCGACCTGCTCTCCGAGGCCGCCGAGACGATCAGCGCGGCGATGGCCGAGGAGATGGTGTCGCTGCGGCACCGGCGTCCCGTCGGGCTGCGGCACATGGACCTCCGGCTCGCGGACGGCTCGTCCGACCCGCTCGCCACGCCCCTGCCCGCGACGATGCCGCTCGGTCCGGGCGCACCCTCGCAGCCCGTCGCTCCGGTCGCGCGCGTCCGCGCCGCGGCCTGATCCGCGCTCGGACCACCGCCGTCTGCCTCTCCCTGCCGTCGGCCCCGGACCGGGTAACCTGGCCTCGGGGTCGCCCCGACGGCGGCCTCCGGAAGATCCCCGATATCGTCGGCGATCGGTGGAAGCCGGGCACATCCGGTGCCACGATGGTTACGAGGAAGCGCACCGACACCTCAGCTCGGACGGCGCGGCGGCACCGGTGTCGAACATCGGAGGTAGGCGGAGGAGATGGCCAATCCGTTCGTAAAGGGATGGAAGTACCTGATGGCGCTGTTCTCGTCGAAGGTCGACGAGTACGCCGACCCGAAGGTGCAGATCCAGCAGGCCATCGAGGACGCCCAGCGGCAGCACCAGGCGCTGTCCCAGCAGGCGGCCGCGGTGATCGGCAACCAGCGCCAGCTGGAGATGAAGCTCAACCGGCAGCTGGGGGAGATCGAGAAGACCCAGGCGTCGGCCCGGCAGGCCCTGGTGCTCGCCGACCAGGCGCGCGCCGGTGGTGACGAGGCCACGGCGCAGCGCTACGAGGAGACCGCCCAGGTCTACGCCACGCAGCTCGTGACGGCCGAGCAGTCGGTCGAGGACCTCAAGACCCTGCACGACCAGTCGATCCAGGCTGCCGGGCAGGCCAAGAAGGCCGTCGAGCGCAACTCGTACCAGCTCCAGCAGAAGATCGCCGAGCGCACCAAGCTGCTCAGCCAGCTGGAGCAGGCCAAGATGCAGGAGCAGGCAGCAGCGTCGCTGCGGTCGATGACCGAGCTCCAGGCGCCGGGCAACACCCCCTCCCTGGAGGAGGTCCGCGACAAGATCGAGAAGCGCTACGCCAACGCGATCGGGTCGGCGGAGCTGGCGCAGAACTCGGTGCAGGGCCGCATGCTCGAGGTGCAGCAGTCCACCATCGACATGGCCGGGCAGAACCGCCTCGACCAGATCCGCGCGTCCCTGCGCGGCACCCCGGTCGCAGGCGAGGTCACCGCCGGTCCCGGGCAGGCGACTCCGCAGCCCGCGCAGCCCCAGTCCCAGCCCACCCAGCGCCAGCCCGACACGGCCTGACGCCACACCCGCACCCCCCGCGCCGGCCCCTTGGCGCACTCTGGATGCAGAACGCGGTTTCCGGGCCTCTGGGGACCGCGTTCTGCATCCAGAGTGCGGTTTCGGGGACGCGGGGCTCCGGTCACCGCTGGGGCCCGGTCGACCGCTGGACCCGGTCACCGCTGGACCCGGTCACCGCTGGACCGGTCAGCCTCGGCGGCTCGGGTGGTGGGGCTTCGGGGCGGGGCGGGGCCCGGCTGGCAGCGGGGGCACCAGTAGGCGAGCCGGGCGTAGACGCCGTCGCCCTGCTCCGCGGTGCGGATCCGGGTGCCGCAGCGCCGGCAGCGCTGACCGCCCCGCTCGTACACCCAGTGCTGGCGGCCGCGCCCGAGCTCGCCGGTGGTCGACTGCTGGACCCGGTCGGCGTTGCGCAGCAACAGCTCACGCGAGAGCGCGATCGCCGCGGGCGCGTCCGCCACCTCGCGCACCGGCGTCCACGGCGAGAAGCCGAGCAGGAAGCAGACCTCGGTCTTGTAGAGGTTCCCCACCCCGGCCATCACCCGCTGCTCGAGCAGCACGAGCCCGACCTCCGACTCTGCCCGCGCGGTGAACCTGCGCAGGGCCTCGGCGGCATGCGCATCGTCCCAGGCCGGGTCGAGCAGGTCCGGCCCGAGGTGGCCCACCAGCCGCGACTCCTCGCCGGTCGGCAGCAGCTCCATGTCGTGCAGGGCAAAGCCCACAGCCACCCGGTCCGCGGTCTCCAGCACCGCGCGGGCCTCGTGCGCGGCCCGCTGCCACCGCATGCCGGGCCGGTAGAGGTGCCAGGAGCCGTCCATCCGGAAGTGGCTGTGCAGGCTGCGGCCGTCGTCGAAGCGGGTGAACAGGTGCTTGCCGACGGTGCGCACCCCGAGCACGGTGCGGCCGGCGAGGTCGTGCTCCACGAGCCGCGGGTGCCGCAGCTCGCCACGCAGCAACGACCGCCCGGCGAGCGCGGCGTGCAGCCGCTTCCCGGCGAGGTGGACGGTGTCGCCCTCGGGCACGGTTCCGACGGTAGCGCGCGGCGGGTCGGCGGGCTGCCGCTCAGCTCTGGGGCAGCGGCATCCGGACGGCGTACAGGACGTCGTCCCGGACGTGGACGAACCCCAGGTGCGCGGCGACGGCGAGGCTCCCGGCGTTGTCCGGGGAGGTCGACCAGGTCGGACGGCGGCCACGGGCCCGGATGTCGGCCGCCACCCGCGTGGCACACGCCGTGGACAGGCCCCGGCCGCGGAACGCCGCGTCGGTGACGACGCCGATGTCCTCGTGCTCCTCGCCCACGTAGAACGGCACCGCGACCGACACCGGCCGCCCGTCCGCGAACGCGGCCCAGGCCACGCCCGCGGCCACCAGACCGGGCGCGCCACCCCAGGTCGCGTGGATCCAGGCGATCTCGGGGTGCAAGGCAGCGAGGCCGCCGACGTCCGACGCGACCGGTCGCCGCACCCGCACGCCGTGCGGCGCGGGGGCGGGGTCCGGAGCCTCCACCGGGTCGGGCAGCACGGCGATCACCCGGTCCCACCATCCCGAGGCCGGGGTCCAGCGCCCGGAGGGCGGGAGCCCAATCGGGCGGTGCCTCCACGAGCCCGACGAGATCGGGGAACGCCTCGCCGAGACACCCGGGGTCGCCGCGCAGCGCGACGTTGCCCGCCGCGTCGGCGAGCACGACGCGCGGGTCGGGCCAGCGGTCGACCCGGCAGCGCCCGTGGCCGGTGGCCGCGACGTGCGCCCAGATCATCGGTCCGGGACGCTCCGGGGTGAACCACGGTCGCAGCGCACGGACGTCGGGTATGGACAGGACGGTCATGCTCGCCACTGTGCGGCCTCGGCGGCCCATCCCTCCAGCGGATTAGCCGCTGCCGCGGATCAGCGCGCGCGGCCGCGCTCCGGGGCGGTGGTGTAGTCGGCGAAGCCGACGACGTTGCCCCACGGATCGGCCACCTCCACCACCCGGCCGGTGGCCACGACGAACGGCTCCCCCAACGGCACGACGCCGCCCGATCCGATGCGGTCGACCGCCGCGAGCGCGTCGGGCACCTCCAGCCACAGCCGCGGCGACCGGGCGGACGCGGCCGCGACGGGGACAGAGGCGTCCTCGCGCAGCAGCAGGCCGGGGGTCTCGGGTCCCAGCCGGAGCAGGGCGATCGCCGGGTCGGGCAGCCGGAACGTCAGCTCCAGACCCAGACCCGTCACGTAGTGCCGCAACGCGGCGTCGAGGTCGGCGACCGCGAACAACACGTTGTCGACGCCCAGGACCGGCATCGGGCCGGGATCGGACGGGCCCACGGCACCGGCCCGCCCGGCGAGGGCCCCGTCGAGGAGGACACGGGCTCCCTCACCATCGTGCAGACCCGCCTCGGCGAGCAGGTGCGCGGCCGCCGCCGCCCCGACGGCGTCGAGCGACTCGGCGTCGCGGATGCCCACCGCCCGCAGCTCGTCGGCCAGCGCCTGCCCGATGTTCGGCAGTGCCTGCAGGTCGGTCATCGCTCTCCTCCGGTCGACACGGGCCTCATGCGCGCAGCCGCAGGCCCTTGGGCGTGACCCGGAACCCGGCCTCGGTGAGCACCTCCGCGAGCTCCGAGCCCAGCGATCCGACGCCGTCGGCGCGCTCGACGGCGAGCGACCCCAGCCAGCCCTCGTGCACCGCGCCCGCGAGGGCCTGCGCCGCGGCGCGCAGCTCGTCGCGCTCGGAGGTGAACGACAGCAGCGAGCGGCCGCCGCGCTCGACGTACAGCGCGGGCGCGCCCTCGACGAGCACCACCAGCGCCCCGGCCTTGCGACCCGGGCGATGCCTGGTGTCGCCGACGGTGGCCGGCCAGCCCAGCGCGGCGCCGTAGGGCTGCGCCGGATCGGCCGCGGCGAGCACCACCCGTGACAGGCGGGTGTCGTCCGGGGCGCGGTCGCGAACGCGGAGGTCCGGACCCTCGTAGGCCGGACCGCCCCGCACCGCGCTCCCGTATTCCTCCGCGCCGGTGGGTGGCGGACCCGTGCCACGGAGCCGCGCTCGGCGACCCACCCGCGTCGTCGACGGGCTCGGGCGGCGCGCCCGCACCCCCGCCGACCGTGCCGCCGCCGATCGTGCCGTCCGGCCGCGACATCCCGCGGAGCCGGTCGATCGCCCCCGGCACGGCGAACTGCGCGGCGCCGAGCCCCTCGACGACGTATCCCCGGCGGCAACGCCCGGAGTCCTCCATCGCCCGCAGCACCCGGTAGACGGCCGCGAACCCGCCCGCCACCCGCTCGGTGGCGAGCGCACCGCGCGTCAGGACGCCGTGGCGCTCCAGGAACGCCTCGGCGCGGGCGTGGGCCCGGCGGGTGGGGTCCGGTTCGCGTTCGACGGCGAGCGCCCACCGCCCGCCGACCGACGGCGGCCCGCTGCGGCTCGGCATCGACGGCCGACCGGCGCGCAGCTGGGCGTAGCGCCCGCGAGGTGCGGAGCGCCGGGTGCGGTGGGCACCTCCACGTCCGCCTGCGCCGCGGCCGCCGCCCAGCCGGGCCCGCAACGGGCCGAGGGTGTCGCCCGTGAGCATCCCGGCCCACACGAGGTCCCAGATCGCCGCGACCACGGCGTCGTCGGGCGGGACCTGCTCACCCGCGTCGACCAGCGCGCGACCGGCGCGGTCGGCCAGCTCGCGGAAGAACAGCGCCCCACCCCCGACCGGTGGTCCGGCGGGGTCGGGGAGATCCGGGTCGACCCATCCCAGTGCCGCGAGCAGGGCCCGGTGCAGCGGGGTCTGCGCGACGTCGGGTTCCGGCTCGGGCAGCAGCAGGTCGGCCACGTCGGACGGCGCGACGGCCAGCCAGCCGTCGCTGCCGGCCAGCGGACCGCAACCGGTCCACGTGACCTCCCCGGCCACGGTGAGCTCGTCGAGCAACGCGGGGGTGTAGCCGGGGAGCCTCGCCGGGAGGATCAGCGACTCCAGCGCGCTGGCCGGCAGCGGCGCCCCGGCGAGCTGCTCGACGACGCCCAGGACGTCCTCCGCTCCCGGTGCCGGGCGGATGCGGCCGCGCCTGCCCCGGCCGTCGGCGGTGCGGCCGCCCCCGACCTGCACCCCCTGCCACACCGGCAGGAACCGCCCCAGCGCCCGCTGCTCCACGGGCTCGACCTCGGCGCGCAGCCGGGCGAGCGAGCCGCGTCGCAGCCGGCGCAGCACCTCGGCGTCGCAGTACTCCAGGCCATCGGCACCCGGCCGCAGCTCCCCGCGCACCAGCCGCCCGGAGCCGACGAGCCGGTCCAGCACGCCCGCCACGACGGCGACGCCCAGCCCGAACCGGGCCGCACACTCCGCAGCGGGGAAGGGCCCGTGCGTGCGGGCGTAGCGCAGGACGAGGTCGCCCAGCGGATCGGCGACCGGCTCGGTGAACGCCTCCGGCACGCCGACGGGCAGGGCGGCGCCCAGCGCGTCGCGCACGCGCCCGGCGTCCTCGATGGCCAGCCAGCGCTCCTCGCCGCCGAGCCGGACCCGGATGGCGCGGCGCGCCGACTCCAGCCCGGCCAGCCACTCCGGGCGCACCCCACGGGCGTGCGCCTCGGCGGTGGTGAGGTCGCCGAGGAAGCGCAGGAGATCGGCGGCACCCTCCGGGTCGCGGGCGTGCCGGTCCGGGGCGAGGCGCTGGAGCTGGGCCTCGACCTCCGCCAGGACCTCCGGGTCGAGCAGCTCGCGGATCGCCTCCGAGCCCAGCAGCTCCGCCAGCAACGTGGAGTCCAGCGACAGCGCGGCCGCCCGGCGCTCGGCCAGCGGCGCGTCGGACTCGTAGAGGAACATCCCGACGTAACCGAACAGCAGGCTGCGGGCGAACGGCGACGGCGACGGGGTGGCGATCTCCACGACCTTGACGGCCCGTTTCGCCACGTCGGACATCAGCTCGCGCAGGCCGGGCAGGTCGTAGACGTCCTGCACGCACTCGCGCATCGCCTCCAGCGTGACCGGGAACTGCTCGTACCGCCCGGCCACCGCCAGCAGCTGCGACGCGCGCTGGCGCTGCTGCCAGAGCGGGGTGCGGCGCCTCGGGTCGCGCCGGGGGAGCAGGAGCGCCCGCGCGGCGCACTCCCGGAACCGCGACGCGTACAGCGACGACCCGCCCAGCTCGGCGACGACGATCTGCTCGACCTCGGCGGGGTCGAGCAGCACGTCCTCCGCGGTGGGCACGACCTCGGCACCGGATTCGTCCACCGCGTCGGGCAGGCGCAGGACGATGCCGTCGTCGGCGCTCGCGGCGTGCACCTCCACCCCGCGCCGCTCGCGGATCCGGGCGGCGATGGCCAGCGCCCACGGTCCGTTGACCCGGGCACCGAACGGTGAGTGCACGACGAGGCGCCAGTCGCCCAGCTCGTCGCGGAAGCGCTCGACGAGGATCGTGCGGTCGCTCGGCACGTGGCGGGAGGCGTCGCGCTGCTCGTGGAGGTAGGCGAGCAGGTTGTCCGTGGCCCAGGCGTCGAGCCCCGCCGACGCGGCGCGGGCGCGGGCCGGCTCGTCCTCCAGCGCGGACATCTCCCGGACGAACGCCCCGACGGCCCGTCCCAGCTCCAGCGGGCGCCCGATCGACTCGCCCTTCCAGAACGGCATGCGCGCCGGCTGGCCGGGCGCGGGCGTGACGATCACGCGGTCGTGGGTGATGTCCTCGACCCGCCAGGACGACGTGCCGAGCAGGAACGTGTCGCCCACCCGCGACTCGTAGACCATCTCCTCGTCGAGCTCGCCGACCCGGGACCCGCGGCCGTCGGCCCCGCCGGGCGTCGTGACGGTGAACAGGCCCCGGTCCGGGATGGTGCCGCCGGAGGTGACGGCGAGCCGCTGCGCTCCGGGGCGGCCCTGCAGCTGGTCGGTGACCCGGTCCCACGTGATGCGGGCCCGCAGCTCGCCGAACTCCTCCGAGGGGTAGCGCCCGGCCAGCATGTCGAGCGTGGCGAGGAACGCGGACTCGGGCAGCGCGGCGAACGGCGCGGCGCGGCGCACGACCCGGCCGAGATCGGCCACCGACCACGGCTCCAGCGCCACCATCGCGACGACGTGCTGGGCGAGCACGTCGAGGGGGTTGCGCGGGTAGCGCAGCGCCTCGATCGCGCCGGACGCCATCCGCTCGGCCACGACCGCGCACGACACGAGGTCGCCCCGGTACTTCGGGAACACGACGCCGCGCGACACGGCTCCGACCTGGTGGCCCGCCCGGCCGACCCGCTGCAGGCCCGACCCGACGCTCGGCGGTGCCTCGACCTGCACGACGAGATCGACCGCGCCCATGTCGATGCCCAGCTCCAGGCTGGACGTGGCCACCACGCACGGCAGCAGCCCGGCCTTGAGCTCCTCCTCCACGAGGGTGCGCTGCTCGCGCGACATCGACCCGTGGTGCGCCTTGGCCACGGTGGCCGGCGCCCCACCTGCGATGCCGGACTGCCCGATCGCCTCCGCGGGGAACTCGTCGAGCTGGACTGCCTCCTCGACCTCCTCGGCCGCCAGCTCGTTGAGCCGGGCCGTGAGCCGCTCGGCCAGCCGCCTCGAGTTGGAGAACACGATCGTCGACCGGTGCGCCCGCACGAGCTCCAGCAGCCGCCGCTCCACCGCGGGCCAGATCGAGGGCCGCTGCGCCGAGCCCGCCGCCGAGCCGATGACCTCCTCGTCGGCGCTGCCCGGGGCGGGCCGCTCGTCGAGGGCGGCGAGATCGGGCACCGGCACCTCGACGGTGACCTCGATCGTCTTGGGCGTCCTGGGCTGCACGACCTCGACCGGCCGCGCCCCGGCGAGGAACGTGGACACCTCGTCGACCGGGCGGACGGTGGCCGAGAGCCCGATGCGCTGCGCGGGCCCGTCGGCGAGCAGCTCGTCGAGCCGCTCCAGCGACAGCGCCAGGTGCGCGCCCCGCTTGGTGCCGGCCACGGCGTGCACCTCGTCGAGGATCACCGTGCGCACGCCGCGCAGCGACTCGCGCGCCGCCGAGGTGAGCAGCAGGAACAGCGACTCCGGCGTGGTGACCAGCACGTCGGGCGGGGTGCGGGAGAAGAGCCTGCGCTCGTCGGCCGGGGTGTCGCCGGTGCGCATCCCGACCGTGACGTCCGGGACCGGTGCGCCCAGGCGCTGCGCGGCCTGCCGGATGCCGGCCAGCGGGGAGCGCAGGTTGCGCTGGACGTCGACGGCCAGGGCCTTGAGCGGCGACACGTAGAGCACCCGGCAGCGGTGCCGGACGTCGTCCGCGGGCGGCTCGGCGGCCAGCCGGTCGAGCGCCCACAGGAACGCGGCGAGCGTCTTGCCCGATCCGGTGGGCGCGACGACGAGCGCGTGCCGCCCGGCCTGAGCCGACTCCCACGCCCCCTCCTGGGCGGCCGTGGGCGCGGCGAACGCGCCCCGGAACCAGTCCCGGGTGGCGGGGGAGAAGCCGTCGAGCGCGCTCACCCGTCCATCATGCGCCGCCGGTCCGACAGTCCCGCGCGCCCCACTCGGCCCCCGTCGCACGCAGCGCTCGCGGCTCCTCGGCAGGCATGATCGGGGCGTGACCGTCACCGACCTCGTCGCCGTCCAGCGGCGCGTGCTGGTGGTGCTCGCCGTCACGCAGGCGCTCGCCGGGGTGGGGATGGCGATGGCGCTCACGGTGAGCACGCTGATCGCGACGCGGATCTCGGGTTCGGAGGCCGTGGGCGGCGTCGCGCTGACCTGCGTCGTGCTCGGCGCGGCGGGTTTCGCGTTGCTGGTCGCGCGGGTCGCCACGCGGTCGGGGCGGCGACCCGCGCTGAGCCTCGGCTACGGCGTCGGTGCCCTCGGCGGTGCAGGCGCGGCGGCGGCCGTCGTGCTCGGCAGCGCGCCCGTCCTGCTCGTCTCGCTGGTCCTGGCGGGAGCCGCGACGGCCGCGGGGCTCGCCGCGCGGTTCGCCGCCACCGACCTCGCCGCCCCGGACCGGCGGGCCCGCTCGCTGGCGCTGGTGGTGTGGGCGACGACGGTCGGTGTCGTGGTCGGCCCGAACCTCGCCGGGCCGGTGCAGTTCGTGACGGGTGCCGCCGGCCTGGTGCCCGAGACGGGGCCCTACCTGCTGTGCGCCGCGACCTTCGCGCTGGCCGCGGCCGGCACCTGGCTCGGCCTTCGCCCCGACCCGCTCGTGCTGGCCCGCGGGGCGGACGCCGGCGCCGCCGGTCCGGCACCCACGGTACGGGGCCACGAGGTCCGCGCCGCGCTGCTCGCCTCGCCGTACGCGCTCCTCGGGCTCGGCGGCATCGTGCTCGGCCACCTCGTGATGATCGGGCTCATGTCCATGACGCCGGTGCACATGGACCACGGCGGCGCGACGCTCGCCGTCGTCGGGGTGGTGATCAGCCTGCACGTGGCCGGGATGTACGCCCTCAGCCCGCTGTTCGGCTGGCTCGCCGACCGCGCGGGGCGGCCCGCGACGCTGGTGCTGGCCGCGGCGCTGCTGCTCGGGGCGGGAGCGGTGTGTGCGGTGGCCGGTCCCCGGCAGACGGTCCTGCTGGGCGTCGGGTCTGGTGCTGCTCGGGCTGGGCTGGTCGGCGGCGCTGGTGGCCGGGTCGGCGCTGCTCAGCGAGTCCGTCCCGGCTGGCCGTCCGGACGGGTGCGCAGGGCCTGGCGGACGTCGCGATGAACGTCAGCGGGGCCGTCGGCGGGATCGTCTCGGGCGTGGTGGTGGCGGGGGCGTCCTTCGCCGTGCTCGGCGCGGCGGCCGCGGTGGTCACCGCGCCCTACGTGCTGGCAGCGGGGCTGCTCGCCGTGCGCGCGCAGCGCCCGCTGCGGCGGGCTGAGCCGGGCTCGGCAGGACTCATGCCGGGCAGAACCAGTCGTCGTCGCGGCGCACCGCCGGGCCGTCCGGAGCCGGGAACGGCGTGCGGAAGGTGAACGCCCGCGGCGTGGGGCCGTGCGTGCGCAGGTGGTCCAGCCGGTCCTCGGCGTCGGCGATCGTCGGGAGTGCACCCGCCGGCACCCACCACATCACCTGGTACGGCGCCCCCATCGGCGCGAACCACTGCCGCCGGGCGGCCAGGATCTCCCGGTGCAACCCGCCGTAGACGAAGCCGGCGAGCGCCTCCATCGACTCCCAGACGCTCATGTTCACGATCAGCCGGTCGTCGCCGAAGGCGCGGATCGCGGTGGCGTCACCGTCCTCGGTCTGCATCCGCCAGACGAACCCGGGCGACGCGTCGGCCAGCGCGTTGACCGGTACGAGCGCCTCCACGAAGCCGGCGAGCGCGGCAGAGGTCAACGGGGCGACCGGGAGCGCGATGTTGAGCTGCGCGAGGTGGTGATCCATTCGCGGACGTTAGCGCTTGCGCTGCTGCCACCACCAGCGCACGAGCAGGACCAGCGAGACGAGCAGGCCGGCGAGCACGACCAGCCGCCCGAGTGGCGACGACAGCCCGGTCGGATCGGCCTGGGCGAGTACCCACACGGGTGCAGCGTAGGCGTTCCGAGCCGGCCGGTTCACCCCATCCCGCGGCTGCGCGGAGCGAACCTGACACGGTAAGGTTGCAACCCGATCGGGTGGTTCGGATACGCAAAGCGACGAGATGGGCAGTGCCGTGGGAATCGCCGGAGTTCCGCTCACCAGGTTCGTCGGCCGAGGCGCGGAGCTGGCCGAGCTGACCGGCCTGCTGCAGGGCGACGAGCGGTTGGTGACGCTCCTGGGGGCGGGCGGTGTCGGCAAGTCCCGGCTGGCCATGGAGCTGGCCGACCGCGCCGGCTGCTGGGCCGACGAGGTCGTCGTCGTGGAGCTGGCGGCGCTCGCCAGCGGCGAGCTCGTCGACGGCGCGCTCTTCGAGGCGACGGGCACCGGTGCGCAGTCCGGTCGCAGCGCGCTCGACGCCACCGTCGAACACCTGCGTGACAGGAGTGCGCTGCTGATCCTGGACACCTGCGAGCACGTGCTGGCCTCGGCGGCCCGGGTGGCGCAGCGGCTCGTCGCGGCCTGCCGGAAGCTCCGGGTACTGGTGACGAGCCGGGTGCCGCTCGGCGTGCCGGGCGAGGTGGTGTGGCCGGTCCCGTCGCTGACGACCCGCGCCCCGGCCGGTGCCGGCGAGGCCGCGGTCCCGGACGCCGTGCTGCTGTTCGCCGATCGGGCGAGCCTGGCGCTGCCGTGCTTCCGGCTGGATCCGACCACGGCACCTGCCGTGGAGCGCATCGTGGAGGGCGTCGACGGGATACCGCTCGCGATCGAGCTGGCCGCATCCCGGCTCCGGGTGCTCGCGCCGGAGGAGATCGCCGCCGGGCTCGCCGACCACCTGCAGCTGCTGGGCGGGGGCCCGCGCGGCCCGGACCGTCGCCACCACACGATGCGTGCGTCGCTGGACTGGAGCCACGCGCTGCTCGATCCGGGGCTCGCGGTCCTGTTCGCGCGCCTCTCGATCTTCGCAGGCCGCTGGACGCTCGACGCCGCGGAGGCGGTGTGTCCCGGTGCGGAGCTGGGCCGGGAGGACGTCCTCGACGGGATCGCCGGGCTGGTCGACCGCTCGCTGATCGTGGCGGAGCGCGACAGCGACGGCACCCGGTACCGGATGCTCGACTTCGTCCGGCAGTACGCACGCGAGCTGCTCGCGGCCGATCCGGCGGCCGAGGACGTCGCGTTGCGGCACCGCCGCTACTTCCGCGACCTGGCCGAGTGCGCGGACCGGGAGCTGTGGGCGGTCCGGCCCGAGGGCCGCGCGCTGCTCGACGCCGAGGCGCCGAACCTGCGCGACGCCGTCGTCCACGCGTGCCGGGACGGCGACGCCGACGCGCTGCGCCTGGTCGCCGCGCTCGCCGACCTACTGGCTGGAACGCGGACGCCTGGCCGAAGGCATCCTGGCCGCCGAGCGGGCGCTCGACTCGGCACCGCGGGAGCCGACGGCGGCACGCGCGCTCACCCTCGCCGGCTTCGCCAAGATGCAGTTCTGGCGGGGCGACTTCGCCGCGCTCAGGGCGGCCGCGACCGAGGCCGTCACCATCGCCTCGACCGATCGGCGACGCCCGTGCGCACGCTCATGCCCTGTGCCATCTGGGCACCCTGGTCATGCTCGTCGATCCCGGCACCGGCGACCCCATGCTCCGCCAGGCCATCGCGCTCGCCGAGCAGTCCGGCAACGCGATCGTGCTCAGCGACGCGCTCACCTCCCTCGCGCTCAGCCACCACTTCCAGGACGACCGCGAGGCGATGACCGTCGTCGCGGAGCAGGCGCTGGCCGCGGCCGAACCGCACGGGTACGACAACGACGTCCGGTGGTGCCTGTGGGCGTCGGCCCACGGATCGCTCGCCGCAGGGGACCTCGCGGGCGCTCGCCGCCTGGCCGAGCGTGCGCACGACGTCATGACCGGTGAGGACCCCTTCGGCCACTACTGCGCGGTCGAGGTGCTCTCGATCATGGACGCGCTGTCCGGCGACCCGGTCTCGGCCCGCCGTCGCGCGGAGGCCGAGCTGGTCAGCTCCAGGCAGCAGAAGGTGCGGCTCGGTCTCGGCGCGCTGATGCACGCGCTCGGCGTCGCCGCGCTGGCGGCGGACGACCTCCCGACGGCCCGCCGCTGGGCCGACGCCCTCTACGCCCAGGAGAAGACAGGCGCGGGCTACCTCGCGTGGCACGCGCAGGAGGTGCTGATGTGCGCCGCGCTCGCCGCGGGCGAGCCGGACGTGGCCCGCGCGCACAGCGAGGCGCTCACGGCGCACGCCCAGCGGCTCGGCAACCGCCGCGCGCTGGCGATCGCGCAGCGCGGCCTGGCGCGGGTGCTGCTGATGGAGCACGACGACCCGGGCGCCGAGCGGCTCGCGCACTCCGCCCTCGCCGAGTTCGTCGAGCACGGCTGGCGGCTGGAGGCCGTCGCGACCCTCGACCTGCTGGCGGCGATCGCGGCCCGCACGGGTCGTGCGGAGCAGGCGGCCCGGCTGTTCGCCGCGGCGCACGTGCAGCGTGCGGCGCTCGGCGTCGTCCGGGTGCCTCCGGAGCCGTCGTTCTGGGAGACCCACCGGCAGGCCGCCGAGGCCGCCCTCGGCCCGGAGGCGTACGACGACGCCCGCATCGAGGGCGAGCAGCTCTCGCTGGTGGGCGCCACCGCCTACGCCCAGCGGGGGCGCGGTCCGCGGCGGAGCTGCGGGTTCGGTTGGGACGGCCTGACCCGGGTCGAGCAGCAGGTGGCAGAGCTCGCCGCGCACGGGCTGAGCAACCCGCAGATCGCCTGCGAGCTGTTCATGGCGCGGGGCACGGTCAAGGCCCACCTGTCCAACGTCTACGCCAAGCTGGGCGTCTCCAACCGCACCGAGCTGGCCGCAAGTGCAGGTCAGCGGGCTGCAATCGGTTGAGACCTGGCCACCTGGCCGATGCTTCGGCAGCGCGACGTCCCTAGCCTTACGACGTATGCCGGACGCCTCGAGACCACACCGGGTGGCGACGTGATGAGTCAGGACCAATCCGCTTCGTGGAGCGGGATAGCCGAAGTGCTCGCCGACGCCGAGCCGTACACGTGGCGCCGGTTGCTGGCCGAGCACACCGCCGACCGCCGCGGGTGCTGCCGTTCGTGCCGCCGGTCGTCCGGGTTGACCACGACCTGGCCCTGCATGCTGCGCCTGATCGCCGAGGAGGCCGAGCGCCTCGCGGAGGACCGGGCACAGGGGCAGCGCCGGCTCGCGGCCGTGCCGGACTAGTACGGGCGCTACCCCCGTCCCACCGCGGCGGCGCCGCGCCGAACGCGGGCGCGGGTGGCGGCCAGTGCAGCCCCCGCCCACGCACGGTCCCGGGTGGCGACGCCAGCGTGAGCCGCCCGTCCGGGGCGTCGACGTCCTCCAGGTAGGGCGCCGGGTCGACCTCCTCGGGTGCCGGCGCGTGCGACGCGGGGCAGGCCGAGCAGCCAGTTCGCGGTGCCGGCGAGGGAGAGCCGGACGTGGTGGCTGCCGCCGTCCCGTCGCTGCCGGTCGAGGGCGAGCAAGGTCCCCGCCGCGGCGAGGTACCCCGTCGCGTGGTCGAGCACCTGCGCCGGCAGCGCACCCGGCCGCCCGCCACCGGAACCGCCCTCCAGCAGCGCGATCCCGCACGCGGCCTGCACGAGGCTGTCGAACCCGCGGCGCGCCGCCCACGGCCCGCGGTGACCCCATGCGGACAGCGTCACGCCACCAGCCCCGGGTGCCGGGCCGCGAGCTCGTCCGGCGCGAGTCCGAACCGGTCGAGCGCTCCCGGGCGGTATCCGCAGACGACGACGTCGGCTCCCTCGAGCAGCCGCTCCAGGTCGGCACGCCCGCGCGCGGACCCGAGCGTCGACGAGCGCGCTGCGCTTGCCGGGCAGCGTGTCCCAGGCCTGCATGGGGATCTCGGGCCGGTCCGGCGGGTCGAGCCGCAGGACGTCGGCGCCGTGGACGGCGAGCGTCCGGGTGGCGACGGGGCCGGCGATCACCCGGGTGAGGTCCAGCACCCGTGGCCGGTCGGCCGCCCGCGGTGGCGCGGCGCCGAGCCGGCGGAGCTCGACGAGCGGCGGGGCGGGGGCGCCCGCGTCGGTCCGCCACCGCTGCCGGGTGCGCACCGCGGCGCCCACCCCGCCGTGCGTCGTGCAGCGCCGACTCCAGCTCGACGGCATGCCGGCCGGCCACGGCCGCCGCCACGGCGTCGGGATCGTCGGGACAGCCGAGAACCCGCAGCGCCGCGGCCCGGTGCCACGGGTAGTTCGCGTGCAGGCGCAGCCAGCCGTCGGCGGTGCGGTGGAACGCGGACAGCGGGTCGAACGGGGCGCCCGCCTGCTCCCCGCCGATCCGCAGGTACCGCTCGCTGCGCAGCGCGACGGCGAGGCCCCGGGTGTCGACGCCCACCTCGGCGCCGGTGCCGAGGGTGGCGGCGAGCAGGCTCGCGCCCACGGCGGCCACCGCGGCCGCGGTCACCGGCAGGACCGACCCCAGCGTGGTGTCGGGGCCGCGGACCAGCAGCCGGTCGGTCTCGCCTGCCGGTCCGCCCAGCTCGGCCCACACCTGTCGAAGCAGCGCCGTCATCCCGGCGAGCCTGCCAGGGCGGGAGCTACCGTGGATCCGTGCGCCTCACCCACTTCCGCGAGCTGATGGAGGACGAGTTCGGGCCGGTCCGGGCCGCCGCGCTGGCCCGCGACCACGTGTTCGCCACGCTCGGCGGCCGCACCGTCGAGGACGCGCTGGAGGCCGGGCTCGATCCGCGCGAGGTCTGGCGCGCGGTGTGCGAGGCCTACGAGGTGCCGGTGAGCCGCCGCTGACCGGCCCCACCGCCGCCGGGCGCGGGATCATAGCCGTCGGGCGTGTCGGGTATGCGTTCGAACAGCTGTTCGCTAGTGTGCTGTCCACATGGCGTGGTGGTTGTCCACAGCCACGGACGTCGCCCGCGGATCGTCGGTGGCACCCCCTACCGTCCATCCCGAGTGAGAACCGCACCCGAACGAGGTGGAGAACCGGCAATGACCGCACCCGACCGCGAGAAGGCACTTGCGCTCGCCCTCGCACAGATCGAGAAGAACCACGGCAAGGGGTCGGTGATGCGCCTCGGCGACGACACCCGCCCGCCGATCGGGATCATCCCCACCGGCTCCATCGCGCTCGACGTCGCGCTCGGCGTCGGCGGCCTCCCGCGCGGGAGGGTGGTGGAGATCTACGGGCCGGAGTCGAGCGGGAAGACCACCGTCGCGCTGCACGCCGTGGCCAACGCCCAGGCCGCCGGGGGGATCGCGGCGTTCATCGACGCCGAGCACGCGCTCGACCCCGAGTACGCCAAGGCCCTCGGCGTCGACACCGACGCGCTGCTGGTCTCCCAGCCCGACACCGGTGAGCAGGCCCTCGAGATCGCCGACATGCTCATCCGCTCCGGCGCGCTGGACATCATCGTGGTCGACTCGGTGGCGGCCCTGGTGCCCCGCGCGGAGATCGAGGGCGAGATGGGCGACAGCCACGTCGGCCTGCAGGCCCGGCTGATGAGCCAGGCGCTGCGGAAGATCACCGGCGCGCTGAGCAACTCCGGCACCACGATGATCTTCATCAACCAGCTCCGGGAGAAGATCGGGGTCATGTTCGGCTCCCCGGAGACCACCACCGGAGGCAAGGCGCTGAAGTTCTACGCCTCGGTGCGCCTCGACATCCGCCGGATCGAGACGCTCAAGGACGGCACCGACATGGTCGGCAACCGCACGCGCGTCAAGGTCGTCAAGAACAAGGTCGCGCCGCCGTTCAAGCAGGCCGAGTTCGACATCCTCTACGGCCAGGGCATCAGCCGCGAGGGCTCGCTGGTGGACGTCGGCGTCGAGCAGGGCATCGTCCGCAAGTCGGGTGCCTGGTACACCTACGAGGGCGACCAGCTCGGCCAGGGCAAGGAGAACGCCCGCAAGTTCCTCCGCGAGAACCCCGACGTCGCCGACGAGATCGAGAAGAAGATCAAGGAGAAGCTCGGCATCGGAGCGCAGCTCGACGCCGAGGCCGACCCGCTGCCGACGCCGGTCGACTTCTGAGCATGGCGAGCCGCCCGGACGGCGACGCCGGCCAGCACGTCGGCGGACCGTCCGGCCGAGTCCCCGTTCGGGTCGCGAAGCTCGATGACGTCGGCGCGGTCGCCACGGGTGCGACGGCCGATCTCGACGATCTGGCGCCGCGGCGCGACGGGCCCGCCCTGGCCTCGCTCGACGACGTCGGAGTCCGCGCTGCCGGGCCCCGCGCTGCGGGACCCCGCGTCGCCGGGCTCCCCGTGGGCCCCGGAGAGGCGGGTCCCGGGCAGGCGGGTCCCGGGCAGGCGGGTCCCGGGCAGGCGGGTCCCGGGGCAGGCGGGTCCCGGGCAGGCGGGTCCGGGCCGCGGGGCCGCCCCGTCCGGCCGTACGGCACGCGGGCGGCAGGCTGCGGGCGGGCGTCGCGGAGGGGAGTCGGCCGGGCCCGACCCGGACGCCGACCCGGCAGCGGTGGCCCGGGCGATCTGCCTGCGCCTGCTCACCGACCGGGCCCGCACCCGGCAGGAGCTGGCCCAGGCGCTGCGCCGCAAGGGCGTCCCCGACGAGGTGTCCGACACCGTGCTCGCGCGGTTCGGCGAGGTCGGGCTGATCGACGACGCCGCGTTCGCCGGGCAGTGGGTGCGCTCGCGCCACGCGTTCCGCGGGCTGGCACGGCGCGCGCTGGCGAGCGAGCTGCGGCGCAAGGGCGTCGACGACGACGTCGCCCAGGAGGCGCTCGTCGGCGTCGACGGCGAGGCGGAGGACCGGCGGGCGCGCCAGCTCGTGGACCGCAGGCTCCGCACCCTGCGCGTCGACACGGCGGACGAGCGGGCGGCGGCGGGTCGCAAGCTGGTCGGGATGCTCGCGCGCAAGGGCTACACCGGGGGCACCGCCTACCGCGTGGTGCGCGAGGCCCTCGCCGAGCTGGGCGCGGACGTCGACGAGCTGGGCGCTGGCGACGGGCTCGACGACTGAGCCTCGACCGTCGCCGCCGCGCGCGGGACGCCCGCCGCGTGGAGCAGGCGCCGCCGGGCCCCCGCGGCGCGCGACCTGTGCGCCGAGATCGACACCAGTCCGCTCCGGTCGGGGCGTAGACCGGACCCACGTCGAACTCGGCGAAGCCGCCCGCCGCCAATCCCTCCCCGCCGCCAGCCCTGCCCTCACCCGGTGCCGGGCGCCGCGGAACTCGGCACCCGGAGCACCCGCGACCCCGGACCCGGAGCACCCGCGACCCGGAGCCCCGGGCGCACTTGCGACCCGGCACCCGCGCCGGCGGTGCCGCCTGGCCTCGACTTCGCGCGCGCAATGTACTCATCGCGCGCGGTGCAACGCGCGCGATGTGTAGGAACCGCGCGCGAAGTCGGTGTCGCCGGCCCGGCGCGGCCCGGCGCGGCGCAGCCCCGCGCCGGTCAGGGCGGGGGCCGCAGCACCTGCACGTCTCCGACCAGCGCGCCGCCGGTCGGCGCCCGGCCGAGGAACTCGTGCAGCGTCGCGCAGAACGCCTGCACCGCGTGGGTGGGCGCGATGTCCGCCCGGCGGGCGAGCGCGACCGTCCGGTAGAGCGCGGGGGTGAGCACCGTGCGCCGCAGCCGGGGGCGTCCGGAGAACACCAGGTCCGGCACCACGGCCACGCCGGTGCCGATCTCGACCAGCCGCAGCACCGCGTCCATCTCCCCGCCCTCCACCGCGAAGCGGGGCGTCACCCCGGCCTGCTCGTAGGCCCGCAGGGTGACCTCGCGCAGGTCGTAGCCCTCACGCGGCACGACCAGTGGCCGCCGCGCCAGCTCGCTGACGGTCATCGACCCCCTGCTCGACAACGCCCGCGCGGTCCGCGCGGACGCGACCGACAGCCGTTCGCGCAGCAGCGGGGTGATGCTCAGCGCGGGGTCGATCCCCGACGGCGGCACGATCACCAGCGCCACGTCCAGCTCGCCGCGCGCGAGGGTGCGCACGAGGGGCTGCGAGCCGCTCTCCACCAGTTCGAGATGGATCTCGGGGTGCTGGTCGTAGAAGGTGCGCAGCACGTCGGCGAGCACGCCGCTGCAGAGCGACGGGGTGGCCCCGACCCGGACCCGGCCCCGCTGCAGGCCGACGATCTCCGCGACGGTGGTCCGGACGCTCTCGGAGTCGGCGAGCATCCGCCGGGCGAGTGGAAGGACCGCCGTTCCGGCCGGGGTGAGCGAGAGGGCACCACGCCCGCGGTCGACGAGCGGTGCGCCCAGCTCGTCCTCGAGGGCCTTGAACTGCCTGCTCAACGTGGGCTGGGCCACCCCGGTGAGGTCCGCGGCGCGAGTGAAGCTGCCCACATCGGCCAGCGCGACGAAGTACGCGAGCTGCTGAAGTGTCACCTGCATAGCTTAGGTGCATGAAAGCGCGGCAAGTGATGCATTGGACCCGGGGCTGGGGCGGTCGCACCCTCGCCTGGTGGCGCAGCCGCGACCAGGCAATACGTCGAGAGGACCAGGCACACCCCCAACGTGCGAATGAGGCCGGCCGTCGTAGGCTCCGGCCAGATCCGACGACCCGGCGCCGTGGCCTCCGCGGGCTCGGCGGCGACCGGCTCCCACAGATGAGGACGCTCCTGACGTGTCATCCACCACAGACGCTTCGGCAGGTCGGGCCGAGATCACGGCACGGACCCTGCGCACGGACCGGTGGTGGCTGCCGCCGCTGGTCACCTTCGCCGGGCTGAGCGCCTGGGTCCTGTACGCGACCGTGCGCGCATTCCTGCAGCGCGACTACTTCGTCGCCGAGTACAACTACCTGACGCCCTTCTACTCGCCGTGCGTCTCGGTCGGCTGCGTGGAGCAGGCGGCCCACTTCGGCCGGGTCCTGCCCGACGTCTGGTGGCTGCCCTACGCGGCGTTCTCGCTGCCGTTCCTGCTGCTGTTCCGGCTCACCTGCTACTACTACCGGAAGGCCTACTACCGGTCCTTCTGGCTCTCGCCGCCCGCATGCGCCGTGGCCGAGCCGCACCGGCGCTACTCCGGCGAGACGCGCTTCCCGTTGCTCGCCCAGAACCTGCACCGCTACTTCTTCTACGCCGCCGTGATCATCTCGCTGATCAACACCTACGACGCGGTGCTGGCGTTCGTCAAGGCCGACGGCAGCTTCGGGCTGGGGCTGGGCAACGTCATCATCGTCGTCAACGTGGTGTTCCTCTGGGCGTACACGATCTCGTGCCACTCCTGCCGCAGCATCATCGGCGGCAGGCTCAACCACTTCTCGAAGCACCCGCTGCGCTACAAGTCGTGGCAGTTCGTGTCCCGGCTCAACACCAAGCACATGCAGCTCGCCTGGATCACGCTGGGCACGCTGGCGCTGACCGACTTCTACATCATGGCCGTGGCGGCCGGATGGATCTCCGACCTGCGGATCATTGGGTGAGTGTCATGACCGAGACAACCGGAACGGAAGACGTCGAACGCCACGAGTACGACGTCGTCGTCATCGGCGCGGGCGGCGCAGGCCTGCGCGCCGCCATCGAGGCACGCGCGCAGGGCAAGCGCACCGCCATCATCTCCAAGTCGCTGTTCGGCAAGGCGCACACGGTGATGGCCGAGGGCGGCTGTGCCGCGGCGATGGGCAACGTCAACCCGAACGACAACTGGCAGGTCCACTACCGCGACACGATGCGCGGCGGGAAGTTCCTCAACAACTGGCGGATGGCCGAGCTGCACGCCAAGGAGGCGCCCGACCGCGTCTGGGAGCTGGAGACCTACGGCGCGCTGTTCGACCGCACCAAGGACGGCAAGATCAGCCAGCGCAACTTCGGCGGCCACACCTACCCGCGGCTCGCCCACGTCGGTGACCGCACCGGCCTGGAGCTGATCCGCACCCTGCAGCAGAAGATCGTCTCGTTGCAGCAGGAGGACTTCGCGGCCACGGGCGACTACGAGACGAACATCCGCGTCTTCCACGAGTGCACGATCACCGAGCTCCTCAAGAGCGGCGGCCGGATCGCGGGCGCGTTCGGCTACTACCGGAGCACCGGCGGCTTCGTCCGCTTCGACGCGCCTGCGGTCGTGCTGGCGACGGGTGGGGTCGGCAAGAGCTACCAGGTCACGAGCAACTCGTGGGAGTACACCGGCGACGGGCACGCGCTGGCCCTGCGCGCGGGCGCCACGCTGATCAACATGGAGTTCCTGCAGTTCCACCCGACGGGCATGGTCTGGCCGCCGTCGGTGAAGGGGCTCCTCGTCACCGAGTCGGTCCGCGGTGACGGCGGGGTGCTGCGCAACTCCGAGGGCAAGCGGTTCATGTTCGAGTACGTGCCGGACGTGTTCAAGGACCAGTACGCCACCTCCGAGGAGGAGGGCGACCGCTGGTACACCGACCCGGACAACAACCGCCGTCCGCCGGAGCTGCTGCCGCGCGACGAGGTGGCGCGCGCGATCAACTCCGAGGTGAAGGCCGGCCGGGCCAGCCCGCACGGCGGCGTGTTCCTCGACATCGCCTCCCGCCTGTCCGCCGAGGAGATCCAGAAGAAGCTGCCGTCGATGCACCACCAGTTCAAGGAGCTGGCCGACGTCGACATCACGAAGGAGCCGATGGAGGTCGGCCCGACCTGCCACTACGTCATGGGCGGCGTCGAGGTCGACCCGGACACCGGGATGTCGACGGTGCCGGGCCTGTTCGCGGCCGGCGAGTGCTCCGGCGGGATGCACGGCTCCAACCGGCTCGGCGGCAACTCGCTGTCGGACCTGCTGGTGTTCGGGCGCCGCGCCGGGCTCGGGGCCACCGACCTACGTCGACGAGCTGGACGTGCGGCCCGAGATCGTCGAGTCCGACCTGGCGGAGGCGCTGGAGCGGGCCGTGCTGCCGTTCAGCAGCGCCACCGAAGGGGGCGAGAACCCGTTCGTCGTCCACCTGGAGCTGCAGAAGACGATGGGCGACCTCGTCGGCATCATCCGCAAGGCCGACGAGATGGAGCTCGCGCTCAAGAAGCTCGAGGACATCGCCACGCGCACCCGCACCGTCAGCGTCGAGGGCCGCCGGGAGTTCAACCCGGGCTGGCACCTCGCGCTCGACCTGCGCAACATGCTCCTCGTCTCGCTGTGCGTGGCGATGGCGGCGCTGGAGCGCCAGGAGAGCCGCGGCGGCCACACCCGCGACGACTACCCGGTGATGGACTCCGACTGGCGCCACGTCCTGCTGGTGCTGTCGATGGCGGAGGCCGAGGACAGCGACAACCCGGTCGAGCTCGTGCGCAAGGAGCAGGTGCCGATGCGCCCGGAGCTGTTCGACCTGTTCGAGCTCGACGAGCTCAAGAAGTACTACACCGGCGACGAGCTCGGCGGGCACCGCGCCGACGCCCACGGGTCCGACCAGGGAGACGACGCATGAGCCACTGGCAGCACTTCCGCGTGTGGCGGGGCGACTCGGAGAAGGGTGAGCTCGTCGACTACCCGGCGGAGGTGAACGAGGGCGAGGTCGTCCTCGACATCATCCACCGGCTGCAGCAGACCGAGGCCCCCGACCTGGCCGTGCGCTGGAACTGCAAGGCCGGCAAGTGCGGGTCGTGCAGCATGGAGATCAACGGCAAGCCGCGGCTCGCGTGCATGACCCGGATGTCGACGTTCGAGGAGCGCGACGTCATCACGGTCACGCCGCTGCGTACGTTCCCGGTGATCCGCGACCTGGTCACCGACGTGTCGTTCAACTACACGAAGGCGCGCGAGATCCCCGCGTTCGCGCCGCCCCCCGACGTGGCGCCCGGCGACTACCGCATGGCGCAGGTCGACGTCGAGCGGAGCCAGGAGTTCCGCAAGTGCATCGAGTGCTTCCTGTGCCAGAACGTCTGCCACGTGGTGCGCGACCACGAGGAGAACAAGGAGAGCTTCGCCGGCCCGCGCTACCTCATGCGGATCGCGGAGCTCGACATGCACCCGCTCGACGCCGCCGACCGTCAGCAGGAGGCACAGGACGAGCACGGGCTGGGCTTCTGCAACATCACCAAGTGCTGCACCGAGGCCTGCCCGGAGCACATCAAGATCACCGACAACGCCCTGATCCCGCTGAAGGAGCGCGTCGTCGACCGGAAGTACGACCCGCTCGTCTGGCTCGGTAGCAAGATCTTCAAGCGCTCGGGCGCCTGAGGACGGATCTCCGGGCGGCCGGGCTACTGCTCGCCGAGGGAGCGGCGGAGCTGCTCGAGCCGCTCCTTCGCCGCCTTCTCCCTGGCCTCGAACTGCTCGTCGGCGGAGCGGCCCGCCGCGCTCTCCTCGGCGAGCTCGGTGGTGCCGAGCGCGGTGGCGTAGCGACCCTCGATGGTGTCGCGGACGTAGTCGAAGCTCGGCACCCCGGACTCGTCGTAGTCGGGCGCGGGAGCGGGGGCTCCGGCGCGGGTGGCTCCGGGACGGGCGGGGGCGGGGGAGATGCGGCGCGGCGGGTGGCTCCGGGACGGGCGGGCCGGGGAGCGGGCGGCTCCGGGACCGGTCGGAATCGGACATGGCGCGGCCTTCCTGCCGACGGGACGCACGCCACGGTAGTCGCAGGCGCGGCCCGGCCGGACCGCGTCGACGGCTCCGTCGGTACCCGTGACGTCACGGCCTCCCGGTCGTTGATCCCCTCGGAACGTCGGCCAGTCGTTCCGGCGGTCCCGGCGCGTGGAGGATGACGATGACGGCTGCGATCGCCCCGCTGGTGGGGCATGCGGAGCGGATGGCCGTGTCGCGCATCGCCCCGTCCGGCGCGCCGGTCGACCTCACGCTCCCGGCGGCGCTCGGCGAGTACCGCTGGTACGGCAACACCCGGTTCAGCGGCCCCCACGTGGCCCGCCAGTTCTTCCTCGCCCCGGCCGGCGAGCACCGGGCCATCCCCGCCAACATCATGCCGGGAGCTCGTGAGAGCAGGCGTTCGATGCGCGGTTACGACGCGGTGCTGTTCGAGGCCCCGGACCGCTCCGACGCGGCGCTGGTGTTCACCGGACCGCACCACGAGGCCACCACCTGGTTCGGCGGCCCGGCCCCGGACGCCGCCGGGGTCAACACGCTCGTCTCGACGTTCCGCTTCACCGACTCCGCGCGCGGGGCCACGCTCGTGCCCGCGTCGCCGCTGCTCGTGCAGCAGCCGGACGTGGCCGTCATCGGGCGGAACGCCGACTCCGTGCTGATCGCACGCCGCTCGGCGGACCTGCTGCCGACCCTGCCCCATGGGCCGGCCTCCCGCTGGCGAGCGGCGGAGAGCTCTGGCGGGGCGGACGGGTGCTCGACGCCGCGCAGGCCGGCCTCGTCGCCGGCACGCCGCACGAGCACCGCTACATCGTCGCGGGCGACAGCGTCGCGATGGACCTCGTGTTCCTCGGCCCGGAGTCCGGGCGGCCGCGGTCGCCGCTGTCCGACGCCCAGATCGTCGAGGCGCTCGGCGTGCTCTCCGGCCGCTGGACGGGCTGAGCCCGTGTCGGTCGCCCTCGCCGTCGCGCTGCTGGCGCTGCTCGTCGCGTCGTTCGCGCTGGTGGCGCTCGTGGCCGTGTACGCGCGGGTGCGGGGGCTGGAGGCCGGGCGCGGCGCCGAGCTGTCCGGGTACGCGACGCTGGTCGGCCGACCGGCGCCCGCTGCGGTGCGGCCGCGGGCGGGGGAGGGGCTGGCCGTCGTGGCGGTGCTCGACGCGGACTGCGCCCTGTGCCACGCGGTGTGGGACGCGATGTCCGAGGCCGGTGCCGACGGCGACGCGCGCCGACGCCACCCGGTTCGTCGGCCTGGTGGACCGGGTGCAGGACGGCGCGGGGCTGGCCGCGGGTCGAGGCCGGCGCGTCGACCTGCTGGCCGACGTCGACGCGCGCGCCGACCTGTTCGAGGGCTACTCGCCCACCCTGCTCGCCGTGGACGCGGCCGGCACCGTCACCCGCCGCCACTTCGTCTACCCCGACACCGACGTGCGCGCGCTCCTGCTGGACCTGACCGGACGACGACGAGGTGACGCAGGCACCATGAGCCTGAACCACATCCCCACCACCTCCGAGGCGCCGGTCGACGCGCGGCCGAGTGACGTCGTCGCCCGGATCCGGGCGTACCGGCCGAGCCGTCGCGCCGTGCTGCGCGGCCTGCTCGTCGGCGCGGCGGCGGCCACGCTGGTCCCGATCGACTGGTTCCTCACCCGCCGGGAGGCGGGCGCCGCGCCGGACGACAAGTCCGAGCACATGGGTTGCACCCCGGAGAGCTACGACGAGGAAGCCAACAACTGGTGGACCGGCGGACCGGCGGTCTGCTACGGCGGCTGGCGTCGCGGCTCGTACCCGTGCGAGGGCAACTACCACCGCGAGGGAGCGCACAGCGCCCACGGGGAGGACTACACGTCGACGAGGCTCACCACCAACTGCCACGGCCGCAACGCATGGCGCTGGAAGGGCTACCGCTGCTCGGACGCCATGACGCTCGCCACGTTCGCCGACGGCAGCGAGTACAACAGCATCACCATCGCGGCGTGCGTGCTCGCGAACGAGCCCGCGGCCGCCCCCACCGGCCGCCGGGAGGCCCCGCGCAGACGGCCCCGCGCAGCAGCAACCCGGCCCCGCGCGACAGCGCCGCGCAGGGCCCCGCGCAGCACCGAGGGCCCCGGCAGCTCGGATGGCGACGACGAGCAGGACCCCGCGAGCCCGCGCCGTCCGTTGGTCCCGAGCCTCGGTACCGGCGCGGGGGCGGCACCCGGTTTCGGTGCACTGATCGGCCGGTGACCGGGGGCAGGTGCGGGCGCGACCCGTCATCGGCGCGGTGAGGGGTCCGCGCCGATGACGTCCTCCGCGAGGTCGCGCCCGCACTGGCCGCTGCATCCGCTGACGGCGGCGCTGGTGCTGCTGGCCGTGGGCACCTTCGCCGCGGTCGCCGTGTTCGCGGCGCTGCGCGACTCTCGCGGCCGCCGGAGCAGGGCTGCTGCTGGTCGTCGTGGCCGGGGCGGCGGCAGGCTTCGCGAACTCGGGCTCCACCTGAAGCCACAACTCGGCGTTCCTGCTGAGCGCGTCGGTCTGGCGCGACAAGCCCGTGGTCCGCTTCTTCGGCAGCGGCCTGCTCCTCGGTGCCCTCCTCGTGGCGTTCGTCGGCGGCGCCCTCGGTGCGCTGCCGCAGGCACTCGTGCCCGCGCCCGTGCGATGGGGACTCTTCGGGCTCGCCGCCGTGGCGGTGCTCGGGCGCGAGGCCGGGCTGTGGCGGTTCCGGGTCCCCGAGAACGCCAGGCTGGTCCCGGAGGACGTGCAGCACCTGCAGGAGTGGGGCGCGCTGCAGTTCGGGTTCGAGATGGGCACCGGCGTGCGCACGTACTCGCCGTCGGCGCTGCCCCACCTGGCGCTCGCGGCGATCGTGCTCGTGGTCCCGTTCCCCGCCGCGTTCGCGCTCGCGGCGGGCTTCGCGGCAGGCCGGCTCGCGATGCCGCTGATGTCCAACGGATGGAGCGACGACGGGTCCTGGACCGAGGTGTGGACACGCAACGAGAAGGTGGTCCGCCCGCTGCTCGCCGCCGTCTGCGTGGGCGCGCTGACGGCTCCGGTGCTGCTCCCTGGGATGCTGGGGGCGTGAGCGGGCGCGTCGCCGAGGTCGTGGTGGTCTACGACGTCTCGTGCCCCGACTGCTCGCGCATCGCCAGGGAGCTCCCCGACCTGCTGACGGGTGCCGGTCAAGGTCCGGTCCTGCCGCGACCCGCAGCTCGCCGGCATCTACCCCACGCTGCGACCCGACGTGCGCTCCTGCTCGACGCCGGCGCTGGGCACCGTCAGCGGCGACGGTTCGGTGCGCTGGTGGCCGGGTCTCACCGGCGCGGTCGGCCTGCTCCCTGTGGTGCGGCCGCGCGCGCTGCGGGAGGCCGTGACCCTGCTGTGGACCGCGTTGCGCGCGTCGCGCGCCGCCTGAGGATCGACCGCGCACGCATTAGCGTGGGCCGCGTGACGCATCGCGGAGCAGCCGTTCGGTTCCTGGCCCACCCCGTTCACCTCGGAGCTCGTGGTCGCGGCAGCGGTGCGCCTCGCGGAGGTCGCGGTGGACGGGGAGGCCGTCGTCTGGTCCGAGGGCCGGCCTGCCGAGGGCGGGCGCACCCAGCTCGTCCGGTACGAGCCGGGCGGCGCGACCACCGACCTGCTCCCCGACGCCCGCAACGCCCGCACCGCCGTGCACGAGTACGGCGGGGCGGCGTGGTGGGTGCGCGACGGCGTCACCTGGTTCACCGACTGGGCCGACCAGCGCCTCTACCGGCTCGCGCCCGGCGAGCCGCCCGTCGCGCTGACCGCCGAGCCCGCGGTGCCGCGCGGCGACCGCTGGGCCGACGGCGAGCTGAGCCCGGACGGCGCGTCGATCGTGTGCGTCCGCGAGCACCATCCGGCCGCCGGTGGGGGTGCCGCCGCCGTCCGCAACGAGGTCGTCCGCCTCGACGCACACGTCGCGAGCACGCCGGAGGTCATGGTGTCCGGCCCGGACTTCGTCGCGTCGCCCCGCCTGCGCCCCGACGGGTCCGCGCTGGCCTGGGTGCAGTGGAACCACCCGTCGATGCCGTGGGACTCCACCGAGCTGCGGGTGCTCGACCTCGTGACCGGCGACGAGACGCTCGTGGCGGGCGGCCCCGGGGAGTCGGTGTCGGAGCCACGCTGGCAGCCCGACGGCGCGCTGTGGTTCCTCAGCGACCGCACCGACTGGTGGAACCTCTACCGCTGGCACCCGGACGCCGACATCGAGCCGATGGTGCGGATCGAGGCCGAGATCGGCGTCCCCGGATGGGCGCTCGGCTCGTCCCGCTACGCCGTGCTGCCCGACGCGACGGTGGTGTTCGCCCGCTGGCGCGACGGCTACGACCGGCTCGCGGTGCGCGCCGCCGACGGTGCGGTGGCCGATCTGGACGTGCCGTTCTCGGCCGTCGCCGCGATCCGGGCGGCCGGACCCGACGCGGTGGTCGTCGTCGCCGCGAGCCCGACGTCCGAGGCCGCGGTGTACCGCGTCGAGCTCGGCGGAGCGGGGCCCGAGGTGACCACCCTGCGTCCGCCCCGGGACCTGGGCGTGGACCCGGCGACGTTCTCCGTGCCCGAGCCCGTGTCCTTCCCGTCGGTGGACCGCGACGGCAACCCGCGGACCGCGCACGCCCTGTTCTACCCACCCGCGTCGGCCGACCACCAGGGGCCCGGCGGGGAGTCACCCCCGCTGCTCGTGGTGATCCACGGCGGCCCGACGTCCACGGCCGTGCCGTCGCTGTCGGTCGCGCTGCAGTACTGGACGAGCCGCGGCTTCGCCGTCGTCGACGTCAACTACGGCGGCTCGACCGGGTACGGCCGGGTCTACCGGGAGCAGCTGCGGGCCGCCTGGGGACTGGTGGACGTGGCCGACTGCATCGCGGCGGCGCAGTGGCTCGCCCGGCAGGGTCGCGTCGACGGCGGGCGGCTCGCGATCCGCGGCGGCTCGGCGGGCGGCTACACCACGCTCGCCGCACTCGCCCGCGACGACACCCCGTTCGCGGCGGGCGCCGACCACTTCGGCGTCGCCGACCTCACCGCGCTCGCCGCCGACACCCACAAGTTCGAGAGCCGCTACCTCGACGGGCTGGTCGGGCCGTACCCGGAGGCCGCCGAGGTGTACCGCGAGCGGTCCCCGATCTCCCACGTCGACCGGCTGACCCGGCCCCTGATCGTCCTGCAGGGGAGCGAGGACGCCGTCGTGCCGCCCAACCAGTCGGAGATGATCGTCGACGCGCTGCGCGACCGCGGCGTGCCGGTGGCGTACGTGCTGTTCGAGGGCGAGCAGCACGGGTTCCGCCGGGCCGAGAACATCCGGCGCGCGCTGGACGCCGAGCTGAGCTTCTACGCCCAGGTGTTCGGCTTCGACCTGCCGGAAGCCGAGGGCATCGAGCCGGTGGTCGTGGAGAACCTCGGCCCGATGACCGGCCCGTCAGACCCGTGACGCCTCCGCGGCCGCGCCGGTGAGGGCGGGTGGTGCCCCTGGCCCGTCGGCCGGTGGTGGGACCGCGGACTTGACGGTGCGCCGGGTGCGCTTCTCCAGGTAGTTCGCCAGCGCGGCCAGCAGCAGGCACATCGCGATGTAGATGACGGCCACCACGAGCGCGACCTGCAGGATCGGTGACCCGAGCTGGCCCTGGCTCCCGAGGAACCGGGCCTGGTAGAGCAGCTCCGGGTACAGGATCAGGAAGCCGAGCGCCGTGTCCTTCAGGACCACCACGAGCTGGCTGACGATGGTCGGCAGCATCGACCGCACCGCCTGCGGGAGCAGCACGTTCGTCATGACCTGGGTCTTGCGCAGCCCCAACCCGTACGCGGCCTCGCTCTGCCCACGCGGGACGGAGTTCACCCCGGCCCGGAAGATCTCCGCCAGCACCGACCCGTTGTAGAGCATCAGTCCGAGCACCACGGCCCAGAACGCCGAGATGTTGATCCCGAGGCCGCGCGACGTCCCGAAGTACAGGATGAAGATCAGCACCAGGAGGGGGACGGCGCGGAAGAACTCGACGATCACCGTGGCCGGGCGGCTCACCCACGCGTGGTCGGAGAGGCGGCCCGCGGCGAACACGGCACCGAAGAGCAGGGACAGCACGGCCCCCGCGGCGAAGGCCTGCAGCGTGGCCAGCAGGCCCTCCAGGAGCAGGATCTGGACCGCCTCGTACTGGATCCACTCCCACTTCGCGGCGCTGAACTGCCCGGTGATGACGAAGCGGTAGATCACGAAACCGAAGATGGCGAGCACCACGCAGGGTGCCGACGACGCCGATCAGGAGGTTGCGCGCGCCGTGCCCGCGGCCCGGGGATGTCGTAGAGGACGGCGGTCATCGGGCCACGCTCCACCGCTTCTCGAGCCGCCGTTGCAGCAGCGTCAGGGGGATGACCAGGATCAGGAAGCCCACCGCGACCCACAGCAGGCCGACGAGGACGTTGTAGCCCCTCTCGGAGAGGTTCTGGTAGATCCCGCCCGCCTCGAACACCGAGAACCCGGCGGCGATCGTGGTGTTCTTCAGGAGTGCGATCTGCACGTTCGTCAGCGGCGGGACCACCGAGCGGACGGCCTGGGGCAGGATCACCGCGGACAGCGTCAGGCTGAAGGTGAAGCCCAGCGCCCGGGAGGCCTCGGCCTGCCCCACCGGCACGGTGTTGACCCCGGACCGGATCACCTCGCAGACGAACGCCGAGGTGTAGATGATCAGCGCTGCGCACGCCCTGGCGAAGAACGAGATGTCGACGATCTCCAGCCGCGGGTAGGCGAAGGCGAAGAAGAAGAAGACGAGGGTGAGCGGGGTGTTGCGCACGATGTTGACGTAGCCCGCGCCGAACGTCCGCAGCACCGGCACGGGGCTGACCCGCATCCCGGCGAGCACCAGCCCGCCGATGAGCGAGCCGATCGACGAGATCAGGAAGAGCTCGATGGTGCCGAGGAACGCCTCGGCGTAGAGGCCGAGATTGTCCAGGAGGACGTCCACTGCGCGGGCTCCTTGCTCTCTGGTCGGCGCCGCTCGCCGTCACGTGCGGAGACGGGGCCGCGGGCCGGACGCCGCGATCGGGCCCACCTCGCGGCCGGACTCCGTCAGTACGGCTGCAGTGCCGGTGGCGATGACGGCGAACCCGACTTGCCGAGCGTCGAGTCGTAGATCTTCTGCCAGGTCCCGTCGGCGTTGGCGGCCGCAAGGATCTCGTTGATCTTGGCGCGGAGCGCGGCGTCGTCGTGGTTCAGACCGATGCCGTAGGGCTCCGTGGAGAACGTCTCGCCCACGAGCTTGAGCTGGTCGGGCTGCTGGGCCGCGTAGCCCTTGAGGATCGCGTCGTCGGTGGTGACCACGTCGACCTGCTTGCTCAGCAGCTGGTCGACGCACTGGCTGTAGGTCTGGAACTCGACGATGTTGCCCGGCTCGGTGAGCTGCTGGTCCTTCACCCGCTGGATGGGCGTCGACCCGGTGACCGAGCAGACCTTCTTGCCCTTGAGCGTGTCCTTGCCGGTGATGGCGGTCTCGTCCTTGCGGACCAGCAGCCCCTGGCCTGCCACGAAGTACGGGCCGGCGAAGGAGATCCGCTGCTTGCGGTTGTCGTTGATCGTGTAGGTGCCGACGTAGTAGTCGACCTCGCCGCGCGAGATCGTGTCCTCGCGGGCGGCCGACGGCACCGCCTTGTACTCGATCTTGTCGGCGCCGTAGCCCAGCTTGGCGGCGACGAGCCGGGCGATCTCGATGTCGAAGCCGGAGTACTGCCCGGTCGTGGCGTCCTTGAAGCCCAGCCCGGGCTGGTCCTCCTTCACGCCGATGATGACCTTGTCACGGGCCTTGATGGCGTCGAAGGTGGTGGAACCGGTGAGCTGCACGCCGGTGGCCGGCGCCTGCGACACGCCGGCGCTGCCCCAGCGGCGGGGCTGCCTTCCTTGCCGCACGCTGCGAGGGCGAGGCGTGCCGAGCAGCAGCCCGGCCGCGAGTTTGCGCCACTTCATGGGTCTCTCCGTCTCGTCGTGGGGGAGGTCAGTGGGTGAGGATCTTGCCGAGGAAGTCCTTGGCCCGATCGGAACGGGGATTGGTGAAGAAGTCCTGCGGTGGCGCGTCCTCGACGATCTCGCCGTCGGACATGAACACCACCCGGTTGGCGGCCCGCCTGGCGAAGCCCATCTCGTGGGTGACCACGAGCATGGTCATGCCCTCCTTGGCGAGCGTAGTCATGACGTCGAGGACCTCCTGGACCATCTCGGGGTCCAGCGCCGAGGTGGGCTCGTCGAAGAGCATCACCTTCGGCCGCATGGCCAGCGCACGGGCGATCGCCGCGCGTTGCTGCTGGCCGCCGGAGAGCTGCGCGGGGTACTTGTCGCGCTGGTTGGCGATGCCGACCCGCTCCAGGAGCTCGTTCGCCCGCTTCTCCGCGTCGGACTTGGACATCTTGCGGACCTTCAGCGGGCCGAGCGTGACGTTGTCGAGGATCGACTTGTGCGCGAACAGGTTGAAGCTCTGGAACACCATGCCGACGTCGGCGCGCAGCTCGGCGAGCCCCTTGCCCTCCGCGGGCAGCTCCTTGCCGTCGACCTCGATCGTGCCGCTGTCGATCGGCTCCAGCCGGTTGATCGTGCGGCACAGCGTCGACTTGCCCGAACCCGACGGCCCGAGCACCACCACGACCTGACCGGCTTCCACCTCCATGTTGATGTCGCGGAGCACGTGCAGCTCGCCGAAGTGCTTGTCGACGTCCGCCATGCGGATCATCGGAGTGCTGCCGTTCGTCATCACACGCCTCTCACCGAAGCCGGGCCCCCGTGCTCGGACACACTCTGGGGCGATCCGGACACCGGAGTACAGCACCTTGAGCAACCCATAGGGTTGCGCTCAGATAACGCTGTCCGTTTCAGGAGCCGCCGGATGCACATCCTGCTGGTCGAGGACGACGACCGGATCGCCGCTGCGCTGCGCCCGGCGCTGCACCGCCACGGCATCAGCACCACCCGGCTCTGCGGCGGCCGCACGGTCGTCGACCACCTCGCGGACGTCGACGTCGTGCTCCTCGACCTCGGGCTCCCCGACATGGACGGGATGGACGTCTGCCGCGCCATCCGGGCGGTCAGCACCGTTCCCGTGATCGTCGTCTCCGCACGTGGCGAGGTCGACGACCGGATACTCGGGTTGCACTCCGGTGCCGACGACTACCTGGTCAAGCCCTACGACATCGGGGAGCTCGTCGCACGCGTGCACGCGGTGCTGCGCAGGCGCGGCCCCGTCGACGCCACCGGCGAGCCCGTCGACGTCGTGGTGGTCGACGAGATCAGCGTGGACATGGCGCGGCGCGCCGTCACCGTCGGCGGCCGGGCCGTGTCGCTCACGCGCAAGGAGTTCCAGGTGCTCGCCCTGCTCGCCGGGGCACGGGGCGCGGTCTGCACGCGCAGCAGGATCGTCACCGAGGTGTGGGGCCGCAGCTGGGCCGGGGCCAACCGCACGCTCGACGTGCACGTCGCGACGCTGCGCACGAAGCTGGGCCGGCCCGACCTCGTGCAGACCGTACGCGGCGTCGGGTACCGGCTCGGCCTGCCGGGCGGCGCGCCGCCGGACGCGGACTGACCCGCGGTGCGCGCGCGGCTGCTGGTCATCGTGCTCTTCCTCGCCGGCCTGCTGGCCGTCGGGCTGGGGGTGCCGCTGGCGCTGACCGTCTCCCACAGCACGCAGCTGGAGATGTTCACCGACCGGCTGGCCGACACCGTCTACTACGCCTCGCTCGCCGAGCGCCCGATCACCGACGCCGAGAGCTCGGGGCTCACCGCCGAGCTCGAACGCTACGACCAGACCCTCGACGTCGCGATCATGATCGTCGACGGTGACGGCCGCCTCGTCGCCTCGTCCCGGACGCCACCGCCCGCCCTCGACGCGGCGGCCCAGGACCGGGTGGGCCTCGCACTGGCCAGGCGGCCGTCCCAGCCGTACCCGCTGCTGCTGCCCTGGGACGATCGACCGCTCGTGCTCGCCGAGCCGGTGCTCGTGGACGGCGAGGCCACCGGAGCGGCGGTCACCGTGTCGCCGACCGGCGGGCTCCGCGCCGCCGAGCTGCGGGTCTGGCTGGCGGTCGCCGCCGCGGCCCTGCTCGCGCTCGGCCTCGGCGTCGTCGTGGCGCTTCCCGTGGTGCGCTGGATCCTGCGGCCGGTGCGCAGGCTCGACGAGGGCACCGGCCGGGTGGCGGGCGCCGTGCTCGCCGGCGCGGTGCCCGCGCCGGTCGGCGACGGCACCGGGCCGCCGGAGCTGCGCCGCCTGTCGGCGTCGTTCGACCGGATGGCCGAGACGGTCGTGCAGACGTACTCCGCGCAGCGTGCGTTCGTCGCCGACGCCAGCCACCAGCTCCGCAACCCGCTCACGGCACTGCGCCTGCGGCTGTCCAACCTCGACGGCCACGTCGACGCCGTCGCCACCGAGGACCACCTCGCCGCGATGGAGGAGGTCGAGCGCCTGTCCACCCTGCTCGACGGCCTGCTCGCGCTCGCACGCGCCGAACGCACCGCCCCGGTCGTCGCGCTGGACGTCGACCCCGCCGTCGAGGACCGGCTGGACGCGTGGCGCCCCCTCGCCGAGCACACCGGGCTGCAGCTGATCCGCGGTGGTGTGCGCGGCCTGCGTGCGGTCGGGCCGGCCGGGGCGATCGAGACGGTGCTGGACGCGGTGCTGGACAACGGCGTGAAGTTCACGCCTGCCGGCGGCTCGATCACGGTGCGGACCGCGACGGACGGCGACTACGTCGAGATCATCGCCCGCGACACCGGACCGGGGCTCGCGCCCGACGAGCTCGAGCGCGCGACGGACCGGTTCTGGCGTGCACCCGGGCAGAGCAACGTGGAGGGCTCCGGCCTGGGCCTGGCCATCGCGGCCCGGACCGTGGAGCTGGCGGGCGGCGCGCTCCGGCTGGAGCTACCCGGGGGCGGCGGGCTGCGGGTCGTCGCCCGGCTGCCCCGGGTGGGACGCCCCGGACTCGACGGGGCGGCGACTCCGCAACCCGCGGGGTAGCGACCCCGACGACCGTCCCGATCGGGGCCGGTCGTATAGCGTCGCGCGCGGTGGACAGCGACCTCCCCGGGCCGATCGGGATCGACGGGGTGTACGTGTCCGTGCCGCGCAGGATCGGCGCGATCCGCGGCGAAGCGGTCGTCAGCGCCATCGCCAAGGCGCCGGTGCACGGGGACCTCGCGCTGTCGTCGATCAACCTGGAGGGCGACGACCAGGCCGACCGGACGGTCCACGGCGGTCCGGACAAGGCCGTGTACGCCTACCCCGGCGTGCACTATCCCGCCTGGTCCGCCGAGGGCGCCGACCTGGCCGCGTTGCGTTTCGGGGAGAACATCACGCTGTGCGGGTGTCACGGAGGCCGAGGTCCGCATCGGTGAACGGTGGCGCTGGGGAGACGCGGAGCTGCAGGTCAGCCAGCCGCGGTCACCGTGCTACAAGCTCGGCATGCACACGGCGCGCAGCGCGATCCTGCGGCGGCTGGTCGAGACCGGCCGGTGCGGCTGGTACCTGCGGGTGCTCAGCCCCGGCCGGGTGCAGGCGAGCGGGTCGATCACCGTGCTGGACCGCCCGCCGACCGCCCCGACCGTGGCGGAGACCTTCGCGGCCGTGTTCCCGACGGCCCCGGGCCACCGCGAGGCGGACGTGGAGCGGGTGCTCGGCGCGGCGGCCCTGGCCGAGCAGTGGCGGCACGCCGTGCTGCGGCGCGCGTCGCGGGCGACGTCGTGACCGCACGCGTCGGGCGGATCGGTCCGCCGGCCGGTCGGCCGGCTGCGGCGGCCTCGGCCGGGAGCACGGCCCGGAGCACGAGGTGGGCGAGCAGCCCGAGCGGCCCGAGCAGGATCGTGAGCACCAGCACCGGCGCCATGACGAGCGGGTGGATCCCGCGCTCGCGGGCGTCCAGGTAGATCCAGCGCCCGACGAACAGGTCGAAGCCGACGAAGTGCGCCCAGCCCGCCGCCGCCCCGAGCGGGGTGGCCAGCAGCGCGCTCACCCCGGCGAGCGTCGGCGCGGCGACCGCGGGCAGCACGTCGCCGATCCCGGGCAGCACGCGATCGCGTAGACGAGCAACGGCGGCACCACGATCAGGGGCGACGCGATGATCCGCTGGGTCACCGACCAGGTCGGGGCCAGGATCATCAGCGCCCAGAACGGCAGCGCCAGCGGGAAGGCGATCGCGAAGAGGATCTGCGGGTCCACCGGATGGGTCTCCTCGGACTCGGACTCGGACTCGGACTCAGGCGGGGACGCGACGGCGGTCGGCGGCGCGGAGCACTCCGGCCAGCGCGCCCGCGGTGGCGAGCACGACGGCGGCGAACACGGCCAGCGTGACGGCATCGGGGGACAGCAGCGGCTGGGCGCGCAGCGCCTGCCAGGTGAGCAGCAGGACGAGCGCCGCGTAGCCGGCGGCGACGACGGCCACGACGTGGGTCCGGCCCGCCTCGTCGAGGCGCCGACCGGCGAAGGCGGCGAGCCCCGCCGCGAGCAGCGGGAGCAGCTGCAGCGCGTGCATGCCGACGAAGTGCGCGATGCGCAGGTCGCCCCCGACCGTGCTCCAGCCGACCAGCGGCAGGCCGGGACCGCCGTCGGGAAGGCCGACGTTGTGCCCGTTCACCGCCACCATGACGAAGCCCTCCAGCAGGCCGAGCAGGCCCACCACGAGCCCGAGCCGGATGGCCAGGCCCGCCGCCCGGTCGCGGCCGGGCTCGCGCAGGAAGCGCAGGGCGATCGCCAGCGTGGCCAGCCAGAGCACGACGATGGTGGAGCCCATGATCCCGAAGAGCATGCTCGCCCGTGGCGTCGTCGTCGTTGAAGTGGCTGCGGACGCCGCGCGCCGCCTGCCCGACGATGATCGCCATCTCGACGGCGGAGGCCGGCCACGATGATCCATCCCGTGCGCCGCAGTGCCGGCACCCGGAGCTGGCCGAGCATCCACGCCAGCGCCGCGGCGTAGAGCGTGAACGAGATCGCGAACTTCAGCGGCTTGAACCACAGCGGCGCGCCGAGCAGCGTCCGGTCGTCGACGATCGCGGCGACGACCAGCACCGCGGACAGCAGCGCCATCGCCACGGCGAATCCGTACAGGCCCCGGTGACCGCGGCGGGCATCGGCGAGGACGGCGTTCATGGCCAGCTCCTAACTGGCACTGTTAGTCTTGTCGAGCGGTGCTAGTATGCACCACGTCCGTCTAACACTGTCAAGGAGAACTAGCGGTGTCAGTTGAAGGCTCGGTCCGGGAGCGGCGGCGAGCCGAGACGATCCAGGAGATCAAGGACGCCGCCCTCGACCAGCTGGCCGAGGCCGGGCCGGGCGGGCTGTCGCTGCGGGGGGTCGCGCGCGCGGTCGGGATGACCGTCCAGTCGCTCTACCACTACTTCGACAGCCGCGACGCGCTGCTCGTCGCGCTGGTCAGCGACGCACACCATGCGCTGGCGGACGCCGCGCAGGCCGCGGCGGAGGCGACCCGCGGCCGGCCGCCCGCCGAGCGGCAGCTCGCCACCACCGGCGCCTACCGGCGGTGGGCGCTGGCCAACCGGCCCGCCTTCCTGCTGCTCTACGGCACGCCGGTGCCCGGCTTCGAGCCACCCCCCGGTGCCATCGGCCCCGCGGCCCGCCGGCTGGCCGACCCGTTCCTCGACGTGGTCTTCGACGGGTTCACCCCGGCGCAGCTCGAGGCGGTGCGCGCTTCCCGCCGGTGCGGAGGGACTGCGCGTGTCGACGGCGTCGGTCCCCCTGCCGCCCGGCGCGCTCGCCCTGTTCCTCGAGATGCGCGCGCGCATGCACGGGCTGGTCATGCTGGAGCTGCTCGGACACCTGCCCCCGTTGCCGGACTACGGCGGAGGCGCTGTTCACCGGCGCGATGCAGCGGATGGCCGACGAGCTGGCGGCGATGCGCGCGGCGTGATCAGCCGTTCTTGCCCGCGCGGTAGAACTGTGCCGCCCCGGGGTGCAGGGGCACCGGCTGCGTGCCGATCGCGGCGCGCGGGTCGATGGTCAGCGCCGCGGCGCTGGCCTCGGTGAGCCGCATCCTGGGCGCCGAACATGCGTGTCGACCAGCGCCTCCGCCAGGTCGTCCGGCATCTCGGCGCCCACCAGGAGCACGTTGCGGACCAGCACCGTGGTGACCGCGCTCGGGATGCCGTAGGTGGCGGCCGGCACGGTGCCCGAGGCGTAGACGGGGTGGGCCGCGCGCACCGCAGGCAGCACGTCCTCGAGGTCGAGCAGGCGGATCGGCACGCTCGCCGCCAGCTCGGTGACCCCCGACGTCGGCACGCCGCCTGACCAGAAGAAGGCGTCGATCTCGCCCGCGACCATGGCCGCGACCGAGTCGTTGATGCCCAGCGGTACCGCCTGCAGGTCGGTGTCCGGCGCCAGCCCGGCCACGCCGAGCAGCCGCGTCGCGCATGACGAACACACCCGACTCCGGCGCGCCCACCGACACGCGGGCGCCCCGCAGGTCCGCGAGGCGCGTGTAGCGGCGACGACCGCCGGCACCACGACGTGCACCACGTCGTCGTAGATGCGGGCGAGCGCCCGTGGGGCGCGCGGGTCGCCGGCGGCGATCGTCGCCGAGCCGGTCCGCGGCCGTGTCGACCTGGCTGAACACGACGTCGGCCTCGCCGGCGGCGAGCAGCTGCGAGGTTCGCCACCGAGCCTGCGGTCGACCGGACGGCGGGCAGCTCGGCGCAGGTCGAGGCCGTCGCGCCACGCCTGCGGCCAGCGCCATCCCGAGGGTGTAGTAGACGCCCTGGGTGAGCCCGGTGGCGACGGTCAGCCGGGTGGCCGCGTACGGGCCGGCGCAGGCCGGAAGGTCGCGGCGATCCCGGCCGCGCCGAGCAGCGCCAGCGCCACGCAGGACGGCGCGCCTGCTGATCGCCGTCGGCGCCCCCTCCATGCCGCGCATCCTGCCGTGCGCGCGGTACGGGGTCGAGCGGTCGGCGTAGGCTCGCTGTCCGTGACGGAGTCGGCCCGCAGCTACACCATCCGCACCTACGGGTGCCAGATGAACGTGCACGACTCCGAGCGGATGGCCGGGCTTCTGGAGGCCGCCGGGTACGCGAAGGCCGCGGACACCGCGACGACGCCGACGTCGTCGTGTTCAACACCTGCGCGGTCCGGGAGAACGCCGACAACAAGCTCTACGGCAACCTCGGCCAGCTGCGGCCGGCCAAGACCGCGCGGCCCGGCATGCAGATCGCGGTCGGCGGCTGCCTCGCCGCAGAAGGACCGCGACACCATCGTCGAGCGGGCGCCGTGGGTCGACGTCGTGTTCGGCACGCACAACGTGGGCGTCGCTGCCGGTGCTGCTGGAGCGGGCCCGGCACAACGCGAGCGCCGAGGTGGAGATCCTCGAGTCCCTGGAGGTCTTCCCGTCCACGCTGCCGGCCCGGCGGGAGTCGGCGTACGCGGGCTGGGTGTCGATCTCCGTGGGCTGCAACAACACGTGCACGTTCTGCATCGTCCCGTCGCTGCGGGGCACCGAGAAGGACCGCCGCCCCGGCGACGTGCTCGCCGAGGTCGAGGCACTCGCCGCCGACGGCGTGCTGGAGGTGACGCTGCTCGGCCAGAACGTCAACTCCTACGGCGTCGAGTTCGGCGACCGCGGGGCCTTCGCGAAGCTGCTGCGCGCGTGCGGCGTCGGTCGACGGGCCTGGAGCGCGTGCGCTTCACCTCCCCGCACCCCGCGACTTCACCTCCGACGTGATCGCCGCCATGGCGCAGACCCCGGCCGTCTGCCCGCAGCTGCACATGCCGCTGCAGTCCGGTTCGGACGCGGTGCTGCGGGCGATGCGCCGGTCGTACCGCTCGGGCCGGTTCCTGGCCATCCTCGACGAGGTGCGCGCGTCGATCCCGGACGCGGCGATCAGCACCGACATCATCGTCGGGTTCCCGGGCGAGACCGAGCAGGACTTCGCGGCGACCCTCGACGTCGTGCGCACCGCGCGGTTCGCGCAGGCGTTCACGTTCCAGTACTCCCCGCGGCCCGGCACGCCCGCGGCGGCGCTGCCCGGCCAGCTGCCCAAGGCCGTCGTCCAGGAGCGCTACGACCGGCTGGTCACGCTGCAGGAGGAGATCTCCTGGGCGGCCAACCGCGCGCTGGAGGGCCGGACCGTCGAGGTGCTCGTGTCCACCGGCGAGGGGCGCAAGGACGGGGCCACGCGCCGCATGAGCGGGCGGGCACGCGACGGCCGGCTCGTGCACTTCGCTCCGGGTGCCGCGGGCCACGGGATCCGGCCGGGCGACGTCGTCACCGTCGACGTCACGTACGGCGCGCCGCACCATCTCGTCGCCGACGGGCCGGTGCTGACCCACCGCCGCACCCGCGCGGGCGACGCGCACGAGGCGGGCACCCGGCCGGGTGGGTCGCCCACCGGGCTCGGCCTGCCGTCCTTCGGGGCGCCCCTGGCCGGGGTCGGCAACGGAGCGACGGAGGGCAACCGATGACCGATCCGAAGGTCCCCGAGGAGCTGGCGCCGTTCGAGGTCGAGATGGCCGGCGTGGAGCGGCGGGTCGAGCGGCGGATCGACCCCGGTGCCGCCGGGCTGGCGGTGCCGTTCGGGATCCTGGTCGTGCTCGGGTCACTGGTGCTGCCGTGGACCGGCTCCGCGCAGGGCTGGGAGGTGCTGGCCGGCGTCCGAGTCGTTCGGGCTGCTGCCCCGGCTGTTCGCGTTCACCGCCACCGGCTTCGCCGTACTGGGATCGGCCCTCGCCCTGGCCACCCGGTGGTGGGGTCTCGCCTGGATGTGCGCGGTGGGCTGCGGTTTCTCCGTGATCACCGGGGTGTGGGCGATCTGGTCGCGGCAGGTCGGGGTGCCCAACGGCGGCACGGGCGCGGGCATCGGCCTGGTCGTCGCGGCGCTGGCGGTGCTCGCCCTCGCCGTCTGCTGGGTGCGGATCGCGATCCGGCGCTGAGGCTCCGGATCGTCGCTGACGCCGGTGGCCGGCGGCGTGGCGGGCGTCGTGGGGCTCCGGCACGGTGATCATCGGTTCGGAGCGTTTGCCGGCCAGAACCGGCGGTTCGCGCGCCGTGTCGACGATCATGCCGGCGCGGCGCGGGCCGAGCGCTCCAGGGCCACCCGGATCTCGCCGACCACGTACTCGGGCCGGTTCGACAGGTCGTGCCAGGTGAACCGCAGCACGTCCCAACCGGCCCGGACCAACGCGTTGCCCTTGTACCGGTCGGTGCGGAACCGGTCGACGTCCATGTGCCACGCCCAGCCGTCCACCTCGACGGCCACGCGAAGCGCGGGGAACGCGACGTCGATCCGGTACGGCCCGAAGGGATGGTCGGGCGCCCATCCGTCGATGCCCGCCGACCGCAGGATCCGGTGCAGGAGCCGCTCGGCGGCCGAGTCGGCGCGGTCGGCCGCGGCGGCCAGGAGGACGGCGACGCGGCCGAAACCGCGCGCGCCGAGATTGCGGCAGTAGGCGGCGTAGAGCCGGCGGAACGTGACGTGCTTCTGCAGGGTGCGGTCGAGGAACGCCGATCCGTCGGGCACGGTGATCGCCGTCTCCAGCGCCGTGAGCGGGATGTCGGTGAGCCAGATCCCGCGGACGCCGAGCAGGTCGGGCGCCGGGAGGTCACGCCGGCGCAGCCGGACGCCCGGTGGTGGCCGGAGCCCGAGCCGCCGGGGCACGGTCACCTCCACCTCGGGCGGGCAACGGGCGAAGCATCCCGTGCCACCAGGCGGCCGCGGGCCCGGACACCGCCGCGCGGTCGCCCGCCCACAGCCCGACCGCGCGGACCCTGGCCGCGTCGGTGAGTGGATGACCGGCGACCAGGTAGACGCGGGGGCAGAGCCGTTCCCACTCGCCGGTGCCGACCCGCCGCTGCACGGTGCGCGCCGACATCCCGTGGCTCGTGGCCTGGGCGAGCGTGATCAGGCCGTCCTGGCGCGCCAGCAGGCTCGGGATCGCCGGATCGGGGTCGCATCCGGACAGGATGGACACCCGGTGCCCGCTCGCGAGGGCGTTCGCCGAAGATTCCCACCATGATCGTCGGATCGGCGCGTGATCCGGCCAGTTGTGTCGGCTCACGCACCCACGCGGTGATCATGGGCGAGGTCAGCGCTGCTGGACCGCCTGCTCCGCGGTGGCCAGCCACTCCCGCCACTGCTGCGCCTGCGCCTGCGCCTGCTCGGCCCGGCGGCTGTCGCCCGCGGCGCGCGCCTTCTCGGCCTGCGCCTCGAACTGGGCCACGCGGTCGCGGAACTGGGCCACCCTGGCCTCGGCCTCGGGGTCGGTGCGGCGCCACTGGCGGTCGGCCGACTCGCGCACCCGCTCCTCGACGGCGCGCAGCCGGGCCTCCAGCGGGCGGATGTCGTCGCGGGGGACCTTGCCGATCGCCTCCCAGCGCTCCTGGAGCTGCCGAAGCGCCGCACGCGCAGCCGACGGGTCCGAGGTGTCGATCTTCTCCGCCTCGGCGAGCAGGGCCTTCTTCGCGGCCGCGTTGGCGACGAACTCCGCGTCGCGCTCGGCGAACGTCGCCGTGCGACGGGCGAAGAACGCGTCCTGGGCGGTGCGGAACCGCTGCCAGAGCGCGTCGTCGGCGTCCTTCTGCGCGCGGCCGGCGGCCTTCCACTCGGTCATCAGGTCGCGGAAGCGGGCCGCGGTGGGGCCCCAGTCGTCGGAGTCCGCCAGCTTCTCGGCCTCGACGGCCAGCTCCTCCTTGCGCGCCTTCGCGCCCGCCCGCTGCCGGTCGAGGTCGGCGAAGTGCGATCCGCGGCGACGGTTGAAGGCCTCGCGCGCCTTCGAGAAGCGCTTCCACAGCAGCTCGTCGGTCTTGCGGTCGATCCCGCGGATGGTGCGCCACTCGTCGAGGATGACCTTGAAGCGGTCGCCCGCCTGCTTCCACTGGGTCGCCTCCGCCGCGAGGCTCTCGACCTCCGTGGCGAGCTCCTCCTTCCGGGCGATCGCCGCCGCGCGGGTGGCGTCCCGCGCCGACCGAGCCGCGCCGACGGCCTCCTCGGCCTGGGTCACCAGCGCGTCGAGCCAGGCCCGCAGGCCCACGACGTCGCCGACGACCGTGGCGTCCGCGAGGCCGTCGCGCAGCGTCCGGGCGCTGTTCAGGGCGTGCTTCGGTTCGCCGCCGCCCGCCGCCAGCCGGGCGGCGAGCAGCTCGACCTCGGTGAGCAGGTCGTCGAAGCGCCGGGCGAAGTGCGCGAGACCCTCCTCGGGGGCGCCTGCCTGCCAGGACCCGACGGCCCGCTCGCCGTCGGCCGTGCGCAGGTAGATCGTGCCGTCGGCGTCGACGCGGCCCCAGCGGGCCGGCTCGGTGCTCGCCGCGGCGACGGGCGACGGGTGCGGTGCCGGGGAGTCGGCGACGTGGGTCGCGGCCGGGCGGGGGGCGCCGGGCGGTCCGGGGACGGCGGGGCGTGGCGGGGCCGGGACCGGGGGCCGGGCGATGGCCGCGACGGCCGCCGGGGTGGGCGGGGAGGGAGGCGCTGCCGGCGGGACGCCGGGCCTCTGTCCGGCGGCCGGGTGCGGCTGCGGCGGCCGCGAGCCGGCGGCCGGGCTGCGACGGGCGGTCGTCGACGGCGGCGCTCGTGGCGTCCGGCCGCTGGCGGCGTCGGCGAGTCGGCGGCGGCTCGCGCCGGTTCGGCGGCGCTGGCTCGGCGGCGACGGGCTCGGCTGCGACGGCTCGGTGGCGACGGCTCGGCCGTGGCCGGCTCGGTGGCGGCGGCCTCGGCGGTGCGGGTTCGGTGGCGCGCTCGGCGGCGGCTTCGTCGTGGCCGGACGTCCGCGGGCTGCTCGGCGACGGGTGCTCGGCGGTGGCGCCGTCGGCGGTGGCTCGCGGGGGCGGGTCCGGTGGCGCCGGGTCCGTGCGGCGGGCTCCGGGCGCGGCTCGCCGGGGACGGGCGGCCGCGGGGTCCGGGTCGCGGCCGAGGCCTCGGCGGCGGGACGCGGCCGGTCGCCCGTCGGCACGCGGCTCCCGTCGGGCGGTGGCTCGTCCGGGTGTGGTCGGCCTCCGCGGCCGGGGCGGCGTCGCCGTCCGAGGCCGGTGTCGCCGGGGCGGCGCTGCCTGCTCCGTCGCTCCTGCGGTCGCGTGTCCGGGTTCGCTCCGCTGTGGCGTCGACTGCTGTTGCGTCGACTGCTGCTCCGACACCGTGGTCCTCCTCCGTCCGGCCCACCGCGTACGGTGAGCGCCCCGCCGTGGCGGAGCCGTGCACATCGGCCGTCACCGATCCTCGTGATCGGTGGCCGTTGGGCGATTCAAACAGCTCAGGCACCGGACCGGAACAGCGCGACGCGCACGCGGCGCAGCAGGCGGCGGCTGCCGGTCGGCGAATCGACGCCGCGGCTACCCTCCGATCGTGTCGACGTGCGAGCCCGCCTGCGACCCTTCGTGCTGACCATGGTCGCCGTGCTGCCCCAACCCCCGCTGCTGGTCCCGGAGCTGGCGACCGGCGCCACCGCCGAGACCGCGGAGCTCCGTGCGGCCTGCCTGGCCGCCGCCGGGCGGCTCGCGGCCGCCGCGACCGACTGGATCGCCGTCGGTGCCGACGCGGCCGGGCGGCGAACCGTCGGGCAGGCGACGCGGGGGAGCTTCGTGGGCTTCGGGGTGGACGTGCAGGTCGCCCTCGGGCCGGGCGCGAGCCGGACCGCCCGACCCCGACCTGCCGCTGCCGCTGCTCATCGCCGGGTGGCTCGCCGGGGCGACCGGTGCGGAGGTCCGGATCCGCGGTGAGCTGGTGGCACCCGACGCGCCGCCCGCGGAGTGCGACGCGCTGGGCGCCGAGCTGGCGGCCGAGTGCCGCGCGCGGTCCGAGCCGGTGGGGCTGCTCGTACTCGGCGACGGCGCCGCCACCCACACCGAGAAGGCCCCCGGCCATCTCGACGAGCGGGCCGGGCCGTTCGACGACGGGGTCGCCGCCGCGCTGGGCGCTGCGGATCGCGGCGCCCTCACGGCGCTGGACGCCGGGCTCGCCACGGAGCTGCTCGCCGCAGGCCGCGCGCCGTGGCAGGTGCTCGCCGGGGCCACCGCGGGGGAGGCGTGGCGCGGGGAGCTGCTGCACTCGTCGAGGCCGTTCGGGGTGGCCTACCACGTGGCGGTGTGGACCCCGGTCCGGTGAGCACGGTGCCGCCGCCCCTCGTCGCGATCGTCGGGCCGACCGCCACGGGCAAGTCCGGCCTCGGGCTCGCGCTCGCGGCGGAGCTGGACGGCGAGGTGGTCAACGCCGACGCGATGGCGCTCTACCGGGGCATGGACGTCGGCACGGCGAAGCCGACCGCCGCCCAGCGCGCCGAGGTGCCGCACCACCTGATCGACGTCCTCGACGTCACCGAGACCGCCTCGGTCGCCGCCTACCAGCGGGCCGCGCGCGGCGCCGTCGAGGGGCTGCGCGCCGAAGGACGGACGCCGGTGCTGGTGGGCGGCTCCGGGCTGTACGTGAACGCCGTCCTCGACGAGCTGGACTTCCCCGGCACCGACGCGGACCTGCGGGCCGCCCTGGAGGCCGAGCTGGCCGAGCGCGGACCGGCGGCGTTGCACGCCCGGCTGGCCGAGGTCGACCCGGCCGCCGCCGAGGTGGTCCTGCCGACCAACGGGCGCCGGATCGTCCGCGCGCTCGAGGTCGTGGCGTTGACGGGCCGCCCGTTCCCCGCCCGGCTGCCCGCCGGCCACGGCGGCCCGCTACGACGCGGTGCTGCTCGGGGTCGACCGCCCGGTGCGCCGACCTCGACGAGCGGGTGGCGCGGCGGGTCGCCGCGATGTTCGCCGGCGGCCTCGTCGCCGAGACCCGCGCGCTCGCGGGGTGCGGGCTGCGCGAGGGCCGCACGGCGTCGCGCGCGCTCGGCTACCAGCAGGTGCTGGCCGCGCTCGACGGCGAGGGCGACCTCACGACCGCGGCGGCCGACACCGTCCGCGCGACGCGGCGGTTCGTCCGCAGGCAACGGTCGTGGTTCCGCCGGGACCGCCGCATCACCTGGCTCGACGGCGCCTCGCCCGACCTGCCCGGACGCGCCACTGGCTGCGCTGCGCGACCGCGGGCTCGCACACCCCTAGGCTTGGCGACGTGTTCACCGTGCCATTCGTCAAGGGCCACGGGACCGAGAACGACTTCGTCGTGCTCCCCGATCCCGGCGGCACCCTCGACCTCACGCCGGCCCGCGTGGCCGCCCTGTGCGACCGCAGGCGTGGCCTCGGCGCCGACGGCGTGCTGCGCGCCGTGCGCTGGGACGCGCTGGGGGACGGGACCCGTCCCGGAGCCGGGCGTGGAGTGGTTCATGGACTACCGCAACGCCGACGGCAGCGTCGCCGAGATGTGCGGCAACGGCGTGCGCGTGTTCGCCCGTTACCTCGCCCACGCCGGCCTCCTGCCCGGCGGCGCCGCGGCGGAGCTGCCCGTGGGCACCCGCGGCGGCGTCCGGCGGGTGTGGTTCGCCGGTGGCGACGGCGCGCGACGGGGAGGTCGCGGTCGACATGGGCCCGGCGCTGGTCGGGGACGCCTCCACCGCGACGCGTCGACGGGCACCCGTTCCCCGGCATCGCGGTCGACGTCGGGAACCCGCACCTGGCGTGCGTCACCGACATGCCGTTGGACGCGCCTCGACCTCGCGCTGCCGCCCGGGCACGACCCGGCGCTGTTCCCGCACGGGGTGAACGTCGAGTTCGTGACGCCCCTCGGCGGCGACGACGGCGCCGGGATCAGGATGCGGGTGCACGAGCGGGGGGTGGGGGAGACGCGCTCCTGCGGCACCGGCACCGTCGCGGCCGTCGTCGCAGCGCTGCTGCACCGCGGAGACGCCACGGGCTCGGTCCCCGTGCGCACCCGCGGCGGGAACCTCCGCGTCACCGTCGATGCGGCCACGACGACGCTGCACGGGCCGGCGGTGCTGGTGGCCGGCGGCGAGCTCGCCGGGTCCTGGTGGGAGTCGCTGTCCTGACCCTGTCCTGCCCCACGCCCGACCGCCGCTCGCGGAATCGGGAAGACCTGCCGCGCGTTCCCGTGGGAGCATGGAAACCACGATGACTGAATCCCCACGGACCGAGTGGCCCACCGACGGCCCCGCCGACGTCACCTCAGGGCGCGTCGGCGTCCAGCGCCGTCCACCGGCGACATGGAGCTGGAGGAGCGGACCTCCCTGCGACGCGTCGCGGGCCTGTCCACCGAGCTCACCGACGTCACCGAGGTCGAGTACCGGCAGCTGCGCCTGGAACGGGTGGTGCTCGTCGGCGTCTGGACCGAGGGCACGTCCGAGCAGGCGCGCGCGTCGATGACCGAGCTCGCCCGGCTCGCCGAGACCGCGGGCTCGCAGGTGCTCGACGGCCTCGTGCAGCGCCGCAGCCGCCCGGACCCGGCCACCTTCATCGGCTCCGGCAAGGTCCTCGAGCTGCGCGACGCCGTGGCGGCCGCCGGCGCCGACACCGTGATCTGCGACGGCGAGCTCTCGCCCGGGCAGCTGCGGCAGCTGGAGGACAAGCTCAAGGTCAAGGTCATCGACCGCACGGCCCTGATCCTCGACATCTTCGCCCAGCACGCCCGCTCGCGGGACGGCAAGGCGCAGGTCGAGCTGGCCCAGCTGTCGTACCTGCTCCCGCGCCTGCGGGGCTGGGGCGAGGCGCTGTCGCGGCAGGTCGGCGGCCGGGCGGCGGGCGGTGTCGGCATCGGCGGCCGCGGCCCCGGCGAGACGAAGATCGAGCTGGACCGCCGTCGCATCCGCACCCGGATGTCCAAGCTCCGGCGCGAGATCTTCGCGATGCGGCAGGTGCGCGAGACCCAGCGCGGGTCGCGGCGCCGCAACGAGGTGCCGGCCGTCGCGATCGTCGGCTACACCAACGCGGGCAAGTCGAGCCTGCTCAACGCGCTGACCGGCGCGGGCGTGCTCGTCGAGGACGCGCTGTTCGCCACCCTCGACCCCACCACCCGCCGGGCCTCCACCGCCGACGGGCGGACCTACACCCTGACCGACACGGTCGGGTTCGTCCGGCACCTGCCCCACCAGCTCGTGGAGGCGTTCCGGTCCACGCTCGAGGAGACGGCGGCCGCCGACCTGCTGGTGCACGTCGTCGACGCCTCCGACCCGCTGCCCGAGGACCAGATCAAGGCCGTCCGCCAGGTGCTCGTCGAGATCGGCGAGAAGCAGGCCGGGACGATGCCCCGCGAGCTGCTCGTGGTCAACAAGACCGACGCGGCAGGCGACCTGCAGCTCGCGCGGCTGCGCCACCTCCTGCCCGACGCGGTGTTCGTCTCCGCCCAGCGCGGCGACGGCATGGAGCTGCTCGCGTGCCCGCATCGCGGAGCTGCTGCCCCGCCCGGAGCTGGACGTCGAGCTGCTGCTGCCCTACACCGAGGGGTCGCTGGCCGCGCGCGTGCACGCCGAGGGCGAGGTGCTCGCCGAGGAGCACACCGCTGACGGCACCCGGCTGCACGCCCGTGTCGGCGCGGAGCTGGCCACCGCGGTGCTCCCGTTCCGGCTCGCGAGCCCGGCCGGGCCCGCCGCGAGCAACGGTCGGGCTCCCGCCCCGGACCGCGTGGACGTCGCGAAGGGTCTGCACTGAACCTGACCACGTTCGTGACGGCGGTGGTGACGACAGCCGTCACGGGTTCGCTGGCGGCGACGGGTGCCCTGGCAGCGACCCCGGTCCCCGCGCCGCAGGTTCGGTGCGCCGTCGAGGACCGGCGGCTCACCGAGCTGTCCGGGCTGGTGGGTGGGCCCGGCGGCCTGTGGGCGATGGCCGACGGTGGCCGCCGTGTGGAGGTGTACCGGCTCGACCCCGCCGACTGCTCGATCACCGCCACCCGAACCGGCGCCGTGGACCCCTTCGACGCCGAGGACCTGGCGCGCGGACCCGACGGGGAGCTGTGGATCTCCGACACCGGGGACAACCAGGCGCGGCGCGACACCGTCGCCGTGGCCGTCCTGCCGGCCCGCGGCGCGGCGCGCCTGCACCGCCTGACCTACCCCGACGGCCCGCACGACGCCGAGGCGCTGCTGGTCGACGCGGGCGGGGTGCCGTTCGTGATCACCAAGGAGGTGGGGCGACCGGCGGGCGTCTACCGCACCGAGGGCCGTCCCGTGGGTACCGGCCCGACCCCTCTCGTCCGGGTCGGCGACGTCGACCTGCCGCCGTCGGACACGCTGGGCGGCCCGATCGGCGGGCTCGGGTCGAGGATGGTCACGGGGGCCGCCGCCAGCGCGGACGGCCGGGTGGTGGCCCTGCGGACCTACACCGACGCGTGGCTGTACACCGTGCCCGACGGGGATCTCGGCGCCGCGCTGGCGGGCGTCCCGGTCCGGGTCCCGCTGCCGGACGAGCCGCAGGGCGAGGCGATCGCCTTCGAGCCCGACGGCACCCTGGTCTCCGGCTCGGAGGCACGCGGAGGGCGGCTCGGTGAGATCCGCACGGTCGCGGGCGCGGCGGGGCTGGCCGGAACCGCGCCCGGCGGCGGAGCGGACCGGGGGTCCGGCGGCGGTGCCGGCGTGGCCGCGGCCGGCGGCCGGGTGGCGCGGCGGCCGGGTGGTGGCTGCGGCCGAGCCGGCTGGCTCAGCGGCCGAGCCGGCTCCGGCCTGGTGGCCTGCGGTGATCGGCGGTGCGGCGACGGTGGGTCTGCTCGCGCTGATCGGGACGGCGCTGGCCGTGCGCGGAGCCCGGCGGCGCTGAGGGCGGTTGCCCGGTGATCGGCGTTCGGGAACGTGGAGCCGCGCTGGTTGCGGGTGGCGGTTCCGGTTCGGTGATCTTGGTGGTGGTGTCGGGGTTGCCGCCGGGGCTTGGGGCGCCATGATCGGCGCTTGGGAACCGGTGACCGTAGGGCACACGGCTCCGCGTTCCGGGACGACGATCTTCGGCGGGTCGCGGGTCAGCGGGGCACGCGGGGCAGCGGGGCAGCGGGGCAGCGGGGCGGCGGGGCGGCGGGGCAGCGGGGCAGCGGGGCAGCGGGGCTGGCGCGGTGCAGCGGGGCAGCGGGGCAGCGGGGCAGCGGGGCAGCGGGGCAGCGGGGCAGCGGGGCAGCGGGGCGCCGTGCGTACTGCCCGGGTGGCGCGGGCGGCGGGACACGATGATCGTCGTCTCGGAACCGCCGACCGCAGGGCACGCGGCTCCGGGTTCCCGGGCGACGATCACCGCCCGGGGATGGCGGGGTGGACGTGGCACCCGGCCACCCGGCTGCTGCCGCGCGTTGCGGGCTGCAGGTTGCGGCGGCGGGCGGCGGAACACACATGATCGCCGTCTCGGAACCGCCGACCGCAGGGCACGCGGCTCCGCGTTCCCGGACGACGATCACCGTCCGCGGAGCCCGCGGGGGGGTGGACGTGCAGCCGGCTCCGCTGCCGCACGGACGGCGGGAGGGCTGGGTGGTGGGCAGGTCAGAGCCGGCGCAGGACCGCCACGACCCGGCCGAGAACGGTGGCGTCGTCGCCGGGGATCGGCTCGTACGCGACGTTGGCGGGCATGAGCCACACGTGCCCGTCGCGCCTCTTGAAGGTCTTGACGGTGGCCTCGCCGTCGATCATCGCCGCCACGATCTCGCCGTTCTCCGCGACGGGCTGCTGGCGGACGACCACCCAGTCGCCGTCGGTGATCGCCGCGTCGATCATCGAGTCGCCGCGGACGTTGAGCAGGAAGAGCGTGCCCTCGCCGACGACCTCGCGGGGGAGGGGGAAGACGCTCTCGACGGCCTGCTCGGCGAGGATCGGCCCACCGGCGGCGATGTCGCCGAGCAGCGGGACGAACGCGGGCGACGGCCGCTGCGAGCGGAGGTCGCCCGGGTCGATGGCGTCGCCCTCGACCAGCACGTCGCCCGGCACGGTGTCCTCGACGGCGACCGCCTCGTCCGGCCCGCGGACGTCCACGGCGCGGGTGCGGTTGGGGTCGCGGCGCAGGTAGCCCTTGCGCTCCAGGGTGCGCAGCTGGTGGTGGACGGAGGAGGTGGACGTGAGCCCGACGGCGTCGCCGATCTCCCGGACGCTCGGCGGGTAGCCGTAGCGCTCGACCCAGTCGCGGATGACCTCGAGGATCTTGCGCTGACGCGGGGTGAGCCCCGCCGGCTCGGTCGGCGGGTCCGGGAACGTGCTCACCTCGGCGTCCGCCGCCGGTGGGTTCGCGGCCGTGCGGCCGTCGGTGCCGGGATCGTCCCGTGCCATGTCCTCGTGCCTCCTCGTTGCGCCGCGGCTCGTGGCCCGGCGGTTCGTGGCCGGGGCCAGGAGCCGGCGTCGACCCGTGTCACCGCTCCGACCGTGTCGTTGCCGGACGGTAGTCCCGATCACCCCGCCGAGCCAAACACATGTTCGAACGACACGCGGTCTTTTCTCGATTCTGTCGGACTCCGGTGGTACACATCGCACAGGCGTTCGTTCGAACACCTGTGCGACCGGGTTCGAGAGGCGAGGGCGGAGATGCGCGAGCAGGCGGAGGGCGGCACGGATCGCGGCGGGTACGGCGGCGTGAACGGCTCGGTGGTCCACGGGGCCGGGATCAGGCGCCAGGTGCGGCGCGGGCAGACCCGCAGGTTGCGCGGCCCGTGGCCGGCGCGGCCGGGGGTGGTGCCGGTGCCGGCCCGGCCCACCCAGGTGGCCCCGCCGCGCTGCGCTGCCGTACCGGTGCGGTCGGGCGAACGGGTGCTCGCGCGCCGTCCGCGCACGGCCGCAGCCCGTGGTCGACGCCCGGCGGATGCGGCTGCGCAGGCTCGTCGGCGGGGTGGCGGTGGGTGTGCTCGCCGCCGCGGTCGTCGTGGCGCTCGGTCTCCTGGCCGATGCCGTCGGAGCCGCTCGTGACGGGGGTCCGGCCGCGCCGGTGCCGGCGGTCGGCGTGGACGGCACGGTCACGGCCGGGGGCGGGGAGACGGTGTGGGACGTCGCCCGCCGGGTGGCGCCGTCGGGTTCCGGCCCGGAGATCACGGCCGTCGCCGAGCGCATCGTCACCGGCAACTCCCTCACATCGGTGCAGCTCGCGCCCGGGCAGGTGCTCCGTATCCCGGTCGGCTGACGCGGTGCGCCGACGATCAGACCCGATCGGGTGGTCGCCTCCGTTCGGTTGACACTCCGTGTCGTCGGCGCGCCCGGCTTCCCAAGCCCCTACATGTTGTGGTTACACTCGTGTTGTTCGGCCACAGGTTGGGGTTTGGCCGCGTCGAGGAAGGGTGGCTCACCGGTCATGCGATGCCCGTTCTGCCGCCACGCGGACTGCCGCGTGATCGACTCCCGCGAGGTCGACGACGGGCAGGCCACGCGCCGTCGCCGGTCGTGCGCGGCGTGCAGCCGGCGGTTCACCACCGTCGAGGAAGCGGTGCTCGCCATCCTCAAGCGCAGCGGGGTCACCGAGCCGTTCAGCCGCGACAAGGTCGTGCGGGGAGTTCGGCGCGCCTGCCAGGGCCGTCCGGTCGACGAGGACGCGTTGCAGCAGCTCGCGCACCGCGTCGAGGAGTCCGTACGGGCGGGCGGCACGGCGGAGGTCCCGAGCCACGAGGTCGGGCTGGCCATCCTCGGGCCGCTCCGCGAGCTCGACGAGGTGGCCTACCTCCGCTTCGCGAGCGTCTACCGCTCGTTCTCCTCGATAGAGGACTTCGAGAAGGAGATCGCCGACCTGCGCCGTCCCGCAGGGGGCGGCGAGCCCGGGCGGCCGCCCGCCTGAGACCCGGCCACCTCACCGCAGGCCGGCACCGCACGCACAGCAGCACGCACGTCCAGCAAGCCGTACAGAGCCGAGTCAGGACCAGCCGAGTCAGGACCACCGGTCCCGGAGCCGTCAGCCGGGGCTGCACGAAGGGGAGAGCATGACCGAGACCGTCGGGAACGCGGGCCGGGGCGCCAAGCCCGGATCGTCCGGTGACAAGCGCAAGCGGCCCGCCGGGCTGACCGTCGAGCGGATCTACACCACTGCCGGTGTGCACCCGTACGACGAGGTCACCTGGGAACGCCGCGACGTCGTCATGACGAACTGGCGCGACGGGACGGTCAACTTCGAGCAGCGCGGCGTCGAGTTCCCGAGCTACTGGTCGGTCAACGCCACCAACATCGTCACCAGCAAGTACTTCCGGGGCGCGGTCGGCTCGCCGGTGCGCGAGTCGAGCCTGCGCCAGCTCATCGACCGCGTGGTCGGGGTCTACCACCGGGCGGGCGTCGAGAACGGCTACTTCGCCACCGCCGACGACGCCGAGGTGTTCGCCCACGAGCTCACCTGGATGCTGCTGCACCAGGTGTTCAGCTTCAACTCGCCGGTGTGGTTCAACGTCGGCACGTCGAGCCCGCAGCAGGTCAGCGCCTGCTTCATCCTCGCGGTCGACGACACGATGGAGTCGATCCTCAACTGGTACCGCGAGGAGGGGCTGATCTTCAAGGGCGGCTCCGGCGCCGGCCTCAACCTGTCGCGGATCCGGTCGTCGAAGGAGCTGCTGTCCTCCGGCGGCACCGCGTCGGGCCCGGTGTCGTTCATGCGCGGCGCCGACGCGAGCGCGGGCACCATCAAGTCCGGCGGTGCCACCCGGCGCGCGGCGAAGATGGTCGTCCTCGACGTCGACCACCCCGACATCGAGGAGTTCGTGCAGACCAAGGCCAAGGAGGAGGCCAAGGTCCGGGTGCTGCGCGACGCCGGATTCGACATGGACCTCGGCGGCTCCGACATCACGTCGGTGCAGTACCAGAACGCCAACAACTCCGTCCGCGTCACCGACGAGTTCATGCGCGCGGTCGAGGCCGACACCGAGTTCGGGCTGCGCGCCCGCATGACCGGCGAGGTCATCGAGCGGGTCGGCGCGAAGAAGCTGTTCCGCAGCATCGCGCAGGCCGCGTGGGAGTGCGCCGACCCCGGCATCCAGTACGACGGCACGATCAACGACTGGCACACCTGCCCGGAGTCCGGGCGGATCAGCGCGTCCAACCCGTGCAGCGAGTACATGCACCTGGACAACTCCAGCTGCAACCTGGCCTCGCTCAACCTGCTCACCTTCCTCGGCGACGACGGCCAGTTCGACGCGGCCCGGTTCGCGAAGGCCGTCGAGCTGGTCATCACCGCGATGGACATCTCCATCTGCTTCGCCGACTTCCCCACCGAGCCCATCGCGGAGACCACGCGCACGTTCCGCCAGCTCGGCATCGGCTACGCGAACCTCGGCGCGCTGCTCATGGCCACCGGGCACGCCTACGACTCCGAGGGCGGGCGGGCGCTCGCCGGGGCCATCACGTCGCTGATGACCGGTGCCGCGTACAAGCGGTCGGCCGAGCTGGCCGGGGTCGTCGGCCCGTACGCGGGCTACGCCCGCAACGCCGAGCCGCACCAGCGCGTGATGCGCAAGCACGCGGCGGCCAACGACGACATCCGCACGCTCCCGGCCACCGCGCCGATCCACAAGCTCGCCACGAAGGTCTGGAAGGAGTCGCTGGCGATCGGGGAGAGGAACGGCTGGCGCAACGCCCAGGCCTCCGTGCTCGCTCCCACCGGCACCATCGGGCTGATGATGGACTGCGACACGACGGGCATCGAGCCCGACCTCGCGCTCGTCAAGTTCAAGAAGCTCGTCGGCGGCGGCTCCATGCAGATCGTCAACCAGACGGTGCCGCGCGCGCTCACCCGACTCGGCTACCAGGTCGAGCAGGTCGAGGCCATCGTCGAGTTCGTCGCCGAGCACGGCCACGTCATCGACGCCCCGGGCCTGCGCCCGGAGCACTACGACGTCTTCGACTGCGCGATGGGCGAGCGGGTCATCGCCGCGATGGGCCACGTCCGGATGATGGCGGCGGTCCAGCCGTTCCTGTCCGGCGCGATCTCCAAGACCGTCAACATGCCCGAGACGGCGGCCGTCGAGGACGTCGAGAAGATCTACCTCGAGGGCTGGCGGCTGGGTCTCAAGGCGCTCGCGATCTACCGCGACAACTGCAAGGTCGGGCAGCCCCTCTCGGCAGGCAAGTCGGCCAGGGCCGAGGCCAAGGCGGACGCACCCGTGGAGGCCCGCCCCGTGCGGCGCCGCCTGCCCAAGAAGCGCCCGAGCGAGACGGTGTCGTTCACCGTCGGCGGGGCCGAGGGCTACCTGACGGCGGGCTCCTACCCCGACGACGGGCTCGGCGAGATCTTCGTCAAGCTCGGCAAGCAGGGGTCGACGCTGTCCGGGGTGATGGACGCCTTCTCGATGTCGATCTCGGTGGGCCTGCAGTACGGCATCCCGCTGGAGTTCTACGTCTCGAAGTTCTCCAACCTGCGGTTCGAGCCGGCGGGCATGACCGACGACCCGGACGTCCGGATCGCCACCAGCGTGCTGGACTACCTGTTCCGGCGGCTCGCGCTGGACCACCTGCCCTACGAGAAGCGCGCCCAGCTCGGCATCTTCTCCGCGGAGGAGCGCACCGCGCAGGTCGCGGCGTCCTACCCGGACGTCGACGTGGTCGGGCTGCGTTCGGGCGTGGAGTCCGGGCCTGCCGCGGCCGCCGATCCGCCGATCGGTGCGGCTCCGGCGCCTGCCGAGGTGGGCAGCTCCACCGAGCTGCTCGAGCTGCGGATGGGCAAGGCCGCCGACGCGCCGCTCTGCATGACCTGTGGCACGAAGATGCGCCCGGCCGGGTCCTGCTACCTCTGCGAGGGGTGCGGCTCCACCAGCGGCTGCAGCTGACCTCGCGGAACGGCGACTCGGTCCACCGTCCAGCGGCGCCCGACCCACCACCGGCGCGCCGCTGGACGGCGTCCACGCGTCTGATCGACCTACCGGCTCGACGTCCACCCGTCGTCGTCACGCACCACGTCGCGTCCCGGCGGGCCCACCCGCTGCCGGGCGTGCCGGCGGGCGCGGTGGTTGGCGACGTTGATGCGGTTGCCGCACAGGTCGGGCATGCAGTAGCGGCGGCGGCCGGGTCGGCTGGTGTCGATGAAGAGCCCGAAGCAGGTGGGGGACCCGCAGGCGCGGAAGCGGTCGAAGCCCAGTGCGCGCAGGACGCCGAGGATCCCGACTCCCGCGGCGAGAGCGAGCGTGTCGGCGGGGGTGGTGTCGGGTCGGGGGGACGCGAGCCAGTGCCACCGCCCGTCCTTGTCCTGTTCGAGGCCCAGGGCGACGGATGCGGGTGCGGTGAGCGCGGCCGCACGGCCGGCGAGTTCATCGGCGGTGTCGGCCTCCAGGACCTCTCGCAGGCGGCTGCGCAGGTCGTGGACCTCGTCGAGATCGACGGCAGTGGGTGGGTCGGTGTCACCGGAAACCTGGGGAAGCAGGTCGTGGTCGGCGAGGAAGCGGGCGAGCGCGCCGGGGTCGGCGAGCTTGTCGACACCCCGCCATACCCGGGGGGCGGTGTTCACCAGATCGGTTGCTACCCCCGCCAGCCGCGAGTAATCCTCTAACAGCACTTGCATACCTTACATCACCCTTCTATGGTAACCGGCTATCGGGAACTATAAACCTTAGGAGAGGGCATGGCGGCCTCCACCACGATCCCCGCAACGCCGTGGGGGTTGGCAGCGCATGTCGACGTCGAAGGCGGACGCGTCGCGGTCGGCGTCCTCGGCGACGGACCGCCCGTCGTGCTGACCCACGGCACCCCGTCCTGGTCCTACCTGTGGCGGCACATCGCCCCCCGCCTCTGCGAGCACCACACCGTCTACCTCTGGGATCTGCTCGGCTACGGCGACTCCACCCCCGCCGACGGCGTCCAGCCCTCGGTTGCCCTGCACGCCAGGACCCTCGCCGAACTCGTCGCACACTGGGGCCTCGCCGACCCGGCACTGGTCGGCCACGACATCGGTGGCGGCGCCGTCCTGCGCGCCCACCTCGTCCACGGGGTCCCCGCCCGCGCGCTGGTGCTGCTCGACACCGCGGTTCTCGCGCCCTGGGTCACCCCGGCCTCCCAGCACATGCAGGCCCATCTCGACGCCTACCGCAGCATGCCCACCCCTGTGTTCGCCGAGCTCCTCGGTGCGCACCTGCGCACCGCCGTCCAGCGACCGATGCCCGACGACGTCGTCCGCGCCTACCTCGACCCCTACTCCGGTCCCGACGGTCAACAGCGATGGCTCGACCATGTCGCCGGCTTCACCCACGACGACACTCGCGACGTCGTCGCCCACCTCGACGAGATCACCGTGCCCACCCAGCTCGTCTGGGGCGAGGACGACAAGTGGCTCTCACTGGCCACCGCCCCGGCTCCATGCAGCCATCCCCGGCGCCGGGCTGGCGGTCATCCCCGACGCAGGCCATTTCCTCACCGAGGATGCTCCGGACGCGACCCTCGCCGCCCTCATCGACGCCCTGCATCCGCGCTGACCGCCATGCACCCACCCGCCTGCACGCACTGGTCCCGCACCCGCCCCGAGTCCGGGTCCCCGCGATGACCGTGCCGGCGGGGGCGTGGTCGCGACGGGGGATCCGGGTCACCGTCGTCGGCGCCGGCGTGGTCGGCCTGTCGTGCGCCGTGGAGCTCGCCGACCGCGGTGCCGAGGTCACCGTGCTGGACGGGGCCGGCGTCGGAACCGGGGCGTCGGCGGGCAACGCAGGATGGGTGACACCCTTCCTCGCCACGCCACGCGCCGCCCCTGGTGCGGTCGGCGCCGCCGCTCGCAGCATGCTCCGATCTGACGGTCCCGCGCGGATCCACCCGCACCTGGAAGCGAGCTTCGTACGGTGGGTACTGAGGTTCCTCCGCGCCAGCAGGCCGGCCGAGCACCGGCGCGGGACAGCAGCGCTGCAACATCTCGCGCGCACCGCCATCCCGAGCTTCGATCGGCTCGCCGACCGCGGGATCCAGTTCGAGCAGCACCGGGCGGGCCTGGCGGTCGTGGCATTCACCTCGCGAACGCTGAGCGAGTGCGTGACCCTGCACCGGACGATGACGGCGCTCGGATACCGGGGCGCGGCAGAGGTCCTGCGCGGCCAGGAGGTACGGGAGTTCGACCCGGCGATCCACCGGGACGTCGCAGGCCTCGTCCACCTGACGTCGGAGCGCCACGTCCGCCCGGAGAGCCTGGTACGGGGGCTCGCTGATGCGGTGCGGGCCCGCGGCGCGGCGGTGCACGAACACCGTCCGGTGCACCGCGTCAGATCGCAGGGCGCCGAATGGACCGTCGAGGCCGGCGGCGGCCTGGAGATCGTCTCGGACGCCGTGGTCGTCGCCGCCGGGTTCGCGTCGCGCGACCTGCTGGCCGCAATGGGTGTTCGCCTCCCCCTGGAGGCGGCTCGGGGTACGAGCCTCACCGTCCGTGGCGAAGGAACAGCCCCCCGGCACCCGTTGAAGCTCGCCGACAGGATGATCGCCTGCTCGCCCTTCGACAGCGCGGTCCGGCTGTCCGGGACGTTCGACATCGGTGCCCGCGGTACCGAGGTCGACCGGCGACGGCTGCGGGCGGTCGTCACCCAAGGGCTGCGGTACCTGGACAGCTGGCAGCCCACCGGAACCGGCGTCGAGTGGGTCGGCCACCGTCCGACGACACCCGACGATCTTCCGGTGATCGGTCCGGTTCCCCGGCGGCGTGGCCTGTTCGTGAGCACCGGACACGGCACCCTCGGCGTGACGCTCGGCCCGACCACGGGTGATCTGCTCGCCCGGGAGATCGTCGAGGGGTCGTCCCAGGAGCTGCTCGCCCCGTTCCGTCCTGCCCGGTTCACGGCCGGTGCGCTCTGAAGTCCGGCACGTGCACCTGGAGGAGCTGACGTTCATGTTCGATCCATCTACTCGACACCCCATCGATCTGGGTCCGTTCACGTTGCCGATCAGGATCCTGAGTTCAGGGCATACGCCCCTTTACAGTCCCGACGGTCTCGTGAGCGATCAAGAGATCGCGTATCACGCGCGGAAGGCCGAGGGAGGTCTGCCGCTCAGCACGACGGGAGTGTCGGCCGTACACCGGTCCGCCGGTGGAGCGAGCGGTCGGCTCCATGCGATGGACGACACCGTGATCGCGCGCTACGAGGTGCTCGCCAAGGCGATGCATGGACGAGGTGCGCGCATGATGGTGCAACTGGGCCACCCGGGCGCATCGGAGTCCTCATTGCATTCGGGCAGTCCGATGTGGGCCCCGTCGACGGTGATGGGTGAGTACGGCCGGGAGTGGCCACACGTAATGTCCGTGGCCGAGATCGACGAGCTGGTCGAGGCCTTCGGCGCCGCCGCTGGGCGGGTGCGTCGCGCCGGCCTCGACGGAGTCGAACTCCTGGCCTCCGCGAGCTCGTTGATCCTGCAGTTCCTGTCGCCCCTGTCCAACAGCCGAGACGATGCATACGGCGGATCGTTCGACGGTCGTACGCGGTTCTTGATCGAGGTGTTGCGGGCATGCCGCGCGGGCCTCGGTGACACCTGCGCGCTGTCACTGAAGCTGTCCGTCGACGAACTGATCGCCGGTGGCCTGCGAATCGCCGACGCGCAGGAGATCGTCAGGCGCGTCGACCGGGAAGGCCTTGCCGATTGGTACGTCGCGATGGCGGGGAACAACCTCGAGAAATTCGCGCGGATGGAGCACTGGGGGCCCACTCCCGCGCGGCACGGTCTCTTCGCGCATCTGGCCGCCGGGATCAAGGAGGCGACCGACCGCCCGGTCGCCGCGATCGGTCGCATCGTGGATCCGGACCACGCGGACGAGCTGATCGGTACCGGTCGGTGTGACCTGGTCGCGATGGTGCGGGCCACCATCGCCGACCCTGACCTGCCGAACAAGGTTCGGGAAGGCCGGGCCGCCGACATCAGGCCGTGCGTAGGGAACAACACATCCTGTGTCGATCGGGTCATGGCCGGCGGGCAGATGCGGTGCATCCAGAACCCCGTGGTCGGACGGGAGCGGGAACTCCGCGCCACCCGTGCGGTCGAGCCCCGCCGCGTCGTGGTCGTGGGCGGCGGCCCGGCGGGACTGGAGGCGGCCAGGGTCGCGGCCGAACGCGGCCATCACGTGACGCTGTTCGAGCGGGCGGCGAACCTCGGCGGCAACGCCGTGCTGGCCGCCCGACAGCCCGGCCGGGAGGAGCTCGCCGGCATCCACCGATGGCTGACCACGCAGGTGCGGAAGCTGAACATGGACGTCCGGCTGAACTCCGAGGCGACCGCAGAGCTGGTGGTCGACCGAAGTCCCCACACGGTGATCCTGGCGACCGGTGCCTCCGACGTTCCACCCCGGACACCGCGCCCTGCCGGCTTCCCCGTGCTCAGCGCCTGGTCGATCATCGAGCACGCGCCGCCGCCGGGCAATGCCCTGATCATCGACCACACCGGTCAACAGCTGGGCTGCGCGGCAGCGGAACTGATCGCCGACACGGGCGGTAGGGCGGAAGTCGTCACCCGGCTGTCCCATCCCGCCATCGATTTCGGTGCCAGCAACGTGGTGACCACCTATCGGCGCCTGTTCGGCAAGGGAGTTCAGCTGACCGCGTACCACGATCTGAGGGCCATCGGCCACGGCGAGGCAGTGATCTACAACTGTTTCAACGGTGCCGAGCGAACCGTCTCCGACCTGGACTTCGTCGGTATCGTCACCGCGCCGAGGGCGAATGACACGCTGCTCGATCCGCTCCGGCTGGCGGGTTGTGACGTCCGCGCTGTGGGTGACTGCCTGGCTCCGCGCGACATCGAAGCCGCGATGTACGAAGCGCACCTCGCGGCGAGTGAAATCTGAACGAGCACAGCCACGCCCGAGACCTGCGTCGGCCGTCAACGCCGTTCCCCACGCGGTGTTCCACGCCACGCACCTGGAGGGCTTCCCGGCTGCCGACGCGCTGGCCCAGACGGCGGGCACCGTGGTGCAGCAGCTGCTCGTCGCCGGGCTGTTCGCGCTGACCAGCCGGTTGCCGGCCGGTCAGCCCGCCTCGTAGCGGGAGGCGCGGATCAGGTCCTCGACCGCGCCCCGCTGCACCCGGAACGACCGGCCGAAGCGCACGGCGGGCAGCTCGCCGCTGTGCACGAGCCGGTAGACCGTCATCTTCGACACGCGCATCCGGTCCGCGACCTCGGCCACGGTGAGGAACGGTGGCACCTCGACATCCATCCGCACGTCCTCCCCGATCGTTGACCGGTGGTCACCGGCTGGCCGGAGATTAACCGACACAGCGTCACCTTCTGGGTGGGTGAGCGCTCACTCTCGGGTGAAACCAACCGCGTCGGCGGGTGGCCGATACTCGGCGTGAGTACCTCTGGCGCACGGTGACGACGCGCCGCCGCCGTCGCCTCATCCGGAAGGCGCGGCCCGTGCCGCCTAGAGTCCGACCGTGATCTGCGACGACGACCCGGAGGGCGACTGGACCGCCGCGGGGGTGTTCCGGTGCGCCCCCGACGTGTACCGGATCCCGCTCCCGCTGCCCAACGACGGCCTGCGCGCCGTCAACGTCTACGCCGTGGCCGACGGCGCGGGCTGGACGCTGATCGACTCGGGCTGGGCGCTCGCGCAGGCGCAGGACCAGCTGGCCGGTGCGCTGGGAGCGCTCGGTGCGGGCCTGCGTGACGTCCGCCGGTTCCTCGTGACCCATGCGCACCGCGACCACTACACGCAGGCCGTGGTGCTCCGGCGGGAGTTCGGGATCCGGATCGCGCTCGGCAGCGGCGAGCGGCCCGCCCTCGACGCGCTCAACGACCGCAGCCGTGCCTGCGGGCATGGTGCACGTCGACCGGCTGGAGCGCGCCGGCGCGGACGACCTGGTGCGCACGATCGCCGCACACCCGCCGCCGCCCGGTGACCTCTCGCACTGGGAGTATCCCGACGAGTGGGTCGACGACGGCGCCGAGATCCACGTCGGGGACGCCGACGGCGACGGGGAGAGCGGGGCGTCGCCTGCAGGCCGTGGCGACACCCGGGCACACCCGGGGGCATGTCGTGTTCGCCGACCACGCCTCGGACCTCCTGTTCGCGGGTGACCACGTGCTGCCGCGGATCACCCCGTCGATCGGGTTCGAGCCGGTGCCCCCGCCGAGCCCGCTCGCCGACTTCATGGCGTCACTCGAGCTGATGCGCACCCGTCCCGACGCCGCGCTCCTTCCCGCGCACGGGCCGGTCGGCATGCGCGTCCACCAGCGGGTCGACGAGCTGCTCGCCCACCACGGCAAGCGCCTGGAGGCCACGATCGCCGCCGTCCGGGCGGGCCGGACGACGGCTCACGAGGTGGCGGGGGCCCTGCCGTGGACCCGCCGCGAACGGCGGCTGCCGGATCTGGACCCCTTCAACGCGATGCTCGCCACCCTGGAGACCGCGGCCCACCTCGACGTCCTGGTCACCCGCGGTGCGCTGAGGGCTACCGAGCGCGACGGTGTCGCCTACTACGTTGAGTGATCACTATTCACTAACGGTAGCCCCCGGTCGGTGGTCACTGGACCAGATGGCCGTACCCTCTCGGCCATGCAGTCGTCCCGGTCGGGTCGGGCCGTTCTCGGCCGTGCCGGCCTGGCCCTCGATCGCCTTCGGTGTCGCGGTCGCCGGGATCGTGGTGGCGACCGACGGGAGCACCTTCCCCGGCGGCTATCCGACGACGGTCGCGCTGGCGCCTGCGGCCGCCGTCGTCTGCTCGTCGGTGGGCCCGTACCGCACTCCCGACCCGGACAGCGTCGGCCTGCCGCCGGAGCTGGGTCTCTGCCCGAGCGGCCCGGTGACGGTCACCGCCGACGGCACGGTCCTCGACGGCTGGGACGTGCGGGGCGGGATCGTCGTGGAGGCCGCCGACGTCGTCGTGCGGCGCAGCCGGATCACCGGCGACGGCGGCGCGGCGTACGGGGTGCGGACCGTCGGGCGGGGGTCCGTGCGGATCGAGGACACCACGATCACCGGCGACTTCCCGGAGGCCGGCATCGGCGAGGACCACTGGACCGCCGAACGCGTCGACGTCACGGGCGTGACCCGCGACGGCGCCCGCGTCGGCTCGGGCGCCACGCTGCGCAACAGCTGGCTGCACGACTTCGCGCCCGTCCCGGACCGCGACAGCCACGCGCTGGCGCTCGTCGCGCCCGACGCGGTCGTCGAGGACAACCGCGTCGACATGGGCACCGGACCGGGACACGGCAGCGCGGTGCTCATCGCCAACGGCCGCGACGACCGCAGGCGCGGGCAGGTGCTGATCCGCGGCAACGTCCTCGGCGGGGGCGACTTCACCCTGCGCCAGGACCATGACGGCCGGCCGGTCGAGGTGCGGATCTCCGGCAACCGGTTCCGCCGCGACGCCGCGACACGCGCCGCTGCGGGTCGCCCCGGCCGCCGTGCTCACCGACAACACCTACGTCGACGGCGGCCCGATCACCGCGCGTTGATGTCGCGACACGCCCGGTCGCCGCCGCCTGCTGGCCGTGCCCGCCCCGAGCGGGCACACTGATCCGCGAAGATTCCCGAACCCGGGTGGAGGCCCGGCCGTATGCAGATGCCGTGACGCGAGGACGTAGGGGAAGACGTTCCTCGTCGGACAGCGGAGGTCTGCAGTGAGCACACGCGGAGTGGTCCACGTCCACTCGTCGCCGACTGCGGTCTGTCCGCATGTCGAGTGGGCGATGTCGGGCGTGCTCGGGGCACGGGTGTCCCTCCAGTGGACCCCGCAACCCGCGGTGGCCGGGCAGATGCGCGCCGAGTGCACGTGGTCCGGTCCGGCCGGCAGCGGCGGCGCGCTCGCGGGTGCCTTGCGCGCGTGGCCGATGCTCCGGTTCGAGGTCACCGAGGAGCCCAGCCCCGGCGTGGACGGCGAGCGCTTCTCCTACGTGCCCCACCTCGGCCTCTGGCGGGGCCGGACCAGCGCCAACGGCGACATCGTCGTGGCGGAGGACCAGCTGCGGGCCCTCGTCGGCGACACCCCGGCGGGCCGGATCGCCTCCGCGGTGCACGACCTGCTCGGGTCCGCATGGGACGAGGCGCTGGAGCCGCTGCGGCTGGCGGGCGACGGGGCTCCGGTCACCTGGCTGCACCAGGTGGGGTGAGCGCCGTCTCCCGGCGCTCCGGGTCCCGGCGTGCCGCATCCCGGCGTCGCGCATCGGCGAAGGCCAGCCCGGCGAGCGCCGCGACGGCGGCCATCCACACGAAGTGCGAGGGCAGGTACTCCCGGCGCCAGTCCGTCAGCACCGGGTGCAGCAGCCGGTAGAGCGGCACGTCGGAGTCCACGAAGTGGACCACCCAGGTGGTCTGCCGGAGCCATCCCTGTACGAGGAACACGACGTACCCCGCCACCCCGACGAGGCCGAGGACCAGCGCGGTCCGGCGCAGCCACGCCGCGCCGCCGTCCAGCCAGGCCACGGTGGCGACGACGGCCAGCGGCAGGACCACCACGACCTGCCGTCCGGGCGACCAGAAGCCGTGCATGGTGAACGCCACGAACGTCGCGACGAACCACCCCGCCGCGATCGGCCAGGCCAGCGCGGCGCGTCCGGGGACGCGCACGGCGAGCAGGGCGGCGACGCCGGGGACGATCAGCAGCCAGGCCGGTTGCCACGGCACCAGCCCGAACTCGCGGTCGAGGAGGAGCCCGACGATCCGCTGGGCGCGCTCGACGTAGTCGGGGTCGACCCCGACCACGGCGAACTCGCCGGTGGCGGTGAAGTGGTCACCGCTCGCGTACGGCGTCCAGCCGCCCCATACGGCGCGGTGCACCACCAGGTACAGCGCACCCATCGCCACCAGGCCGGAGCCCAGCACCGCCACCGGCGCCCGGCTCCCGGCGCGCCACCACCTGGCCGCGCCGACCGCGGCCAGGGCCAGCGCCACCAGTGCGTACTTGACCGACAGCCACGGCAGGACGGTCACCACGGCGCCGAGCAGCACGAGCTCCCGGTCGCGTACCGGTCCGGTGAGGGCGAGCACCCCGAGCAGCGTCACGAGCGCGGCCGGCAGCTCCGGGTAGATCTGCTGGCCGTAGACCGCGAGCGGCATCGACGCCGCGGCGACCGCCACCCCGGTGGCCGCCGTCGCCGGGCGGACCCCGAAGCGGCGCACCGCCAGCCAGAGCGTCAGGGCCGCGACCGCCCCCGCCACCAGCGCCAGCGCGATCTTCGCCCCGACCCAGCCCGCCAGCCCGACCGGGACGGCGAGCAGGATCGGCAGCAGCGGGTCGTGGGGGCTGATCTGGGTTCCGTCCGGGCGCGGCTCGGTCTCGACGTGCGGGGCGACGTCGGCGAACGCCCGCCAGCGCTGGTCGGCGATCTCGTCGCCGATGTCGAGATCGCCGTCCTCGGCGAGCGACGTCGCGGAGAGCACGTACTGCTCCTCGTCGACGGCGACGTGCGCGCCCTCCAGCGCCCGTACCCCGATGCCGAGCGCGGCGGCCACCGTGGCGACGGCCGCGACCAGCAGCAGGAGGGGGCGCAGGCGGGCCGGCGCGGCGGGCACCGCCTCAGACCGCCAGCAGGACGGTGCCGGCCGTCGCCGCACCCGCGGTGTGCGCGATCTGCCGGGCGACGAGTGCGTCGATGTCGGTGTGCGGGACCCAGCCGAGCAGGGCACGCAGGTGGGTGGTGTCGGCGAGGGTGTGCGGCACCTCCACGGTCGCGGCCGGCTCCAGCACGGTGTGGACGGGACGGCCGAGCACCCGGCCCACCGCCTGGACGATCTCGCCGAGCCGCAGCGGCGACCCGGTCCCGAGGTTCACCGTGCCCACCGTCGCACCCGCCTCGACCAGGGCAGCGAGCTCGACCAGCGCGCGGACGGCGTGCCGGACGTCGGTGACGTCGCGGCTGCGCTGCGCCGACCCGAACAGCCGCAGCGGAACGCCCGGCGTCGGCGGCCTCGATCCAGCGCGCCAGGGCCATCCCCGGCCGCTGGCCCTCGCCCGCGACGGTGAACGGGCGCACCAGCGCCACCCGCCCGCCTGCCTGGGCGCGGGCCTCGCACATCTGCTCGACCACGACCTTGCTGCGCGCGTAGCCCCCGCGTGGCCGCAGCCGGTGGTGCTCGGCGCTCGGCCTTCCGTCGCGGCTGCCCCCGTACACCGACGACGACGAGGTGACCACCAGTGCGGCGCCCATGGGCACGGCGGCCAGCACCGCCCCGGTGGCCAGCACGTTGTCCCGGTACCGCCACTGCGCCACGTCGGTGCGCGCGTCGCGGACGTCGGGGCAGCCCGCGAGATGGTGCACGACGGTCGCGGCGGAGAGTGCCTCGCGGATCTCCGGCGTCGGGTCCACGAGATCACCGGTGAGCGGGGTGAGGCCGGCGAGGGGCGGCTGCGGGGTGCGGTCGATCCCGACGACGGGACCGTGCCGGACGAGCGTGGTGACGAGCATCCGACCGATGAACCCGGCGGAGCCGGTGACGACCGTGACCACGCATCCTCCAGGGAACGCAGGCTGTCCGAAGTTAGGCCAGCCTAGATTGGCCACTACGCTATCGGCTGTGCAGCGCCTCCGTCACCTCGCCGGTCCGGTGCTCCTCGCGCTGGCCGTCGTCTATCTCGTGCGGGAGGTCGCCGTTGCGGGGACCGGAGCGGCCGTCGGTGACGTCGTCGCGGCGCTGCTGGCCGATCCCGCCGGTCTCCTGGTCGCGCTGCTGCTCTACGCGGCGGCCTTCGGGCTCCGCACGGCGGCCTGGTGCCGGGTGCTGCCGGGCCTGTCCGCGGGGCAGTCCTGGGCCGCGCTGCACGTGAGCCTGCTCGGCAACCACGTGCTGCCGATGCGGCTCGGCGAGGTCCTGCGCGTCACCAGCGTGCTGCGCCGCACCGCCCTGCCGGCCGGGCCCGTCGTCGCCTCCACGGTGGCGCTGCGGGCGGCGGACCTCGTCGCGGTGGTGGTGCTCGCGGCGGTGGCGGCACCGGCGCTGGTGGCCCGGCTGGCGCCGGGGTGGGTGCTGTGGACGGTGACCGCGGTCCTCGCCGCGCTCGGCGTCGCCGCGGCCGGCTGGATGCTGCGGATGCGCGGGTCCGGGGCGGTGCTGCGGCTCCCCGGTCCGGTCGTGCTCGGCGCCGCGGCCGCGGCGTGGGTGCTGGAGGCCGCGGTGGTCTTCGAGATCGCCCGCGTGGCGGGCTTCGGGATCGGCGTGGGGGAGGCCATCGCCGTGACGGCGGTGACGATCGTCGCGCAGGCCCTCGCCGTGACCCCCGGCGGGTTCGGCACCTACGAGGCGGCCGCCACGGCCGCGCTCGTCGGCCTCGGCGTCCCACCGGGTCCCGCCTTCGCGATCGCGCTCACCACGCACGCCGTGAAGACCGGCTACGCGCTGGTCGTCGGCGGGGTCGCGCTCGCGGTGCCGGCCCCGTCGTACCTGGGTCGCTGGCGGCTGCCGCGACGGCTGCCGGGGCGGCCGGCGGCGGTGCCGGTGGCCGCGGACGCGCCCGTCGTCGCGTTCCTGCCCGCGCACGACGAGGAGGACGCGGTGGGGGCCGTCGTCGCCCGGATCCCGGCCCGCGTCGCCGGGCGGCCCGTCGTGACCCTCGTCGTCGACGACGGGTCGACCGACGCCACCGCCGAACGGGCGGTCGCCGCCGGGGCCCGCGTCGTCTCGCTCGGGGAGAACCGGGGGCTGGGGGCAGCGGTGCGGCGCGGGCTGGCCGAGGCGGTGGCGCTCGGACCGGCCGCCGTGGTCTACCTCGACGCCGACGGCGAGTACTTCCCCGAGGACATGGCCGAGGTGGCCGCGCCGGTGCTGGACGGCAGGGCCGACTACGTGGTCGGCTCCCGCTTCACCGGCGAGATCGAGCGGATGCTGGCTCGGCGGCGGCTGGGCAACCAGGCGCTCACCGCCTGCCTGCGGTGGACCGCGCGGCGGCGCGACCTGACCGACGGGCAGAGCGGCTACCGGGCGTTCTCGCCGTCGGCGGCGGCCGCGGCGGAGATCGTGCACGACTACAACTACGCCCAGGTGCTCACCCTCGACCTGCTGGGCAAGGGCTTCGGCTACGCCGAGGTGCCGATCCGCTACCGCTTCCGCACCACCGGAGCGTCGTTCGTCCGGCTCGGGCGCTACCTCCGCAGGGTCCTGCCGGCCGTGCACCGCGAGCTCAACGCGGACCGCGACCGGAGGATCAGTCCTCCACCACGTGCGTGGCGAACCGTTGCCGCGCCGCTGCCCAGGCCGGCCCGTCCAGGTTCCCGTCCCGGTTGAGCGCGTCGACGGCGGCGTAGGCCATCGCGAACGCGTGGTGGGTGTTGTCGTGGGCGAACAGCCCGAGCCTGCCGAACGTCGTGACACCCGCCAGCGCGGCCGCCCACGCGTCGAGCGCGGCCAGGCGGGTGCCGTAGCCGATGTCGTACACCGGGTACACGTGGCGCAGCCTGCGGGTCTCCACGTGCACGGGCCGCACGGGTGGCAGGCGGGCGCGGCCGAGGTCGGCGGCCACGCGGCCGGCCAGCTCGTCGTCGGACGCCGACCACACCGCGTCGCCGGGGTCGGGGGAGCAGGGGATCTCGGCGCACAGCACGGTCCGGCCCGCCGGGTCGTCGGCGCTGTCGCGGTAGTTGGCTGGCTCGGACACCCGGGTGACGGGCGTGCCCTCGCCCGGGAGGTAGTGCGCGTCGAACGGGGTCCACCGGCTCGGCTGGTCGAGCACGAGGTAGACCAGGACCATCGCCCGGAACCGCAGGCCCGCGGCGCGGGCGAGCACCGCGGGCGCGGGCCCCGGCTCGACGATGCGGGCGAGCGCCGTCAGGGGCACGGTGGAGAACACGTGGCCCGCGGTGATCTCGGCCCCGGCGCCCGTGCGCACCCGCACGCCACCGGCACCCGGCACGACCGACACCACCTCGGTGCCGACGTCGATCCGGGCCCCGGCGTCCACGGCGGCCGCCGCGACCGCGTCGGTGAGCTGGCCGAACCCGCGCCTCGGGTAGCGGAAGACCTTCCCCTGGCCGTCGCCGGGGCCGCGCAGCATGCGGGCCGCGATCTTCCACGGCGTGTCCGCCGTGACGCGCCTGCGGGCCTGCTCGGCGTCGATCTCGTCGCCGGGAAGGCCCCACAGCTTGACGGCGAACGGCGCGTAGAGCGCGTCGTAGAGCCCCGGACCGAGGCCGCGGCGCAGCGCGTCGGCGTAGCTGGCGGGCGGTCCGGCGCGCCTGCGGGCCGGGGCCGTCGCCGCGTCGAGGGCCATGCGGGCGAGCAGCCCGCGGGGCAGCCGCCTCGCGAGCTCGGGGGGACGCAGCGGGAAGCCGACCCACGACTCGCCGATCCGGAGCCTGCCGTTGCGCCTGCGCAGCTGGAGGTCCGCGCCGAGCAGGCCGGTGAGGTCGGCGAGCACCTCGGGCGCGGTGCTCGGGTGCAGGCGGTGGCTGCCGTGGTCGACCCGGACCCCGGCCACCTCGAAGCTCGCCGCCATCCCGCCCACGCCGGGGCGCGCGCTCCAGCACCACGACGCTGCGCCCGGCGCGGGCCGCCCGCCACGCCGCCGCGAGCCCGGCCGGTCCGGCGCCGAGGACGACGAGGTCGGCGCTCGCCGTGATTCCGGCACCAGAGATTCCCACGATCGGGGAGCCTAGGGTGCGCCAGACTGGCGTCGTGAGAACGGGTGCACTGCTGATCGCGGCAGTGCTGGGCGTGCTGCTCGTGGCGGGCGGGGTGGCGGGATGGGTCCTCGGCGGGCGTCCGGTGTCCGGGCTCGCCCCGCACTACGCCGCGGCGGCCCTGCCGGCCTCCGGCGCGGGCGAGGGCACCGTTCTCATGAGCGCGGGTGCCCGGCAGCACCCGGCGGGCGAGGCCGTCCGCGCGCAGCTGCAGCGCCACTTCGACGCCATCAACTCCGGGGACTACACCGCGTGGGCCACGACGGTCGTCCCGGCGCGTGCCGACGCGCTCCCGCAGAGCGCGTTCACGAAGGCCTACGGGTCCACGCGGGACGGCACGATCCGCGTCGACCGCGTGGACGACCTCGACGGCGGCCGCATCCTCGCGCGGGTGCGCTTCGTCAGCACGCAGGACATCGCCGACGCGCCACCGGACCTCCCGGCCCCACGGATCTGCTGGCGCGGGTCGCTGCCGATGACCGGTGACCCGCCGCGCATCGAGACCAGCAGCGGTGCCAACTCGCTGCGGGGCTCCTGCTGACGGCCCCGGCGGCGACCCCGGCACCGGGCCGGGCCGCCACCGCGGGACTACACCTTCGTGAAGGCGACGGCCACGTTGTGCCCGCCGAAGCCGAAGGAGTCGCTCACCGCCGCGGTCAGGTCGACCTTGCGCGGCCCGTCGGTGACCACGTCGAGCTCGACGCCCGGGTCGAGCTCGTCGACGTTGAGCGTCGCGGGGATGACCCCGTCCCGGATCGACAGCAGCGTGAAGATGCTCTCCACGGCCCCTGCCGCGCCCACCAGGTGGCCCATCGACGACTTCGGTGCGGTGAGCACGGGATGGTCGCCCAGCGCCTTGCGCACCGCCCGCGCCTCACCGACGTCGCCCGCGACCGTGGACGTGGCGTGGCAGTTCACGTGGCCGATGTCGGCAGGCTCGAGGCCGGCGCTGCGCACGGCGGCGACGATGGCCCTGGACTGCCCGACGCCCTCCGGTTCGGGGCCCGTGATGTGGTAGGCGTCGGAGGTGATGCCGGCGCCCGCCAGGCGGCCGTGCACGGTGGCGCCGCGCGCCGCCGCGAACTCGGCCCGTTCCAGCACCATGACGCCGGCGCCCTCGCCGAGGACGAAGCCGTCACGCTTGACGTCGAACGGCCGGGAGGCCTTCTCCGGCTCGTCGTTGCGCTGGCTCAGCGTCCGGGCCTGCACGAACCCGGCCACGGTGATCCCGGTGATGCAGGACTCGGCGCCACCTGCGATGACCACGTCGACCTCGCCTGCGCGCAGCAGCCGCAGGGCCCAGGCCAGCGCCTCGGCGCCGGACGCGCACGCCGACACCGGGGCGTGCACGCCGCCGCGGGCCTGGAACTCCAGCCCGACCCAGGCGGCCGGGCCGTTGGGCATGAGCATCGGCACCGTCAGCGGGGAGACCTTGCGCAGGCCACCGGTCTCCAGCAGGTCGTCCTGCTCGAGCAGGGTGACCGCGCCACCGATGCCGGTGCCGATCACGACGGCGAGCCGCTCGGGCTCGACCTCGGGCGCGCCGGCGTGCGCCCACGCCTCCTTGGCGGCGACGAGCCCGACCTGCTCGCAGCGGTCCATGCGCCGGGCCTGGACGCGGGCGAGCACCTCGGTGGGTGCCACCGCCAGCGGTGCGGCGATCTTCACGGGGAGGTCGTGGCGCTCGACCCACTCCGCCTCCGCGTCGATGCGGCGGACGCCCGAGCGCCCGGCGAGCAGCGCGTCCCAGCTCGACGCGACGTCCCCGCCGAGCGGGGTGGTCGCGCCGAGCCCGGTGACGACGACGTCGATGGAGGGAGCAGTCACTGGTTCTTCGCGATGTAGTCCACGGCGTCACCGACCGTCTTCAGCTCGGCGAGCTGCTCGTCCGGGATCTTCACACCGAACTTGTCCTCGGCCTGCACGGCGATCTCCACCATGGACAGCGAGTCGATGTCCAGGTCGTCGACGAAGGACTTCTCGGTGGTCACCTCGGCGGTGTCGATGCCGGCGACCTCCTCGACGATCTCGGCGAGGCCGGTGAGGATCTCGGTGTTGTCAGCCACGGGGGTTGCTCCTTCTGCTGGGAAAATCGGGATCGCCGACCAGTGTCGCCGATCATTATCGAACACACCTCAGGGGCAGACGACGACCTGCCCCGCGTACGACAGCCCGGCGCCGAAGCCGACGAGCAGGACGGTGTCGCCCGAGCGCAGCCTGCCGTCGGCCCGCATGTGGTCCAGAGCGAGCGGGATCGAGGCGGAGGACGTGTTGCCGGAGTGCACGATGTCGTCGGCCACCCGCATGTCCGCGCGCGCGCCCTTCGCCCGCAGCCGCTTCGCGACGGCCTCGACGATCCGCAGGTTGGCCTGGTGCGGCACGAACACGTCGATGTCCTCGGGGGTCAGGCCCGCGAGCTCGATGGCCCGCAGCGCCACCGGGGCGATCTTCGTCGTGGCCCAGCGGAAGACGGCCTGGCCCTCCTGGTGCAGCGCGTTGGTGTCGGCGTGGATCCGGATGGCGGCGGCCATGTCCCCGGCGCTGCCCCACGCCATCGGGCCGATCCCGACCGACCCCGCATCGGCGGCGACGCCGACCACGGCGGCACCGGCCCCGTCGGCGAAGATGATCGCCGTCGAGCGGTCGTCCCAGTCGAGCCAGTCCGACAGCTTCTCGGCGCCGATCACCAGCACGTTGCGCGCGGTCCCGCCGCGGACCAGGTCGGCGGCCGTGCCGATGCCGAAGCAGAACCCCGCGCATGCGGCGTTGAGGTCGAACGCCCCGGGGGCGGGGATGCCGATGCGCTCGGCGGTCTGCGCGGCGGCGTTGGGGATGGGGTTGGGCATCGTGCAGGTGGCGACGATCACGGTGTCGACGTCGTTCGGTGTCAGGCCCGAGTCCTTGACGGCGCGGGCGCCCGCGTCGGCGGCCATGTCCACCAGCAGCGTGTCCTCCTCCGCGACGCGCCTGCTCTGGATGCCGACCCGCTCGCGGATCCACTGGTCGTCGGTGTCGATGCGGCGGGCGAGGTCGTCGTTGGTGACGACGTTGTCGGGCTGCGTGCTGCCCAGCCCCAGCAGTCGGGCTCCGGCGGCGGCGGGTGCGAGCCTCATGCCTGTGCTCCTGTGTCCTGGGCTGCTGTGTTCCGGGCTCCAGCGTGCTCGGCGATCATGGCGACGGCGGCGTCGAGGTCGTCAGGAGTCTTCAGTGCCAGCGTGGCCCATGCCTTCATATCGCGGTCCTTCAGCTCGCGCTTCACGAGGCCGACCAGGGTTCCGGCTGGTGGAAGCTCGATCACGGCCGTGACGCCGAGGTCCACCAGCGTGGCCATGCACGAGTCCCAGCGCACCGGCCGGGTGACCTGGGCGACGAGCCGGGCGAGCGCGTCGGCGCCGTCGGTGACGACCGCGCCGTCGGCGTTGGACAGCAGGGGCCGCGACGGGTCGGCCGGCTGGACGGACGCCGCGTGGGCGCGCATGGCCTCCTCGGCGGGGGCCATGAACCTGGTGTGGAACGCCCCGGCCACGGGCAGCGCCTTGACCCGAGCGCGCTCCGGCGGGTTCTGCGCGAGCGCGTCCAGCGCGGAGAGGGGACCGGCCGCGACGATCTGTCCCGCGCCGTTGCGGTTGGCCGGGTCGAGGCCCAACGCCTCCAGGGCGGCCAGCACCTCGCCTGGCTGCCCGCCCAGCACGGCGCTCATCCCGGTGGGCTCCAGCGCGCAGGCCGCCGCCATCTCCCTGCCGCGGACCGCCGCCAGCGCCACCGCCGCGTCGGCGCCGACCACCCCGGCCACGGCCGCGGCCGCCAGCTCGCCGACGGAGTGCCCGGCGGTGGGCGCCGTGGCCGGCAGCTCGATGCGGGTGGTCGAGGCCCGCGGCGGCGAGCAGTGCCGTGGCGACGACCAGCGGCTGGGTGACGGCGGTGTCCTTGATCTCGTCCGCGTCGGCGGTGGTGCCGAGGCGGAGGAGGTCGAGCCCGACGGCGTCGGACCACGCCGCGAGGGTGCGAGCGGCGTCCGGGTCCTCCGACCAGGGGGCGAGCATGCCGGGGGTCTGGGACCCCTGGCCGGGAGCGAGCAGGGCGATCACGGCCCAAGCGAACACCGGGCCGGGTCCCGGCGCGCATATCGCCACCCACCAACTCGGCGGGCCGCCGTTGGAGGTTTCCTCCAAAGCGGCTGCGCTCCCGTTGGTCGGATCCCCGGTCGGCTCAGCGGGAGCTTGTAGGGTTTCCGCAGCTCAGCGGGCGCTGTCGGGCTGTTCCGGGATGCGGGCGACGCCGAGCCGGCCGGCGATCAGGGCGGTGCGCAGCACGAACGCCTCGCGCGCGTCGGCGGGTGCGAGGCCCGTGAGTTCGCTCACCCGGCGGAGCCGGTACCGGACCGTGTTCGGGTGCACGAACAGCGCGCGTGCCGCGGACTCCAGCGCCCCGCCGCCGTCGAGATAGCAGGCGAGGGTGCGCATCAGCTCCCCGCCGGCCGCCTCCAGGGGCACCACGACGGCGTCGACGAGCCGGCGCGCGGCCGTCGGGTCACCGGACATCGCCCGCTCGGGCAGCAGGTCCCCGGCTGCGACGGGCCGGGGCGCCTGCGGCCAGCCGGGCGCCGCACGCAGGCCCGCCAGTGCCTCGCGGGCGCTCTCGTGCGCCGACGCCAGGTCCGCGGCGACGGGTCCGAGGACGACCGGACCGGGACCGAACACCTCGACGAGGCGCCCGATCCCGGTAGGCCCGATCGCGGGCGACCGGCCGCGGTCCGGCGACCGCGGCTCGGACAGCAGCACGATCAACCGGCTGCCCTGCACGCCGACCAGCACCGACCGGTCCGTCCGCGCGGTCTGCCTGCGCAGCTCGGCGAGCGGTTCCGCGCTGCCGTCCGCTGCGGGGCTGCCGGCGAGCACGGACACCGCGGCCGCCGGGTCCCAGCCCAGCGCCGACGCCCGCGAGTGCAGGGCGTCGTCGGCGTCGCCGCGGACCACCGCGTCGACGACGAGGGCCTCGAGGCGCGCGTCCCATGCACCGCGGGACTCGGCGGCACCCGCGTACACCGTGGCGGCGGCGAACGCGATCTCGCGGCCGAAGCGCAGGACCCCCTCGACGAGCAGCCGCTGCTCGGCCTCGTCGCGGGCGAGCGGGGGGAGGTGCTGCTCGAACACCTCGGTGGCGATGCGGACGAGCTCCACGGTCTGGCGCAGGCTCAGCCGCCTGGCCAGGTCACGCGGCGCCGTGCGGAACGCCTCGGCGGTGAGCCGGATCGTCTCGGCGGGCTCGGCGAGCCAGGCGACGAAGCTGGCGACACCCGTCTGCGTCACGAGCAGGACGCCCGCGCGCTGGTCGGCCGCGAGGCGGCCGAACCACGGTTGGCGCTCCTCCATGGCGGCCAGGCACGCGGTGGCCAGCCCGCCGGAGGCCAGCTCGAGACGGCGCAGGGTGGCCGCGGAGACGGCCCGGATCTCCGGCGCGCCGATGTCGGCTCGGGTCACGCGGGCAGCATCGCACGGGACCGGGAGCGTGGTGACACTCCCGGACCTCGGGGCAACGGATCACCCGGGCGACCGCCGGGCACGGGCCTGTGGTGCTCGCGACGCGACTCCGGCCGGCTCACGGCTCCCGGACGCGGCCCGCGTCGGCAGGCGTCCGGGGAGCGTGCGGTCCGGGGCGTGGCGTCCCGTACGACGAGGATCAGCCGAGCGGCTCGACCTTCGTGGCCTGTGGTCCCTTCTGACCCTGCTCGATGTCGAAGGACACGCGCTGGCCCTCGTCGAGGCTCTTGTAGCCGTTGGTCTGGATTGCCGAGTAGTGCACGAACACGTCCGCGCCACCACCGTCAGGAGCGAGGAAGCCGTAGCCCTTCTCGCTGTTGAACCACTTGACGGTGCCCTCTGCCATTCTTGCTCTCCTCGTACCGTGCGCCGGGGCACTGGCCCCCGGCATCGCGCCTGCTGAGGTGCGTCCGCGCCCCAGCCGGGACGCCGCACGCGCTCGTTCCGCGAGGTCGGCGTCGCGCGGAGCGTATCGTGTTCCGGCCGCCCTGCCGAGAGTCAAAAGGCCGGATTCGGGACGGGTTCGCAGGTGAGACGCCCGGGCACGGGTGACGGCGGGCCGCGCGCACGGCGTCGCGGTCAGGCGACGCCCGGGTCGCTGGTCTGCGGTCCGGCGGCGCGCGGGTCGTCGATGCGGTACTTCGCCGCGGCCTCGACGGCCACGCCGCGGTCCACCTCCCCGCGCCCGGCCAGCGCCAGCAGCGCCGCCACCGTGATCGACTCCGCGTCGACGTTGAAGTGCCGGCGGGTGGCCGGACGGGTGTCGGACAGGCCGAACCCGTCGGTGCCCAGCGACGTGAACGGCGCAGGCACCCACTCGCGGATCATGTCGGGCACCGCCCGCATCCAGTCCGAGACCGCCACCACCGGCGTGTCGCCGCTGAGCGCCTGCGCGACGTAGGGCGTGCGTGGCTCCGCGTCGGGGTGCACGAGGTTGTGCTGCTCGGTCTCGACGCCGTCGCGGCGCAGCTCGCCCCACGACGTGACCGACCAGACCTCGGCGCCCACGCCCCACTGCTCGGCCAGCAGGTCGCGGGCCCGCAGCGCCCACGGCACCGCGACACCGGAGGCCAGCAGCCGGACCTGGGGACCGTCCGCACGGGGCGAGGCGGCGTAGCGGTAGACCCCCCGCAGGAGCGCCTCGACGTCGAGGTCCTCCGGCTCGGCGGGTTGCACGTACGGCTCGTTGTAGACCGTCAGGTAGTACATGATGTTCTCGCCGCCGAGCAGCTCCGGGTGGTCGGGCACGGACTCGCCGTACATCCGCCGGAGGCCGTCGCGCACGATGTGCGCCACCTCGAAGGAGAACGCCGGGTCGTAGGCCAGCACGGCGGGGTTGGTGGACGCGAGCACCAGCGAGTGGCCGTCGTTGTGCTGCAGGCCCTCGCCGGTGAGGGTCGTGCGGCCCGCGGTGGCGCCGACGAGGAAGCCGCGGGCCATCTGGTCGGCGGCGGCCCAGATGGAGTCACCGGTGCGCTGGAACCCGAACATCGAGTAGAAGACGTACACCGGGATCATCGCCTCGCCGTGCGTGGCGTAGGACGTGCCGGCCGCGGTGAACGAGCCCACGGAGCCCGCCTCGTTGATGCCCTCGTGCAGGATCTGGCCCTGTTCGCTCTCGCGGTAGGCGAGCATGAGCGAGGCGTCCACGGACGTGTACTGCTGCCCGTTCGGGTTGTAGATCTTCTGCGTCGGGAACATCGAGTCCATCCCGAACGTGCGGGCCTCGTCCGGGATGATCGGCACGAAGCGCTCGCCGATCTCGGAGTTCTTCACCATCTCGCGGAGCAGCCGGACGAAGGCCATGGTGGTGGCCACCTCCTGCTTCCCCGAGCCCTTGCGGACGATCTCGTAGACCTTGTCCCCGGGCAGCACCAGCGGCTTCGCCGCCACGCGGCGCTCCGGCAGCGAGCCACCGAGCGCCCGCCTGCGCTCCAGCAGGTACTGGATCTCGGGGGCGTCGGTGCCCGGGTGGTAGTACGGCGGCTGGTACGGGTCGCGCTCGAGCTCGGCGTCGGAGATCGGGATGCGCTGGGAGTCGCGGAACTCCTTGAGGTCGTCGAGGCTGAGCTTCTTCATCTGGTGCGTGGCGTTGCGGCCTGCGAAGTGCGAGCCGAGGCCGTAGCCCTTGATCGTCTTCGCGAGGATGACGGTGGGCTGGCCGTGGTGCTCGGTGGCGGCGGCGTAGGCCGCGTGGACCTTGCGGTAGTCGTGCCCGCCGCGCTTGAGGTTCCAGATGTCGTCGTCGGACAGGGGCCTGACCAGCTCCTTCGTCCGCGGGTCGCGGCCGAAGAAGTGCTCGCGGACGTAGCCGCCGTCGTTGGCCTTGTAGGTCTGGTAGTCGCCGTCCGGTGTGGTGTTCATGAGGTTGACCAGTGCGCCGTCGCGGTCGGCGTGCAGCAGGTTGTCCCACTCCCGGCCCCAGATCACCTTGATCACGTTCCAGCCGGCGCCCCGGAAGAACGACTCGAGCTCCTGGATGATCTTGCCGTTGCCGCGGACGGGGCCGTCGAGGCGCTGCAGGTTGCAGTTGACGACGAAGGTCAGGTTGTCCAGGCCCTCCGTGGCGGCGATCTGGATGAGCCCGCGCGACTCCGGCTCGTCCATCTCGCCGTCGCCGAGGAAGGCCCAGACGTGCTGGTCGGTCGTGTCGCCGAAGCCGCGGTCGCCCAGGTAGCGGTTGAACCGGGCCTGCATGATCGCGTTCATCGGGCCCAGCCCCATGGAGACCGTGGGGAACTCCCAGAAGTCCGGCATCAGCCGCGGGTGCGGGTAGGACGGCAGTCCGTGGCCAGGGCCGCCGTGCGAGAGCTCCTGGCGGAATCCGTCGAGCCGGTCCTCCGTCAGCCGACCTTCCAGGTAGGCGCGGGCGTACACGCCGGGGGAGGCGTGGCCCTGGATGTAGATCTGGTCGCCCCCACCCGGGTGGTCCTTGCCGCGGAAGAAGTGGTTGAAACCGACCTCGTAGAGCGTGGCCGACGATGCGTAGGACGAGATGTGCCCGCCGACACCGATGCCGGGCCGCTGCGCGCGGTGCACCGTCATCGCCGCGTTCCAGCGGATCCAGCGGCGGAAGGCGCGCTCGGCCTCCTCGTCGCCAGGGAACCACGGTTCCCGGTCGGTCGGGATCGTGTTCACGTAGTCGGTGCTGGTCAGGGACGGGACCCCGACGTGCCGTTCTCTCGCCCGCTGCAGCATCCGCAACATCAGGTACCGCGCGCGCTGCTGCCCGGCCGCGTCGAGCACCGCGTCGAAGGAGTCCAGCCACTCGGCGGTCTCCTCCGGATCGATGTCCGGGAGGTGGGCGGCGAGGCCGTCACGGATGACGTTGACCCGCCGAGGGGCCTGCTCGTTTCTGGTCTGCGCGGTCAAGGGGATCTCCCTGCGTGGCTGTGCTGACGGTGCAGCCCCTATGGTGCCCCTCGTCGCGCGATCTCGTTCGAGACAGTTGCGCGGCGGCGAGTCGACGTGTTCGGATTTCGCATCCGGCGGGGACCTCCCGACGTCGAAGTGCACGACAGAGCGAAAAGGGGTACAGGCGTGGTCGCCGCGGGAGATGCCGGACGGACGTCCGACATCGCGGGCAAGCTCGGCGTCGAGCCGGGCATGGTCGTCCAGGAACTCGGTTGGGACTCCGACGTCGACGAGATGGTGCGTGACGCCGTCGAGGAACGATGCGGGGACGAACTGCTCGACGAGGACGCCGACGAGGTCGTCGAGCTCGTCCTCATGTGGTGGCGGGAGGGCGACGGCGACCTGGTCGACGCGCTCGTGGACGCCATCGGCCCGCTGGCCGACAACGGCGTGGTCTGGGTGCTCACACCCAAGACCGGGCGGCGCGGGCACGTCGAGCCGAGCGAGATCGCGGAGGCCGCGCCGACGGCGGGGCTGTCGCAGACCTCCAACGTGAGCGTGGGTGACACGTGGGCGGGCGCCCGGCTGGTCGCCCCGAAGGCGGCCAAGTCGCGGCGCTGAGGTCCCGGCGCGGCGGTCGCCTCACGGGGCCGCCCGCGGTCCTCACCAGCGGTTCCGCAGGCGGTCGCGCACCGACCGCCCGTCCGGGTCGTAGACGAGCCGGTACACCGGCACCGCCCACAGCCGGGTCCGGGCCGGAAGGGACTCGGGCTGGTGGGTGCGCAGCCGCCCCGGTGGGCGCGTGCCGACGCGACCGCCGCGGTGCCACATGTCCAGCGCCCGCGCCGAGGCGCGCACGGCGCGCACGGCGTCGTACGGGTCGAGCAGGTCGGCGACGTCGCCGCGGTCGCGGTCGAGATGCTCGCACATCAGGTCCAGCCGCAGCTCACGGGCGAAGCGCCGGGCGCCGTCGCCGAGACCGGCCGGGTCGGCGGGCGCACGCCCGTCGTGGACCTCGTCGAGCACGGCGGTCGAGAGCTCGCTGTCGTGGCTCCAGGAGCGCCGGTTGAGGTTGGCGCTGCCCGCGCAGGCCCACACGTCGTCCATCACGGCGACCTTGGCGTGCACGTAGACCGGTGTGCCCTCGTGGTTCTCCAGGTCGAACACGTGCACGCGGTCGCGGGCGGCCTTGCGGCAGACCTCGAGGGCCTGCAGGCGGCCGACCTCGTTGGGCGGTAGCGCGAACCACCCGTCCACGTCGGAGTGCCGGGGGACCACGACGACGAGGTGCAGGTCCGGCTGCCGCTCCAGCGCGGCGGCGAGCAGGCGGGCGATGTGCGGGGACCACATGTACTGGTCCTCGAGGTAGACCAGCCGCCGTGCCCGGCGCAGCGCCTTGGCGAAGCCGCGGGCGACCGAGCGCTCGCCCTTCGGCGCGAACGGGTAGCCGGGATGTACGGACGGGTAGGTCCGCAGCACCTCCACCGCGCAGTCCCCCGCGGGCGCGGGGTCCGGCGGCTTCGGCGGGAGCGGGTCGGCGGTGACGTCGGCGTGGTTCAGGGCGTCGCGCAGCCGGGCGATCGGCCTGAGGATGTCGAGCGAGTGCGGGTCGGTCCAGCGCTCCCGGAACGTCGCGTCGAGGATGCCGACCACCGGGCCGCGCAGCTCGAACTGCACGTCGTGCCACGGCGGGTTGTCGCCGTATGCGGGTGACATGGGTAGCGGCTGCGGGTCGCCGTGGTGTGCGGCGTCGTCGCGGCGGGAGTAGCACAGGTCGATCCCGCCTGCGAACGCCACGTCCCGGTCGGGCCGGCCGGGGCAGCGCAGCACGACGAGCTTCTGGTGGTGCGAGCCCGCCCGCCGCATCCGCTGGTCGAGCAGGACCTCGCCGCCCGCCGCCGACACCTCGTCACCGAGCTGGCGGTTCTCCTCCTCGCTGTAGGAGAGCTGGTCGGTGTGCGAGCGCCACATCAGGCCCTTGACGACCACCCCCCGCCGCGCGGCGTCGCTGAACAGCTCGCCGACGGTCGGGCCCTCCGGGCACAGCTTCTCGGCGGCGTCACCCCGCCAGTCGGTGAAGTAGAGCTGGTCGCCGCTGCGCAGCTCCCGCACCTCGGCCACGAGGCGGGCGAAGTACGTGGCCCCGTGGACGAGCGGGACGACCGTGTTGCCGCGGCACCACGCCGGCATCCGGTAGGCCGGGTTGCCACGCTCGGCGGCGGTCAGGAACCAGTCGTCGATGTGCAATGCGCGCCACACCTCCCCGCTCGAGCGGTCCGGGTCGTCCACGGTGACAGTAGGCTCTGACGCGTCGCCGATGTCCGTCGAGGGTCGGCCCCAGGTCCGCAGCTGTCGACGTCGAGGAGACACCGCACACATGGCGCCCGAAGTGGGAACCGAAGCCCCGGACTTCACCCTGAAGGACCAGAACAACCAGGAGGTCACGCTGTCGTCGTTCCGCGGCGACCGCAGCGTCCTGGTGGTCTTCTACCCGTTCGCGTTCTCCGGGATCTGCACGAGCGAGCTGTCCGCGGTGCGTGACGACCTGGGGAGCTTCCAGAACGACGACGTGCAGATCCTCGCGGTCTCCGTCGACCACCCCTTCACGCTGAAGGCCTGGGCCGACGCCCAGACCTACGAGTTCCCCCTGCTGGCCGACTTCTGGCCGCACGGCAAGGTCGCGCAGGACTACGGCGTGTTCAACGACAAGGCCGGGTTCGCCGTGCGCGGCACGTTCCTCGTCGACCGGGCGGGGATCGTGCGGTTCGCCGAGGTCAACGGCCCCGGCGAGGCACGCGAGCAGGACGCCTGGAAGAAGGCGGTCGCCGCACTGGCCTGACCGTCCGCCTGCCCCGGACGTCCGGGGCACGGCGTGGGGGCGCGTAGCTCAGCGGAAGAGCACTCGGCTTACACCCGAGCGGTCGCAGGTTCGAACCCTGCCGCGCCCACCGGTGCGACCTGGACATGTGCAAGTCGCTGACCTGCGGCGACGCTAGCGTGGAGCCGAACGTGGAGTGAAGGCGTCCTAGCGTCCGCTCCATGGCCAGGTCACCTCGCCGTCGCAGACGCGCCAAGGGAGGTATCGATGAGCTGCCGAGCGGCAACCTGCCCGCCCGGCGAGGGCGTACGCCGGACGGACGCATGTGGGCGGAGCTGGCGTAGCTCGGCCGGCGGTGGCGTCGAGGAGGGAACTTCCACTGGCCTCTGCGTGGTGCCGAGTCAGGCTTTTGAGAGGTCAAGCGCGCGCCTACGACGCGCAATTCTATACGGCGTCCTGCTCTCCTGGATAGGCCTATGATCTTCTGCCATGAAGGCCTCTGAGTCGTGGTAGTAGCAGGTCTAACACTGAATGCGCGGCCCGGAGGGTGTCGACGTCGGTGCGCAGAGTCGGTCGCTCCGCTTCTGGGCATTCTCGGCTACCTCTGGCAACGCAACGGGCGAAGACTCTAGGCCGCGAGGCTATCGCGAAAGTGACGCAGATCGTTTAGCCGTAGGCGCAGATCTTGCATCGTGACTTCAACGCGCCCGTCGTCTCGAGGTTCGAATGGTGCTAGAGCAAGCAGCGACTCTAGTTCCGCAAGCTGCCTGATCCACTTCTCTACATAGGCAATCTCTTCTGCGCGAGAGGACCACCGTACCCTGAACCGACGCTTGTACGAGACGGTCAATTCATCCTTTATGCGATCAACCGTTGAAACGCGTAGCCATGCTCCGCCCCCAACAATGAAGTTCCTCGTATGCACGAGGCGATCGCCGTTCTCGCCTAGCAGATCGCAATTCAGGACGTGAAGAGTGTAGTTGACTCCCTGGCAGGGCCACCGAACATGACACCGTGAAGCGATCGAGATCATTCGGTGCAACTCGCTGCGACATGCGCTTCGTTACGGTGAATGGCGCAGATGCTAAGGGTATGTCGATGCCCACCGTCATTGATGGCGGCAGGGGCGCTTGCGGGATCCCAATTGGCGGCTCAAGGTACTCAAAATTCATTAGCCTGATGCAATTTATTTCAATCTTGGTCAAGAGTGCAGGCTGGGCTCCTATATTCCTGACCGTGAAGTCCAGCAGCACATTCTCATTGGATCGTGACGCGAACGGCTGCTCAATCGAGAAATTTGCTAGTTCGATTTTAGCCTTCGATATCTTCTTGGCTCGGTTCGCAGCCCGGACGACTGCCCACGCGCCGATTGTTGCGGCGAGTATCGCCCCGGCAGCTCCAATGATTGCGACGTCCATTGCTTTATGCTAGCAGGTGGCGCAAGGGTGAGACGCCTCAATGACCGGCCCTGGCAGCGGTGATTAATGACCGATCGCAATTGGAAGCGAACGCTGAGTCGGCGATACGCCGAAGCCGGGCCAGCACCTCGTCAAGTCGCTATCTGGTCAGGAGGAAGGACGTCAAGCCGGCGCGCCGAGCCCGTCCGATGGCCAATTACCGAAGCCCACCACCCCGCGGGATGCAACCAGCGTGCGCTCGGACCAGTCGGTGACGATGCCAGGTTCGTCGTGCCGGGTGATGTGCTTGCCCTTGGACTTGGGGCTGCCGTGGAGTCGACCGTGGTGCGAGCCTCCGGTGAGAGGCGCTGGATGCCGTGGTGGCGCGGTCTGACACCCGTGCGCAGTTGACCGGCGAGGGACCGCTCCCGAACACTGCACACATGAGTGAACCTTCCGACGGTGGTGGGACCGGCACTCCGAGCTGGGGATCCCACGGCGAGCCGCTCCCGCTGACCGCCGAGGGCGGTGCGGACGAGGATGCGGCGGTCTGGGACGCGCAGGGCAGGCCGATGCCCGTGTCCACCGGGGGAGGGGGGCCGGCGGGCTGGGACGAGCAGGGCCGGCCGATGCCCGTGCCCGGGCACGGTGGCGGTTCCGCAGACCCGGATGCCGACGAGCTACAGGACGAGCATCGGTTGCTGGCGCTGGAGGAGGACTCCGAGGAGGGTGACGAGGAGGACTAGCGACTCCGGCCGACAGGCTGGCCCTGGAGGAACGTGACGGTGGTCGGGGCCGGGAGTGCTCTTGCTGACCTGCGCGCTGCGGCGGTCCAAGGCCACCGGCACGGTCAGCGCACGCCGCGGTCGTCGTGCCGGGACCTCGCCCGGAGGCTTCCGATCCCGAGTGACCCGGTCTCGGTCGCCGCGGGTGTCGGGGACGCGGCCCGCCTGGCGGGGGAGCGCGGGCGGGTCGTCGAGGATCTCCTGGGCGGGGCGAAGAAGAGCCCGCCGGTGACGGCGGTCGAGACCTCCAGGAGCCGGTCGCTGTTCCCGGTCGGCTCGCCGACGAACATGCGGGCCAGCATCCGCTCGGTCACCGACGGGTCGGCGGCGTACCCGGCGAAGTAGGTCCCGTACTCGTCGCGGTCGAGCGACCCGAACGGCATGTTGTCGCGGACGATCTTCCGTTCGGTCCCGTCGGGGTCGGTGATCGAGGTGAGCACGATGTGCGCGTCGGACGCCTTGTCGTCGTCGGGGATCTCGACGTTGTCGAGCATCCGCCTGCCCACCGAGCGCTCGCGTTCCCCGACCGGTTTCGCGGTCCACTCCTGCAGGTCGTGCAGGTACTTCTGCACGATCAGGTAGGAGCCGCCGCGGAACTCCGGGTCCTCGTCGCCGACCAGGGCGGCGGCCGCGGCGTCGTCCCCGGTGGGGTTCTCGGTGCCGTCGACGAACCCGAGGAGGTCGCGCCGGTCGTAGTACCGGAACCCCAGCACCGCGTCGGCGACCGCCGCGGCCGGCCCGAGCTCGTCGATCACCCGCCGCCGAGCTCGAAGCAGGGGTACGGGCTCCGGGACCGCACGTGCAGGAACAGGTCGCCCGGCGTCGACGGCGCCCGGTGCCGCTCGCCGGCGATCTCGGCGAACGGGTGCAGGGCGGACGGGCGGCTGCCGGAGAGCAGCCGGTCCCACGCGTCCGAGGAGATTCCCAGGACGCAGTGCAGGTCCTCGTCCGGATGGGGGAAGGCGACCGAGCGGATCAGCCCGGCGAGCGCGGGCAGGAATTCGTGGGCGGCGGCCTCGAGCCCGGGGCTGACGGTGAGGGTCAGGAACAGGGCACTGTCGGTGAGCGGGGCCAGGACGTCCTGCGGTGTGCGCACGGGGTGTCTCCGTTCCGGGTCGTGGTGGCCGGCGCCGTGGATACGGGTGCGGAGTGATCGTCGCGCCGAGCCGGCAGGTGAGCACGTCGGTCAGGGCCGCAGCGCGATCTTCCCCGTGACCGCGCGCTCGCCGTACATGCGTAGCGCCGCCGCGGCCTCGGCGATCGGTAGCACCCGCGGGCGAGGGGGGTGCACCTCGCCGCGCGAGATCCTTCCCAGCACGTCGGACACGAGCTCCAGCGCGCCGCGCTGGTCGTTGCGGGCCCAGTCACCCCAATCGACCCCGACGATCGAACGGTTGCGCAGCAGCACGACGTTGGCGGGTAGCCGCGGGATCTCGCCTGCGGCGAACCCGATGACGCAGAAGCGTCCACCGGTCCCGAGCGCGCGCAGCGCCGATTCCGACGCAGGCCCGCCGACCGGGTCGAGAACGACGTCGGCGCCGCCTCCGGTGGCGGCACGGATCGCGTCCTTCAGATCCGCGTAGTCGATCGCGGTGTCCGCACCTGCGGCCACCGCCGCGTCCCGCTTCTCCTGCGACGACGCCACCGCGACGACGTGCGCGCCGAGCTGGTGTGCGACGTCGACCGCGGCGAGCCCGATCCCGCCACCGGCACCCAGGACCACCACCTCGCTGCCCGGTTCGATCGCGACCCGACGGGTGACCGCGAAGATGACGGTGGAGTAGTTCTCGATCGCGGTCGCAGCGATCTCGGGCGCAACGCCCTCCGGGAGCCCCACCACGTCGTTCGCGGGCAGCACCAGATGCGAGGAGAACGCGCCGTACGAGGTGAGCAGCGTCGCGACGGCGTCTCCGACGCGAGGCGACGTGACGCCGTCACCGATCGCGCCGACCGTTCCGGCGGCGGTCGAGCCCGGGGTGTAGGGCAGCGCAGGCCGCACCTGGTACCGGCCCTGCGCGACCAGGCCGTCGACGAAGCTGACACCGGCCGCGGCGACCTCGACGAGCACCTCCCCGGGACCCGGTCGGGGCGTCGGACTCGTCACGACCTCCACCTGCACCGGATCCGCGAACGTGCGGCAGACCACGTGCTCCACGGGGTTCTCCGCTCACGACCCGGGGCGGGTGGTCAGCCAGTCGGCGGCCAGGTCGGCGACCCAGGTCGGGACCTCGGCAGGCTCGGCCGGTGGCGCGGCGACGACGACCAGCTCGGTCACCCCCGCTTCGGCGAGGGAGGGCAGCAGGGCCGGGCTGCCGTCGCTGAGGGCCACCGCGACCGTGAGCTCGTCCAGGGAGCGGCCGTGCTGCCGGCACTGCGCGGCCAGCACGCCGAGGCGTTCGGCGACGGTGGCGCTCGGCAGGTTGAATCCGTACCAGCCGTCGCCGTATGCGGCCACGCGCGCGAGCGCCGAGTCGCTGTTGCCGCCGACCACGATCGGGACGCGTCGGTCGCGGACCGGCTTCGGGTTCACCCGGATCGCGTCGAAGCGGGCGAACTCGCCGTGGTAGGAGGCCACGTCGTCGCGCCACACCGCGCGCATGGCCGCCACGTACTCCGCGGTGCGCCGACCCCGGCGCGCGAAGGGGACGCCGAGCGCGGCGAACTCCTCCGCCGACCAGCCGATCCCGACGCCGAGGGTGAACCGCCCGCCGGACAGCACGTCCAGCGTGGCGGCCCGCTTGGCCGTCATCACCGGGTTGTGCTCGGGGAGGAGCAGCACGCCGGTAGCCAGTTCGATCCGGCTCGTCACCGCCGCGGCGTAGGTCAGGGCGAGCATCGGATCGAGCCAGTCCGCGTCGGCGGGCACGGCGATCCGGCCGTCGGCCGAGTACGGATAGCGCGACCGGGACGAGTCGACCATCACCACGTGCTCGCCCGCCCACAGCGTCGCGAACCCGTGCTCCTCGGCCGCGACCGCCACCGCACGGATGATCTCGGGGCGCCCCCCGGCCGCGATGCCCAGCGCGTGCAACCCCACCCGCACCGAATCAGCCCCTTCCGCACGACCCGACGGTCCACCACGCGCGCCGGACGGCCGCGACGCGGCCCCGGCCCCGGAGTCGCGAGGTGGAGGGACAGGGTACTTCCCGACTGGCGGGAGCCGGGCCGTTGCGCGAGCCTGCGACCGTGCGATCCGTCGCCGCCCCGCGGCCCGCTCGACGGCGTGCGCGTGATCGAGGCCGGCACCCTCATCGCCGGGCCCGTACGCCCATCGCGCGGGCTTCGGCTCCGTCCGCGAGGCGATGGGTGGGCTGCGCAGCCGCGGGGTCGTCTGACGGCACGCCGTGGGTAGTGCTCCACCGTGCACACCGAACGGCCACCGTGCACACGTCGCAACGTGTGCACGGTGGCCACGAGGTGTGCGCCGTGGGGCGGACCCCGGTCAGCAAACGGCGACCGTCCCACGTGCTGGGACGCGCCACCGGCCACCGATTAACCGCGCGCGCGGTGTCGGTCCCATCTCCTAGCCTGGATCACACGTGATCGCGCCCGATCGGCCGTATCGCGTGCCGCCCCCGACGCAGAGGACCACCGTGACCGACCGCACCGATGTCCGCGAAACCGAGGTGAACCCCGCCGACGGTCCCGTCCGGATGGGCGCGAGCGACCGGACGGTGATCACGGTGCTGCTCGTCGCGACGTTCGTCGTCATCCTGAACGAGACGATCATGGCCGTGGCGCTGCCGGTGCTCATGGCCGACCTGCAGGTCGAGCCGAGCGTGGGGCAGTGGCTCACCGCGGGCTTCCTGCTCACGATGGCCGTCGTCATCCCCGTCACCGGGTTCCTCATCCGGCGGGTGCCCACCCGGTTGCTGTACGGCGTGGCGATGGGGATCTTCAGCGCCGGCACGCTCCTCGCGGCGGTGGCGCCGGGCTTCCCGGTGCTGCTCGTCGCCAGGGTGGTGCAGGCGGGCGGCACGGCGATCATGCTGCCGCTGCTGATGACCACGGTCATGACGCTCGTGCCCGTCACGCGCCGGGGCGCGGTGATGGGCAACATCTCGATCGTCATCTCGGTGGCGCCCGCCATCGGCCCCATGGTCTCCGGCATCGTCCTGAGCCTGCTCGGCTGGCGCTTCATGTTCTGGCTCGTGCTGCCCATCGCGCTCGGCACGCTGGTGATCGGGCTGCGCAGGATCGTCGACATCGGCGAGCCCAGCCACACGCCGGTCGACGTCGCGTCGGTCGTGCTGTCCGCGCTCGGCTTCGGCGGCCTCGTGTACGGGCTGAGCAGCATCGGCCAGGCGGCCGGGAGCGGGTCGGGGATCCCGTCGTGGGCGCCGTTCGCCGTCGGCGGGGTCGGCCTGGTGGCCTTCGTCGCGCGGCAGGTCGTGCTCCAGCGCACCGACCGTGCCCTGCTCGACCTGCGCACGTTCTGCTCACGCACCTTCACCGCGGCGACCGTCCTGATGATGCTCATGATGGCGACGCTCCTTGGCGCGATCATCCTGCTCCCGATCTACATGCAGAACGTGCTGCAGATGGAGCCGCTGGCCATCGGCCTGCTGCTGCTGCCAGGTGGCCTCCTCATGGGCCTGCTGGGACCGGTGGTGGGCCGGCTGTACGACCGGGTGGGTGCACGTGCGCTGCTCGTTCCCGGCACGGTCGTCACCAGCGCGGCGCTCTGGTCCACCACCTTCTTCGGCGTCGACAGCTCCGTCGTGCTGGTGCTCGTCTTCCACCTGCTGCTCAGCGTCGGGCTCGCGTTCGTGTTCACCCCGCTGTTCACCTCGGGCCTCGGCGCGGTGCCGCCGCATCTCTACTCGTACGGCAGCGCCATCTTCGGCACCACGCAGCAGCTCGCCGGTGCCGCCGGGGTCGCCCTGCTCGTCAGCGTGCTCAGCGTGGCTTCGGCCGATCTCGCCGCAACCGGCGCCTCCGTGGTGGAGCAGACCGCGGGCGGCGTGCACGCGGCGTTCCTCGTGGCGGCGTGCATGTCGCTGCTCGCCATCCCGGGGGCGTTCCTCATCCGCACGCCCGCCCAGGAGGTCGCCCCGGTCGCGTGACGAGCGGGTAAAGCGCAACCATACGGTTGACGATCGCGCGAGTCACGACTTATCGTCAACCGTATGGTTGAGCAACTGGACGCGGTGTTCCACGCGCTGGCCGACCCCACGCGGCGGCAGATGGTGCGCGGGCTCGCCGAGCACGACCGGACGGTCGGCGAGCTCGCCGCTCCGCACCCGATCTCGCTGGCCGCCGCGTCCAAGCACGTCAAGGTGCTGGAGCGGGCCGGGCTCGTACGGCGGACGGTGCACGGCAGGCGGCACGTCTGCCGGCTCGAACCCGGGCCGCTGGCCGCCGCGACCGACCACCTGCGCTTCTACGAGCGGTTCTGGAACAGCCGGCTGGACGCCCTCGAAGCGCTCGTCGAGCCGGCAACGGAGGATTCCTGATGGCCGTCGTGCCGCACACCGTCACCGTCACCCGCACCGTCGCCGCCTCGCCCGCGACGGTCTACGCCGCGTGGACCGAGCCCGACCTGATGCGGCGCTGGTTCGCCACCGTGGTCGAGGCCGACGTGCGCGTCGGCGGCCGCTACCGGATCGAGCTCCACGAGGACGACGGCAGCGTCAACTGCTTCACGGGCGAGTACCTCGAGCTGGAGCCGGGCGCGCGGGTGGCGTTCACGTTCACCCACCACGCCCAGACCCCGGCCGACCGGATCAGCGACGAGACGGTGACCGTGACCTTCCGGGAGGTCGAGCCGGGCCGCACCGAGGTCGCGATCACCAACAGCTGGATCGGGCCGGAGTTCGAGCCCTCGTACTACGACGAGCTGCGGGGCGGCTGGGAGGAGTGGATCGGGCGCCTGGGGAAGCTCTACTGACTCCAGGCCCCGGGCCGGCTCACCCGGTCGCCTCCCGCAGCGTCCGGTCCCCGACGAACGCGAGCGTCGCCTCCGGGGTCAGCGGGTGGAACGGGCCGCCCCGCACGTCGCGGTACGCCCGCTCGATGGGCGAGGCGCGGAAGAACGCCGGTCCGCCCGCCACCTCCATGGCGATGTCGGCCACCGCCCTGGCCTCGACGACCACGTGCCGCTTCGCCGTCATGACGGTCGCGAGGGTCGCGTCGTCGACGGCGGGGTCGTCGCCGATCTCGTCGACGGCGGCCAGCAGCGCCCACCGCGCGACCCGCAGCCGTGCCTGCATCTCCCCGACCTGGCGCACCGCGGCCGCGGACGGCCGGCCCTTCCGCGCCAGCAGGCGCACGGCCTCCTCGCAGGCCCCGCGGGCCACCCCGAGGTAGGCGGCCGCGGCGACCGGCGCGAAGTGGATCGCGGCCGCCAGCAGCGGACCGGCGAGCGCCCCGTACGGCCGCTTACCCATGATCTTCTCGGCCGGAACGAACACCCCGTCGAACACGAGGTCGTGGCTGGCCGTGCCGCGCATCCCGAGGGTGTCCCAGGTCTCGACGATGTGCACGCCAGGCGCCGACAGCGGCACGCCGGCGTGGAGCACGACGGCGTCGGGTCCGGGCGTGCCGAGGACCGCGGACGTCGCGACGACGTGGGCGACCGGCGCCTGGCTGCAGAACACCTTGCGGCCGTCGAAGCGGTACCCGCCCTCGACCTCGGTGGCCGTGGTCGTCGGGCAGACCCAGTCCGAGCCGCCGCTGGTGGCCATCACCAGCCCGTCGTCGGCGATCCGGCGCAGCACCGCCTCGGCGTCGGGCGCGCCACGGCGCAGCCGCCACTTCTGGAGGAGGGTGAGGTAGAGGTGCATGGCCGCGGACAGTGCCGCCGAGCCCGACCAGCTGCCCAGCTCCTCCTCGGCGATCACCACCTGGCGCATCGTGGCGCCGAGCCCGCCGAGCTCCACCGGCACGGCCAGCCGCAGGTACCCCTGCGCGGCCATGTCGGTGTACGCCTCGGTGACGAACGTGGCGTCGCGGTCGTGCTCGGCGTCGAACGGCGCGGCGGCGCGCCCGATCCCGGCGGCGAGCGCCCGCACGTCCTCGTCGGTCACGGTGCGGGTTTCGGTCGTGGTCCCTGCCTGCTGCGTCGTGGTCATGGGTCCAGGATCGGACTGCCCCGAACCGCCCGATAGTTCCCAAAATGAACCGGGGCGGTGCACCATCTGGGGATGTCGCGTTACGGCCAGTACTGCCCCATCACCCGGGCCCTGGAGTTGCTCGGGGACCGGTGGACCCTGCTGGTGGTGCGGGACCTGCTGGTGGGGGCCACGCGGTTCAACGAGCTCGCCCGCGGGCTGCCGGGCATGTCACGCGGCCTGCTGTCCAAGCGGCTCGGCCAGCTCGAACGCGCGGGCCTGGTCACCCACGACGACGGCGAGTACCGCCCGACACCGGCGTGCGACGAGCTGCGGCCGCTCATCTTCGGGCTGGCCGAGTGGGGAGCCCGGTGGGCGTTCGGCGAGCCCCGGCCGGACGAGCTGGACCCGACGGTCCTCATGTGGTGGATCCGCGGCGGGATCGACCCGGCGCCCTTCGGCGACCGGCGCGTCGTCCTGCACGTGCAGGTCCCCGACGCCCGCAGGCCACGGTTCTGGTTCGTCGTCCAGCCGCACGACGTGTCGCTGTGCTTCACCGACCCCGGCTACGAGGTGGACGTCACCCTCTCCTCGCCCCTCGGCGTGCTCTACCAGGTCTGGGAGGGCGTGCTCGAGCTTCCCGCCGCCGCGCGCGGTGGGCTGCTCACCCTCGCCGGGCGGCGCGAGGTGCTCCTGCTCCTTCCCGAGGCGCTGCGGTTGAGCCCGGTGGCGCCGTTCGTGCGGAAGGCGCGTGCGCGCGCCGAGGTGCCCTAGCGACGCGGGCCGGTTCAGTGCTCGACGGCCATCGGAACGGGGCCGGATCCAGGCAGGTCGACGAACTCGCTGTCCCAGCGGGCTCCCAGCTCGGTCAGCGCGTCCGGCGACGGTGCGCCGTGGGTGGCCGCGTTGAGCTGCGCCATCTCGACGAAGAAGCCGTCCATCGCGGGTGAGGTGATGAAGAAGAACCGCACCGGGACCGTCCCGGCGTTGCTCGGCCGGTGGACCGCACCCCGCGGTACGACGGCGTAGCCCCCTGGCCCGACCGTGAAGACCCGCCCGTCGACGGTCAGGGTGAGCTCCCCCTCCAGGACGTGGAAGGCCTCCTCGTGCTTGCGTGGTGGACGTGCGCAGGTGGCCCAGCCGCGCCCGGCGCGTGGGAGTACTCGATGAGCGAGTACGCACCGCGGGTCTGCGACGCGTCGATCTTCGACGCTGCGGATTGCGGCGCGTCGATCTTGACGACCATCGGCTTGCCGAGTGGGACCTCTGGATCGGCAGCACCGTGCGTCGGATGGATCGATGTCCAGGGGATCGCCCACGGGCGGGTAGCGGCGTCACGAGCTGTGGTGGTCGACGGAGGTGGGAGCCGACGTGCGGAGTGCCGAAGGGCTTCGGCGAGGACGACCAGACGATCATCGGCCTGGAAGGCGACCATCACCGCGATCATGACCAGGATCTCGCCGAACCCGCCGTCGTCGCGGGTCTGCCGGTAGATCGCGTACACGGTCATGGCGAGCAGGAGGATGATCTCGGTGGGCGTGGGTGTCATCGTGCCGTGTCCCCTCGGTCGATCGCGGGCACGGGCCCCTCTCAAGCCCGCACTTTTCGCGCCCGAAAGCCTAGTTCCAGGCGAAGTCCCGGTCGATGCCGACCGGCGAGGATGTAGAACTTGAACCCATGCCACGCATCGAGGTCACCATCACCACCCCGGACGGCGAGTGCCCCGCCACGCTGCACGTTCCCGGCGGGGCCCCGGCGCCCGCGGTGATCCTCTACCCGGACGCGGGTGGCGCCCGCGAGACCATGCGCCTGATGGCCGACCGCCTGGCCGCCGCGGGATACGTGACCCTCCTGCCGGACGTCTACTACCGCAGCGGGGGCTGGGAGCCGTTCGACATGACCACGGCGTTCTCCGACCCGAACGAGCGGGACCGCCTGATGAGGCTGGCGCGCAGCGTCACCGCCGAGATGACCGACAGCGACGCGGGCGCCTTCCTGGACTTCCTGGCGCGCGGCCGGAGGTGTCCGGGACCACCGTGGGGACCACCGGCTACTGCATGGGCGGGCGTGCCTCGCTCGTGGTGGCCGGGCGCCATCCCGAACGGGTCGGTGCGGCGGCCTCGATCCACGGCGGCCGGCTCGCCGTCGTCGACGACCCGCTCAGCCCGTACCTGCTCGCCGAGCGCATCCGCGCCACCGTGTACGTCGCCGCGGCGCAGAACGACGACTCCTTCCCTCCCGACCAGGTCGACCGGCTGCGAGTCGGCGTTCGAGTCGGCCGGGGTGGGGTACACGATGGAGACCTACCCGGCGGCGCACGGCTTCGCGGTGCCGGACAACCCCACCCACGACCCGGCGGCCGAGGAGCGGCACTGGTCGGCGCTGACCCGCCTGTTCGACGCGAACCTGCGGGCCTGACCGATCGTCGGCAGCGTGGCGGTGGTCAGGTTCGGTCCCCCGCTCAGGGTCCGGCTCAGCCACGGATAGCCGGTTCCGGCCAGATCTGCTGGCCGCCGGCTCCCGCGGCGAACGCACGCCGGGCGCTGACCGGCTCACCCGCCGAGAGCGCCGCATCCGCGGCGGCGCGCGCCCGCACCGCAGCCCGCGACCACGCGTACTACCACGAGCTCCCGTCGAGCTTGCGCACGCTGCGGGCGGTGGCCATGGCCTCGCCGAGGTCGGCGGCGTGCACCGTCGCCATGTTCAGCGTGCGGACGAGCTGGCCGTCGTAGTCGGGATCGCGGAAGTGGACCTTGGCCGGGTGTGCCATCGCCTACGGGGTGATCAGGCCGGGCGCCGACCGGGAGAGGTCGACGTCGAACCGTTCCTTCCGGATGCGCCGGTCGATGTAGAGCAGCCCCAGCAGGCCGACGCTGAACGGAAGGGTGAGGGTCCCCGCGACGATGGACCCGATCACCGCCGGGACGATCTCGCGGACCGTCGGGGTGGCGTCGAACCCCGAGACGTTGTACGGGAACCCCACGATGGCGCTGACGACACCGCCGATCACGCCGCCGACCACGGCGGAGATGATGCCGGCCAGGAGCAGGATGCCGAACGTCCGCCACCAGGCACCGCGCACGAGCCCGCGCGAGCGCTTCAGGGCCCCGACGACGCCGATGTTCTCCAGGACGTATGCGGGCGTGGAGAGGACGAGCGACACCGCGACGTACACGGCGACCAGGAGCGCCACCGGGACGAGCACGACGGCCAGCACCACCGACACCGTCCCGCCGTCGGTCGCAGCCGCCACGATGATGACCGGTATCACGGCGACCAGGATGATCGCGGCGATGATCAGGCCCGGCAGCAGGCTCAGCCCGACCAGACCCGCCACCCGTCCGCGACGGCGGCCCACGCCTCGCCCAGTTCGGTGCGCCGTCCGAGCACCGCCTTGCTGAGGACGACGATCAGCAGCCCGCTCAGGGCGGCGAAGGCGATCAGGGTGACGACCGCCCCGAGGGCGCTCGACGCGAGTACGGCGGCGAACGTGGCCACCAGGGCCCGGCTCGTGGCCTGCGCGCTGAGGCTCCCGACGGCGATCTGGGCGATCACCTGGAAGATCTGGCTGAGGACGATCACGGCGAACGCCAGCCCGAGGGTCACCCCGGGGTTCATCGTGATGTAGCGGACAGCACCCACGAGGAGCTCGCCGACGCGCAGCGGCCGCAGCGGGACGATCCCCATCGGCGCGGCACCAGGCTGTCCGGGTGGTGGCGCGACCGCCGGATCCGGAGCGGGTCGGTCCCGTGTCGGGTTGGTCGGGTCCATCCGTCATCGCCGCCCCCTGCACCCTCGATCGCGGCGGCAATCGTCTCATGTCGACGGTCGGGGCGGCACGGAGAAGATCCGTGCGGATCTCCCGCTGGAACTCCGGCCCTCGGTGGGGGACGCTGGCCCGACGTTCCGGCCGGTGGGCCGGCGAGGAGGTGGGGGATGAGCGGGTCCGGGGTCGCCGTGGTGACCGGTGCCGGTTCCGGGATCGGCCGGGTCGTCGCGAGGGCGCTGCTCGGCGCCGGCTACCGCGTCGCGCTCGCGGGACGGCGCGCTGACGCGCTGCGCGAGACCGCCGGGGAGGACGCGGGCACGCTCGTCGTCCCGACCGACGTCGCCGACCCGGGGTCGGTGGAGGCGCTGTTCGCCGCGGTGCGCGACGAGTGGGGCCGGGTGGACCTGCTGGTGAACAACGCCGGCACGTTCGGCCCGTCCGGCCCGGTCGACGAGATCGACGTCGACGAGTGGCGCGCCACCGTGGACACCAACCTCACCGGAGCGTTCCTCTGTGCCAGGGCGGCCGTGGCGACGATGCGGGCCCAGGACCCGCGTGGCGGGCGGATCATCAACAACGGCTCGATCTCGGCACACACGCCGCGACCGGGGAGCGCGGCGTACACCGCGACGAAGCACGCGATCACCGGCCTGACGAAGTCGCTCTCGCTCGACGGGCGCCCGTTCGACGTCGCGTGCGGGCAGATCGACATCGGCAACGCGGCCACCGAGATGACGGCGGGTATCGCACGCGGGGCCAGGCAGGCGGACGGCCGCACGGTCCCGGAGCCGACGTTCGACGCCCGGCACGTCGGCGAGGCGGTGCTCTACATGGCCGGGCTGCCGCTGGACACCAACGTGCAGTTCCTGACGATCACCGCCACGGCCATGCCGTTCATCGGCCGGGGTTGAGGCTCGTGCGCGGAAATGTGGGCCCCAGCCGTCATTTCCGCGCACGGGCGGTCGATGCCCGGATGTGCAGGAGGGTGGGCAGCACGATGCGCGGGCCGGGTCGCCCGGCCCGGCCGCCGAGGAGGAGGTCGATCAGCGCCCGCCCGGCGTCCTCGGCCGGGCTCGTGACCGTGGTCAGCGGCGGATGGCAGAAGTCGGCGCCGAAGATGTCGTCGTACCCGACGACGCTGACCTCCCCGGGCACCGCGACCCCCCGGCGTTCGAGCCGCTGCAGGACGCCGATGGCCAGCAGGTCGTTGAACGCCACCAGCGCGGTGGCGCCGCTGGCGAGGCCGACGTCGGCGGCCGCCGGACCGTGGTCGACCGTGGGGGAGAACGGGCCGAGCCGGACGATCTCCACGCCCGCGCCGCCCGCGTGCTCGGACAGCGCGCGCCAGCGCACGCCGTCGGACCAGGCGTTGCGCGGACCGCCGAGGTAGGCGATCGAGCGGTGGCCGAGCGCCGCGAGGTGCTCGACGATCTGCCGGCTCCCGTCGACCGAGTCGGTGACGACGCTCGGGAACCCGTCGGCCTCCCGGTTGAACAGGACCACGGGTCGCCGTCCCTGCAGGTCGCGCAGGTCGTCGTCCGGCACGCGGCTGCCCGCGAGGACGAAGCCGTCCACGGCGGATCCCAGCCGGTCGGCGTGGGCGGTCTCCAGATCCGGGCTCTCCTGGGTGTCGCCGAGGACGAGGGTGTATCCGGCGGCGCGGGCCTGGGCCTCGGCGCCGCGGATCAGGCCGAAGTTGTGCGGGTTGGTGATGTCGGGCACCAGCAGGGCGAGTATCCGGGTGCGGCCGGAGGGGAGAGCCTGGGCGATCCGGTTCGGCCGGTACCGCAGCCGGGCCGCAACGGCCTGCACGTGCTCGCGGGTGGGCGCGCTCACCCGGTCGGGGTTGGCGAGGGCACGCGAGACGGTGGACACGGCGACACCGGCTTCCCGCGCGACGTCCTGCAGCGTGACGTCCCGGTGCCCGGACCCCGTGCTCACGGCCGGCCCCTGTGACGCATGCCCCACGTTGTACCGGACCCTGGCAAAGCTTGGCAAACGTTTGCCACACTGGACGGAGTGCGTGCAGAAGCAGGGGTGACGAGCGCGGGACCGGCGACCCGCCCCGGTCTGGCGTGGGTGGTGTGGAGCGTCGGCGTCCTCGCCTACGTCCTGGCCGTCATGCAGCGCACCACGCTCGGTGTGGCCGGGCTCGACGCCGCGGAGCGGTTCTCCATCAGTCCCGGCACGCTGTCGACGTTCGTCTTCGTCCAGGTGGCGGTCTACATCGCGGCCCAGATCCCGGCCGGCCTGCTCGTCGACCGCTTCGGGTCGCGAGCGATGCTGGTCGTCAGCGGCATGCTGCTGGGCGCAGGCCAGCTCCTGCTCGCCTTCGCCTCGTCCCTCCCGCTGGCCGTGCTGGCGCGGGTGCTGGTCGGCGGGGGCGACGCCATCGTGTTCGTCGCGGTCCTCGCGCTGGTGCCGCGCTGGTTCCCCGCGTATCGGGTCCCGCTGATCACGCAGGTGACGACCATCCTCTGCCAGACCGGCCAGATCCTGTCCGCGGTGCCGTTCGCCGCGCTGCTCGTCGGTGTCGGCTGGACCGCCGCCTTCGGTGCGGCCGCGGGGGCGAGCGTCCTCGTCGCCCTGCTGGTGCTGGCCGTCGTGCGCAACGCGCCGTCCGGCGACTGGCACCCGGTGCCGTCGGAGTCGATGCGCGAGATCGGCCGCCAGGTGCGGGCGGTGTGGGGACGGCCCGGGACGAAGCTCGGCTTCTTCGGCCACATGGGCACGCAGTTCTCGATGATGGTGTTCACGCTGCTCTGGGGCGTGCCGTACCTCGTCTCGGCCCAGCGGCTGGCGCCGTCGACCGCCGCGGCGCTGCTGGCGCTGTTCGTCGTCTCCACGATCTGCATCGGCCCCGCCCATCGGCGTGCTCACGATGCGCCACCCGCTGCGCCGGTCGTGGTTGGTGCTGGCCGTCATCGCCGTGCAGGTGCTCGTCTGGACCGCGATCCTGGCGTTGCCCGGCCCCGCCCCGTTCTGGATGCTCGTCGCCCTGATCCTCGCGCTGTCCGCCGGCGGGCCCGGCTCGGTCGTCGGCATCGACATCGGGCGCACGTCCAACCCCAGCCCGAACCTCGGCGTCGCCCAGAGCATGGTCAACATGGGTGGTTTCCTCGCGACCCTGCTGGTGCTCGCCACCATGGGCGCGCTGCTGACGGCGCTCGGGGGCTTCACGCCCGAGGCGTTCCGCGTCGCCTGGCTCGTGCAGTACCCGGTGTGGGCCGTCGCCGTCGTCGGCGTGATCCTCTCGCGCCGCAGGGCCCGCAGGCTCGACGCGTCCCGCGGCGTGGTCCCGCGCCCGCTGCGGGAGGTGCTGGCGCGCCATGCCCCGTGATCTGACGGCAGCCCGTGACCGTGCGGTCGGGCTCGCCCGGGAGGCCGGGCGCCTGCAGGTGCAACGGCGCGCCTCCGTGGTGGTCCGGGGGGCCAAGGCGCACGCGAACGACCTGGTCTCCGACGTCGACATCGCGAGCGAGCGGCTGATCGTGGACGGCCTGCTGGCCGCCTGGCCGGACGACGGCATCCTCGGCGAGGAGGGCAGCAGCACGCCGGGCACGAGCGGGTGGCGGTGGGTCGTCGATCCGCTGGACGGCACCCGCAACTACCTCACGGGCGCCGGTCCGTGGTCGGTCAGCATCGCCCTGCAGCACGGCACGACGACGCACGCCGCGGTGGTGCACGACCCGATGGCCGACGAGACGTTCAGTGCCGTGTCCGGGGGAGGGGCCGTGCTCGGCGGCACGCCGATCACCGCGTCCGACCGCTGCGACCTGCGGGAGGCGATCGTCGGCCTGAGCTTCGACCCGTCCCCGCCGACGAAGCGACGGATGGCGGAGCTGCTGCCCGTCCTGCTGCCGGCCGTCGGCGACTTCCGGCGGGTGCCGGCCGCCCTGCACCTCGCCTACCTCGCCGCCGGGCGGTTCGACGCCGGCCTGATCGTCGACACCCGGCTCTGGGACGTCGCCGCGGGACTGCTGCTCGCCGCCGAGGCCGGGGTCACGCTGGGCGGCCCCGGCGGACCCACCCCGGCGCTCACCGTCGCCGCGGCACCCGGGTTGTGGGCGGAGTTCTCCGCGCTCGTCGGCGGCGCCGGCTGAGAACTGGCGCCCGGCCCGCCGGGCGGGGACGATCGGTGCTTCTCCGTTCCCGACGCCGCGAGCGGTCCACTGCCGACCATCTGCGGAGTAGCCGTGACCAATTCCCGGACGGACCTGCTCGCTCCCGACTCCGTCGCCGCCCACGCCGGGGTCGTCTCCGAGGCCGAGCACGAGGCGCTGCGGGCCGACATCCGCAGGCTGTCGACGATGCTGGGCGCGACGCTGGCCAACCACGCCGGACCGGAGCTGCTCGAGCTCGTCGAGGAGGTCCGCCGCCTGGCCCGGCAGGCTCCCGAGAGCGGGGGTGCGGAGATCACAGCCGTGCTCAGCGGGCTCGACACCGGCACGGCAGTCTCGCTGACCAGGGCGTTCTCGCAGTACTTCCAGCTCGCGAACATCGCCGAGCAGCTGCATCGTTCCCGTGAGCTGCGGACGCTCCGTCCCGCCGACCGCCGCCCGTTGCGGGTGCTCATGCAGCACCTCGCCGAGGAGTTCACGGGCCCGGACCGCCAGCAGGTGCAGGACGTCCTGGCCCGCGCGCAGCTGCGGCCGGTGTTCACCGCGCATCCCACCGAGTCGTCCCGGCACTCGGTGCTCGCGATCCTGCGCCGGGTGGCCGAGGCGCTCGACCGGGGCGTTGCGGACGACGAGCTGGGCGCTCTGGTCGACCTGCTGTGGCAGACCGACGAGATCCGCCCGGGGCGGCCGACCGTGGCCGACGAGGCACGCGGCATCGCGTGGTTCCTGGAGCAGCTGGGCCGCCGGACGGTGCCCGACCTGGTCGGGGAGTTCGAACGCGAGGTCCGCGCGGCCGGGTTCGAGGTGCCGCCGGGCGCGCGGCCACTCGTGCTCGGCTGCTGGGTCGGCGGCGACCGGGACGGCAACCCCAACGTCACGCCCGCCGTCACGCGTGAGGTGCTCGAGCTGTACGCCGACCGCGCCCTGCGCACCCACGCCGAGCTCGTCGACCAGCTGATCGGCGAGCTGAGCGTCTCGACCCGGGTGGTCGGGGTGTCGGAGGAGCTGCGCGGTTCCCTGGCGCGCGACCGCCGGGCGCTGCCCGAGGTCCACGACCGGTTCATCCGGCTCAACGCCCACGAGCCCTACCGGCTCAAGCTGTCCTACGTCGCGGCCCGGCTGGAGCACACGCGCGCGCGGATCGCCGGCCGGCACCCGCACGTCCCGGGCCGGGACTACCTCGGCTCGGCCGGACTCGTCGAGGATCTCGCGCGTGCTCGACCGCTCGCTGCGCGGGCATCTCGGCGGCCGCATCGCGGACGGCACGCTCGCCCGCGCCCTGCGCGTCGCGCGGGCGCTCGGCCTGCACCTGGCCGAGCTGGACGTGCGCGAGCACAGCGGACGCCACCACGCCGCCCTCGCGGCGATCTACGACGCGCTCGGCGAGCTCGACAAGCCCTACGCGGAGCTGACGCGCGACGAGCGCACGGCGCTGCTGTCGCGGGAGCTGGCAGGCGGGCGCCCGCTGGTCAGGCGGCACTACGGGCGTGCCGGCCGACGCCGTCGACGTGCTGGCCGTGTTCGACATGCTGCACGACGTCCAGCACGAGTTCGGCCGGGAGGTCGCGAGCACCTACATCGTCTCGATGTGCCAGGGCGTCGACGACCTGCTGGCGGTCGCCGTGCTGGCCCGCGAGGCGTACATGGTGGAGCTGCGGATCGACCCGCGCTCGTCGGTCGACCTGGTGCCGCTGTTCGAGACCGTCGAGGAGCTCAGCCAGGCCGGCCCGCTGCTCGACGGGCTGCTCTCCGATCCCGGGCTACCGGCAGCACCTGCGCAACCGCGGCGACGTGCAGGAGGTCATGCTCGGCTACTCCGACTCGAACAAGGGCGCGGGGATCACCACCTCGCAGTGGGAGATCCACCGCGCCCAGCGGCAGCTGCGCGACGTCGGCAGGCGAGCACGGCGTGCGGCTGCGGCTGTTCCACGGCCGCGGCGGGTCGGTCGGACGCGGCGGCGGCCCGGCGGGCGAGGCCGTCGCGTCGTCGCCGTTCGGCTCGGTGGACGCGACGATGAAGCTCACCGAGCAGGGCGAGGTGATCTCCGACAAGTACTCGCTGCCCGCGCTCGCGCACGACAACCTCGAGATCCTGCTCGCCTCGATGCTGGACGCGACGCTGCGGCACCAGGCGTCGCGATGGCCGACCGACACGCTCGCCCGGTGGGAGGAGGCCATGACCGTCGTGAGCGACGCGGCACGGGCCGCCTACCGCGCGCTCGTGGAGCGACCCGGGCTCCCGGAGTTCTTCGCGGCGGCGACGCCCGTCGACGAGCTCGGCCGGCTCAACGTCGGCTCCCGGCCATCGCGCCGTCCGGGCACCGGCGCACCGACGCTCGACGACCTGCGCGCCATCCCGTGGGTGTTCGGCTGGACGCAGACGCGCATGGTGGTGCCGGGCTGGTTCGGCCTGGGCACCGGGCTGCGCGTCGCGCGCGAAGCCGGGTACGGCGCGGTGCTGGACGAGATGCGGCAATGGGCGTTCTTCGCCAACCTGCTGGGCAACGTCGAGATGACGCTCGCGAAGACCGATCTCCGCATCGCGGGGTTCTACGTCGCCGCGGCTGGTCGAACCGGGCCTGCAGCCGATCTTCTCCGACATCGTGGACGAGCACGCGGCGACGCTGTCGGAGGTGCTGCGCGTGACCGGGGAGAGTGGGCTGCTGGCCCGCCAGCCGGTGCTGCGCAACACCCTCGCCGTCCGGGCCGCCTACCTCGAGCCGCTGCACCACCTGCAGGTGGAGCTGCTGGCGCGGCGCCGCGAGATCGAGGAACCGGACCCGGACCTGCAGCGGGTGCTGCTGCTGACGATCAACGGGATCGCGGCGGGCATGCGCAACACCGGCTGACGGCAGCTGGCGACCCACGCCTGGACCGGCCCCGATGTCGGGTACCCGTCGGAAGCAACGGCGTCGGACGAGAGGTGACTGTCGTGAGCTTCGCGGACAAGTTCGGCAACAAGGCCCAGGAGATGCGCGGGCGCGTCAAGCGCAACAGCGGTGAGGTCACCGGGAACCGGCGGATGCAGTCCGAGGGCCGGGCCGACGAGGTGAAGGCCAACCTGAAGCAGGCGGGCGAGAAGCTGAAGGACGCGTTCCGCGGACGGGGCGGGCGCCGGTACTAGTCGTCCCTCGTGGCTGCTCGCGTGCGCTAGCCGGTCCCGGCCGCGGCCTCGCCGAGGGCCTGGTCCAGGATCGCCAGGCCCATGTCGAGCTCGTCGTCGGTGACGGTGAGCGGCGGCGCGATGCGGAAGACGCCGCCCATGCCGGGCAGCTGGACGATGTTCATGTGCAGCCCGAGCGCCAGGCACCTCGCCGTCACGTCCCGGCCGAGGTCGTCGGCGGGGGCCTTGGTCAGGCGGTCGCCGACCAGCTCGATGCCCTGCATGAGGCCCCTGCCCCGCACGTCGCCGATGCACTCGTGGCGGTCCTGCAGCTCGAGCAGCGAGGTGCGGAGCCGCTCACCCGCGGTCGCGGCGCGCGCTGCGAGCCCGTCCCGCTCGATGATCGCCAGGACCGTCCGTCCGACCGCGGCGGGCAGCGGGTCGGAGACGTGGGTGGTGAAGAACAGGAACCCGCGTTCGTGGCAGCGCTGCTCGATCTCCTCGCTCGTCACCACGGCCGCGAGGGGCAGCCCGGCGCCGAGCGTCTTGGAGAGCGTGAGGATGTCGGGCACGACGCCGTCGCGCTCGAACGCGAACATGTCGCCCGTCCTGGCCAGCCCGGTCTGGGCCTCGTCGAGGATCAGCAGCATCCCGCGCTCGGCGCACTTGTCCTTGAGCGCGGCCAGGTAGCCCACGGCAGCTCGATCAGGCCGCCGGAGCTGAGGATCGGCTCGACCAGGCACGCGGCCAGACTCGCCGGTGGACTGGCGGTCCACCAGGTCGAAGTTGTAGTCGAGCTCGGCCTTCCAGTCGTGCTTCCCGTCGGTCAGGAACTGCGAGCGATACGCGTTGGGCGCGGGGATGGCGAAGTTGCCGGGAACGGGCGGCCCGTAGCCGCGACGCCCGGCGCTGTAGGTCGCCGACCTGGCGCCCTGAGGTCATCCCGTGCCAGGACTGGCTGAAGCTGACGATCTCGTACCGCCCGGTGTACAGCTTCGCCATCGTGAGCGCCGCCTCGTTCGCCTCGCCCCCGGTGCTCAGGAGCAGCGCCTTCTGCAGCGGCGCGGGCGTCGCCTCGGCGAGCGCCCTGCTGAGGTCGACCACGGGCCTGCTCAGCATGCCGCTGAACAGGTGGTCCGAGGTTCTCCGCCGACGCGGCGACGGTCTCGACCACCTCGGGGTGGGCGTGGCCGAGGATCGCGCTCATCTGGCCGGAGGTGAAGTCGAGGATCGCCCGGCCCGTGCTGTCGTAGACGAAGGACCCCTGTGCCCGCTCGATGACGGCCGGGACGAACGAACCGCCGTACCGGACGACGTGTCGTTCGACGTCGCTCCAGAAACCAGGCTCCGTCATCGCGCTCCCTCCGAACCCCGCACCGGACCACTGATCGTGCCTCGTGGCCGTGGACCTGGCGAGACGTCGGTGCCACGGTCGTGTCAATCGCGGACGAGCCGTAGGCGGGGCGTGGGAACCGCCCAGTCCGATTCCGCCGGGTCGGAACGGAGCAGGAGAATTCGGAGCACATCGAACATCGCCCAGCAGTGGTCTTCCGGAGGACTGTCGGAGTCGAGCTCGCAGCACCCATGTCGGACCTGAGGTGTCCAGCCTCGCCACGGAGTGCGTCAACGGGACGTAGGAAACGTTGAGCATGCTGCTCAGTCCGGTGACCAGCACGTCGGCGACAGGAGAGTTCTTTGCCATTGAGATCACGCGGTGAGGGCACGCCCCAGCTGGCTCGGGTCGCACCGCGCAGCTCCTCTCGCGTGTCGGCGCGGCGCTGGTCGCGGGGTCCGGGCTGTCAGCACTGTGCGGGTGACCTCGTCAGTGACCTGCTCGAGGTGCGTGCTCTTCACCCGCTAATCGGAGAAATACGAGAGGCGTTTCAGGTTCGGAGCAGCAATAGCCGATTGGCGTAGTTCACGGTGCCGCGATCCCGACTTTCGTCACGCTACGTCAACCGCCATCGCCTTCGATTGGCCCCTTACGCCGTTTCCGTGACGGCGCCGCCGACTTCGGCCATTCCAGCGTGAGGCCACTCAAGGAATCGCCAGGGGAGGTGCCGAACCCGTTCGCGGCATCGGCGACGGCTGCGCGGATGAGCGTCAGTATCGCGTCGCGCATGCGCTCGGAAAGCTGCTCGGTGCCGGTCGGGAGGAGGTGCGCCAGGTCGCTTCCGCGCAGATGAGCGTCGAGGCCGACGGCCTGGGCGGCCGCGAGCACGACGGTGGTGACGTCGACGTCGAGCACCCGGGCGATGACCTCGATCGACGCCGGATCCGGGAACTTGCGCTGCCGCACCCCCGAACCGAGCTGCTGCCAGCGACCCCGGCTCAGCGCATGCTCGGACCGCCGCTCCAGATCGGCGTACGACCAACCGCGCTCGTCCATCCGGGACCGGATGAGCTGGTGGAGGGTCAGCGAAGTGGCACCATCTCCGGTCGAATCGATCAACCTTCGCCTCGCTCGTCCCATGTACGTGAACGCGGCCCGTCCGTCTCTGGACGAGACCCCGTGGTGCTACTGCTACTTGCCGACTTGCACAACACAGCTTGACAGCGCACTGTGCAAGCGCCAGGCTACTGGCTGTCAAGCCACAGACGACAAGCGCGCCCGGCCGAGCGTCGGGAGCTTACACGGTGTGACCGACCACCGGGGTCGGCCGATCGGTGTAGCGGTCTGCCGGCTGGACGTCGTTCGATCAGGTGGCTCTCTCGGGCACGAGGAGCCGCAGTTCCGTCAGTCTCCCCGTCTCGTTCGCCGATAGGCCAACACCACTCACCCGACAACCTCGAAGTTCGGGCCCGACCGCAAGTAGGTCGCAGTTATTCGGCAAACATGATTTGCCGACTCGTGGCCGGCCTGCGCCAGCGAGCCCCTGCCGGACGGGGACCTGTCCGTACCACCACTGACGACACAGCGCCTCGGCTGTGTCGGTACCGAAGCTCAGCTAGGGGAAGAAGAACCGAAGATGAAGCCCTCCTCCACGGATGCGCCGGTCGCAAGGCGTGTGCGCCTCGGCGCCACGTTCACGGCCTGATCGCGTTGTTCTCGACGTCGTTGCTGGTGATCTTCACCGGCACCGCCCAGGCGGCTGCGACTGTGGTGCCGCTCGGCACCGCCGGCAGCTTCGCCGTGCTTGCGGGCTCCACGGTCACCAACACCGGCCCGTCGGTGATCAACGGCGATCTCGGGGTCAGCCCCGGAACTGCGATCACCGGTTTTCCGCCGCGGATTGGTCAACGGCACCCAGCACTCCGCGGACGCTGTGGCGGCAGGGGCCAAGTCCGACCTGTCGAACGCCTACGACAACGCGGCAGGTCAGGGTCCCACCACGGTCTTGGCTGCTACTGAGCTCGGCGGCCGGACCCTGGTCGGCGGCGTTTATGGCAACGCCACGTTGGGCATCACCGGGACGCTCACGCTGGACGGCGGGGGACGAACCGATTCCGTGTGGGTCTTCCAGGCGGAGTCCACGCTGATCACCGCATCCAGCAGCAGCGTCGTCCTGACGAACGGCGCCAACCCGTGCAACGTGTTCTGGAAGGTCGGTAGTTCCGCGACGCTGGGTACCAGCTCCAGCTTCGTGGGAACCATTCTGGCGAGGACGTCGATCTCCGCGCAGACGAACGCCACGGTGAGCGGCCGGTTGCTCGCCCAGGACGCCGCGGTCACTCTCGACACCAACGGGATCTCCCTGTCCACGTGCGTCTGCGACACCGATCACATCCACGCCGACGCCGACGGTCACCCCGACAGTGACGCCGACGCCGACGGTCACGCCCACGGTGACTGCCGACGCCGACGGTCACGCCCACGGTGACACCCACGCCGACGGTCACGCCGACCGTCACGGCTACCCCGACGACGACGTCCACTGGCAACGGCGGTGGCGGCAACGGTGGCGGCGGTAACGGTGGCGGCGGCAACGGTGGCGGCGGCAACGGCGGCGGCGGCAACGGCTCGGCGGCGGCAACGGCGGCGGCGGCAACGGTGGCGGCGGCAACGGTGGCGGCGGCAACGGTGGCGGCGGCAACGGTGGCGGCGGCAACGGTGGCGGCGGCAACGGCGGTGGCGGCAACGGCGGTGCGGCAACGGTGGCGGCGGCAATGGCGGCGGCGGTGGCGGCAACGGCGGCGGCGGTGGTTACGGCAACGGCGGCGGGGCCGGCAACGGTAACGGCGGCGGTTACGGCAACGGTGGCGGCGCCGGCAACGGTGGCGCTGGCAAGACGACCACCAAGACGACCACCAAGGCGGCTCCGGGCGGTGCCGGCGGCAAGGGCGGCTCCGGTGGCTCCGGTGGCACAGGCGGCGCAGGCGGATCTAGTGGCACGGGTGGATCCGGTAGCGGTTCCGGTGCTGGTTCCGGTTCGAGCGGCTACGGCGGCTCCGGCGACACGGTCGTCCCCCTGGGACACCCGGAGACCGGTGCAGGCGGAGCCGCTCCCTCGGTCGACGGCGGCCTCGTCACCCTCGGTGGCGTCGCGCTGGTCGCGGCCGCGCTGACGGCGACCCAGGCAGTCCGCAGGCGCCGTCCTGCCGCACAGGAAGGGAACGACCGCAGCGAGCCGGACGACGTCGTATGACCTCGATGGTCTCGCCTGAGGGCAGGAAGCCTCAGCCGAAGCTGTGGTGGCTGGCCACCGTCGTCCTGCTGGTCGTCGGTGCCGGCTCCCTCACGGCCGGTCTGGAAGGCACGCCGCAGCCGGTCGCAGGTGCGGTGGCAAGCCAGTCCGCTCCAGTCGCTCCCCCAGCGGCTGCTTCCCCCGGAGCAGTGAATGCTCCGGGGGAGCGGTCGGCCCCGGCCGAGCTGCGCATTCCCGCGATCGGGGTATCGGTTCCCGTCTCGACGCTGGGGCTCAATCCGGACCGGACGGTCGAGGTGCCCACCGATTTCGCCAAACCCGGTTGGTTCCGGTTGGGGCCTGCGCCCGGCCAGATGGGTTCGGCCGTCATCCTCGGCCACGTCGACTCCTTCGAAGGCCCGGCGGTGTTCTTCCGGCTGCGTTCGCTGGAGAAGGACGACGTGGTCGAGGTGAGGCTGGACAACGGTGCGGTCGCGACGTTCGCCGTCACCGACGTGGCGAAGTATCCGAAGGAGCAATTCCCGGCCCAGCAGGTCTACACCTCGCGCGGAATCAGCGCATCTGCAACTGGTCACGTGCGGCGGCGAGTTCGACAGATCCGCTCGCAGCTACAAGTCCAACCTCGTCGTCTACACCTCCCTCGTCGGGATCACCCCGGCAACCGATCCGGTTGCCGCGGATGCGATGGAACCTTCCAGTCCGAGCTGAACGCCGGACCGGTCCCTCCGACAGCGCGAACGGCACTCTCGACCAGTAGGTCTGGTCGAGAGTGCCGTTCGGGCCGGGCCTCAGCCCTTCGCGTATGTGGCGGCGGTCTTGCTCTCGAACTCCAGCGCGACGAGTGGCTCGTCGCCGATCACCCAGGCGTCGTGGCCCGGCTCGAGGCGGTAGGCCTCACCCGGTCCGACGTCGGACTCCATGCCGTCGGTCTGGGCGACGTGGATCCGTCCCGACACGACGTATCCCAGGTGGGCGGCCTGACAGCTCTCCGTCCCCGCGACCGGCTTGATGCACTCCGACCACTTCCACCCCGGCTGGAGGGTCAAGCGGGCGACGGTCGCGTCGCCCAGCTGAACGACGCTCACGACCGTCTTCTCCGGGCTCCGCGTCTCGTCGGGACTGTCCATGCTCTTCGTCTCGATACTGGCCATGCTGGTTCTCCCCTCGGGTTCTGGCCCGAAGCAGGATCCTCGCGTCCGGTCCCATCCTCAAGGGGCCGAATGGCCCCGGCTCAACGCCTCTACTCGGCCGCCTTCTTTCCACCCGGGTGGAAGCGTCCGCGGGTGGTGCGGGCCCACCCGGGTCGGCGCGACTCTCCACGTCGCAGCCCTGACCGGCAGGGCGAGCCGAGGGAGGACCGACATGGCCGCGATGGAGAAGACGATGGCGAAGGCCTTCGGGCTCGAGGGCGACGCATGGCGACGGCACGCCAACCCGTGGAGCGTCTACACGCGGATCCCGATCCCCGCGTTGCTCGCCGCCGCGATCTGGACCTACGCGTGGATCGGGTGGTGGTCGCTCGTGCCCGTCGCCGTGGTGTGCGTCTGGGCGGCCGTCAACCCGAAGGTCTTCCCGCCACCTCGGTCGTTCGATCACTGGGCGTCGAAGGCGGTGCTGGGGGAGACCTTCTGGGCCAACAGGAAGGAGGTTCCGGTGCCGGAGCGGCATCGGGTCGCAGGGAACGTCCTGATCGCGATCAACACGCTCGGGCTGCCGTTCATCGCGTGGGGTCTGGTCGTGCTCGACGTGTGGATCGTCCTGTTCGGTCTGGCCGTTCACATGGCTGGGAAGAACTGGTTCCTCGACCGGATGGCGCTGCTCTACGACGACGTCGACGCCGGCTCGTCGCCACGATGACGGGTCAGATCAGGCCGAGGGCGCGGGCCTGCCGCACCGCATCCTGCCGGGTGGCGACACCCAGCTTGCGGTAGAGGATCTTCGTGTAGCCCTTCACGGTGTTGATCGACAGGTACAGGGAGGCGCCGATCTCCCGTTGGGTCGCATCGCCGGTCGAGCGCCCGCAGGACGGCGCGCTCTCGGTCGGTCAGGTCCTCGATCGTCACGCCGGTACGGCGGGCCGCGACCGCTGGACCGCGGCCGGTCCGCTGCTCGATGTCGGCCAGGCGGCGCACGAAGAGCGGCAGGACCGGCTCGGTGTCGGCGATCTCCCGTGCCTCGGCGAGAGCCGCGCGGGCGCCAGCGAGGTCGTGGTCGTCGAGATCCACGTCGGCGAGGCTGATCAGTGCGATGACCAGCTCCGAGGCCTGGCCGTATGCGCGGGCCAGCTCGACCGCGCGCCGCAGCGCTGATCGGGCGGCGCCGAGGTCACCGTCCCGATGGGCCAGCCGGCCCTCGACGGTGCGCAGCCGGGAGATTCCGGGGCCTGGCGTTGCCCCACGAGCTCCTCGGCCGACCGGACTGCGGGCGCCACGTCGGCGAACAGCCGGCGCAGCTCGTCGATGCGGCCGGTCTCGAGGAGGGCCAGCGCCAGGAGGCTCGCGGCCTGGAGAGCAAGCAGCGGCGGTAGGCCGAGTATGCGCGCGCGGTCCCACGCGTCGTCGAGGAGCGGGACCGCCTCCTCGGAACGGCCTGCGAAGCTGAGCATCGCTCCGAGGATCGTCCGGGCCACCACGTAACCCGGCACAGTCGGGTCGGTCTCCAGCTCGACTGCCCGCGTCGGCTGCGACCAGTGCGGCCTCGGCGTCGGCGCGAACGGTGCTGTCCTCGACGGCACGCATCGTCGCTGCGGCTCCGCGCAGGCTGTGCCATCCCTCCAGGGCAGGGCTGTCATCGGAGATCGACGGGTCGGCCACGTCGAGCCACGGGCCCATCCGGGCGAACTGGCCGCCAGCCCCGCGGCCCACGCCAGCGCCACGGGAGTACGGGGTCGCTCGACACGTGGCCGCCGGGAGACGCTGGCCGAGCTGGAGGTGGGTGGACAGTGCGCCCCGCTCGAGGAACCAGGGCACCTTCGAGCGCAGGAGATCCGCCGCGCCGTCCGCGTCCCCGGCATCGATCCGGTGCGCGACGGCCTCGGCGACGTAGTCCCGCTTCAAGAACCAGTCGGCGGCGGTCGCCAGCACGCGGGCCGCTTCCCCCGGATGGGTCGCCTTCAGCGTGCTGAGCAGCACCTCGCGGAACAGCCGGTGGCACCGGTACCACTCCCGCTGCGGGTCCAGCGGCACGACGAACAGGTCGGCGCGGTCGAGCGCGTCCAGTACCGCGGCCGATCCGCTGCGCCCCAACAGCTCGTCGCACAGCGGTCCGGACAGCCGTTCGATCACCGATGTCCGCACGAGGAGGTCGCGTTGCTCGTCAGGCATCCGGTCGAGGACCTCGGTGGAGAGGTAGTCCAGGATGTGCCGGTCGTCGCCGCGGATCGCCGCGGCCGCCGCGCCGGGGTGGGACGAGTTCCGAATCGACAGGGCCGCCAGCTGCAGACCTGCCGCCCACCCCTCGGTGCGCTCGCAGAGGGCTGCCGCGGTCGCGGCGTCGTACGGGCGGTCGCCGACGGCACTCAGCAGGGTCGTCGCCTCGTCGACGCCGAACCCGAGATCCACGGCGCGGAGCTCCGTGAGCTCTCCGCGCGCCCGGAGCCGGGCGAGCGGAAGCGGCGGATCCGAGCGACCGGCGATCACGACCTGGAGCGCGGTGGGCAGGTAGGCGAGGAGGAACTCGACGCTCTCGTGGATGCCCCGGTGAGCGAGGAGGTGGTAGTCGTCGAGGACCAGGGCGTGCTCGGTGTCGAGGGTGGCGAGTTCGTTCAGCAGCGTCGGGAGCGCGCGGTCGACCGGGTCCAGCCCCGGCGTGGAGAGCGCGCCCAGCGGGGCGGCGCTCAGCCCCGGGATCTCCCGATCCAGCGCCGTGAGCACATAGGTCCAGAACCGGATCGGATCGTCGTCCGCCTCGTCCAACGACACCCAGACGATGCCGCGCGTCTCGGCGGGGTCCTGGGCCCACTGTGACAGCAGTGTCGTCTTGCCCCACCCCGCAGGGGCCACCACCACGGTCAGCCGGGAGTCCGACGAGCCGAGCAGCCGAGCGTGCAGCCGCGGCCGGACGACCGCGCCGGGGCGGGCCGGCGGGACGGCCAGTTTCGCCGCGATCAGCGGCGTGGCGGCTCGTCGCTCCGACATGACGGCTCCCACGACCGGCCTCCACGGTAGGCGGCAAGTGTCGCAGGTGCGGTATGTCGCGTCACCGCCGTTCGGCGGGGGTCGGCGTGGCCGGCGTCGGCACCGCCACCGGCGGCCTCACGCCGTCGTGACCCGGAGCAGCCGCACCTCGCCGCCCGCGTCCCACAGCATGGTGAGCAGGGCGCGCACCGCCGCCTGATCGGCGATCGGTCCTTCCAGGATCGTCTGCGGGCCATCCGGTCGGACCGTCACGTCCCCGAACCGGCCCCGGATCGCCTCGGCCACCACGGCCGGGACCGGACCCGCGAGGGCCAGGTGATACCTCGACGCCATGACCCTCCTTCCGCCCGCGACCGCGTGCCGCCTCACAGTGCACCTCGACCGGCATGCAGGCACCCCGCGAGCGGCAGTCCACCCGGGTGTTTCCGCGCCCGGGTGGTGTGCGCCCACCCGGGTGGCCGTGACTCTCGTCCCCGACGCCCTGAGCGGCAGGGCTCCGGCGAGGGGAGCGTGGGATGATCAACCAGACGCGTGGTGCCGAGATCCGACCCGACGATGCGTACGTTCTGACGGGGCCGGCACGCCGGGCGGTGATGCTGGCCGACGGCGCGTTCCTCGCCCTCGTCGGAGCCGCGCAGGTGACGTTCGAACTCGTCGGGTACTACACCGGTGCCGGGCCGCTCGGTACCGTCTTCCACGACTCGCCCTACACCATCGGATGGGTCGAGAACCACGGGTTCGCCCTCCTCGTCGGAATCCTGTTCCTCGCCGTCGCCGCGAACGACGGCAGGCGGTTCTGGCACGTGTTCGCGATCGCGGTGCACGTGCTGCTGGGTGCGGCGAACGTCGCCTTCTGGAGCAGCTTCGTGGCCTTCGACGTCGTGCCGATGGGCATCGCGGCCACCGCAGCGCACATCGCGTTCGTCGTCGCCCAGTCCCTGTGCCTGCTCTCGGCCCGGCCGCGGTCCACCACGTGGGGGGTGGCCTCATGACGCTGGTCGACGGCCTCCGGCCGACGGGCCACCTGCCGGTCCGCTGCCTGTCCTCGTGGATGCGTTTCCTCGCCGGCTTCGCGGTGCTCTACGGCGTGCTCGCGGGAACGGGCGCCCTCGACAGCACCGGCCGCTGGGGACTGCTGATGCTGGCCGCGGTGGTGCTGACCGGCGTCGCCGTCGAGTGGGTCCTCTACCGCGTGCGGCCCATCGAGGCGCTGCGTTCGATGGGCCTCGGCCGCCCGCGGTGGCGTGCGCTCCTGCTGGCTGCGGTCGTGTCGGGTCTCGTGCTGCTCGTCCATCCCCTGTACGCGGCGGTGAGCGGGTCCGGGATGTCGTTGGTGCCCGGCTGGATCTGGGTGCTGGTCGGCGTGTTCGCGTTCCACGGCGTCGCGGAGGAGCTGGTCTGGCGCGGCTTCGCGTTCCGCCGGCTGCGGGAGGGCCGCTCCTTCTGGACGGCGGTGTGGTGGACCATGCCGCTGATCGCCGTCACCCACCTTCCGATCGTGTTCACCGTCGACGCGGTGGTCGGCATCGGTGCGATGGTCGTCGCCGCGGTCACGTCGATCCCGTTCAGCTACCTGTACGAGACGGGCGGGCGCACGGTCTGGGCGCCTGCGCTGCTCCACACCGCCATCGACAGCTTCAAGCTCCTGGTGATCCCGGCGGCGGCGGTCTCGACCTTCTCGCTGCTGCTCGTCGCCGTCAGCATCGTCGTCCCGCTGCTCGTTCTCGCGGTTCCACGACGGTTTCTCACGACCGAGGAGGACTCCCGATGACGGCCGAGATCGGACTGGTGCTCGGCGTCGTGTCGGCCGGCCTGTGGTCGGGGCTCCTCCTGACGCTCACCACGATCCTGCATCCCATGTTCGCGACGCGGGAGCCGGGCGGATTCGCCGAGGACATGCGCAGATTCCGCGTGGGATCCCCGGTCGGTACCGAGTGACCGGCGGGTGGTGCGGGCGCGCTACTTCCGGCTGAACTGGGTCCGCGCGTGGCTGACGTGGCTGGCGTTCGCGCTCTTCGTCGCGGCGACCTGGCTCTACCTCGGGTGACACGACGAGGCGACGACGGTCACGCGCAGGGCCTGGCCCCTCAGCTCTCGCAGCCCGTGCCGTCGTTGTCGTTGTCCAGCTTGTAGATGTCCGAGCCCAGGACGCGGACCGGGCCCCGCACGTACGCCGGGCCGTTGCCCGAGCCGCCCTCGCAGTCGACGTCGGACGCGATCGGCACGCAGCCGCTGTAGTTCGGGTCGCACCGACCCGGGGCGCAGGGGCAGCGGGGGCAGGAGCAGGGGCGGGGCGGGGGCCGGACGGCTCCGGGTGGTCGGGTCCGGGCGGCGGGTCGGTGCGGGCGCGACGGTGGCCGGCTCGGGCGCCCGGACCGTGGGAGTCGTGGCGTCCACGGGGGCGGTCGGGACCGGGACGGCGGGCGTCGTCGCGACCGTGGTCGGCGCCTGCGCGACCGGAGGCTCGGGGGTGCCGCGGCTGGTGCTCACGCCGATCACCAGCAGCAGGGCGGTGACGCCCGCGCCTGCCCACGCCCATCGCGCCCGGCTGCTCGTCGGCGCGCGGTGTGGCACCGGTGGGGGAGGGGCCGGGATCCCCTGCTGAAGGGGTGGCGGCGGCTGGTGCCGCATCGGCGAGGTGCGCGGTTCCGACGACGGCTGCCACGCCGGGAACCCCTGCGGCCCGGGCGGCGGCCGGTGCTGGATCCGCGCAGGCGGCTCGACCTCGGCGGTTCCGGGCAGCCGCAACTCCGCCTCGACGCCGCGCAACCCGGCGAAGACGACGGCCTCGCAGGCCGGGCGGCCACCGCGGGCGACCACCGCATCGACGTGCGGGAGGTAGCGCTGCGACATCCGGTGGGTGAGCTCGCCGATCCGCCGGCCGTCGAGCCGCGCCTCGATGCCGCGCTGCCCGGCGTACTTGCCGGCCGCGATCCGGCAGGAGGCCAGCTCGACCGCGACCTCGCGCCTGCTGCCGTGCCGGCCGGGGGCGTAGGCGGCGAGTGCCGGCTGGTGGTGTTCCTCCCGGGTGAGCGTGACGTTCTCGTCGGGACGGAGCATCGTCATGCCCAGCGCTGAGTTCTCGATCATGGCGCTCCCTTGCGCGCACGGAGACTCCGCCCGGAGCGGGAGGGTCACTGTGTGATCGCGGGCCGTCGCCGGCCGTTACTCAGGAGCGAAGCTGGGGGAGTACGGATGCGCCGTAGGCCTCGATCGTCGACTCGCGCGCGTCGTGCATCGCGTAGACGGCGAACTGGTCCACGCCCAGCGCCGCCAGCCCGGCGAGCCGGTCGAGATGCGCGGCGGGCGGGCCGAGCAGGCAGAAGCGGTCGACCACCTCGTCGGGCACGAAGTCGGTGGAGCGGTTGCCGGCGCGGCCGTGGTGGGAGTAGTCGTATCCGGCTCGGTTCTTGATGTAGCCGGTGAGCTCGGCCGGGACGGCCGCAGAGCTCTCGCCGTAGCGCGTCACGAGGTCGGCGACGTGGTTGCCGACCATCCCGCCGAACCATCGGCACTGGTCACGGGCGTGCGCGAGATCGTCGCCGACGTAAGCCGGGGCCGCGACGCACATGGTGATGGCGTCGGGGTCGCGACCGGCTGCCGCCGCTGCCGCACGCACGGTCTTGATCGTCCACTCCACGAGGTAGGGATCGGCGAGCTGGAGGATGAACCCGTCGGCGCACCGGCCGACCAGGTCGAGCGCCTTGGGCCCGTAACCCGCCATCCACACCGGCAGCGACGCGCCCGCGGGAACCCACGGGATCTGCACGGTCGTGCCGCCGAGGTCGACGGACCTGCCCTCGGCGAGCTCCCGTATCACCTGCATCGACGCCTCGAGCCGCGCCAGCGTCGTCGGCGGGCGGCCCTGCACCCGCATCGCGGAGTCACCGCGGCCGATGCCGCAGATCGTCCGGTTGCCGAACATGTCGTTCAGGGTGGCGTGCAGCGACGCGATGACGGTCCAGTCGCGCGTGCCCGGATTGGTGACCATCGGTCCGACGATCAGCCGGGACGTCCGTTCCAGGATGCGGGAGTGGATGACGTAGGGCTCCTGCCACAGCACGTGCGAGTCGAACGTCCAGCCGTGGCTGAACCCCAGCTCCTCCGCCCGCACCATCAGGTCGATCACCGCCGAGGCGGGCGGGTCGGTCTGCAGGACGAGTCCGATGTCCATGCCGGGGCTCATCGGAGGTACTGGCAGGTGTCGCGGCGCAGGAAGTGGCCGTGCCCGGGGGCCCCGAGGTACTCGCCCCGCTCGACGATCACCCGGCCGCGGGAGAGCACTGTCTCGGCCTGCCCGGTGATCTCCTTCCCCTCGTATGCGGAGTAGTCGACGTTCATGTGGTGGCGTCTCGGCGCTGAGCACCTGCCGGGCCGTCGGGTCGTAGATCACGACGTCGGCGTCGGAGCCGGGCGCGATGGTGCCCTTGCGTGGATAGAGCCCGAACATCCTGGCCGGGGTGGCGCAGGCGAGCTCGATCCAGCGGCGCCTGCCGATGTGCCCGTCGAGCACGGCCTGGTGCAGCAGGTCCATCCGGTTCTCGACGCCGGGCAGGCCGTTGGGGATCTTGGAGAAGTCCCCGAGCCCCAGGTCCTTCTGGCCGGTGAAGCAGAACGGGCAGTGGTCGGTGGAGACGACGGAGAGGTCGTTGGTGCGCAGCCCGCGCCAGAGCGCGGCCTGGTGCTCCACGGGCCGCAACGGCGTGGAGCAGACGTACTTGGCGCCCTCGAAACCCGGCCGGCCGAGGTCGTCGGTGGACAGGAACAGGTACTGGGGGCAGGTCTCGGCGAAGGCGTTGACGCCCTCGTCGCGGGCGCGCGTGATCTCCGCGAGGGCCTCGATGGCCGACAGGTGGACGATGTAGATCGGGGCCCCCGCCACCTGCGCGAGCCTGATCGCCCGGTTCGTGGCCTCCGCTTCGAGCAGGGCGTGCCGCACGACCCCGTGGAACTTCGGGTCGGTGTTCCCGCGGGCCAGCGCCTGCTCCACGAGCACGTCGATCGCGATGCCGTTCTCGGCGTGCATCATGATCAGCCCGCCGGACTCCGCGCCCTTCTGCAGCGCGCGCAGGATCTTGCCGTCGTCGCTGTAGAACACGCCGGGATAGGCCATGAACAGCTTGAAACTGGTGATCCCCTCCCCGACGAGGGCCTCCATCTCCTTCAGCGAGCCCTCGTTCACGTCCGCCATGATCATGTGGAACGCGTAGTCGATCGCGCACTGCCCCTCGGCCTTCGCGTGCCACGCGTCGAGGCCCTCGCGCAGCGAGCCGCCCATCGACTGCACGGCGAAGTCCACGATCGTGGTGGTGCCGCCCCAGGCCGCGGCCCGGGTCCCCGTCTCGAACGTGTCGGAGGCGAAGGTGCCGCCGAACGGCAGCTCCATGTGCGTGTGGGCGTCGACCCCGCCGGGGATCACGTAACGCCCGGTGGCGTCGAGCACCCGGTCGGCGGTGAAGGACTCCGCCGGGGTCGAGCCCGGCGTGGCGAGCCCGACCACCTGCTCGCCGTCGATCAGCACGTCGGCGACGACCTCGTCGGCCGCGGTGATCACCATCCCGCCCCGGATGACCGTACGACTCACGACGACACCGTCCTCAGCGACTCGATCAGGATGGCGAGGCCTTCCGCGGCCTCGGTGGGTGTCAGGGAGAGCGGCGGCGAGATGCGCAGGACGTTGCCGTGCAGGCCGCCCTTGCCGACGAGCAGGCCGCGCTCCTTGCAGGCCTGCAGCGCCGCCGCCGCGAGCGCGGGGGCGGGCGTGCCCGGCGTGCCGCTGCCGGCCTCCACCAGCTCGACGCCGATCATCAGGCCCTTGCCGCGGACGTCGCCGACGGTCGGCAGGTCGAGCCCGCGCAGGCCGTCGAACAGGAGCGGTCCGACGTGCGCGGCGTTGGCCTGCAAGCGGTGTCCGAGCAGGTGCCGCAGGTTGGCCAGCGCGCCCGCCGAGGTGACCGGGCTCCCGCCGAACGTCGAGATCGAGTTGGCCCGCAGGCCGTCCATGATCTCCGCCCTGGCGATGACCCCGCCCATGGACAGGCCGTTGCCGATGCCCTTCGCGAACGTGACGATGTCCGGCGCGACGCCCTCGGCGACGTGCGCCTGCCAGCCCCAGAAGTGCTCGCCGGTGCGGCCCCAGCCGGTCTGCACCTCGTCGCTGATCCACAGGATGTCGCGCTCGCGCAACACCTCGGCGAACGCGCCCAGCAGCCCGTCGGGCCCGAGGTGAACCCGCCGACGCCCTGGATCGGCTCCGCGATCAGCGCGGCGACGTCCCCACCGGCCTGGTCGAGCACCTCCCGCAGGTCCGCCACGCACGCCGCGATGAACTCCCCGTCCGACAGCCCCGCGAACGGCGAGCGGTACTGCTGGCCGCCGTGCACGTAGTAGGTCTGGAACGGCGAGAGGCTCGTCGGTGACCACGAGCTGTTGCCGGTGATCGCGACCGTCGAGAACGACCGGCCGTGGTAGCTGTTGCGCATCGCGAGTACCTGGTTCGACCGCGAGCGCGAGCTGGCCAGCAGCAGGGCCAGGTCGTTGGCCTCGGTGCCGCTGGTGGTGAGGAAGACCTTGGCGTCCGGAACGGCGGCGACTGCGGCGATCTCTTCGCACAGCTCGACCATCGGCCGGTTCAGGTACAGCGTCGACGTGTGCAGGATCCGGCCGGCCTGCTCCGCGACGGCCTTGGTGACGTCGGGCAGCGCGTGCTCGGTCATCGTGGTGAGGATGCCGCCGAAGAAGTCCAGGTAGCGCACGCCCTGGCTGTCCCAGACGTAACGGCCCTCGCCGCGGTCGAGCTCGATCGGCTCGTCGTAGTAGAGCGCCATCCAGTTCGGCAGGATCGCGCGCGTGCGCTCGTACAGGGAGCTCATTTCTCGACCAGCGGCCCGTACGCGTCCGGGCGGCGGTCCCGGTAGAACGCCCACTGCTGGCGGACCTCCGGGATCATCGAGAGGTCCAGATCGCGGACGACCAGCTCCTCGTCGTCGCCCGACGCGACGTCGCCGACGAACTGCCCACGCGGGTCGACGAAGTAGCTCGTGCCGTAGAAGTCGTTGTCCCCGTACTCCTCGACGCCGACCCGGTTGATCGCGGCGACGAAGTACTCGTTGGCGACGGCCGCCGCGGGCTGCTCGAGCTTCCACAGGTAGGCCGACAGGCCGCGGCTCGTGGCCGACGGGTTGAACACGATCTCCGCCCCGGCCAGGCCGAGTGCGCGCCAGCCCTCGGGGAAGTGCCGGTCGTAGCAGATGTAGACCCCGACCTTCCCCACCGCGGTCTCGAAGATCGGCCAGCCCAGGTTGCCAGGGCGGAAGTAGAACTTCTCCCAGAAGCCCTTGACCTGCGGGATGTGGTGCTTGCGGTACTTGCCGAGCACGGTGCCGTCGGCGTCGATCACCGCGGCGGTGTTGTAGTAGTGCCCGGCGTCCTCGACCTCGAAGACCGGGACGACCAGCACCATCCCCGTCTCCCGGGCCAGCGCCTGCATCCGCACGACGGTCGGGCCGTCGGGCACGGGCTCGGCCCAGCGGTAGTGCTCCGCCTCCTGGACCTGGCAGAAGTAGGGCGCGTTGAAGACCTCCTGGAAGCCCATGATCTTGGCACCCTGGGCGGCTGCGGCCCGGGCGTACTCCTCGTGGACGTCGATCATGGACGCGGTGTCCCCGGTCCATTTCGCCTGCAGGATCGCGGCCCGGACTGTGGACGGCCTCTCGGGCATGGACGGACGCTCCTCTCGTGCCGAAGCAGATCACTGTGTACCCGCCACCGGGTCCGCGCAAGGGACTGTGGCCTCTGCTGCCGGGCGAGGTTTGTCCCGGGGCGATCCGGGCAACTCAGATGGCCAGACGCTCGACCTGACTGACCCCGATCCATTCGAGGACGCATGGACGACCGCAGCGGTGACACCGCCCCCTCCGCGCAGCACGCGACCCGGCCCGCCGACCCTCGCGCACTGCGCCGGGCGGCCTGGGCCGGCCTGATCGGGACGACGCTGGAGCAGTACGACTTCGTCATCTACGGCACGGCGTCGGCGCTGGTCTTCAGCGAGCTGTTCTTCCCCAACATCTCCCCGGCTGCGGGCATCCTCGCGAGCTTCAGCGTCTACGCCGTCGGCTTCGCGGCCCGGCCGCTGGGTGGCCTGTTCTTCTCCCGGTACGGCGACCGGCTGGGCCGCAAGTGGGTACTCGTCGCGACGCTGCTGCTGATGGGTGGTGCCACGCTCGCGATCGGCCTGCTGCCGACCTACGAGCAGGTCGGGCTGCTCGCACCGGTGCTGCTGGTCGCGCTGCGGTTCCTCCAGGGGTTCGGGGCGGGGGCGGAGCAGGCGGGAGGCTCGACCCTGCTCACGGAGACGGCCCCGATCGGGCGCCGTGGCCGGTTCGCCGCGCTCGTGATGACCGGAGCGGCGCTGGGCACCGCGCTGGGCGCCGTCGCCTGGGTTCTCGCCCAGCTGATGCCCGAGGAAGCGCTGATGGCGTGGGGCTGGCGGCTGGTCTTCCTCAGCAGCATCGTCGTCACGGTCGCGGCCCTGGTCATCCGGCGCAAGCTGTCCGAGAGCCCCGTCTTCCAGGAGCTCAAGGAGCAGCACGCGGAGCCGAAGGCGCCGATCACGGAGGTCTTCCGCAACGGGAGGAAGCCGACGCTGCTGGTGCTGTTCATGAACGTCGGCGCCAACGCGCAGTCCTACACCTTCCAGGTCTTCATGGCCTCCTACCTGGTCTCGACCGTCGGCGTGGACAAGTCGCTCGTGCCCAAGGTGCTGCTCGTCGGGGCGCTCTGCGGTGCGGTCGCCGCGTTCGGCTTCGGCGCCGTGTCCGACCGCTTCGGCCGCAAGCCCGTGTACCTGTCGATCATCGCGGGGATGGTGCTGCTGCCCGTCCCGACGTTCGTCGCCCTGAACACGGGCTCGACGACGGCGATCACCGTGGCGATCGTCCTGGGGTTCGTCCTGGCCTGCTACGGCGCCGTCGGCGTCCAGATGAGCTACTTCCCCGAGCTGTTCGGGAACCGGTACCGCTACGCCGGGGTCGCGATCGGCCGCGAGTTCTCCTCCGTGCTCGGTGGGGGCGTGGCCCCGCTGATCTGCGCGGCACTGCTGACCGCGTTCTCGGGGTCCTGGGTCCCGGTGGCGGTCTACATGATCCTCATCGCCCTGGTCAGCCTCGTGGCCGCGCGCCTCGCGCCCGAGACCCTCGACCGCGACCTGACCGTGCCGGCGGACGCGACGGACCGCGCACCCGACCCGGTGGCCGCCCGCTGAGCGGGCTGCGCGGTCGGCCGGTGAGTCAGCCGGTGAGGATGCCGCCCTTCGACGGGCAGGGTCACCCCGGTGACGTAGCCCCCGGCGTCGCTGGCCAGGAAGAGCAGGGCGGCGGCGAGCTCCTCGGGCTCCCCCTTGCGCCCGACGAGCACCCGCGGCAGCTGCGACTCGATGTAGCCGTCCGGGTAGGTGTCGGTCATCTCGGAGGCGAAGAAGCCGGGGGCCAGCGCGTTCACGCGGATGCCCTTGCGGCCGGTCCACTGCTGCGCGAGGTCCCGGGTCAGTCCGATCAGCCCGGCCTTGCTCGCGGCGTACGCCGCCTGCGGGAGGCCGGCGGAGGTCAGACCCAGCACGCTGCTGATGTTGACGATCGAGCTGCCCGGCTTCATCACCCGCCCGCAGGCCTGGGCCATCCAGTAGCAGCCGTTGAGGTTCACGTCGATCACGGACCGGAACTGCTCCGGCGTCTCCTTCGTCGCCGGCACCGCCGTGCCGACGCCGGCGTTGTTGACCAGGACGTCGACGCCGCCGAACGCCTCGACGGTGGCGTCGACCAGCGCCTGGCAGTCCTCCGGGCGGGTCACGTCCGTGCGCACCGTGATCGCCCGGCGACCGGCGTCCTCCACCAGCTTGCGCGAGTCGGCGAGCCGGTCCTCGCGGCGCGCGCCCAGAGCCACGTCGGCCCCCGCCTCGGCCAGTGCCCGTGCGAACACCGGGCCGAGGCCGGAGGACGCGCCGGTCACGATGGCCGTCCGCCCGTCGAGCCGGAACCTGTCCAAGATCGTCATACCCGTGGTCCTTTCGGGGACGACCGTGCTCACGACCGACCGGCGTTCAACATAGTGCCCGCGGCGGTGATCAGCCGGTGCGGTCAGTGCCGGCGCGATCCCGCCGACGGGCTAGCGCCGGGCGTCGGCGCGCGCCACCAGGTCCGCGATCCGGTCCGTGAGCTGGGGCCACACCGCTCGGGGCAGGTCGTGGCCCATCCCGTCGACGACGAGCAGCTCGGCGTCCGGGATGGCCGCGGCCGTCGCCTTCCCGCCGCTGGGGTCGACGAGGGTGTCGGCGGCACCGTGGATGACGAGTGCCGGCACCCGGACGTCGCGCAGGGCACGCGTGCGGTCGCCCGACGCCAGCACCGCGACGAGCTGGCGCGCCACGCCTGCGGGGTCGTGGGCCCGGTCGAAGGACAGCCCGGCGCGCTCGCGCAGGGCGTCCTCGTCGAGCTCGAAGCCCGGTGAGCCGATCACGCGGTAGGCGTCGACCGCGCGTCGCATCGCTCCGTCACGGTCGGACGGGGGAGGCGTCAGAAGCACGCCGAGCGCGGCCTCGGTGGGCGCGCCGACGGACGGGTCGCCGGTGGTCGACATGATGGAGGTGAGGCTGCGCACGCGTTCGGGGTGCCCGATGGCCATCGCCTGGGCGATCATGCCGCCCATCGAGGCTCCGACGACGTGCGCACTGTCGAGGCGCAGCGCGTCGAGGAGCCCAACGGCGTCGCGGGCCATGTCGGGCAGCGTGTAGGACGCCGACGACGTGTCGCCGCCCAGCGCCGCCCGGACGTTCGGAGGCGGCGCGTCGTGCAGATGCGTGGAGAGCCCGACGTCACGGTTGTCGAACCGGATCACGTACAACCCGCGCTCGGCGAGCCCGGTGCAGAAGCCGTCGGGCCATCCGATCATCTGCGTCGCCAGGCCCATGACGAGCAGCAACGGCGGGTCGGCCGGATCGCCGATCGTCTCGTAGGCGATCTCGACGTCGCCGACGGAGGCGCTGCGGATCCGGCTGGTGCCCATGGCGACGAGGGTAGGCAGCGCTCCCGCTCCCGCGTCCGTCGATCCCGGCGACGGAGGCCCGTCGCGCGCGGGCCTCCGTCGCCGTCGTCAGCCGCGGGTCACCCCGCGAGCGTGGTGCCGGTCTCCAGTAGCGTCTTCAGGTCGCTGAGGATGAAGCTCCAGCCGCCGCCTGCCTCGGCGACCTCGCCGGTGACCAGCGCCGCGGACAGCGGGGCGTCGGTGAGGTCGTGGGTGACGGTCAGCACCGTGATCCCCGGCTGGGTCTCGGTGAGCTCCCAGGTCAGCCGGGTGAATCCCTCCGCGGCGATCTCCGGGGAGAACAGCGCCCGCCACGTCTGCACGAGCCGCCAGGGCGGGTCCGACTCGAGCACCTCGCCCTCGATGATCACCTCCGGAGAGCCCATGTCGATCATCTCCTTGGTGGCCACGCCCCGGTAGGCCCCGCCGGGGCGCAGGTCGTACTCACCGGGTGATCCGTAGCCGTACCGCCCGTTCCACGCGGGATCGGTGATCGCGTCCCACACGGCCTGGGCCGTGGCCTTGATGTAGACCCGGTTGACGTGGACGGTCGTGGCCGTCGTCGTGGTGCTCGTCATGATTCCTTCTCCAGCTCGGTCTTGAGGTCGGCGAGCGCTGAGACCTGCCGCTCGGTGTACTTGTCGATCCACCGGTCGTGGATCAGCCGGATCGGCACCGGGTTGAGGAAGTGCAGCTTCTCCCGGCCCGACTTCCGCGCGACGACGAGACCCGCGTCCTCGAGAACCCGCAGGTGCTTCATCACGCCGAAGCGCGACATCTCCAGCTCGGACTCGAGCTCGGTCAGCGTGCGGCCGTCACGCGAGAAGAGCCGGTCGAGCAGGTGACGACGCGTCGGGTCGGCCAAGGCCTTGAAGACCCTGTCGTCGTCCACGTGGGGAGTATAGGTGACCAAAAGGTCACATGTCTAGGTGGTGGTTGCGGGGATGTCGTTCGGCGGGCCGGGGTGATCGTCGGTTGGGAACGGGGTGGCCATGTGTGGTGCGGTTGTCGGTTCCGGTGTGGTGATCTTCGGGCCGGGGGTGGGTCCTGGTGGTGGGGCGGGGGGGCGGGGCCCCGGGCGCGGTCGGTCGGCGCGGTCGGGCTCCCGCGGTGGTGGTGATCGTCGGTTGGGAACGGGAGCGGGGGTGATCGTCGGTTGGGAACGGGATGCCGTGTGTCGTGCGGTTGCTGGTTCCGGTGTGGTGATCTTCGGGGCTGCGGGTGGGTCCTGGGCGGAACTCGTTCGGAGGCGGGCCGCTGAGTGTCCGCCGGGTCAGTCGGGGGGTGAGCGGTCCGGCCGCGGGAAGCCCCACAGCCGGTAGCCGAGCAGGACGACCGCGTCGCGCTCCTCGCTGGAGTCCCGCGTTGCCGCGGGCGGCGCGGGTCTGGTCGAACGCCGCCACGTCCGGGAGTGGCTGTTGTCGCGGCAGGCGGCCGGGTCGGCGCCCAACCAGTCGTCGAGGCGACTGCGGAACTTCGGCAGGTGGGCCTGGAAGCGCAGCGCCAGCTCGGGCGTCGCGGTGGGGTCGAGATAGGCCTGGTAGTAGGCCCAGGTCAGCGCGGCGAGATCGTGCGCGAGCGCGGGGTGGCGGTGCCAGCAGGGCGGGATCGTGTCGTCGTCTGCGAGTGCCCAGACCTCGTTGTAGTCGGCCACGAAGGAGTCGATCATCTCGACCAGGGCGTCGGTCTCGGCGGGCGAGAGGCTGGACCACGTCCACGGCGTCCCGGCTGCGAGCCCGACCGGCCGGTACCGGTCGATCAGTGCTTCGGGACCCAGCCGCTCGTACTGCTCGCTCGAGCAGATCGTCGGTGCCTCGCCGTCGTCGGTGTCGTCGTCTCCGGTGTCGTCCTCGGCTTCGGCGCTCGTCGTCGGAGTCGTCGGCTCTGCGTCGTCGTCGGACCGGCGTCGTCGGCGTCGGAGTCGGAGTCGGCGGCGTCGGTGTCGTCGTCGGACTCGGCGCGGTCTCGGCCTCGTCGGCTTCGGATTCGGTGTCGTCGTCGGGTTCGCCGTCCCGGTCCCCGTCCTCGTCGTCGTCGTCGTCGTCGGTCGTCGTCGTCGTCGTGGTCGTCGGTCGTCGGTCGTGGTCGTCTTCGTCTGCGTCGTCGGACTCGGTCTCGTCGGACTCGTTCTCGGCGGTGTCGGATTCGTCGGTGCCGGAGTCCTCCGCCGCGTCCTCGGCCTCGTCGTCCTCGCCGCGCTCCGGGTCGGCGTCACGGTCCACGTCGGACTCGTCGACCCCGTCCTCGTCGGCCCCGTCCTGCTCGTCTCGCTCCTCCGGCTCCTCGCCGGACCGCGACTCCTCGACGTCCTGTTCGGGATCCTCGGACTCCGCCACGGCGCAATACCTACCACTGCGCCCGTGCCGTCGCCGGATGAGCAACCCGTCCGGACGGCGGACAGGCAGCGTTGCGTCCGGTCCGGGCCTGCGATCTGATGTCGCCATGGATCACGTCGGGGGCGGGCGTTGAGCTTGTGGCTCGGGTTGCTCGTCCTCGTCGTCGTCGTGGCGGGCGCGGTGACGGTCATGCTGCTCGTCCGCCGACAGGCGCCCGAGGGCGGCTTCCTCCTCGACACCAGCCGGGGGAGCAGTGTCTTCGGAGTGCTCGGGACGGCCTTCGCGGTGATCCTCGCGTTCGTGATCCTCCTGGCCCTGCAGAGCTTCAACACGGCCAAGGAGACGGCGGCGAGGGAGGCGGTGGCCACCACCCAGCTCTACCGCACGACCGGCGTGCTGCCCGACCCCACCGGCGTCACCCTGCGGGGCCAGCTCGTCTGCTACGGCCGAGCCGTGATCGAGGACGAGTGGCCGATCATGGCCAGCGGCCGGGAGAGCGCGCGGGTGCAGGGCTGGCTCGACGAGATGGGGTTGACGCTGGCGGCGCTGGTCCCCGCGGACGCGCGCGAGGCCACGGCGTACGACCAGTGGTTCGAGCGCGACGCGGACCGACGCGACGGGCGTCGCGGCCGGCTGTCGGAGGCCCAGCCCTTCGTGCCGCCGTTCGTCTGGCTCGTCCTGGTCCTCGCGGCCGTGCTCGTCGTCGGCTACATGCTGCTGTTCGCCGACCCGCGTGAGCGTGCGGTCGTGCAGGGTCTGATGATCGGCGCGCTGACGGCGGTCGTGGTGCTGGGGCTGCTGCTCGTGCGACATCTCGACACGCCGTACGACGGCGACGGGGGAAGCATCGCGCCCACCGAGATGCGGCGCACGCTCGCGCTCGCCGAGGCGACCCGGCTGCTCTCGAGCGCGCCGATCGTCCCGCCGTGCGACGCGGCGGGGGTTCCCCTGCGCCCGTGACGGACGGGACTACGACGCCTGCGGAGTGTGCTCGTCCAGCCAGCGGACGAGGTCGGCGACCACCTCGTCACGGTTGGTCTCGTTGAACATCTCGTGGCGGCCGCCCTCGTAGTAGCGCGTGGTGAGGTCCAGACCGGCCGCCTCGTACCGCGCGACGAGCGGGCCGAGCCACGCCATGCCGGCGTTCACCGGGTCGGCGGTGCCGGCGAGGAGGTAGAGCGGGAAGCCGGGCCGGATCGCGCCGATCGCCGCGGGGTCCGCCAGCCGGGCGGCCGCGGCCATCATCGTGGCGACGCCGTCGGGTTCGAGTCCGAAACCGCAGAGCGGCTCGGCGACGTAGTCGTCGACCTCGCTCTCGTCGCGGCTGAGCCAGTCGTAGTCGGTGCGCGCGGGCTGGAACGGGGTGTTGAACGCGGTGAGGTCGAGCTCGGCCGTCGGGTCGGTCACGGCGGCGATCTCGTCGAGCGCGGCGGTGCCCGACAGGACTGCCGCGGCGACCTGCGCGGAGTGGTCGAGCAGGAACTGCTGGACGATCCACGACCCCATGCTGTGCCCGAGCGCCACGACCGGCGTGTCGGGGCGTTCGCCGAGGGTGCTGCGGACGACGAGCCCGTAGTCCGCGACGAGGCCGTCCCAGCCGCCGGGACCGAGGGCTCCCAGTTTCGCGTTGGCGACGGCGGCGGTGCGGCCGTGCCCGCGGTGGTCGACGGCCAGCATGTCGTAGCCCGCCGCGTTGAGCGCGCGGCCGAGGCGCTCGTACCGCATCGAGTGCTCGCCCATGCCGTGGGCGAGCACGACCGCCGCGCGGACCGGGCCGTCGGCGGTCCAGCGTTGCCCGATGAGGCGGGTGCCGTCCGAGGTCCCGACGAACAACGCTGATCGTCCCATTCCGGCACCCTACTGTCGGGGTCAGGGACCCGTGCGCGGAAATGAGGGCCCTGGCCCTCATTTCCGCGCACGGCCAGGCCTAGGGTGAATCTGTGCCGGCCGCGATCCCGTCGACCTACCCCGGTTCCCGCTCGGCCTGCTTCCGACCCCGTTGCACCGTGCCCACCGCCTGGAGCGCGCGCTGGGCTGCGGGCCGGTGCTCTTCAAGCGGGACGACCTCATCGGGTTCGGGGTGGCGGGCAACAAGACGCGCGCGCTCGAGTTCCTGATCGGCCGCGCCGTCGCGGACGGGGCGGAGGTGCTGGTCAGCGGGGGTGGTCCGGGTTCCAACTTCTGCGCCGCGGCGGCACAGGCCGCCCGGGTGGCCGGGCTGGAGTGCGAGCTGGTGATCTGGGGCGATCCGGCCGGGGCCCCGAACATGGCACTCGCGCAGGCCGCGGGCGCCCGGCTCCTGCCGACGGGTGGCACCGACCGCGAAGCCGTCGACGTCCGCGTCCAGGAGCGTGCCGCCGAGCTGCGCGCTGCCGGGCGGCGGGCCGTCGGGGTGCCGCGCGGAGGGTCGACGGCGATCGGCGCGCTCGGCTTCGCGTCGGCGGCAGGCGAGCTGGCGGCGCAGCTCCCGACCGTGCTGGCAGAGCCACTGGCGCAGATCGTCCTGGCCGTCGGGTCCGGCGGGAGCTGCGCCGGGCTGCTCGCCGGTCTCGCCGCAACGGGGCTCGACGCGCCGGTGCTCGCCGTGTCGGTGAGCCGCCCGCCCGAGGAGATCGCCCGGCACGTGCACGAGCTGGCCACCGGATGCGCGGAGCTGCTCGGCGGGCCGGCCCCGCGCAGTCCCGAGTACCTCGACGCCCGGCTGCCCGCGTTCGGCACCGCATCGGAGCGCGAGCGTGAGCGGGCGCTGCTGGCGCTGCACACCGAGGGTGTGCTGCTCGACGAGACCTACGGTGCCGAGGCGTTCTCCGCGGCCGTCGACCGGTTGCTCGCCGGGCCCGGTGGCCCGCTCCTCTACTGGCACACGGGCGGGGTCGTGCCGGCGATGGGCTCCATCACGAAGGCGATGGGCTGACGCGATCGGCTGCGCGGATCAGTGCCCGTGTCCATGATCGCCGTGGTCGTACCCGGCCGGGCGGGCGGCGCGTTCGCGGGACCGTTCGGTGAGCTCTCCGGCGGACATCGTGCCGCCACCCGTCAGCACGTCCTCGAGCGCGTCGAGCCAGCATTCGTAGTAGGTCCGGCCTCCGCCACCGGCGTCCGACGCCGCGATGCGGGCGATCAGCGAGTCCTGGAACACCTGCCACTCGAAGACACCGGACTCGTGCAGGCTCACCGCCATCGCGAACGCACGGCTCTCCCACGGCTCGGCGAAGACGATCTCCCCGTTGTCCCGGGGTGGTGCCGCCGGGCCGTCCACAGCCAATCGCGTCGTCCCCGGACCGCCGCCTGCGTCCATCGGCGCCGATCCTAGCGGCGGCGACGGGCCGTCGACCGGAGCCCGCCTTCCCGCGCGGGCGGGCACCGGGGCAGTATCGGACCGATGATCGTGCGACTCGCCACCGACGGCGCGCTGGTGTCGCAGGCCGACGGTTCCCCGCAGCTGCACCTCGAGACCGACCTGGACGCCCAGGCCGCCCGCACCGCACTGGTGGCGACCGGCATCGGCAGGCTGATCGACGACCACTCCGCGTGGCTCGACCTGGGCGTGCTCCGCTCGCGTGCCCAGCTCGCCGCGTCGGGCGGCGACTGGGCGCAGCAGTGGGCGGCCGTGGTCGAGCACGCGTCGGCCGAGGGCGTGCTGTCCGCCGACGGCCGGGCGGTGCGGGTGCGCCTGGAGCGGGTCTAGGGTCGGCCGATGAGGTACGCGGACTGCCCGACGACCGAGGCGACCGTGCACGTCGCAGCCCCGCCGGAGCGGCTGTGGCCGCTGGTCACCGACATCGCACTGATCGCCTCGCTGAGCACGGAGCTGCAGGAGGCGGAGTGGCTCGACGGCGCCGAGGGGCCCGCCGTCGGGCACCGGTTCCGCGGCCGCAACGCCCACCCGGCCATCGGGGAGTGGACGACCGTCTCCCACGTCGTCGAGTGCGCGGAGCCGCACACGTTCGCCTGGGCCGTGCAGGATCCGGACCACCCGTCAGCGTCCTGGCGCTTCGATCTGACGGTCCGCGAGGGCGGCACCGACCTGCGTCAGTGGGCCCAGCTCGGGCCGGGGCCGTCGGGGCTCACTCCCGTGATCGAGCGGATGCCCGACAAGGAGGAGCGGATCGTGGCGGGCCGGCTCAAGGAGTTCCGGGCCGGGATCGAGCGGAATCTCGCCGCCCTGCGTGACATCGCCGAGGCCCGGCCCGTCGACTCCTGATGCGCACCGCCACGACGGTCGAGGCGTCCGGAGGGCCGTGGGACGAGACCGTCGAGTTCGTGGTGGAGGCCGAACGGCTCGGCCTCGACGTGTGCTGGGTCGCCGAGGCATGGGGCTCCGACGCCCCGTCACCGCTGGGCTTCCTCGCCGCCCGCACCGACCGGATCCTGCTCGGCTCGGGGATCCTCCAGGTCGGCACGCGCAGCGCGGCCCTCGTGGCGCAGACGGCCCTGACGCTGGCCCAGCTGTCGGGGGGCAGGTTCCTGCTCGGGCTCGGCACGTCGGGGCCGCAGGTGATCGAGGGTCTGCACGGCGTTCCGTTCGCGCACCCGCTCGGCCGGACCCGCGAGACCGTCGAGGTGGTCCGCAGGGTGTGCGCGGGGGAGCAGGTCGCCCACGACGGGCGGCACGTCCGCATCCCCCTGCCCGGCGGCGACGCGCGTCCGATGCGGACGTCGACGGAGCCGGCGCAGGTTCCCGTCTACCTCGCCGCGCTCTCGCCGAGGATGCTGCGGCTCACCGGGGAGATCGCCGACGGGTGGCTGGGCACGAGCTTCGTCCCCGAGGGCGCCGACGCCTACCTCGGCCCGCTCGCCGAGGGTGCCGCCCGCGGCGGCCGGACCCTCGCCGATCTCGACCTCTGCCAGGGCGCCGAGGTGGCCTTCGCCGCGGACGAGCGCGAGCTCGCGTCGATGGTCGCCGACCGCAAGCCCGGGCTCGCGTTCAGCCTGGGCGGGATGGGCACCGCGACCGCCAACTTCTACAACGACGCGTACAGCCGGCAGGGGTGGTCCGAGGTCGCGGCGCGCGTTCGCGAGCTGTGGCTCGCCGGTGAACGGCAGCGCGCCGCGGACGTGATTCCCGACGACATGGTGCTGGCGACGACGTTGCTCGGTACGGAGGAGGGGGTCCGGGACCGGCTGCGGGTGTGGCAGGACGCCGGGGTCACGACCGTGCGGCTCTACCCGGCGGGCGACTCGCTGGACGCCCGGCTGGAGACCCTCGGCCGGGCACTGGACCTCGTCCGCTCGCTCGCCCCCCGGGGCCCCTGACCGCACTCTGGATGCAGAACGCGGTTCTCGGCGGGAGCAGAACCGCGTAGTGCATCCAGAGTGCGGGAAGGGGCGGGGGCGGCTGGGCCAGCGCTGCACCGAGCTCACCTCCGCCTAGGTCGCGTGGGGCGGGCCCAGCAGCGCGGCGGCCGCCCGCATGACGTGCGTGCTGATCTCACCGGCGTCGGCCAGGGGCAGGGTGCCGGCGTGCATGACCGAGCGGAGCAGCCCGATGCCCAGCAGCCAGGCCAGCAGGAGGTCGGCGCGGACGGCGGCGTCGTCGGGGTCGTCGGTGTCGACCAGGGCGGAGAAGGCGGCCGAGTACGCGGAACCGAGCTCGTCGCGCACCGTCTCGGCGACCTCCGAGTTGCCCGCCGAGCGCAGCACCGCGAAGAACATCCGGGCGCCCGGCTCGTCGGACAGCAGCGAGCCGAGCGTGCGCTCCAGCAGCGTCTCGGGCGGCCCGGCCGCGATCAGGGCCAGCGCCTGGCCCCGCACGGCCTCGGCGAACAGCGCCTCCTTGTTGCCGAAGTAGCGGAACAGCAGCGCCTGGTTCACCCCGGCCCGCTCCGCCACGGCCCGGACGGTGGTGCCGTCGTACCCCTCGGTGGCGAACAGCTCCCGGGCCGCGGTCAGCAGCGCGCCCCGGGTGGCTGCGGCGTCACGAGGCCGTGCGGTACCGGCTCCGGACAACGACGTCATCGGCCCCCCTCCGGCCTGTCCGGTGTCGATCAGACCACACCGGACGTGTGCCGGCGCGGCATACTGCGGGTATCCGCTGCGACGTTCACCGGTTCGGATCCGGTGCGACGACGAGAACGGAGGGACGCCACCCCATGGCGCAGCGTGACTACGAGGTCCAGCCCGAAGCACCGGACCTGGGCGCTTCCGTGCAGCTGGACACCGCCGAGTCGCTCACCGGTCCCGCCGGGGCCGTCGACCCGCTCGATGCCGGTTGGGTGCCGCCGGACCGCCCGTACGCGTTGGACGACGACGGCGTCCACGAGTCGCTCGAGGAGCGGCTCGACCGCGAGCTGCCCGAGGAAGAGCCCGCCGACCCGGACAGGTCCGGTCGGATCGCGATGGCGGACGACGGCGCGGACGACATGGTGGGCGTCGACGTCGGGGTCGACGGCGGTGGCGCCTCGGCGGAGGAGGCCGCGATGCACGACGTCGACGCCGGGGTCGAGCCGGTCGAGGACGACGGTCCGGCGGAGGACGCCGGGGTGTCCGCCCAGCTCGCGGACGATCCGTTGGCGGACCGGGCAGCGGCCGACGCCGCCCGTGATGCCGCGGACATCGACGCACGTCCCGAGGCGGGAGGCGCGGCGGCTCCCGCGTCCGGTCGTGACGACGTGGGGCCGGGCTCGGGGATCTGACCCGCCACGCGCGTCGCCGCCTCGCGGGCCGTCCTACTCGGCGCAGCTCCGGGTGATCTTGGCGATCTCGTCGGTCCAGGTCGATGTGCTCGGACTCGTCACCGATGGCGACCAGCTCGGTGGTGGCCTGGACGAAGTGCCGGAGCAGGTCGCGGTCGACCTCGAGCACGGCCCGGCCGTCGGTGGAGCGGATCTCGATCTCGACGATGTCGTAGCCCTGCACCTCCTGCGGGCTCATCCGGACGTCGCCGATGCCGGTCGGGCCGTCCAGGGACTCGACCACGAGGTCGCGGGCCACCAGCCACTCGACCCACCGGTCGTTGCTGGTCCGGACCGCGAGGGTGATCGCGAACGGGTCGGACGTCTCGTAGCTCCACCGGGTCACGACCGGCGCGGGCTGCCCGTGCAGCACTGTGAACATGTCCTGCTGGACGGAGTCGCTCGTCATCGTCGTGCTCCCTGGCGATCCTCTGGCTGCCGCGGCTGCGACAGCGTTCATGGAGCACATCGCCGGCGGAGCCGAAAACGCTGCACTCCCGACCCGTGTTCACCCGAACAAGTGAGTGCGACCACTCCGTCGCAGGATTCGACGGAACGCGTACAGCCGGACTCAGCCGCGGTGTGCCGCGGTGACCACCCAGATGCCGCCCTGGCCGGTCCGACCGGGCTGGGCGAGGGTCAGCGTCGCCTCGTCGCCCCCGGCGCCGTGCACCCCGACGGTGCGGCCGTCGGGCTCCGGGACGGCCTGGGCGGACGACCAGCCGTACGCGGTCGCGGCGTAGGCGAGGGCGACCTCGGACGGGTCGAGGAGCCAGGGCTGGGCACCGCCGTCGACCGCGGCCTGCAGCGCGGCCTGCTCCGCCGCGCCCGGGGCCGGCCAGGGCAACGCGACCGGAGCGTCGGGCGACGGGGCCGACGACGGAGACGGGCGCCGGTGCGACGAGGACGGCGGAGGGGACGCGGCGGGGGGCGAGGCCGCAACCGGCGCGGGAGCACCACCGCAGGCGCCGAGCACGCCTGCGGCCAGCAGGAGCGCCGCGGCGCGGTGGACCGGGGACTGCACCGTCACCCGGGCACCGTAGCCAGCCGCGGTGCCGCGGACACCCAGTGCGCCGTCGCACGTCAGGGTGGCACCTGCCGACCCTCCGACCGGAGGTGAACGGCAGCGTCGATCCGAACTAGGGTTCCGGCAGCAACCGATGCCCCGGCAGCAGAGCCGCGACTCCCCGAGGTGAGGAATGACCGGAACACCGCCCGCACCGCCGGCGCCCAACCCGTCGGCACAGGCCTTCTACGCCGCGCGCGAGTTCCTGTCGACGCACCGGGAGGACTACGACACGGCCTACCGCGACTTCCGCTGGCCCGAGATCGACGAGTTCAACTGGGCGCTGGACCACTTCGACGCCGTCGCCGCCGACCCGGAGCGCGGCGCCCAGCGCGCGTTGTGGATCGTCGAGCCGGACGGTTCCGAGGCGTACTGGACGTTCGCGGAGCTGTCCGAGCGGTCCAACCGGGTGGCCAACTGGCTGCGGTCCGTGGGCGTCGCGCGCGGCGACCGGATCATCCTCATGCTGGGCAACCAGTTCGAGCTCTGGGAGACCGTGCTCGCGGCGATGAAGCTCGGCGCGGTGGTCATCCCGGCCACCACGCTGCTGCACGCCGACGACCTGCGCGACCGCATCGACCGCGGCGGCGCCCGGCACGTCGTCGTCGGGGCGGCCGACGCCGGGAAGTTCGACGGCGTCGAAGGCGACTACACGCGGATCGCCGTGCGCGGCGGCGACGACCGCCGGAGGGCTGGCTGTCCTACGCCGACGCCGACGACGCGGACGCCGCGTTCACCCCCGACGGCGTCACCCGTGGCACCGACACGCTGCTGCTGTACTTCACCTCCGGCACCACCGCGAAGCCGAAGCTGGTGGAGCACACGCACGCGTCGTACCCGGTGGGGCACCTGTCGACCATGTACTGGATCGGCCTGGAGCCCGGCGACGTGCACCTCAACATCTCCTCGCCCGGCTGGGCCAAGCACGCGTGGAGCAACGTCTTCGCGCCGTGGATCGCCGAGTCGTGCGTCCTGGTCATGAACTACTCCAAGTTCGACGCGCAGGGCGTGCTCGAGGTGCTCGACCGCTGCGGCGTCACCAGCTTCTGCGCCCCGCCGACCGTGTGGCGGATGCTGATCCAGGCCGACCTCTCCGGGCTCGCGAACCCCCCGGCCAAGGTCGTCGGGGCAGGCGAGCCGCTCAACCCCGAGGTCATCGAGCAGATCGAGAAGGCATGGGGCCTGCGGATCCGCGACGGGTTCGGGCAGACCGAGAGCACCGTGCAGATCGGCAACTCGCCAGGGCAGGCCGTCAAGCCCGGCTCGATGGGGCGCCCGATCCCCGGGTACCACGTGGCGCTGGTCGACCCGGCCACCGGCGAGAAGGGCGACGAGGGGGAGATCTGCCTCGACCTGTCCCGGCGCCCGCTCGGGCTGATGGTCGGCTACCACGGCGACCCGGAGCGCAACGCCGAGGCGATGGCCGACGGCTACTACCACACCGGGGACGTCGGCTCCCGGGACGCCGACGGCTACATCACCTACGTCGGTCGCGCCGACGACGTGTTCAAGGCGTCGGACTACCGGATCTCGCCGTTCGAGCTGGAGAGCGTGCTGATCGAGCACCCCGCGGTCGCCGAGGCCGCCGTCGTGCCCTCGCCCGACCCCCTGCGCCTCGCCGTCCCGAAGGCGTACATCGTGCTCGCCTCCGGGCACGAGCCCACCGAGGAGACCGCACGGTCGATCCTCGAGTTCGCCCGCGAGCACCTCGCGCCGTACAAGAGGATCCGCCGTCTGGAGTTCGGCGAGCTGCCGAAGACGATCTCGGGCAAGATCAGGCGGGTGGAGCTGCGCGGTCGGGAGGATGAGCTGCACGCCGACGCGGACGCGACCCCGACGGGGAGTTCACGCTGTAGTCGACTCGGCGCACGGCCCGTGGGGAATCCTCGGGGCGACCGCGCGTTTCGGGTACAGGAGCACGCCGCGGGCGGACGTCCGCGGTGACGGGGGACTGCTCGCGGTGCCGGGCAGGTGTGGGGGAACCGTGGGGCAGACACATCCGCCTGGCGAGAGCGGGCCGGGGCCGATGGCCGACGTGCTGGCCGACATGCCGGAGGTCTGGCGGCGCCTGCTGGCAGCGCACGTTCCGGACCGCCTCGGCCGGTGCACGGCCTGTCGCAACGCCAGCACGCTCCGGCGAGCGGTGGCCGTGCAGCCTGCACACGATCGCCGCGGAGGCACGGCGGCTCTACGAGCTGAAGCTCGGTCAGTCGGTGGGCGGGGAGTAGTGCCCTGGCCACTCGTCGTGCGGGATCCGGGTGATCTCCAGGACGTCGCCGATCGTGGACCACTGGTTGCGGCCGAGCCGTGCGAGCGGACGGAGCTTGTCGATCGCCGGCAGCCCGCCGTGGTGGGGATCCCCGTCGAGGACGTCCGTCGTCACGGTCGCGTGCACGACCAGCCCGATCACGACCGTCGAGTCGCCGAGCTCCAGGGCCTGGTGCAGCCGGCACTCCAGCGCCACCGGTGACTCCGCGACCCGGGGCGGGGCGACCACCGCGCTGGGCTCCGGGGTGAGCCCCACCGCGGCGAACTCGTCGACGCCGGCCGGGAAGTTGGTCGCGGACGCGTTGATCTGCTCGAACATCGGCTCGCCCGCGAGGCAGACCACGAACTCGCCGGTGGCACGCACGTTGCGCAGCGAGTCCTTCACCCCGACCGAGGTGAACTGCACCATCGGAGGGTCGACGCACGAGACCGTGAAGAACGAGTGCGGGGCGAGGTTGACCACGCCGTCGGCCGAGCGGGTGGACACCCACGCGATCGGGCGGGGGACCACCACCGCGGTGAGGAACTTGTAGAACGGTCGGGGGCCCAGCTCCGTGGGGTCCAGGTCGGTGCGCATGCCACGATCATCCCCCCGCCGCGTCGTAGTGTCCGCGGGTGACCGCTTCCTGGGCCCGGCCCGCCGGCCTGCTGCTCGGGACGGCCGCGGACGCCGTGCTGGGCGACCCCCGCCGGTGGCACCCGGTGGCCGGGTTCGGTGCCGTGGCCGCCGCGCTGGAGCGGCGGGCGTACGCCGACCGGCGGTCCGCCGGGGTCGGCTTCACCGTCGTGCTGACCGCGGGCGCGGTGGGGCTGGGGGTCGCGCTGGAGCGGCTCGGGTCCCGGCACGCCGTCGTGCGGACGGTCGGCACGGCCGCGGCGACGTGGGCCGTGCTCGGCGGGACGTCGCTGGTGCGCGAGGGGACGGGGCTGGCCGCCGAGCTGGGATCGGGCGACCTCGCGGCGGCACGCGCGCGGCTACCGGCCCTCTGCGGGCGCGACCCGGCCATGCTCGACGCCGCGGGCATGGCCAGGGCCGGCGTCGAGTCGCTGGCCGAGAACACCTCCGACGCGGTCGTGGCCCCGCTGCTGTGGGGCGCGGTGGCGGGGCCTGCCGGCCTGCTCGGCTACCGGGCGGTGAACACGCTCGACGCGATGGTCGGCTACCGATCGCCCCGGTACTCGCGGTTCGGCTGGGCCGCCGCGCGTGTCGACGACGCCGTCAACCTCGTCCCGGCCCGGGTGGCGGCGCTGCTGTTCGCGGTGCTCGCGCCTGCGGTGGGTGGCTCGCCGCGGGCCGCCGTCGTCGCCTGGCGCCGTGACGCGCCGTCGCACCCGAGCCCGAACGCCGGGCCGGTCGAGGCGGCCGCGGCCGGGGCGCTGGGCGTCGGGCTGGGCGGGCGCACGGTCTACCGGCACGGCGTCGAGCACCGTCCGCGGCTCGGGACGGGCCCGTCGCCCGGTGCTGCGGACCTGCTCCGGGCGGCACGGCTGTCGCGCCTGGTCGGGACCGCGGCCGCGGTCGCGGCCGCCGCCCTCGCCGCGGTCCTCAGCGGTCGTCGGAGTCGTCGGTGTCGTCGTCCCCGGCCAGCGCGGCGCGGATGGACGCGCGGCTCCCGGACCGTCGCTGCAGGACCTCCAGGCGGATGAAGTACCCGAGGGCGACGAGCGCGATCGCCCCGAAGGTGAGCCACTGCAGCGCGTAGGACAGGTTCGTGAACGGCGCGCCGCCGGTGCTCGGGGCCACCGCGAGCGGCGTGAGCACGCCGGGCTGGCCGGCGGCGAGCTGGAGGTGGCCGGGCACCAGGTCGAGCCCGGTCGCGGCGCCGAGGGCGCGGGAGTCGGCGGCGTAGACCTGGCGGTACCCCTGCGCGGTGAACGCCGGGCGGGCCTGCGGATCCGTCTCGTCCGTGCGCAGCCAGCCGACCAGCGTCACCGGCCCGGCCGGGGCCGAGGCGAACTCCGGGACGCCCCGGCCGTCGCCCGTGGCGACGGAACCGCGGTCGACGGTGAGGACCCGCCCGTCGTCGGTGCGCAGCGGGGTGAGGACCTCGACGGCGGGCCTGCCGTCGACCACGCGGAGCCGGACCAGCGCCTCGGCGTCGGGGACGAAGGTGCCCGAGACCTCCACCCGCTGCCAGGCGACGTCCGGTCCGACACCCGCCCCGGGCGGGACGAGGTCGGCGAACGGCACCGGCGCCGCCGTGTACGAGGTGTCGATCGCACGCTGCTGGGCCTCGCGGGCGTCCTCCCGGCCGAACTGCCACGGCGCGAGCAGGGCGTAGCACGCGATCACGAAGCCGACGACGACCGCGATGAGGGCGAGCCAGCCCGGGCGCAACAGGAACCGCACGTCACCACGGTATGCGCTCGTCGCCCCCGCCGATGCGCCACGTCGGGTTCACGGCGACGCTCGCGCCGCTCGGTGATACTGGCGGTTCCGCGGCGCGTGGCGCGGGGCGAGGCCGATTCCCTGGGAGCACGATGGCGGGCGCACTGCTGGTCGCGGGGACGACCTCGGACGCGGGCAAGAGCGCGCTCGTGGCGGGGATCTGCCGCTGGCTGCGCCGCGACGGCGTCGCGGTGGCGCCCTTCAAGGCCCAGAACATGTCCAACAACTCCGTCGTCACGGCCGACGGCGGAGAGATCGGCCGCGCGCAGGCCATGCAGGCGCACGCGTGCGGGCTCGCACCGAGCGTCGCGTTCAACCCGGTGCTGCTCAAGCCGGGCAGCGACTCCAGCGCGCAGGTCGTCGTCCTCGGCCGGGCCGACGGCACGGTCAGCGCGCGCTCCTACCGGGAGCGCACCGGCACGCTGCTGCACACCGTCACCGAGACGCTCGCCGCGTTGCGTGCCCGCTACGACGTCGTGGTGTGCGAGGGGGCGGGCTCGCCTGCGGAGATCAACCTGCGGGCCACCGACATCGCGAACATGGGCCTGGCCCAGGCCGCCGACCTGCCGGTGGTGGTGGTCGGGGACATCGACCGCGGCGGGGTGCTGGCGCACCTGTTCGGCACGGTCGCGGTGCTCGACCGGGCCGACCAGGCGCGCATCGCCGGGTTCGTGATCAACAAGTTCCGCGGTGACGTCGGGCTGCTCGAACCGGGGCTCGCGCAGCTGCGTGCGCTCACCGGGCGGCCGACGTTCGGGGTCCTGCCGTGGTCGGACCGGCTCTGGCTCGACGCGGAGGACTCCCTGTCCGCGGTGGCCGACGGCGTGCTGGGCCGGCCCGCGCCGCCGCAGGGGTCGCAGTGGCTGCGCGTGGCGGTCGTCCGGCTGCCGCGGATCTCCAACGCCACCGACGTCGAGGCGCTGGCGTGCGAGCCGGGGGTGGCGGTCCGATACGTGACGGAGCCGTCGCGGGTGGCCGAGGCCGACCTCGTGGTGCTGCCGGGCTCGAAGGCCACCGTGCACGACCTGGACTGGCTGCGCCGCACCGGCCTGGCCGACGCCGTGGTGGGGCACGCGGGGGAGGGTCGCCCGGTGCTCGGGATCTGCGGCGGTCACCAGATGCTCGGGCGCCGCATCGCCGATCCGCACGGGGTGGAGGTGCCGGGCGGCGCGGACGTGGCGGGCCTCGGGCTGCTGGACCTGGAGGTCGAGTTCGACCCGGACAAGCACCTGGGGAACCCGACCGGCACGGCGCTGGGCGAGCCCGTGCGCGGCTACGAGATCCACCACGGCCGGGTCGTGCGCTCCGGGGACCCGCAGCTGGTCGGCGGGGTGGCCGCCGAGGGATCGGACGCAGGCGCGGTCCTCGGCACGCACTGGCACGGGCTGCTGGAGAACGACGGCTTCCGTCGCGCCCTGCTCGGGCGGGTCGCCGCCCAGGCCGGGCGCGCCGGGTTCCGGGTCGCACCGGACACGTCGTTCGCCGCGGAGCGCGACGCCCAGCTCGACCTGCTCGGCGACCTCGTCGAGCAGCACCTCGACCTCCCCGCCCTGCGGCATGTCGTCGATCACGGGGCGGCCGCCGACCTGCCGTTCGTGGCATCGGGTCTGGCAGGCTCGGCCTCGTGAGCACCGCAGCCGTGACCGCCGGCCTGCCGAATCCCGGGTTCCCGTTCTCGGCGGTGGTCGGGCACGACGACCTGCTGCTCGCGCTGCTGCTCAACGCGGTGCACCCGGCCATCGGCGGGGTGCTCGTGCGCGGCGAGAAGGGCACCGCCAAGTCCACCGCCGTCCGGGCGCTCGCCGCCCTGCTCCCGGCGCTCGCCGTCGTCCCCGGCTGCCGCTTCGGCTGCGACCCGGCCGACCCCGACCCGCGGTGCCCCGACGGCCCGCACGCGGGCGGCGGCCGGGCCGAGACCCGCCCCGCGCGGCTCGTCGAGCTGCCCGTGGGAGCCACGGAGGACCGGCTGGTCGGGTCGCTCGACCTGGAGCGGGCGCTCACGGAGGGGGTGCGGGCCTACCAGCCGGGGCTGCTCGCCGACGCGCACCGCGGCGTGCTCTACGTCGACGAGGTCAACCTCCTGCACGACCACCTCGTCGACCTGCTGCTCGACGCCGCGGCGATGGGCCGGGCGCACGTCGAGCGCGACGGGGTCTCCGTCTCGCACGCGGCGCGGTTCCTGCTGGTCGGCACGATGAACCCCGAGGAGGGGGAGCTGCGCCCGCAGCTGCTCGACCGGTTCGGGCTCACGGTCGACGTGCGCGCGTCGCGCGAGGTCGGCACCCGGGTCGAGGTCGTGCGCAGGCGGCTGGCGTTCGAGGACGACCCGTCCGGGTTCGCGGCGGCGTGGTCGGACGCGGAGGCCGGCACCGCCCGTCGCATCGCCGACGCCCGGCTGCGGCTGGCCGCGGTCCGGCTCGACGACGGGGAGCTGCGCCGGATCGCGTCGGTCTGCGCCGCCTTCGACGTCGACGGCATGCGGGCCGACCTGGTGATGGCCCGCGCCGCACGCGCGCACGCCGCCTGGCGCGGTGCCGCCGCGGTCACCGAGGAGGACGTGCGGGTGGCCGCGCGGCTCGCGCTCCCGCACCGCCGCCGTCGCGATCCCTTCGACGAGCCGGGGATCGACGAGCAGGCGCTCGACGACGCGCTGCGCGAGGCGGGCTCGAACACCGCACCCGACGAGCCACCCGACGACCCCGGCCCCGAGGGGCCCGACGGTGGCGGGGTGCCCGACGACGGCGCGAACGGCCCGTCCGACCAGACCCATGGCCCGAACGGGCCGCTCGCGCAGTCCGAACCGGCCGGGGAGCCGCGCGGAGCCGCGACCGGCGGGGGACGGCATCCCGCGGCCCGCGCCTCCTCCGTCGGAGCCCTTCCGGGCGCGGCTGCTCCAGGTGCCCGGCATCGGGGAGGGCGCCCCGGGTCGGCGGTCCCGGGCCCGCACCGACGACGGCCGGGTGGTCCGCCCGTCGGCGCAGGCACCGCGCCGGGCCGCCGACGTGCACCTGCCCGCCACGATCGCCGCCGCCGCGCCGCACCAGCGTGCGCGTGGCCGCGCCGGTGGCGACCGGGGGCTCCGGGTGCACCGCGACGACCTGCGCCGCTCGGTCCGGGAGGGGCGGGAGGCGAACCTGGTGCTGTTCGTCGTCGACGCGTCCGGCTCGATGGCCGCGCGTGCGCGGATGGCCGCGGTCAGCGGTGCCGTCCTGTCGCTGCTGCGCGACGCCTACCAGCGTCGCGACAAGGTCGGGCTGCTCGCGTTCCGCGCGGGCGGTGCCGAGCTGGTGCTGCCACCGACGACGAGCGTCCCGGCGGCGCAGGCCCGGCTCGCGGCGCTGCGCACCGGCGGGCGCACCCCCCTCGCCGACGGGCTGCTGCGGGCCCGCACCGTGCTCGCCGCCGAGCGGCTGCGCGACCCTCGCCGTCGCCCGCTCCTGGTGCTCCTGACCGACGGGCGGGCCACCGTCGCCGTCCGCCCGGGCGGCGACCCCGTGCACGACGCGTGCCGGGCGGCCGGGCTGCTGGCCGCCGACGGCGTGGCCGTCGTCGTGGTCGACTGCGAGGGCGGGCACGTCCGGCTCGGCCTGGCCGGCCGGGTCGCGACCGCGGCAGGCGCGCCGGTGGTGGGCCTGTCCGAGCTGTCGGCCGACCGGGTCGCGGGCGTGGTGCACGCCGCGCGGGCCGCGGCGTAGGAGGGATCGCCGTGCCGCATGGCCAGGTCACCGAGGTGCCCGACGACGGGCTCACCACCCGCCAGCGCCGCAACCGCCCGCTGCTCGTCGTGCACACCGGGGAGATGAAGGGGAAGTCGACCGCGGCGTTCGGGCTCGCGTTGCGCGGGTGGAGCCAGGGCTGGTCGATCGGCGTGTTCCAGTTCGTCAAGTCGGCCAAGTGGAAGGTCGGCGAGGAGGCCGCGTTCCGTGCGCTCGACCGGGTGCACGCCGAGACCGGCGAGGGCGGGCCGGTGGAGTGGCACAAGATGGGGCAGGGCTGGTCGTGGGTCCGCAAGCCCGGCGCCGAGGACGACCACGCGGCGCAGGCCAGGGAGGGCTGGGCGGAGATCCGCCGCCGCATCGCCCGCGGCGCCCACGACGTCTACGTGCTCGACGAGTTCACCTACCCCCTGAAGTGGGGCTGGGTGGACGTGCGGGAGGTGGTCGACGTCCTCGCCGCCCGCACCGGGCGCCAGCACGTGATCGTCACCGGCCGCGACGCTCCGCCGGAGCTGGTGGCGGCCGCGGACCTGGTGATGGAGACCACGAAGATCAAGCACCCGATGGACGCCGGCCAGAAGGGCCAGCGCGGCATCGAGTGGTGACGGCAGTGCGACGGCCACGGTAGGGAGTGGGAAGTGGAGTACACGCGACTGGGCGAGACGGGCCTGAGGGTCTCCCGGATCTGCCTGGGGATGATGAGCTACGGCTCGCCGCTCTGGCGCGAATGGGTGCTCGGCCTCGACGCCGCCCGGCCGCTCGTGCGCAGCGCCGTCGACCTCGGCGTCACGTTCTTCGACACCGCCGACATGTACTCCATCGGCGCCAGCGAGGAGGTCACCGGCACGCTCCTGCGCGAGCTGTTCGCCGACCGGGACGACTACGTCCTCGGCACGAAGGTCTTCATGCCCGTCGGCGACGGCCCCAACCAGCGTGGGCTGTCGCGCAAGCACGTCATGGCGAGCATCGACGCCTCGCTGCGCCGGCTGGGCACCGACCACGTCGACCTCTACCAGATCCACCGGTGGGACCCCGATACGCCGATCGAGGAGACGATGGAGGCGCTGCACGACGTCGTCCGCGCCGGGAAGGCCCGCTACCTCGGCGCGTCGAGCATGTACGCCTGGCAGTTCGCGAAGGCCCAGCACACCGCGGACCTCAACGGCTGGACGCGGTTCGTGTCGATGCAGGACCACTACAACCTGGTCTACCGCGAGGAGGAGCGGGAGATGCACCCGCTCTGCCTCGACCAGGGTGTCGGGGTCATCCCGTGGAGTCCACTGGCCCGCGGCGTGCTCGCGGGCAACCGCACCCGCGACGCCCGCAACACCACGCGTTCGCGCACCGACGAGATCGCCGACCGCTACTACGCCGACGCCGACTTCGCCGTCGTCGACGCCCTGCGCGCCGTCGCCGAGCAGCGGGGGCTGGCGCCCGCCCGGGTGGCACTGGCGTGGCTGCTGCACAAGAAGGCGGTGAGCGCGCCGATCGTCGGGGCGACGAAACCGGGGCACGTCGAGGACGCGGTCGCCGCCGTCGGGGTGTCGCTGCTCGACGACGAGATCGCCGCGCTGGAGAAGCCCTACGTCCCGCATCCCGTACTGGGGCACTAGATGGCCCGCGCCGTCGTGATCGCCGCGCCGGCGTCGGGGAGCGGCAAGACGACGGTGGCCACCGGGCTGATGGCCGCCCTGCGGGCGCGCGGCACCACCGTTGCGCCGTTCAAGGTCGGGCCCGACTACATCGACCCCGGCTATCACACCCTCGCCGCGGGACGGCCGGGCCGGAACCTGGACCCGGTGCTGGTCGGGGAGGAGCTGATCGCCCCGCTCGCCCGCCACGGCGCAGCGGGGGCCGAGGTCGCGGTCGTCGAGGGCGTGATGGGGCTGTTCGACGGCCGCCTCTCGGACGGGTACGGCTCGACGGCGCAGGTGGCTGCCCTGCTCGGGGCCCCCGTCGTGCTGGTCGTGGACTGCAGGGGGCAGTCGCGCAGCCTCGCCGCGCTGCTGCACGGGTTCCGCTCGTTCGACCCCACCGGCCCCGTGCTCGCCGGGGTCGTGCTCAACCGGGTGGGCAGCGAGCGGCACGCCGACGTGCTGCGCGCCGCCTGCGCCGAGGTGGGGCTCCCGGTGCTCGGGGCGCTGCCCCGGCACGCCGAGCTGGTCGTTCCGTCGCGGCATCTCGGGCTGGTGACGGCGGCGGAGCACGGCGCGGCCGCGACCGCCGCCGTGGCCGCGATGGCCGCGCTGGTGGCCGAGCACCTCGACCTGGACGCCGTCCTCCGCCTCGCCGAGCCCCTGCCCCCCGGACCGGCCTGGGAGGCTCGTGCGCGGAAATCGCGGCCCTGGCCGCGATTTCCGCGCACGGGGGTGGTGGCCGTGGCGGGGGGGCCTGCGTTCACCTTCGGGTACGCCGAGCACGTCGAGATGCTGGCCGCGGCGGGGGCCGAGGTCGCCGTGGTCGACCCGCTGCGCGACGAGGCGCTGCCACCCGGCACCGCGGGGCTGGTGCTGCCCGGCGGCTTCCCCGAGGAACACGGCGCGGCGTTGGGCGCCAACGCACCCCTGCGTGCCGCCGTGGCCGCGCTGGCCGCGTCCGGGGCGCCGGTGCACGCCGAGTGCGGGGGGCTGCTGTACCTCTGCGCCGACCTCGACGGCGCACCGATGTGCGGGGTGCTCCCGGCGAGCGGGGCGATGACCGGCGGCCTCACGCTCGGCTACCGCGAGGCGGTCGCCCTCGCCGACTCGGCCCCCTTCGCGGCGGGGCAACGGGTGGCGGGCCACGAGTTCCACCGCTGCACCGTGGCGCCGCGAGCGGGGTCCTCGCCCGCCTGGGGGTGGCGCGGCGGCGAACCCGAGGGGTGGGTCCATGGCGGCGTGCACGCCTCCTTCCTGCACACCCATCCCGCGGGCAACCCGGAGGCCGTCGAGCGGTTCGTGCGTCGCACGAGCCGAATTGCTACCGTTCGGTAACTACGCTGGTCGCAACCACGCTGCGCGAGGGAGGGCACCGTGCCGGACCGCCTGTCTCCGCTGGACTCGTCGTTCCTCTTCATGGAGGAGCCGACCACCGCCATGCACGTCGGCGGCTTGATGATCTTCGAGCCGGAGGTGCCGGGGGAGTTCGACGCCGAAGGGTTCGTCCGGCTCATCGGGGAGCGGCTGGCGGCCGTGCCCCGCTACCGCCAGAAGATCCGCGAGGTGCCCGGGCGCCTCGGGCTGCCCGTCTGGGTCGACGACACCGACTTCGACCTCGACTACCACGTCCGCCGCTCCGCGCTGCCCGCCCCCGGGAGCGACGAGCAGCTGCGCGAGCTCGTCGGCAGGCTGCAGGGACGGCGGCTGGACCGCGCGCGCCCGCTGTGGGAGATCTACCTCGTCGAGGGGCTGACGGGTGGCCGGTTCGCGGTGATCACCAAGACCCACCATGCGATGGTCGACGGGCTGTCGTCGGTCGACATCGGCGCGGTACTGCTCGACATCACGCCCGAGCCCCGGGAGTCTCCGCCGGACCACTGGCTCCCCGCTCCGGAGCCGTCGTCGTTCGGGCTGATCACCTCCGCCGTCGGCGAGCAGCTCCGGCGCCCGCAGTCCGCCCTGGACACGATCCGCCGCGCCGCCACCGACGCACGCGCCACCGTCACCCACGTCGTGACGACCACCGGCGCCGTCGTCGACGCCGCCCGCAACGTCACGAAGGGCGCCCCGCCGAACCCGCTCAACGCCGCGATCGGCCAGCAGCGCCGCTACGCGACCTCCGCGGGGAGCTCGACGACTACAAGGCGATCCGCAAGCAGCACGGCGGCACCGTCAACGACGTGGTGCTCGCCGTGGTCTCGGGCGGGCTGCGCCGCTGGCTCACGACCCGCGGCGAGCCCGTTCTGTCCGGGACCACGGTGCGCGCGATGGTCCCGGTCAGCGTCCGTGCCCGCAACGCCCAGGGGGCGCTGGGCAACCAGGTCTCGGCGTACTTCGTGGAGCTGCCCGTCGGTGAGCCCGACCCGGTGACGCGCCTGGAGCGGATCGTCGCCGCCATGCAGGCGCACAAGAGCAGCGGGCAGGCGATCGGGGCGACCGCGCTGGTCGGCCTGGTGGGGCTCACCCCGCCGACGCTGCACAGCCTGGGCGCGAAGCTGAGCAGCTCGCTGTCGTCGCGGATGTTCAACGTCGTCGTCACCAACGTGCCCGGCCCGCAGTTCCCGCTGTACGCCATGGGCGCCCGGATGCGGGCCATGTACCCGGTGGTGCCGCTGGCCAAGGGGCAGGCCGTCTCCATCGGCATCACGTCCTACGACGGCGGCGTCTTCTACGGGCTCAACGCCGACCGCGACGCGATGGTCGACGTCGACGTGCTCGCGGCGTCGATCGGCGAGTCGCTCGTCGAGCTGCGGGGGACGGTCTCGTCGAGCCCGCGGGTCGGGCTCGTCCTCGGCGCGGGCGGGGTGCTCGGCTCCGCCTGGATGGTGGGCGCGCTCGCCGCACTGGAGACGCGGCTCGACCGCACGCTCGGCGAGCTGGACCTGGTGCTCGGCACCAGCGCGGGCAGCGTGCTCGGTGCGGCGCTGCGCTGCGGGATGGGCGTGGACGAGCTCATCACCCACCAGTCCGGCGCCGACGCGGTCGACCGGCTCCCCGACGTCCGCACCATCGAGCGCGAGTCCGGCGACGGGCGGCCACCGGTGCCGCTGCCGTGGATCGGCTCGCCGCGGCTGCTGGCCGCCGCGGCCGTCGCACCGTGCCGGGTGCCGCCGCTGGTCGCCGCGACCGCCCTGCTGCCCGTCGGCCGGGCCCGGATGGGTGCCCTGATCCGGCTGGTCGACTCCCTGCAGGAACGCATCGGCGTCACGACCGACCGCTGGGTTCCGGGCTCGCCGCTCTGGGTGGTCGCGGTGGACTACGACAGCGGCCGCCGGGTCGTCTTCGGCCGCGAGGGAGCGCCGCCGTCGTCGGTGGCCGACGCCGTGCTCGCCTCCTGCGCGATCCCGGGCTGGTTCACCCCGCAGATCATCGACGGCCACCGCTACATCGACGGCGGCGTCGCCTCCACGACGTCGCTGGGGTTGCTGGCCCGGGAAGGGGCGCCGGAGCTCGACGAGGTCTACGTCCTCGCCCCGCTCGCCAGCCGGGCCTACGACCATCCGCTGGACCCGGTCGCGAGCGTCGAGCGGGGTGTCCGCCGCGTCGTGTCGCGGTGGCTGGACCGCGAGGTGCGAGCGGTCCGGGCCACCGGCACCCGCGTCACGGTGCTCACCCCCGGCCCGCGGGACCTGACCGCGATGGGCGGCAACCTCATGAACCCGCGGCGCCGCGCGAGAGTGCTGGAGACGTCGTTGGAGACCTCGGCGGCGACGCTCACCGCGGCGCTGTCCGAGGGGAGCGCCGCCGCATGAGCGAGATCGGGGCAAGGGCCCGCAACGGCGACGTCGAGCTGGTCTACGAGCGGCTGGGGCCGCCGGACGGCGAGCCGTTGCTGCTGGTCATGGGCCTGGCGATGCAGATGCTGTTCTGGCACGACGACCTGTGCGCCGAGTTCGTCCGCCAGGGGTTCAGCCCCGTCCGGTTCGACAACCGCGACGTCGGGGCGTCCACGCACCTGACGGGTCGCGGCGCGCCGTCGCTGCCCGCGGTCCTCGCCGCACCGCGGGCCGTCGCGCCCTACCGGGTCTCGGACATGGCCGCCGACGCCGTCGCCGTGCTCGACGCACTGGGCTGGGAGTCCGCGCACGTCGTCGGCACGTCGATGGGCGGCATGATCGCCCAGGCCCTCGCGATCGAGCACCCGCACCGCGTCCGCTCGCTGACGTCGGTGATGTCGACGCCGTCCCCGCGGATCGGCCGCCCGACGTTCGGTGCCACCCTGGCGCTCGCCGCCCGCCCGGCCCGCAGCGCGGAGCAGGCGGCCGAGCGGGTGGTGCGCACGTTCCGGGTGATCGGCTCCCCGGGCTACCCGCTCGACGAGGACTGGCTGCGCGACTACGGGCGGCGCGCGTTCGCGCGCGGTCACGACCCGGCCGGTGGCCGCCGCCAGCTCGCGGCGATCAACGCGTCCCACAGCCGGGTGGCCGGGCCTGCGCGGAGTCCGGGTTCCGACGCTGGTGGTGCACGGCGAGGCCGACCCGCTGGTCCGGCCGGCGGGTGGCCGGGCCACCGCGGAGGCGGTGCCGGGCGCGCGGCTGCTGACGTTCCCCGGGATGGGGCACAACCTGCCCCGCGAGCTGTGGCCGACGGTCGTCGGCGCGATCGCCGGGCTCGTCGTCCAGACCGGCGCGGGTGAGCGAGACTGTTCGGCGTGGATCGCGGAAGAGTGTCCTTCATCGGTGCCGGGCCAGGCGCCGCCGACCTGATCACCCTGCGCGGTGCCCGGCGGATCGCCGAGGCCGACGTCGTGGTGTGGGCGGCCTCGCTGGTCACCGCGGAGTGCGTCACCGAGCACGCCCGCGCCGACGCCGAGCTGGTGGACTCCTCGCAGATCGCGCACGAGGACGTGCTCGCGCTCTACCGCCGCGCGGCCGCGGACGGCCTCCGGGTGGCCAGGGTGCACTCGGGTGACCCGTCGCTGTGGGGAGCCGTGCAGGAGCAGTACGACGCCGCCGAGGAGCTGGGCCTCGACGTCGAGATCGTGCCAGGGGTGTCGGCGTTCGGCGCGGCCGCGGCCGTCGTCGGCCGGGAGCTGACGATCCCCGAGGTGGCGCAGTCGGTGATCCTGTGCCGCCTCGAGGGCGGCAAGACCCCGATGCCGGAGCGGGAGAAGCTGCGCGAGTTCGCGCGGCACGGCACCACGATGGCGATCTTCCTCTCGGCCGCGCGGACGTCGCAGCTGGTCGAGGAGCTGCGGGCGGGCGGCTACGGCGACGACACGCCGGTGGTCGTGGCCTACCGCGTCAGCTGGCCCGACGAGCTGGTGCTCCGCTGCCGCCTCGACGAGGTCGAGACGCTGTGCAAGGAGCGCAAGCTGTGGCGGCACACGCTGTTCCTGGTCGGCGGGGCGCTGTCGGCGTCGGGCACCCGCTCGCACCTCTATCACCCCGGCCACTTCCACACGTTCCGCAAGCCCGACCCGGAGGCGCGTCGTGCCCTGCGCGCGGCGCGCGCGGCGGCCCCGTGACCGATCCCCCTGAGCTGCGGGAGCCGGACCTGCCGCGCACCATGAAGGTGCGCAGGCAGGCACTGCGGCGCGGCTTCTCGACCGGGGCCAACGCGGCCGCGGCAGCGAAGGCCGCCGCCATGCTCCTGCGGGACGGCACCGCTCCGGAGGCCGTCGACATCCCGTTCCCGTCGGGCGACCGGCACTCCTTTGCTCTGCACACCCATGCGCATCACGGCGACGCCGCCACCGCCGTGGTGGTCAAGGACGCCGGTGACGACCCCGACGTGACGCACGGGGCGCACCTCACCGCGACCGTCCGGCTCGGCCCCGGGGAGGACGTCACGATCGAGGGCGGCGACGGCGTCGGCACCGTGACCAAGGCGGGCCTCGGCCTCGACGTCGGCGGCCCGGCGATCAACCCCGTCCCGCGGCGGATGATCACCGAAGCGGTGCGCGAGGCCGTCCCGTCCGGTGGCGTGCACGTGACGATCAGCGTCCCGGACGGCGAGAGGATGGCGCGGAAGACGACGAACCGGCGCCTGGGCATCGAGGGCGGCATCTCGATCCTCGGCACGACCGGGATCGTGCGGCCGTTCTCCACGGCGTCCTGGCGGGCGTCGGTGGTCCAGGCGGTCGCGGTGATGGCCGCGCAAGGTTGCCCGACGCTCGTGCTGGCCACGGGCGGCCGCACGGAGCGGGGCGCGATGGCGCTGCTGCCCGACCTGCCGGAGGTCGCGTTCGTCGAGGTCGGCGACTTCACCGGCGCGGCGCTGCGGCGGGCGGTGGAGCTGGGCTGCGCGAGGTCGTCTTCGTCGGGATGGTCGGGAAGCTGACCAAGCTCGCCGCTGGCGTGCTCATGACGCACTACACCCGGTCGAAGGTCGACACGGGCCTGCTGGGAGGGATCACCCGGGCCGCGGGCGGCTCCGGCGAGCTCGCGGCCGAGGTCGACGCGGCGAACACGGCCCGGCACGCCTACGAGCTGTGGGAGGCGGCCGGACTGCTGCGCGAGTGCGGCGACGCGCTGTGCGGCTCCGTGCGTGAGGTGCTGGTGCGGTTCAGCGCCGCCGAGGGGCGCGAGCTGGCGGCCCGCGTCGCGATGGTCGACTTCACCGGCGGCCGGGTCGTGGCGTCCACCGAACCGGGATGGGTGTCCCCCTGACCGTCACCGTGATCGGGATCGACGGCCGCCCGCTGCCGCCCGGGGCCGCGTCCGCGCTCGCCACCGCCGAGGTCGTGGCCGGGGCGCGCCGGCACCTCGACGCCGCGGCGGTCCCGTCCGGCGCCGAGCGCGTCGAGCTGGGGGCGGTCGGGCCTGGCGCTCGTGCGGCGGCTCGCCGCACGGCGGTCGGTGGTGCTGGCCAGCGGCGATCCGGGTTTCTTCGGCATCGTGCGGATGCTGGACGAGTGCGGCGTGCGCCCGGTCGTGCTCCCGGCGGTGTCCAGCGTGCAGCAGATGTTCGGACGGCTCGGCCGGTCCTGGGACGACGTCGCGGTGGTGAGCGCCCACGGCCGGGCGCTGCGGCCCGCGCTCAACGTGTGCCGGGCGCGTGCCGCCACTGCAGTGCTCACCGCCCCCGGCGCCGGACCCGCCGAGATCGGGGCCGGGCTGCACGGCTGGGCGCGGACGCTGGTCGTGGCCGAAGCGCTCGGCGGGCCGGGGGAGCGGCTGACCACGATCGACGCCGCCGATGCCGCCACGCGCTCCTGGGACCCGCTCAACGTCGTGCTCTGCCTGCGTCCCACCGGCTCCGCCCCCGCACGCGGGTGGTACGCGGGCGGCGAGCCGACGCCGCCACCCGGTGGCTGGGCGTTGCCGGACGGGGTGTTCGAGCACCGCGCGGGGATGGTCACCAAGGCGGAGGTGCGAGCGCTCGTGCTGGCGCGCCTGGCCCCGCGGCCCGGCGACCTCGTGTGGGACGTCGGCGCGGGATCGGGGTCCGTCGCCGTGGAGTGCGCGCGCCTGGGTGCCGCGGTGCTGGCCGTCGAGCGCCGTGCCGACGACGCGGCCCGCATCGCGTCGAACGCCGCCGCGCACGGCGTCGACGTGCGGGTCGTCGAGGGCGATGCCCCCGGCGCTCTCGCCGGGCTCCCCGCCGCGGACGCGGTGTACGTGGGCGGCGGCGGCCCCTCGGTGGTGGCTGCGGTGGCCGGGACGGGCGCGGACCGCGTCGTCGTCGGGCTCGCCGCGCTGGACCGCATCGCGCCCACCCGCGCCGCGCTGCTCGCCGCCGGCTACCGCGTGGAAGGCGTGCAGCTCGCGGCGTCGCGGCTCGCGGAGCTGACGGACGGCGCCGTCCGGCTGGCCGCCACCAACCCGGTCACCGTCCTCTGGGGGTATCGACCGTGATCGCGCTGTTCGCCGTCTCCGCCGCCGGGCGCCTGGCCGCCGCGGAGGTGGCCGCCGCGCTCGGACCCGGGGTCGTGCCCGCCGAGCTCGACGAGCTGCCCGCACGCTGGCCGACGCTCGACGGTGCCGTGTTCTTCCTGGCCACCGGCGCGACGGTGCGGTTGATCGCGCCGTTGCTGGCCGGCAAGCACGTCGATCCCGGCGTCGTCTGCGTCGACGAGGCACGGCAGTTCGCGGTGGCACTGGTGGGCGGGCACGGCGGTGGGGCCAACACGCTCGCCGCCCGGGTCGGCGCCGTACTCGGCGCCCGGCCGGTGGTCACCACCGCGTCCGACGCCACCGGGACCACCGGGCTCGACGAGCTGGTGGAGCTGCTCGGCGCGGCGGTCGACGGCGACCTCGCCGCGGCCGGGGTCGCGCTGCTCGACGGGGCGGCCCAGCGTGGAGAACCCGCTGGGCTTCCCGCTCCCGCCGCTGCCCCCGCCGACCGGGCCGCCACGGCACACCGTCGTGATCGACGACCGCGCCGCACCGGCCGCGGAGGGCACGCTCCGGCTGGTCCCGCCCACGCTCGTCGTCGGGATCGGCAGCGCGGGCGGCGTGCCGGCAGGCGCCGTCGCCGACACGCTCGACCGGCTGCGGACCGAGCACGGTCTGGATCCGCGCGCCGTGCGGGCCTTCGCGAGCATCGACGTCAAGGCAGCCGAGGCCGGCATCCTCGCCGCGATCGCCCCCGCGGCGCTGCGCACCTACCCGGCGGCGGTCCTCGCCGCGGTCGAGGTGCCCAACCCGAGCGAGGTCGTGCGCGCCGAGGTCGGCACCGCCAGCGTCGCCGAGGCCGCCGCCCTGCACGCGGCGGCCGAGCTGGCCGGGGGCGGGCCTGTCGAGCTGGCCGTCGAGAAGATCAAGGGTGACAACGTCACGGTGGCCGCCGCCCGGATCCGGCCGCGCGGACGGCTGGCGATCGTCGGGCTCGGCCCCGGCGCCGCCGACCTGCGCGTCCCGCGCGCCGACGCCGAGCTGCGACGCGCGGCGGTGGTCGTCGGGCTCGACCAGTACGTGGACCAGGTCGCGCACCTGCTCCGGCCCGGAACCGAGGTGCGGGCCAGCGGGCTGGGCGAGGAGGAGCAGCGCGCCGCCGAGGCGGTCGACCTCGCCGTGGCGGGCCGGGCGGTGGCGCTGATCGGTTCCGGCGACGCGGGCGTCTACGCGATGGCCAGCCCCGCGCTGCAACGGGCGGGCGCCGACATCGAGGTCGTCGGGGTGCCGGGGGTGACGGCGGCCCTCGCGGCGGCGGCGCTGCTGGGGGCGCCACTGGGCCACGACCACGTGCTGATCTCGCTGTCTGACCTGCACACGCCGTGGCCGGTGATCGAACGGCGGGTCGTCGCCGCAGCCGAGGCGGAGCTCGTCGCCTGCTTCTACAACCCGCGCAGCCGGGACCGGCACTGGCAGCTCGGCGCCGCGCTCGACATCCTGCGCGCGCACCGGCCCGCCGACACGCCGGTCGGTGCCGTGCGCCAGGCGGGGCGCCCGGGCCAGCAGGTCCGGACCGCGCGCCTCGCGGACTTCGACCCGGCGACGGTGGACATGCTCACGACCGTCGTCGTCGGCTCGTCGGCGACCCGCATGGTGGCCGGGCGCATGGTCACCCCGCGCGGGTATCGCTGGAGCGGACCCTCCGGTGTGTGAAAGGCTCCGGCGGTGAGCGGTCCGTTGCGGACGGGCGTACACCCGATCGAGGTCGAGTCGTACGCCATCCTCCGAGCCCGCCTCGACACCACCGATCTGCCGCCGCTCACCCGCGCGGTGGTGGAACGCGTCGTGCACACGAGCGCGGACCCGAGCTGGGCGGGTGACCTGGTCTGCGACGAGGACGCGTTGCGGGCCGGGCGGGCGGCGCTGCTCGCGGGGGCACCGCTGGTCACCGACGTGCGGATGGTGGCAGCGGGGATCACGGCGCGGCCGACGACGGTCGCGCTCGACCTCCCCGGAGTGCGCGAGCTCGCCGCCGCCGAGGGGCTCACCCGCTCGGCGGCAGGCGTCCGGACGGCCGTGCGCGCGCATCCCGTCGGCGGCGTCTGGGTGATCGGCAACGCCCCGACCGCGCTGGTCGAGCTGCTGCGCTGCGCCGAGGCGGGCCTGGTCAGCTCGCCGCTGGTGATCGGGCTGCCGGTGGGGTTCGTCGGCTCGGTGGCCGCGAAGGCGGCGCTGCGGGCCGCCGGGCTGCCCGCGCTGTCCAACCGCTCCGAGCGCGGCGGCGCCGCGGCCGCGGCCGCGGCGGTCAACGCGCTGCTCTACTGCGCGGATCCCGGGCAGCCGAGGAGCCGGGATGACCGCACCGCTGATGCTGGTCGGGCACGGCACGGTCGACGACCGCGGCGTGGCGGAGTTCCTCGCGTTCACCGAGCGGATGCGTCGCAGGCTCGAACTCGACGGCGTCGACGTCGACGGCGGGTTCATCGAGCTGTCCCTGCCGACCGTGCACGAGGCGTGGTCCGCGCTCGCCGGTCGCGGGCACCGCCGGATGGCGGCCGTCCCGCTCGTACTCGTCGCCGCCGGGCACGCGAAGGGGGACATCCCCGCCGCGCTGGCCCGCGAGACGCTGCGTGACCCTGGCACGAGCTTCGTGCTCGGCCGCCCCCTCGGCCCGCACCCGGTGCTCCTGGACCTGCTCGCGGAACGGGTCGACGCGGTGTCGCCCGACGCCGGCCACGAGGGCACCGCCGTGCTCCTCGTCGGCCGCGGTTCGACCGACCCGGACGCGAACGCCGAGGTCTGCAAGGTGGCGCGGCTGCTCCAGGAGGGGCGGAGCTACGCGTTCGTCGAGCCGGCCTTCGTCTCGCTGGCCGGCCCCGACGTGGCGGCGGGCCTGGCCCGTTGCCGTGCGCTGGGGGCCGAGCGCGTCGTGGTGGCGCCGTACTTCCTGTTCGACGGCGTGCTGCCGCGCCGCGTCGCCGACCAGGCCCACGCGTTCGGAGCGGACCATCCGGACCTCGACGTGCGCGTGGCGGGGCACCTCGGCGACTGCGAGGAGCTCGCCGGCCTCGTGGCCGAGCGCTACCGCGAGGCGCTGCACGGCGACATCCGCATGAACTGCGACACCTGCGCCTACCGGGTGTTGCTGCCCGGGTTCGAGGACAAGCTCGGCGTGCCGCAGGCGCCCCACCACCACCCCGACGACCCTGCGGGTCCCGGCCACGGCCACGGGCACGGCCTCGCTTCGGCGGGGGACTGATGGCCGATCCTCGCCCCGACCCGTACCTGGCGGGCCTGGACCTCGCCGGCCGTCGCGTCGTCGTGGTCGGCGGTGGGACCGTCGCCCAGCGCCGGATCGCCGGGCTGCTCGCCGCCGGAGCCCGCGTCGAGGTGGTCTCGCCGGAGGTCACGACGGCGATCGAGGCGATGGCCACGGCGGGCGAGCTGGCGTGGACCGGCCGCGGCTACCACGACGGTGACCTCGACGGAGCCTGGTACGCCATGGCCTGCGCCGACGACACCGCCGTGAACGCCGCGGTGGGTGCCGAGGCGATGCGGCGCCGGATCTTCTGCGTGCGCGCCGACGACGCGCCGTCCGGGAGCGCCGTCACACCGGCCGTCGGCCGCCACGACGGGCTCACGGTGGGGGTCCTCGCGGGTCGCAGGCCGCGACGGTCGGCCGCCGTGCGCACCGCGCTGGTCGAGGCGCTGCAGGCCGGGCTGGTCAGCGACACCGCCGAGGCGGTGCGGCCCGGCGTCGCGCTCGTCGGGGGCGGGCCGGGCGATCCCGAGCTCATCACGGTGCGCGGACGGCGCCTGCTGGCACGCGCCGACGTCGTCGTCACCGACCGGCTCGGCCCGCGTGACCTGCTCGACGCGCTCGCCGCTCACGTCGAGGTGATCGACGCGTCCAAGATCCCGTACGGCAGGGCGATGAACCAGGAACGGATCAACGAGCTGCTGATCGAGCACGCCAGGGCAGGTCGATTCGTGGTGCGGCTCAAGGGCGGTGACCCGTACGTCTTCGGCCGTGGCTTCGAGGAGGTGCTGGCCTGCGCCGAGGCCGGGGTGCCGGTCACCGTCGTGCCCGGGGTCACGAGCGCCTTCGCCGCACCGGCGGTCGCCGACGTGCCCGTGAGCCACCGCGGGGTGGCCCACGAGATCGTCGTCGTCTCCGGCCACGTCGCTCCCGGCGACCCGCGCAGCCTGGTCGACTGGCCGGCACTGGCCCGGCTCCGCGGCACGGTGGTGCTGCTCATGGCGGTCGAGCGCATCGCCGCGTTCGCCACCGCGCTCATGGAGGGGGGCCGCCCGGCCGAGACGCCCGTCGCGGTGGTCCAGGACGGCACGATGCGCATCCAGCGCACCCTGCGCGCCACCCTCGCCACGGTGGCCGACGCCGTCCGGGACAACGAGATCAGCCCGCCTGCGGTGATCGTGGTGGGGCCGGTCGCCGGCCTGGCACCCGATCGCGTGACGGGCTGATCTCGTCAGTGCTGGTCGTGCGGGCGGGCTACAGCGAGAGCAGGCGGTCGAAGAAGCTGCGGTAGCGGCGCAGCGCGACGCGCAGGTCCTCCGTCGAGGTCTCCTCGGCGTCCAGCCCGTGCTCGAGGCGGCTGCGCTGCTCCCGGAAGAGCCGCTCCATGTCGTCGAGGAGCTCGCCCACCAGCGCATCCGCTTCCGCCACCGCACGGCGCGGCTCGTCCACGAAGGTGCCCTTCACGGTGTCCCAACGGGAGCTGTACTCGTCGGCACGGTCACGTGGCACGAGCCGCTCGGGGTCCTCGTCGCTCGGCGGCGGGGCCGACGCTGCCGTGCTCTCGGTCCGGGTCTCGGTCCGGGTCTCGGTCCGGGTCTCGGTCCGGGTCTCGGGCTCCGGGTCGGGCCGGGGCTCGGTGCCCACGCCCGCGCCGAAGTCGGCGGTGTCGTCGTGCCGCCCGTCGTGCAGCTCGTCGTGCGGGCGTCCCGTCGCGCTGCGACCGGTCCTCGGGCGCGCTGTCGATGTCGATGTCGCGGGTCTGGTCAGCGCCCGGTCGCCACGATCGGCGTGAACGACGTCCACCGGCTGCTCGTCCCGGCCGAGTTCCGTGTGCTGGTCCTGCGTGCTCATCGGGTGCTGCTCCTCGCGGTTGCGGTTCTCGGCCGGTTCGGTGGTGCGGGCGTCATCGGTGCGGGCGTGATCGGTGTCGGCGTGATCGGTGTCGCTGTGGCGGTCACCGAGGAGTGCCTCGACCAGCGAGCGGTACGAGGTCACGGCGTGGCGCTGCTGCTCGGTGTCCACGGACCCGTTCGCGGTCGCGTCCCGGACGGCTCGCGCTTCGCGGTAGTGGCGGACGACGTTCGGGTGCTCGACGGAGATGTCCTCGGCGCGGCGGTCGAACTCGTCGACCGGGTAGCCGCGCACCCGCATGATCTCGACGACGAGATCGTCCGCGTCGTGCACCGAGCGGACGGGGTCGTCGACGAAGCGGCGCTGGATCGAGGACCACGAGGACTCGAACCGCTCGCGCTCCTCCGGACGGAGGTCGCGGATGTCGAGGGAGCGGTGGCGCTTCTCGCGCTCGGTCAGCTCCGCCTCGGCCGCCCGCCGGTCGCCCGTCTCGGCCACGCTGCGTTCGTACTCGGATCCGTAGTGCTCCTGCAGTCGCTCGGACCGCTTGCGCCGTGCGAGGACCGCACCGGCCGCGGCGAGTGCGATCAGCAGCACCACGACGACGACGATCAGGATGATCACGGTGGAATCCACCGGACTACCTCCTTGTAGTGACGGAGAACTCACTCATCCGAGTGAACCGTTTACTCGTCGTTCCCGAAGTCGGCGTAGTGCCAAACCTCTCGTTGACCCCGTTGCCACGTTGTGATCTCGTTCGGTCGACGGCAGTGCAGGAAGCCGGTGTGAATCCGGCGCGGTCCCGCCACTGTCACCGGGGAGCGGCCGCCCACCTCGACGACCACTGCCGGCAGGAGCCGGTGGGAAGGTCGGGCGGCCCGCATCGATCCGGGAGCCAGGACACTCGCCGCCGTCGCTCGCTCGCTCGACTGAGGGCGCGGACCCTCGAGGAGGCACGATGGCCGGCGACGGCATGCCCGGCGACCACACGGTTCTGCTGCTGTCCACCGCCGACACCGAACTGCTGGCCGCCCGCGCGTGCGGCGCGACCTACCGCACGGGCAACCCCGCTCGTGTCGAGCCTGCCGGCCTGCCCGCGCTGCTCGCCGGGGTGTCGGTGGTCGTGCTGCGGTTGCTCGGCGGGCGGCGCGCGTGGCCCGAGGGCGTGGACGCGCTCGTCGCGTCCGGGCGTCCGGTGGTGCTGCTGGGCGGCGAGGCCGTCACCCGACGCCGAGCTGATGGGCGCGTCGACCGTGCCGGCCGGGGTGGCGTCGGAGGCGCTCGCCTACCTCGCCGCAGGCGGGCTGGACAACCTCCGCGAGCTGCACCGGTTCCTCTCCGACACCGTTCTGCTCACCGGTGAGGGTTTCGCACCGCCCGCGCCGGCGCCGGAGTACGGCGTGCACGGCGAGCGAGCGCACGACCCGGAGCGGGCGACCGTCGGAGTCGTCTTCTACCGGGCGCACGAGCTGTCCGGGAACACGGCGTTCGTCGACGTGCTGTGCGACGCGATCGAGGAGCGTGGGGCCAACGCCATGCCCGTGTACTGCGGGTCGCTGCGCGGTGCCGACGCCGGGCTGATGGAGCTGCTCGGCCGGGCGGACGCGCTGGTCGCGACGGTGCTGGCGGCGGGCGGCACCAGGGCGTCGGACGCCTCAGCGGGCGGCTCGGAGGACTCGTGGGACGCGGGCGCCCTCGCCGCGCTGGACGTGCCGGTGCTGCAGGGGCTGTGCCTGACGACGTCGCGGGCCACCTGGTCCGGGTCCGACGCCGCGCTGTCGCCGATGGACGCGGCGATGCAGGTGGCGATCCCGGAGTTCGACGGGCGGCTGATCACCGTGCCGTTCTCGTTCAAGGAGACCGATCCCGGCGACGACGTGCCCGTCTACCGCGCCGACCCGGAGCGGGCGGGCCGGCTCGCAGGCCTCGCCGTCCGGCACGCCCGGCTGAAGGCCACGCCGGTCGCCGAGCGGAAGCTGGCGATCGTGCTGTCGAGCTACCCGACCAAGCACGCCCGGGTGGGCAACGCGGTCGGACTGGACACCCCGGCGTCGGCGGTCGTGCTCCTGCGCGCGCTGCGCGAGGCCGGGTACGCCGTCGGCGAGTTCCCCGAGGACTCCGACACGCTGATCCACACCCTGATCGCCGCGGGTGGGCACGACGTCGAGTGGCTCACCGAGGAGCAGCTCGCCGCCGCACCCTGCCGCGTCGCGGGCGGGGACTACGCGGCGTGGTTCGACGAGCTGCCCGCCGAGCTGACGGCGCGGATGCGCGAGCACTGGGGCGAGCCGCCCGGCGAGCTCTACGTCGACCGGGGCGAGATCGTGCTGGCCGCGCTGCGGTTCGGCAACGTGCTGCTGATGATCCAGCCGCCGCGCGGTTTCGGGGAGAACCCGATCGCGATCTACCACGATCCGGACCTGCCGCCCTCGCACCACTACCTGGCCGCCTACCGGTGGCTGGAGCGGACGTTCGGCGCCGACGCCGTGGTCCACCTCGGCAAGCACGGCACCCTGGAGTGGCTGCCGGGCAAGGGCCTCGGGCTCTCGTCGGGCTGCGCGCCGGACGCCGTGCTCGGCGAGCTGCCGCTGGTCTACCCGTTCATCGTGAACGACCCGGGCGAGGGCACCCAGGCGAAACGGCGGGGCCACGCCGTCGTCGTCGACCACCTCGTGCCGCCGATGGCCCGCGCCGACACCTACGGCGAGATGGCCAAGCTGGAGCAGCTGCTCGACGAGTACGCGACCGTGTCGGCGATGGACCCGGCGAAAGCTGCCGGCGCTGCGCGCGCGGATCTGGGAGGTCGTGACCGGCGCCCAGCTGCACACCGACCTGCACGTCGACGCCGCCCCCGGCGAGGACGACTTCGACGACTTCGTCCTGCACGTCGACGGCTATCTCTGCGAGATCAAGGACGTCCAGATCCGCGACGGCCTGCACGTCCTGGGGGCGCGCCGTCCGACGAGGCCCAGGTCAACCTGGTGCTCGCGATCCTGCGGGCGTCCCAGGTCTGGGGTGGCCGCACGGCGCTGCCCGGGCTGCGCGCGGCCATCGCGGCGTGGATCGGGCTCGACGAGCAGGTCCTGCTCGCCGCGCCCGGTGCCTCCGTCCGGTCCTTTGCTCTGCACACCTCGGCGCATCAGCGCCTGACCAGGGCGATCGCGCTGGCGGGCGGGCCGGGAGTCGACCGCCGCCGACGTCGTCGACGTGCTGGAGGGGGTCGCCCGCCTGCTGGTGGAGGGGGTGCAGGCCCGCGGCTGGACCGGTGCTGCGTCGGTGTGCGCAGAGCAACTGGGGGAGGAGGTGCCCGACGTCGTCGCCGTGCTGGAGTTCGGCTGTCGCGAGGTCGTGCCCCGGCTGGACCGCACCACCGACGAGATCGCCGGGGTGCTGCACGCGCTCGACGGCGGGTTACGTGCCGGCCGGGCCGTCCGGCTCGCCGACCCGTGGGCTGGTCAACGTGCTGCCGACCGGCCGCAACTTCTACTCCGTCGACCCGAAGGCCATCCCGTCGCGCAGCGCGTGGGAGGTCGGGTCGGCGCTGGCCGACTCGCTGGTCGCCCGCCACCTCGCCGACACCGGCACCTACCCCCGGTCGGTCGGGCTCACGGTCTGGGGCACCGCGCGATGCGCACCCAGGGCGACGACCTCGCCGAGATCCTCGCGCTGATCGGCGCCCGGCCGGTCTGGGACGAGGCGTCACGGCGCGTCACCGGCTTCGAGGTCGTGCCGCGCGCGGAGCTGGGCCGGCCGCGCATCGACGTCACCGTGCGCATCTCCGGGTTCTTCCGCGACGCGTTCCCGCACGTCATCACGCTGCTCGACGACGCGATCGTCGCCGTCGCCGACCTGGACGAGCCCGCCGAGCAGAACTACCTGCGCGCGCACGTCGAGGCCGACGCCGCCGCAGCACGGCGACCGGCGCCGCGCCACGTCGCGGATCTTCGGGTCCAAGCCGGGCGCGTACGGGGCGGGGCTGCTGCCCGCTGATCGACGCCCGCAACTGGCGCAGCGACGCCGACCTCGCCGAGGTCTACGCGGTGTGGGGCGGCTACGCCTACGGCCGCGGGCTGGACGGCCGCGAGGCGCGGGCGGACATGGAGACAGTCGTTCCGGCGGATCGCCGTGGCGGCGAAGAACCAGGACACCCGCGAGCACGACATCGTCGACTCCGACGACTACTTCCAGTACCACGGCGGCATGGTCGCGATGGTGCGCGCGCTCACCGGGCGCTCGCCCGCGGCGTACGTCGGCGACTCCGCGGTGCCCGACGCCGTCCGCACGCGCACGCTCGCCGAGGAGACGAAGCGGGTGTTCCGGGCCCGGGTGGTGAACCCGCGGTGGATCGCCGCGATGCAGCGCCACGGGTACAAGGGCGCGTTCGAGCTGGCCGCCACCGTGGACTACCTGTTCGGCTACGACGCCACCGCCGGCGTCGTCGACGACTGGATGTACGGCGCGCTCGCCGACGCGTACGTCTTCGACCCGACCAACCGCGCGTTCATGGAGAGGTCGAACCCGTGGGCGCTGCGCGGGATCACCGAGCGGCTGCTGGAGGCGGCCGACCGGGGCATGTGGGCCAAGCCCGACGACGCCGTGCTCGACCGGCTGCGCCAGACCTACCTCGACCTGGAAGGCGACCTGGAGGACGACGCGGTGGGTGCCGGGTGAACACGCTGGTGGGGGTGGGTGTCGGGCCCGGGGATCCGGAGCTCGTCACGGTCAAGGCGGCCAACCTGCTCGGCTAAGGCCGACGTCGTGTTCGTGCCGGTCGCCGACTCCGGCGAGACCGGCCGCGCCGAGCAGACCGCGCTGTACTACGCCGAGGCGTGGCGCGTGGAGCGGGTGGTGTTCGCGCTAAGCACGACCGGGAGCACACCGAGCGGCGGGAGCAGGCCTGGGACGCCGCGGCGGCGCAGGTCGCCGCGCTGGTTCGCCGCGCAACCCCGGCGGGACCGCCGCGTTCGCCACCATCGGCGACCCGTGCGTCTACTCGACCTTCAGCTACCTCGCCGCGACCGTGCGGGACCTCGTCGACGTGGCCGTCGAGCTGGTGCCGGGCATCACGGCGATGCAGGACCTCGCCGCCCGCATCGGGAACCGCCGCTGGTCGAGGGCCGCGAGTCGCTCGCACTGTTCCCGATGACGGCGGGTGCCGACCGGTTCCGGGAGGCGCTGCGAGCGCGTTCGACTCCGTGGTGGCCTACAAGTTCGGCCGCATGCTGCCCGAGACCCTCGCCGTGCTGCGCGAGACCGGCCGGCTCGACGACGCGGTCTACGGCGCCGGGCTCGGGCTGGGCTCCGAGGACATCCGGCCGGCTCGCGAGCTCGACCCCGCCGCGCCCGGGCCCTACCTCTCGACGATCGTCGTCCCGCCCAAGCGCACGGGCCGCGGCCATGGCCTGCGCTGACGCACCGCGCGCGCGTCGCGACGCCTGCACCGGTGCGGGGCGTGCCTGCGACCTGCCCGAGCACGCGTGCGCCGGTGCGCGCGGGCTCGCATGCGCACGACCGCTGCACCGGCTGCCTGGAGTGCATCGAGGTCTGCCCGCCGACGCGATCAGGACGTCGTGGATCTGATCGCCGAGACCTCCGCGCCGTGACGCCACCGGACGCGGCCGCCCGCGCCGCCGCCGGGGAGCGGCTGGACCGCATGACCAAGCCGCGCGGTTCGCTCGGCCGGATCGAGGACCTCGCGGTCACCTCGCCGGGATCGCCGGGGCCTGCCCGCCGCCGCTGCCCGAGCCGGCGGCGGTCGCGGTGTTCGCCGGCGACCACGGCGTGCACGCCCAGGGCGTGACGCCGTGGCCGCAGGAGGTCACCGCCCAGATGGTGGCCAACTTCCTGGCCGGCGGCGCGGTGGTCAACGCGTTCGCCCGCCAGGTCGGGGCCGAGGTGCGCGTCGTCGACGTCGGGGTGGCGGCGCCCTGGACCCGCGTGCCCGGCCTGCTGTCCGCAGGGTCGCGACGGCACCGCCGATCTGACCGTGGGTCCCGCGCTGACCCGGGACCAGGCGCGCCGCGCCGTCGAGGTCGGCATCGAGACCGCGCGCGACCTGGTCGCCGCCGGGCAACCGGTGCCTGGTCACCGGCGACATGGGCATCGCCAACACCACCGCCGCCGCCGCTGCTGATCTGCGCGTTCACCGGCGCCGACCCCGCGGCGGCGACCGGGCGCGGCACCGGCATCGACGACGCGACGCTCGCGCGCAAGATCGGCGTGGTGCGCCGCGGCGCTGGCCCTGCACCGGCCCGACCCGGCCGACCCGATCGGCGTGCTCGCCGCGTTCGGCGGGCTGGAGCACGCCGCGCTGGCCGGGTTCGTGCTCGGCGCGGCCGCGCGCGCGCGTGCCGGTGCTGCTCGACGGCGTCAACGCCGGCGCCGCCGCGCTCGCCGCGCGCCGCCCTGCTGCCCGCTCGCCGTCGGCGTACTGCGTGGCCGGGCACCGCTCCGCCGAGCCGGGGCACCGCCTCGCGCTGGCCCACCTCGGCCTCGACCCGCTGCTCGACCTGGGCATGCGCCTGGGGGAGGGCACCGGCGCGCTGCTCGCCCTGCCGGTGGTGCAGGCGGCGGTGCGCGCGCTGCACGACGTGGCGACGTTCGACGCGGCGGGCGTCGTCGAGAACGGACGGGTCCTGACACACCGCGCCTCGGGTAACGGATCTGGCGCGAGTCCCCCGCGGCAGGCGCATGGCGATGCACCGACTGGCGGCCGAGACCCGGTCCGGATGCACCGCCGGCCGGCACGCTGGTTCCACCCGCCCGATGGCGCCAGCGGGCTCCCTGCTGCGGCTCGGGCGACGGTCGCCGCGGCCGACGTCCGCCGGGTCCGTGACCTCGCGCGCTGCCGGGGCTGCTGCCGATCGGCAACGTCGTCGAGGAGACGGGCGACGTCTGGGTGCGCACCGCTGCAGCCGCCCGGCCCGGTGCTCGACGACCTCCTCGCACGGCCCCGCTCGGCACCGACGACGCGGTCGCGGTGCTCGGCGACCGTCGGGCAGGACGCTGCGCGCGCGTGCACGCCCGCGGGCATGCGCCCACGGGCGCTGGACGGTAGCGCGGTGCTGCCTCGACCCCGACGGGCGTGCCGTTGCTCGTGCTGGTGGACGGCGGCGTGGACGCACAGGCCGGTCGCGCGCGCTGGACGTGGACGAGTGGGCGGGACTGGCGTGGGCCCTCGCGGAGGCCTGGTGCGGACGCCGATCCGGCGGCCGCGTCCGTGCTGCGCCGCAGCGGGGACCTCGCCGGGACGTGCGGGCCTCGAGGCCGGCCCTCGGCGGTGCTCCCCCCGGCGGTGGGCCCGTCCCGGCAGCGCCGGCGCTGGCCGGTCGTGGAGCGGGCAGGTCCCGGTTCCGCGGGTGCCGGCGCCGCGCCCGCCACCGGGACGCGCGCAGGCGACCACTCGGGCGCCGGCCTCACGCTGAGGCTGCCGAGCGGGTCGGCGCGCACCAGATCGGGGTCGCCGTCGGCGAGCGTGACGGCCCGGCCCGGGCCGGAGCTGCGGGTCTCGAAGCGCACCGTGACCCGGCCGTGCCCTGCGCCCTGCACCCAGCCGTGTCCGTGGACGGCGTGCCGGACGTCGTCGCCCGGCCGCCACGGACCGCCGTCCGCGACGGCCGGGTCGCCACGCGGTCGGGCTCGCCCGGCGCCGGTTCGTCGAGGCGAAGCGCGAGCTCCGGCGGGCGGCGCGGTCTCGAAGAGCCCCGGTGGCGGCGTCTCGCTCAGCCCGGCCAGCGACACCCCGATCAGCCGCACGCCGCCCTCCGGGACCGCGGCCCGGGCGAGGCGCTGAGCGACCGCCGTGAGCGCGCCGAGGTCGGTGCTCGCGCCTGCGGTGGTCTCGGAGCGGCTGGCCGTGGTGAAGTCGGCGCTGCGGACCTTGACGGTGACCGTGCGCGCCGCCCGGCCGGACGCGACGAGGCGGCGGTGGGCGGCGGCGGTCATCCGGGCCACGGCCTCGTGCACGGCGGTCATCGCGGTGAGGTCGGCGTCGAACGTCGTCTCGGCGCTGACCTGCTTCGCGGCCCCCCGCGGGGCCACCGGCCGGTCGTCGATGCCGCGGGCGAGCCGGTGCAGCTCGGTGCCGACGGCCGTCCCGAGCAGGCCGGTGATCTCGCGGAGGTCCGTTGCGGCGAGCTCCCCGATCGTCTGCACCCCGATCCGGCGAAGGGCCGCCTCGGCCACCGGCCCGACGCCCCACAGGGCGCGCACCGGCAGCGGGCCGAGCACGGCGAGCTCCTCGGCGGGCCCGACGACCCGCAGCCCGTCCGGTTTCGCCAGCTCGGAGGCGATCTTGGCGAGCTGCTTGCCCGACCCGGCCCCCACCGAGGCGGGCAGGCCGGTGCGTCCGCGGACCGCGGCCCGCAGCGCGGCACCGAAGCGCTCGACCTCCCCGACGCCCGCGCCTGCCAGCGCGGGCGGCTCCAGGAACGCCTCGTCCAGCGACACCGGCTCGACGACCGGCGCCGCCTCGGCCAGCACCGCCATCACGTCGTCGGACACGGCCCGGTAGAGCCCGCCCCGCGGGGGCACGACCACGGCGTGCGGGCAGCGGCGGCGGGCCTGGCCCATCGGCATCGCGGACCGGGCCCCGAACACCCGCGCCTGGTAGCTGGCGCCCGCGACGACGCCGCGCGGGCCGAGGCCGCCGACGAGCACCGGACGGTCCTTCAGCGTGGGCCGGGTGAGCTGCTCGACGGCGGCGAAGAACGCGTCCATGTCCAGGTGCAGGACCCATCGCGGGGCCGCCGTCGCACTCACCCGTCACGGCATCGCCGGAGCACGGCGTCGCCGTCGGCCACGACCACGGTGGGAGGCGCCGCACCCGGCCCGGCGAGCGCGGCGAGGTGGCCCGCCGCCGGGCGCAGGTCGCGCAGCCACATCGGGCCCGCAGGCGCACCGTCGCCGGTCCAGTCCTCGACGCCGGCCGGGGAACCGCCCGGGGCCAGGGTGATCCGGGTCATCGGGCTGGCCAGCCCGTGGCCGGTCGCCTTGAGCAGCGCCTCCTTGCGCGTCCACGTGGTGAAGAACGCGTCCGGGCCCGTGGGTGCGTCGCGGGCCAGCTCGGTGGCGGAGCACACGTGCGTGCGCATCGTCGGCGAGCTCGCGGACGTCCCGGACCTGCTCGACGTCGAGGCCGACCGGACCGCCCGGCCACACCGCGACGCCGACGAGGTCGCCTGCGTGGCTGAGCGAGAAACCGGGCACCTCGGGTGCGAGCCGCGGCTTGCCGTGCTGCTCGCCGCAGCGGCAGGTGCGGTCGAACTCCAGGGCGTCCGCCGCGTGCGCCGGTGAACTCGGCCAGCACCAGCCGGACGAGGGCGTGCGCGGCGAGGTAGCGCGCCCGGTCGGCGGGGCGGCGGAACCGGCCCAGACGGTGGCGCTCGTGGGTGTCGAGGAGGTGGACGAGTGCGGGCGCGTCGGCGGGCGCCACCGGAGCGGCCCACCACACGGTGCACGTCTCGGACACCCGGCCAGCCTCGCACAGCCGGATCACCCCGCACGGCCGGATCACCCCGCACGGCGCACCGGGCGGGCGCCCGGGCTACCGTCGCAACCGTGACCGCCAGCCCGGACGTCGTGGTGATCGGCGGCGGGATCGCGGGCGCGTCGATCGCGTACGAGCTCGCGGCGACGCGGTCGGTCGTGCTGATCGAGGGCGAGACGACGCTGGCCGTGCACTCGACGGCGCGGTCGGCGGCCACGTACGTGCCCGGGCACGGTGCGGCGCCGGTGCGGGCGTTGATCGCGGCGAGCGGGCCGCGGTTCGCCCGGCTCGCCGCGGAGCTCGGCGCGCCGCCGTTGCTGTCTCCCCGGCCGGTGCTGTGGGTCGCTGCCGACGACGACGGGCGAGGCCGCGCTCGCCGCGCTGCTGGGCGAGCGCGCCGGCGAGCCCGACGCGCCGGTGCCCCTCGACGGCGACGAGGCCTGCCGCCGCTGCCCGGCGCTGGCGCCGGCCGCGTGCGGGCGGCGGCGCTGGTGGCGGGTGCCGCCGACATCGACACGATGGCGCTGCACCAGGCCTACGTCCGTGGCCTGCGGGCCCGGGGCGGGTCGGTGCGGGCGGGCGCGCCGGTCACGGTCGCTGATCGCGCACGGCGGCGCGGGTGGCGGGTCGGGGCCGGGGCCGAGGTCGCTGGACGCCGCCGACGTCGTCGACGCGGCCGGGGCGTGGGCCGACGAGGTGGCGGCGCTCGCCGGGGTGCCCCGGACGGGCCTGCAGCCGCTGCGGCGGACGATCGCCGTGGCCCGGGTGCCGGACCCGTCCCGGCTGCGGCCGACCCGGTGGGCGGGCCCTGCCGATGGTGATCGAGGCGCGCGGAGGGGTTCTACTTCAAGGCCGAGGGCGGGCAGCTGCTGGTCTCACCGGGCGACGAGACCCCGGCCGAGCCGGGCGACGCGCGCCCCGACGAGCTCGACGTCGCCATCGCGCTGGAGCGGGTGGAGCGCGTCACCGGGCTCGGCCTGCGTTCGGTGCGCGACGAGCTGGGCGGGGCTGCGCTCGTTCGTGCCCGATCGCGTGCCGGTGGTCGGCGCGTGGCCGGGCACCCGGGCTTCCGGTTCTTCGCCGGCCAGGGCGGCTCGGGGATCGAGTCCGCCCCGGCGCTGGCCGCGCTCGGCGCCGCGGTGGTCACCGGGTCGGCGGTTCCGGCGGACGTTCCCGTCGACCCGGCGGGCTGTCCCCGTCGCGACTGTAAGCGGTGCTCGCCGGGGCGCCTAGCCCTCGGCGTTCATGACGACGACCGGGGATCTCGAGCTGTTCGAAGGCGCCTTCTGGAACGACCCGTACCCGGCGTACGCCGCACCTGCGCGAGCACGAGCCGGTGCGCGAGGTGGCGCTGCCGGGCGGCACGGTGTGGCTGCTCACCCGCTACGCCGACGTCCGGGCCGCGCTGGCCGATCCGCGGTTCTCGAAGGACTGGCGCTACACGCTGCCGCCCGAGCAGCGCGCGGATGCACCGAGCATGCGCTGCCGATGATGATCCTGATGGACCCGCCGGACCACACCCGGCTGCGCAAGCTGGTGTCCCGGTCGTTCACGGCCCGGCGGATGGCCGAGCTGCGCCCGCGGGTCGTCGAGATCGCCGGCGGGCTGCTCGACGGGCTCCCCGCCGCCCGGGCCCGTCGACCTCATGTCGCAGTACGCGTTCCTGCTGCCGGTGCAGGTGATCTGCGAGCTGCTCGGCGTGCCGGCCGCCGACCGCGACGACTTCGGGGCCTGGTCGCGCACGATGGTCGACGAGTCCTCCACCGAGGACACGATGGCCGCAGTCGGGGAGCCTCGCCGGCTACCTCGGCGACCTCGTCGACGCGCAGGCGCGCCGAGCCGGACGGCGCGCTGATCAGCGCGCTGATCGAGGTCGCCGACGACGGCGACCGCCTGTCGCGCGACGAGCTGGTCGGGATGGCGATGCTGCTGCTCATCGCCGGGCACGAGACCACGGCGAACCTCATCGGCAACGCCGTGCTCGGCCTGCTCACCCACCCCGACCAGCTCGCACTGCTGCGCGCCGACCCGGCGCTGCTGCCCGGCGCGGTCGAGGAGTTCCTGCGCTACGACACCCCGGTGCACAACGCGCCGGTGCGGTTCGCCGCCGAGGACGTCGAGGTGGCCGGGACGACGATCCCGGCGGGCGCGGCCGTGCAGCTCTCGCTCGGCGCGGCGAACCGCGACCCCGACCGGGTGGCGGGCGCCGCCGAGCTGCGCATCGACCGGGACGCCTCGGGGCACGTGGCGTTCGGGCACGGCCTGCACTTCTGCCTGGGTGCCCAGCTCGCCCGCATCGAGGGTGCAGGTGGCGATCGGCGCGCTGCTGGCCCGCTTCCCCGACCTGGCGCTCGCCGTCGCGCCCGCCGAGATCGTCCACCGGCGCAGCGCGCTGGTCCGCGGGCTCACCGAGCTCCCCGTGAACCTCGGCGACCCGGCATGATCGGCGCGAGCGGCCCGTCCGGACGATAGGTTCGTGCGAGAGTGCCGTTCGCGCACGGGTGGACGGGGCGAAGGTGGTGTCATGGGTCGCGGAGACCTGTTCGACCCGCTGTTCGGCGCCGACCGCGTGGCCGCCCGGCTCGACGACGACGCCTGGGTGGCGGCGCTGCTGGCCGTCGAGGTCGCGCTGGCGCACGCCGCCGCCGAGAACGGCGTGATCCCCGCGGCCCACGCCGACCTGATCGCCGACGCGGTGGCCGGGATCGCGCCCGCCGAGATCGACCCGGCCGCGCTCGGGCTCGCCGCGGTGGCCGGCGGCAACCCGGTGATCCCGCTGGTGCGGCTGCTGCGCGCGGCCGCGGGGGAGGCGGCGGAGTCGGTGCACGTGGGCGCCACCAGCCAGGACGTCATGGACACCGCTGCGGTGCTGCTGACCGGCTGGGCGGGCGAGGTCGTGCTGACCGACCTGCACGGCGCGGCCGACGCCGCCGCGGCGCTGGCCGCGGCCCACCGGCACACGCCGATGATCGCCCGGACACTGGGCCAGCAGGCGCTGCCCACCACCTTCGGGTTGGTGGCGGCGGGCTGGTGCGCCGGCCTGGACCGGGCCCGGGCCCGCCTCGCGGCCGTGCTGGCGGCGCTGCCCGTCCAGCTCGGCGGCCCGGCCGGGACGCTGGACGGGCTGCCCGCTGGCCGACCGTTGCCGGCGCTGGCGGCGCGGCTGGGGCTCGCCGATCCCGGGCTGCCGTGGCACACCGAACGCACGCGCGTCGGCGAGCTCGCCGGTGCGCTCGGCGTGGCGGCGGGGGCATGCGCGAAGCCGGCCACCGACATCGTCGCGCTCGCCGGCACCGAGCTGGGCGAGGTGGAGGAGTCCGCGCCGGGCGACTCGTCGTCGATGCCGCACAAGCGCAACCCGATCGCCGCGGTCACCGCCCGCGCCGCGGCCAGGCGCGCCCCCGGCCTGGTCGCGGTGCTGCTCGCGGCGATGGACGGCGAGCACCAGCGCGCGGCCGGAGCGTGGCACGCCGAGTGGGAGACCCTGACCGACCTCCTGCGCGCCACCGGAGGCGCCGCCGCACGGCTGCGGACGAGTCTGGAGGGGCTGGTCGTGCACCCCGAGCGGATGGCCGCGCACCTGCCGGTCGATCCCGACGTCGGGCACGCCGTCGCGCTGACCGACCGGATCCTCGTCGCGCCGTGGGGTCCCGCACGGAATGACCGCCACTGGAGACGATCACGCGGTACTACGACGGCTGCTCGGCGGGCGACGTCGAGCAGCTGACCGCGCACGCTGCACCCGGACGTCGTGCACTGGTTCCTCGCCCCGAACCCCGGCTCGGCGCCGGTCCGCGGTGCCGAGCACCTGGCGCGGTACTGGCGCAAGGTGGCGCGGATGATCGACGCCCGCTGGGTGGTGGACCACTGCCTCGCCGGGGACCGCGAGGCGGTGATCGAGTGGACGATGTTCTGGCTGCCCCCGGTGCCGCCGAGCGGGTGGCCACGCGCGGCGCCGAGTGGTTCACGTTCGCCGACGACGGGCGGATCACCGAGATCCGTTCCTACTACCAGCAGCGACCGGAGACCACGGAGCTCGACGGTTTCCCGTACGCCGGCCGCGGCTACTCGGTGCCGGGCGCCGAACGGCACGCACGCGACTAGGGGGACGGATGGGAGCGCGCACGATCCACCTGGCGGTGGAGCTGTCGGGGGCGGGCAGGCACCCCGCCGCGTGGCGGCGGCTGCCCGACCCGGCCGCGGTGTTCACCGCCGGGTACCACGTCGGACTCGTCGCGGCGGCCGCCCGTGGCGACCTCGACCTCGTCGCCCTCGCCGACTCGTTCGAACCGCCGGGCGACGACCCGGCGGAGCTGGCGGGCTCGCTCGACGCCGTGGCCGTCGCCGCCCGGGTCGCGCCGGTGGTGGGCGGCATCGGGCTCGTGCCCACCGTGACCGTCACCCACACCGAGCCGTTCCACGTCTCGAAGGCGATCGCCACCCTCGACTTCGTCTCCGCAGGCCGCGCCGGGTGGCAGCCGGCGGTCTCGCGCACGCCCGCCGAGGCCGAGCTGTTCGGGCGCAAGCAGGCGGCACCCCCGGCGGAGCTGTGGGCCGAGGCCGCCGAGGCGATCGAGGTCGTGGTGCGGCTGTGGGACTCGTGGGAGGACGACGCCGTCATCCGCGACGTCGCCACCGGCCGTTACGTCGACCGCGACAAGCTGCACTACGTCGACTTCGTGGGCGAGTTCTTCTCCGTGAAGGGTCCGTCGATCACCCCGCGCAGCCCGCAGGCGCACCCGCTCGTGGTCATGCGGGCCGCGGAGCCCGAGGAGCTGGCCGTCGCCGCCCGCGTGGGCCGACGTCGTCCGGATCGCCGCCCCGGACCTGCACGCGGCGCATCGCGACCGCGCCCGCGTCCGCGACGCCGTGGCGGCGGCCGGTCGCGACCCGGACTCGGTCGCCGTGCTGCTCGACGTCGAGTGCCACCTCGGCTGCGGACGCCGACGCCGCCCGCCGCAGCCTCGACGCGCTCGACGGGCAGCACCCGCTCGAGCCGGGCACCGTGCGCGTGGTCGGTGGCCCGGGCGCGTTCGCCGACCTCGCCGTCGACGCCGTCGAGGCAGGATGCCGCCGACGGCGTCACCGCCGTGCCGCTCGCGCTGCCGGGTGACCTCGACGCCCTTGCGGACGGCGCGGCGCCGTTGCTCGCCACCCGGCGGGCAGCCCCCGCCGCCACCCTGCGCGAGCGCTTCGGCCTCGCGCGTCCGGCCAACCACTTCGCCCGGGGGGCGTGACGTGCCCAAGGAGATCCACCTCGCCGCGCACTTCCCGGGCGTCAACAACACCACCGTCTGGGGCGATCCGGAGTCCGGCAGCCAGACGGACTTCGCGTCCTTCGTGCACTTCGCGCAGACCGCGGAACGCGGCCTGTTCGACTTCCTGTTCCTCGCCGAGGGGCTGCGACTGCGCGAGCACCGCGGGCAGATCCACGATCTCGACGTGGTCGGGCGCCCGGACACGCTGACCGTCCTGAACGCGATCGCGGCCGTCACGACGCACCTCGGGCTCGGCGGCACGCTCAACACGACGTTCAACGAGCCCTACGAGCTGGCCCGCCAGTTCGGCTCGCTCGACCACCTGTCCGGCGGACGGGCCGCCTGGAACCTCGTCACCAGCTCGGACGCGTTCACCGGCGAGAACTTCCGCCGCGGCGGGTTCCTCCGGCCCGAGCAGCGCTACGACCGGGCGGGGGAGATCCTCGCCGCGGCGCAGGAGCTGTGGTTGAGCTGGCCGGACGGAGCCGCTGGCGGCGTCGCCCCGGTGGTCGAGCACCGCGGGGAGCAGTTCTCCTTCCGCGGGCGCTTCTCGCTCCCACCGACGCCCGCAGGGGCACCCGGTGCTCATCCAGTCCGGCGACTCGGACGCAGGCCGCGAGTTCGGCGCCGCGACGGCCGACGCGATCTTCTCCCGCCACGGAACCCTGGAGGCGGGCCAGGAGTTCTACCGCGACCTCAAGGGCCGGCTGCCGCGCCACGGCCGCTCGGAGCGCGACGTGACGATCCTGCCGGCCACCACGTTCGGCCTCGGCGACTCGCGGGCCGACGCGGAGGAGCGGGCCGCGTACGTCCGCAGCCAGCAGGTGAGCCCGCAGACGGCCATCGCGTTCCTGGAGCAGGTGTGGGGCCGCGACCTCTCGGCGTACGACCCGGACGGGCCGCTGCCCGACGTCGACCCGGACGCCGACGGGGCGTCGATCACCCGCGGCCGGGTCCGCCACGAGAAGGACAGCCTCGCCGTGGCGACGCGCTGGCGCGAGCTGGCGGCGGCGAAGGGCGGCCTCTCGATCCGCGAGCTGATCATCGAGACGACCTCGCGACAGTCGTTCGTCGGCACGCCCCGCCAGGTCGCCGCGGAGATGGACACCTACGTCCAGGAGAACGCCTGCGACGGCTTCATCCTCGTCCCGCACCTGGTCCCCGGCGGCCTGGACGAGTTCGTCGAGAAGGTGGTGCCGGAGCTGCAGGACCGCGGCACCTACCGCACCGCGTACTCCGGCCCCACCCTGCGCCACCACCTCGGCCTCCCCCGCCCCACCCCCTGACCCCGCGCGAGTCGGGGGATTCCGCGCGCGAGTCGGGGGATTCCGCGCGCGAGTCGGGGGATTCCGCGCGCGAGTCGGGATCGTCGGTCCGCACCGGCACACTTCCCCCATGGCCGAGCGCGTGCTGACCACCCGTGCGTTGAACCGGGCCCTGCTCGCCCGCCAGCTGCTGCTCGAACGGGCCGAGCTCGCCCCGGAACGGGCGGTCGAGCGGGTCGGCGGCCTCCAGACCCAGTACGCGCCGTCGGGCTACGTCGGGCTGTGGTCGCGGCTGCGCGGGTTCGACCGCTCCGCTCTCACCGATGCGCTGCTCGACCGCCGGGTGGTGCAGGGCTGGGTGATGCGCTGCACCATCCACATGGTGTCGGCGCGGGACTACCCGCTGCTGACCGAGGCGGTCCGGGCGCCCCGCCGCGAGTGGTGGATGCGCGCGTGGAAGCCGCCCGCCGACCTCGACATGGCCGCATACGCCGACGCCGTGCGCCGCTTCCTGGCCGACGGCCCCCGCAAGCAGGCCGACCTCCAGCGGCTGCTCGTCGAGGACGGCTTCCCCCGCGAGGCCTGGGCGGGCGCGCAGCTGTGGGTCGACCTCGTGCGCGTGCCCCCCGCGGGCACCTGGGACACGCCCCGCGCCCACGTCTACGGCCTCGCCGAGCACTGGTTGCCGCGGCCGGACCCGCCGCCCACCGCGGCCGCGGGCCAGGAGCTGCTGGCCACGCCGCTACCTGCGCGGGTTCGGCCCGGCGTCGGCCAAGGACGTGGCCTCGTTCTGCGGGTGGACGATCACGGTGGCGCGCGAGGTGCTCGCCCGCCTGGAGCTGCGCCGGTTCCGGGACGAGAGCGGCGGCGAGCTGCTCGACCTGCCACGCGCCCCGCTGCCCGACGAGGGCACGCCCGGCGCCGGTGCGCTTCCTGTCCACCTGGGACGCCGTGCTGCTCGTGCACGCCCGGCGCACCCAGATCCTTCCGGAGCGCTACCGGCCGCGGGTCTTCGCCCGCACCATGCCGCAGTCGGTGCCGACCTTCCTGGTCGACGGGCAGGTCGCGGGCACCTGGCGCTACCGTGGACGGCCAGGTGCGGGTCGAACCCTTCGAGGACCTGCCGCCGAGCGTGCGACGTGAGGTGGACGACGAGGCCGAACGGCTCACGGCGTTCCACGCACCCTCGGCGGCAGCCGGCAGGCAACGGGCGAAGGGTTCCCGCTGACGGCGGGACACCGGCCGTGCCTGCCGGGTCGATCAGCGCGAGACCTGGATTTCGGGCGAGCGTCGCTCATCGAGCGGAGATCGCTCAGCTCGCGGTCGAAGTCACGGCTGTCGGTCAGGATGCCGACGAGTGGTGCGGCCGGCCGGAACTGGTGGAGGCCGAAGACGCGGTGCCCGCTCCGGTGGAGGATCCACAGGGTGACAGCGACGACGGCGAGGAGGGCGAGAACGAGGATCGATGCGGTCATGGCAGTAATTATGCGCTCAGAGACTTACTGCCAACAGTGGCAGAACGTCCCCATTGCGAAAGATCCTGCCATACACTGCGGGGCGTGCTGTCCACCGTCGCCGCCCTGCTGGTCCCCGACGTCGCGCCGTTCGAGTTCGGCGTGCTCGCCGAGGTGTTCGGGATCGACCGCAGCGAGGAGGGCGTCCCGCCGATCGAGTTCCGGGTGTGCGGTCCGGAGGCAGGGGTGCCGCTGCGACTGCTCGGTCGGCGCGCCAGCTCGATGCCCGAGCACGGGCTCGACGGGCTGCGCGGCGCCGACCTCGTCGCGGTCGCCCGCCACCCGCCATCGCGTGTTCCCGCCCGAGGCCCTCGACGCGCTGCGCGACGCCGCGGCAGCCGGCGAGCACCATGCTCAGCGTCTGCTCCGGGGTCTTCGTGCTGGGCGCGGCCGGCCTGCTCGACGGCCGGCGCGTGCACCACCCACTGGATGAACGTCGACGAGCTGCGCGCGCGCTACCCGCTGGCGCGCGTCGACCCCGACGTCCTGTTCGTCGACGACGGCAACCTGATCACCAGCGCCGGCACCGCGGCCGGGCATCGACGCCTGCCTGCACCTGGTGCGCCGTGAGCTGGGCAGCACGGTGGTCAACACGATCGCCCGGCGGATGGTGGTGCCCGCCGCAGCGCGACGGCGGCCAGCGGCAGTACGTCGAGCAGCCGGTGCCCGAGTGCGCCACCGACGCGCTGGCGCCGGTGCTGGACTGGGTGCTGGAGAACCTCGACGTCGAGCACACCGTGTCCGAGCTCGCCCGCCGCGCCCGGATGTCGGACCGCAGCTTCGCCCGCCGGTTCGTCGCCGAGACCGGCACCACGCCCCACCGCTGGCTCACCCAGCAGCGGGTGCTGCTGGCGCAACGGCTGCTGGAGGACACCGACCTGGCCGTCGACGAGGTCGCCGAGCGCTGCGGGTTCGGTGGCGCCGCGCTGCTGCGCCACCACTTCCGCAAGGTCGTCGGCGTGGCGCCCGGGGACTACCGCCGCACCTTCCAGCGCCGCTGTCGACCGTCGGCACGGCTGAGCCCAGCCCGGCACCCGCCGCGCGAGGGATGACGGGCACCGCGGATCGTGTGGGGTGGCCACAGCGGAACGCGCCGCTCGCCCCGGCACGGGGACGAGGCAGGATCTGTCGCGGCGACCGGCACGACGGCGAGGAGACAGCATGCAGCAGGGGCAGCCCCGGGTCGCGGTGATCGGTGCCGGGCCGTCCGGGCTGTACGCCGCCGCGGCGCTGCTCGCGTCCGGGGCCGGGATCAGCGTCGACGTGCTCGACCGGCTCCCCGCCCCGTACGGGCTGGTCCGCTACGGGGTGGCGCCCGACCACGTGAAGATGAAGTCGGTGATCCGGGTGCTGCAGCGCCCGTTCGACCCGGCCGAGGATCGGCACGTCCGTGGAGTTCCTCGGCGGCGTGCCGGATCGGGCGACGGGCGGGCGTGCCGCTCGACGTGCTGCGCGAGCACTTCCACGCGTCGTGCACGCCACCGGCAGCTCGATCGACCGCGCCCTCGGCGTGCCGGGGGAGGACCTGGCCGGCTCGCTCGGGTCGGGGGCGTTCGTCGAGCTGGTACTGCGGCCACCCCGACCGCGTCGACCTCGACCCGCTCGCTCGACCACCCCGGGCGTCGCCGTCGTCGGCGCCGGCAACGTCGCGCTCGACGTGGCCCGCGTGCTGGCCAAGAGCGCCGACGAGATGGCCGCCACCGACGTCCCCGACCCCGTGCTCGACGTGCTGCGCGGCCAGCGCGGTCCGCGACGTGCACGTGCTGATCCGCCGCGGCCCGCAGCACGTCCGGTTCACCCCGGCCGAGCTGCGCCAGATCGGCGAGCTCGCCAACGTCGACGTGATCGTCCACGACGACGGGCTGCTCGCGGCGGGGCTCGACGACCCGAGCCGACCGGCGGCAGCGGCAGAACCTCGACGATGCTCACCGAGTGGGCCGGCCGGGACCGTGGCCGACGGGCCGGCGCAGCCGCGGCGCATCCACCTGCGGTTCCTGCGCAGCCCGGTGCGGCTGCTCGGCACGGACGGGCGGGTGGCGGCGTGGTCGTGGAGCGCAACGCGGTCGACGCCGACGGCCGGGTCGCGGGCACCGGCGAGCAGGAGACGCTCGACGTCGGGCTGGTGGTGCGGGCGATCGGCTACGCCGCCGAGCCGATCCCCGGCCTGCCGTTCGACGAGCGCACCGGCACCGTGCCGAACGAGGCCGGCCGGGTGGTCGCGCGACGGCGTCGCCGGTGCCCGGCGCGTACGTCACCGGCTGGATCAAGCGCGGGCCGACCGGGGTGATCGGCACCAACAAGGGCGACGCCGCCGAGACCGTCGCCGGCCCTGCTGGCGGACCTGCCCGACCTGCCCGGCCCCGCCCACCCCGACCCGGCGGAGCTGCGCGCCGCGCTCGTGGACGCACGGGGTCCGCCCGGTGGACTGGGCGGCCTGGCTGCGCCTGGACGCCGAGGAGCTGCGCCGCGGCGCGGCTGCGCGGCGCCGAGCGGGTCAAGGTCGCCGACGCTCGCCGAGATGCTGGAGCCGCGCACGGCGGTCCGGCCCGCTGAGCGGTCGCGAGCCGGCGATTACGCTCGGGAGCGTGCGCTCGCTGCTGCTCTCCCGCCGTGACCTGGACTTCCTGCTCCACGAGTGGCTCGACGTGGAGTCGCTGACCGACGCGGGAGCGGTTCGCCGAGCACTCGCGGGAGACCTTCGACGCGGTGCTCGACCTGTCCGAGCAGGTGGCCACCCGGCACTTCGCGCCGCACAACCGGGCCGCCGACCTCGCAGGAGCCGACGTTCGACGGCGAGCGCGTGCACATCATCCCCGAGGTCGCCGACGCGCTGCGCGTGTTCGCCGACACCGGCATCGTCGGCGCCGGGATGGACGACGGCCGTCGGCGGGATGCAGCTGCCCGCAGGCCGTCGCGCAGGCCTGCTTCCTGTGGTTCCAGGCCGCCAACGTCGGCGACCGCGGCGTACCCGTTCCTCACGATCGCGAACGCGAACCTGCTGCTCGCGCACGGCAGTCCCGAGCAGGTGGAGACGTTCGTCGGACCGATGCTCGAGGGCCGCTTCCTCGGCACGATGTGCCTGTCGGAGCCGCAGGCCGGCTCCTCGCTGGCCGACATCACCACCCGCGCCGAGCCGCAGCGACGACGGCACCTACCGGCTGTTCGGCAACAAGATGTGGATCTCCGGCGGGGACCACGAGCTGGCCGAGAACATCGTCCACCTGGTGCTGGCCAAGATCCCCGGCGGCCCGGCGGGGGTGAAGGGCATCTCGCTGTTCGTCGTGCCGAAGTTCCTGGTGCGCCCCGACGGGGCTCGGCGAGCGCAACGACGTCGCGCTGGCCGGGGTGAACCACAAGATGGGCTACCGCGGCACCGTCAACACGGTGCTCAACTTCGGCGAGGGGCGGCACCGGCCGGGCGGCGAGGCGGCGCCGTCGGCTACCTCGTCGGCGAGCCGCACCGCGGGCTGGCCTCCATGTTCCACATGATGAACGAGGCGCGGGTCGGGGTCGGCGCCGGCGCGGCGGCGCTCGGGCTACACCGGCTACCTGCACGCGCTGGACTACGCCCGGACCCGCACCCAGGGCCGCCCGGCCGCGGCCAAGGAGCCGCCGCGCCGCGGCGCCGGTGCCGATCATCGAGCACCCGGACGTCGCCCGGATGCTGCTGGCGCAGAAGTCCTACGTCGAGGGCGCGCTGGCGCTGGTCCTGTACTGCGCCCGGCTGCTCGACGACGAGCGCACCGCCGACACCGACGACGCGCGCAGCCGAGGCCCGCCTGCTGCTCGACGTGCTCACCCCGATCGCCAAGAGCTGGCCGTCGCAGTGGTGCCTGCGCCGCCAACGACCTGGCGATCCAGGTGCACGGCGGGTACGGCTACACCCGGGAGTACCCGTCGAGCAGTTCTACCGCGACAACCGGCTCAACCCGATCCACGAGGGCACGCACGGCATCCAGGGCCTGGACCTGCTGGGCCGCAAGGTCGTCATGTCCGGCGGCGCCGGCCTGGACGCTGCTCGTCGCCGCGATGACGGACACCGCGCGACCGGGCTCGCGCCACGGGCGGCGAGCCGACCGAGCACGCCGAGGCGCTGGCCGCGGCCGCCGGCGCGGGTCGGCGACGTCACCAGGACGCTGTGGGCGGCGGGCGACGTCGTCGGTGACGCTGGCGAACTCCTCGGTCTACCTGGAGGCCGTCGGGCCACGTCGTGGTGGCGTGGATGTGGCTGGAGCAGGTCCTCGCCGCGCACGGCCGCGACGGCGACTTCTACGACGGCAAGCGCGCCGCCGCCCGCTACTTCTTCCGCTACGAGCTGCCCCGCACCGGCCCGCAGTTCGACCTGCTGGCGAGCCTGGACCGGACGACGCTGGACATGCGTGACGCCTGGTACTGACCCCGCACGCTCAGCAGGGGTCGACCGAGACCACGGTCGGGAGCTCGCGGATCCGCTCGGCGAACCCGGCGGACTCGGCGCTCGTCAGCGAGACGGTGCAGGTCACGGCGCTGTAGACGACGCCGTCGCGCACGTCGGCTGCGAAGTCGCGGACCTGGTAGCCGCAGGTGCGCAAGGCGGCGCCGACGTGCAGCACGCCTTCCATGCCGCCCGTCGTCACGATCTCGTGGCGGCGGGGCAGGCGTGGGACGTACTCGGCGGTTCGGCGGGGTTCGTGGTCGATGACGGTCATCGAAAGCTCCGGGGTCCTCGGGGATCAGGACCGAGCCAGGTCTCGGGTATGTGCGCGGCCGCGGGGACCGGGAGGGCGCGTCGGCGGCCTGGCTCAGCCGACGCGCGAGGTTACGACCTCGGCGGCGGGGGCAAGGACGATGCGCACGGAGCGACCATAGCAACACCGCGGCCGTCCGGTCAGACCGGCACCTCGACGACGCCTCACAGGTCGTCGGCGACCGGTCGAGATCGGGGCCGTGGCACAGCGCGAACCGCTTCTAGTCGGTGACGTCGCGGGGAAGTCCGGCGAGCTGGCGGCGTCCGGCTTCGCGGGCTTCGGCGGCGGCTTCGTCGGCGCGGGCCTGTTCGAGGGCGAGGGTCTCGTCGATGGGGTCGGGTCTGAGCAGTGATCCTGCGACGGGGGCGCCGGCGTAGCCGAGTTGGTTCATCCGTTTCGGTACGGGGGCGCCCTGGTAGGCGAGGGGGATGGGGTGGCCGTGGTCGTCGACGCCGGCCAGTGGTTGGTGGACCTCGATGAACTCGCCGTGGGGGAGTCGTTTGATGATCCCGGTCTCGACGCCGTGTTCGAGCACGGCCAGGTCGCCTCGCTGCAGTCCGAGGCAGATCCGGTAGGTCGCCCAGTACGCGACCGGCGGCAGCACGAGCAGGCCGATGCGGCCCATCCAGGTCGTGGCGTTGAGCGACACGTCGAAGAAGTAGGCGAACCAGTCGTTGGCCGAGGAGACCAGCAGCACCAGGTAGAACATGATCGCCATCGCGCCCAACGACGTCCGCACGGGCACGTCGCGCGGCCGTTGCAGCAGGTTGTGCCTGGCGTCGTCCCTGGTGAACCGCCGCTCGATGGACGGATACGCGCCCGCGACCACGAAGATCAGCGGGAGGAAGGCCGCGGTCGGGAAGAACACCGCGGGGATCGTGTACGGCCCGAGGTAGATCTCCCACGCCGGCCATAGCCGCGCCATGCCGTCCGACCAGCCCATGTAGAAGTCGGGTTGGGACCCCGCGGAGATCTGTGCCGGGTTGTACGGCCCCAGGTTCCAGATCGGGTTGATCTGGAACAGCCCGGCCAGGATCCCGAGAACCCCGACCGAGACGGCGAGGAACGCACCACCCTTGGCGGCGAAGGCCGGCAGGATCCGGACGCCCACGACGTTGTCCTCGGTGCGGCCGGGGCCGGGGAACTGGGTGTGCTTCTGGTACCAGACCAGCCCCACGTGCACGGCGATCAGCGCCAGCAGGATCCCCGGCAGCAGCAGCACGTGGATGATGTAGAGCCGCGGGATGATCTCGGTTCCCGGGAACTCCCCGCCGAACAGCGCCCAGTGCGTCCAGGTGCCGATCACGGGCACCGAGAGCGTGATGCCCGACGCGATGCGCAGGCCGGTGCCGGACAGCAGGTCGTCGGGCAGCGAGTAGCCGGAGAAGCCCTCGAAGGTGCCGACGAACACGAGGAGGATTCCGATGATCCAGTTGGCCTCGCGCGGCTTGCGGAACGCGCCGGTGAAGAACGTGCGGAACATGTGGGCGACCATCGCGGCCATGAACAGCAGCGCCGCCCAGTGGTGGATCTGGCGCACGAACAGCCCGCCGCGGACCTCGAACGACAGGTCCAGGGTGGTCTCGTAGGCGCGGCTCATGGTGACGCCGCGCAGGTTCTCGAACGCCCCGTCGTAGGTGACCTCGGCCATCGACGGGTCGAAGAACAGCGCCGAGGTAGGTGCCCGACAGCAGCAGGACGATGAAGCTGTAGAGGGCGATCTCGCCCAGCATGAACGACCAGTGCGTGGGGAAGACCTTGTTGAACTGTCGGCGCAGGCCTGACGCCGGGTGGTAGCGCTGGTCCAGCTCGTCGAGTGCGCTCGCGGCCTTCGCCTGCATGCCCCCGCCGGAGCTGGTGGGCGTCGTGATCGCGCTCATGGTCTCCGCTCCGGAACCGACGACATGACCTTCGTCATCGACTCTAAGCCGAACCCGCCGACCCGGCGCGTTGATCAGTCGAAGATCACGATCACGGCCACCGCGACACGGCGAAGGCCCCGCCGGACAACCGGCGGGGCCTCGTCGCGTCGGGAAACGCCTAGTCCGTGATGTCCCGTGGCCGTCCGGCGAGCTCGCGCCGTTCGGATTCGCGGGCGTCGGCGTCGCCGGTGTCGCCGTTGCGGGCAGCGGCTTCGGCGGCGGCTTCGTCGGCGCGGGCCTGTTCGAGGGCGAGGGTCTCGTCGATGGGGTCGGGTCTGAGCAGTGATCCTGCGACGGGGGCGCCGGCGTAGCCGAGTTGGTTCATCCGTTTCGGTACGGGGGCGCCCTGGTAGGCGAGGGGGATGGGGTGGCCGTGGTCGTCGACGCCGGCCAGTGGTTGGTGGACCTCGATGAACTCGCCGTGGGGGAGTCGTTTGATGATCCCGGTCTCGACGCCGTGTTCGAGCACGGCCAGGTCGCCTCGCTGAAGTCCGAGGCAGATCCGGTAGGTCGCCCAGTACGCGATCGGCGGGACGATCAGCACCCCGATGCGTCCGGCCCACGTGGTGGCGTTGAGCGAGATGTCGAAGAAGTAGGCGATGAGGTCGTTGCTGCCGCTGAGCACCAGCACGAAGTAGAACGAGATCGCCATGACGCCCAGCGACGTCCGGACCGGTGCGTCGCGCGGGCGCTGCAGGAGGTTGTGCAGCGCGTTGTCCTTCGTGAACCGCCGCTCGATCGCGGGGTACAACCCGGCGAGGACGTAGAGGACCGGGAGGAACGCCGGGCTGGCCCAGAACGCCGGTGGGATGTTGTAGTCCCCGATGTAGATGTCCCACGGTGGGAAGATCCGGAGCATCCCCTCCGTGTAGAGGACGTACCAGTCGGGCTGCGAGCCCGCGGATATCTGCGCGGGGTTGTACGGGCCGAAGTTCCAGATCGGGTTGATCTGGAAGATGCCGGCCATGATGCCGAGGACGCCGATCGTGACGGCCGCGAACGCGCCGCCCTTCGCGGCGAAGGCCGGGAGGATCCGCACGCCCACGACGTTGCCCTCGGTGCGGCCCGGCCCGGGGAACTGGGTGTGCTTCTGGTACCACACCAGCCCCACGTGTGCGGCGATCAGCGCCAGCAGGATGCCGGGGATGAGCAGCACGTGCACGATGTAGAGGCGCGGGATGATCTCGGTTCCCGGGGAACTCCCCGCCGAACAGCGCCCAGTGCGTCCAGGTGCCGATCACCGGGATCGACAGGATGAAGCCCGACGCGATGCGCAGGCCGGTGCCGGACAGCAGGTCGTCGGGCAGCGAGTAGCCGGTGAAGCCCTCCATGAAGCCCAGGAAGAGCAGCAGGACGCCGATGATCCAGTTGGCCTCGCGGGGCTTGCGGAACGCGCCGGTGAAGAACGTGCGGAACATGTGGGCGACCATCGCGGCCATGAACAGCAGCGCCGCCCAGTGGTGGATCTGGCGCACGAACAGCCCGCCGCGGACCTCGAACGACAGGTCGAGCGACGTGGCGAACGCCTGGCTCATGTGGACGCCGCGCAGGTTCTCGAACGCCCCGTCGTAGGTGACCTCGGTCATCGACGGGTCGAAGAACAGCCCGAGGTAGGTGCCCGACAGCAGCAGGACGATGAAGCTGTAGAGGGCGATCTCGCCCAGCATGAACGACCAGTGCGTGGGGAAGACCTTGTTGAACTGCCTGCGCAGGCCTGACGCCGGGTGGTAGCGCTGGTCCAGCTCGTCGAGCGCGCTCGCGGCTTTCGCCTGCATGCCCCCGCCGGAGCTGGTGGGCGTCGTGATCGCGCTCATGGTCTCCGCTCCCAGTAAGCCGGGCCGATCGGCTCGACGAAGTCACCCGTTGCCACGAAGTATCCCTCATCGTTCACTGCGATCGGCAATTGCGGAAGGGACCTCGTGGCCGGGCCGAAGACCGGCTTGGCGTACTCGGTCGCCAGGAACTGCGACTGGTGGCACGGGCACAGGATGCGGTTGGTCTGCGTCTCGTACAGCGACGTGGGACAGCCGAGGTGGGTGCAGATCTTCGAGTAGGCGTAGTAGTCGCCGTAGTGGAAGTTCTCCTGCCCGGCGCGCTGGATGACCACCTGGCCGGGCCGCAGGCGGATCAGCATCACCGGGTTGTCGGAGCGGCGCAGAGCCCTGAGCAGAGCCTCCTCGTGGCCCCGCTCGGACTCGCGGAACGGGAACACCGTCTCCATCGAGCCGGCCTCCTGGTCGTCCGGGCGGACCAGTGAGATCTCGTCCGGGATCCCGGTGTCGCGGCGCATGTACACGGTCTCGCCACCCACGGGAGCCCACCCGGTGGTCAGGAGCGGGGACTCGTCGCCCTCCTTCCACGGGTTGCGCACCAGCGGGGCGATCGCGGCGATGCCCAGCGCGAGGCCGAACACCCCCGCCGCCGCGCCTGCCGAGCGCTTGATCAGCGAACGCCGCGCGATACCCGTGTCCTTGCCGGCCTTGGCGAGCTGGGCCATGACGGCCTTGCGGGCCACCTCGTCGGACGGCCCGTCGTGGCGTTGCTGGACCGAGACCTCGTCCGGGAAGAACTTCTTGACGTACGCGATCACGCCGACGCCCAGGGCCAGCACGGACAGCCCGAACATGAGACCGATGACCGGGGTGTAGAGGGCGTAGATCTGGTAGCCCTCCTCGCCGGGCGCCTTGTACTCGTAGGGCCAGAACAGGAAGGCCACGAGGAAGGCGAGGGCCGCCACGGCGGAGATCACGAACCAGAGCGCGACGGCGCGTTCGGCCCGCTTCTCGGCGCGGGTGCCGGGAAGCGGCCACTTGCGCTGGTTGTGCACGACGTCGACGTCGTCGAGCTCCGCCGCCAGCCGGGCCAGCTCGTCGGGCGTCATGTCCTCGAGCTCGGCGGCGCTCGGCGTGCGCGGCTGCGGGTGCTCGGCGCCCGCGCCGTCGTGCTCGGAGCCGGCCTGCGAGATGGTCATGTCTTCGCCCCAAGCCAGAGTGTGATTCCGATGAGCGCCGCCAGGCCGACGATGAAGGCGACCACGCCTTCGGACACCGGGCCGATGCCGCCCAGCGCGTTGCCACCGGGATTGTTGTTGTTGCCGCTCACCGACTTGACGTAGGCGATGATGTCCTTCTTCTCCTCCGGGGTGAGCTGCCGGTCGGAGAACTTGGGCATGTTCTGCGGGCCCGAGAGCATCGCGGTGTAGATCACGTCCTCGGTGGCCGGGTCGAGCGACGGGGCGTACTTGCCAGAGGACAGGGCGCCGCCGCGGCCGGTGAAGTTGTGGCAGGACGCGCAGTTCAGCCGGAACAGCTCGCCACCGCGCGCCGGGTCGTCGCCGCGCAGCGCCAGTCCCTCCTCGGTGGGCCGCATCGGGCCGCCGCCGTTGGCCTGGACGAACGCGCCGAGGGCGTCGAGGTTCCTGGCGCCCTCCTCGGTGTCGGGGTCGAACTCGGCGACCGGGGGCTTGCGCTCCGCCTGGGCCTCCTGGCGCGCCAGCGGCATGCGGCCGGTGGACACCTGGAAGTAGACGGCGGCCTCGCCGACCCCGATCAGGCTCGGCCCGCGGTCGTTCACGCCCTGGAGGTTGGCGCCGTGACAGGTGATGCAGGCGTTGTTGAAGAGTTCCTGGCCCTTGGCCTGGAGCGCGGCGTCACCCTGGGCGGTGGCGGTCTGCGGCACCGGGGCGAAGGTCGCGTAGAGCCCCCCGGCCGTGAGCAGGCCGATGCCGAGCGCGACCGCGCCGGCGATCCTGCGGCGGAACCGGGTGCGCGGTCCCCGTCGTGGTGTGGTGGTCATCGTCGGCGTCTTCCAACCCTCACGGTCGTGGCGGTCCGGGCAGCGTCGTTAGCGGATGAAGTAGATGACGGCGAACAGACCGATCCACACCACGTCGACGAAGTGCCAGTAGTAGGACACGACGATCGCGGCGGTGGCCTGTGCGGGGGTGAACTTGCTCAGCTTCGTGCGCATGAGCAGGTAGATGAACGCGACGAGGCCACCGGTGACGTGGGCGGCGTGGAAACCGGTGGTCATGTAGAAGACGGTGCCGTACGCGCTGGACGACAGCGTGGTGTCGTGCTCGGTGACCAGCACGCGGTACTCGTTGACCTGGCCGAGCACGAAGGCCGTGCCCATCACCAGCGTGACGAGGTACCAGCGACGGAGCCCGAAGACGTCGCCGCGTTCGGCCGCGAACACGCCGAACTGGCAGGTGAACGAGGAGGCGACGAGGATGATCGTGACGACCAGCGCGTACGGCACGTTCAGCTCGGTGGGCGGCGGGGGCCATTCGCCCTCGTTCTGCGCCCGCGCCGTGAAGTAGATGGCGAACAGTCCGGCGAAGAACATCAGCTCGCTGGACAGCCAGATGATGGTGCCCACGCTGACCAGGTTCGGGCGGTTCAGCGAGTGGATGCGCGCGCTGATGTTGGGAGCCGCTGTCGTCACGAGGGCATTATGACCCCCGGCCAACTTCTACAGCCTGTCGGGATACCCGGCATGTCGGTCACCTGGGCACGGCGCCCGGACGCGCTCCCGGCGGCACGCCCTAGCATGACCTCCCGTGAGCAGCCTTCCCGCACGCACGCCGCCGCAGCACACCCGGACCGTGCTCGTGTTCAGCCACCGGCCCGAGGTCCGGGAGGGCATCATCACCGCGATCGGCAGGCGCCCGGCTGCGGACGTCGGCCGCGTGCGTTTCGTCGAGACCGGTGCCATCGCCGACGTACTCGCCGTCTGCGACGCGGGCGAGGTCGACCTCGCCATCCTCGACGGCGAGGCCCAGCCGACCGGCGGGATGGGGCTGTCGCGGCAGCTGAAGAACGAGATCGAGGACTGCCCGCCCGTCATCGTCACGGTGCGCAGGCGCGACGACCGGTGGCTCGCCACGTGGTCGCAGGCCGACGCCGTGCTCGTGCACCCCCTCGACCCGCTCACCGCGGCCGAGACGGTGGCCGACGTGCTGCGGGGCTCGCGGTCGGGCGATCTCCCCGCCCCCGCCAGGGGCTGACCCGGTGGCCGACACCGGCGCGCTGACGTGGCCGGCGCTGTTCGCCCGCCTGCTGCGGCGCGAGGACCTCACCGCGGCCGACACGGCGTGGGTCATGGAGAAGGTGCTGCGCGACGAGGCGACCCCGGCCCAGATCGCGGGGTTCCTGATCGCGCTGCGCGCCAAGGGGGAGACGGCGGCGGAGGTCACCGGGCTCGCGGAGGCGATGCTGCGGCACGCGCGGCGGGTCACCTTCGACGCTCGCGCCGTCGACGTCGTCGGCACCGGCGGCGACCAGGCGCACACGGTGAACATCTCCACCATGTCCGCGGTGGTCGTCGCCGCCACGGGTGCGCCCGTCGTCAAGCACGGCAACCGGGCGGCGTCGTCGGCCTGCGGGGCCGCCGACGTGCTGGAGGCCCTCGGGATCGCCATCGACCTGCCCCCGGACGCGGTGGCGGCGTGCGTCGAGCGCGTCGGGATCGGGTTCTGCTTCGCGCCGGTGTTCCACCCGTCGTTCCGGCACGCGTCCGGGCCGCGGCGGGAGCTGGGCGTCCCGACGGCCATGAACATGCTCGGCCCGCTCACCAACCCGGCCCAGACCCGGGCCGCGATGGTCGGGTGCGCCGACGCGCGGGTGGCGCCGGTCATCGCGGAGGTGTTCGCGAGCCGGGGCGCGTCGGCGCTGGTCGTGCGCGGCGACGACGGGCTCGACGAGATCACCACCACGACCACCAGCACCGTGTGGGTGGCCGAGGGCGGCGAGGTGCGCGTCGAGACGCTCGACCCGTCCGCGCTGGGCGTCGCGCCCGCGACGCGCGAGGACCTGCGGGGCGGCACGGCGGAGGTCAACGCGGCGGCGTTCCGCGCGGTCGTCGCGGGGGAGCGCGGTCCGGTCCGCGACGCCGTGCTGCTCAACACCGCGGGCGCGCTGGTGGCGTTCGACGGTCCGGGCGCGTCGCTGGCGGCCGACTTCCCGCCTGCGCTGGAGCGCGCCGCCGCTGCGATCGACTCCGGGGAGGCCGAGCGGCTACTCGCCCGCTGGGTCGAGGCGTCGACGCAGCTGAAGGGCTGATCACGGTCCGTGGACGTGGATGGCCCGGATCCGGGCCCTCCTGGTCCACGGACGGCGATCACGGAACCGCCGGGCACCCGGCGCCGTCGATGTGCCATGTCACCCGACGATCTCCTCCGCCGGCAGGCTGGCGTCATCACCAGGGCACAGGCGCTCCGGTCCGGGGTCTCCCGGACCACCCTCACCCGCTGGGTCGGCTCCGGGCGGTGGGTGCGGATGCTCCCGTGCGTCTACCGGTCGGTGGACGCTGCGGAGACGCCGACGGCCTGGGTGCACGCGGCGGTGCTCTGGGCCGGAGCGGGCGCCGTCCTCTCCGGTCCCGCCGCGGCGTGGTGGCACGGGCTGCTCGTGCACCCGCCGCGCGGGCCGGTCGAGGTCACCGTCGCGCGGGCGCGTCGTCCGCGTGCCGTGGCAGGCGTCCGGGTCCGGCGGCGCGACCTCGATCCCGCGGACATCGCGACGCTGCGCGGGGTGGCGGTCACCGGCGTGCCGCTGACGGTGCTGGAGGCTGCCGTGACGCTGGACGACGGCGCGGCGTTGCTCGACCGTGCCCTGCAGCGCCGTCTGAGCTTCGGCGCGCTGGTCGCAGCTCAGCACCGCAACCTCGGACGGCACGGGTCGCCTGCGGCCGGAGCCCTGCTCGCGGTGGCGGCCGACCACGCGGCGTCGGCTGCGGAACGGCGGCTGGTCGCGCTGCTGCGGGACGGGGGAGTGGACGGGTGGGTGCTGGGCCATCCGGCCCTGGGTTTCGTCCTCGACCTGGCCTTCCCGGCCGCCATGGTGGCCGTCGAGGTGGACGGCTGGGCCTGGCACAGCGGCGTGCAGGAGTTCCGCGCCGACCGGCGGCGGCAGAACGCGCTGGTGCTGGCCGGATGGACGGTGCTGCGTTTCAGCTGGCACGACCTGATGCGGCGCCCGGTGCCGTGGTCGCGGAGATCCGTGCCGCCGTCGGACGGTGATCACCGGTTGTGGACGTGGACGGCCCGGATCCGGGCCCTCCTGGTCCACGGACGGCGATCTTCGCCTCAGTCGAGCCCGACGGAGAACGTGGCCTCGGTGTCGGCGCGCGAGTAGGACCGGAAGGCGATGTGGGTGTCGGTGCGCCGCACCCCGTCGATCTTGCTGAGCTTCCCCGCGATCACGTCCGCGAGCTGCTCGTGCTCGGCCACCTTCACGACGGCGATGAGGTCGACGTCGCCCGCACAGGAGTAGACCTCGGCCACGCCCGCCAGATCGGCGATGGCTTGCGCCGTCTCCGGGATCTTGTCGGCCGCGGTGTGCACCAGGACGATCGCCGTGATCACCCGGGGAGTCTAGCCCGGGAAGCCACGCGCGGTGCGCCGGCCCGCGTCCAGGTCGAGCGGCCGGGCACGCGCGCGCCCAGCTGCCCCACGCGGCGGCCCCGCATGCGGGCTCCGCCCACGGCGGCTCGGCGTGCACCAGCCGGGTGCCGCCGCCGCTGAGCCACCGGTGCAGCAGCCCGACCTCCTCGGCGGGCGCCCCGCGCAGCGGCCCCGGCCCGGGCACCACGACCTGGGCTCCGCATGCGCAACGCGTCGATCACCGGCATCGGGGCCACCCCGCGGCGCGCGACGCCCGCGGCGGCGAGCCGGCCGTGGCGCAGGACGGCGACCTCCCAGCCACCCCGCCCGTCCGGGCGGGCGCCCACCAGCTCCGGCAGCGCGGCCAGCGCGGCGAGCCGCTGCGCGCGTTCCAGCGCGAGGATGAGCCCGGCCAGCGCGTCACGGCGGCGGGCGGCCGCCTCGAAGCGCTCCCGGGCGGCCAGCGCCTCCACCTCGTCGGCGAGTGCGCGCAGCGCGGCGTCGTCGTCGCCGTCCACCAGCCGCTCCAGCGCGGCGACGGCCGGGGCGTACTCGGCGGCCGTCTGCAGCCCTGCGCACGGCGCGGCGCAGCGGCCCAGCTCGTGGAGCACGCACGGGGTGGCCCGCGGCCCGCTCGCGGCGATGCGGATGGTGCACGACCGCAACGGCACCGCGTCGAGGAGCGTGTCGACCGCCGTGGCCGCCGCGCGGTGGCTGCCGAACGGCCCCAACGCGCCGTCGCGGGCGGTGGTGACGACCGACAGCCGGGGGAACGCCTCCGCTGGTGGGCACCACCCACCAGCCGCGGTCGACGTGCCGGGAGCGGCGGTTGTAGCGGGGCTTGTGCGCCGTGATCAGCCGCAGCTCGCGCACCGCGGCCTCCAGCGAGTGGGCGCACACCACGGCGTCGACGCGCTCGGCGAGCGAGACCATGTCGCGCACCCGTCGCCGCCGCTCACCGGCGGTGAAGTAGCTGCGCACCCGGCGCCGCAGGTCGCCGCTGGTGCCGACGTAGAGGACCTCGTCGCGGGCGCCGCGGAAGAGGTAGACCCCGGGCGCGGACGGCACGCGCTCGGCCAGCCGCCGCTTCTGGCGTTGCGCCTGGGTGGGCCGCTGGGCCGCCGGGTCGCGGGCCAGGGCGAGCAGCTCCTCGAGGCTCTGCACCCCGAGGTTGCCGATGCGCTCCAGCAGGTGGTGCAGCACCTCGACGGTCGCGCGGGCGTCGGCCAGCGCCCGGTGGGTGGGCCGGGTGGAGGTGCCGAAGAGCTGGGCCAGCGCGCCGAGCCGGACGCTCGGTGCCTCGGCCCTGGTGAGGACGGCGCGGGCCAGCCGGGCGGTGCAGAGCACCGGTGGCCGGGGCCAGGCCCGCCCGTGGCGGGCGCACGCGGCACGCAGGAACCCCGCGTCGAACGGCGCGTTGTGCGCCACCAGCACGCTCCCGGTGAGGAACTCCAGCAGCGACGGCAGCACCGCGGGCAGCGGCGGTGCGCCGGACACGAGCGCGGTGGTGATGCCGGTGAGGGCGACGATGCCGGGCGGCACGTCGGTGCCCGGGTCGACGAGCGTGGCGAGCTCCCCGATCCGCTCGCCGCCACGCACCTTCACGGCCCCGATCTCGGTGATGGAGTCCGTGCCCGCCGAGCCGCCGGTGGTCTCCAGGTCGAGCACCACGAAGGTGACCTCGCGCAGGGGTGTGCCCAGCTCGTCGAAGGAGAGCTGGGCCGCGCGCGGCCCGGCGCGGGCCGGCCGGCGGGGCGGGGGGACCGACACGGTCGCGGACGCTAACGGCGGCCCCCGACAGGTCCGGGCGCCGTTGCGGCGCGGGTCGCGGAGGACGCGGCCACTAACCTGGTGCGATGCCGCCGCCCGATGCCGTCGACTGGGATCGGCTCCCCGAGCCGGTGCGCGCCCGGCTGGCCGACGTCGCCGCGACGGCGGTGGGTGCGATGCCGCCCGCCGAGGTGCCGGTGCCGCTGCGCCGGCTCGCCCGCTTCACCCCGGCCAAGAGGGCCCGGCTCGGCGGCGGCGCGCTGGTGGCCGAGCTGGGCGCGTCGCCCGCGTTCCGCGCCGCGGTCCTCGCCTGGTGGGAGGAGAACCGGCCGGGGGAGCTGAGCGCGGCAGCCGGACGACCCGCTGGGTGCCGCCGCCGCGGCCGTGCTCGCAGGCGACGCGGCGGCGACCGAGGTGCTGCGGGTCGCGGCGCGCCGTGGCGAGTCCGGCGAGCTGCGTGCCGAGCGCGACGCCGCACTCTCGCGGGTGGACAAGCTCACCGTCGAGCTCGAGCGGCTGCGCGGCGAGCTGGCCGAGGCGCGCGTGCACGCCCGGTCGGCGGACGACCGGCGCGACGCCGAGTTCCAGCAGCTGCGCAGGCGGGTGTCCGAGCAGGGCGCGAAGCTGCGCGCCGCGGTCGACGCCCGTGACGCCGCGGTCCGGTCGGTGGACGAGCTGCGCCGGGCCGCCGCCGAGGACCTCGCGGCCGCGCACGCCGAGCGGGACCGCGAACGGGCCAGGGCCGAGGCCGAGCGGGGCCGGGCCGACCGCGCCTCCGCCGAGGTGGCCGCCGCCCGGCAGGCCGCGCGGGAGGCCCGGCAGGCGGACGAGGTCCGGCTCGGGCTGCTGCTCGACACGCTCGGCGGTGCGGTCGCCGGGCTGCGCCGGGAGCTGGCCCTCGGCGGGAGCGGCCCGCGCCCGGCCGACCTGGTGGCAGGCGCCCAGTCGGCGCGCGGCGGCGGGTCGGCCGACGGCCTCGCCGCCCTGGACGCGCTGCTGTCGGTGCCGTCGGTGCACCTGGTGGTCGACGGCTACAACGTGAGCAAGACCGGCTATCCCGACCTGCCGCTCGCCGACCAGCGGACCCGCCTGGTGGGCCAGCTCGCGGCGCTGGCCGCGCGCACCGGGGTGGAGATCACCGTGGTGTTCGACGGGGCCGGGGTGGTGACGGCGCCGACCCGCGGGTCGCGCGGGGTGCGGGTGCTGTTCAGCGATCCGGGCGTGCTGGCCGACGACGTCATCCGGTCGCTGGTCGCGGCCGAGCCGGAGGGCAGGCCGGTGGTGGTGGCGACCGCGGACCGTGCGCTCGCCGAGTCGGTGCGCAGGCGCGGTGCGCACGCCCTGCCGTCGCTGGTCCTGCTGTCCCGGCTCGTGCGCTCCTGACCGGCGTCGCGGAGCGGTCGTCCGGGCCGCCGTCAAGTGTCGGTCGTCGGGCGATCCGAAACTGTCGGTGGGTGCTCGTAGCGTCCGCGGCATGGGCAACCCGATGCCGAGGGAGCAGAAGTGATCATCGACTGCGACACCTGCGAGGTCCGCGGCTCCGCCTGCGGAGACTGCGTGATCGGTGTGCTCCTGGGCGCCCCGGAGCCGCGCGCGACGAGCGGCCCGCCGGGCCGACACGCCGACGGCGTGCCGCCCGGCGCGTCAATCGTGCAGCTCGACGCACCGGAGCAACGCGCGCTCGATGTACTCGCCGACCAAGGGCTGATTCCGAGATTGCGACTGGTGGCCCCACCACTGCGCCGGGTGACGCCCGGTACAGCGGAAAGCGACGAAGTCCGTTACACAGGGTGATGACGACCTGGGTGAGTGTTCTACATCGCGAGCGATGATGTGACTCCGGAGGGTGACACCACGACCGCGCCACGCCGGGCGACCGTGAAGTTGGACCGAGTTGGCACCCCTCCGTAATCTCCGCGAGACCTGACGAGCTGTCAGCCATTCGACCGAGTGGCAACGCCAGGTCACTGTGATTCAGCCCCATCGGGTGCACGAACTGCGCCGTTCGGGGTAACACGGGTGGAGGAAGGAGGCACGTTCGCGTGGTGTCGCCCCGAAGCACCAGGCGCCGTCAGATCACGCCGGCCCGCATCGTCGCTCTCGCGAGCGTCGTCCTCGCAAGTCTGCTGGCGATGACCCTGGGCGTCAGCCCCGCAGTCGCCCAGCCGCCCGCTCCCCCACCCCCTGCCGCACCCCCGAACGCCGCGGACGCCGCCGCCCAGCTCGCCCAGGTGCAGCGCGACGCGGAGGCCCTCACCGAGCAGTGGCACGCGGCGCAGGACGGCGTGGCTGCCCGCCAGTCCGAGCTCGCGGGGCTGCGCGCCGCGATCGACCCCGCCCGTGTCGCGGTCGAGGCCGCCAGGGCCGACGAGGAGAAGTACCGCGAGCAGATCGACGTCGTCGCCATGTCGACGTTCGAGAGCGGGCGCCTCGACCAGTTCAACGCGCTGCTCGGCGCCGGCTCGCCGCAGGACTTCCTGGACCAGATGTCGGCGCTCGAGACGCTCTCCGCCGACCACAAGTCGGCACTCGACAAGCTGACCGCCGTCGTCCGCCGCACCGCGAGCGCCCAGAGCGACGCCGACGCCGCAGCGGGCCGGGCCCAGTCCGCCGCCGACGAGGCCAACCGCGCCGAGCAGGACCTCGCCGCCCGCAAGCGGGAGGCCGAGTCCCGCATCGAGGAGGCCGAACGGCTGCTCGAGCGGCTCAGCCCGCAGGAGCGCGCCAACCGCAACGGGCCCGACGAGGGCGGCCCGATCGGCCCGATCACCGGCACCGGCGTGGGAGTGCGCGCCCTCCAGGCGGCCCAGGCCAAGCTCGGCAGGCCCTACAGCTGGGGTGCCGCGGGTCCGGGCAGCTTCGACTGCTCCGGCCTCACGTCCTGGGCGTTCAAGCAGGCCGGGGTCACGCTGCCGCGGTCGAGCAGCCAGCAGGCGCGCGTGGGCCGGGCCGTGTCCTGGGACGCGATGCAACCGGGCGACCTGGTCTTCTACTACAGCCCCGTGAGCCACGTCGGCATCTACGCCGGCGGCGGAAAGATGATCAACGCGCCGTCCAGCGGTGACGTCGTGAAGTTCCAATCGGTGTCGAGCAGCGCCTTCACCGGCGCCCGGCGCCTCTGACCCAGGCTCGTCCGCTCCCCATCGCGGGCGGCGGCCGGCACCACTGCCGGCCGCCGCCCGGGTAACCGGGTCGCACCGGGAGCCGGATAGCGTCGCGGACGTGCCTCGCACCCTGCTGGTGACCAACGACTTCCCACCCAGGGCCGGTGGCATCCAGTACTACCTGCAGGCACTGGCCGACCGGCTACCGGCAGGGGACCTCGCCGTCTACGCGCCGGAGTGGCCGGGGGCCGCGGCGTTCGACGCCGGGTTGCCGTACCCGGTGCACCGCCACCCGACGTCGGTCATGCTCCCGGGGCCCGCCGTGTCCGCCGGTGCCGCCCGCCTGGCCCGCGAGCACGCGAGCGACGACCGTGTGGTTCGGGGCCGCGGCCTCGCTCGCGCTGCTCGGGCCCGAGCTGCGCCGCAGGGCCGGCGTGCAGCGGGTGGTGGCCAGCACGCACGGACACGAGGTCGGCTGGTCGATGCTCCCGGTGGCCAGGCAGGCGCTGGGCCGGATCGGCCGCGACGCCGACGCCCTCACCGTGATCTCCCGCTACACGCGGGGGCGCCTGGCCGCTGCCTTCGGGCCGGACGCCGTCCTGGAGCACCTGCCGGCCGGCATCGACACCGGCGCGTTCCGCCCGGACCCGGCGGCGCGCGCCGAGCTGCGCCGCCGCTACCGGCTGGGGGAGGCGCCGCTGGTGACCTGCGTGTCCCGGCTGGTGCCCCGCAAGGGTCAGGACACGCTGATCCGGGCCCTGCCCGCGCGTGCGGGAGCGGGTGCCCGGCGCGCGCCTGCTGCTCGTCGGCGACGGCCCCTTCGGCGACCGGCTCCGGCGGCTCGCCGTCGAGCACGGCGTGGCCGAGCACGTGGTCTTCACCGGGGCGGTGCCCGTCGCCGAGCTGCCGGCGCACCACGCCGTCGGCGACGTCTTCGCGCTGCCCTGCCGCACGCGCGGCCGCGGGCTCGACGTCGAGGGGCTCGGGATCGTGCTGCTGGAGGCGGCGGCCTGCTGGGCTGCCGGTGGTCGTCGGGGACTCCGGCGGCGCGCCGGAGACCGTCCTGGACGGCCGCACGGGGCATGTCGTCGCCGGGCGGGACCTCCGGGCCGTCGTCGACGCCCTCGCCGGACTGCTCGCCGATCCCGGGCGGGCCCGCGCCATGGGTGCCGCGGGCCGGGCCTGGATGCAGCGCGACTGGACGTGGCCGTCGCGGGTCCGGCGGCTCGGCGGACTGCTCGCCGGGGTGCCGGTCGCGTCGGTCGGCTGACCGCGGCGCGCGGCGTCTCAGGCGCTCTGCCGCACGTCGCTGTAGAGCGCGGCGATGTCGTCGGCGTAGGTCGTGGTGACGACGTTGCGCTTCAGCTTCAGCGTCGGCGTGAGCTCCCCGCCGTCCACGGTGAAGTCCACGGGGAGGATCCGGAACTTGCGGATCTGCTCGGCACGCGAGACCGCCTGGTTGGCGTCCTCCACCGCGGCCGCGATCTCGCCGCGCAGCTCCGGGTCGTCGACCAGGTCCGCGGCGCCGTCGCCCGGCGGGCTTGCCGCTGCGCTCCCGCCAGCCCACCAGCGCCTCGGTGTCGATGGTGACCAGCGCGCCGATGAACGGCTTCTGGTCGCCGACGACGATGCACTCGCTGACCAGCGCGTGCGCACGCAGGCGGTCCTCCAGCACCGCGGGGGCGACGTTCTTGCCCCCGGCGGTCACGATGATCTCCTTCTTGCGGCCCGTGATGGTGAGGAACCCGTCGTCGTCGAGCGCGCCGATGTCGCCGCTGTGGAACCAGCCGTCCTCGATCGACTCGGCCGTCGCCGTGGGGTTCTTCCAGTAGCCGCGGAAGACCACGGGACCCGACAGCATGATCTCGCCGTCGTCGGCGATGCGGACGGCGTGCCCGGGCACCGGGCGGCCCACCGAGCCGATCCGCTGGGCGGACAGCGTGTTCACCGTGATGCCGGCCGAGGTCTCGGTGAGCCCGTAGCCCTCGAGGATCGGCAGCCCGACGCCGCGGAAGAAGTGCCCGAGCCGCGGCGCCGAGCGGGGCGCTGCCCGACACGGCGGCGACGACGTTGCCGCCGACGGCCGCGCGGAGCTTGCCGTAGACGAGCCTGTCGAACAGGGCGTGCTTGAGCCGAAGTGCCAGGCCGGGGCCACCGGTGTCCTGGGCCTTGCTCCAGGCGATCGCGGTGTCGGCGGCGGCGTCGAAGATGGGGCCCTTGCCGCCGTTGTGCGCCCGCTGCCGTGCGGAGTTGTAGACCTTCTCGAACACCCGCGGCACGGCGAGCAGGAACGTCGGCCGGAAGGCGGCGAGGTCGCCGACGAGGTTGGACACGTCCGCGGTGTGGCCGACGACCGTGCGGGTGTACATCGCCCCGCACTGGATGGCCTTGCCGAACACGTGCGCGAGCGGCAGGAACAGCAGCACCGAGCCGCCTGCGGTGAGCAGCTCCGGGAACATGTGCGCGACGGTCTTGATCTCGGTGACGAGGTTGTGGTGGGTCAGCTCGCAGCCCTTGGGGCGCCCCGTCGTGCCGGAGGTGTAGATCAGGGTGGCGAGGTCGGCAGCGCGCACCGCCGCGCGGCGGGCGGCCACCTCGGCGGCCGGCACGTCGGAACCGAGCGCGACGAGCTCGTCGACGGCTCCGGGCTCGCCCGGCGCGGCAGCGGGTGGGTCGATCTGCCAGATGCGCTCGAGCGCGGGGAGCGAGTCGGCCGCGGCCTCCACCAGCAGGCGGTGCCTGTCGGACTCGACGACGATCCCGGCCGCACCGGCGTCGGAGAGGATCCAGGCGATCTGGCTGGCCGAGGAGGTCTCGTAGATCGGCACGGTGACGGCACCGACGGCGAGGATCGCGTAGTCGACGAGTGTCCACTCGTAGCGGGTGCGCGACAGCAGGCCGATGCGGTCGCCGGGGGCCACCCCGGCGGCGATGAGCCCGCGTGCGACGGCGGTGACCTCGCCGGCGAACTCCACCGCGGTGACGTCGACCCAGTCCGACCCGTGCGGCCTGCGGTACAGCACCGCGGTGGGGTGGTCCGTGGCGTTGGAGTAGAGCGCGTCGAGGAGGTTCTCCTCGTCGCCGACGCTGTCGATCGCAGGAACGCTGTACTCACGCACGGGGCTGACCTCCTGGCCGGCGCTGGCAGGGCGACATCGACCGAAACCTACAGCGTTTGCCGGGGCCACGGGCCCGTCCGTACTGCCGGATTCGTCCTGTCCCGGCACGTCCGGCAGGCTGTCGCCATGCCGTCGGTGGACGTGGTCGACGAGACCTTCCTGGCCGTGCCCGCCGCGCGTCGTGGCGGCCGAGTTCGCCGCCCCGGCGCGGTGGCCCGAGCTGTGGCCGGACCTGTACCTGGAGATCGTGACCGACCGTGGTGACGAGGGGATCCGCTGGACCGTCACCGGCGCGCTCGTCGGCAGCATGGAGGTCTGGCTGGAGCAGGTGCTCGACGGGACGGTGCTGCACTACTTCCTGCGGGCCGACCACGCCGGGCGCGACGGCAGGCCGGCGGTCGCGCCGCCGCGGCGGGCCGCCGCCGAGTCCAGGGCACGCCAGCGTGCGGCGAAGGCGATCGCCTTCGCGTGCAAGGACCGGCTGGAGGCGGGCCGGGCCCCGGGGGAGCCGCCCGCCGCCGAACCCGCGCCCCCGCTCGGCGCGGTAGCGTCGCCGACCATGCGCGTGCACGTGGTGTCCGACGTGCACGGCAACGCCGAGGCGCTGGCCAGGGCCGGTGACGGCGCCGACGCGCTACTCGTGCTCGGCGACCTCGTCGACTTCGTGGACTACCACGACCCCGACCGCGGGATCCTCGGCCGCGTGCTCGGCGCCGAGGTCAGCGCGCGGTTCACCGCGCTGCGGACGGCAGGCCGTCCCGGCGAGCTGCGGGCATACGCCCGTGCGGCGTGGTCCCGGTTCGACGACCCCGCTGCCGTGATCGCCGACGCGGTGCGGGAGCAGTACGCGGAGCTCTTCGCCGCGATGGGTGCGCCGACCTACGCGGTGCCCGGCAACGTCGACCTGCCCGAGCTGTGGCCGGAGTTCCTGCACCCCGGGGTGTGCGCCGTCGACGGGCGCGTGGTGAGCCTGGGCGGGCTGCGGTTCGGGTTCGTCGGCGGCGTGCCGCTGCCGCCGGGGGTCGTGTTCGGGACGGGCCCGTGGCGACCGTACTTCCGGCCCGCCGCGGAGTTCGCGGCGGCGGCGCACGCGCTGACCGACGTCGACGTGCTCTGCAGCCACGCGCCGCCCGCCGTGCCGGAGCTGGCCTACGACGTGCGGTCACGCGGCCCGGAGGCCTCCGCGACCGCACTGCTCGACGTGATCGGCCGGGACCGGCCGCGCGCGGCGCTGTTCGGGCACGTGCACCAGCCGCTGGCGACGCGCGTGCGGGTCGGGCACACCGAGTGCGTCAACGTCGGATACTTCCGCCGGACCGGCGTGCCGTACGTGCTCCGCTGGTGAGCGGGAGGCCCCGAGCCGGGCGGTAACCTCCCGCCATGGCCGACGCTACGACCTCCTCGATCGCCATCGACGCCGCGCCGGAGCGGGTGATGGCCGTGATCGCGGACTTCCCCGCGTACCCCGAGTGGGCCGAGCAGGTGAAGACGGTGGAGGTGCTGGAGACCGGCGACGGCGGCCGCGCCGAGCGGGTGCGCTTCACGATGGACGCCGGGCCCGATCAAGGACTCCTACACGCTGGACTACACCTGGGCCGCGGACGGGATGTCGGTGAGCTGGAACCTCGTGAAGGGGCAGATGCAGAAGGCGCAGAAGGGCTCCTACGACCTGGTGGGCAGCCAGGGGGAGACCGTCGTGACCTACTCGCTCGCCGTCGACCTGAACATCCCCATGATCGGCCTGCTCCGCCGCAAGGCCGAGAAGGTGATCATCGACACAGCCTTGAAGGGTCTCAAGCGCCGGGTCGAGACCACGTCCTGACCTGGCCCGATCATCGGCTCCCGCACGCGTTAGGCTCGCCGGCGTGCGCGTCGTGTTGTTCACCGGTAAGGGTGGCGTCGGTAAGACGACGCTGGCCGCGGCGACGGCGGTCGTGCTGGCGCGGTCCGGGCGCAAGGTGCTCGTGGTGTCCACCGACCCGGCGCACTCCCTCGGCGACGCGCTGGAGGCCGACCTCGGCGGCGAGCCGGTCGAGCTGGAGGGCGGCCTCTTCGCGGCCCACATCGACACGCGTGCGCTGCTGGACAGCTCCTGGGGCACGCTCCAGGGACACCTGCGCACCGTGCTCGCCGGCGCCGGGGTCGACGAGCTGGTGGCCGACGAGCTGACCGTCCTGCCCGGCGTCGAGGAGCTGCTGGCCCTCGGTGAGGTGCGCCGCGCCGCGGAGTCCGGTCCGTGGGAGGTCGTCGTCGTCGACTGCGGGCCCACGGCGGAGACGCTGCGGTTGCTCGGGCTGCCCGAGGCGCTGTCGGGATACGTCGAGCGGCTGTTCCCGGCGCACCGCCGCGCCGTGCGCGGGATGCTCGCGGGGCTGGCCGGGGCCGGCCGGGGGAGCGGGCCCGCGCAGGCGTGGGACCGCACCGTCGACGCCCTCGACGGGCTCGCCGAGCAGCTCGGCGGGTTGCGCGGGATGCTCGCCGACCACGAGCGCACCAGCATCCGGCTCGTGCTCACCCCCGAGCGGGTGGTGGCCGCGGAGACCCGGCGCACGCTCACCGCGCTGGCCCTGCACGGGCTGCGGGTGGACGGCGTCGTCGCCAACCGGGTGCTGCCGGAACCGCCGCCGTCGATGCGCGGGCCTGCGGCGCGGTGGCTGCGGGAGCGCGCCACCGAGCAGGGCAACGTGCTCGCGAGCTGGCCGGCCTCGGCGTGGCGCTGCGCACCGTGGAGTACACGGCCGCCGAGCCGACCGGCGTCCCCGCCCTGCTGGAGCTGGGCCACTGCCTCTACGGCGACACCGACCCCGCGGCCGCCGACCCGAGCGCCCCGGACACCCCGGTGCTGCAGGTGCGGCGCACGGCGGGTGCGGGCACGGCACTCGACTCGGAGTTCGAGCTGGTGCTGCGGCTGCCCGGCGCCGCGAACGCCCCGCTGGACCTGGCCCGGGTGGGCGACGACCTCGCGGTCACCGCGGGGGGCACCCGCCGGATGGTCACGCTGCCGTCGGTGCTGCGCCGTTGCACGGTCACCGCCGCGCGCCTGGAGGACGACGACCTGTGCGTCGTCTTCCGCCCGACCCGGCACTGTGGATGGGCGCCGACACGTGACCTCGACCGAAGCGACGACTGCACCGGGCACCCCGGGACTGACCGCGGAGCTCCGCGCCCTCGGGCTGTCCGCGCTCGACCGGCTGGGACCGCTGCTCGACCGGCTCCGGTCCGACACCGCGAGGCACGCCCGCCACCCAGCCCTGCGCCGTCTGCCCGGTGTGCGCGGTGATCTCCGTGCTGCGGGGGGAGCGCTCCGACCTCGCCGTGCGCCTCGCCGACCAGGCCGCAGGACTGGTCACCCTGCTGCGGGTCGCGCTCGAGGACGGCCAGGGCGGTCCCGACGGTGCCGTTCCGGACCCGGCCGCGCCGGCCAGGGCACACCCGCGCCCGCGCGCACGGTGCAGCGGATCCCGGTCACCCGGCCCGGCCACGGCGCGTGACCCAGCGGCCCGAGGCCACCCGACGGCGACCTCGCTCGGCGGGTCGCTGCGCCGACCTCCCGGTGCCCGGCGGTCGCGCGTGCTGACCGTCGGCGTCGACATCGGGGGGACGAGCGTGCGGGCCGGGGTCGTCGACGCCGACGGCACCGTCCGGGACACCGCCCGGTCCGCGACGCCGCGCAGCGACGACGCCCTCGAGGCGGCGGTCGCGGGGGTCGTCGCCAGCTGGCCGGCGGCACCGGATCGGATCGGTCGGCCTGGCGCTCGCCGGGTTCGTCACCCCGGACCAGCGCAGCGTGCGGTTCGCGCCGCACCTCTCCTGGCGGGACGCCCCCGTCGCCGACCGGATCGCCGACCGCCTCGGGCTGCCCGTCGTCGTCGAGCACGACGCCAACGCGGCCGCGCTGGCCGAACGCCGGTTCGGCGCCGCCGCCGGGGCGTCGACCGTGGTGTTCATCGCCCTGGGCACCGGCATCGGCTCCGCGCTGCTCCTGGACGGGGAGCTGTTCCGGGGCGCCCACGGCGTCGCGCCCGAGCTCGGGCACGTCCGGGTCGTGCCGGCGGGCGCCCGTGCCCGTGCGGCAAGTCCGGCTGCTGGGAGCGGTACTGCAGCGGCACCGCGCTCGCCGCCACCGCCGTCGAGCTGCTGGCGGGCAACGGCGGGCGGTCCAGCGTGCTCGCCCGGCTCGTCGCGGCCGACCCCGGCAGGTCACCGGCCAGCGGGTGGCGGCGGCGGCCCGGGAGGGCGACGGCGTGGCGATCGCCGCGATGGCCGACCTGGCCCGCTGGCTCGGCGAGGGGCTGACGCTCGTGGCCGACGTGTTCGACCCGGAGCTGGTCGTGGTCGGCGGCGGGGTGGCGGAGTCGGCGCCGCTGTTCCTCGACGAGGCCCGCGAGCACTACGCCGCCACGGTGACCGGCGCCGGCCGCCGTGCGCTGGCCCGGATCCGCACCGCCCAGCTCGGGGAGGCCGCCGCGGTCGTCGGCGCGGCCCAGCTCGCCAGGGAGCTGAACGGCGTCTAGAGGACCGCCCCGTCGTCCTCGCCGTCGCCGTCGCCCGGCTGTCGGCGGGCCGGCCACAGCCGCAACACCAGCCAGCCGAGCCCGGCGGCGAGGCACAGCAGACCCAGCGGCAGCCCGTACACGGACGGGACGCCGACCCACGACGGCGAGGCGAGCAGCACGAGGCCGAGCGCCGAGCAGCGCCAGCCCGACCAGCGCGGGCGGGCCGAGGCGGGGCAGCGGCGGCGGCTCGGGCGGGACGAAGTGCTCGTCGTCGGCCGGGTACGGCGGCTCCCCGTCGTCCTGGCCCGAATCGCCGGGATCGGTCCGGCCGGCGTCGGCGGCGGGCCCGTCGGCGTCGTCGGGCCACGCGGGCGCACCCTCGCTCCGCCAGCCGGACACGATGCGCTCGAAGTCGTCCACCGGGCCTGCGGAGTCGGGCGGGTCGGGCTCGCCGGTGCCCGGGCCGGGGCGGTCGTCAGGGTCCGGGCTCACGCCACCTCCTCCCGTCCGCCGCCGCGGCGTGCCGGAGGCGGGACCGCCATCCTTGCACGCCGGGCCCGTCAGCGGGTGTACCCGTTGTCGCCGGCCCGAGACCGTCCGTAGGCTGGCGAGGTCGCGGTGAAGGGGGCACGCCCAGGTGCTGTACTGGTGGTCCAAGTGGGTGCTGCTCGGCCCGCTGTTGCGGCTGTTCTGCCGGCCGACCGTCGAGGGTGCGGAGAACGTCCCGGAGCACGGCGGCGCGATCATCGCCAGCAACCACCTCGCCGTCGTCGACTCGTTCCTCCTGCCGCTGCTGGTCCCGCGCCGGATCACCTTCCTCGCCAAGCGCGAGTACTTCACGCAGCCCGGCCTCGTCGGGCGGGCCAAGAAGACGTTCTTCTCCGGTGTCGGCCAGGTGCCGGTCGACCGCTCAGGGGGCTCCGCGGCGCAGGCCGCCATGGGCACCGCGATCCGGCGTGCTGCGCGAGGGGAAGCTGCTCGGCATCTACCCGGAGGGCACGCGGTCCCCCGACGGCCGCCTCTACAAGGGCAAGACCGGCGTGGCGCGGATGGCGCTCGAGTCCGGTGTGCCGGTCGTCCCCGCCGTGATGATCGGCACCGATCGGGTGAACCCGATCGGGTCGAGGATGTGGCGCCCGAACAAGGTGCACATCAAGATCGGCGAGCCGCTGGACTTCTCCCGCTACGCGGGGATGGCCGGGGACCGGTTCATCGAGCGCTCGATGACCGACGAGATCATGTACGCGCTGATGGAGCTGTCCGGGCAGGTCTACGTCGACAAGTACGCGGCGTCGGTCAAGGAACGGGCAGCCGCCCAGAAGGACGGGACCGTCGCCGAAGCCCTCGCGGGACGCAGGCGAGGCGCCGGACGTCGCCCCCGCATCGCCCGCGAACGGCCGTCGCGCGAGCGCCTGCCACGCAGCCGCGCGAGCTGAGCGGGCCGGATCGGGGCGGGTGCCGGTGGCCGTGGCGCCACGGCCGGACACCTACGCTCGTCCCTGCCACACGGCGACGACCATCGGGCAATCCGGCCCGGACGGCGGGGACAGGGCTGGGATGCGCTACTTCTACGACTGCGAGTTCATCGAGGACGGCACGACGATCGACCTGGTGTCGATCGGCGTCGTCGCCGAGGACGGACGGGAGTTCTACGCGGTCTCCACGGCGTTCGACCCGTCCCGCGCCGGCCCGTGGGTGCGGGCGAACGTCCTTCCCAAGCTGCCGTCCCCGGCCGACCCGGCCTGGCGGTCGCGGGAGCGGCTGCGGAGCGACCTGCTGCGGTTCCTGACGGCCGTGCCAGGCGAGGTCCAGCTGTGGGCGTGGATCGGCGCCTACGACCACGTGGCGCTGTGCCAGCTGTGGGGAGCCATGCCTGCGCTGCCACGCGCCCTGCCGCGCTTCACGCGGGAGCTGCGCCAGCGCTGGGAGGACGTCGGACGGCCACCGCTGCCGCAACCGACGTCGGACGCGCACGATGCGCTCGCCGACGCGCGGCTGAACAGGCTGCGGTGGGACGTCATCGAGGGCGCGGTCGCCGCCCGCTGACGGTCCGGCGGTCGGGCGACTCAGGTGAAGATGCTGACACCGCCGGGGCCGACCAGCAGTCCGACGACGATGAGCACGATGCCCCACAGCAGCTGCCGTCGCACGATTGCCACGATGCCGGCGACGACGAGCACGACGGCGAGAATCCAGAGGAGAGTTGCCATACCGGGGGTATCCCAACCGTCCGAAGTGGAATCGGGCCGTTCGGGTGACGTCGGCGTCCGATTCGCCGGGCGAACCCAGCCGCGCGACGCCGTGCCGGACACCCTAGTCTTGGAAACCGTGAACTGGTCAGTCGACGCCCCCGTCGAAGTGCTACCCGAGCTGCCGCCGCTGCCCCCCGACCTGCGCGCGCGCCTGGACGACGCGCTCGGCCGCCCCGCCGCTCAGCAGCCGGACTGGCCCGACGCGGAGAAGGTCGCGCACGTTCGCACGGTGCTGGAGAGCGCGCCCGCCGGTCACGCTGCCCCCCGAGGTCGACCGGCTGCAGGAGCGGCTCGCCGACGGTCGCGAACGGCAACGCGTTCCTGCTGCAGGGCGGTGACTGCGCCGAGACCTTCATCGACAACACCGAGCCGCACATCCGCGCCACCATCCGCACCATCCTGCAGATGGCGATCGTCCTCACCTACGGCGCGAGCATGCCGGTCGTCAAGGTCGGGCGGATCGCCGGCCAGTACGCCAAACCGCGCAGCTCGCCGATCGACGCCCTCGGGCTGCCGTCCTACCGCGGTGACATCGTCAACTCGATCGTCGCCCACCCGGCCGCGCGCGTCGCCGACCCGTCGCGGATGGTGCGGGCCTACGCCAACGCGGGCGCGGCGATGAACCTCGTGCGCGCGCTCACCGCCACCGGCATGGCCGACCTCACGATGGTGCACGACTGGAACAAGGACTTCGTCCGCACGTCACGGGCCGGGGAGCGGTACGAGGCGCTGGCCGCCGAGATCGAGCGGGCCCTGCGGTTCATGGACGCCTGCGGCGTCGAGGACTACCGGATGCACACCACGGAGTTCTACGCCTCCCACGAGGCCCTGCTGCTCGACTACGAGCGTGCCCTCCTGCGGCTGGACGAGACCCGGCGACGTGCCGCGGCTCTACGACCTGTCGTCGCACTTCCTCTGGATCGGCGACCGCACCCGCCAGCTCGAAGGCGCCCACATCGCGTTCGCCGAGCTGCTGTCCAACCCGATCGGGCTCAAGATCGGCCCGACGACCACCCCCGAGCTCGCCGTCGAGTACGTCGAGCGGCTCGACCCGCACAACACGCCGGGCCGGCTCACGCTGATCAGCCGGATGGGCAACGCCACCGTGCGCGACGTCCTCCCGGCGATCGTGGAGAAGGTCACCGCATCCGGGCACAAGGTCATCTGGCAGTGCGACCCGATGCACGGCAACACCGTCGAGTCCACCAGCGGGTACAAGACCCGGCACTTCGACCGGATCGTCGACGAGGTGCAGGGGTTCTTCGAGGTGCACCACGGCCTGGGCACGCACCCGGGCGGCATCCACGTCGAGGTCACCGGCGAGGACGTCACCGAGTGCCTCGGCGGGGCGCAGGAGATCTCCGACGCCGACCTGGGCGGGCGCTACGAAACCGCCTGCGACCCCCGGCTGAACACCCAGCAGTCCCTCGAGCTCGCGTTCCTCGTGGCGGAGATGCTCCGAGGCTGACCCACCCCACCTCCCCACCCCACCCGTCCACCCACCCCAGCCGCCCGGCCCGCGCGCGAGTCGGGGTTTTTCGTGCGCGAGTCGGGGTTTTCGTCCGCCAGTCGGGGTTCGGTGGTGCGCGAGTCGAGGGGCTCGGTGGTCCGCGAGTCGGGAGGTCGTGGTGCGAGTCGGCGGTCCGGCATCAGAACTCGCGCTGTCGGGATCGTCCCGACTCGCGCGCGGAATCCCCCGACTCGCGCGCGGAATCCCCCGACTCGCGCGCGGAATCCCCCGACTCGCGGGTGGTCAGAGGGTGGTGAGGGTGATGGTGGTGCCTGGTGCGACCTGGGAGCCGGGGCTCGGGTCCTGGCCCACCACCCGGCCTCGTTGCCTGCCGAAGGGGAACCCGGACTCGATCTCGGCGCGCAGTCCGGCGTCGGCGAGGGACTCCGCGGCGTCGTCGGCCTTGTCGCCGATCACGAACGGCACGCGGACCTGCTTCGGCGGCGGGGGAGGCTCGACGCCGCGGCTGAGGACCAGGGTCACCGGGGCCCCGGACGCCAGCGGTGTGCCGGCACCCGGATCGGTGCGGACGACGGCGCCGGTGGGCACGGAGTCGCTGAACTCGGTGGCGGACGTGACCTGCACCGGTACCAGCCCGGCGTCCCGGACGGCCGTCTCGGCGACGGCGACGGGGGAGCCGGGCGCCACCTCCGGCACCACGGGACGGCCGGTGGAGACCGTCAGCCGCACCGCACTGCCCCGGAGCAGCCGTGCGTCCGGGGCCGGGTCGGTGGCGCTCACCAGCCCGGCGCTCGACGGAGTCGTCGTGGCTCTCGACGACCGTCGCCACGAGGTCGGACTCGACCAGCAGCCGCTCGGCCACCGGCCGGTCCACGCCGACCAGCGACGGCATGGCGGTCCACCGTCCGGTGCCGAGCCACCATGCCGCCACCGCGACGAGCAGCGCGAGCACCACGATGACCGCGATCCAGACGGCGAAGAGCCGGCGGCTGCGCCGCCGGGCATGCAGGTGCGGGGCCGGTTCGGCGGCGGTGGCGGGCTCCGCGCCCGAGCGGTCGGACTGCGCGTGCGCGGCCCGGCCCGTGTCGGCCGTGCCGGGCCGGGCCATGGCACGGGTGCCGCCCGGACCGGCGTCCGCGGGCGCCACCGCGGCGGCGTCGAGCCCGGCCACCCCGTTCACGCGGCGGGGTGTGGCGGGCACGGTGTCCTGCTCCTCGATCGGACGGGCGGGAGGCACCGGCGCGGGCACCCGCGGCACCTCCAGCCGATCGCGCAGGCGGACGAGCTCGGCCAGGAACGCCGCGGCGTCGGCGGGACGGCCCGCCGGATCGCGCCGGGTGGCCCGCAGGACGAGCTCGTCGAGCTCGGGCGGCACGTCGCCCGCGATCAGCGACGGCGCCGGAACGTCGTCGTTGACGTGCCGGTAGGCCACCGAGAGCGCGGTGTCGCCGCTGTACGGCGGCGCGCCGGTGAGCAGCTCGTAGAGCAGCACCCCGGCGCGCGTAGACGTCGCTGCGGGCGTCGGCGGCGCCGGTGGCGACCTGCTCGGGGGAGAGGTAGGCGACCGTGCCCATGATCATCCCGACGTGGCTGGCCCCGGCCTGCGCGGCCGCGGTGACCAGCCCGAAGTCGGCGACCTTGACCTCGCCGGTGCGGCTGATCAGCACGTTCTCCGGCTTGACGTCGCGGTGCACGAGGCCGAGGCGGTGGGCCTCCGCGAGCCCGGCCAGCACCGGTTCGAGCACGGCCAGCGCCGCCGGGCACGCCGAGCGCGCCGCGGGCGCGGAGCACGTCGCGCAGCGTGCCGCCCTCGACGAGCTCCATGACGAGGAACAGCACCGGCTCGCCGTCGGCGCAGGTCGTCGCCCTGGTCGTGCACGTCGACGACGGCCGGGTGGTCGATGCGGGCGGCCGAGCGGGCCTCGCGCTCGAACCGGGTGCGGAACGCCGGGTCGCCGGCCAGGCGCGCGTCCATGACCTTGATGGCGACCGGCCGGTCGAGCCGGGTGTCGGTGCCCCGGTACACCGTGGACATGCCGCCGCGGGCGATGCACCGGCCCGACCCGGTAGCGCGCGTCGAGCAAGGCGCGGCGGCGTGGGGCGTGCACGCGACGACGGTACCGTCCACCCGAGGTGCTCCCGGACCGCCCATTGCTGTGGCAGGGTGTCGCACCGTGGGCGAGCGCGGGAGCACACCGTCAGTAGCGGCGACATCGACGACCTGGCCCGACGAGCAGCGCGAGGAGGGCACGTGAACGAGGTGTCCCCCGGAGGTGGAGCTCGCCGCGGACGTGGTCGTCCTGCCGGTCGCCGAGGTGGCCGTCCTGCTGTCCGTTCCCGTGTCACGCGGGTGCACCAGCTCGTCCGCGACGGCCAGCTGCTGTCGCTGCGCCGCGACGGGGTCGTCGTCCCGGCCGACTTCCTCGCCGGCGACGCCGTGGTCAAGGGCCTGCCGGGCACGATCACCGTGCTCCGCGACGGCGGCTACGACGATCCGGACATCCTGCGGTGGCTGTTCTCCGAGGACGACTCGCTGCCGGGCACGCCGATCGAGTCGCTGCGCGCGGGGCGCCACCGCGAGGTCAAGCGCCGCGCGCAGGCGATGGCGTTCTGAGCCCGCCGCCGCGCGACCGGCCGGTGCGGAACCCGCCCGCGCCAGGCCCGCCCTGGCCAGCGCGGAGAGCGCGACCCTCGCGCGACGCCCGCCGGGGACGGCCACCCGGCGGTGCAGCACGTCGTAGTCGGCGGCCTCGATCTCGTCGAGGATGCCCTGGTAGAGGGTGAACGCGCAGGCGACGCACGCGCGCGACACGGGCTCCAGCATCCCGACGCCCGGCTCGGCCCGGCGGTAGACCGCGCGGGTGCGGGCGACCAGGTGGGCCAGCGCCCGGCGCACCCGGGGGTCCGGCCGCCGGGTGCGGCGGCACCAGGTCAGCAGGTCGCGGTCCACGCCGAACGCCGCCAGCTCGTCGGCGGGCAGGTAGACCCGGCCGCGGTCGAGGTCCTCGCCGACGTCGCGCAGGAAGTTGGTGAGCTGGAACGCCACGCCGAGGGCCGCGGCGTACGGCTCGGCCTCCTCGCGCGGACCGGTCGTGCCGAGCACGGGCAGCATCTGCAGGCCGATCACCGCGGCCGAGCCGTGCACGTAGACGTCGAGGTCGGCGTGCGTCGCGTAGCCGGTGACGTGGGTGTCCATCCGCATCGAGGCCATGAAGTCGGCGAAGTGCCGCGGGTCGATGTCGTAGCGGCGGGCGGTGTCGGCGACGCGGCGAGCACCGGGTGGGTCGGCCGGGGCGCCGTCCAGAGCCGACGCCAGGTCCGCGGCCAGCGCGTCGAGCTCCCGGGCCTTGTCGGCGGCGGACCGCGTCGTCGTCGAGGTCGTCGACGATCTCGTCGGCGTAGCGGGCGAAGCCGTAGAGGGCGTGCACGGCGGGGCGGCGTGCGGCCGGCAGCAGGCGGGTGGCGAGGAAGTAGGTGCGGCCGTGGGGGGCGTTGAGCTCGCGGCAGGTGGAGTAGGCGGCCCGCAGCGCCGGGTCGGTGATCCCGGCGGCGTCGAGCTCAGCCCGCGCGCTGCTCGGCACCGTTGGTGGCGGGATCGGCAGCGACGGCGGGCGCGGCGCGGGCGCGCCACCGGAGGGGGTCGGGACGCAGCAGCGAGACCGCGGCCAGCGCGCACAGGAGCGCGCAGCCGCGAGGTAGGGCCAGTTGTAGAGCGCGTCCTCGCCGTGGGGGTAGTAGACGATCAGCAGCAACAGCGACACGAAGACGATCCAGGCCATCCCGATCGGGCGCCAGGCCACCATGGCCAGCAGCGCCATGCCCCAGCTCGACGTACCAGGGCAGCGTGGCGGGGGAGAGCACGGCGACCGCGATCAGGACGATCCCCGCCCGGCGCACGGCGTCCGGCCCGCCGTCGCGCGCCGCCCACCACTGCCGGCAGGCGATGTAGAGCAGCGCGGTGGCGCCGATCACCCGCGCGACGTTGACGAACGGCTGCTTGGGCAGGTCGAAGACCAGGCCGAGGGCGCTGTGCACGAACTCGCCGACCCCGGTGGGGATCGACATCCAGTTCACGATCATCGACGGGGCGCTGAGCGCGGGCAGCCAGCCGAGCCCGACCCCGGCGGCCACCGTGATCGCGGCGAACACGACGGCGAACACCGCGACCCCGGCGGCGGTCGCCTTCGCCAGCCGGACCGGGCGGGAGCCCGACATGTGCGCCGCCCACACCAGCACCAGGAACGGCAGCGCGATCCCGGCGCTGGCCTTCACCGCCATCGCCGCGGTGACGAGCGCGATGCCGCCCACGTGGTGGCCGCGCAGGGCGAGCAGCGAGCCGGCGGCGAGCAGGCCGACCACCAGCAGGTCGTTGTGTCCGCCGCCGACCATGTGGATGACCATCATCGGGTTGGCCACCGCGATCCACAGCGCCACCGCCACCCGCCCGCCGAGGCGGCGGGTGAGCTCGGGCAGCGCCCAGATCAGCAGGACCAGCCCGGGGAGCAGCGCCAGCCGCATGAGGACGACGCCGAGGATGACGTTGTCCCCGACGATCGCGACGACGCTCTTGGCGATCAGGATGAACAGCGGCCCGTACGGAGCCGGGGTGTCCTGCCAGAAGTAGTGCACGTTCTCGGTGAAGATCCCGGGCATCGCCTCGGGCCCGACGGCGTACGGGTCGAGCCCGGCCAGCGGCAGCGCGCCCTGGGCGAGGTAGCTGAACACGTCGCGGGTGAACAGCGGCGGCGAGACCAGCATCGGCGCGATCCACACCACGGCAGTCGCCAGCACCGCGCGGCCGCCGACCCGCCTGGCCAGCACCTCGCGGCCGAGCCGGACCCAGGCCCCGGCCATCAGGCCGACGCCGAGGTAGACCAGCGCGGTGGCGAGCTCGCGGCCGTGGCCGTAGCGCCAGAAGCCGAGCGGGGAGTTGGTCAGCAGCGGGTCGCGGACCAGGACCCCGCCCGCGCCGAAGGCGCCGACGACCATCATGACCGCGGCCGCGAGCCCGAGCAGCAGCGGGCCGCGCGGGGCGCCGCCCATGAGCGGCCCGCGGCCGGCGCGCTGAGGTGGGCGCGGCGCGACCCGGGGCGGCGTCGGGGTCACCGGTGCGGGCGACGTGGAGCCGTCGACCGATGAGGAGGGCTGCGCGGTCATGACGCGAACCATGCTCGCACGTCGCCTGTCGCGGGGCTGGAGCGCCCGGTGCGTGTCAACCGGCTGCGGGCGCCGGGCGTCGGCGGGCGGCGCCGGTGATCCGCTGCGCGGCGAGCCGCCCGGAGATCAGCACCGGCGGGATGCCGACGCCGGGGGTGGTGCCGCAGCCGGCCAGCACGACGTTGTCCAGCCCGCGGACCAGGTTGCGCGGCCGGAACGGCCCGGTCTGGGCGAACGTGTGCGCCGCGGAGAACGGGGTGCCCGCGGCGAGGCCGTCGGCCGCCCAGTCCGCCGGCGTGACCAGGCGCGAGACCTCGATGTCGCCGCGGATGTCGGCGAGCCCGGGGATGCCGCGCGCCTCCAGCACGCCCAGCAGCTCGTCGCGGTACGCGGGTCCGACGCGCGGCCAGTCGAGCGGGCCGGAGTCGGTGTTGGGGCAGGGCGCGAGCACGAACAGCAGGTCGGCGCCGTGCGGGCGCGAGGCCCGGGTCGGTCGCCGTCGGCCGGGTGACCAGCAGCGACGGGTCGCTCATCAGCCGCCCGTCGTCGATGATCTCCCGGAAGGTGCCGGCCCAGGCCCGCCGAAGCGAGATCGTGTGGTGCGCGAGCTCGGGCCGGGCCGTGCGCAGCCCGGCGTGCAGCACCACCGCGCTGGGCGAGTAGCGCAGCGGGACGACGCGACGCGGCGTGCGGCCGAGCAGCCGGTGCACGACGGGCAGGTCCGGGGTGAGCACGACGGCGTCGCAGGCGAGGCGCTCGTGCGCGGAAACCGCGGCCGGGCCGCGGTTCCGCGCACGGCGCGGTGGCGCAGCGCGGTGACCCGCCCGCCGCGCCGCTCCAGGCCGGTGACCGTGCGGCCGTAGTGGATCTCGGCCCCGGCCGCGACCGCGGCGTCGGCCAGGGCCTGCCCGACCGCCCGCATGCCGCCGCGCGGGAAGAACACCCCCGCGACGGTGTCCATGTAGGCGATCACGCCGTACGCGCCGAGCGCCCGGTGCGGGGGCACCCCGGCGTACAGCGCCTGGAACGAGAAGATCCGCTGCAGCCGCTCGTCGGGCAGGAACCGGGCCACCCGCGGACCGAGCCGGCCGAACCCGCCGAGCGCGGCGAGCCGCACCAGGTCGCGGCCCGAGCAGGTCGAGCGGGGAGTCGAAGTTGGCGCCGATGAAGGTGTCGATCTCGGCCCGGTACAGCTGGGTGAGCCAGGCGCGCATCCGGCGGTAGCCCGCGGCGGCGTCCGGCCCGCACGCGCGGCGGACCTCGGCCTCCATCGCCTCGGCGTCGGTGTGCACGTCGATGGTCGAGCCGTCGGCGAAGTGCGTGCGGTAGCCGGGGTCCAGCTCGACGAGGTCGAGGCGGTCCTCGAGCTTCTCCCCGACGGCGGCGAACGCCTCGTCCAGCAGGTCGGGCATCGTGAGCACGGTGGGGCCGGTGTCCACGCGGTAGGTGCCGCGCTCGGTGTGCAGGTCGAGCCGGCCGGCGCGCCCGCCGGGGTGCGCCTCGCGTTCGAGGACCGTGACGCGCCGGCCCGCGCCGAGCAGGTGCAGCGTCGCGGCGAGGCCCGACAGCCCGGCGCCGACGACCACCACGTGGTCGGTGCGGCCCGCGGACGGTGCGCGGTCACCTGGCGGGTCCCGTCACCGGTGCCGGCGGGTCGCGCTGACGGCCAGCTCGGCCAGCGCCGACGCGGCGGGCTCGGCGACCTCGACGGTGCCCAGCGCGTCCAGCGCCGAGCCGGTGAGCGCGGCGATCCGCTGCTCCACGGCCTGCACCGCACCGAGCTCGGTCAGGACGGCGCGGACGCGCTCGAGCGCCGCGGCGTCGAGGTCGGGGTCGCCGACCGCGTCCTCGATCGCCGCGCAGGCCGCGGTGTGCCCGGCCTGCTCGGCCCGCTCGAACGCCAGCGCGAGCAGCAGCGTCCGCTTGCCCTCGCGCAGGTCGTCGCCCGCGGGCTTGCCGGTGACCTCCGGGTCGCCGAAGACGCCGAGCAGGTCGTCGCGGAGCTGGAAGGCGACGCCGATGTCGGCCCCGAACCGGCGGTAGGCGCCGACGAGCTGCGGCCGGGCGTCGGCGATGGCCGCGCCGAGGTGCAGCGGCCGCTCGACGGTGTAGGCGGCGGTCTTGTAGCGGTCGACCTGCAGCGCGGACCGGACGGACGTGTCGCCGGTGGCCTGGTGCAGCACGTCGAGGTACTGCCCGCCGAGCACCTCGGTGCGCATCGCCTCCCACGGCACCGCGGCCCGCGCGGCGGCCGCGTCGGCAGGCCGGCGGCGCGCAGCATGTCGTCGGCCCACACCAGCGCGAGGTCGCCGAGCAGGATCGCCGCCGCGGCGCCGAACCGGGCCGGTGGGCCCTGCCAGCCCGCGTCGACGTGCCGGCGGGCGAACTCGACGTGCACCGTCGGGCGGCCGCGGCGCGTCGCCGACGCGTCCATGAGGTCGTCGTGGATCAGCGCGCAGGCCTGGATCAGCTCCAGCGCGCTGATCGGCGCGCAGCACGGCGGGCGCCTCCGGGCGCGTCGGGATCGCCGCCCGCGCCCCGCCACCCCCACCACGCGAACGTGGGCCGGATCCGCTTGCCGCCGCCCAGCACGAACTCCGCGAGCGACGCGGTGGCGTCGGCGAAGTGCGGGATCGATCGCGGCGGTCGTCGGCGCGCCTGCGGTCCAGGTAGGCGGCCAGCGCGGCCTCGATGCCCGCGGCCAGCTCCGCGTCGTCGGGGTGCACGGGGCTGACGACGCTCGGCCCGGCCTCGCCCGTGCGCGTCATCGCGGCGCTCGGGCTGGTGGGGGGCGGGACGGGGCGGCACGCGCCGAGGGTAGCGGCGGACCGGGAGGGCGGCGCGCCGACCGTCGGCGCCCGTAGGCTCTGGTCCGTGCGGATGACCGATCGGATCAGCGGCGAGCGAGCCCGTGTTCTCGGTGGAGTTCTTCCCGCCGAAGGACGAGGCGGGCGAGGCGGAGCTGTGGCGGGCGATCCGCCGGCTGGAGCCGCTCGACCCGGCGTTCGTCTCGGTGACCTACGGCGCGGGCGGCTCCAGCCGCGACCGGACCATCCGCACCACCGCGCCGGATCGCCACCGACACCACGCTGGTGCCGATGGCCCACCTCACGGCCGTGTCGCACTCGGTGGCCGAGCTGCGGCAGGTGATCGGCGCCTACGCGGCGGCCGGCATCGTCAACGTGCTGGCCGTGCGCGGCGACCCGCCCGGCGACCCGCTGGGCGAGTGGGTGGCGCACCCCGACGGCCTGACCTACGCCGACGAGCTGGTGACGGCTGGTCGCGCAGGCTGGGCGACTTCTGCGTCGGGCGTGGCGGCCTTCCCGTACGGCCACCCGCGTTCGACCGACGCCGACGCCGACCTCGCCCGCCTGCTGGCCAAGATCCGCGCGGGCGCGGACTTCGCGATCAGCCAGCTGTTCCTGGAGCCCGACGGGTTCCTGCGGCTGCGCGACCGGCTCGCCGCCGCCGGGCTGCGACGCTCCGCTGCTGCCCGGGATCATGCCGCTCACCACGGTGCGCACCCTGCGCCGCGGGCCCGGAGCTGTCCGGGGCACCGCTGCCGCCCGCGCTGGTCGAGCGGCTCGACCGCTACGCCGACGACCCGGCGGCGTTCCGGGCCGCGGGCATGGACGCCACCGCCGAGCTGTGCGCGCGGCTGCTGGACGAGGGCGTGCGCGGCCTGCACTTCTACACGCTGAACCGCTCGCACGGCGACGGCCGAGCTGGTGCAGCGGCTCGGCCTCGGCCGCGCAGCCGCCCGGTGCGGCGTCAGCGCCGACGCGTCGGGCTGACCGGCGGGTTGCGGGTGCGCCGGGCGACCAGGACCACGCACCGCGGCCGCCAGCGCCACGATCGCGGCCGAGGCCGAGCGTCCAGTTCAGCGCCGACGGGCGCGTTCGGGTCGTCGTAGGCGACGACGGCGTTGATGTCGCCGACCTCGCCCGGGCGTGAACGTCCAGCTCACCGTGCCGGCCTCGGCGTCGCCGTTGGTGTCGAGCACCTGGCCGGGGAAGCTGATCTTGAGCTGGAAGTCGGCCCGGTCGACCGGCACCGTCGTGAGGTCGACCGCGCCGGTGACCAGCACCCGGTTGCCCGCGCGGCGCAGCTCGAACTGCACCTTGTCGCCCGCCGGGCCGGCCGCCGCGGTGAGCGCCGGCCATCTGCTCGAACGTCAGCTCGGAGAAGCGCAGCACCGAGCCGGCGTAGCCGTCCTGGCGGTACTCCGAGACGTCGACGTCGGACTCCAGGTCGGGCGGGAGCGTGATCGGCGGGCCCGGTGTCGTCCGGCTCTTCTCGGGCGTGGCGACCACGATCTCGCCGGTGACGGTGTCGTCGGGCTGCACGGCCAGCGCGGCGCGGACCCGCGCGCAGCCGCGTCAGGCGCGGTGCCGGCGACGAGCAGCGCGAGCAGCAGCAGCGCAGCGTGCGCCGTGCCGTCGGGTCCGTGCGGGGTGCGGCCGGCTGGAGTGGGGCTCCGGGTGGTCGACACGGCGCCATCGTGCCACCCGCTCGCCGCCGTCATCCGCGCGCCGCGCGCTCCGGCCGCCGGAGCGGCAGCGTCGCGGCCGAGGACGGCGAACGGGCGGGAGTCGCCGGTGAACCGGTGGTCGCGCAGCACGTCCTGGAACCCCAGTGCGCCGGTAGAGCTGCCAGGCCCGGCCGGCGGCGCGGCGCCGTACTCGGGGGTGGACAGCAGCACCCGGGCGCGGTCGGTGCCGGCGAGCAGCGCCCGCAGCAGGCCCTCGCCGAGGCCGCGCGCCCTGTGCGTCGGGGCGGACGTGCAGCTCGGTCAGCTCGAAGTAGTCCCGCAGCCAGTCCAGCGCGTCCGGCGGTCGGCGTCGCGCAGGCCGCGCCGGACCTCCTCGAACCACCACTGGCCGGGGCCGCCGGCGTAGCCGTAGGCGATGCCGAGCAGCGCGCCCGTCGTCGTCGAGCCAGCCGACGGCGCGCCAGCCCGGCCGGCGCACGTGGTCGAGCCAGAGCGCGCGCCGCTGCCGGGCGGTGCTGGGCGGGTAGCCCATCGCGCTCACGTAGATCTGCAGGGCCTCGGTCAGCCGGTCGGCGAGCTCGTCCGGCGCCGAGCTCGACGAGGTGCCGCGGCGGCGCGGCAGTCACCGTGCGTCACACCCGGAGGCGTCCGGTGCCCATCACACCACGTTGACCCGTCACGCACGTGCGGGTGACGGCCGGGCCGGCATCCGACTTGACGGGGCGGCCGCGGGCGCGCTCTACTGGACATGGATCGAACAAGTGTTCGATCGGTCGCCCGGTGGTGGGCGGGGGAAGCGTCCCGCCGCCGGGCGGCGGCGCGCTGGCGAGGGAGCGTCATCCGGTGGGCGAGCCGACGAGGTCAGCGTCCGGCGCTGCCGCGCTGCGCACGGTGCCGGGACGCGGCCGCGAGCGGTCGCCGTGAGCGCGTTCGGCCGGGTGTTCGGTTCGCGCCAGCCGACCCCCGATCCAGGTCCGCTGGCAGGACGGCGAGCCGGTCGAGTTCGAGCGCCGGCCCGTGCGGCGCGGGCCCCGCTACCTGGTCACCGACGTCCGCGAGCGGTGGATCGAGGAGTCGCCGTGGCCGTTCCCGTCGCCGATGCCGATCGGCGGCGACCGGCTGCGCTGCTGGCGGGTCTGGCCCGCTCGGCCGCCGAGCCGGAGGCGCCCGCGCGCGAGTTCGTGCTGCGGATGCGGGCCGGGCCCGGCGTCTGGGACCTGGTCCGGGTCGCGGAGTGAGTCCGGACCGGAGATGACCGCCACGACGCGGACCTGACGACCTGTCGGCTGACGCACCGAGCCTGCCGGCGCCAGGGCCGAGCTGCCAGCGCACGGTCCGCCGGTCACGCCGCGCCGCGCCGCGCTCGCCGCGCGCCGACCGCGCGGGCGGCCTGGCCTGCTGCGCCAGGCCGCCGACGGGCTGGCCGAGGCGCACCGCGAGGCCGGACCCGCTGCTGCGCTACCCCGCCGCCTACCTGGCCGCGCTGCGGGCGGGTGCCGCCGTGCTCGCGGTGCGCGCCCGGCCGCGACCGCGCCGCGGGAGCCACGCGCAGCGTCTGGCACGCTGCTCGCCGACGGTCGCGCCGGAGCTGGCCGAGTGGGCGGCCTACTTCGCCTCCTGCTCCGGACACCCGGGCCGCCGCCGAGGCCGGCATCGCCCGGCTGGTCGGCAGGCGCGACGCGGACGACCTGCTCCGGCAGGCCGAGCAGTTCGTCGGCATGGTGCGGAGCGGTCGCGTGCCGCTGCGCGTGAGCTGCGGCGGCGCTGAGCGGCGCCGCGGTCAGCCGGTCGGCCGGCGGGGTCGTGCGCGGGCTCGCCGGACCGGCCGGGCGTCGCTGCGCAGCACGCGGCCGAGCAGCGAGGTGAACACCGCCGACACCTCGCGGGCGCCGGGGGTGTCCCAGCGCTGGATCGGCAGGCACGCGCCCTGGGCCTGCTGGATGGCCGAGCGGTCCGGCAGCACGCCGCGTGAGCACCAGCGGGCCGAACAGCTCCCGCAGCTCGGCGATGCGGAACTCGTGCTCGGCGTTGCGCGGGCGCACGCGGTTGATCAGCACGCCGAGCGGCTGCAGGTCCGGGTTGCCGCGCTGGCGCTCGGTCTGCACGGCGTCGAAGGCCCGCTGCACGCCCGGACACCGCGAACATCGTCGGGTCGGTCACCAGCACGGCCCGGTGGGCCGCCGCGAGCGCGCTGCGGGTGAGCTGGCCGAGCGAGGGCGGGCAGTCGATGATCACCAGGCGGTAGGGCTCCGTCGGTCGTCCGGCGTCGCTCCGGTCCGGGCACCGCGGGTGGGCGTCGTCGCCGAGCCGGCGCAGCGGCCCTGGCCAGCCGGCTGCAGCTGCTTGGCCGCGGGGTCGGGATGGTTGTGCCGCTCGGTCTGCTCGGCGCCCACCAGCACGTCGAGGCCGGCGCCCCAGCCGCTCGGCGCGATCGCCCGCGCGACCACCGAGCGGCGCGGCTCGTCGAGCACGTCGGCGACGGTGGCCGTGGTCGGGCCGGCGTCGAGCGCGATCGTGGCGTTGGCCTGCGGATCGAGGTCGACCACCAGCGCGCGCAGCCCGTGCTGCTGCGCGGCGCCGGCCAGCCCGAGCGCCACCGTGGTCTTGCCCACTCCGCCCTTGAGGCTCAACGTGGCGACGACCTGCACGGCGAGCAACCTACCCCTTCGGTGACGGCGCACGTACGCTGCCGTCCGTGACGCAGGCCGGTCGGGGTCGCGTGAACCTGGCATGTCGGGCGGCGCGGCGCCGTGACGGCGCGGACCGCGGGCACCGTGGCCGGCGCGCGGTCGGCGCCGGCCCGGTGCACCGCGCGGTGGCCGCCGAGGTGGGCCGCGCTGCGGGCGCGCGGCCCGACGGCGTCGCCCCGCGTGCTCGACGTCGGCGGCGGCAGCGGCGCCTGGGCGGTGCCGCTGGCCCGGTCGGGCTGCGCGGTCACGGTCGTCGACAACAGCCCCAACGCGCTCGCCGCGCTGCAGCGGCGGGCCCGCGACGCCGGCGTCGACGAGCTGGTCACGCGCCGTGCAGGGCGACGTGGACGCGCTCGCCGAGTCGTGCCGCCCGGCGGCGCCGACCTGGTGCTCGGCCACGGCCTGCTGGAGGTGGTCGACGACGCCGCGGCCGCCGTCGCCGCGCTCGCGGCCGCGGCCGCGCCCGGGTGGGGCGGTGTCGGTGCTGGTCGCGGGCCGGTACGCGGCGGTGCTCGGCCGGACCCTCGCCGGCCGGCTGCCGAGGCGCGGGCGCTGCTGACCGACCCGGACGGCCGCTTCGGCCCGGACGACGCGCTGCGCCGGCGGCTCGACGCCGCGACCCTGCGCGCGCTGCTGGAGGCGGCGGCGGGCTGCGGGTCGAGCTGCTGCAGGGCGACGGCGTCGTCGAGTGCTGGGTGCCGGGCGCGGTGCGCGACGGCGGCCCGGCCGCCACGCGGGCGGTCGGCCGAGCTGGAGGAGCTCGCCGCCGGCGGTCCCCGCGCTGCGCGAGGTCGCCGCCCGGCTGCACGCCGTGGCGCGGCGTCCGGGCTGATCTCGACGGCTGACGGCGACCGTGCCGCCCTGCCGGGCCGCTCGGGTGGCCGCGGCCCGATCGACGATCATCGGCTCCGGCCGGTCCATCGCGGCGCTGCGGGTCGGTGACGGACCGCCGGTTTCGACAGCCCGTTCGGGCGTCGAATCGGGGCTGTCGAGGAGATCGACGGGCCCGCTTGACGAGTCCGGGTAGTCGCCAGGCCGCGGACTCGTATCCTCTGCATTAGACGCCCACCCCGGGCGCTCGTCGCGTCGTTCCGGCACCATGGAAGATGACCCGACAGGATGACCCAGTGCCGGAGGCGAAGCCATGCCCCTCTCCGAGCACGAGCAGCGACTGCTCGAACAGATCGAGCGCGCTCTCTACGCCGAGGACCCGAAGTTCGCATCCACCGTCCGCGGTGGTCGGCTGCGCAAACCCACCCGCCGCCGCCGGCTCCAGGGCGTCGCCCTGTTCGTCGTCGGCCTCGTGCTGCTCGTCCTGGGCGTCGCCGTCCACCGCACTCTGGCTGGCCTCCAGCTTCCCCGTGGTCAGCGTCGTCGGCTTCCTGGTGATGCTCGGCGGGCGCCGTCGCTGGCCGTCACCTCCGTCGGCGCGTCGGGCAGCCAGCACCGCCGGCCAAGGGCGCCGAGCCCGACAAGAACGGCTTCACCGGCCGGATGGAGGAGCGCTTCCGCCGCCGGTTCGAGCAGGAGTGATCGTCGGCCGACCCGGCTGCGCAGCCCGGCCGACACACACGCCACTGACGCCGCGGCGTCCCGGTCAGATCCGGGGCGCCGCGGCGTCGTCGGCCGGGTCGTCGGTGGCCGGGCCTCGGCGGCGAGTCCGCCGCGCCGACCTGGCCGGGGCGGCGCCACCGGTCCAGCACCGAGCGGGGCAGCAGCCGGTCGCGCAGCCGCGAGCGGGCTGCGCGGCCGCGATGGCGGCCCGCACCGCGGCGAGCGGCTCGTCGAGCGCTCCGGGCTCGCGGGTGCCGCCCGCCGTACCAGCTGGCCTCCACCGCGCCGACCACGGCCGCAGGGCCTGCTGGGCGCTCGGCGTCGAGCCGGTGCTCGCGCACCAGCCGGCGGGCCGCGCCGCGCACGGTGTCGGTCGGCGGGGTGGGCACACCCCGGTCGGTCGACTCGGCCAGCAGCTCGGCCCAGCCCGCGCCGGCCGCGGCCGGGCCGCCCGCCGCCACGAGCCGCGAGCCGGCGCCGGCGATCGCGCTCCCGCAGCCCGGCCGGCACCAGCGCCGGCCAGCACGAGCAGCGAGGACCGACGCAGGCAGCCACAGCGGCAACCCGGCGCCCGGCGTCCGGCTCGGGCCGGCGCCGGTCTCGGGGCGGCCGGCCGGCGTCGGGGCCTGCCTCGGGCGCGGCTGCCTGCGTGGGGAGCGCCTCGGGCCCCGGCTCGTCCGGCGCGAGGTCGGCGCCCGCCGCGGCCGCGCTGGCCGCGGGCCTCCAGCGACGTACGGCGGCACGATCGTCCGGCCGTCGGTCAGCGGGGTCGGGTCGAAGATCATCCAGCCGATGCCGGGGAACCAGGCCTCCACCCAGGCGTGGGCGTCGCGAGGTGCTGATCGAGCGGTGGTCGCCGGCGTCGGTGCCGCCGGTGAACCCGACCGCCACCCGGGCCGGGCACGCCGACCGCGCGCAGCATCACCGCCATCGCCGAGGCGAACTGCTCGCAGTACCCGGTCGCGCCCGACGGTGAGGAACTCGACGAGCGCGTCGTCGCCGCTGCCCGGCGCGGTCTGCAGGCTGTAGCGGAACGCGCGAGCCCGGGCCGGTGAAGTAGTCCTGCAGGGCGATCGCCCGGTCGAAGTCGGTGTCCGCGTCCGGCCGTGACCTCGCCGGGCGATGTCGGTGCACCCGCGGGTCGACGCCCGTAGGCGTCGAGGTAGGCCGGGGCGACGCCGGGGCCGCCGCTCGGCCGTCGCGCAGCTGCGTCGGCGGTCGGGCGGGCAGGAGCGCCCGCTGCTGCCAGCCGTCCTCGGCGCGGGGCGGCCGGTGTAGGCGGTGCCGCTGCGCTGGTCGTAGGTCCACTGCCCGCCGGGCAGCCCGGCGACCGGCGATCGGCTCGCCGTAGAGCGGCAGCCAGTAGTCGCGGAAGCCGACGTTCTCGATCGTCGACGGTCGCCGCGCTCGCCCGGCGACCGTGCCCGGCGTCGGGCAGCCGGCCGGTGCAGCGGGATGCCGGGTGCCGGGCCGGGCTGGCCTGCCAGCCGGCGTCCGGGACGTAGTCGCTCAGGGTCAGCGCCCGCAGGTAGGCGGGCCGGGCGAGGCCGCGCACCTCGAACAGCTCGGCGGGCGTGCTCCTGGTCGAGCTGGCCGCGCAGCGCGGTGAACGGGCTGAGGCCGATCGAGCCGCCGGCGCCGGCGCCGCCGAGGCCGCCCGCGTCGAACCGGCCGGCGGTGCCGACGACGCGCCCGCCGGCCGCGCCCGCGAGCAGCGGCCACCGCCGACCGCGGCCGCGGCGAGCGCCGCGCCGCCCGAGCAGCTGCGGCGCACGCCGTCGCGCGACGACGAGCAGCAGCCCGAACCCGACCGCCGCGGCGGCCATCGCCCACCAGGGCAGCAGCGTCGTCGGCCAGCGCGGCCGGCACGGCGAACACGGCCAGCAGCGGCACCCCGGCCGCGGCCGGCGCCCCGGCGAGCACGGCGGCGAGCGTGCACGGCCACGGCGAGCAGCCCGAACGCCGCGGTGACCAGGCAGCAGGATCTCCGGGCGTGGCGGGCACCGGGGCGACGCCCGATGCTCGATCTGCCGCGCCCGCCCCGCCGATCAGCGTCGCCGAGGCGCGCCACGCGGCGGGCCCGGGCAGCAGGCCCAGCACGCCGTCGTCGGTGAACACGCGCGGTGAGCAGCACGAGCACCGCGACGCACTGGCCGCCGACGACGAGCGGCGCCGGCCCGCCGGTGCAGCAGCAGCCCGACGATCGCGACCACCGCGACGACCGCGACCGCGTACCGGACCCAGCCGGTGCCCTGCACGACGGCGGCGACCGGGACGCCCGCGAGCAGCACCGCCACCCCGGCGCCGACGGCGCTGACCCACGGGACGGGCGGTCGCGGCGGCCGGCGGTGCGGGCGGGGCCGGGCGGGGCGGCGCGGTCGCCGGTGGCGCGATCACGACGCCGACTCGGGTGCGGCCGCGGCGGTGAGCTCGTCCCAGACCCGGTCCGGGGTCGTGCCCGCGTCGGCGACGGCGACCTGCCAGCCCGCGCGGCGCAGCGCCGCGGCGGCCGGCGCCACGCGGCCGGCGTGCCGGCGCGGGCGCGCCGGCTCCCAGGTCGCGGTGTCGAGCAGCACGGCGTGGCCGCCGCGCGGGGCGGCGGGCCAGGAGGCGCCTCCAGCTCTCCCGGCCCGACCGCGCCCGAGCACGGCGACGACGTCACGGCCCGCGCGCCGAGCTCGGGGCCGGTGAGGTCGGCGCCGCGCGGAGGGGCGCATCGCGGCGAGGGCGTCGAGCAGCGCGTCGGGTCCGGTGCCGGCCCGGGCCGGTGAGCGTCGGCGCCGTCCTCGGTGACCAGCGTCACCGGCTCGCCGCGGCCGATCAGGTGCGCGCACGACGCTCGCCGCCAGGCTGATCGCGAACTCGAGGCTCGCGCCGGCGCCGTGCCCGCGGTGGGCGCCGTCGCGGCGGTCCAGCAGCACGGTGATGCCGCCGCGCCACGGCCGCTCCTCCAGCCGCACCATCAGCTCGTCGTGCCGGGCGGTGCTGCGCCAGTGCACCCGGCGCAGCTCGTCGCCGTGCCGGTAGGGCCGGACCAGCACGTCCGACGCTGCCCTGGCCCTGGTGCGCGAGCGCCGCGCCCGGCGGTGCCCTCGCCGCGCGCCGAGCGCCGGCGGGCAGCCCGCGCAGCGGGACGACCCGGGGCAGCACGAGCAGCCGGTCTGGGCCGGCCAGCGTCGCGCTCGAACTCGGCCAGCCCGAGCGGGTCGGTGGCGCGCGCGGCGAGCGGGCCGATCCGGTGCACCCCGCGCAGCGCCGGCCGCAGCGGGTAGGTGACGGCCGCGCCGGCCGCGGCCGGCGAGGCGGTGCACGGCGAACCGCGGCGGGGTGGCGGGCTGCGGGCCCGCGGCGTCGGGCACGCCGTCGGCCAGCCGCAGCGTGCCGAGCAGCGGGCCGCCGCGCAGCGTGCAGCGTGACGGTCACGGCGCCGCCCACCGGCAGCCGCGTCGGGGTCCAGCTCGCGCTCGACCCGGACCGCGCGGCGGGCGCGGGCGGCCAGCAGCAGCGCGAGCAGCGGCAGCGACGGCGACGAACGCGCCGATCCGCAGCAGGTCGCGCTCGTCGAGCACGACCGCGCAGACGGCCGTGGCGACGCCGCCGGCGAGCAGGCAGCGCCCGCGGGTGGTCAGGCCGGACAGCCGCCCGGCCACGGTCGGCACGGTCAGCCCGGACCGGGCCGGGCGCCGGGCACCGGCAGCCGCCCGACCAGCGCCGCGGACGAGGTCGGCGGCGGAGCGGCGGGCGGCCAGCGCGTCGGGGGTGAGCAGCAGCCGGTGCGCGAGCACCGGCACCGCGACGGCCTGCACGTCGTCGGGCACGACGAAGCCGCGGCCGGACAGCGCCGCCTGCGCCCGGGCCGCGCGCACCAGCTGCAGCGTGGCCCGCGGCGAGGCGCCGAGCCGCAGGTCCGGCAGCCGGCGGGTGGCGCCGACGAGCTCGACGCAGTACTGCCGCACCTCGGGGCCGACGTGCACCCGGCGGACCGCGTCGATCGACGGCCGCGCAGCCTGCGGGCGTCGGTGACCGGGCGCAGCGCGTCCAGCGGGTCGGCCGCGGCGTGCTCGTCGACCATGGCGAGCTCGGCCGCGGGGTCCGGGTAGCCGACGCAGACCCGCGCCGTGAACCGGTCGCGCTGCGCCTCGGGCAGCGGGTAGGTGCCGTCCATCTCGATCGGGGTTCTGGGTGGCGACCACCATGAACGGGCTGGCCAGCGCGTAGGTGGTGCCGTCGACGGTGACCTGGTGCTCGGCCATGCACTCCAGCAGCGCCGACTGGGTCTTCGGGCGAGGCCCGGTTGATCTCGTCGGCGATGACGACGTTGGCGAACACCGGGCCGGGGCGGAACTCGAACTCGGCGGTCTGCCGGTTGAAGATCGACATGCCGGTGATGTCGCCGGGCAGCAGGTCCGGGGTGAACTGCACCCGGCTGACCGAGCAGTCGATCGACCGGGCCAGCGCCTTGGCCAGCGAGGTCTTGCCGACGCCCGGCACGTCCTCGACGAGCAGGTGGCCCTCGGCGAGCAGCGTGACCAGCGCGACGCGCACCACCTCGGGCTTGCCGACGATGACCCGCTGGATGTTGCCGGCGATCCGCCCGCACAGCTCGGAGACCTCCGCCAGGCCGACGGCCGGCACGCGCCCACCGCCGGCACGGCTGCCGTCCGGCTGCTCGTCGTCGTCACGGACCCCCTCCTGGCGCTCGTCGGTGCCGAGCCTGGGTGCCAGTCTGTCAAACCCGCGCGCGGAAGGCGCCCGGATCGTCGGTCGGCCACCGCGGCGGCCGTCCCCCACCTTCCCCCACCGGCCGCGGCCCGAGTCCCCACGACGCCGCGATCCGGGCCTGCTGCGGGCCGCGATGCCGCGCGTCGGACGCGATCTGTAGTCGATTCGTCACTCATTGGTGCCCACTGAGGGGTGATGCGCGTCGCGCGAGCGGGTGGTCGCGACACGTCTCCCCACCGCCGCTCGACTCGCGTTGAGCTGCGACGTTCTCGTGCCGGACGGCGCCAGGGTCGCAGACTTCGGGTTGACGGTGGAGGGAAGTGGGGTAATGTGGTGATCGCTGGGGCACAGCGGGGCCGCAGGTGGAGGTGGGGCCGGTGTTCCTCGGCACCTACACCCCCAAGTTGGACGACAAGGGGCGGTTGACGCTGCCCGCGAAGTTCCGCGACGAGCTGCGAGGCGGGCTGATGATCACCAAGGGGCAGGACCACTGCCTCTACGTGTTCACCCGCGAGGCGTTCGCCGAGCTGGCCAGCAAGGTGGCGTCGGCGCCGCTCACCAGCGAGTCGGCCCGGGTGTTCCAGCGCAACCTGTTCTCCGGCACCGACGAGCAGAACCCCGACGGCCAGGGCCGCATCGCGATCACCCCCGAGCTGCGCCGCTACGCCGGGCTCAGCAAGGACTGCGTGGTGATCGGCGCGTTCACCCGCGCCGAGATCTGGGACGCGCAGGCCTGGCAGCGCTACCAGGACGAGCACGAGGACACCTACGCCAAGGCGCAGGAGGAGGTGCTCCCCGGACTGCTCTAGCCCGGAGCGGACGCGCGGACGGGATGGACCCGACGATGCGCCCACCCGGATGCCGTGCCGTCCCTCCCGGCCGACGGCCCTGGCGCACCTTCCCCGGTGCCAGGTCTGCCGACGGGCGGAGGGGCACGGCATCCGGGTGGGGACACCGCCGGCGGCCCGGCTGGGGAGCACGGGCGACGACGACCGGCACGGGGCCGGTCGGCGACTCGAGGGCGGGGAGGTGGGTGGTGGGGCAGCACCCGGACGACGGGAGGACGGGCCGGCTGGGGCCAGGCACGTCCCCGTGCTCCTGTCCCGCGTCGTCGAGCTGCTGCGTCCGGCGCTGGCCGGGTCGGCCCGGCCGTGCTGGTGGACGCCACCCTGGGGCTCGGCGGCCACGCGGCAGCGCTGCTCGCCGAGCACCCGCAGCTCACCCTCGTCGGGCTGGACCGCGACCCGGAGGCGCTCGCGCTGGCCGGGCGCCGGCTCGCCGCGTACGCCGACCGCACGCACCTGGTGCACGCGGTCTACGACCGAGATCGCCGACGTGCTCGCCGAGCTCGGGCTGCGCGCGGGTCGACGGCGTGCTGTTCGACCTCGGGGTGTCCTCGCTGCAGCTCGACGCCGACGAGCGCGGCTTCTCCTACTCCCGCGACGCCGACCTCGACATGCGGATGGACCCGACCACCGGTCCGACCGCGGCCGACGTGCTCAACACCTACCCGGTGCCGGAGCTGGCCCGGGTGCTGCGGGAGTACGGCGAGGAGCGGTTCGCCGGCCGGATCGCGGCGGCGGTGGCCCGCCGCCGGCGCGCAGGCCCCGCTGCAGCGCAGCGCCGAGCTGGTCGAGCTGCTGTACGCGGCGGTGCCCGGCGGCGTCGCGGCGCACCGGCGGCCACCCGGCCAAGCGGACGTTCCAGGCGTTGCGGATCGAGGTCAACGGCGAGCTGGACGCGCTGCGCGCCGCCCTGCCCGCCGCGCTCGACGCGCTGGCCGTGGGCGGGCGGATCGTCGTGCTGGCCTACCACTCGCTGGAGGACCGCATCGTCAAGCGCGAGCTGGCGCCGCGCGGGCGCGTCGAGCACGCCGGTCGGCCTGCCGGTCGAGCTGCCCGGCCACGGGCCGGAGCTCCGGCTGCTCGTCCGCGGGGCCGAGCAGGCGGACCCGGACGAGGTCGCGGACAACCCGCGAGCCGCCTCGGTGCGGCTGCGCGCCGCCGAGCGGATCAGGGGAGTCGCAGCGTGAACCGTCGAGACGGGGGGTGGTCCTGCATGAGCGCACCGGTGACCGAGCGGGCGGCGAACGCGCACGGCTCCGCGGCGCCGCCGCGAGCGCCCCGCGCGGCGCGCGCCGTCACGATCCCCGCGCAGCGCCCGGCCACCCGGGCTCGCGCCGGGCAGCCGGACCCCGGACGCGCGGCCGCGAAGCGCGGCCTACGCCAGGCGCGACGACCGGCTCCGCAAGGCTCGCCGCGCGGGCGCCGCCGACCGCGACCGCCGTGCCGGCCGGGCGCGCCCAGTTCGTGCTGCTGGTCATGGTGCTGCTGGCGACGGGGCTGGTCGCGACGCTGTGGCTGTCCACCGCCGCCGCGGCCGACTCCTACCGGCTGCAGGACGCCCGCGTCGCGGCGCGCACCCTCAGCGAGCAGAGCGAGCGGCTGCACCGGGAGGTCGCGGCCATGGAGTCGGCGCCCGCGCTCGCGCGAGCGGGCGGCCGCACTCGGGATGGTCCCGGTGCAGGACCCGGCGCGGCTGGTGGTCGCGCCGGACGGCGCGGTCACGGTGGTGGGGCGAGCCCGAGGTCGCGCGGGCGCCGTGCCGCCGCCCGCGCCGCCCGCTCCGGCCACACCGGCGCCTGCGCGCGCCCGCCGACCCGGCAGCCCGACGCCCCCGACCGACCCGGCCGCCGCCGCTGCCGAACCGCGCCGCCGGTGCCGCCCCGGCCCAGCCGGCGACCCCGGCCCAGCCCGCGACCCCGGCCCGGCCGCGCGACCCCGGCCCGCCGCGACCCGGCCAGCCCGCGACCCCGGCCCGGCCGCAGGCGCCGCGCCGGCCCGCAGGCCCGCCGCCGCGGCGCAGCGCCGGCGGGACGCACCGGCGGCGGGCGCAGGCCGCTCGGGCCGGTACCGCGGGCACCGGCTGATGCCCACCGCCCCACCCCGCTCGCGGCCGCGGGGTCGGCCGCGGACCTCGTCGTCGGCGCGGCGGCCCACCGGCGGACGGGCGGCGGGCGCGCGGCGGCCGCGCGGGGCGACGACGTACTCGCGCCGGCTGAAGGTCGGCCGCATCGCTGCTCGTGGTCGCCCTGGCCATGGCGACGCTGAAGCTGGTGGTGGTGCAGACGGTCCAGGCGGGCGACCTGACCGCGGCCTCGGCCCGCCAGCGCACGACCGAGATCCCGCTGCCCGCCGAGCGCGGCGCGATCCTGGACCGGGCGGGCAACCCGCTGGCCTTCAGCGTCGAGGCGCGGGCGCTGGTCACCAACCCCCGGATGATCGCGACGACCAAGGGCGCCGGCCACCCAGGCGTACACGGCGGAGATGGCGGCCGCCGTCGCGCAGGCGACCGGCGGGGACCAGGCCGAGCTGCTCGGGCTGCTCACCGGCGACAAGGGCTACGTCGTGCTGGCGAAGCTCGTCGACCCCGACGTCGCACGGGCGCTGCGCGAGCGGTTCCCCGAGATCGCGGAGGAGAGCCGCGAGTCCCGCCAGTACCCGGGCGGCACGCTGGCCGCCAACGTCATCGGCGCGGCGACGTGGGACGCCGACCGACCAGAAGCTCGCCGGCCGCGTCGGGCTGGAGAGCTCGCAGGACAACGTGCTCGCGGGCTCGGACGGGCTGCGCGTCGTCGACACCGCCGAGGGCAGCACCGCGGTGATCCCGGGCAGCACCCGCTTCGAGCGGCCCGCGACGCCGGGCTCGGACCTCGCAGCTCACCCTGGACTCCGACCTGCAGTACACGGTGCAGCGCGCGCTCGGCGACTACGTGGCGAAGACCGGCGCCAAGCGGCGGCTCGGCCGTCGTGCTCGACGCGCGCACCGCGCGAGGTGCTGGCGCTGGCCAACGGCACCACCTTCGACCCGCGCGACCTCGCCGCGGCGGGCGCGGCGCAGCTGGGCAACCCGGCGGTGTCCAGCCCCGTTCGAGCCGGGCTCGGTCAACAAGGTCGTGACGATGGCCGCGGCGCTGGAGTACGGCGTCGGCCACCCCGGACAACGTGCTGACGGTGCCGGGCAGCATCCGGGTCGCCGACCGCACCATCAGCGACGCCTGGAACCACGGGGTGGAGCACTACACGCTGACCGGGGTGCTGGCCAAGTCGTCCAACGTCGGCACGATCATGACCGCGCAGCGAGGTCGGGCGAGGACCGGTTCGCCGACATGCTCGCCCGGTTCGGGCTCGGGCACGAGGACGGGCGTCGGGCTGCCGGGCGAGAGCGCCGGCCGGGTGCCGCCGCGCGAGTCGTGGTCGGGCTCCACGTTCGGCAACCTGCCGATCGGGCAGGGCCTGTCGATGACCGTGCTGCAGATGGCCGGCATGTACCAGGCCGTGGCCAACAACGGGGTGCGCGTCCCGCCGCGGATCGTCGCCGCCACCGTCGGGCCGGACGGCGTGCGCACCGCCCGCGCCCGCCCGGAGCGGCGTGCGGGTGGTCTCCCCGGAGACCGCGCGAAGCTGCGGACCATGCTCACCGCGGTCACGCAGGACGTCCGCGGGCCAGCGCGGGCACCGGGCCGCAGGCCGCCGTGCCGGGCTACCAGGTGGCCGGCAAGACGGGCACGGCGCAGCAGGTGGACCCGACGTGCGGGTGCTACGCGTCGTCGACGTACTGGATCACGTTCGCCGGGATGCTCCCGGCGCAGGACCCGCGCTACGTCATCGCGATCATGCTCGACGCGCCGGGCGGGCGGGGCCAGCGCCGCGCCGCTGTTCCACGACATCGCCACGTACCTGGCCCAGCGCGACCGGCTGCCCGTCAGCGCCGAGGCGCAGCCGGTCCAGACGCTCGTCGCACCCTGACGGCCGGTGCGCGGTCGGGGCGGGTCGGGGTCGCCGGTAGCCTTCCGCGTCGTGTCGCCCGCCCGTTCTCCCGCCGTCCTGACGGCGTCGGCGTCACCGCGTCCGCGGGCACCACGGCCGGTGGACCTGGCCCGGCTCGGCGCCGGGATCGGGGTGGTGGCGAGCCCGGCCGGCGCCCATCCGTCGATCACCGGCGTCACGCTGCGGGCCTCGGACGTCCGCCCGGGCGACCTGTTCGCCGGCCTGCCCGGATCGCGCGCGCACGGTGCCGACTTCGCGGGAGCCGCGCTGGCGGCGGCGCGGTCGCGGTCCTCACCGACCCCGCCGGCGCCGCCCGGCCCGCGCTCGCCGGGGTCCCGGTGCTGGTGCACCCCGACCCCCGCGCCGTGCTCGGTGACCTCGCCGCCCGCGTCTACGGCGACCCGACCGCCCGCCTGACCGTCATCGGCGTCACCGGGACCAGCGGCAAGACGACCGTCGCGCACCTGATCGAGGCCGGGCTGGCCGCCGCGGGGCGGACCACCGGGCTGCTCGGCACGGTGCACACCCGGATCGGGGGTGCGGACCCCGAGGTCCGGCGGAGCCTGCCGAGCGCGTTCACCACCCCGGAGGCGCCGGACCTGCAGGCGCTGTTCGCGGTGATGGTCGAGGCCGGGGTCACCGACGTGGCGATGGAGGTCTCCAGCCACGCGCTCGCGCTGGGCCGGGTGGCGGGCACCCGGTTCGCGGTCGGCGCGTTCACCAACCTCTCCCAGGACCACCTGGACTTCCATCCGGACATGGACGACTACTTCGAGGCCAAGGCGCGGCTGTTCGCGACGGCCCCGGCCGGGCGCGGACGGCCGTGATCTGCGTCGACGACGAGTGGGGGCGCCGGCTCGCCGCCCGCAGGCCGGACGCGGTCACCGTCTCGGCCACGGGGCCGGGCGCGCACTGGCGGGCCGCCGATGTCGTCGTCGCCGCCGACGGCACCCAGTCGTTCACCGCGCACGGCCCGGACGGCGGCGCCGTCCCGGTCCGGCTGCTGCTGCCGGGGGCGTTCAACGTGGCCAACGCGCTGGTCGCGCTGGCCTGCCTCGCCGCGGTAGGTGTGCCGGCCGCGGTGGCCGCCGAGCGGTTCGCGCAGGTCACGGTGCCCGGGCGGATGCAGCGGGTGGAGGCGGGCCAGCCCTTCCTCGCCGTCGTCGACTACGCGCACAAGCCCGCCGCGGTGGCCGCGCTGCTGGACGCGCTGCGCGCCCAGGTCAGCGGCAGGCTGCTCGTCGTGCTGGGCTGCGGCGGGGACCGCGACCGCGGCAAGCGGCCGCTGATGGGCGCGGCCGCGGCGGCGCGGGCCGAGCTGCTGGTCGTCACCGACGACAACCCGCGCACCGAGGACCCGGCCGACATCCGCTCGGCCGTGCTCGCCGGGGCGCTGGCCGAGCCGCGGCACGGGGAGCTGCTGGAGATCGGCGACCGGCGGGAGGCGATCGCGGCGGCGGTGGCGCGGGCCCGGCCGGGCGACGCCGTCGTCGTCGCAGGCAAGGGGCACGAGACCGGGCAGGAGATCCACGGGGTGCGCCACCCGTTCGACGACGCCGCGGAGCTGGCCGCGTCGATCGGGGCCGCCCGGTGATCCCGATGCGGCTGGCCGAGGTCGCGGCCGTCACCGGGGGTCGCCTGCACCACGCCTCCGGCGACGAGCTGGTCACGGCCGTCGAGTTCGACTCCCGCGCGATCGGTCCGGGCGGGCTGTTCCTCGCGCTGCCCGGGGAGCGGGTGGACGGCCACGACTTCGTCGGCGCCGCGCTCGCCGCCGGGGCCGTCGGCCGTGCTGGCCGCCCGCGAGGTCGACGCGCCGGCAGTGATCGTCCCGCCCGCTCCGGGCGGCCTGGCGACGGGCAGCTACCTGGCCGCCGTGGACCGCGACGGCGCCGGGGCCGCGGTGCTCGGCGCGCTCGCCCGGCTGGCCGCGCACGCCGTGCGTGCCCTGCCGGGGCTCACGGTGGTCGGCGTGACCGGCAGCTCGGGGAAGACCTCGACGAAGGACCTGCTGGCCGCCGTGCTGGCCCCGCTGGGCCCGACGGTGGCCCCGCCCGGGTCGTTCAACAACGAGCTGGGCCTGCCGTGGACCGTGCTGCGCGCCGACGCCGCCACCCGCCACCTCGTGCTGGAGCTGTCCGCGCGCGGTCCGGGCCACATCGCCGCGCTGGCCGCCGTGGCCGCGCCGCGCGTCGGCGTCGTGCTCAACGTCGGGCGCGCGCACCTGGGCGAGTTCGGCTCCACCGCCGCGATCGCCGCGGCCAAGGGCGAGCTGGTCGAGGCGCTCGGCGCCGACGGCGTCGCCGTCCTCAACGCCGACGACCCGGCCGTTGCGGCCATGGCGGAGCGCACCGCCGCCCGGGTCGTCACGGTGGGCCGGCACCCCGGCGCCCTCGTGCGGGCCACCGGCGTCGCCCTCGACGGCGGCCGCCCCCGGTTCCGGCTGGAGAGCCCGGCAGGCGGCGCGGACGTCGCGCTTGCGGCTGGTCGGCGAGCACCACGTGGGCAACGCACTGGCCGCGGCCGCCGTGGCGCTCGAGCTCGGGGGCACGCCGGCCGGGGTCGCCGCCGCGCTGTCGGCGGCCGCGCCGGCGTCGCGCTGGCGGATGGAGGTCACCGAGCGCCCCGACGGCGTCACGGTGATCAACGACGCCTACAACGCCAACCCGGAGTCGATGCGCGCCGCGCTGAGCGCGCTGGCCGCCCTCGGTGGCACGGGACGGCGCACCTGGGCGGTGCTCGGGCCGATGGCCGAGCTGGGGGGCACGGCCGCGGCCGCCCACGCCGAGGTCGCCGCCGTGGCCGCCGCCCTCGGGATCGACGAGCTGGTCGCGGTCGGGTGTCCCGACTACGGGGCCCCGCGCGCGGCAGGCGGTGTCGAGGCCGCGATCGCGCTGCTGCGACGCCGAGCTGCGACCAGGTGACGTCGTGCTGGTCAAGGCATCCCGCGCGGTCGGGCTGGACCGGGTCGCCGCCGGGCTCCTCGAGCAGGCCCACCCCGAGGAGCGGTGCCACAGTGAGGGGCGTCTTCGTCGCCGCGGCGGTCGCGCTGGCCGTCTCCATCCTGCTCACGCCGTACCTCATCCGGTTCTTCGCGCGGCAGGGCTTCGGCCAGGAGATCCGCGCCGAGGGCCCGGAGAGCCACAAGGCCAAGCGCGGCACCCCGACGATGGGCGGCGTCGCGATCCTGCTGGCCATCTGGCTGGGGTACCTGGTCTCGCACCTGCTCACGGCCGAGCCGATCACGCCGTCGGCTCTGCTGGTGCTGGCGCTCACCACCGCGCTGGGCGTCGTCGGCTTCCTCGACGACTTCATCAAGCTCCGCCGCCAGCGCAACCTCGGACTCAGCAAGACGTCCAAGCTCGTCGGGCAGTTGCTCACCGCCGCGATCTTCGGGATCCTCGCGCTGCGCTTCGTCAACGCCGACGGGCTCACCCCGGCGTCGGACAACCTCTCGTTCGTCCGCGACATCACCGTGCTGTCCTTCGGGGTCGGTGGGCTTCGTGCTGTTCGCCTACCTGGTCATCGCGGCCTGGTCGAACGCGGTGAACCTCACCGACGGCCTGGACGGCCTGGCCGCGGGCACGTCGGCGATGGTGCTCGCGACGTACGTGATCATCGGGTTCTGGCAGTTCCGCAACAGCTGCGCGCTGACCAACGCGGCGGGCTGCTACCAGGTGCGCGACCCGCTGGACGTGGCGCTCGTCGCGGCGGCCGCGATGGGCGGCTGCATCGGGTTCCTGTGGTGGAACGCCGCGCCCGCGCGGATCTTCATGGGCGACACCGGCTCGCTCGCCCTCGGCGGGCTCGTCGCCGGGCTGTCGATCGTCACGCGCACCGAGCTGCTGCTCGTGGTGATCGGCGGGGTGTTCGTGGTCGAGGCGCTGTCGGTCGCGCTGCAGATCGTGGTGTTCCGCTCCACCCGCCGCCGGCTGTTCCGGATGGCCCCGTTCCACCATCACTTCGAGCTGGCCGGGTGGGCCGAGACCACCGTGATCATCCGGTTCTGGCTGCTCGCCGCCATGTGCGCGGCGCTGGGGCTGGGGCTGTTCTACAGCGAGTGGCTCACCGCCTCCGCGGGGCTGTGATGGACCCGGACCCCGGCCTGCGCGGCGCCCGCGTCCTGGTGGCCGGCGCCGGCATCTCCGGCCTCGCGGCCGCGGCGGCACTGGTGGAGGCGGGCGCCGAGGTCACCATGACCGACGCCGTGGCGGCCCGGCTCGACGACCTCCCCCCCGGGGTGGCGGCGGGGCCCGACCCGGACGCGGTGCCGCCGGGCACCACGCTGGTCGTCACCGGCCCCGGGCGGCGGCCGGACCACCCGCTCGTCGCCGCGGCCGCCGCGGCGGGCGTGGAGATGATCGGGGAGCCGGAGCTGGCCTGGCGGATGGGCCGCGCGCGGGCGGAGCCGCCGGTCTGGCTCGCCGTCACCGGCACCAACGGCAAGACCACGACCGTCGGGATGCTCGCGACGATCCTGCGCGCCGCCGGGTGCGACGCCGTCGCGTGCGGCAACAACGGCCACCCGGTGGTCGACGCCGTGCGGGACGGGCACCGGGTGCTGGCCGTGGAGCTGTCCAGCTTCCAGCTGCACTGGTCCCCGTCGATCCGGCCCGCGGCGGGCTGCGTGCTCAACGTCGCCGACGACCACCTCGACTGGCACGGTTCCCTCGCCGCCTACGCCGCGGCCAAGGCCCGTGCGCTGCTCGGGCCGGTGGCGGTCGCCGGGGTGGACGACGCGGCGGCCGCCGCGCTGCTCGCCGCGTCGCCCGCCGCCGTGCGGGTCGGGCGTCACGCTGGGCGAGCCCGCCGCCGGACAGCTCGGCATCAGCGGCGGCGCGCTCGTCGACCGCGCGTTCGCGGGCGACCGCCCGGTGCCGCTCGCCGACGCGGCGTCCGTGCACCCCGGTGGCCCGCCCGGGCTCGTCGACGCGCTGGCCGCCGCCGCGCTGGCCCGGGCCTACGGCGTCGACGCCGCCGCGGTGCGGGCGGGGCTGGACGACTTCCGGCCGGGCCCGCACCGCTCGGCGCCTGTCGGCACGGTCGCCGGGGTGCGCTACGTCGACGACTCCAAGGCCACCAACCCGCACGCGGCGGCCGCGTCGCTGGCGGCGCACGCCGGGGAGCCGGGCGGATCGTCTGGATCGTCGGGGGGCTGCTCAAGGGGGCGTCGGTCGACGAGGTGGCCGCCCGGTACGGCGCCCGGCTGCGGGCCGCGGTGGTGATCGGTACCGATCGCGGGGAGATCGTCCGCGCGCTCGCGCGACACGCGCCGAAGATCCCCGTGGCGGAGGTCGCTGCGGGTGACGATGGGCCCATGACGTCCGCCGTGCGGCGCGCCGCCGCCCTCGCCCGGCCGGGCGACGTGGTCCTGCTCGCCCCGGCCGCGGCGTCGATGGACCAGTTCGTGGACTACGCCCACCGCGGTCGCGCGTTCGCCGACGCCGTCGCCGACCTGGCGGCCGGGTCGCCGGGATGACCCGCCCGATCCCGTCCCCCCGGTCCCGGTCCGGCACCGGTCCGGCCGCAGGCCCGCGCCCGGTCCGCGCGGCCCAGCCCGCGTGCCGGTCCGCCGCTCGCCCGACGGCGTGCGTGCCGCGGTCGGCCGTGGCATCACCACCGTGGCCCAGTGGCTGCGCAAGCCGCTCACCTCGCTGCACCTGATCCTCGGCGTGTTCGGCCTGCTCACGCTGTTCGGGCTGGTCATGGTGCTGTCGGCGTCGTCGGTGGTGTCGTTCACGGCGGGCGGGTCGTCGTACTCGGTGTTCGCCCGCCAGCTCATGTTCTGCGCGGGCGGGCTCGTGCTGTTCTGGGCCGGGCTGCGCATCCCGCCCACCGTGCTGCGTTCCCTCGCCCCGGTCGCCCTCGTGGTCGGGGTGCTGGCGCTGGTCGCGGTGCTCATCCGGTCGGCGAGGTGCGCAACGGGTCGCGGGCCTGGTTCGCGTTCGGCTCGTTCTCCGTGCAGCCGTCGGAAGCGGTGAAGGTGGCGCTCACGCTGTGGGGCGCGCACGTCCTGGCCAGCCGCCGCACCGTCATGCACCGCTGGAAGCACGCGCTGTCGCCGGTCGTCCCCGTGGCCCTGCTGCTGTTCACGCTGCTCGTGCTGCAGCCCGACCTCGGGATGACGATCTCGCTCGGCATCGTCCTGATCGCGCTGCTGTTCTTCGCGGGCGCCCCGATGCGGCTGATGCTGGCGCTCACCGCGGGCGCGGTGGCGGGCGCGGTCGTCCTCGGCCTCACCGCCGGCTACCGGGCGAGCCGGATCGCGGCGTTCCTGTCGCCGTCCACAGCGGACCCGCAGGCCGCGGGCTTCCAGGCCCGGCAGGCGCTGTACTCGCTGGCCGACGGCGGCCTGTTCGGCGTCGGGCTGGGGCAGGGCCGGGCGAAGTGGAGCTACCTGCCCAACGCGCACAACGACTTCATCTTCGCCATCATCGGCGAGGAGCTGGGCTTCGTCGGTGCCTTCGCGGTGCTGGCGCTGTTCGCCACGCTGGCCTACACCGGCTTCCGGATCGCGGCGCGCACCATCGACCCGTGGCTCAAGATCGTCGTCGCCACCTCCACCACCTGGCTGGTCGCGCAGGCCGCGATCAACATCGGCTACGTCGTGGGGCTGCTGCCGGTCACGGGGCTGCAGCTGCCGCTCATCTCCTCCGGAGGCACGTCGCTGGTGGTCACGATGTTCGTGTTCGGGGTGCTCGCCAACGCGGCGCGCCACGAACCGGAGGCGATCGCCGCGCTGAAGCAGCAGGGCCACGGCGGGGTGGCCCGGATGCTGCGCCTGCGCCCGCCGCAGCCGTACCGCGCGTCGGCCCGGCCCCCGGCGCAACGCACCGCGGTGCGCCGATGAGCCGCTCCGTCGTCGTCGCGGGCGGGGGCAGCGCGGGGCACATCGAGCCCGCGCTGGCCCTCGCCGACGCCGTGCGCAGGCTGTGCCCGGAGGCCAGGGTGACGGCGCTGGGCACCGAGCGCGGCCTGGACACCACGCTCATCCCGGCCCGTGGCTACCCGCTCGAGCTGATCCCGCCCGTCCCGCTGCCGCGCAGGCCCAGCGGCGACCTGCTGCGGCTGCCCGGCCGGGTGCGCCGCGCGGTCCGCCGGGTGCGCAGCGTGCTGCGCGAGGTCGACGCCGACGTCGTCGTCGGGTTCGGCGGCTACGTCGCCCTGCCCGCCTACCTCGGCGCACGCGGCCGGGTGCCGATCGTGGTGCACGAGGCCAACGCGCGTGCCGGGCTGGCGAACAAGGTCGGCGCCAGGTTCGCGGCGCGTGTCGTGGCCGCGGTGCCGGGCAGCGGCCTGGCGGGCGCGGAGATCCTCGGCATCCCGCTGCGCCGCGCCGTCACGACGCTGGACCGGCCCGGGCTGCGTGCGCAGGCCAGGCGGCACTTCGGGCTGCCGGCCGACGCGCCGGTGCTGCTGGTGTTCGGCGGCTCGCAGGGTGCCCGCAGCCTCAACACCGCGGTCGCGGCGGCGCTGCCGGGGCTGCTCGACGCCGGGGTCGCGGTGCTGCACGCGCACGGCCCGACCGGGGTGGCGGCCGCACCCGCCGAGGGATACGTCGGGGTGCCGTACATCCAGGACATGCACCTCGCCTACGCCGCCGCCGACGCCGTGCTCTGCCGGGCCGGGGCGATGACGGTCGCCGAGGTCTCCGCCGTCGGGCTGCCCGCCGTCTACGTCCCGCTGCCGCACGGCAACGGGGAGCAGGCGCTCAACGCCGCGCCCGTCGTCGAGGCGGGGGGCGGCACGCTGGTGCCCGACGCCGAGCTGACCGGGGAGCGCGTGCTCGCCGAGCTGCTGCCGTGGCTGGCCGACCCGCCCCGCCTCGCCGCGATGGGAGCCGCCGCCCGCGCGTCCGGCCACGCCGACGCCGACGAGCGCCTCGCCCGCCTCGTCCTCGAGGTCGCCGGAGCCCCGCGATGACCCGCGCCCCGTCCCGCGCTCGATCTCGCACTCTCGGATGCACTACGCGCTTTCGGCGCCCGCCCAGAACCGCGTTCTGCATCCAGAGTGCATGGCAGTGGGGGGTGGCGGCCGGTGAGCGGGGCGGAGCCGGGGGACCGGGTGCACCTCATCGGCATCGGCGGGGCGGGGATGAGCGGGATCGCCCGGATCCTGCTGGCCCGCGGCGTCACGGTGTCCGGTTCGGACGCGAAGGACTCGCGGGTGGTGCTGGCCCTGCGTGCGCTCGGAGCGCGGGTGGAGGTCGGGCACGACGCCGCGCACCTGCCCGACGCGCCCGCGACGGTCGTCGTGTCCACGGCGATCCGGGAGTCCAACCCGGAGCTCGCCGCCGCCCGCGCGAGGGGCCTGCGCGTCGTGCACCGCGCGGACGCGCTGGCGGCGCTCACCGAGGGCCGCCGGGTCGCGGCGGTCGCCGGCACGCACGGCAAGACCTCCACGAGCTCGATGCTCACCGTGGCGCTGCAGCACTGCGGGCTCGACCCCTCGTTCGCGATCGGCGGGGACCTCGCCTCCTCCGGCGCAGGCGCCCACCACGGCGAGGGCGACGTCTTCGTCGTCGAGGCCGACGAGAGCGACGGTTCCTTCACGGCGTTCGCGCCGGACGTCGCGGTGGTCACCAACGTCGAACCCGACCACCTCGACCACCACGGCACGGAGCAGGCCTACCGCGCGGTCTTCGAGGCGTTCGTCGGCCGCATCCGCCCCGGCGGAACGCTGGTCACCTGCGCCGACGACCCGGGCTCGGAGGAGCTCGCGCGGTTCGCCGAGGCACGCGGCACGACCGTGCGCCGCTACGGCCGCAGCGCCACCGGCGGAGCGGACGTCGTGCTGCTCGACTTCCGGCCCGACGGCCCGGGCGCGCGCGTCGTGGCCCGGCACCGCGGGGTCGAGCTCGCCGTCGTGCTCGCGGTGCCGGGCGAGCACATGGCGCTCAACGCGCTCGGCGCGCTCCTCGCCGGGACGGAGCTGGGCGCACCCATCGACGGCCTGCTCGCCGGGCTGGCGGCGTTCGACGGCGTGCGGAGGCGTTTCGAGTTCAAGGGCCGCGCGGGCGGCGTGGCCGTGTACGACGACTACGCCCACCACCCCACGGAGGTCGCGGCGAAGCTGCGCGCCGCGCGTGAGGTGTCCGGCGCGGGGCTCCCCGGCCACCGTGGCGGCTGGTCGTGGCCTTCCAGCCACACCTCTACTCCCGCACCCGGGAGTTCGCCGTCCAGTTCGGCCAGGCGCTCGCGTTGGCCGACGAGGTCGTCGTGCTGGACGTGTACGGCGCCCGCGAGGACCCGGAGCCGGGGGTCAGCGGTGCCCTCGTCGCCGACGCCGTGCCGCTTCCCGCCCGACTGCGTCCACTTCGTGCCGCGCTGGGCGGACGTGCCTGCGGTGCTCGCCGGGCTCGCCCGGCCGGGTGACCTCGTGCTCACGATGGGGGCAGGCGACGTGACCGTCCTCGGTCCGGAGGTGCTGCTGGAGCTGGAGCGCCCGCGGTGACCCGCTCGGCGTCCCAGCGCCAGCGTCCAGCGCAGCGCGTCGCAGCCCACAGCGTCCCAACCGGCGGCGGCCCAGCCCGGGAAGGCCCGAGCACGGACGGGGCACCGCGGCGCACCGCAGCGCGCGCCGGCCCGCCCACGTGCCCGGCGTCCACCGGCGACGGGCGCGACGCCGAATCCCGCAGCCGCTCCGACCGTCGCGCCGGGGCGCTACCGGTTGCGCCGGTGGCTCGCGGTCGCGGCCCTCGGGCTGGTGCTGCTCGCCGGGCTCGGCCTCGGCGTCCGCGTGCTCCTCTACGACGCCGGGCTCGCCGACGTGGAGACCGTGGAGGTCACCGGGGCGCAGACCGTCACCGTGCAGGACGTGCTGGCCGCGGCCGGGGTGGAGCCCGGCGTCCCGCTGGCCGCGGTGGACACGGCCGGGGTCGCCGTGCGGGTGGGTGCCCTGCCCGGCGTCGGCACGGTCGACGTCGGCCGGAGCCTGCTCCACACCGTGACCGTGGCGGTCACCGAGCGCGTCCCGGTCGCGATCGCCGACACGCCGCAGGGCCCCGCCCTCGTCGACGTCACCGGACTGCCCTACAAGCCGGCGTCGGCGGCGTCGCGCTGCCGCGGCTCGACCTTCCCCGGTGTCGGCCCGGACGACGCGGCCACCCGCTCCGCGCTGGCCGTGCTCGCCGCGCTCCCCGAACCGCTGCGGACGCAGGTGCAGACCGTGGACGTCGGGGTCTCCGGCAGCGGGGCCGGGCAGGTCACGCTGGGGCTCACCGACGACCGGCAGGTCCGGTGGGGCACCCCGGACCGGGCCGCGGAGAAGGCCGCCGTGCTCGGCCCGCTGCTCACCCAGTCGGGTCGCGTGTACGACGTCGCGAGCCCCGAACTGCCCACTGTGCGTCGATAAGCCGTCACGCTGCGGCTTTTCGGATGTCGGAACCACCACTCTCGGGGGTTGCCCACCCCCGGCGCGCCTGCTGGACCGGTGCCCGGGCGCGACCTAGCGTTCGACCGTGACGGCCCGGAACCACCGAGCTGGACTGCCGAGCCCGACTGGAAGGTGCCGCATATGACGCCCCCGCACAACTACCTGGCCGTGATCAAGGTCGTCGGCATCGGTGGCGGCGGCGTCAACGCCGTCAACCGCATGATCGAGGTCGGCCTCAAGGGCGTCGAGTTCATCGCGGTGAACACCGACGCCCAGGCCCTCCTGATGTCCGACGCCGACGTGAAGCTCGACATCGGCCGGGAGCTGACGCGCGGACTCGGCGCGGGGGCGAACCCGGAGGTCGGCCGCAAGGCCGCCGAGGACCACCGCGAGGAGATCGAGGAGGTCCTCAAGGGGGCCGACATGGTCTTCGTCACCGCGGGTGAGGGCGGCGGCACCGGCACCGGCGGCGCGCCGGTGGTCGCGTCGATCGCCCGCAAGCTCGGCGCGCTGACCATCGGCGTCGTCACCCGGCCGTTCACGTTCGAGGGCCGCCGCCGGGCCGGGCAGGCCGAGGACGGCATCCAGTCGCTGCGCAACGAGTGCGACACGCTGATCGTCATCCCGAACGACCGGCTGCTGCAGCTCGGCGACGCGGGCGTCTCCCTGATGGACGCGTTCCGCTCGGCCGACGAGGTGCTGCTCTCCGGTGTCCAGGGCATCACGAACCTGATCACCACGCCGGGGCTGATCAACCTCGACTTCGCCGACGTCAAGAGCGTGATGTCCGGGGCGGGCAGCGCGCTGATGGGCATCGGCTCGTCGCGCGGCGAGGGCCGGGCGGTGCAGGCCGCGCAGAAGGCGATCAACTCGCCGCTGCTGGAGGCGTCGATGGACGGCGCGCAGGGCGTGCTGCTGTCCATCGCCGGCGGCTCGGACCTGGGGCTCTTCGAGATCAACGAGGCGGCGTCGCTGGTGCAGGAGGCCGCCCACCCCGAGGCGAACATCATCTTCGGCACGGTGATCGACGACTCGCTCGGCGACGAGGTGCGGGTGACGGTCATCGCCGCCGGCTTCGAGTCCGGCGGACCCACGCACAAGAAGCTGGAGCCCGCGGCGTTCCGGTCACCGGAGCGCCCCGGTGCCCCGCCGATCGCCGCCGGGGTCAGCGGCAGCACGTCCGGCCCGGGTGCGCCGGGGTCGGCGAACAGCCGGCCGGCGAACGGGAACGGCACCTCCGCGGTGCCGCCCGGCCGCCCGGCCGAGCGGGAGCCCGCCAACCGCGCCGGCACGCTGCCCCCTGCCGCCCCGTACGCGCCTCCCGCGCAGCGCCGGCCCGAGGGGCTGCGCCGTGACGTGGTCGGTGCCGGCGGCCCCGCACCGACCGATCCGGCGCCGATCGTCGCGGAGACTCCGCCCGCGTCCGGGGGACGGCCGTCCGAGCGCGTCGACCTCGACGACGACGTGGACGTCCCGCCGTTCATGAAGCGGTGACGCCGCCCCGGCGGCCGCCGGCTCCGGCCGGCTGACGGGGTGCGCGTCCGCAGGGTGGTCACCACCCGGGCGGGTGGCCGCTCGACCGGGCCGTTCGCCCGCTTCAACCTGTCGGCGGGGGTCGGCGACGACCCGGCCGCGGTGGCGGCGAACCGGGCCCGGCTCGCCGCCGAGCTCGGGGTGCCCGTCGTGTTCCTCGCACAGGTGCACGGCACGGGCGTGGCGACCGTCGACGCCGTTCCCGACGGCGGTGCACCCGACCGGCCCGCGACCGACGCCGCCGTCACGGCGCTGCCCGGGGTGGCGCTGGCCGTGCTCGCCGCCGACTGCGTGCCCGTCCTGCTGGCCGACCCGGACGCGGGCGTCGTCGGCGCGGCCCACGCCGGACGGGTGGGCGCCGCCGCGGGCGTGCTGCCCGGCGACCCTGGCCGCGATGGCGGCCCTCGGCGCCCGGGTGGACGCCGTCGAGGTGCTGCTGGGGCCCGCCGTGTGCGGGGGCTGCTACGAGGTGCCGGCCACGATGCGCGCGGAGGTCGAGGCGCGCGCTGCCGGGCAGCGCCGTCCGCACCCGGCGGGGCACCCCCGGCCTCGACCTGCGAGCCGGGCTGCACCGCCAGCTCGTCGCGCTCGGGGTGGCCCGGATCGGCGGCGACCCCCGCTGCACGATGGAGGACCCCGACCTCTACAGCCACCGGCGCGACGGCCGCACCGGCCGCCTCGCCGCGGTCACCTGGCTCGACCCGCGATGACGCACTCTGGATGCACTACGCGAGTTTCGCGCGGGCCGGAACCGCGTAGTGCATCCAGAGTGCGGGAACGGCGGTGCGGGAGGGGGTGGGGCGGGTGAGCGGGGAGCGGCGGGAGGAGCTGGCGGGGCGGCTCGCCGCGGTGCGCGAGCGGATCGCGGCGGCGGCACGGGCGGCCGGGCGCGACCCGTCGGAGGTGGACCTGCTGGCCGATCACCAAGACCGTGCTCGCCGCCGACGTCGCCACGCTCATCGACCTCGGGCTCACCGCCTTCGGCGAGAACCGCGCGCAGGAGGCGGCCGCGAAGGTCGCCGAGGTCGCCGCGCTCCGGCCGGCGAGCGCAGCCCCGGTGGCACTTCGTCGGCGGGCTGCAGCGCAACAAGGCGGGGGCGGTGGCGCGAGTGGGCCGCGCGGGTGGAGTCGGTGGACTCGGTGCGGCTGGCCGACGCGCTGGACTCCGCCGCCCGGCGTGCCGCGGACCGTGGGCGGCGGTCGGGACCGCTGCCGGTGCTGCTGCAGCTGAGCGTGGACGGCGACCCGGCGCGCGGCGGGGTGCCGGACGACGGGCTGGACGCGCTCGCCGAGCACGTCGCGGGGTGCTCCGGGCTGCGCCTGGACGGCCTCATGGCGGTGGCCCCGCTCGGCGCTGGACCCGGAGCCCGCATTCGAGGCCGTCGCGGCGGCGGCGCAGCGGGTTCGGGCAGCTCACCCGGGTGCCACGACGCTGTCGGCCGGCATGAGCGGGGACCTGGAAGTGGCCATCCGTCACGGATCCGGACGTGGTGCGTGTCGGAACGGCCCTTGTGGGGGAACGGCGGATAACCTCGCCGTGATCGCCCGCCGCTCGGCAGCGGCCGGTGTTCGGGGGCGTCGATGATGGGAGCGCGGATGGGCGCGATGTACCGGCTCAAGGCCTACTTCGGCATGGTGCCGGCGGAGGAGATGGACGACTACTCCGACGAGCCCGTCGCCGACCGGTACGCGTCACAGCGGCGTGGCGAGGGTCGCGGGGACGACCGCCACGGCGACGACCGTTGGGACGATCGCTCCTACGACGACGAGCGCAGCGCCGACCGCTACGACGACGACTGGGACCGCCGTCCCGCACGCGAGGCCCCGCGACCGGCTGGGCTCGACCGGGTCCGTGACCTCCCCGCCCGCGAGCCCGTCCGCGCCGCCGCGGGCCCCGGTCCGTCCGGGATCTCGGGCATCGGTCCCTCGGCGGTCCGCGGCGCCCTGGCCGTGGACCCCGACGCCATGCTCCGCGAGCCCAGCAGGCTGCCGGACCGCCCGCCGCCCACCGCCGTCCCCGAGCAGCGGGTCCGCGCGGCCGCGGCCCTGTCGCGGATCACCACCCTGCAGCCACGGAGCTACAACGAGGCCCGCACCATCGGTGAGCGCTACCGCGACGGCGTCCCGGTGATCATGAACCTGACCGAGCTCGACGACGCGGCCGCCAAGCGGCTGGTCGACTTCGCCGCCGGGCTGGCGTTCGCGCTGCGCGGCTCGATCGACAAGGTCACGAGCCGGGTCTTCCTGCTCACGCCGGCCGACGTCGAGGTCTCCGCCGACGACGCACGGCGACTGGCGGAGCGCGGGCTGTTCCGCAGCGAGTGAGTTGTCGGGCGCGCCCCGGTTCGGCGAGGATGGGGTGGTGCCTCTCGCCCTTCAGTTCGTCATCTACTACGTGCTCTTCTTCTTCTGGCTGCTGCTGACGGCCCGCATCGTCGCGGAGCTCGTGCGCAGTTTCGCCCGCCAGTGGGTGCCGGCCGGGCCCAGCGCCGTGGCGCTCGAGGTGATCTTCACCGTCACCGACCCGCCCGTGAAGTTGTTGCGGAGAGTAATCCCCGTCGTCCGGATCGGGGGCGTGGGGCTGGACCTCTCGATTATGGTTCTGTTGCTGGTCGTGTTCATACTGATGAACGTTGCCCAGCCGAGGCCGGTGTGAGCCCCAGTCACAGCCGGTCTCGCCGCCGAGGACTGCATGAGGTGATCCGATGCCGCTGACGCCCGCCGACGTCCACAATGTCGCGTTCAGCAAACCCCCCATTGGGAAACGGGGGTACAACGAGGACGAGGTCGACGCGTTCCTCGATCTCGTCGAGGCCGAGCTGGCCCGACTGATCGAGGAGAACGACGACCTGCGCGAGCAGGTTTCTCAGCTCGAGCAGCGCCTCGGAAACGCGCAAGCCGACCTGGAGGACGCGCGTTCGCGTCCGCCTGTCGCGATGGGGGCCCCGATACCGCCGCCGACGCAGCAGATCCAGCGCCCGGTCGAGCCGCCGCCGATGCCGCAGCGGCCGATGGAGCCGCAGCGCCCGATGGCGCCGCCGCCGCAACTGATGGACGCCGGCGACTTCGGCGGCGACCACCACGTGCAGGCCGCCAAGGTCCTCGGCCTCGCGCAGGAGATGGCCGACCGGCTCACGGCCGAGGCGAAGAACGAGGCCGACTCCATGCTGGCCGACGCCCGGACCAAGTCCGAGCAGCTCCTCTCCGAGGCGCGCGCCAAGTCGGACGGCCTGGTCAACGACGCCCGCGCGCGGGCCGAGACCATGCTCAACGACGCCCGTACCCGTGCCGAGAACCTCGAGCGCCAGTCGCGCGACAAGGCCGCCACGCTCGTCGGTGACGCCGAACGCAAGCAGTCCGAGATCATCGGCAGCATCACGCGCGAGAAGTCCGTGCTCGAGAAGAAGATCGACGAGCTGCGCACCTTCGAGCGCGAGTACCGCACCCGATTGAAGACCTACCTGGAGTCCCAGCTCAGGGACCTCGAAGGTCGCGGTTCCGCCGCGCCCGTCGGACGGGCGGTCCGCACCCAACGGCGGCTACGCCGCCACCGGGTACGGGCAGCGCGCGGACGCGGGAAGCTGAGCTGATCTACGCCGGCGGCGCGGCGCTCGTCGTCGCGCCGCCGCACACGGAGTGAATCGTGCTGCTGCTGGTTCTGATCCTCGTACTCGTCGCCTTCGGGCTGCTCGTCGTCGCGCTGCTGTCCAGCAGCGTGATCTGGGCCTGGGTGTCGGTCGCTGTGAGTGTCGCGGCAGCGGTGGTGCTGCTCGTCGACTGGTCACAGCGCCGTGCGGCCGGCCGGGCAGGTGACGAGGCCGGTCACGCTCCGGGCCCGAAGCCTGCCGACGTCGAGCCGGTCACGGAGTTCCTGCCGGTCGTCCCGCCAGCCCGCCCCGGCGCCGCACGGATCCACGGGCAACGGCGTGGCCGCGGCGTATCCCGGTTTCGGCGAGGCACCGGGTGACGGTGCGGACGACAGCCAGCGGACCGTCATGATGCCGACGGTCCAACCGTCCGGCTCTACCGACCGACCGTCTGGCGCTAGCGCTGACGTCACCTCTTCGAGCGATATCAAATCACGCAGCGTGACTGGATTCGGGTCGCCATCGGAGCGCGAACGAGGCCCCCCGACGGCCCGGATCCGACGGGTCCCCTCCCCGCCAGGACACCCCGGCGACGGTCGCCATCCCACCGGCCGCACCGCCGTCCGAGGGTCCCGGCGCGACCGCGCCACCCGCCCGTCCGCACGACGTCTTCGCCGTGCCCGACCGGAGCGCCCGGACCGGTCGGCCGCCCCGCCGCCCGACACGTCCTCGACCCCGGCCGGGCCCGCATCGGAGCGGTCCGTCCCGGCCGGGCCTGCGGAGCGGCCCGGACAGGTGCGTCGCCGCAGCAGCCGGTGGCCGCGCAGCAGCAGCCGCCGTCCGGTCCTGACACGGCGTCCATCCCGGATCGCCCGGCCCAGGACCGCCCGGCCGCGGCCGCCGCGGTCGCCGCACCTGCGGTCGTCGCACCTGCGGTCGTCGCGCCGGCCGAGCCCACCGAGCCGGTGGTCGTCGAGCCTGCCGCGGTTGCCGAGCCGGTGGTCGTCGAGCCTGCTGCGGTCGCCGAGCCCGTGGTCGTCGAGCCTGCCGCGGTCGCCGAGCCGGTGGTCGTCGAGCCTGCCGCGGTCGCCGAGCCGGTGGTCGTCGAGCCTGCCGCGGTCGCCGAGCCGCGCGGTCGTCGAGCCTGCCGCGGCTGCGGCCGCCGAGCCGGTCGCCGCCGAGCCTGCCGCGAGCGCGCTGCGGATCCCGAGCGCGCTGCCGAGCCCGAGCGCGCTGCCGAAGCCGGGCGTCCCGCCGACGGCGTGGGTGGCATCGCACCCGATGCGGAGGCCACGGTGGTGGTCCCGGCCCGCGCCGCGTCCGCGGCCGGTCAGAGCGGTGCGACCCCGCCGCCCGCCGACGCCGGCTCCCTGCCCAGACCCCGCCTGCCCAGACCCCGCCTGCCCAGACCCCGCCTGCCCAGACCCCGCCTGCCCAGACCCCGCCTGACCAGTACCAGTCCCGGCCGCAGCAGGCGGCGCAGTCCCTGTTCGAGGCGTCCCCGCCACCCGGTCCCGACGGCGAGCCGCCGGAGGAGCAGCGTGACGCGGAGGCTGCCGAGGTGGTCTCCGGACTCGACGACGAGGTCGTGGTCGTCGACGAGCTGCCCCGCTACCACGTGTCCGGGTGCCGGTCCCTGACCGCGAAGGCGGTGATCCCGCTGCCCGCCCGCGAGGCGGTCGAGCTGGGCTTCACGCCGTGCGGCTGGTGCATGCCGGATCGCACCCTCGCGAACCGCCACCGGGCCCCCGCCCAGTAGTTCACGGCCGCCGGCAGTTCACGGCCCCGGCATTCTCGGCCCGAACCGCGTCGTCGCGGGCCCGCCGGAATACCGGCTGGCCGTACCGCGCTACCCTGGAGCGCACAGGCATCGATCCGGCCATCACCGGGGAGCCTCCGGAAGAAACAGGCCGGCAGCCTGGAGTAGAACCGGACGGGATCGGCCCGTCACAGCCGTCCGACGAGTGGCTGTCGGCGCGCGCCTTCACCGGCGGGCGCGGGCGGCAAGCGGGGTGGTACCGCGGCGCCCACCGACATGGGCCGTCGTCCCCGTGCAGGCTCCAGATCGACCAGCCGCACGAGGAGTACCACGCTCATGGCCAGCTATCCCGCCGTCCCGGCCCACCCGTCGTTCCCCGCGTTGGAGCGCGAGGTGCTGGACTTCTGGGACGCCGACGGCACCTTCGTCGCCTCGGTCGAGGCCCGCGAAGCCGGGCCCGACGGCACGAACGAGTTCGTGTTCTACGACGGGCCGCCGTTCGCGAACGGGCTCCCGCACTACGGGCACCTGCTCACCGGCTACGTGAAGGACGTCGTCCCGCGCTACCAGACGATGCGCGGCCGCCGGGTCGAGCGGCGGTTCGGCTGGGACACCCACGGCCTGCCCGCCGAGGTCGAGGCCGAGCACCAGCTCGGGATCAAGCACAAGTCCGAGATCGAGCAGATGGGTGTCGCGGCCTTCAACGACGCCTGCCGCGCCTCCGTGCTGCGCTACACCGGCGAGTGGCGCGACTACGTCACCCGCCAGGCCCGCTGGGTCGACTTCGACAACGACTACAAGACGCTCGACCTGGACTACATGGAGAGCGTCCTGTGGGCGTTCAAGACGCTGTGGGACAAGGGCCTGGTCTACTCCGGGTTCCGGGTGCTCTGGTACTGCTGGCGCTGCGAGACGCCGCTGTCGGCCACCGAGACGAGGATGGACGACGTCTACCAGGACCGGCAGGACCCGGCCCTCACCGTGGGCCTGCGCCTCGCCGTACCGCCGTCCGACACGCACCGGGCCGACCTCGACGGCGCGCTCGCGCTCGTGTGGACCACGACGCCGTGGACGCTCCCGTCGAACCTGGCGATGGCGGTCAACCCCGACGTCGACTACGTGCTCGTCGCCGCGAACGGGGAGCGTTACGTCCTCGCCGCCGCCCGGGCAGGCCACTACGCGCGGGAGCTCGGGGAGGAGCCCGAGCTGCTGCGCACGATGAAGGGCTCCGAGCTGCTCGGGCTGTCCTACACCCCGCCGTTCGACTTCTTCGCCGGCCGGCCGAACGCGCACGTCGTGCTGGCCGCCGACTACGTCACCACCGAGGACGGCACGGGCATCGTGCACATCGCCCCGGCGTTCGGTGAGGAGGACAAGGTCGTCACCGACGCGGCGGGCATCGAGACCGTCGTCCCGGTCGACTCGCGGGGCGAGTTCGACACCCGGGTGGCGCCGTACGCGGGGATGCAGGTCTTCGACGCGAACCCGCGGATCATCCGGGACCTCAAGGAGGGCACCGCGCCGTACGTGCAGGGCGTGCTGCTGCGGCACGAGACGTACGACCACCCGTACCCGCACTGCTGGCGTTGCGGCGAGCCGCTCATCCAGCGGGCAGTCGACTCGTGGTTCGTGCAGGTCACGGCGTTCCGGGACCGGATGGTCGAGCTCAACGAGCAGATCACCTGGGTGCCCGAGCACGTCCGCGACGGCCAGTTCGGGAAGTGGCTGGAAGGCGCTCGCGACTGGTCGATCTCCCGCAGCCGGTACTGGGGTTCACCGATCCCGGTGTGGCAGTCCGACGACCCGCGGTACCCGCGCACCGACGTCTACGGGTCGCTCGACGAGATCGAGCGCGACTTCGGCGTGCGGCCGACCGACCTGCACCGCCCCTACGTCGACGAGCTGACCCGCCCCAACCCCGACGACCCGACCGGCGCCTCGACGATGCGGCGGGTGCCGGAGGTGCTGGACTGCTGGTTCGACTCCGGCTCGATGCCGTTCGCGCAGGTGCACTACCCGTTCGAGAACACCGAATGGTTCGAGCACCACTACCCGGGCGACTTCATCGTCGAGTACAACGGGCAGACCCGCGGCTGGTTCTACACGCTGCACGTCCTGGCCACGGCCCTGTTCGACCGGCCGTCGTTCCGCTCCTGCGTGGCGCACGGGATCGTGCTGGGCGACGACGGCGCCAAGATGTCGAAGTCCCGCAGGAACTACCCGGACGTCAACGAGGTCTTCGAGCGCGACGGCTCCGACGCCATGCGCTGGTTCCTGATGGCGTCGCCGATCCTGCGCGGGGGCAACCTCGTCGTCACCGAGCAGGGCATCCGTGAGGGTGTGCGGCAGGCGATCCTCCCGCTGTGGAACACGTGGTACTTCCTCTCGCTCTACGCCAACGCGTCCGGTGCGACGCCGCGGGCGCGGACCGACAGCGCCCACGTGCTCGACCGCTACGTACTGGCGAAGACCGCCTCGCTCGTCGACGACGTGACGGCGGCACTGGACGTCTACGACATCGCGGGCGCGTGCGAGCGGGTCCGCGACCACGCCGAGGTGCTCACCAACTGGTATGTCCGCCGCTCCCGGGAGCGCTTCTGGAACGGCGACGCGGACGCGATCGACACGCTCCACACGGTGCTGGAGGTGACGGCACGGGTGGCGGCGCCGCTGCTGCCGCTCACGATGGAGCAGATCTGGCAGGGCCTGACGGGCGGGCGCTCCGTGCACCTCACCGACTGGCCCTCGCCGGGGGAGCTCCCGCACGACGCCGAGCTCGTCGAGGCGATGGACCGCGTCCGCCAGGTGGCGTCGGCGGCGCTGTCGCTGCGCAAGGCACGCGGGCTGCGGGTGCGCCTCCCGCTGGCGCGCCTCACGGTCGCGGCGCCCGATGCCGACGCGATGGCGCCGTTCGCCGACATCCTGCGTGACGAGGTCAACGTCAAGGACGTCGTGCTGACGACGGACGTGGAGTCGTACGGCCGCTTCGAGATCGTCGTCAACGCCAGGGCGTGCGGCCCGCGGCTCGGCGGTGACACGCAGAAGGTGATCCGCGCGGTGAAGTCGGGGGAGTGGGAGCAGGTGGGGAGCTCGGTCGTCGCGGGCGGTATCGAGCTGCTGCCCGGCGAGTTCACCGAGCGTCTCGTGGCGGCAGACGGGCGGGCGGGTGAGCGCACGGAGACGGGCGCGCTGCCCGGCTCCACCGGCCTCGTCGTGCTCGACACGGAGGTGACGCCTGCGCTGGCGGCCGAAGGCGTGGCCCGCGACGTCGTGCGGCTGGTGCAGCAGGCCCGCCGCGACGCGGGCCTCGACGTGTCGGACCGGATCGCGCTGACCCTCGACGGTCCCGAGCGGGTGCTCGACGCGGTGCGCGGGTGGCAGGAGTTCGTCGCCGGGGAGGTGCTCGCCGCATCGGTGGACTTCGCGCCGGTCACCGACGCGACGCTGACCGGGTCCGTCACCGACCCCGACGGCGGAACCGCCGAGGTCCGCGTGCACCTGCTCCCGCATCAGCGCTGACGGGCCCGACGCCTACGCCGAGCCGGGCACTCACCGCCCCCGACCCGCGAGTCGGGGGATTCCGCGCGCGAGTCGGGGTTTTCGGTGCGCGAGTCGCGGGAGTTTTCGCGCGCGAGTCGGTCAGGCAGGCGCGGCCTCTGCGCCGCGCTCGGCCAGTACCTTGTTCGGCACCTGGAGCAGCCGCAGCAACGTGACCAGCCCGAGCCCGCCGACCATGTTGCCGATCACGGCGAAGGCGAACAGCGCGAACCACTCTCCGTAGCCGAAGGGTGCCCCGGCGTGCAGCGCCGCGAAGCAGACGAGCGACGCGACGACCGCGTGGTTGACCTGGCCGGCACCGAGCAGGAACCCCATGATGACGGCCGGGACCAGTCGGACCCCGTCGGACTCGGTGGAGTGCTGCAGGTGCGTCATCAGCGTTATCAACATGCCTCCGACCAGCGCCAGGGCGAACGCCCGCCAGTCGAATCCCAGCTCGACGTAGAACGTCGCCGCCTTCACCGCCGACTCGCGCAGGCCGGGGAACCCGGCCATGACCAGGCCGGTGATGATCCAGCCGCCCGCGAGGTTCATCAGCAGGGTCGAGGACCACAGCCGGCCGAGGCCGAGGAGCGATCCCCTCTTCGCGACCACGGCGGCGACCGGCACGAGGAAGTCCTCCGTGAACAGCTCGCTGCGGGCGAGGGTGAGGGCGATGAACCCGATGGCGAACGCGATGCCGCCGAGCAGGGTGCTGCCGGTGGCGTGTTCGACGAGCAGCAGGGCCAGCACCCCGGTACCGACGTCGAGTCCCCCGAGGAACCCGGTGGCGAGCAGGCCTGGCCAGGACCGCCCGAGCCGCTGCTCGCCCTCGTCCACGAGCCGGTCGAACGTCTCTTCGGTGTCCTCCTGCGGCACGTGGGGATCGGCCGTCTCGTGATCACTCATGGTGCACAGTGCGGCCCGGCGCCCCGCGCCGCAACTCGTCGCGCCGTCAGGAACCGCTGGTCGCGGTACCGCACGGTCGCACGGAGCCGTTCACTGTTCTGCCGGTCCGGTTCGCGTGGGTGTGCGGAACGCCTCCGACCCGCAGAGGGCCTCCTCGGTCGACTCCAGGGCTGCGGTGCAGGTGAGCATCAGCTCGACGAGCTGGGCGGTCTGGGCGTCGGTGAGCCCGCGCGTCATCCGGCTCTCGACGGCCGCGATCGCGCGGTCCCCCCGTTCGGCAGCGGCGTGGCCGGAGTCGGTGAGGGCGAGCTGCTGCACCCGCCCGTGCTCGGGATGCGCCGCCCGGCTGACCAGGCCGGCGTCGCGCAGGCCGCCGAGGAGGCCGTTCATGGTCTGGCGGGTGACGAAGCACCTGCGGGCCAGCTCGGAGTTGCTCAGCCCGGGTCGGGCGGCGAGGGCGGCGAGCACGGCGAACTGCGGCATCGTCAACCCGTACGGGCGCAGTGCCCGGTCACCGGCGCTCCGGACCGCCTGCTGAAGACGCTTGGCGGTGTAGCCGACCCGCCGATCGGGATCGCTCACCGTTTGACTCATGTCAGCATCCTGACATATTGTCAGGGAACTGACAACATGTGCACGACAGGAGGAGTCATGAGCACCACCACGATCACCACCGACCAGCAGGTCGCCACGCTGGTCAACGTGTTCACCGTGGCCCCGGAGGCCCAGCAGAAGCTCGTGGACGTCCTCGTGGAGGCCACCGAGTCGGTGATGCGCCACCGACCCGGGTTCGTCTCCGCGAACATCCACGCCAGCACCGACGGCGTCCGCGTCGTCAACTACGCGCAGTGGCGGACAGCGGAGGACTTCCAGGCCATGCTCGCCGATCCCACGGTCCGCGAGCACATGGACGCTGCCAACGCGCTCGCCACCGTCGAGCCGCACCTGTACGACGTGGTGTCCGTGCACCACGCCTGAGCTGATCAGAGGCCGCGTCGGGTCGCCATGCCGCCAGCTCGGCGCGACTGGTCACGGGGAGCTTCGCTCCGCGCAGGTGGTGCGGACGGACAAGACCGTCGATCTCGACGGCGACGTGGCCACGCTGCGCGCCCGGCTCGGCGCGCTGCTCGGTTCCTCATAGGGTGTCGTGATGGCCGGCGAGGCAGCGCGTCGATGGTCGGAGCTGCAGTCCGGCCGCGGCATCCCGCCGCACATACTGGCGCAGGCGCGTGCCAGCCCGTGGCAGCACGACACCGCCGACTTCGCCGCGCCCGCCGAGCCGCTCGACACCCCGTCCCGCACGGCAGGCCTCGCGCTGCTCGGTGACGGCGGCAGCGTGCTCGACGTCGGCTGCGGCGGGGGAGTGGCGACGTTCGCCCTGGTCACCGCGGCCACCCACGCGACAGGCGTGGACCAGCAGCAGGACATGCTCGACGCCTACGCCCGCGAGGCCACTGCACGCGGGCTGCCGCACCGCACGGTGCTCGGCAGGTGGCCCGACGTCGCCGTCGACGCCGGCGTCGTCGACGTCGTGGTGTGCCACCACGTGCTCCACAACGTCGTGGACCTCCCGCCGTTCCTTCGTGCCCTGACCGCCGCGGCGCGCAAGGGCGTCGTGGTGGAGATGCTCGCCCGGCACCCGATGGCGTGGCTCGACCCCCTGTGGCATCGCTTCCACGACCTGCGCCGCCCACCGTCCGTGACCGTCGACGACGCGGTCGCCGTGCTGGGCGAGCTGGGGATCGCGCCGGCCGTGGCGCGCTGGGAGCGGGCCACCGCGCCGCGGCAGGACGCCTCGTGGGTGGCCCGCCGGCTGTGCCTGCCCCCGGAGCGGGTGCCCGAGGTGGCTGCCGCGCTCGACGAGCTCCCGCCGCGGCCCCGGTTCGCGGCGACGCTCACGTGGCCGGGCGGCGCCTGACCCCCGCGACTCGCGCGCGGGATCCCCCGACTCGCGTCGCGGGATCCCCCGACTCGCGTGCGGAGATCCCCCGACTCGCGCGCGGAATGCCCCGACTCGCGCGCGGGATGCCCCGACTCGCGGGGGGCGCGGGGGGCGGCGGGGAGGTGGCGGGGGGCGCAGATAGGGTCCGGGGTGGCGGAGGTGGGCATGGCGAGCCTGGAGGTCCTGCTCGGCGTCGTGGCCGCCGTGGTGCTGCTCGGCGTCGTGGCCGTGCGCCTGTCCGTCCGGGTGGGACTGCCCTCGCTGCTGCTGTACCTCGGGATGGGCGTCCTGCTCGGCGAGTCGGTGCTGGGGTTCGAGTTCTCCGACGCCCAGCTCACCGAGTCGCTCGGGCTGGCCGCGCTGGTGCTCATCCTCGCCGAGGGCGGCCTGACCACGCGCTGGACGGCCGTCCGACCGGCGCTGGGCGTCGGTATCGCGCTGTCCACGGCGGCCGTCGCCGTGAGCATCGGCGTGGTCGGGGTCGGGCTGCACTACCTGCTCGATCTCGAGTGGCGCACGGCGTTCCTCTGGGGCGCCGTGCTGTCCTCGACCGACGCCGCCGCCGTGTTCAGCGTGCTGCGCGGGGTGGGGGTCGGCCCGCGCCTGTCCGGGGCGCTGGAGCTCGAGTCCGGGATGAACGACGCCCCGGTGGTGCTGGCGGTCATCCTCCTGGCCTCCGGCGACCCGTTCACGTGGCTGACCCCGCTCCAGGTCGTCTACGAGCTGGGGGCGGGCGGGATCATCGGAGGGTTGTTCGGCCTCGGCGGTGCCTGGGCCCTGCGCCGGGCCGCGTTGCCGTCGACGGGCCTCTACCCGCTCGCGGCGATCGCGGTGTGCGTGCTCGCCTACTCGACCGGACAGCTCGCGCACGCGTCCGGGCTGCTCGCCACCTACGTCGCCGCGCTCGTGCTGGGCAACTCCAACCTGCCGCACCGCGCGCGGCGTGCTGTCGTTCGCCGAGGGCCTCGGTTGGCTCGCCCAGATCGGCCTGTTCGTGCTGCTCGGGCTCTTCGTCTCCCCGCCGCGGCTCGTCGACGCGGTGGTGCCCGCCCTGATCGCCGGGGTGGTGCTGCTGCTGGCCGCGCGGCCGCTGTCGGTGATCGTGGCGGTGACGCCGTTCCGATGGTCGTGGCGGGAGCAGGCGTTCCTGTCCTGGTCCGGGCTGCGCGGTGCGGTGCCCATCGTCCTGGCGCTGATCGCCCTGATCGAGGGCGATCAGGGCGCGCAGGCGCTGGTCGACGTGGTGTTCGTGCTCGTCGTCGTGCTGACCCTGCTCCAGGGGACCACCCTGCCGTGGGTGGCCCGGATCCTGGGGGTCGCCCGCAGCGCCGAGCCGCAGCGAGATCCAGGTCGACGCCGCCCCGCTCGACGAGCTGGGCGCCGACCTGCTCACGGTCCGCGTGCCGGTCGGGTCCCGGCTCCGCGGGGTCTACATGCGGGAGCTGCGGTTGCCGACGGGCGCGACCGTGAGCCTCGTCGTCCGCGACGAGACCGCGTTCACCCCGACCGGCGAGACCCGCCTCCGCGAGCTCGACCAGCTGCTCGTCGTGACCACCGCCGAGGCACGCGACCGCACCGAGGAACGCATCCGCGCCGTCGACCAGGGCGGCCGGCTGGCCCGCTGGCACGGCACGTCCGGCGGCTGAGGGACAATGGCCCGGTGAGTGTCCCTGCCGCCCCCGATACCCCCGCTGCCGGCGGCGCCGACGTCGGAGCCACCCGTGGGCTGCACCGCCGGGTGTGGCTGCTCGCCCTGATCGCCGTCGCGGTGCTGGTCGCCGACGTCGTCACCAAGGTCCTCGGCGTCGCGCTGCTGGAGGGCCGCGAGCCGGTGGCGCTGCTCGGCGGTGCCGTCTACCTCGTGCTGGTCCGCAACCCGGGCGCCGCGTTCTCGCTGGCCACCGGCTACACGTGGGTCCTCACGCTCATCGCGATCGCCGTGGTCGTCGTGATCGTCCGGGTGGCGCGCCGCCTCGGCTCCACGGGATGGGCGGTCGCGCTCGGGCTGGTGCTCGGCGGCGCGCTGGGCAACCTCGTCGACCGCGTCTTCCGCGCGCCCGGCCCGTTGCAGGGCCATGTCGTCGACACCGTGTCGCTGTTCGCCCCGGACGGCAGCGTCTGGCCGGTGTTCAACCTGGCCGACGCCTCGATCGTCTGCGGCGGGGTGCTGCTGGTGCTGCTCGCGGTGCTGGGCAAGGAGCTGGACGGTCACGCGCGCCCGACCGCCGCCCGCCGTCGACGGACCGGCCACCGGAGGTTCCGCCGGTGACTGACCTGCGCAGCCTTCCCGTGCCGGACGGGCTGGACGGGATGCGCGTCGACGCGGGGCTCGCCCGGCTGCTCGGGCTGTCGCGCACCGTGGTCGCCGCGCTCGCGGAGGACGGCCGGGTGGCGCTGGACGGGCAGGCCGCCGGCAAGTCCGACCGGCTCGTCGCCGGCTCGTGGCTGGAGGTGCAGCTGCCGGAGCCGGACGCCCCGGCCGCGATCGCCGGCCCGCGCCGAGGTGGTCGCCGGGCCTCACCGATCCTGCACGCCGACGACGACATCGTCGTGGTCGACAAGCCCGTCGGGCGTCGCCGCGCACCCCAGCCCGGGCTGGACCGGCCCCACCGTGCTGGGCGGCCTCGCCGCGCTGGGCGTCCGGGTGTCCACGTCCGGTTCGGCCGAGCGGCAGGGCATCGTCCACCGGCTCGACGTCGGCACCACCGGCGTGATGGTGGTGGCCACCTCGGAGCACGCCTACACCGAGCTGAAGCGCGCGTTCAAGGAGCGCACCGTCGCCAAGCGGTACCACGCCGTCGCGCAGGGCCATCCCGACCCGAGCCGCGGCACCATCGACGCGCCGATCGACCGGCACCCGAAGCACGACTACCGGTTCGCGGTGGTCGCGGGCGGAAAGCCCAGCGTCACCCACTACGACACCATCGAGGCGTTCCGGGCCGCGAGCCTGCTCGACGTCACCCTGGAGACCGGCCGCACCCACCAGATCCGGGTGCACCTCGCGGCGCTGCGCCACCCGCTGGTCGGCGACCTCGCGTACGGGGCGGATCCCACGCTGGCCAAGCGGCTGCACCTCGAGCGGCAGTGGCTGCACGCGCGCTCGCTCGGGTTCGCCCACCCCGTGGACGGGCGCTGGGTGGAGTTCGTCAGCCCGTACCCGGACGACCTGGCCCGCGCGTTGGACCTGCTCAGCGACTGACCGATGCCTACCTCACGGCGGGTGGCGGTGCTCGTCGGCTGCGTGGTCGTGGCGCTCGCGGTCGCGTGGTACTCGGGTGCGCAGTCCGTCCCACCGGGGCCGCAGCCCGCCGCCGGGTGCCGTCCGGCTCGGCCCGGAACCGGGGGAGCCGGTGGCGTCCTATCTCGCCCGGCTCCCGGGTGAGCTACCGCCACCGGGGGTCGAGGTGCCCGCGCTCGTGCAGCTGGCGGTCGGCACGGACGTCGCCACGGTGGCCGACGTGCTCGGCGCGCGTCGCGCCCGTGTCGGCGGTCCTGCGGGTGCCGGTGCCGCGGGTGCAGACGGCACTGCGGTTCACCCCTGTCGAGCTCGGCGTGCCGCCGCAGACGGCGCTGGACCGGGCGCGGGAGGGCGCCCGCCGCGCCGCGTCGGCGGAGGCGGCCCGCCTGACCGGTCGGCCCGCGGCGGTCGCGGCCGCGGAAGCCGCTGCGTTGGCCGACCCGTCCTGCCCCTGCGTGGTGGCGGTGGTGGTGCAGGCCGACCGCGCGGGCCTGCTGGCGCTGGCCGCGCGGCCACCGGTGCGCGCGGTGCACGCCGCGCCCGCGGGGACGACCCAGCCGGAGATCGCGCTGTCCCCGCTGCTGCCCGACCAGGTCGAGCGGGCCGACCCGCTCCCGGACGACGGGCCGCTCCCGCCCGGCTGATCCGGCGGTGGCGACGGACGGGCGACCGCCGGGCCAGCACGCGGCAGCCGGGCGATGACGATCCGGCGAACACACCCTGAGCTGCGCGTTTCGGGGTTACCCCTGGGTCGGTTGGGTGGTGATCCTGATGTTCGTCCGGGAGTCCTGCTGCCAGCGTGAGGGCCATGAAGACCAACGGGGGGACGTCCGGCGGCGCGGCAGCACGCGGCTCGACGGCGGCAAGGGCACCGTGGGCGGGCGACACGGCCGTCCTGGCCTGCGTCATCGTCGCGGTGCTCCCGATGGGGTTCCTGCACCTCGCCGGCTCCACGGCGGTCGACCCCCTCGCCCGGACGATCAGCGACTACGTCGTCGTCCCCGGCGGGTACGCCCTGCTCGGCGTCAGCGCTACGGCGCTCGCCGTCGCGCGGGGCCGTCCTCGCCGCCGGCCTCGCCCGTGCCGCCCTGCCGCGGTCCCGTCCGCTGGTGGCGCTGCTGGTGAGCTGGAGCGCGGCGCTGGTCCTGGTCGCCGTGTTCCCGACGAACGCGCCCGGTGCACCGGCCGACCTCGTCGCCGCCGTCCACCGGTACGCAGGCGCGTGGGTGTTCGCCGGGCTGCCGGTGATCGGCTGGCTGGTGGCCCGCCGCGCCCGGGACACGGCCGCGTGGGCGGGCTCGGCCACCGCGCTGGCCCGGTGGTCCGTGGCGACCGGTGCCCTGAGCGCCGGGTTCCTGCTCGTCCACGTGCCGCTGGTACTGGGCGTCGGCGCCTCCCCGTTGCTCGGCGGGGTCGAGCGCGTGCTCTACGCCGCCGTGCTCGCCCTCCTCGTGGTCACGGCCAGGGCCACCAGGACGGCTCTCGACGGGGCGCAGGCCCCGGTCAGGGCACGGCAGGGCACCGTCGACGGGATCGGGGACGCGGCGTGAGCGCCGCAGTCGGGCTGGCCGTGCTCGGCGCCGCCTGTTTCGCCGCGGCGGCCGTGCTGCAGCACCGCGCCGTCGGGGTGGTGTCCGTCCCCGGTGGCGCGCTCGGGCTGCGCGGGATGCGTGCGCTGGCGCGCCGTCCGGGCTGGCTCGCCGGGCTCGCGTTCGCGGGCGCCGGTGCGGGCCTGCACGCGACAGCCCTGGTACTCGCGCCGATCTCGGTGGTCCAGCCGCTGGGGGTGCTGGCGGTGCCGTTCGCGGTGCTGCTGGCCGCCGTCCGCCACGGCCGCACCCCGGGGGCGGGGGTGCTCGTCGGAGCGGTGCTGGCGGTCGCCGGGGTGGCCGGGTTCGTGGGGTTCGCAGCGGGAGCCGTGGTGGTCGGTCCGGTACCCGACGCGGCTGTCCCGCTGGCGGCCCTCCTCACGGCCTGCGCCGTCGTCGCGCTCGTCGCGGTGGCCTCGGCCCGCACCGGAGCAGCGCGATGCGTGGCGTTCGCGACGGCGGGTGCGGTGGCGTTCGGGCTGGTCTCGGCACTGCTGCGGGCCGTCTCGCTGCTGGTCGCCGACGGCCGCGTGGACCCCGGCGGTCCTGGCCGCCGCGGCCACCGCAGCAGTCGCCCTGCTCGTCGGCGGCTGGTCGGTGCAGCAGGCCTTCGCCTCCGGGCCGCCGGAGGTCGTCGTCGCCTGCCTGACCGTGGTCGACCCGATCGTCGCGGTCGTGCTGGGCGTCGCCCTGCTCGGCGAGGGCGTGCCCGACGCCCCCCTCCCGCTGATGTTCGGCTGCGCCGCAGCGGCCGCCGCCGGCGTCGCCGCGCTCGCCCGCCACCACCCGGACGCGTCCGCCCGGACGTTCCCGCCGCCCGAACGACCTGCCCGTCCGCTGGACCCGACCCACCCGCACTGAGAGGACCTCCCGTGACACCGCTGCGGATCCTGATCGGCGCCGACACCTACCCGCCCGACGTCAACGGCGCCGCCCGGTTCGCCGAGCGGCTCGCCACCGGGCTGGCCGGTCGCGGCCACGACGTCCACGTGGTGGCCCCGTCACCGGACGGCCCGCCCGGGCCGCGTCGACCGCGACGGCGTGACCGTGCACCGGCTGCGCTCGCACCGGTACCCGACGCACCCCACCTTCCAGGTGTGCCTGCCGTGGGAGGCCTCCCCGGCCACGGCCGACGTGCTGCGGGAGGTGAACCCGGACGTCGTGCACGTGCAGGCCCACTTCGTGGTCGGGCGCGGCCTCGCGGTGGCCGCGGAGCGGACCGGCAGGCCGCTGGTCGCCACGAACCACTTCATGCCCGAGAACCTCGTCGGTCACGCCAGGGTGCCGGCGGCCATGCAGGCGGCGGCTACGCGGCTCGCCTGGCGGGACCTCGGCAGGGTGTACCGGCGCGCCGACGTCGTCACCGCGCCGACCCCGCGCGCCGTCGAGCTGCTCGCCACCTCCGCGCGGGCTGCCCGGCGCGATCGCGGTGTCCTGCGGCATCGACGCCGAGCCGCTACCGCGCCACCCCGCACGTGCCCGGCGACGAGCCGACCGTGCTGTTCGTCGGCCGGCTGGACCAGGAGAAGCGGGTCGACGAGCTGATCCGGGCGTTCGCCGCGCTCCCGCCGGGGCTGGCCGCCCGGCTGCGAGATCGTCGGCGACGGGTCGTGCCGGGCGGGGTGGACGGAGCTGGCCGCCGAGCTCGGCGTCGCCGACCGGGTCCGGTTCCGCGGCTTCGTCGGAGAGACGGAACTGGTCGACGCCTACGGCCGCGCGGCGGTGTTCTGCATGCCCGGGGTGGCCGAGCTGCAGAGCCTCGCCACGCTGGAGGCGATGGCGGCGGCACCCCGGTGGTCGCCGCCGACGCGATGGCGCTGCCGCACCTGGTGCGGCCCGGCCGCAACGGCTGGCTCTACACCCCCGGCGACGTGCCGCAGCTGAGCGCCGCGCTGGCGGCACTGCTCGGCGACCCCGGCATGCGCAGGCGGATGGGCGCGGCGAGCCGGGAGATCGTGGCGGAGCACGCGATGGGGGCCACCCTCGGCGCCTTCGAGGAGCTGTACCTGCGGGTGCTCGGCCGCGACGACGTCGTGCTCGCCCGGGTCGCCTGACGCGCCGCCCGCCACCCCGGCGGCACGGTCGACTCCGGTCGCCGGATGATCGACACGCCGTCGACCGGAGTGAGCTGGGAGTTCGCCGCGCAGCCTGCCCGGGTGGCGGAGGTCGTCGGTGCTCGGGGTTAATCTGGCGCTTCCCGGCGGCCGTGACGACAGCCCGGCGGCAGGCAGCGCGGGGGAGGGAGCGGTCAGTACATGAGCCTCGGGTAGGGACAGCTTCGTCCACCTGCACACGCACACCGAGTTCTCCATGCTCGACGGCGCGGCGCGGCTCGACGACCTGTTCAGCGAGGCCGTCCGGATGGGCATGCCGGCGCTGGCCATGACCGACCACGGCAACGTCTTCGGGGCCTACGAGTTCTGGCGCAAGGCCCGCGCCCACGGCGTCAAGCCGATCATCGGCATGGAGGGGTACCTCGCCCCGGGCTCGCGCCACGAGCGCAAGCGGGCGGTGCTGGCCGGAGGGCAGTCGGGCGAGGACAACCCCGGCGAGATGTACACGCACATGACGCTCCTCGCGGAGAACACCGAGGGGATGCACAACCTCTTCCGGCTGTCCTCGCTGGCCAGCCTGGAGGGCTACTACTACAAGCCCCGCATGGACCGCGAGCTGCTGGAGACCTACGGGAAGGGGATCATCGCCACCACCGGGTGCCCGTCCGGTGAGGTGCAGCGGCTGCTGCAGCAGGACAAGTTCGACGCCGCCTGCCAGGCCGCGAGCGACTACCGCGACATCTTCGGCAAGGACAACTTCTTCTGCGAGCTGATGGATCACGACATCGCCATCGAGCGCCAGGTCCGGGTGGGCCTGCGGGAGCTGAAGAAGAAGCTCGACCTGCCCGGCCTCGCGACCAACGACCTGCACTACACCTACGCGGAGGACGCGAAGCCGCACGAGGTGCTGCTCTGCGTGCAGACGGGCAAGACGCTCGCCGACCCGAACCGGTTCAAGTTCGACGCGCAGGACTTCTACCTCAAGTCGCCCGCCGAGATGCGCGCGCAGTGGGACGGGGAGTTCCCCGAGGCCTGCGACAACACGCTCCTCGTGGCCGAGCGGGTGAACGTCGAGTTCACCGAGGGCCAGGACCTCATGCCGCGGTTCGCGGTGCCCGAGGGCGAGACCGAGGCGTCGTGGCTGGTCAAGGAGGTCGAGCGCGGGCTGCAGCGGCGCTACCCGAACGGCGTGCCGGACGCCCACCGCGCGCAGGCCGACTTCGAGGTCGGCGTCATCTGCCAGATGGGCTTCCCCGGCTACTTCCTGGTCACCGCCGACCTCGTGCAGTACGCGAAGGACAACGGCATCCGGGTCGGGCCGGGCCGCGGGTCGGCGGCGGGCTGCCTCGTGGCGTACGCGATGGGGATCACCGACCTCGACCCCATCCGGCACAAGCTGATCTTCGAGCGGTTCCTCAACCCCGAGCGCATCTCGATGCCCGACATCGACATGGACTTCGACGAGCGCCGCCGCGGCGACATGATCCGCTACGTCACCGAGAAGTACGGCGAGGACCGGATCGCGCAGATCATCACCTACTCCACGATCAAGGCGAAGGCCGCGATCAAGGACTCGGCGCGGGTGCTGTTCGGCCAGCCCGGCTACGCGGTGGCCGACCGGATCACCAAGGCGATGCCGGCGCCGGTCATGGGCAAGGACATCCCGCTGGCGGGCATCTTCGACCCGGCCCACAAGCGCTACTCCGAGGCCACCGAGGTGCGGGCGCTCTACGAGACCGACCCGCAGGTCAAGGAGATCATCGACACCGCGCGCGGGCTCGAGGGCCTCAAGCGCCAGTGGGGCGTCCACGCGGCAGGCGTGATCATGTCCGCCGTCCCGCTGATCGACGTCATCCCGATCCAGCGCCGCGAGTCCGACGGCGCCATCATCACGCAGTTCGACATGGGCGCCTGCGAGACGCTCGGGCTGCTCAAGATGGACTTCCTCGGCCTGCGCAACCTCACCGTCATCGACGACGCGCTGGTCAACATCGAGCTCAACGGCAAGCCGCCGCTCGACCTCGACGCGCTGGAGCTCGACGACGCCGCGGCCTACGAGCTGCTGGCCAGGGGCGACACGCTCGGGGTGTTCCAGCTCGACGGCGGCCCGATGCGCGACCTCCTGCGCCGCATGGTGCCCACCACGTTCGAGGACATCTCCGCGGTGCTCGCGCTCTACCGGCCGGGCCCGATGGGCGCCAACGCGCACAACGACTACGCCGACCGCAAGAACGCCCGGCAGGAGGTCACGGGCATCCACCCGGAGCTGGCCGAGCCGCTCCAGGACATCCTCGGCGAGACGTTCGGCCTGATCGTCTACCAGGAACAGGTCATGGCGATCGCGCAGAAGCTGGCCGGCTACTCGCTCGGCAAGGCCGACCTGCTGCGCCGCGCGATGGGCAAGAAGAAGAAGGAGATCCTCGACAAGGAGTACGAGGGCTTCGCCCAGGGGATGCGCGACAACGGCTACTCCGGCGCACGCCGTCAAGACGCTCTGGGACATCCTGCTCCCGTTCTCCGACTACGCCTTCAACCGCGCCCACACCGCCGGGTACGGGCTCGTCTCGTACTGGACCGCCTACCTCAAGGCCAACTACCCGGCCGAGTACATGGCCGCGCTGCTCACGAGCGTGCGCGACGACAAGGACAAGGCGGCGGTCTACCTCGCGGAGTGCCGCAAGATGGGCATCACCGTCCTGCCGCCGGACGTCAACGAGTCGGTGCGCAACTTCGCGCCGGTCGGCGGCGACATCCGGTTCGGCCTCGGCGCGATCCGCAACGTCGGGGTCAACGTCGTCGACGCGATCGTCGCGGCCCGCAAGGAGATGGGCGACTTCACCGACTTCTCGGACTTCCTCCGCAAGGTCGACGCGGTGGTCTGCAACAAGAAGGTCATCGAGTCGCTCATCAAGGCGGGCGCGTTCGACTCCCTCGACCACCCGCGCAAGGGGCTGCTGCTCGTCCACGCCGACGCGATCGACGCCGTGATGAGCACCAAGAAGGCCGCGTCGATGGGCCAGTTCGACCTGTTCGGGTCGATGGACGGCACCGGGGACGGGGCACTGGACGCGGTCTTCGACGTGAAGGTCCCCCCGCAGGAGTGGGACACGAAGCACCGCCTCGCCGTCGAGCGGGAGATGCTCGGGCTCTACGTCTCCGGCCACCCGCTGCACGGGGTGGAGCAGGTGCTCAGCGCGAAGGCCGACACCCCGATCCCCAACATCCTCGACGGCAGCGTCGCCGACGGGGCGCAGGTCACGGTCGGGGGCATCCTCGCGGGCGTCAACCGGCGCGTGAACAAGAACGGGGAGCCGTGGGCGTCGGCGCAGCTGGAGGACCTCGCGGGCGGCATCGAGGTGCTGTTCTTCCCGCGCTGCTACCAGGTGGTGGGCGTCGACGTCGCCGAGGACGCGATCGTGCTGATCAAGGGCCGGGTCAACCGCCGCGACGACCGGATCTCACTCATCGTCAACGACCTCGCGGTGCCCGACCTCACGCAGGGCACGAGCGCCCCCGGCGCGCCGGTGCGGGTCAGCCTGCGCACCGAGCTGTGCACGCCGCAGCGCGTGTCGAAGCTCAAGGACGTGCTGAGCAACCACCCCGGCCCGTCCGAGGTGCACCTCAGCCTGGTCAACGGGGGCCGGACGACCGTGCTGAAGCTCGACGACGGCCTGAAGGTCATGCAGTCGTCCGCGCTGATGGGCGACCTCAAGGCGCTGCTCGGGCCCGGCTGCCTCGGCTGAGCCGGAGTCGGCGCGTACCTGGCGGTCAGCGCACCTCGGCGGCCAGCCGCTGCCACTGCTGCTTGGCCGGGCGGTCCCAGCGGCCGTGCAGGGTGTCGAACAGCTGCGGCGGCCCGCGCTCCCGCCCACTGCGCGGGCAGCAGCTCGCCGGGGAGCTTCGGGTCGAGGAACGGGAACCGGCGCCACGCGTGCACCAGGTGGATCTGGTGGGTGAGCACCTCGGCCGGCGCCGGCCGGCTCGGCGTCGCCGAACGTCGCGAGGAACTCCTCGTAGGCCGCCTCGACCTCGGCGAGGTCCCAGGCCTGCGCGACCACCTCGTGCTCGCGCGCCGATCGCGCCGAACGGGCCGACGAAGGAGCTGGTGACGCCGCTGAGCTCGAGATCGGCGACCACCCGCGCCACCTCGTCCTGCTTCGCTGGGGTCGGGCGACAGCCACACCCCGGGCGACGGCGAGCCCAGCCCGGCCCAGGCCAGCCGGGTGCGCAGCCGGTGGCGCAGCTGGCGGCGCGACTCCGGGACGCTGACCAGCAGCACCAGCCACCGCCCGTCCCACGGCGGGGCGGCGGCGCCGAAGCCGTAGATGCGGGCGGCGCCGTCGGTGAGCAGCCGCGTGCCCGACGCGGTGAGCGACCAGCGCACCCGGCGTCCGGCGCGGTCGGAGGCCAGCAGGCCCTCCGCGGCGGTGCGGGCCAGCGCCTGCCGGGCGGACTTCGACTCCACGCCGAGCCCGCCGAGCACGTCGAGGAGCACCTGGGTCCACACCGGCTCGTCGCGGGGGAGCACGAACTCGCCGAGCACGGTGAGCAGCAGCGACCGCGCGCTCGTGGCGCCGAGCTCGCGGCGCCGGGACAGGGCGGGGTGCGGGTCGACGGCTCGCGAACTGGCTCGAACGGCTGCGGACATGGCCGTGCTCAGCCTAACCTGCCGGTCACCGGACCTCGGTAGGCTCGCCTCGGCGTCGACCGCCCGTGGACCTCGATCGTTGCTCCTGGCCGACGGACCGGGAGCACGTGTGGCACCCGTACGCGCCGATGCCGGCGCCGGTGCCGCCGCTGGTCGTCGAGTCCGCCGCCGGGGTGCGGCTGCGGCTCGCCGACGGGCGCGAGCTGGTCGACGGCATGTCGTCGTGGTGGGCGGCGATCCACGGCTACCGCCACCCGGTGCTCGACGCCGCCGTGCGCGACCAGCTCGGCGCGATGAGCCACGTGATGTTCGGCGGGCTCACCCACGCGCCCGGCGGTCGAGCTGGCCCGGCTGCTCGTCGAGATCACCCCCGGCCGGGCTGCGAGCACGTCTTCCTCGCCGACTCCGGCTCGGTGTCGGTCGAGGTCGCGATCAAGATGTGCCTGCAGTACCAGCGCTCCCGCGGCACGGCCGGGCAAGCACCGGCTGCTGACCTGGCGCGGCGGCTACCACGGCGACACGTTCGGCGCGATGAGCGTCTGCGACCCCGACGGCGGGATGCACGCGCTGTGGCGCGACGTGCTGCCGCGGCAGGTGTTCGCGGGCGCGCCGCCGCGTCGACGTTCGAGCACGGCCTACGTCGCCGAGCTGGCCGAGCTGGTCGAGACGGCACGCCGACGAGCTGGCCGCGGTGATCGTCGAGCCGGTCGTGCAGGGCGCGGGCGGCATGCGCTTCCACGACCCGCGCTACCTGCACGTGCTGCGCGAGCTGTGCCTGACCCACGACGTGCTGCTGGTCTTCGACGAGATCGCCACCGGGTTCGGCCGCACCGGGCGAGCTGTTCGCCGCCGACCACGCCGGGGTCGCGCCCCGACGTGATGTGCGTCGGCAAGGCGCTGACCGGCGGGTACCTGACGATGGCGGCGGCGCTGTGCACGCCGGAGGTCGCGCGCGGGATCAGCGACGGCGAGGCGGGCGTGCTCATGCACGGCCCGACGTTCATGGGCAACCCGCTGGCCGCGGCGGTGGCGCTGGCGTCGGTGCGGCTGCTGCTCGCCCGGGACTGGCGCGCCGAGGTGGCGCGGGATCGAGGCGGCGCTGCGGGCCGGGCTGGCGCCGCCGCGGGACCTGCCGGGGGTGGCCGACGTGCGGGTGCTCGGGGCGATCGGGGTGGTGCAGCTCGACCACCCGGTGGACGTGCGCGGCGGCGACCGGCCGCGGCGGTCGCGGCCGGGGTGTGGCTGCGCCCGTTCCGCGACCTCGTCTACACGATGCCGCCCTACGTCTGCACCGCCGACGACCTGGCGGCGATCACCGCCGCGGTGTGCGCCGCGGCTGCGGCCGGGTGACGGCGGTGGCAGCGGCGGACCGCAGGGCCGACGGCATCGGCGACGGCGCTGTCGGCGGTGGGCGCCGGTGGCCGTGCTCGTCGCGCTCGCCGGGCACGCCGCCGTCCTCGCGATCTGGCCGGCCGCGCACGCGTTGCTGATCGACCTGCAGGTGTACCGGGCGGGCGGGGAGCACCTGCTGCGCGGGCAGCCGCTGTACGCGGGCGGGGTGCTGCTCGACCTCCCGTTCGTCTACCCGCCGTTCGCGGCGGTGGTGTTCGCGCCGCTGGCGCTCCTGCCGTTGCCGGTGCTCAAGGTCGTCTGGACGCTGGCGAACCTCGGGTTGCTGGCCTACGTGGTGCGCCGGTGTGCGCAGAGCCTGGGGATGGTGCCGGGGCCCGCGACGGCCGTGGGGACGGTGGCGGCCGTCGCGCTGGCGACGTGGCTGGACCCGGTGCGGACCACCCTGTACCTCGGGCAGATCAACATCGTGCTGCTGGCACTGGTGGTCGGGGACCTGCTGGGACGCCGGGACAGCCGCTGGCGGGGCGTGGGGGTCGGCGTGGCCGCCGCGCTCAAGCTGACGCCCCTGGTCTTCGTCGTCTACCTGCTGCTCATCGGCCGGGTGCGGGCCGCCGCGACCGCGATGGCCGTCTTCCTGACCGCGGCCGGGCTGGGCTTCGATCGTCGCACCCGCCGACTCGGTCACCTACTGGCTACGGGGGACCTTCGCCGCCGCCGATCGCATCTCCGCCGTCGCGGCCGAGTCGAACCACTCGCTCAACGGCCTGCTCGCCCGCGCGCTGGGCGCAGGCCCCGGCGCCGGGTGGGCCTACCTCGCGGGCGCGGCCGGAGTCGTCGCGGCCACGCTGGTGCTGGCGGTCCGCGCCCACCGCCAGGGCCAGGACGTGCTGGGCCTCACGCTGTGCGGCCTGTGCTCGGCGGCCGTCGCGCCCTTCGCGTGGTCGCACCACTGGGTCTGGTTCCTGCCACTGCTGGTGCTGCTCGCGGCGCGGGCCGTCAGCGGGGCGGGGGCGGCGGCTGCGGTCGCCACGCTCGGGGCGGTCGTCGTGGCGAACCTCGCGGTCGTCACGGCGCTGCCCGGCCGCGCAGGTCGGCCCGATCCCGAGCACCGGCCTCGATTCCGCTCCTCCCGGACGCCTACCTCGTGCTGTTCCTCGTCGTGCTCGCTGGGCGGTGTGGTCGCACGAGCGCTCCGCGTCCGGGCTGCACTCCGCGGTCGCGGGTGCTGCGGGCCGCGCGCGAGCAGCCGCCGACGGGCTGAGGGCCGCGCGTCGCCCTGTGCCGTCGCGGCGCGTCGGGTCGGCCCCGCCGCGGCCGTGCGCGCCGACGGTGCGGGGCAGCCGGTTAGTGTCGCCGGCCATGGCGCCCCGCGAGCACCCCCTGGCCTGGCTCGAGCCGCACGCCGGCCGCCGGCGCGCGGCCGGGCTGCGCCGCGAGCTGCGCCCGCGCCCGGCGGGCGACCCGCTGCTCGACCTGGCCGGCAACGACTACCTCGGGCTGGCCACGGACCCGCGGGTGGTCGCGGGCGCGGTCGCCGCCGCCCGGACCTGGGGCGCGGGGTCGACCGGGTCGCGGCTGGTCACCGGCACGCACCGCGCTGCACGCCGAGCTGGAGCCCGAGCTCGCCGCGTTCGTCGGCGCCGAGGCCGCGCTCGTGTTCTCCTCCGGCTACGCCGCCAACCTCGGCGTGCTGACCGCGCTGTCCGGCCCGGGCACGCTGGTCGTGTCCGACGCGGCCAACCACGCCTCGCTCGTCGACGCCTGCCGGCTGTCGCGCGCCCGCGTCGCGGTGGTGCCGCACGACGACGCCCGCGCCGTCGACGCCGCGCTCGCCGCCCGGACCGAGGCGCGGGCGCTCGTCGTCACCGACAGCGTGAACAGCGTCGACGGCGGCCTCGCGCCGCTGGCGGCGGCTGCACGCGGTCTGCCGGGCGCGCGGCGCGCTGCTGGTGGTCGACGAGGCGCACGGGCTCGGGCGTGCGTGGGCCGGGCGGGCGCGGGCTGCTGGCCGGAGCTCGGGCTGGCCGGCGCCGGACGACGTGGTCGCCACCGTGACGCTGTCCAAGGCGCTGGGCAGCCAGGGCGGCGCGGTGCTCGGGCCGGCCGCCGTGACCGCGCACCTGGTCGACACCGCCCGCTCGTTCATCTTCGACACCGGGCTGGCCCCGGCCTGCGTCGGCGCCGCGCTGGCCGCGCTGCGGGTGCTGCGGACCGAGCCGGACGCGCCCGCCGCCGTCCTGCGCGCCGCGGCCGCCCTCGCCGCGGCGGCGCGGGGTGCCGGCGCCGCCGTCGGCCGTGGTCCCGGTGGTGCTGGGGGAGCCGGAGGTCGCGCTCGCCGCTGCGGACCGGTGCGCCGAGCCGGGGTGCGGGTCGGCTGCTTCCGGCCGCCGTCGGTGCCGGAGGGGACGAGCCGGCTGCGGCTGACCGCCCGCGCGACCCTGACCGGCGCCGAGCTGGCACGCGTGCGGGAGGTGCTCGCCGACGTCCTGGCGCCCGCGACGCTCCCGTGATCGCGGCGAGCCGCACAGCAGCGCCCTCCGCGGGGCCGTCAGGTGCGCCTCGTGGTGATCTCTCGTCGTCACCGGGACCGGGACGGGCGTCGGCAAGACGGTGGTCACGGCCGCGGTCGCCGCGCTCGCGGTGGCCGGCGGCCGCCGGGTGGCCGTGCTCAAGCCCGCCCAGACCGGGGTCGGCGCCGGGCGAGCCCGGCGACCTGGCCGACGTCGGGCGCCTCGCTGGCCCCCGGCGTCACCACCGCGCGAGCTGGCCCGCTACCCCGATCCGCTGGCCCCGCCACCGCCGCCCGCCGCGCCGGGCTGCCCCCCGTCACCCCGGCCGCGGCCGCGGCGCCGCGCGGGAGCTGGCCGGCGACGCACGACCTCGTGCTCGTCGAGGGCGCCGGCGGGCTGCTGGTCCGGTTCGACGACGACGGCGGCACGCTCGCCGACGTCGCCGCGCTGCTCGGCGCGCCGGTGCTCGTCGTCGCGGCGGCCGGGCTGGGCACGCTCAACCACACCGCGCTGACCGTCGAGGCGCTGCGCGCCACGCGGGCTGACCTGCGCCGGCGTCGTCGTCGGGGCGTGGCCCGCCGAGCCCGACCTGGCCGCCCGCGTGCAACCTCGACGACCTGCCCGCCGTCACCGGGCGTGCCGCTGCTCGGGGCGCTGTCGCCGCCGGGCGCGGCGCGCTCGGCCCGGCCGAGTTCGCGCGACGTCGCGCGTCACACTCTGGCCCCGCGACTCGGCGGTGGATGGCAGACTCCGCGAGCCGTGACGACCGACCGAGGCCGACGATCCTCGACACCGCCCGCGACCAGGTGCTGGAGCAGGGCGTCGGCCTCGACCGAGGAGCAGGTCCTCGAGGTGCTGCGGCTGCCCGACGACGCCCTGGACGCGCTGCTCGCGCTGGCCCACGAGGTGCGGATGCGCTGGTGCGGGCCGGAGGTCGAGGTCGAGGGGATCATCTCGCTGAAGACCGGCGGGTGCCCCGAGGACTGCCACTTCTGCTCCCAGTCCGGGCTGTTCGACTCGCCGGTGCGCTCGGCGTGGCTGGACGTCCCGACGCTGGTCGAGGCGGCCAAGCAGACCGCGAAGACCGGCGCCACCGAGTTCTGCATCGTCGCCGCCGTGCGCGGGCCCGAACGAGCGGCTGATGGCGCAGGTCGCGGCGGGCATCGCCGCGATCAAGGACGAGGTCGACATCAACATCGCGTGCTCGCTGGGCATGCTCACGCCCGAGCAGGTCGACGAGCTCGCCGCGATGGGCGTGCACCGCTACAACCACAACCTCGAGACCGCCCGCTCGTACTTCCCGAACGTGGTCACCACGCACACCTGGGAGGAGCGGTGGGAGACGCTGCGGCTGGTCCGCGAGGCCGGGCATGGAGGTGTGCTGCGGCGGGATCGTCGGGATGGGGGAGACGCTGGAGCAGCGCGCCGAGTTCGCCGCGCAGCTCGCCGTCGCTCGACCCCGGACGAGGTGCCGCTGAACTTCCTCAACCCGCGGCCCGGCACCCCGTTCGGCGACCTGGAGCTGCTGTCCGGGCCCGACGCGCTGCGCACCGTGGCGGCGTTCCGGCTGGCGCTGCCGCGCACGGTGCTGCGTTTCGCCGGCGGCCGGGAGCTGACCCTCGGCGACCTCGGCGCGCGCAGGGCCTGCTCGGCGGGATCAACGCGGTGATCGTCGGCAACTACCTGACCACGCTCGGGCCGGCCCGCCGAGTCCGACATCGACCTGCTCGGCGAGCTGCAGATGCCGATCAAGGCCCTGAACGAGACGCTGTGACCGGCACCGGACCCGGCTTCTGCGACCAGTGCGGGCGTCCGGCGGCGAGCCGGACCACGCGCGCTGCGCGGCGCGGCGGGAGCTGGAGCCGCCGCGGTTCTGCCCGGACTGCGCGCGGCGGATGGTCGTGCAGGTGACGCCCACCGGGTGGACGGCCCGCTGCAGCCGGCACGGTGAGCGGCGCAGCGCCGCTGACCGTAGCACGAGTGCGCTACGAATGCGCTACGCTGCGGGATGGCCGAGACCATCGGGCAGCGACAGCTGCGCAACGACAACGCGGAGGTCATGCGCCGGCGTGGAGGCGGGGGAGAGCTTCGTCATCACCCGCAACGGCCGGCCGATCGCGGACCTGATCCCGCACGGCGGCCGGCCGAGGAGCCGAAGCGACGGCTGACGCTCGGGGAGCTGCAGGCGAGGTTCGAGAACTGCCGCGGTCGACGTCGATCAGTGGCACGCCGACCGGCAGCGGACGACCTGATCTTCGGTGACGATCGCATCGAGTACTGATCCGGATGCAGCCGGCGTATCTCTGGACACCTCGGTGCTGATCGATCTGGAGACGCGCCGAGCTCGGCGAGCGACGTCGGGCTGCCGTCGCGAGTGCGATCAGCGTCGGCGAGCTCGCCAGGGCACCGGCCTCGGCGAGCGACCCGAACGTGCGGGTGCCGCGCGACGGTCGCGCGCCGTCCTGGCGAGCTTCGAGATCCTCCCGTTCGGCGTCGAGGAGGCCAAGCTGTACGGCGTGCTCGCCACGCTCGTCCGGGCGGCCGGTCGCAACCCCCGGCCCCGCCGCCTCGACCTGCAGATCGCCGCTACCGCGGCCGCGGCCCGGCTGCCGCTGCTCACCTGCAACCCGGCCGACTTCGTGGGCACCGAGCGGCTGGTGGACGTCGTCGAGGTGCGTCGAGCCGGCTGAGCCCGGCATGCTGCGGTCATGGCGAACGTGGGGGACGCTGCTGCGGCGGGCGGCCAGGATGGGGATGGACCTGCTGGCGCCGTCGGGCCGGAAGGCCCCGGCCCGGGCCGGCCCCGGCAGGCCGGGCCCCCTCGCGCAGCGCGCACGGCACCGGCGGGGGAGCGGGCGCGCGTCGATCGTCTACGCGCCCGACCTCGACGGCGCCGCCGATCCCGGCGAGATCGTCTGGGCCTGGGTGCCGTTCGAGGAGGGGGACGGCCGCGGCAAGGACCGGCCGCTGCTCGTCGTCGGCCGCAGCGGTGGCGAGCTGCTCGGGCTCATGCTGTCCAGCCAGCACGACCGGGCCGGCGACCCGGACTGGACCCCGATCGGCTCCGGCGGCGTGGGACCGGCAGGGGCCGCGAGTCGTTCGTCCGGCTCGACCGCGTGCTGGAGGTCGGCGAGCACGACATCCGGCGCGAGGGCGCGGTGCTGGACCGCGACCGCTTCGAGCGGGTGGCCGACGGGCTGCGCGGCCGGTTCGGCTGGAGCTGACGGCCGGCGCGGGATCAGTTGGAGCTGTGCTCCACGGCGAACGTGGTGATCGGAGCCGGCACCGCGCGCAGCTGGCTGAGCAGGCCCGTCTCGCGGGCGAGCAGCGCGCGCACCATCCGCAGCCGCTCGGTGGGCGAGGTCTGCTCCAGCAGCCGCTGGCGGTCGGCGATGGGGAGCAGGCAGTCGGCGGCCAGCACGTGCGGGAGGTTGCCGGGCTCGACGTCGGCGTCCGGCTCGGACCAGTCGCCGTTCTTCCACGCGGTGGCGCAGTAGCGCCGGTGGGCGTCGCGGGCGGCCGTGGCGAGCATCTGCGTCAGCTCCGCGGCGGGTGGCGCCGCGTCGAGGTCGGGCAGGTACTCGACGGTGCCGATGAGGTACGGCTTGGACTCGGCGTCGAGGTCGAGCAGGCGGAACCGCCTGGCGCCGCGGGTGACGATGTCGTAGCGGCCGTCCGGCAGGCGCCGCACGTCGCGGAGCTCGGCGGTGCAACCGACGTCGTGGAGGCCGGCGATGCCGTCGTCGTCGGGCACCCAGCCCTCGCGGACGGCCACCACCCCGAACTGCTTGTCCGGGACGGCGCCGGTGACCAGGTCGACGGTCAGCTGGCGGTAGCGCGGCTCGAAGATGTGCAGGGGCAGCGAGGCTCCCGGCATGAGCACCGCGCCCAGCGGGAACAGCGGGAGGGTCGCGGACACGGACCTACGGTACGGCTCCACGTGACTGCTCGCCTGGCGGCCTGAGCACGGCGAACGCGTCCGTGACCCGCAGCGCGCGGTCGGTGAACCGGAACAGCGCCGCGGGCCGTCCGCCGGTGCGCCCCGGCGGCGCGACGCGCGCCGGTCGGCTCCAGCAGGGCCCGCCGCGTGAGCACCCGCTGCAGGTTGGTGGCGGAGACGCGCGTGGCCGAGCGCCGCCGCGTACAGCTCGCGAAGCGCGGAGATCGTGAACTCCGGCGGCGCCAGTGCGAAACCGAGGTTGGTGTAGGACAGCTTCGCCCGCAGCCGGTCCCGCGCGGCGGCGACGATGCGGCCGTGGTCGAACGCGGCGCCGGGCCTGCGCCCTCGATCAGCTCGTCGAGGGGGTGCCACCGCGTGTCGGCGGGCACGGCCGGGTCGGCGTCGGACGGCACCAGCCCGAGGAACGCGGTGGCGACGAGCCGGTCGCCCGGTACCCGGTCCGGGGCGCTGAACACGGCGATCTGCTCGACGTGGGTGACCTCGCGGACGTCGACCTTCTCGTCGAGCTGGCGGCGCACGCAGGCCTCGACGTCCTCGTCGTCGCCGAGCCGCCCGCCCGGCAGCGCCCAGCGGCCGGCGTCGGGGGGCAGGGCCCGCTGCCAGGCGAGGACCTGGAGGACGCCGCCGCGGATCTGCAGCACCGCGGCGAGCACCTCGTGGTCGCACGAGCGGGCACCCGCAGCGGCCCTGGTCATGCGCGGATCGTAGGGCAGCGGTCCCGGCCCCGGCCGGCGCGTGCCGGATGGCCCGACGGTGAGTCCCCGGTCACGCGGAGGGTGCCCCGAGGGCGGTCGCGCTGCTACGATCGCCCTGTTTTCGCCTATCGGGCGAAAACGAGAGGAGGTCACGATGACCAGTTCTCAGATCCTCACCGGGCCGTCGCCCGTGCCCGACGCCGTGGTGCCCGACGCCGCGTGGGCCGACGAGGTCCGCGCGCTCGCGCGCCGCCGCGATGCCGTCGTGCTGGCGCACAACTACCAGCTGCCGGAGATCCAGGACGTCGCCGACCACACCGGCGACTCGCTGGCGCTCTCGCGCATCGCGGCCGCGTCGGACGCGTCGACGATCGTCTTCTGCGGCGTGCACTTCATGGCGGAGACGGCCAAGATCCTCGCGCCGGACAAGACCGTGCTCATCCCGGACGCGCGGGCGGGCTGCTCGCTCGCCGACTCGATCACCGCCGACCAGCTCAGGGCGTGGAAGGCCGAGCACCCGGGCGCGGTGGTCGTCTCCTACGTCAACACCACGGCCGCGGTGAAGGCCGAGACCGACGTCTGCTGCACGTCGTCGAACGCGGTGGAGGTCGTGGCGTCGATCCCGGCCGACCGCGAGGTGCTGTTCCTGCCCGACCAGTTCCTCGGCGCGCACGTCCGCCGGATCACGGGCCGGGAGAACATGCACGTCTGGGCGGGGGAGTGCCACGTGCACGCCGGGATCAGCGGGCCGGCGCTCACCGCGCAGGTGCAGGCGCACCCCGACGCCGAGCTCTACGTGCACCCGGAGTGCGGCTGCGCCACGTCCGCGCTCTACCTCGCCGGCGCCGGCGCGGTGCCGGCGGACCGGGTGAAGATCCTCTCCACCGGCGGGATGCTCGACGCCGCGCGGTCCGCCGCGTCGTCGGGTCGGCGTCGACGGTGCTGGTCGCGACCGAGGTGGGGATGCTGCACCAGCTCCGGCGGGCGGCCCCGGACGTCGACTTCCGCGCGGTGAACGAGCGGGCCTCCTGCCGGTACATGAAGATGATCACGCCGCGGCGCTGCTCCGGTCGGTGCGCGACGGGCACCGACGAGGTGCACGTCGACCCGGAGCTGGCCGCCCGCGGCCGGGCCGCGGTGCAGCGCATGATCGAGATCGGTCGCCCCGGGGGTGGGGAGTGAGCTGGGAGGCGGGTGCCGACCTGGTGGTCGTCGGCAGCGGGGTCGCGGGGCTCACCGCGGCGCTGGACGCCACGGAGCTGGGCCTGCGGGTCGTCGTGGTCACCAAGGACGCGGCGGACGCCGGGTCGACGCGGTGGGCGCAGGGCGGCGTCGCCGTGGTGGTCGGTGACGTGGCGGGCGACAGCGTCGCCGCGCACGTCGCCGACACGCTCGCCGCCGGCGGCTGGCCTCTGCGACGCACGCGCGGTCGCAGGCGATCCTGGCCGAGGGGCCCGCCGCGGTCGCCCGGCTGCGGGCCAGGGGCGCCGTCTTCGACGCCGGATCCGGCGGGCGGCTCGCGCGGACCCGGGAGGGCGGGCACTCCGCGTTCCGGGTGATCCACGCAGGCGGCGACGCCACCGGCGCGGAGGTGGAGCGGGCGCTCGTCGCCGCGGCGCCGGACCTGCGCCTGCCGCTGCTCACCGGGCACGTCGCGGTCGACGTCGTCCGCGACGACGCGGGCGCCGTCGCCGGGCTCGCCGTGCTCGACGACCGCGGGCGGCCGGGCGTGCTGCGCGCGCCCGCGGTGCTGCTGGCCACCGGGGGCTACGGGCAGCTCTACGCGAGCACCACCAACCCGGACACGGCCACCGGGGACGGGCTGGCGCTCGCGCTGCGGGCCGGTGCGACCGCCGCCGACCTGGAGTTCGTGCAGTTCCACCCGACCGTGCTCTACACCGGGAGCCCGGGCACCGGCCGTCCACCGGCGCAGGCCGCTGGTGACCGAGGCCGTGCGCGGGCGAGGGCGCCGTGCTGCTCGACCGCGCCGGGCGGCGCTTCATGGCCGGTCGTGCACCCGCTCGCCGACCTCGCCCCGCGCGACGTGGTCGCCGCGGCGATCACCCGGCGGCTGGCCGAGACCGGCTCCGCACTGCGTGTGGCTGGACGCCACGCGCGATCGAGGGGTTCGCCGCCCGCTTCCCGACGGTGCACGCGGCCTGCCGGGCGGCCGGGATCGACCCGGTCCGCGAGCCGATCCCCGTCACGCCCGCGGCGCACTACGCGTGCGGCGGGGTCGTCACCGACATCTGCCGGGCGGACGGTCGTGCCCGGGCTCTACGCCGCGGGCGAGGTGGCCCGCACCGGCCTGCACGGCGCCAACCGGCTGGCGTCCAACAGCCTGCTGGAAGGGCTGGTCGTCGGGGCGCGGGCGGCACGGGCGGTGCGCGCGCGACCTCGCGTCGCCGCGGTGCGCCGGTGGGCACCGGGACCACCCCGGCGCCCGCCGTGCGGCATCGCCGACCGCGGCCGATCGTGCAGCGGGCGATGACCGCGAGCGCCGGGATCGGCCGCGACGCCGCCGGGCTGGCCGCGGCGTCGGACGCCGTCGAGGCGGTGACCGCTGCTCGGCACGCCGATCGACCGGGCCGGGGTCGAGGACGCCGCGCTGACGCTGCTGGCCCAGGCCGTGCTCGCCGCGGCGGGCACGCGCACCGAGAGCCGCGGCTGCCACGTGCGCACCGACTTCCCCGAGCGCGACGACCGCTGGCAGCGGGCGAGCCTGCGTGATCGGGCTCGACGACGCGCGGCCGCCCCGTCGTGCTGGCCGAGACCGGCCGCGGTGGGTGCCGCGTGAGCGGCGTCTCCGGCGCGCTGGCCGGGCCGGACCTGGACGACCTGCGCCGGGTCGTCGAGACCGCGCTGGCCGAGGACCTGCGCTACGGGCCGACGCGACCACCGCGGCCACCGTCGCCGGCCGACGCCGTGGCGGTCGCCGAGTTCGCCGCGCGCCGTCCCGGGGTGCTGGCCGGGCTGCCGGCCGCCCGTGCCGTGCTGGACGCCGTCCTGGGCCGGCACGGCTACGAGGTGCTGCAGACGCTGGCCGACGGCGACCGGCTCGGCGCCGGGGACGCCGCGCTGACCGTGCGGGCGCCGGTGCGCGGCCTGCTCACCGCCGAGCGCACCGCGCTGAACCTGCTGTGCCACCTGTCCGGGGTCGCCACGGCCACCGCCGCCTGGGTGGACGCCGTCGCGGGCACCGGCGCCCGTATCCGCGACACCCGCAAGACCCTGCCCGGGCCTGCGGCTGCTGGAGAAGTACGCGGTGCGCTGCGGCGGCGGGGTCAACCACCGCCTCGGCCTCGGCGACGCGGTGCTGATCAAGGACAACCACGTGGCGGCGGCCGGTTCGGTCGGGGCGGCGCTGGCGGCGGCCCGCGCGCTCGCGCCGGAGCTGCCGTGCGAGGTCGAGGTGGACTCGCTCGACCAGCTCGACGAGGTGCTCGCGCTGGCGGCCGAGCTGGTGCTGCTCGACAACTTCCCGGTCGACGCCACGCGCGAGGCCGTGCGGCGGCGCGGCGACGCCCCGACGCTGCTGGAGTCCTCCGGCGGCCTGGTGCTGGCCAACGCCCGCGACGTACGCCGAGACCGGCGTCGACTACCTCGCCGTCGGCGCGCTCACCCACTCCGTGACCGCGCTGGACCTCGGCCTGGACCTCCGGTCCCCGTGAGCGGATATGGCGGCTATAGCCCCCGTATCCGCGCACGGGCGCCGGAGGCGCCCCCGTACCCTGACCTCCATGCTCCGCCGCACCGACCTCCGCTCCGGCCCGCTTCCCGCCGCGGCGGCGCTGCGTGCGGTGCTGCCACGCGCCGAGGTCGACGTCGACGCGGTGCTCGACCAGGTGCGGCCGATCGTCGAGGCGGTGCGGGAGCGGGGGGTCGAGGCCGTGCTGGAGTTCGCGGAGCGGTTCGACCGGGTGCGCCCGACGGCGGTCCGGGTGCCTGCGCAGACGCTCACCGGCGCGCTGGCCGCGCTCGACCCGGCGGTGCGGGCGGCGCTGGAGGTCTCCGTCGAGCGGGCCCGCGCGGTGCACGCCGACCAGCGCCGGATGGACGTCACCACGCGGGTCGTGCCCGGCGGCACCGTCACCGAGCGGTTCGTGCCGGTGCGCCGGGTCGGGCTCTACGCGCCGGGCGGGCTGGCCGTCTACCCGTCAGCGTGGTCATGAACGTGGTGCCGGCGCAGGCGGCCGGGGTGGAGTCGCTGGTGGTGGCCTCGCCGCCGCAGGCCGAGCACGGCGGGCTGCCGCACCCGACGATCCTGGCCGCCGCCGCGCTGCTCGGCGTCGACGAGGTGTGGGCGGCCGGCGGAGCGCAGGCCGTCGCGCTGCTGGCGTACGGCGGCACCGACACCGACGGCGAGCCGACTGGAGCCGGTGGACATGGTCACCGGCCCGGGCAACGTCTACCTCACCGCGGCCAAGCGGCTGCTGCGCGGGCTGATCGGGATCGACTCGGAGGCCGGCACCACCGAGATCGCCGTGCTCGCCGACGACACCGCCGACCCGGTGCACGTCGCCGCCGACCTCATCAGCCAGGCCGAGCACGACCCGAACGCCGCGTCGGTGCTGGTCACGACGTCGTCCGAGCTCGCCGACGCCGTCGACGCCGAGCTGGAGCGCCAGGTCGCGCGAGACCAAGCACATCGAGCGCATCCGCACGGCGCTGGGCGGGCCGCAGTCCGGCGCCGTGCTGGTGGGCGACCTCGACGACGGGATCGCGGTGGTCGACGCCTACGCCGCCGAGCACCTGGAGATCCAGACCGCCGACGCGCGCGCGGTCGCGCTGCGGGTGCGCAACGCCGGCGCGATCTTCGTCGGGCCGTGGTCGCCGGTGTCGCTCGGCGACTACTGCGCCGGGCTCCAACCACGTGCTGCCCACCGGCGGCTGCGCCCGGCACTCCGGCGGGCTGTCGCGTGCAGACGTTCCTGCGCGGCGTGCACGTCGTCGAGTACACCGAGGAGGCGCTGCGCGAGGTCGCCGGCACGTCGTGGCGCTGGCCGCGGCCGAGGACCTGCCCGGCGCACGGCGCAGGCGGTCACGGCGCGGTTCCCGCGGTGACCGCCGTCGACGACGGCGGTCGGCGACGCCGGGGTCGGGGCCGAGGTCACGCTCGACGAGCTGCCCGCTGCGCGACGACCTGCGCGGCCGGACGCCCTACGGCGCCCCGCAGCTCGACGTGCCGGTGCGGCTCAACACCAACGAGAACCCGTACCCGCCGCCGCCGGAGCTGGTCGCCGACGTCGTCGCCGCCACCGAGGCCGTGGCCGCCGAGCTGCACCGCTACCCCGACCGGGACGCCGCGCGCGCTGCGCACCGACCTCGCCGCCTACCTGACCGCGGCCACCGGCGTGCCGCTCGGCGCGGCGAACGTGTGGGCCGCCAACGGCTCCAACGAGGTGCTGCAGCAGATCCTGCAGGCCTTCGGCGGCCCGGGCCGCACGGCGGTGGGCTTCGAGCCGTCGTACTCGATGCACCCGATCATCGCCGCGGGCACCCGCACCGAGTGGCTGCCCGCGCCGCGCCGCGCCGACTTCGCGATCGACGTCGCCGCCGCTGCGGCGCTGCTGCGCGACCGCGCACCCGACGTCACGTTCCTGACCAGCCCGAACAACCCCACCGGGCAGTCGCTGGAGCCCGCCGAGCTGGCCGAGCTCGTCGACGCCGCGCCCGGCATCGTCGTGGTCGACGAGGCCTACGCGGAGTTCTCCGACCGGCCCAGCGCGATCACGCTGCTCGCCGTCGCGCGGCGACGAAGCTGATCGTCAGCCGGACGATGAGCAAGGCGTTCGCGTTCGCGGGCGGGCGGCTGGGCTACCTGGCGGCCGCGCCCGCCGTCGTCGACGCGCTGCAGCTCGTCCGGCTGCCCTACCACCTGTCGGTGCTCACCCAGTCCGCCGCGCGGGCGGCGCTGCGCCACGCCGCGGCCACGCTCGGCTCGGTGGCGCTGCTGCGTGCCGAACGGGGCCGCGTCGTCGCCGCGCTCGCCGCCGCCGGCTACGACGTCGTCCCCAGCGACGCCAACTTCGTCCTCTTCGGCCGCTTCGCCGACGCGCCCCGCGCCTGGCGGGCGTTCCTCGACCGCGGGGTGCTGATCCGCGACGTCGGCATCCCGGAGCGGCTGCGGGTCACGGTGGGCACGCCGGAGGAGAACGATGCGTTCCTGCAGGTGGCAGTGACCGTGGCGGCACAGGAGGTTGTCCGATGACGAGGATCGGCCGCGTCGAGCGGGTCACCAAGGAGTCCAAGGTCCTCGTCGAGATCGACCTCGACGGCACCGGGCGCACGGACGTCGCCACGGGCGTGCCGTTCTTCGACCACATGCTCGACGCGCTGGGCAAGCACGGCGCCTTCGACCTGACCGTGCGCGCCGACGGCGACATCGCCCTCGACGCGCACCACACCGTCGAGGACGTCGCGATCGTGCTGGGGCAGGCGCTGCGGCAGGCGTCTCGGCGACAAGGAGGGCATCCGCCGCTTCGGGGACGCCTGGATCCCGATGGACGAGGCGCTGGCCCATGCGGTCGTCGACGTGTCGGGACGGCCCTACACCGTGCACACCGGGGAGCCCGACTCGATGGTCGGCTTCGTCATCGGCGGGCACTACCCGACGGTGCTCAACCGGCACGTCTTCGAGTCGCTGGCCTTCCACGGCCACCTCGCCCTGCACGTCCGGGTGCTCGACGGCCGCGACCCGCACCACGTCACCGAGGCCGAGTTCAAGGCCGTCGCGCGGGCGCTGCGTGCCGCGGTGGAGCGCGACGACCGGATCACGGGCATCGCGTCGACCAAGGGCACGCTCTGAGCGCCCAGCTGTAGTAGTGCGGACCCGACCAGATGTAGCCTGAAAAGGCGACCAATTGTAGTGTCCAGCCGTGGAACGCTACCTTCCCCGCGTCGTCGACACCGAGCTGGACCTGCTGATGGCGGACGTGCCGGCCATCGCGCTGGAGGGTCCGAAGGGCGTCGGGAAGACCGCGACGGCGTCTCGCCGTGCCGCCACGACGCACCGCCTCGACGACCCGGCGCAGCGCGCCGTGCTGGCTGCGGAGCCCGGGCGTCTGGCGTCGGGAACGGGGCCGGTCCTCGTCGACGAATGGCAGCGGCTCCCGCAGAGCTGGGACGTGGTCCGGCGTGCCGTGGACGACGGGGCGGGCGGCGGACGGTTCCTGCTCACGGGGTCGGCCGCGCCTGCCGAGCAGCCCACGCACTCCGGTGCAGGCCGGATCGTGACGTTGCGGATGCGACCGCTGGGCCTGTCCGAACGGGGGCTGGTGGCCCCGACGGTCAGCCTCGCCCGACTGCTGACGGGCGAGCGCCCGGCCGTGTCCGGAACCTCATGGCTCCAGCTCGGGGACTACGCGGAGGAGGTGGTCGCGTCCGGGTTCCCCGAGCTTCGTGACGCACGGGGCCGGGCCCGCCGCGCGCGCCTCGACGGATACCTCGACCGCATCGTCGAGCGCGACTTTCGCGAACAGGGCCATCCGGTGCGCGACCCGGGCGGTCTCCGTCGCTGGATGACGGCCTATGCGGCCGCGACCGCGACCACCGCCTCCTTCGAGACCATCCGCGACGCCGCGACGGCATCGGACGGGCGGGTGCCCGCCCGGTCGACGACGATCCCGTACCGGAACGTCCTCGAACAGCTCTGGATGCTCGAGCCACTCGCGGCGTGGCGACCGACCCGCAACCACCTCGCGCGGCTGGCCGCCCCACCCAAGCACCACCTCGCGGATCCGGCGCTCGCCGCGCGCCTGCTCGGTGCGGACGCGGCCGCGTTGCTCGACGCCGCCCCACTCGGGCCGCCGCAGCTGCGCGACGGTCCGCTGCTCGGCCGCCTGTTCGAGTCGCTCGTCACGCTGGGTGTCGTGATCCAGGCGCAGGCGGCGGAGGCCAGGGTGGGGCACCTTCGGACGAAGGGTGGCGAGCGCGAGATCGACCTCGTCGTCGAGCGAGCCGACCACCGGGTCGTGGCGATCGAGGTGAAGCTCGGCGCCACCGTCGACGACCGCGACGTCCGCCACCTGCGCTGGCTCGACGCCGCGCTCGGACCCGACCTGCTCGATTCCGTCGTGCTGACGACCGGTGCGGAGGCCTACCGGCGCCCCGACGGGATCGCGGTGGTACCCGCGGCACTGCTCGGCCCATGACCGGAGTATCAGCCGCCGCGCTAACGCCTCCTTGCCGCAAGCCGAGTTGCCGGTAGCCAGTTGCCGGAGGACGGGTTGTGAGGGAGGCAGCATGGACACGATCAGGCCAGGACGCGGACGGCTGGCCCTGCACGAGCAGGGGCGGATCCGGGCGGCGGCGCAGCAGGCGATGCGGAGCTACCCGGGGCCGATCGGGGAGCTCGTCGCCCGCGAGCTCAGGGCGCACGCCGACTTCGGGTACCGGTTCGCCTCCGACAGCCTCCTGCCGCGGCTGGCCGCGGAGATCCTGCGGGCGGGCGGGGATCAGGCCCGCGCGCGGCCCGCCACGAGCACCGCGACGACGGCGAGCGCGACCGGCGACCCCGAACCCGGCCACGTAGGCCACCGCACCCGCGTCGACGAGGGCCGCGAACAACGATCCGGACAGCGCGAGGACGACGGCGGCGAAGACCGCGTCGGCGATCTGCAACGCGGAGCTGTTCGCGCCCTGCTCGGCAGGAGCCGAGAGCTCCAGGGTGAGCACCGAGAGCGTGGGGTAGACCAGGCCCATCCCCAGGCCTGCCGCGGCCCAGCCGAGCACGGCGACCGCCACCGGCACGGCGGGCAGGACGGTCACGGCCGCCATGGCGATGCCCGTCAGCGATGAGCGCGGTGCCCGCCCGGAGAGCCATCGCGCGCGACGGCCCGGAGTCGCGGCCCTGCAGCCACGACCCGGTGGCCCAGGTCAGCGCGGCGGCGGTCAGGGCGAGGCCGGCGAGCGTCGGCCCCAGTCCGCGCTCGCGCGAGAGCAGCAGCGGGAGGAAGACCTCGGCGCCGAAGAACGCCGCCGCGCTCAGCCCGCGCAGCGCGATCACGGCCGGCAGGCCGGGCCGGGCGGTCACCGTGCCGGCCGGTAGCAGCCGGGGGACCGACACGACCAGCGCGACCAGCGCCGCGACGCCGACGACGGTCCCGGTGAGGCCGCCCACCTGCCCGGCCTCGTGCAGGCCTGCGGCCCCCGCCGCCGCCCCGGCCGCCCATCCGATCCGCCGCGCCCATCCGCCTCGCGGCTGCCCGGCGGGGTGCGGCTCCACCGGTTCGCCGAGCCCGCGCAACGCGGGCTCCACCAGCAACGCGGCCGGCACCGCCAGCGCCGCGGCGAGCAGGAACACCCAGCGCCAGTCCAGGTGCTCGACGATCAGCCCGGCCAGCGGCGGGCCCACCACGGACGGCAGCACCCACGCCGCGGCGAACGCCGCGAAGATCCGCGGGCGCCGGTCGGGTGGCACGCACCGGCCGACCACGACGTAGAGCGCGACGATCAGCAGGCCGGAGCCCAGACCCTGCAGCGCGCGGCCGGCGACCAGCACCTGCATCGACGGCGCCAGCCCGGCCACCAGCAGGCCCGCCACGAACGCCGCGACGCCGGTGCGCATGGGTGCCGCCGGTCCGCGGCGTCGCTCCAGACGCCGGACGCCACCATGGCCAGCACGCTCGTCGCCATCGGCAGCCCGAAGGCCAGCGCGTAGCCGGCCAGGCCGTCCAGCGCCGCGGCCACGGTCGGCATCGCGGTCGCCACGGCCATCGCCTCGAACGCCCACAGCGACACCAGCGACACGGCTCCGACGGTCAGGGTGCGGAGCGGGCCGCTGAGCAGGTTCGGGTGCGCGGTCGTGCCTGCCGGGGCGGTGGTCATGCCGTCCACCGTGCAACCTCGACCCGGGTAGAGGTCAAGTTCGCCTGGCCGAGGCGGCTATCGTGGGCGCCGTGTCGCGGATCGTCGTGCTGGACTACGGGTCGGGCAACCTCCGGTCCGCGGAGCGCGCGCTGCGCCGGGTCGGGGCCGACGTCACCGTCACCGCCGACCCCGCCGCCGCCCTCGACGCGGACGGGCTCGTGGTCCCCGGGGTCGGCGCCTTCGCGGCGTGCATGGCGGGCCTCACGGCCGTCGACGGCCCCCGGATCATCGAACGCAGGCTGGCGGGCGGGCGTCCGGTCCTGGGGATCTGCGTGGGCATGCAGGTGCTCTTCGACCTGGGCGTCGAGTGGGGCGAGCGGACGGTCGGCTGCGGGCAGTGGCCGGGAACCGTGGAGCGGCTCAAGGCCGACGTCCTCCCGCACATGGGCTGGAACACCGTCACAGTGCCCGCCGGGTCCACGCTGTTCGCCGGGCTCGACCCCGGCACCCGCTTCTACTTCGTGCACTCGTTCGGCGTGCGGCGGTGGGAGCTGGAGGAGTCGACGGTCATCCGGCCGCCGCTCGTCACCTGGGCCCACCACGGCGAGGACTTCGTCGCCGCCGTCGAGAACGGCGCTCTGGCGGCCACCCAGTTCCACCCGGAGAAGTCCGGCGACGCCGGGGCGACGGTGCTGCGGAACTGGCTGCGCGACGTCGTCGGCTGACGAGGGTGGTGGCCCGTCCGCGACCGCCATGATCGTCGCTTCGGCGCGCAACCCGCCAGAGTTGGCCGAGGAACGCGCCGGGTCGATGATCTCGGACCGACGACGTCGGCCGGACGTCTGGCCCGGGACTCGGGCGGGGCCGGTGTCGCGTCCTCGGTAGGCTGCCGAGCGTGAGTTTCACGCTGCTCCCTGCGGTCGACGTCGCCGACGGGCAGGCCGTTCGCCTGGTCCAGGGCGCGGCCGGCACCGAGACCGGCTACGGCGATCCGCTCGACGCCGCGCTCACCTGGCAGCGCGACGGCGCGGAGTGGGTCCACCTCGTCGACCTCGACGCCGCCTTCGGTCGCGGATCCAACGCGGAGCTGCTGGCCGGGGTGGTCGGCCGGCTCGACGTGGCGGTCGAGCTGTCCGGCGGCATCCGTGACGACGAGTCGCTGGAGCGGGCCCTGTCCACCGGTTGTGCCCGGGTCAACCTCGGAACCGCGGCCCTCGAGCACCCCGAGTGGTGCGCCACGGCCATCGCCGCCCACGGCGAGCGCATCGCCGTCGGCCTGGACGTGCGGATCGTCGACGGGAACCACCGGCTCGCCGCCCGCGGGTGGACCACCGACGGTGGCGACCTGTGGGAGACCCTCGACCGCCTCGACAGGGTCGGCTGCGCCCGATACGTCGTCACCGACGTGAGCAAGGACGGCACCCTGCGCGGGCCCAACGTCGAGCTGCTGCGCAGCGTCGCGAAGGCCACCCCCGCGCCGGTGATCGCCTCGGGTGGCATCGCCCAGGTGTCCGACCTCGTGGAGCTGGCCGAGGCCGCGGCGAGCGGGGTGAACATCGAGGGGTCGATCGTCGGCAAGGCGCTCTACGCCGGCCGGTTCACCCTGCCCGAGGCGCTCGCCGCCGTGCGGGCCGTCGCCACGTCGCGCCGGGCCGTCGGATGACCCGGCCCACGACGAGCGGGCCGCGGCTGACCGGGGTGGCGTGATGGGCGTCGCCGTCCGCGTCATCCCCTGCCTCGACGTGGACGCCGGGCGGGTGGTCAAGGGCGTCAACTTCGCCGACCTGCGCGACGCGGGCGACCCGGTCGAGATGGCCGCCGTCTACGACGCCGAGGGCGCCGACGAGCTGACCTTCCTCGACGTCACGGCGTCGTCCGGGGAGCGGGCGACCATGATGGACGTGGTGCGGCGGACCGCCGAGCAGGTGTTCATCCCGCTCACCGTGGGCGGCGGGATCCGCAGCACCGACGACGTCGACCGGCTGCTGCGGGCGGGCGCCGACAAGGTCGGCATCAACACCGCGGCCATCGCCCGCCCGCAGCTGCTGCACGAGGCCGCCCGCCGGTTCGGCGCGCAGTGCATCGTCCTGTCGGTCGACGCCCGGCAGGTGCCCGAGGGCGGGCAGCCGACGCCGTCGGGCTGGGAGGTCACCACCCACGGCGGCAGGCGCGGCACCGGCATCGACGCGGTCGAGTGGGCCGCGCGCGGGCAGGAGCTCGGCGTCGGGGAGATCCTGCTCAACTCGATGGACGCCGACGGCACCCGCGCCGGCTTCGACCTGAAGATGATCTCCGCGGTCCGCGCGGCCGTGGACGTGCCGGTGATCGCCAGCGGCGGCGCCGGTGCGGTCGAGCACTTCGCGCCCGCGGTGCGGGCCGGTGCCGACGCCGTGCTCGCCGCGAGCGTCTTCCACTTCGGCCAGCTGCGGATCGGCGAGGTCAAGGACGGCATGCGGGCGGCCGGGGTGGAGGTCCGGTGACGGCGAGGGTCGAGCACTCGGCGCTGGACCCGGCGGTCGCCGCCCGCCTCAAGCGCAACCCGGACGGCCTGGTGTGCGCGGTCGCCCAGCAGCGCGGCACCGGCGAGGTGCTGATGGTCGGGTGGATGGACGACGAGGCGCTGCACCGCACGCTCACCACCGGCCGCGCCACGTACTGGTCGCGCAGCCGCGGAGGAGTACTGGGTGAAGGGCGCGAGCTCCGGGCACGCCCAGCACGTGCACGAGGTGCGCCTGGACTGCGACGGCGACGCCCTGCTCGTCGTCGTCGACCAGGACGGTCCGGCCTGCCACACGGGGACGCGCACGTGCTTCGAGGCCGACGTCCTGCTCGCCAGGGACGGCGCATGAGCACCGACGTCCTGCGGTCGTCAGGGACGGCGGGTGACGGGTCCGATCCGGATCGTCCCCGTCGACGCGGGCGCGTCCTTCTGGGACGACACGGCCGACCTCGCCGGGTCGCTGCGGCTGCCGCGGCCGGAGATCCCCGTCCGCTACGGGTACGACGAGCTCGGGTCGGAGCTGTTCGAGGAGATCACCGAGCTCCCGAACTACTACCTCACACGCGTGGAGCAGGGGCTGCTGCAGAGCCACGGGGCGGAGATCGCCGAGGCGATCGGCAGCCCGACGGTGGCCGAGCTGGGCAGCGGCAGCGCGAAGAAGACCAGGTTGCTCCTGGCGGCCTGCATGGAGCGCCGGGCGACGCGCTACGTCCCGATCGACGTCAGCGAGGAGATGCTGCGCGCGAGTGCGCAGAGCCTGACGGGGAGCCTGCCGGGGTTGCGCGTCGAGGCGCTCTGGGGGCGCTACGCGGCCGGGCTGGCGTGGCTGCGCGGCCCCGACCCCGGGACCGGCAGCGGCACTCCGCTCGCTCTGGTGTTCCTCGGCAGCACCCTGGGCAGCATGACGGCGGCGGAGCGCGGGGCCCTGCTGTCCGACGTCGCGGCCACGTTGCGGCCCGGTGACCGGTTCCTGCTCGGCGTCGACCTGGACAAGCCGGGCGACGTGTTCGAGCAGTGCTACAACGACCCGCCCGGCCGGTCCACGTTCGCCAGGTTCCGGCTCAACCACCTCACGCACCTGAACGCGCGCTTCGGCGCCGACTTCGCCGTCGACCGCTTCTTCGCCAGGGCCCGCTACGACGCGGCGGGCGCCACCGTGGAGGGGCGCGTCTTCGCGACCGAGGACCAGTCGGTCGAGGTCCCGGAGCTCGGGGTCACGCTGCGGTTCGCCAGGGGCGACTGGCTCGTGGCCGGCCGCTCCGTCAAGTTCCACCGCCCGGAGCTGGTGCGGGAGCTGGCGGGCGCCGGGTTCGGACTCGACGGGCAGTGGATCGACCCCGTCCACCAGTACGGGATCTTCCTCTTCGCGAGATCGGCCTGAGGCCGCTCGGGGTGCACTGAGAGAATGGCTCCCATGTCCCTGCCCGCCGTCCACACCGCCGGCTCCCTGGGCGCGGTGGCGCCCGGCCGCGAGGAGTTCCGCGAGCTGGCCACCGCGCACCGGGTGATCCCGGTGACCCGCCGACTGCTCGCCGACGACGAGACGCCCGTCGGGGTCTACCGGAAGCTCGCGGCGGACCGTCCCGGCACGTTCCTGCTCGAGTCGGCCGAGAACGGCCGGTCCTGGTCACGCTGGTCGTTCGTCGGGGCGCGCAGTGCCGCCGCGCTGACGGCCGTGAACGGCGAGCTGGCCTGGACCGGCGACGTGCCTGCCGGGATGCCGCGCAGCGGCGACCCGCTGGCCGCGCTGCGCACGGTCGTCGACGCGCTGCACAGCGAGCCCCTGCCCGGGCTGCCGCCGCTCACCGGCGGGATGGTGGGCTACCTCGGCTACGACGCCGTCCGGCGGCTGGAGCGGCTGCCGGAGTACGCGGTGGACGATCTCCGGCTGCCGGAGCTGGTGATGCTGCTGGCCACCGACCTCGCCGCCGTGGACCATCACGAGGGCACCATCACGCTCATCGCCAACGCGATCAACTGGGACGCCTCCGACGAGCGCGTCGACGAGGCCTACGACGACGCCGTCGCCCGGCTCGACCGGATGACGGCCCAGCTGGCGGCGCCCGCCCCGTCGACCGTCGCCGTCTACTCCCACGCCGAGCCGAGCTTCCTCCGCCGTCGCAGCCCGGCCGAGCACCACGCCGCCGTGGAGGTGGCGAAGGAGCAGATCCGGGCGGGGGAGGCGTTCCAGGTGGTCGTCTCGCAGCGGTTCGAGACGGAGTGCCCGGTCGGACCCGCTCGACGTCTACCGGGTGCTGCGGGCCACGAACCCGAGCCCGTACATGTACCTGCTGCGGCTCGAGGGGGCGCGACGGCCACCGGTTCGACATCGTCGGCTCCAGCCCGGAGGCGCTGGTGACGGTGCGCGACGGCAAGGCCACCACGCACCCGATCGCCGGCACCCGGTGGCGCGGGGCCACGGAGGAGGAGGACCTGCTGCTGGAGAAGGACCTGCGCACCGACGAGAAGGAGCGCGCCGAGCACGTCATGCTCGTCGACCTGGGGCGCAACGACCTCGGGCGGGTCTGCGTGCCCGGCACCGTCAAGGTGCACAGCTTCTTCTCGGTGGAGCGCTACAGCCACGTCATGCACCTGGTCTCGACGGTCACCGGCACCCTGCGCGAGGACCGCAACGCCTTCGACGCCGTCGTCGCCTGCTTCCCGGCCGGCACCCTCTCCGGCGCGCCGAAGGTGCGGGCGATGGAGATCATCGAGGAGCTGGAGCCCACGCGGCGCGGGCTCTACGGCGGGATCGTCGGGTACCTGGACTTCGCCGGCGACGCCGACACCGCCATCGCCATCCGCACCGCGCTGGTCCGCGACGGGGTGGCGTACGTGCAGGCGGGCGGGGGGATCGTGGCCGACTCCGACCCGGTCGCCGAGGACACCGAATGCCTGAACAAGGCGCGCGCGGTGCTGTCGGCGGTGGCCACCGCGGCCACGCTGGCCCAGCCGCCCGCCGCCGCCGATGACCACCGGCCGCAGGCTCCTCGTCGGGATCTGCGCGGCGCTGCTCGTGGCGGCGGCGGCGCTGTGGGCCGCGTCCGCGTCGACGTGGTTCGCGTGCCACCGTGGAGACGGCCGAACGGGGCCGGCTGGCGGTGGACGCGAGCGGCGCCGACCTCGAACCGGCGCTCACCGGCGTCGCCGTCCTGGCGGTGGCGGGGGTGGCCGCCGCGGTGGCGCTGTCGGGCTCGCGCGCCGGGTGCTCGGGGTGGTGCTGGCGCTGGCCGCGCTCTGGGCCGGGCGGCGGTCGTCGGGCGGATGCTCGCGCCGCCGTCGGTCGGCGAGCTCGCGGCGGCCGTGCCGCGGCGGATCGCTCGCGGGCGCCGACCTCGGCCGCCGCGGTGCGGGCGTGACCGGCACCGGGGCGCCGCTGCTGGCGGTGGCCGGCGTGCTGCTCATGCTGGCCGCGGCGGGCGCGCTGGTGTTCGCCGAGCGCGCGGCTGCCCCGGTTCGGCGCCCGCTACGCCGACGCCGGGGCGCGCCCCGCTCCGGCGGACCCGGCCCGGGCGGCCTGGCAGGACCTCGACGCCGGGCGCGATCCCACCGTGGACCGGCCCGCGGAAGCGCCCAGACCGGACGGCGAGCGTCCGATCGGGCCTGTCTAGCATGGCCGGGGAGCGTTGCCGACGAACCGTTGCCGACCAGACCGGAGAGGGGGACCCCGACGTGGAGCGCAGAGCGCAGCGTCCTCGAGTCCATCGTGGACGGTGTGCGGGCCGACCTCGCCGTGCGCGAGGCCGAGGTCGACTTCGCCGAGATCAAGCGCCGGGCCGCCGCGGCCGCGCCGCCGCGCGACGTGATGGCGGCGCTGCGCGCACCGGGCATCGGCGTGATCGCCGAGGTCAAGCGGCGCAGCCCGTCCAAGGGCGAGCTCGCCGCGATCGCCGATCCGGCCGAGCTGGCGGAGTCCTACGCCGAGGGCGGCGCCCGGGTGATCAGCGTGCTCACCGAGCAGCGCCGGTTCGGCGGGTCGCTGGCCGACCTCGCCGCGGTGCGCGCCGCGGTGGACGTCCCGGTGCTGCGCAAGGACTTCATCGTCAGCCCCTACCAGGTGCACGAGGCGCGGGCGTACGGCGCCGACCTGGTGCTGCTGATCGTCGCGGCCCTGGAGCAGAACGCGCTCGACGCGCTGCTCGACCGGGTCGAGTCGCTCGGCATGACCGCGCTGGTCGAGGTGCACACCGAGGAGGAGGCCGACCGCGCGCTGGAGGCGGGCGCCACCGTCATCGGGGTCAACGCGCGCAACCTGCACACCCTCGAGGTCAACCGGTCGATCTTCGGCCAGATCGCGCCCGGGCTGCCCAACGACGTGCTGCGGGTGGCCGAGTCCGGCGTGCGCGGCCCCGGTGACCTGCTCACCTACGCCGGCTGGGGCGCGGACGCCGTGCTCGTCGGCGAGGGCCTGGTCACCAGCGGCGACCCCCGGGCCGCGGTGCGCAGCCTGGTGGCTGCGGGCTTCCACCCGTCGTGCTCCAGAATGGTGCGGTGAGCGAGCCCGCGAGCGAACCGTTGACACCGCGCACCCCCACCACCGCCAAGGCGAGCGACGGCATCGCCAACCCGTCGGGGCACGAGCCCGACGCGCGCGGGCACTTCGGCCGCTACGGCGGGCGGTTCGTGCCGGAGGCGCTGGTCGCGGCGCTGGACGAGCTGGCCGCGGCGTACGAGAAGGCCCGCACCGACCGCGAGTTCCTCGACGAGCTCGACCGGCTGCACCGCGACTACTCCGGCCGCCCGTCGCCGCTGACCGACGCCCCGAAGCTGGGCGAGCACGCCGGCGGGGCCCGGATCCTGCTCAAGCGCGAGGACCTCAACCACACCGGCTCGCACAAGATCAACAATGTGCTCGGCCAGGCGCTGCTGACCAAGCGGATGGGCAAGACCCGGGTCATCGCCGAGACCGGCGCCGGCCAGCACGGCGTCGCCACCGCCACCGCGTGCGCGCTGCTCGGCCTGGAGTGCGTGGTCTACATGGGCGAGGTCGACACCGAGCGCCAGGCGCTCAACGTGGCCCGGATGCGGCTGCTCGGCGCGAAGGTGATGCCGGTCAGCACCGGTTCGCGCACCCTCAAGGACGCGATCAACGAGGCGCTGCGCGACTGGGTCACCAACGTCGACGACACGCACTACCTGCTCGGCACGGTGGCCGGCCCGCACCCGTTCCCGATCATGGTCCGCGACTTCCACCGGATCATCGGGCTGGAGGCCCGCGAGCAGGTGCTGGACCGCACGGGCCGGCTGCCCGACGCCGTCGCGGCGTGCGTCGGCGGCGGCTCGAACGCGATCGGGATCTTCCACGCCTTCCTCGACGACCCGGGCGTGCGGCTGGTCGGCTTCGAGCCCGGCGGCGACGGCGTCGAGACCGGCCGGCACGGCGCCACCCTGACCGCGGGCTCGCCCGGCGCGCTGCACGGCGCGATGTCCTACCTGCTGCAGGACGAGGACGGGCAGACCAGCGAGTCCTACTCGATCTCCGCCGGACTGGACTACCCGGGCGTCGGCCCGGAGCACGCGCTGCTCAAGGACATCGGACGCGCCGAGTACCGGCCGGTCACCGACCCCGAGGCGATGGACGCGTTCGCGCTGCTCTGCCGCACCGAGGGGATCATCCCGGCGATCGAGTCGGCGCACGCCATCGCCGGCGCGCTGCAGCTGGGCCGCGAGCTGGGCCCCGACGGGGTCGTGCTGGTCAACCTGTCCGGGCGCGGGGACAAGGACGTCGACACCGCGGCGAAGTGGTTCGGCATGATCGCGGAGCGGGAGAGCGCCGAGGACGCCGACGGCACCGCCATCGCCGAGGCGTCACTCACGGAAGGGACCCCCGCGTGACCGCCGCCCCGGCCCATTTCTCGCACTCTGGATGCAGAACGTCGTCCCGAGCGGGCCGCGGACCGCGTTCTGCATCCAGAGTGCGGTGGGAGGAGGGGCGCGGTGAGCGGGGTGGGCGAGGTGTTCGAGCGGTGCCGGGCCGAGGGGCGGGCCGCGCTGGTCGGCTACCTGCCCGCGGGCTACCCGACCGTCGACGGCTCGGTCGAGCTGCTCACCGCGATGGTCGAGGGCGGCTGCGACCTGCTGGAGGTCGGGGTGCCCTACTCCGACCCGGTGATGGACGGCCCGACCATCCAGGCCGCCGCCGAGACCGCGCTGCGCGCCGGCACCCGGCTGCGCGACGTCCTCGGCGTCGTCGAGCGGGTCACCGCGGCGGGCGGGTCCGCGGTGGTCATGACCTACTACAACCCGGTGCTGCGCTACGGCGTCGACGCGTTCGCCCGCGACCTGGCCGCCGCCGGCGGGCTCGGGGTGATCACCCCGGACCTCATCCCGGACGAGGCCGACGAGTGGCTCGCCGCGTCCGACCGCGCACGGCCTCGACCGGATCTTCCTGGTCGCGCCGTCGTCCTCGGAGGAGCGGATCGCGTCCACCGCGGCGGCGAGCCGCGGGTTCCTCTACGCCACGTCGACGATGGGCGTCACCGGCGCCCGGGACACCGTGGCCGCCGCCGCCCCGGAGATCGTCGCGCGCTGCCGCCCGCACACCGCTCTGCCGATCGGTGTCGGGCTGGGCGTGCGGTCGGGGGACCAGGCCGCCGAGGTCGCCGCGTTCGCCGACGGGGTGATCGTCGGCTCGGCGTTCGTCACCGCGGCGGAGAGCGGCGGGGCGGACGGCGTGCGCGCGCTGGCCGCCGAGCTGGCCGACGGGGTCCGCCGCGCCGGCCGCCCGGCGGGGGAGCCGCAGCGGGCCTGACCGCGCCGGCCCAGCTCACCAGGGGGCGGGCGCCCGCCGCGGCCGATCATGGCCACCGGCCGGCCCGGAGCGGCAAAGCGCTACCGTGGCGCCCGTGAGCTCCGCTGCGACCGCCGTGCTGGCCTACATCCCGAGCCCGGACCGCGGGGTCTGGAACCTCGGGCCGGTCCCGATCCGGGCGTACGCGCTGTGCATCATCGCCGGGCATCGTCGTCGCCGTGCTGTGGGGTGAACGCCGCTTCGTCGCCCGCGGCGGGCAGCCGGGCACGGTCACCGACGTCGCGGTGTTCGCGGTGCCGTTCGGCCTGGTCGGCGGGCGGCTCTACCACGTCGCCACCGACTGGCAGACGTACTTCGGTCCGGGCGGCAACCCGATCGACGCGCTGAAGATCTGGCAGGGCGGCCTGGGCATCTGGGGCGCGATCGCGCTCGGCGGGGTCGGCGCCTGGATCGGCTGCCGCCGGCGCGGGGTGCCGCTGCCGTTCTTCGCCGACGCCGTGGCGCCCGGCATCGTCGTCGCCCAGGCCATCGGCCGCCTCGGCAACTGGTTCAACCAGGAGCTCTACGGCGCGCCGCACCGACCTGCCGTGGGGCCTGGAGATCTACCGCCGGGTCGACCCGGCCACCGGAGCGCCCGACGCGCTCGGCGGCGTCGCGCTCGACCACACGCCGATCGAGATCGTGCACCCCACGTTCCTCTACGAGCTGCTGTGGAACCTCGGCGTCGCCGCGCTCGTCGTCTGGGCCGACCGCCGGTTCCGGCTCGGCCACGGCCGGGCGTTCGCGCGTGTACGTCGCCGGCTACACCGCCGGCCGGTTCTGGATCGAGCAGATGCGCACCGACTACGCCACCCGGGTCTTCGGCGACATCCGGATCAACGTCGGTGGTCTCGGTCGTGGTGTTCGTCGGCGCGGTGCTCTACATCGTGCTGGTGCGCAAGCCCCGCGAGGTGCTGCCGAGGCCGGTGCGCGCAGGCCGCGATCGACCCGCCGGACGACCGACCGGCCCCGGACGACCGACCGGCCCCGGACGACGGACCGGCCCCGGACGACCGACCGGCCCCGGACGCGGACGCCGGCGACGACGCGGACGCCGGGGACCCCCCGACACGGACGGCGCGTCGGTCGACCAGGACGAGGCGGTGTCCGAGCCTGCGGCACGCGACGGCGCGCCATGACCTTCACCGGCTTCGGCGAGGACGCCGTCGAGTTCTACGACGGGCTGCTCGCCGACAACTCCAAGGCCTACTGGACCGACCGCAAGGCCGTCTACGAGAGCGACGTCCGGGGCCCGATGCAGGCGCTGCTCGCCGACCTGGAGCCGGAGTTCGGCGCCGGGAAGATCTTCCGCCCCTACCGGGACGTGCGGTTCTCGAACGACAAGACCCCCTACAAGACGCACTGCGGCGCCACGGTCGGGCCCGTTCTACGTGCAGGTCGTCCGCCGACGGGCTGATGGCCGCGGGCGGGCACTACCAGATGGCGCCCGACCAGGTGGCCCGCTTCCGCACCGCCGTGGACGACGACCGCCGCGGGCGCGACCTCGAGGCGCGGCTCGCGCCGCTGGAGACCGCGGGCCTCGCCGTCGCCGGGGACCGGCTCAAGACCCGCCCGCGCGGCGTCGACCCGGAGCATCCCCGGCTGGACCTGCTGCGCTGCACGGTCGCTCTACGGGTGGCGGCGGTGGCGATCCGGACGACGTCCTGCACGAGCCCGCGCGCGCTGGACCGGGTGGTCGCCACGTGGCGCACGCTGCGGCCGCTGACGGAGTGGCTGGCCGACCACGTCGGGCCGAGCGAGCAGCCCCGACGCTGACGGTTCACCGCGCGTCGTCCTGATCGTTCCAGAGACCGCGCTACGCTCGGTCGACGTGAGCCGTCGCACGAAGATCGTCTGCACCATCGGTCCGGCCACCGCGACCCCGGACCGGATCCGGGAGCTCGTCGCAGGCGGGCATGGACGTCGCCCGGCTGAACTTCAGCCACGGCAGCCGCGACGACCACAAGCGGGTCTACGAGATGGTCCGCCAGGCCGCCGACGCCGAGGGCCACGCCGTCGGGCATCCTCGCCGACCTGCAGGGCCCGAAGATCCGGCTCGGCCGGTTCGCCGGCGGGCCCGTCGAGTGGCGCACCGGCGAGGAGGTGCGGATCACCGTCGAGGACGTCGCCGGCACCCACGACCGGGTCTCCACCACCTACACGGGCCTGGCCGACCGACGCCCGGCCCGACGACCGCCTGCTCGTCGACGACGGCAAGGTCGGCCTGCGGGTCGATCCGGGTCGAGGGCCTCGACGTGGTCTGCCGGGTCACCGAGGGCGGCCCGGTCAGCGACAACAAGGGCCTCTCGCTGCCCGGCATGAACGTCTCGGTGCCGGCGATGAGCGAGAAGGACTGCGCCGACCTGGAGTTCGCCCTCGACCTGCGGGTCGACGTCATCGCGCTGTCGTTCGTGCGCAGCCCGGCCGACATCGACCTCGTCCACAAGATCATGGACGCCACGGGCGCGCGGCTGCCGGTGATCGCCAAGCTGGAGAAGCCCGAGGCCGTCGACAACCTCGAGGCGATCGTGCTGGCGTTCGACGGCATCATGGTCGCCCGCGGCGACCTCGGCGTCGAGCTGCCGCTGGAGCACGTGCCGCTGGTGCAGAAGCGGGCCATCCAGATCGCCCGGGAGAACGCCAAGCCGGTGATCGTGGCCACCCAGATGCTCGAGTCGATGATCACCAACTCGCGGCCGACCCGGGCCGAGGCGTCCGACGTCGCCAACGCCGTGCTCGACGGCGCCGACGCGCTGATGCTCTCCGGCGAGACGGGCGTCGGGCGCTACCCGATCAAGACGGTGCGCACGATGGCCCAGATCATCGAGGCCGTCGAGGACGGGCCGGTGAACGTCCCGCCGCTGAACCACGTGCCGCGCACCAAGCGCGGCGTGCTGTCCTACGCCGCCCGCGACATCGGCGAGCGGCTCTCGGCCCGCGCGATCGTGGCGTTCACGCAGTCCGGCGACACGGTGCGCCGCCTCGCGCGGCTGCACACCCGCCTGCCGCTGCTCGCGTTCACCCCGACGCCCGAGGTGCGCAGCCAGCTGGCGATGAGCTGGGGCGTGGAGACGTTCCTCGTCGACTTCGTGGAGTCCACCGACGCCATGGTCCGCCAGGTCGACCACGCGATGCTGTCGATCGAGCGGTTCCAGCCGCGGCGACCTCGTCGTCATCGTCGCCGGGCTCGCCGCCCGGCACCGCGGGCTCCACCAACCTCATCCGCGTGCACCGCCTGGGCGAGGAGGACCACGCCTGAGCGCTGACAGGACTGCCGCGGTGCCCTCCAGCCCGCGAGCCCGAGACCGCCGCCGACGGCGCCCCGCGGGCCAGGCCGTCGCTCGACGACGCTGGTGCGGCTGCTCGACCTGGAGCAGCTCGAGGTCAACCTGTTCCGCGGGGTCAGCCCGCCGCAGAGCCCCACCCGGGTGTTCGGCGGGCAGGTCGCCGGGCAGGCGCTGGTGGCGGCGGGGCGCACGGTGCCCGACCGACCGCGAGGTGCACTCGCTGCACGCCTACTTCATCCGGCCGGGCGACCCGCGCGTCCCGATCGTCTACGAGGCCGAGCGGGTGCGCGACGGGCGCTCGTTCACCACCCGCCGGGTGCTCGCCATCCAGCACGGCGAGGCGATCTTCTCGCTGTCCGCGTCGTTCCAGCTGCCGCAGGAGGGCCTGGAGCACACCGAGCCCGCCCCGGTCGGCGTGCCCGCTCCGGAGTCGCTGCCCGACCTCGGCGAGCGGCTCGCCGCGGGAGGCGAGGGCAGCGGGGTCGGCTGGATCCGGACTCCCGCGCCCGCTCGACATCCGCTTCGTCGACGAGCCGGTGTGGTCGCCGGACCGGGCGGGCGCCACCGACGCGCCCGTCGCAGGTGTGGATGCGCGCCGACGGCACGCTGCCCGACGACCGGCTGCTGCACGTCTGCCTGCTCACCTACGCCAGCGACCTCACGCTGCTCGGCTCGGTGCTCGCCCGCCACGACGCGCCCCCCGGCGAGGTGCAGATGGCCAGCCTGGACCACGCGATGTGGTTCCACCGCCCGTTCCGCGCCGACGAGTGGCTGCTCTACACGTGCTACTCGCCCACGGCGTCGGGCTCGCGCGGGCTGGCCACCGGCCGGTTCACCACCGGCGACGGCACGCTGGTGGCCACCACCGTCCAGGAAGGGCTGGTCCGGCTTCCGCGGTGCCTGACCGCGCGGGTTGCGGCCCGCGGCCCCCGGGCGCTCGACCGGGGCAGGATGGGCCCATGAGCGACCGCGCCTGGGGCTTCCGCACCCGTGCCGTGCACGCCGGGTTCGGTGCCCGACGCCGCGACCGGGGCCCGGGCGGTGCCGATCTACCAGACCACCAGCTTCGTGTTCGAGGACACCACCGACGCGGCGAGCCTGTTCGCGCTGCAGAAGTACGGGCTGATCTACAGCCGGATCGCCAACCCGACGGTGTCGCGTCCTCGAGGAGCGCCTGGCCAGCCTGGAGGGCGGGATCGGTGCGGTGGCCACGGCCAGCGGCCAGGCCGCCGAGTTCCTCACGTTCGCCTGCCTGGCCGGGGCGGGGGACCACATCGTCGCCGGCGCCGGGCTGTACGGCGGCACGATCACCCAGCTCGACGTGACGCTGCGCCGGTTCGGCGTGGAGACCACGTTCGTGCCGGCCGGGGCGGGGCGGCATCGGTGCCGGCAGCGACCCGGCCGCGTTCGCCGCCGCGATCAGCCCCCGGACGAAGCTGCTGTTCGCCGAGGTCGTCGTCCAACCCCTCGGGCGAGGTCGCCGACATCGCCGGGCTCGCCGACGTCGCGCACGCGGCGGGCCTGCCGCTGGTCATCGACGCGACGCTCGCCACGCCGTACCTGTGCCGCCCGATCGAGCACGGCGCCGACATCGTCATCCACTCGGCGACCAAGTTCCTCGGCGGGCACGGCACCACGCTGGGCGGGGTGGTGGTCGAGTCCGGGACGGTTCGACTGGGGCAACGGCCGGTTCCCGCAGATGACCGAGCCCGTCGCGTCCTACGGCGGGCTGAACTGGTGGGGCAACTTCCAGGAGTTCGGCTTCCTCACCAAGCTGCGCGCCGAGCAGCTGCGCGACATCGGCGCCTCGCTGTCGGCGCACAGCGCGTTCCTGCTGCATCCAGGGCGTCGAGACGCTGCCGCAGCGGATGGAGGCGCACGTGGCGAACGCGCGCGCCGTCGCCGAGTGGCTGCGCGCCGACCCGCGCGTCTCCTACGTCCGCTGGGCCGGGCCTGCCCGACCACCCCGACCACGACCGCGCCGCCACCTACCTGCCGCTCGGGCCCGGGCGCGGTGTTCGCCTTCGGGGTGCGAGGGCGGCCGGGCCGCCGGGCAGGCGGTTCATCGAGTCGGTGCAGCTCTGCAGCCACCTCGCCAACGTCGGCGACGCCCGCACGCTGGTGATCCACCCCGGCTCGACCACCCACCAGCAGCTCACCGACGACGCAGCTCCGCGACGGCGGGGTGCCGCCGGACCTGGTGCGGATCAGCGTCGGGCTGGAGGACGTCGACGACATCCTCTGGGACCTCGACCAGGCGCTCGCCGCGGCCACGAAGGGAACGTCGTGACCGCCGGAGACCGCGGACGACACGGCCGGGTGGCAGAACCCGTCGGCGACGCGGCGCCGGGAGATCCTGCGCGAGACGCGGACCGTCGCCGTGGTCGGCGCGTCGCCGAACCCGGCGCGGGCCAGCAACTTCGTGGCGACCTACCTGCTGGCCAGCACCGACTACGAGGTCTACTTCGTCAACCCGCAACGCGACGGAGATCCTCGGCCGGCCGGTGTACCCGTCGCTGGCCGAGCTGCCCGTGCGTGCCCGACCTCGTCGACGTGTTCCGCCGCCGCCAGGACCTGCCCGGCGGTGCTGGACGAGGTGCTGGCGCTGCCGCCGGGGGTGCGCACGCTCTGGCTGCAGTTCGGGCTGTTCGACGCCGACGTCGCGCGGCGAGCCGAGGCGGCGGGGCTGGAGGTGGTGATGGACCGCTGCCTGAAGGTCGAGCACGCCCGGTTCCACGGCGGGCTGCACCTGGCCGGGTTCGACACCGGCGTGATCAGCTCGCGGCGCCGCGCCGGCTGACGCGCTCAGCGAGGGGTGGCGTTCGTCACCGCGTAGACGACGAGGAAGAACGGCAGCGCGAGCAGCACCAGCGTCGGGAACCGCCACGGACGGCGCCGGGCGATCAGCCAGACGACCACCGAGGTGAGCAGCGCGCCCACGACCAGCCGCCCGACGGCGGCGCCGGCGGCCTGGGGCGACCCCGGTGCCCCGAGGAGCACGAGGAGCAGGACCAGGGCCACCGCAGGCCAGATCATCGTGGCGCCGAGCGCCTTGCCCCAGCTGGTCCGGCCCACCGGCGCGACCGGCGGGTACTCGGTCTGCGGCGGGTACGGCGGGGCCCCCGGCATCGGCCCGTGCGGCGGGTACTCCTGGTGCGGCGTGTAGCCCGGGGCGCCCATCCACGGCGGGGTCCCTCGTCCTGGGGCGGGGGGTCCGGATGGCTCATCGAGGAGAAGGTAATGCTTGTGCGCGGAAATCGCGGCCCTGGCCGCGATTTCCGCGCACAGGCGGTGCCGCGCCGGCGGCGGCGGGCTAGCCTGCCCCCGTGCCTGCCGCCCCCACTGCACCGTCCTCGCCCGTCACCGTCACCGTCACCGGAGCCGCCGGTCAGATCGGCTACGCGCTGCTGTTCCGGATCGCGTCCGGCCACCTGCTCGGGCCTGACACACCGGTCCGGCTGCGCCTGCTGGAGATCGCGGCGGCCGTGCAAGCCGCCGAGGGCACCGCGATGGAGCTGGAGGACTGCGCGTTCCCGCTGCTCAGCGGCATCGACGTCACCGACGACGCGACCGCGGCGTTCGACGGCGCCAACGTCGCGCTGCTCGTCGGGGCCCGCCCCCGCGCCAAGGGCATGGAGCGCGGCGACCTGCTGGAGGCCAACGGCGGCATCTTCGCCCCGCAGGGCCGGGCGATCAACGCGGGTGCCGCCGACGACATCCGCGTGCTCGTGGTCGGCAACCCGGCCAACACCAACGCGCTCATCGCGCAGGCCGCGGCCCCGGACGTGCCGGCCGAGCGGTTCACCGCGATGACCCGCCTCGACCACAACCGCGCGCTGTCGCAGCTGGCGAAGAAGCTGGCCGTGCCCGTCACCGACATCGCCAAGCTCACGATCTGGGGCAACCACTCGGCCACCCAGTACCCGGACCTGTTCCATGCCGAGGTGGGCGGCAAGTCGGCGGTCGAGCAGGTCGACGAGTCGTGGCTGCGCGACGAGTTCATCCCGCGCGTCGCCAAGCGTGGCGCCGAGATCATCGAGGTGCGGGGCGCGTCGTCGGCGGCCTCGGCGGCGAACGCGGCCGTCGACCACGTCTTCGACTGGGTCAACGGCACGCCGGACGGCGACTGGACGTCGGCGGCGATCCCCTCGGACGGCTCCTACGGCGTGCCGGACGGGCTCATCTCCTCGTTCCCCGTGACCTCCCGGGACGGGCGCTGGGAGATCGTCCAGGGCCTGGAGATCAACGACTTCTCCCGTGAACGCATCGACGCCTCGGTCGCCGAGCTCCGCGAGGAGCGCGAGGCCGTCACGGGCCTGGGCCTGCTGTGACTCGATGTGGCAGGAAAGCCACTTTCAGGCCATGAGATGGCGTGAAAGTGGCTTTCCTGCAACGGCGCAGAGCCCGGAGCTCAGGCGAGCGCGACGATCGCGAACGACTCCGGGCCGAGGGTGAGTGCGCCCTCGGCGGCCTCGGCAGGCTCCGACGCGAGCAGGATCGCGGGCCACCGGACCACCCATGGCGAGCGTGGCGGCCTCGCCGCCGAGGTTCACCGCCACCCGCAGCCTCCCGCGGTGCAGCACGAGGGTGCGGGCGTCCTCGTCGATGTCCACCTCGACCAGGTCGAGCCACGGGTTGGACAGCTCCGGCCACGCGCGCCGCAGCGCGATGAGCTCGCGATAGGTGCGCAGCAGGGTGGCGTGCGGCTCCTGATCCGGCTCGGACCAGTCGAGGGTGGAGTCGAGGAAGGTCTGCTCGGCGTTGGGGTCGGGCACGTCGGCGTCGGCCCAGCCGTGCTCGGCGAACTCGGCGATCCGGCCCTCGCGCACGGCGTCGCGCAGCCCGGGGTCGGGGAAGTCGGAGAAGAACTGCCACGGCGTGCGGGCGCCCCACTCCTCGCCCATGAACAGCATCGGGGTGAACGGGGAGCTCAGGACCAGTGCGGCCCCGCAGGCGATCAGCCCGGGGGAGAGGGTCTCGGTGAGCCGGTCCCCCGTGGCCCGGTTGCCGATCTGGTCGTGGTTCTGCAGGTACGCGAGGAACCGGTGCCCCGGGATCCGTCCGGTGTCCACGGGCGCGCCGTGGTTGCGCTTGCGGAAGCTCGACCAGGTGCCCTCGTGCAGGAACGCCCGGCAGAACACGTGCGCGAGGCCGGTGAGGCCGGCGGTGGCGAAGTCGGCGTAGTAGCCCTGCGCCTCCCCGGTGAGCACGGTGTGCAGGCTGTGGTGGATGTCGTCGCACCACTGGGCGTGCAGCCCGTAGCCGCCGCCCTCCCGCGCCGTGACGAGGCGCGGGTCGTTGAGGTCGGACTCCGCGATGAGCGACAACGGCCGCCCGACGTGGGCGGCCAGCGCCTCGACCTCGACGGCGAGCTCCTCGAGCAGGTGGGTGGCGCGGTCGTCGTGCAGGGCGTGGACGGCGTCGAGCCGCAGCCCGTCGACGTGGAAGTCGCGCAGCCACATCACGGCGTTGTCGATCACGTAACGGCGCACGGGCTCGGAGTGCGGCCCGTCGAGGTTGAGCGACGGGCCCCAGATGTTGCTGCCCGCGAAGTACGGGCCGAAGCGGTCGAGGTAGGCGCCGGACGGTCCGAGGTGGTTGTAGACGACGTCGAGCACGACGCCGAGCCCGCGGGCGTGGCACTCGTCGACGAAGCGCTTGAACGCGTCCGGCCCGCCGTAGTTCTCGGTGACCGCGTACCAGCCGACGCCGTCGTAGCCCCAGTTGCGCGGGCCGTCCACGGCGTTGACCGGCAGCACCTCGACGAGGTCGATGCCGAGGTCGACCAGGTGGTCCAGCCGCTCGACGGCCGAGTCGAACGTGCCGCCGGGGGTGAACGTGCCGATGTGCAGCTCGTAGACCACGCTGCCGGGCAGCTGCCGCCCGGTCCACGTGCGGTCGGTCCAGGAGAAGGCGTGCTGGTCGTACACCCGTGAGGCGGAGTGCACGCCGGTCGGCTGCCACCGCGAGCGCGGGTCCGGCAGCGGGGTCTCGTCGTCGTCGAGCAGGAAGGCGTAGGCCGTGCCCGGGCCCGCGTCCTCGACCGTGGCGCGCCACCAGCCGAGGTCGTCGCGGCCCATGGCGTGCGGGGTGCCGTCCACCAGCACCCGTACGTGCGCACGCTGCGGCGCCCACACCGCGAAATCCGTCACCGGGTGATCCTGCCCGTTGCGCCGGGACCCTGCCCGGTCGATGGCGACACGTCAGGTCGGACGGACGAGCAGCGCCACGGGGTAACGCCGGAGCAGGCTGCCCAGCCGGGGCGCGGAGCCGTCGACCGGCTCGCCTGCGACCACGTCGTACCAGTCGGCGGCCCCGTCGGGGAGGGGGAGCACCGTGTCGCCCCAGCCGCCGCGTGCGGCGAGCCCGACCGGCAGTCTCGTCGCCACCGCGACCAGCGACGGCGATCTCGTGAACGCCACCGCGTGCTCGGCGGCCGCGCCGTCGGCGAGGCAGCGGGCGGTAGCCGGCGAACGCCTCGGGCCGGTAGCGCCGCAGCCGCAGCGCGCTCGCCGTGACCAGCAGCTTCGCCGCCCCGGAGGCGTCCACGTCGGGCAGCCAGTCGCGTCGTCGAGGCGGGCCAGCAGCGCACGGCGCTGGTCCCAGTCGACCGGCCGCCGGTTGTCCGGATCGACGAGGGAGTACTCGAACAGCTCGGTGCCCTGGTAGACGTCGGGCACGCCCGGTCCGGCGAGCTGCAGCAGCTTCTGCCCCAGCGAGTTGGACCAGCCCGGGCCCGCTGATCCTCGCGACGAACTCGTCGATCTCACCGACGAGGGCCGCGTCGGCCATGACCTCGCCCGGCCAGGCCGCGATCGCCGCGTCGACCTCGGGCACCGGGTCGACGTGGCTGGTGACGAGCTTGGCCTCCTTGGCCGCCTTCCCGAGGTACGCGGCGAACCGGTCGGCCGGGATCGGCCACGCGCCCACCAGGTTCTGCCAGGCGAGCAGCTCCAGCGAGCGGTCCGGCAACGGGTGCGCAGCCGCCCACCGCCGCATCAGGTCGACCCATTCGCCCGGCATCTCGGCCAGCACGGCGAGCCGGGCCCGCACGTCCTCGGAGCGCTTGGTGTCGTGGGTGGACAGCGTGGTCATCGTGGCCGGCCAGGAGGCCTCCCGGCTCGCGAGCGCGGCGTGGAACTCCGCGGGGGCGACGCCGAACCGCGCGGGGTCGCCGCCGACCTCGTTGAGCGCGACGAACCGGTTCCAGCGGTAGAACGCGGTGTCCTCGACACCCTTGGCCATGACCATGCCCGAGGTCTGCTGCACGCGGGTGGCGAGCTCGCCGCGCGGGCTCGGCGAGCATCGCGGCGTGCAGCGCGGTGAGCACGTCGGCCAGGTCCGGGCGGTGCGTGCAGGCCACCGTGAGCGCCGTGTCCAGCGCCCAGCGGCCCTCCGGAAGGAAGCTGCGGTAGACCGGGAACCCGCACAGCAGCTCGGCGACTGCGTCAGCCCGTGCGCGGAAGTGAGGGCTCTGGCCGCGATCTCCACGCACGAGCGATGCGGTGCACCTCGGCGGCCAGGATGGTCGAGGCCACCTCGCGCCGCGCGTCGTGCTCGACGGCGTGCGCCGAGTCCTTGCGGCCGGTGTGCTCGGCGGCGAACTGGGTGAGCAGGCCGGCCCCGCACGGGTCGACGAAGACCCCGCAGATCTCGCGCAGCGCCTCGTAGCCGGTCGTGCCGTCCACCGGCCACGACGCGGGCAGCGTCTCGCCGACGCCGAGGATCTTCTCCACGACGAGCCACCGGTCCGGGCCGATCGCCGCGCGCAGCCGTCGCAGGTAGCCGCCCGGGTCGGTCAGGCCGTCGGGATGGTCGACGCGGATGCCGTCGACCTCGCCCGCGTCGACCCAGCGCAGGACCTCGCGGTGGGTGGCCTCGAACACGTCCGGGTCCTCGACGCGCAGGGCCGCGAGGGTGGAGACGTCGAAGAAGCGGCGGTAGGTCAGCTCGGCGGCGCCGCCGCTTCCAGGACACGAGCCGGTAGTGCTGCCGCTCGTGCACCTCCTGCGGGCGGTCCCGGTGCCCGAGCCGGGCGCCACGGGGAAGGCGTGCTCGTAGTACCGCAGCTCCGACCGGTCGTCCGACAGCGACAGCTCGCCGAGGGCCTTCTCCTCGTCGGCGTCGAGCACGGGCACGAGCACCGGCCCCGCGTCCCAGTCGACGTCGAAGTACGACGCGTACCGCGAGGCCCGGCCGTGCGCCAGCACGTCCCACCACCACGGGTTGACCCGCGGGACCTCGACGCCCAGGTGGTTGGGCACGATGTCGAGGACGAACCCGAGACCGTGCGCCCGTACCGCGGCCACCAGCGCCTCGCGCCCGGCCTCGCCGCCGCGCTCGGCCGAGACGCGGGTGGGGTCGACCACGTCGTAGCCGTGGTTGGATCCCGCCCCCGACTCCAGCAGCGGGGAGGCGTAGAGCGCTCCGACCCCGAGCGCGTCCAGGTAGGGCAGCAGCCCCACCGCGTCGGTGAACGTCGTCGCCGCCGAGAACTGCAGCCGGTAGGTCGATGCCGGAGCGTTCACGCCGCCTCGGTCCGCTGCAGCACCAGCACGGCCCGTGCCGGAACGGTGTGCACCGACCCGCCCTCGACCGTGGGCGGATCCGCGGCGACCACGCCGGGCGCCGTCGACAGCGTCGTCACCTCACCCTTCGCGGTGTCGACGACGACGGCCCAGCGGGAGCCGAACTCCGGCCCGGCAACGTGACCTCGATGTCCTCGTAGTGGGCGTTGAGGCACAGCACGAACGAGTCGTCGGTGACGCGCTCGCCGCGGCTGTCGACCTCGGTGATGCCGTCCCCGTTGAGGAACACGGTGACGCACTTGCCGAAGCCGGAGTCCCAGTCGCGCTCGGTCATCTCCTCGCCGGACGGGCTGAACCAGGCGATGTCGGGCAGCACCGTGTCCTTCTCGGGCCGCCTGCGGGCGATCGGGCGCCCCGCGAAGAACCGGCGGCGGCGGAACACCGGGTGGCCCCGCCGCAGCGCGGAGACGCCCGCGGTGAAGCCGACGAGGCCGGCGAACTTCGGCGCCAGCGACCAGTCCATCCAGGCGATCTCGCTGTCCTGGCAGTAGACGTTGTTGTTGCCGCGCTGGGTGCGCCCGAACTCGTCGCCGTGCAGCAGCATCGGCACGCCCTGGCTCAGCATCAGCGTCGTGATGAAGTTGCGTTGTTGGCGGACGCGCAGGTCCAGCACCGCCGCGTCGTCGGTGGGGCCTTCGACCCCGCAGTTCCACGACCGGTTGTGGCTCTCGCCGTCGTTGCCGTCCTCGCCGTTGGCCTCGTTGTGCTTCTCGTTGTACGAGACCAGGTCGGCCAGGGTGAAGCCGTCGTGCGCGGTGACGAAGTTGATCGACGCGAAGGGCCTGCGGCCGTCGTCCTGGTACAGGTCGGAGCTGCCGGTGATGCGGGACGCGAACTCGCCGAGCGTGCCGGGCTCGCCCCGCCAGAAGTCGCGCACGGTGTCGCGGAACTTGCCGTTCCACTCCGTCCACAGCGGCGGGAAGTTGCCCACCTGGTAGCCGCCGGGGCCGACGTCCCACGGCTCCGCGATGAGCTTGACCTGGCTGATCACCGGGTCCTGCTGCACGAGGTCGAAGAACACGCTCAGCCGGTCGACGTCGTAGAACTCGCGGGCGAGCGTGGAGGCGAGGTCGAAGCGGAACCCGTCGACGTGCATCTCCGTGACCCAGTAGCGCAGCGAGTCCATGATCAGCTGCAGGGTGTGCGGGTTGCGGACGTTGAGCGAGTTGCCGGTGCCCGTGTAGTCCATGTAGTACCGCCGGTCGTCCTCGACGAGCCGGTAGTAGGCCGCGTTGTCGATGCCGCGCAGGGAGAGCATCGGTCCCCGGTCGTTGCCCTCGGCCGTGTGGTTGTAGACGACGTCGAGGATCACCTCGATGCCCGCCTCGTGCAGGTCGCGCACCATCGCCTTGAACTCCTGCACCTGGCCGCCCGGGCGGTGGCCGGGCATCGCGTAGGCGTGGTGCGGTGCGAGGAAGGCGATCGTGTTGTAGCCCCAGTAGTTGGCCAGCCCGCGCTGCTCGAGGTGGTGGTCGGTGACGAACTCGTGCACCGGCATGAGCTCCACGGCGGTGACGCCGAGCCCCTTCAGGTGCTCGATCATCGCCGGGTGCGCGACGCCCGTGTAGGTGCCGCGCAGCTGCTCGGGGATCTCCGGGTGGGTCATCGTCAGGCCCTTGACGTGGGCCTCGTAGATCACGCTCTCGTGGTACGGGATCCGCGGCGCCCGGTCGGAACCCCAGTCGAAGAACGGGTTGACGACCACCGACTTCGGCACGAACGGCGCGGAGTCGGCGTCGTTGCGGGCCTGCGGGTCGTCGAAGGGGTACCCGAACACCGACTCGTCCCACCGCACCGGCCCGTCCACGGCCTTGGCGTAGGGGTCGATGAGCAGTTTCTCGGGGTTGCACCGCAGGCCCTCCTGCGGTTCGTGCGGCCCGTGGACGCGATACCCGTATCGCTGGCCCGGCTCGACGTTGGGCAGGTAGCAGTGCCAGACGGAGCCGTCGACCTCGGTGAGCCGGATCCGCGTCTCGCCGCCCGCCTCGTCGAACAGGCACAGCTCCACCCGTTCGGCGACCTCGGAGAAGATCGCGAAGTTGGTGCCGGCGCCGTCGTAGGTGGCCCCGAGGGGGTAGGCGTTGCCCGGCCACGGCTTCACAGAGGCCTCCGTTCCCGGCCTCAGCCGTCTGTCGCATTCAGGTGTAGCGCTCGGGGTGCGGTGGTGCGGGGACGACGTCGGCCCGTGTGCGACACGCTACCGGTGCCGCCCCGACGGGCGGTCGGCACTGCGGTGCGGCGACCGTTCAGCCGGGACGGCGGGCGGACAGTATCCGGGTGACCAGAGCCGCCGTGATGCCGAGCCGAGGGGTGTTGCGCGCGGCCCGCTCGACGATCTCCGCCGGGCGCAGCCCCATGTCGTGGTACAGCCGCACGACCTTCTCCTGCTCGGCGGTCCAGGCCGCCCGAGGGGTGGGCCGCGGGGTGTCGCGCGGCGCGGCCCGCTGCCGGGGGACCGGAGGCGGTGCGGTGCGCTGCCCCTGGTCGCGGTAGTCCAGGCCGAGCCGGGTGTCCTTCTTCGCGAACTCCCCGGCCTCCGACCGGCGCCGGAGCTCGTCGGCGTCCGCGACGATGAACGCGTCGGCGCTCTTGTTGACCGCGACCGCCGTGATCGTCAGGCCGCGGCGGCGCCGTGCCTGGCAGGTTTCCTTGGTGCAGTAGTCGTAGCCCAGCTCCGCCCGCTCCGCCAGGAGGGGGTCGCCGCACTCCGTGCAGGTGCTGCTCGTCGTTCGCTCCTCGGGTTCGCTCCCGACCGGGAAACGCCTGTGACGAGCGCGACATTCCGGGCCTCGTGGCCTCAGCCGTCGGCGAGGTGCGCGGGGAACCCCCCGGTCGCGATCGGCCCCCAGCGCAGCGGTGTGATCCGGATCAGGGCCTTGCCCTGGGCCGTCATCGCCTCGCGGTACTCGTCCCAGTCGGGGTGCTCACCGGAGATCGAGCGGAAGTAGTCGACGAGGGGGTCGAGCGCGGCGGGCAGCGTGAGGAGCTCCGCGTCGCCGTCGACCTGCACCCACGGGCCGTTGAAGTCGTCGGACAGCACGACGACCGACGCCCGGCCGTGCCGCGCCACGTTGGCCGCCTTGGCACGTTGCGGGTAGGTCGAGACGACGACGCGCCCCTCGCCGTCGACGCCCGCGGTCACCGGCGAGCCCTGCCATCCGCCGTCGCTGCGCGGGGTCAGCAGGATCATCCGGTGCCGGGAGCCGAGGAACTCGGTGAGCTCGGCGCGGTCCACGGTCGTGTTCGTCGCGATGGTGCGGGCCATGCGGCCAATCTAGGAGACGCAGTAGGGTCTCGCCTCGATGAGCACCGTATTCACGAAGATCATCGACGGCGACCTCCCCGTGCCCGGCCGGTTCGTCTGGACCGACGACCGGGTCGTGGCGTTCCTGTCGATCAACCCGCTCGGCTCCGGGTCACACCCTCGTCGTACCCCGCGCCGAGATCGACCGCTGGACCGACGCCGACCCGGACCTGCTCGCCCACCTCACCGCGGTGGCGCACGCGATCGGCACGGCCGTGCAGGCGGTGTACGAGCCGCCGCGGGTCGGGCTGCTCGTGGCCGGGTTCGAGGTGCCCCACCTGCACCTGCACGTGTTCCCGGCCGCCGACATGGCCGCGTTCGACTTCGCGAACGCGGCGGCCGAGGTCGACGCCGCCGAGCAGGAACGGCACGCCGAGTCGCTGCGTGCGGCGTTGCGCTCGGCGGGGCACGGGGCGCACGTCCCGGAATCCTGAGCCGCGGCGCGGTGGAGCTGATCCTCGTACGGCACGCGTTGCCCGAGCGGGTCGACATCCCCGGCGGCGACCGGCGGCCCGATCGACCGCGCTCCCGCCGACCCGGGGCTCACCGAGACGGGCGAGCGCCAGGCCGCCCGCCTCGTGGACGCGTTGCGTGCCACGGACGTGGCCGGCCTCTACACGAGCCCGCAGCGCCGCGCGCTGGGCACCGCCGCCCCGCTCGCCGCCGCACTCGGCCGGGACCCGGCGCCGGTGGCCGACCTGCGCGAGTACGACGCGGACGCCGGGCACTACGTCCCGGTCCACGAGATGCCCCGACTCGATCCGCGCGGGTGGGAACGCATGCTCGCCGGGCTGCTGCCCGCCTACGTCGACACCGACGAGTTCACCGCCCGGGTGTACGACGCGTGCGAGCGCCTCGTCGAGGCGCACCCCGGCCGGCAGAGCGTGGTGGTCGTGACGCACGCCGGAGTGATCAACACCTACCTCGCCCGGCTCCTCGGGATCGCCCGCCCGCTGGCGTTCCCGCTCGACTACGCCGGCCTGACGCGCGTGATCGCCGGGCGGGACGGGCGCCGGGCCGTGCGCACCGTCAACGAGATCGCCCATGTGGAGGACCTGCTCGCCGTTCGCTGACCGGGTGCGCGGCACCGGATAGCCTGCCCTGGCCTTACAGCGTAGTGACGCACCGTGATGGCCGCCCTCGCCCGTTCGGCGACGGCTGCCGACCGTCGGGCGACACCGAGGCCGCTCCCCGCCGGGTATCGACCGTTCGGGGGGATTCCTCCAATGCGGGCCGACGGAGCGCGTTCGAGTGCCTACTCTCGGTCGGGGATCGGCGGGTACGGAGCGGCGGCGCGCTCGAGGCCGATCCGTCGTCTCGGTCGTCGATGGAGGTCAGGGGTACGGATGCCGGGGGAGTCGAACGGCCGCGCCGGGCTCGCACGGCCGTTCCGGACGCCGGAGTTCCCCGCGCTGTGGGCCGCCGAGCTGATCTCGGTGGCGGGCGACCAGCTCGCCCGCGTCGGCCTCACCGTCCTCGTGTACGGGCGCACCGGCTCGGCGGCCTGGGCGGCCCTCACCTACGCACTCACGTTCCTGCCCGCGCTGCTCGGTGGCGTCCTGCTCGGCCGCCTCGCCGACCGCTACCCGCGCAGGCGGGTCATGATCGCCTCCGACCTCGTCCGGGCCGGGCTCGTCGGCGTCATGGCGCTCCCCGACGATGCCCCTGTGGGTCCTGTGCGGGCTGCTCGTCGTCGTCGTGCTCCTCGCCCCGCCGCACACCGCCGCCCAGGGCGCGCTGCTCCCGGACGTGCTCCCCGGTTCGGCGTACGAGGCCGGTCTGGCCGTCCGGCACGTCACCAACCAGGCCGCCCAGGTCGCGGGGTTCGCCTCGGGCGGGGTGCTCGTCGCCCTGCTCAGCCCGTCGGCCGCGCTGGGGCTCGACGCGCTCTCGTTCGTCGTCTCCGCGGTCATCCTGCGGCTCGGGGTGCGCGCCCGCCCCGCTCCGGCCGTTCCGACCGGTCCACGGGCGCAGTCGCCCGGGTGGCTCGCGGACGTCGGCACCGGCCTGCGCGCGGTGTTCGCCGACCGGCGCAGGCGGTTGCTCGCCGGCGCGGTGTGGCTCGTCGGGTGCTACGTCGTCCCGGAGGCCTTGGCGGCGCCCTATGCGGCGGAGCTGGGGTCCGGGCCGGTCACCGTCGGCCTGCTGATGGCCGCCGATCCGGCCGGGAGCGTGATCGGCGCCGTGCTCGTCATGCGGTTCGTGCCCGACGCCATGCGCGAACGCTCCGTCGGCCCGCTGGCGATCCTCGCGGGAGCGCCGCTCGCCCTCTGTGCTCTCGGCCCCGGGGTGGTCGGTTCGCTCGTGCTCTGGGCCCTGGCCGGGGCCGCGGCGACGGCCTGCCTCGTGCAGGCCCAGGCGCTGTTCGTCAGGTCGGTCCCGGACGCCTTGCGGGGCCGGGCGATCGGGGTCGCCGCCTCCGCGCTGATCACGGCCCAGGGGCTGGCGGTGCTCCTCGGCGGTCTCGTCGCCGAGGCATGGGGGGCCCGAACGGCGGTGGCCGCATGCGGTGCTGCCGGTGCCGTCTTGGCAGTGATGTTGCTCATCGGATTGCGCCGATCAGCCGTACACCGTAACGCCGACGTCTCGGTCGCGACGGTACGGGCAAGGGGTTGACCGTGCGGCCGACCTCGGGCCGGCGGGCACGGCAAAGGGGGGGACGGTGACTACCAGACGCGGTTACGCACGGTGGTCCTCCTCGGTCGTGGTGGGCGGGTCGGGGGTGTGGTCACCAGACGCGGTTGCGCATTGCGGTCCTCCTCGGTGCGGGGTGGGTGGGGCGGGGGGTGTGGTCACCAGACGCGGTTGCGCATTGCGGTCCTCCTCCGTGGTGGGCGGGTCGGGGGTGTGGTCACCAGACGCGGTTGCGCATGCGGTCCTCTGGGTGTGGTGGGCGTGGGGGTGTGGTCACCAGACGCGGTTGCGCATTGCGGTCCTCCTTCCGAAACGGTCGGGTGGCGTACCTCTGACAACTGCCGGTCACCAGACGCGGTTGCGCATGGCTGTCCCCTTCCCGATCGGGTAGTCATCCGGATCGAGGCTACGTCCGTAGTTGCACAACCACGGAGAGCGACGACTATAACGTCAAGTGCACCCTGTCGGGTGCCGTGCGGTGGCCAGGCGCCGTCGGACGGCGTCGCTACTGTTGACCACGACGGAAACAGTGTGCGGGAGAGGAGGCTCTGAATGCCCGAGCCTCCGACCCACCAGTGGTTTGTCACCCGATGGGCCCTCTGGGGTATTCCCGGGCGGGTGATGGCCGCCGTCCTGCTGGTGGAGTCCGCTGCGCTGTCCGTGGTAGTGGTCAGTGCGCTCACCGACCGGATCGGTCTCCGCGCCGTGCTGATCACGGCGCTTCTCACGCTGCTCGGCGTCGTGCACACCGAGATCGCCACCGGCGTCGAACGGATCCGCAGGCGGGTGTCCGGCACGTCGTACTTCGACCTGAGCTCGGTGTGGACGTTCGCGGCGGCCGTGCTGCTGCCACCCGCGCTCGCCGCGACGGTCGATCCTCGTCGTCTACCTGCACCTGTGGCTGCGGGTGTGGAAGCCCGCGCGGCGTGCCGTTCTACCGCAACGTCTTCACCATCGCCGCCGTGGTGCTGGCCGCGCGCGGCCGCGTACGAGGTGGTCGACCGCACCGGCGGCGTGCCACGGCTGGCCGAACGGACTGGCGGGTCTCGGCGCCGTCGTCCTCGCGATCCTCGTGTACGTCACGGTCAACAACGCGCTCGTCGCCGGCGTCATCGCGCTGAGCACGAGCCGGCTGAAGCTCGGTCGAGTTGCTCGGGCGAGTGGGACGACAACATGCTCGAGATGGCCACCCTCTCGCTCGGTGCGCTCGCCGCCGTCGCGCTGAGCGCGAACCCCTGGCTGGTGGTGCTCGTGCTGCCCCCGCTGCTGGTGCTGCACCGCGCGGTCCTGGTCCGGCAGCTGGAGGAGGTGGCCAACACCGACGGCGAAGACGGGGCTGCTCAACGCCGCCGCCTGGCACAGCCGCGCCGCGCGCGAGCTGCGCCGGGCGCACCGGGCGAAGGGCGCGGCCGCGCGTGCTGATCCTCGACCTCGACCACTTCAAGGCCGTCAACGACGCGCACGGGCACCTCGCGGGCGACGAGGTGCTCGTCGCGGTGGCCCGCACGCTGCGCCCGGAGGTGCGCGAGCACGACCTCGTCGGCCGGTTCGGCGGCGAGGAGTTCGTCGTGCTGCTCCCCGACCTGCCGCCCGAGCGACGCGGGCCAGACCGAGCTGTACGCCGTCGCCGAGCGCATCCGGCGCCGCGTGCTCGGAGCTCTCGGTGGTGGTCGACACCCCGGACGGACCGCTCACGATCGGCGGGCTCAGCATCTCGGTCGGCGGCGCCACCTACCCCACCGACGGCGCCAGCCTCGAGCAGGTCATGCAGGTCGCCGACGCGGCGCTGTACGCGGCCAAGCGGGCCGGGCGCAACGTCGTCCGGCATCGCGCCCACGCCCCCCGCCCCCCGCGCCCGCGACGCCTCCCACTGAGCGGCGGCCACGGCGGGTGGAAGGCGCACCGCGGCCCGCGTCCGTAGACTGATCCCGTGACCGTGTTGCGATCCGTCCGCGGTCCGGTCGACCTCAAGCGGCTCGGCGCCGGCCCAGCTCACCGCGCTGGCCGCGGAGATCCGCGCGGTTCCTGGTCGAGTGCGTGTCGCGCACCGGAGGGCACCTCGGGCCGAACCTCGGCGTGGTGGAGCTGACCATCGCCCTGCACCGCGTGTTCGACTCCCCGCGGGACACGATCGTCTGGGACACCGGTCACCAGGCCTACGTGCACAAGCTCCTCACCGGCCGCCAGGACGGCTGGGACCGGCTGAAGAAGACCGGCGGGCTGTCGGGCTACCCGAGCCGCGCCGAGAGCGAGCACGACCACGTCGAGAACAGCCACGCGTCCACCTCGCTGTCCTGGGCCGACGGCCTGGCGCGCGCGCTACGCGCTCGGCGGGCAGCGACGCCAGGTCGTGGCGGTGATCGGCGACGGCGCGCTCACCGGCGGCATGGCCTGGGAGGCGCTGAACAACATCGCTGCCGGGAAGGACCGCAACGTCGTCGTCGTCGTCAACGACAACGGCCGTTCCTACGCCCCGACGATCGGCGGGCTCGCCGACCGGCTCGCCTCGCTGCGCCTGCAGCCCGGCTACGAGCGGGTGCTGGAGCGGGCAAGGACACGCTGCAGCGCACCCCGGTCGTCGGGCGGCACCCTCTACGCGGGGCTGCACGCCCTCAAGGCCGGGGTCAAGGACGCGCTGAGCCCGCAGGAGCTGTTCAGCGACCTCGGGCTCAAGTACTTCGGCCCGGTCGACGGCCACGACGTCGCGGCGCTGGAGTCCGCGCTGCGCCGGGCCCGGCACTTCGGCGGGCCGGTGATCGTGCACGCCGTCACCCGGAAGGGCAACGGCTACCTGCCCGCCGAGAACGACGAGGCCGAGCAGATGCACAGCCCGGCGGCGTTCGACCCGGAGACGGGCCTGCCCACCGGGCCGCCGTCGCTCGGCTGGACCGGCGTGTTCGCGCAGGCGATGGTGGAGCTCGGCGCCGAGCGGGACGGACGTCGTGGCGATCACCGCCGCGATGCTCGGCCCCACCGGACTGGTGCCGTTCGCGCAGGCGTACCCGGAGCGGTGCATCGACGTCGGCATCGCCGAGCAGCACGCGCTGACCTCGGCGGCCGGGCTCGCCATGGGCGGGCTGCATCCCGTCGTCGCGGTGTACTCGACGTTCCTCAACCGCGCCTTCGACCAGCTGCTCATGGACGTCGCGCTGCACCGCCAGCCCGTCACGCTGGTGCTGGACCGGGCCGGGGTCACCGGCAACGACGGGCCGTCGCACAACGGCATGTGGGACCTCTCGATCCTCGGGGTGGTGCCCGGCATGCGGGTGGCCGCCCCGCGCGACGCCGCGACGCTGCGCGAGGAGCTCGCCGAGGCCGTGGCCGTCGACGACGGCCCGACGGCGCTGCGCTTCCCCAAGGGCGCGGTGATCGAGTCGGTTCCGGCGCTGCGCCGCATCGGTGGGGTCGACGTGCTGCACGAGCCGCCCGTCGACGCCGAGGCGGCGACCGCCTGGAGCCGTCGGTGCTGCTGGCGTGCGTGGGCGCGTTCGGCGAGCTCGGGCGTGGCGGCGGCCGAGCGGCTGGCGCACCAGGGCGTGGCGGTCACCGTCGTCGACCCGCGGTGGGTGCTGCCCGTGCCCGACGCGCTGCTCGGCCTGGCCCGCGCGCACGACCTCGTCGTCACGGTCACCGACGGCGGCCGCCACGGCGGCTTCGGCTCCGCGCTGGCCGACGCGCTGCGCGCCGCGGAGTGTGACGTGCCGCTGCGCGATCTGGCCCTGCCGCAGGAGTTCCTCGACCACGGTGCCCGCCCCGACCTGCTCGCCGCGGCGGGGCTCACCGCCCAGGACGTCGCCAGGCGGGTCACCGAGTGGGCGGCGGCGCTGCCGGGTCGGCCGTGCCCGAGGCGCGACCAGGTGGCAGGCGACCAGGTGGCGGGCGAGCCGCTCGCCGGGTCGCGACCCGATCCGGAGCGGCCGCGCTGATGCGGGTACTCATCGTCGAGGACGAGCGGCCGCTGGCCGACGCCATCGCCCGGGGCCTGCGCCGCGAGGGGATGGCCGTCGACGTCGCCTACGACGGCGACTCGGGGCACGAGAAGTCGGTGGTCACCCGCTACGACGTCGTCGTGCTCGACCGGGACCTGCCGGGGATGTCCGGCGACAAGCTCTGCGCCGAGATCGTCGCCGCCGGGGCCACCACGCGCGTGCTCATGCTGACCGCCAGCGGCACGCTCGCCGACAAGGTCGACGGCCTGTCCCGGGGGGCGGACGACTACCTGGCCAAGCCGTTCGACTTCCCCGAGCTGGTGGCCCGCTGCCGGGCGCTGGGCAGGCGCGCCACCCCGGCCGTCCCGCCGATGCTCACGGCGGGCGACGTCGCGCTCGACCCGGCCCGGCGCACGGTCCACCGTTCCGACCGGCCCGTCGAGCTCACGCGCAAGGAGTTCGGCGTCCTCGAGGTGCTGCTCGGTGCCGGGGGAGCGGTCGTGAGCAGCGAGGAGCTGCTCGAGCGGGTCTGGGACGAGAACGCCGACCCGTTCACCACCACCGTCCGCGTCACCGTGATGACGCTGCGCAAGAAGTTGGGTGACCCCGGTGTGATCGAGACCGTCGTGGGCGCCGGCTACCGGGTACCGGCCGCGGGCTGAGACCGTGCGCCGGGGGTGGGGCCGGTGGGCTGGGCTGCGGCCCCGGCTGACGCTGCTCAGCACGGCGCTCGTCGCGTCCGTCAGCGCGCTGCTGCTGTGGCTGGGCTGGCTGCTGGTCGGCGGCGTGGCGCAGGCCGTGCCGGCGTTGCCGCCGGGGAGCACGGTGCGCGTCGGCGACGTCGACGTCCCGGCCGAGCAGGTCAGCGCGGCGGTCGGCGCCGCGGCGCGCAACGAGGTGCTGTGGGCCGGGCTGATGGCGTTCCCGCTGGTGGTGATCGCCGCGGCGGTCGTGTCCTGGTGGCTCGTCGGGCGGGTGCTGGGTCCGCTGCACGCCGTGACCGCCACCGTCCGGCGGCTGTCGGCGGAGTCGCTGGACACCCGGATCGCCCTGCGCGACGCCCGCGGTGAGGTCGCCGAGCTGGCGGCGGGGTTCGACGCGATGCTCGACCGGCTCCAGGCCGCGTTCGACGCGCAGCGCCGCTTCGTGGCCAACGCCAGCCACGAGCTGCGCACACCGCTGTCGGTGCTGCGCACCGAGGTCGACGTGACGCTCGCCGACCCGGACGCGGACCTGGCGGACCTGCGCCGGATGGGTGCGATCGTGCGCGACGCCACCCGCCGGGCCGACGACCTCATCGCCGGCCTGCTGCTGCTGGCCCGCACGGAGGCCCTGCTCGGCGGTGGACCCGGCCACCGTCCGCCCGGTCGACCTCGCCGACGCCGTGTGCCGCCGCGCTCGCGACCACGCGTGCGGAGGCCGGCAGGCGCGGCCTGCGGGTGCAGGCCAGCTGCGCCCCTGCCCCCGCGACCGGCGACCCGGTGCTGCTGGAGCGCGTGGCCGGGAACCTGATGGAGAACGCGATCCGGCACAACGTGCCCAGCGGCTGGATCGACGTGTGCACGGGGCGCAGCGGCCCCTCCGCGGAGCTGCGGGTCGCCTCCAGCGGGCCGGAGATCCCCGGGGACCGGGTGGAGGAGCTGTTCGAGCCGTTCCGGCGCGGGCCGGTCGCCCGCACGGGCAACACGCCGGGCTCGGGTCTCGGGCTGTCCATCGTGCGGGCCGTGGTCCTCGCGCACGGCGGCCGGCTGCACGCCGAACCCGTCCCGGGCGGCGGCCTCACGGTGACCGTCCACCTCCCCACCCCGACCGCCCGCCCCGTCGCCCCGCGCGTCGGATTCCGTCGCGAGTCGGGGGATTCCGTGCGCGAGTGGGGGATTCCGTGCGCGAGTCGGGGGATTCCGTGCGCGAGTCGGGGGATTTCGTGCGCGAGTCGGGGGATTCCGGGCGCGAGTCGCGTCGGGTGGGTCAGCCCGCGCGGGCGAGGAGCGCCGGTTCGAGCACCGGGGTGAGGAGCTCGACCTGCCACTCCCGCGCGCCCCCGGCCCGCAGCGCGCCCGCGACGTCGCCGGACTCCGGCGGCGACCAGCAGAGACGTCGGAGCAGGTCGGGCTGGAGCAGGTTCTCGACGGGGACGGTCCGGTCCCCGCTCACGAGGGCGATCGCGGCACGGGCCGCGGCCAGCCGCGCCGCGGCGTCCGGGTCGCGGTCGCTCCAGCGGGCGACCGGCGGTGGCCCGTCGCTCGGCGGGGACTGCTTGGGGAGGTCCTCCTGGTCGAGCCGGGCGGCCGCGTCCAGAGCGGCGAACCAGTACGCGGTGAGCCGGCGTTGCGAGCGGCCGCGGAAGACGGGCATGGCCGCGAGCTCCTGCGGGGTGGCAGGCGCGGTGACGGCGGCGTCGACGATCGCGGCGTCCGGTAGGACCCGGCCGGGTGCGATGTCACGTTCGGCGGCCAGCCGGTCCCGGGCCTGCCACAGCGCCCGCACCGCTGGCCAGCGGGCGGGCCTTGCGGATGCGGTGGATGCCGGAGGTCCGTCGCCAGGGTTCGGCGCGGGGGACGGGTGGGCCGGCGGTGCGGACGGCTTCGAACTCCTGCAGCGCCCATTCCAGCTTGCCCTGCTCGGCGAGCAGCGCGGCCAGCACGTCTCGCACCTCGACGAGGACCTCGACGTCGAGCGCCGCGTACACGAGCCAGTCCTCCGGCAGCGGCCGCCGGGACCAGTCGGCTGCTCCGTGGCCCTTCTCGAGCGAGAGCCCCAGCAGCTGCTCGACCATCGGACCCAGCCCGACACGCGGGAGCCCGGCCAGCCGTCCGGCCAGCTCGGTGTCGAACAGCCGGCTGGGTACGAGCCCGACCTCGGCGAGGCACGCGAGGTCCTGGGAGGCGGCGTGGACGACCCATTCGGGTCCGGTCAGCGCGGCCGCGAGCTCGGAGAGGTCGCTGCCGAGTGGGATGGGGTCGATCAGGGCGGTGCCTGCGCCCGCCCGTCGGAGCTGCACCAGGTACGCCCGCTGCGAGTACCGGAAGCCGGAGGCCCGCTCGGCGTCGACGGCGATCGGCCCGCTCCCGGCGGCGAACGCCTCTGCGGTGCGCACGAGCGCGGCACGGTCGGCCGCGACCGGAGGGAGCCCGTCGGCCGGTGCCAGCAATGGAACCGGCGCCGGTCCGGACTCGAGGTCCGGATCGGACGCCGGCTGAGGTTCGGAGAGGTGTCCTGCGGTCAGCGGATCACCCCGGCACGCATGGCCAGAGCGACCATCTGAGCGCGGTCTCCCGTGCCCAGCTTGCGCCCGATCCGCGACAGGTGGCTCTTGACCGTCAGGGCCGAGAGGCTGAGCGCCTCACCGATCTCCTTGTTCGACTGGCCGTCGGCCACGAGCTGCAGCACCTCGACCTCGCGGGCCGAGAGCTCCCGTGGGGTGTTGTCGGTGCCGGGCACGCGGGTGCCGGTGGCAAGCAGTGGAGCGACCGTCGGGTCGGCGTAGACGCCGCCGTCGAGCACGCGCTTGACGCCGTCGGTGACGACGGCGGGTGAGGCCGACTTCAGCAGGTAGGCCTGCGCTCCGGCCTGGAATGCCGACCGTACGGCGTACGGGTCGTCGGAGGACGCCAGCACCACCAACCGGTTCCAGCCCAGCGACCGCAGCTCGGTCACGAGGTCCAGCCCGCTGCCGTCGGGAAGGCCCAGGTCGAGGATCGCCAGGTCACAGGGGCCGTTGGCGTGCGCCCTGGCTCGCGCCTCAGCGACCGACGCTGCCTCGTACACGGTCCCGGCACCCATCGACCGCATGCGCGCGGCGATCGCCTCACGCAGGAGTGGATGGTCGTCCACCACCAGCACCGAGAACAGCTCTTCCCGCGGGTGCGGGACCATCGCAGGCGACAGCACAGCACCCGTCGTCGTGCCGCGCACTGGTGCGCCCTGGCCCACAACGGCCACGTCACTACCTCCCTGGAGTCGGTCGTTGCCCCCCGACCGGCACCAGAACCCCGGGCGTTGAGACATGTCGTCCGACCGCTCGAGGAGGTGTCGTGGAGGAAGCGTAGCCCCCCAAGCGGTCTAACGTCGTGTATCGGATCGAACTTCTCGCGGTGAAAGTTACAGCCATGTCGAGGAGCGACCACTCGTCCGGGTGACGGTTCTGATCACGGCGAGAGGCGTAATCGCAGGTGAGCACGTGCTCACACGGATTTTGCACCGTCGCCGAACGGTCGATTTCACGCGACGAAAGGTCAACTACGGTCGGCATTTTCATGCCCGCTGCGGCGCGAGGGGAACCGCGCCCACCGGCGGGAGGCCCGCGGCCGTCGCCACGAAGGTGCAGAAGGCCTCGGCGTGCGGGCGCAGATCGGCCCCGGTGGGGGTCCACGACGCGCGCAGCTCCACGTCGTCGTCGCGCCTCGGGCCTGCGATGTCGCCGAACCGGACCGACGACGTCTGCGTCACGGTGCCTCCGAGCGCGACGAAGCCCGCGCCGGCCCCCTCCAGCGCCTCGGTGAGCCAGGACCAACCCACCATCGGCAACATCTCGTCCCCGAGCTGTTCGGGTTCGAGACGCGCCTGGACGAAGCAGACGAGCCGGAACGTGCCCTCCCAGCTGTCCTGCCCCGCCGGATCGTGCAGGAGGATCAGGCGACCGGACGTGTCCGGCTCGTCGAGGTCGTCGGTCGCGGGGCGGTCGGCGTCGGCCTCGACGCTGAATGCCCACGTGTGCGGCGCGAGCCGGGGCGGAGCGTCGAGCGTGGAGAGGAGGAGCTCGGGCCGCGGGCGCACGGCGCGCATCGAGGCGACCGCGTTGCGGAACGCAGGTGGTGGGGCGGTCGGGTCGGGCACGAGCGGGGACTCTAGGTCGCGTCGCGGATCCGCACCGACAGGCGCGCCGGTGATCCATGGGGCGACCCCCGGTCGCTGCGGGGTCCGGCATCCGGGTCGTCCGTCGGAGCGCGCGGGCGCGTGGGAGGATGGGCAGGTCATGACCACCCACAGCGTGTCCACCGCGGTCGCCGCCGGGCCGAATCCCGCTGCGTCCCCCCGCCGTCGCGATCTCGGCGCGGAGCCCTTCCTGGCCGCGGCCCGTGGCGGGCGGCCGTCGCACGTGCCGGTGTGGTTCATGCGTCAGGCCGGCCGGTCGCTGCCCGAGTACCGGGCGCTGCGTGCCGACACGGGGATGTTGCAGTCCTGCCTCACCCCGGACCTGACGTGCGAGATCACGCTGCAGCCGGTGCGCAGGCACGGAGTGGACGCGGCGATCCTGTTCAGCGACATCGTCGTGCCGCTGCACGTCGCGGGGATCGGCGTCGACATCGTGCCCGGCACCGGCCCGGTGGTGGCCCGGCCGATCCGCACCGCCGCCGACGTGGCTCGCCTCCCCGAACTGCACGTGGCGCAGGTCGAGCCGGTCACCGACGCCATCGCCCTCCTGCTCGACGCACTGGGTCGCACGCCGCTCATCGGCTTCGCGGGCGCGCCGTTCACGCTCGCCTCGTACCTCGTCGAGGGTGGGCCGAGCCGCAACCACGAGCGCACGAAGTCGCTCATGCGCTCGGCTCCGGACGTGTGGCACGCCCTGCTCGGGCGGCTCGCCACGATGACCACGACGTTCCTGCGTGCACAGATCGACGCGGGCGTCGACGCGGTGCAGCTGTTCGACTCCTGGGCGGGCGTGCTGTCCGAGCGTGACTACCGCGAGTACGTCCTGCCCCACTCCGCTCGCGTTCTGGACGCTCTCGATGGCACCGGGATCCCGCGCATCCACTTCGGCGTGGGAACGGGGGAGCTGCTCGGCGCGATGGCCGGAGCGGGGGCCGACGTCATCGGCGTGGACTGGCGCGTTCCGCTCGACGAGGCCGTGCGCCGCACGGGTGGCCGCCATCCGGTGCAGGGCAACCTCGACCCGGCCGTCCTCTTCGCCGACCCCGACTCCATCGCCACCGAGGTGCGGCGCATCGTGGGCGAGGGTCGCAGCGCGCCGGGGCACGTGTTCAACCTCGGCCACGGCGTCCTGCCCGACACCGACCCCGACGTCCTCAGCCGGCTGGCCGAGTTGGTGCACAGCCAGGAGCCGTGACGGCCGCGAGCGTGGGGCGGGCGCCGCGGGTCGCCGTCGTCGGCGGGGGGATCTCCGGGCTCGCCGCGGCGCACCGGTTGCGGGTGCTGCTCGGTCCGGCCGCCGCGATCACCGTCCTCGAGCGCTCCGGCCGGCTCGGCGGGGTCCTCCGGACCGTCGAGCTGGCGGGCGTGCCCTACGACGTCGGCGCCGAGTCGTTCCTCGTGCGGCGTCCGGAGGTGACGGCGCTGCTCGCCGAGCTGGGCCTCACTGCCGTGCACCCGACCGCGGCCACCGCGACGGTCCGGGCAGGCGGGCGGACCCGGCCGTTGCCCACCGGCACCTTCCTCGGCGTGCCGACCGACGCCGCGCGCCTGGACGGCGTGCTGTCCGCGGCCGGATCGTCGGCGGTGGCCGCCGAGGCCGGTCTGCCGCTGCGCTGGGACCCCGGCGCCGACGTGCCCCTGGGCGGGATCCTGCGCTCGCGCTTCGGCGACGAGCTCACCGACCGCCTCGTCGATCCGCTGCTCGGCGGGGTGTACGCGGGCCGCGTCGACGACTTGGGCCTGCGGGCCACCATGCCGCCCGTCGCCGCCGCCCTGGACTCCGGCGCGCCGTCCCTCACCGCCGCCGCCACCCGCGCGAGTCGGGGTATTCCGTCGCGCGAGTCGGGGGATTCCGCGCGCGAGTCGGGGGATTCCGTTCCGCGAGTCGGGGGATTCCGCGCGCGAGTCGGGGGATTCCGTCGCGCGAGTCGGGACATTCCGGCGCCAGCCCCGGTGTTCGGAGCACTGCCCGGCGGCTACCGGGTCCTGCTCGACGCGCTGCGCGAGGCTGCCGGAGCCGAGGTCCGGTTGCACACCACCGTGCGCGAGGTGCACCAGACCTCCACGGGCTGGCGGCTCGTCATCGGGCCCGACACCACACCCGAGGCCCTGGACGTCGACGCCGTCCTGCTCGCGGTGCCGGCCCCCGCCACCGCCCGGCTGCTGGCCGCCGTCGCGCCCGCAGCGGCGCACGCGGCGGGCGGAGATCGAGCTCGCGTCGTCCGTCGTGATCGCGCTCGCCTACCGGGCCGCGGATGCCACGGCGCTGCCGTCGACCTCGGGAGTCCTCGTCGGGGTGGGGGAGCCGCTGTCGGTCAAGGGCGTCACGCACTCGACGCGGAAGTGGGCCCACCTGGCACCCGACGCGACCGACGGCCTGGTCCGGGTCCGCGCGTCACTCGGCCGGTTCGGGGAGGCGTCGACCCTGCAGGTCGACGACGACGAGCTGGCAGCGCGGGCGCGGGCGGATCTCGCAGCGCTCGCCGGGATCAGTGCTCGGCCGGTCGCGTCGTACGTCCAGAGGTGGGGCGGGGGCCTGCCGCAGTACGCGGTGGGCCACCTCGAGCGGGTCCGGGCGATCGAGAGCGACCTGCCCGCCGGGTTGGCGGTGGCCGGTTCGGCGCTGCACGGCGTCGGCGTGCCGGCCTGCGTGGGTACCGCGCGAGCCGCGGCAGAGCGAATCGCAGCGCATGTCGCTGCGTCAGTCGGCCCAGTCTGAACGACGCCGGGTGCCGACGCGCGCGCCGGAATCTCCCGACTCGCGCGCGGAATGCCCCGACTCGCGGAACGGAATGCCCCGACTCGCGCGCGGAATGCCCCGACTCGCGCGCGGAATGCCCCGACTCGCGGTGGAGGGGTGGGGGCGGGGGGCGGGGTGGCAGCATGGGGGGATGGCACGCCTGGACTACGCCGCGCTGAACGAGACGATCCGGTACACGATGTGGTCGGTGTTCCGGGTCGAGCAGGGGCGGCTGGGGGAGGACCGGGCCGAGGCGGCGCGGCAGGCCAGCGAGTTCGTCGACGCCCTGGACGGCAAGGGCGTGGTCGTGCGCGGGGTGTACGACCTCGCCGGTCTACGGGCCGACGCCGACTTCATGGTGTGGTGGCACGCGGAGCACGTCGAGTCGCTCCAGGCCGCCTACACCGACCTGCGGCGCAGCACGGTGCTCGGCCGGGCCAGCACCCCGGTGTGGAGCCAGGTGGCCCTGCACCGGCCCGCGGAGTTCAACAAGAGCCACGTCCCCGCGTTCATCGCCGGTGAGGACCCGAAGCGCTACGTGTGCGTCTACCCGTTCGTGCGCTCGCTGGACTGGTACCTGCTGCCCGACGAGGAGCGCCGCACGATGCTGGCCGATCACGGCAAGGCCGCCCGCGGCTACCCGGACGTGCGGGCCAACACCGTGCCGGCCTTCGCGCTCGGCGACTACGAGTGGATCCTCGCGTTCGAGGCCGACGCGCTCGACCGCATCGTGGACCTCATGCGGCACCTGCGCGCCACGGAGGCCCGCCGGCACGTGCGCGAGGAGGTGCCGTTCTTCACCGGCCCCCGCGTGGAGATCGGGGACCTGGTCGCGACGCTGCCGTGACCGGCCGCGCCTGATCAGCCTTCGTCGGGCACCAGGGTCAACGACACGGAGTTGATGCAGTACCGCAGGTCGGTCGGGGTGCCGTAGCCCTCGCCCTCGAAGACGTGACCGAGGTGGCTGTGGCAGGTGGCGCAGAGCACCTCGACCCGCACCGTGCCCATGCTGGTGTCCCTCCGCTCGATCACGGCGTCGCCCGCGAGCGGGGTGAAGAACGACGGCCAGCCGCAGTGCGAGTCGAACTTCGTGTCGCTGCGGAACAGCTCGGCACCGCAGGCCCGGCAGGCGTACACGCCGACGGTCTTCGTGTCGGTGTACTCGCCGGTGAACGGGCGTCTCGGTGCCGGCATGGCGCAGGACCTGGTACTCGGCGGGGCTGAGCTGCTCGCGCCACTCGGCGTCGGACTTGACGACCTTCGCGGCGGAGTCGGTGACGGGATCCATGCCTCCCAGACTATGTCCGGGACCCGCCAGCGCGCCGCGGATGCGGGCGAACGCCTTTCTTACGCCCGTGCTCACAGCCAGGCCGTGAGCACGAACAGCAGCGAGTCCCCACCAGGTAGAGCGCGACCGCGAGGAGCAGGGCGACCAGCAGCACCGCGGCCCACCGCCGCCCGCCCTCGGCGCGGTTGGCCGATTCGGCGAACTCGCGGACACCGTCGAGATAGCCCTCGACGGTGAACGTCGGGCGCTCGCGCTGCATCCGGTCGAGGTGCGCGGCGAAGGCCTGGGCCTCGGGATCGTCGGGGTCGAGTCCGAGCAGCTCGTCGTCGAACTGCCGGGACCGGGCCGGCTGGTTCGCTCCCGATTCGGACATGGGAGGAGGGTAGCCGGTAGCGTGCCGCTCCGTGGCGAGCAAGGCGGGCGACGCGGTGATGCTCACCGTGCCGGGACCCGACGGCGACCGCGAGGTCCGCCTGTCCAGCCCGGACAAGGTCTACTTCCCGGAGCGCGGCATCACCAAGCGCGAGGTCGTCGAGTACTACCGGGCGGTGTCGGAGCCGATGCTGCGGGTGCTGTTCGAGCGGCCGACCAACCTCAAGCGCTACCCGGACGGCGTCGACGGCGAGCCGTTCTTCGCCAAGCGGCTGCCCAAGGGCGCGCCCGTCGTAGGCGCAGACGGCCACGCGTCACGTTCCCCAGCGGCCGCACGGCGCGAGTCGCTGTGCCCCACCGAGCCCGCCGTGCTGCTGTGGGCGGCGAACATGGGCACCTTCGACTTCCACCCGTGGCCGGTGCGCCGGGCCGACACCGACCGGCCCGACGAGCTGCGCATCGACCTCGACCCGCAGCCGGGCACCGAGTTCGCCGACGCCGTCGGGGTCGCGGCCGTGCTGCACGAGGTGCTCGACGAGGCCGGGCTCGTCGGGCTGGCCGAAGACCTCCGGCGGGCGCGGGGTGCACGTCTTCGCCCGGATCCGGCCGGAGTGGTACGTTCGTCGACGTGCGGCACGCCGTGATCGCGATCGCCCGCCGGGTGGCCGACCGCGCTGCCCGACCGGGCCACCGTCGCCTGGTGGAAGGAGGAGCGCGGCGAGCGCGTGTTCCTCGACTACAACCAGGCCGCCCGCGACCGCACGATCGCCTCCGCGTGGTCGGTGCGCGGGCGGCCGCGGCGCGACGGTGTCGATGCCGGTGACGTGGGAGGCCCTGCCCGACGTCGAGCCCGAGGACTTCGACGTGCGCACGGTGCCCGGCCTGTTCGCCGAGCGCGGCGACCCGCACGCCGACATGGACGCGCAGGTGGGCGGCCTGGAGACCGGCGCTGGAGTGGTACGCGGCGGACGAGCGCGACCGCGGGCTCGGCGATCTGCCCTACCCACCGGAGTACCCGAAGATGCCGGGCGAGCCGATGCGGGTCCAGCCGTCCCGCGCACGGTCTGTTACCAGCGGAGACAAGTCCAACTAGCGGCGAGCCGGGTGGAGCACACCGCTCACTCACCCGACGCAGGGGTGACCGTGTCTGCGCGTCCGAGGAAGGCAACGTGACCTGCATGCAGTCGCCCCGATATACTCGGCCCGTCGGTCGTCCATGAGGCCGCCCGCTGTGGCCGATGGATCGCTCGCCCGGTCGCGCCGCCACCGGACCCGCCGCGGCGATCGATGCGGCGACGGCGCCCATATCGAGCGAGACCACGGAGGCGATGCGGCCGGCCGCGCAACAGTGACCGACCGCAACGGGACGCCCGCGTCGGAACGCAGCTGTTCCCCGTCGTCGTCGTCGCACTGGTGCTCGGCCTGGCCGGGTGCGCGAGCAGCCCCGCCACGACCACCGCTCCGGCGCCCACCACGCCGAACTCCGGTGCGGACCTCTGCGACGCCGCCACCGAGTTCCAGACCGCCCGCAACGAACTCGGCGGCTTCAACGACGCCGCGGTCGGCATCGACGAGGACGGGGTGCAGGTCGCGCTACAGAACATCGGCACCGCCGCGAGCGAACTGACGGACGCCGCGCAGGCCGCTCTCGGACCGCAGGTCGCCGCGCTGCGACAGGCGACTACCGCCCTCGCAAGCACTGTCACCGATTTACCGAACCAGACCGACCTCGCCTCCGGGCTCGGAGCTGTCGCGACGTCCATCGGTGCAGTCGAACGAGCCGCCGCACCGATCATGGACAGTGCGCGAACGGGCTGCCCTGGGCTGCACCCCGCCTCGTTGCCCACCGGCGGACCGTCGACAGGACCGGGCCAGGATGGGCCGACGACAACGCAGGCCACGGTTCCCTCAGCCGCTCCACCCCGACCGACGAGACGAGCCGCCGCGCCAACCGCACCGGACGCCACCGCCGCGCGGTTGAGCGGCATTCTGCCCCACGGCGGGCGCTTTCGGCACAGCCAACGGCAGCCCGGTGATCTGCGCCTCGAGTGCCGACGGGCGCCTTCGCTGGTGGCCAAGACACCCCTAGGCCGGTGGGCTGCCGGGTAGAAGGTCGCACTCACGGGCAGCCGGACCTGATGCACGTGCCGCGGATCTGCGGCGAGAGGCTCCCCCTCGCATCGTCTGTCTCCACGAGGCAAGGCCATCATCGGGAGCGCCGCTGCGTCGAAGGGAGGCGCCGTGCTGAGTGCTGCCCGACGCGGACCGCAGTGCAAGGCCAGTCGACGCCGTGTCGTCGAGCCCTACGTCGCTGCCTGCTCGATCACCACCGACGTACGCGCGGCCCGGGTCTACGTCTTCGGCCAGCAGTGTCCGGCGGTGTCGTAGAGGGGTCGGGGGTCGATCGGGAGCCCGGGTGGCGGGTTGATCTCGAGGACGCCGCGGTCGTCGGGTGTGAGGGTTGCCTCGCAGGTCTGGACCGCGGAGTCCGGCGGAGCGGGTATCCAGAGGTCCACGTGCGGGGTGCGGGTGGCGTTCCACTGGTCGATGCAGGGCGCGCAGTCGTCCTCCATGACGAAGTACTTCTGCAGAGCCGGGTAGTAGACGAGTACGCCGGGTCGGATTTCGCGGGGATCGCTGGCCAGCGTGAGCGGGTCCTGGTACGTGCCGCTGCCGCCTGCAGCGGAGTGGCGGCGTGTTGGGATAGGCGATGTCGGAGGTGCCCGGTGGATCGTTGTCGGCCGCTGCGTAGAAGGTCACCTCGACCTGTTGCTGCGTCTCCGGCGGCGCGGCCGGTGGGGCGGTGGCAGGCGGCGGGGTCGCAGGGCGGGGTTCGGTGTGATCGTCGGCGGGTCGGCCGCGACCGGCGGCGTCGACGCGCAGGCGGCGAGCAGCGTCACGGCGGCGACGAGCAGGAGGGCCCAGCGCAGGCGGCTGCGGTTCATGGGAGGTCCCCTCCGGGAGGAGCCCCTGGCGCGGGGGTGGCCGCCACGGCGGTGGCGGGCGGTGCGGCGGTGAAGGCACCCGTGCGCGGGAGTTTCTGCCAGCTCAGTGCGATCCCGGCGACGGCGGTGGCGATGGACTGGATGAGCACCGCGTACATGAGCTGTCGGTACACGAACTGCTGCGCCGGGAGCAGCCAGCAGTGCCCGCAGCGGTTCGCCTTCGAGGCGGAACGCGATCGCGCCGAGGGTGAGCTGGACGACGAGCACGCCGCCCCAGGTGACCGCGGTCACGACGGGGTCGAGGAACAGCAGGCCGTAGACCAGGTAGATGTCGACCATCGGCGCGAGCAGCGGCAGCACGATCTGGAACAGGGCGGTCAACGCGAGCCCCACCCGCCCGACGTGGCCGGACGGTCCGCTCTCGACGATGGCGCGGCGGTGCTTCCACAGCGACTGCATGATCCCGTAGCTCCAGCGGTACCGCTGCCGCCACAGCTGGCCCAGGGTCGCCGGCGCCTCGGTCCAGGCTCGGGCGGTCGGCTCGAAGACGGTCCGCCAGCCCGCGCGGCCGAGGGTGATGGCCAGGTCGGTGTCCTCGGCGAGGGTGTCCGCGCTGACCCCGCCGACCGCGCGCAACGCCCGGCGTGCGGAACGCGCCGATCGCGCCCGGCACGGTGGTGACGACCCCCAGGAGTCCTGGACCCGGCGGTCGATGTTGAAGCCGATGACGTACTCGATGTGCTGGAGCCGGCCCAGCAGGCGCGCGCGGTCGGCGACGCGGGCGTTGCCGGCGACGGCGCCGATCGACGGGTCGGCGAACGGTTGCACCAGCGCGGCGACGGTGCCCGGCTCGAAGACGGTGTCGCCGTCCATCAGCACCACGATGTCGTGCGACGCCGCCGCGATGCCGGCGTTGAGCGCGGCGGGTTTGCCGCGAGTTGGGTTGCCGGATCACGCGCACGTCGGCAGTGCCGAGTTGCTCGACGATCTCGGCGGTGCCGTCGGTCGAGCCGTCGTCGACCACGATGATCTCGACCGGATGGGTGGAGGCGACGAGCGAACGCACCGTGTGGGCGATGCACTCCTTCTCGTTGAAGGCCGGCACGACGACCGACACCGGTTCGGAGACGCGGGGTTCGGCACCGTCGCGCGCGCCGCGGCGCGCCGCCGCTGCCGGCGCCCGTGCCGGATCGCCACCAGCATGACCAGCAGGCAGCGCAGCACGACCGTCCCGCCGACGAGGAGCAGGCTCCACTCGAGTGCGCCGACGAGATCATCCGCGATCGCGACGCTGACGAGCATGATCCGCCCGAGTGCCAGATCGAGCGGACCGGCCGCGAAGTTCGCCGGCGGGAGGCCCACACCGGTCGACACGGTGGTGAAGGTGAACCCGTCGGCCTGCATCTCCGGGATGAGCTGGTCCAGCGCCTCGACCGTCTGGCTGCGGTCCCCGCCGGCGTCGTGCAGCAGCACCACGCCACCCTGTCCGTCCTCGGGGACCGCGTTGTGCGCGATGGCGGCGGCGCCGGGGCGTTCCCAGTCGAGGCTGTCGACGTCGACGAGCGCGGTGACGTACCCCTGCGTGCCGAGGCGGGAGACGATGCCGAAGCGCTGGTCGTCCAGCGCGCTCGGCTCCGAGGAGTAGGGCGGTCGCACCAGGTAGCTCAGCTCACCGGTCGCACCGGCCAGAGCCAGCTGGGTCTCGGTCATCTCCCGGTCGACCCGCGATGGGGAGACCTCGGCGAGGTCGGGGTGGGTGAAGGTGTGGATCCCGATCTCCGAGCCCTCGGCGCGGATCTGCCGAACCAGGTCGGGATGGCGGGCGACCGACGACCCGATGACGAAGAACGTGGCCGGCACGTGGTACTTGGCCAGCACGGCGAGCACCTGCGGGGTCCAGGTCTCGTCCGGTCCGTCGTCGAAGGTGAGCGCGACCCGTTTCGGGGGCATCGACAGGCTCTGCTGGCGGCCCTGGGTCAGGTCGAGGACCGGGCCGCCCGCACTGATCGCCACCGGCACGTGGGAGTCGTCGCCGTCGGGTCCGGCCCCGCGCGCGTCGATCCCGATCTGGGAGCGCACCAGCCCGTCGAGCAGCAGCGCGCTGCAGAACATCGCGACGACCAGCGCGATCAGCACCCACTTCGGCCGGACGCGTCGGCGGTGGGTCGAGACGGGTTGCGGGGACCGCGTGCGCCGGCGCCGGAAGGTGGGGAGTCACGGCGCGGTGCTCCCGAGGGCCATCGTCGAGGTGGGCGCCTGCGGCCGCGTCGCGCGGGGCGGGGCCGGGGTCGGGGCCTTCGCGGTGGCCCGGCTCGTCGGCGGGGCGGTCTGGGCGGTCCTGCTGCCCACCTTCTTCGTACCGTGGCCGCCCATCGCGGCGAGCATCGTCGTCGTGCGCGGCCCGGTCGCGGCGGTACGGCTCGTGCGGGTGGGGGCGCCGAGACGGGCTGCGGGACCTCCAGGGCGCCGGGCGGGCCGGCGTCGTGGTCCGGGAACTCCACGACGCTCTGCGCGACGGGCGGGACGGACATCAGCGGGCCGATGCTGCGTGTCGCTCATGCTCACCGCGATCAGGCCGATGTAGGCCAGGCAGACCGCGGAGACCACCCACCCGACCCGACGGATCCGCCGACTCCGCCGACCACTCGAGTCGACGAAGACGGGAACGACGGGCGCGTCGCCGAGCCCGAGATCATCGGGCTCGGTGGCCTCCTCGACCTTGATCGTCGTCATGCCGTCCGCCTCGCTTGCGGGCTTCGCGTCCTCTCCACCGTTACCCCCCGCGCGACCGCGCTGCAAGGTGATCTGTCAGCCCGTCGCGGGTGTCGTGGAGCGGTCTGCATGACAACACCCGCCCCGGAGGGGATCGAGGCGGGTGTTGTCCGGAATGGGCGGAGTGGGGGATTTCCGCCCGCTGGCTACGCCGTCGTGTGCTCCGGGTGCGAGATCATCGGTCGTCCGGGCCCGCCCGGCTGCCTCCCGAGCCGCGTGCCCACCTCCCGGTAGGGGGGCGCCGATGCACGGATCGCTGCCCACGGTGACGCCGCCGCAGCGGTCGCAGATACGGATGGCAGTGCCCATGTGAATCACCAGCTGGTCGGACGTGAGCTGCGTCCGCCGGGTCCAGGGCAGGCGTTGAGCAACGCCACGATCCCAGACGGCCACCGCGGTGTCGAGACGTGCAGGCGCCGGCCGGGACCAGCTAGGCGCCGCGGCGGACGGGTTCCCGGAGCGGTCCGTAGCGCCGCGCGGTAGGCCCTGGGGCCGATCGCGGGGGCGAGGAGGTCGCGCAGCCGGCCGGGCAGCCGGGCGACGCGCGACATCCGGTCGGTGGCCGCCTGCACGCCCGCGACGCGTGGCCGGCGCAGCCGCTCGAACTCGGCGCCCGCTCCGGTCCACTCGGACCGGGCGGCGAGCAGGTCGGCGAGGACGAGGCCGTCCTCGAGCGCGAGCGCCGCCCCCTGGGCCCACACCGGCGCCGTGGCGTGCGCGGCGTCGCCGATCAGTGCCACCCGCCCGCGGCTCCACCGCTCGCAGCGGACCTCCTCGACGGGGGAGTGGTGCAGCGGGCCACCGTCGCGCAGCACCGATGCGACGACCGCACGCACGGGCTCGGGGAAGGCGGCGAAGGTGACGGCGAGCCACTGCGGGTCCGTGCTCGCGGCGCCGCCGCTGGTCGCCGAGGCGTAGCCGTACACCAGGCCGGGTGCGACCGGGATGAGCAGGATCGTGCCGCGGCGGCCCGACCACACCGTCCAGCAGTCCACACCCGGGTTCGGCCCGCTGAACCGCCAGCTCGACTCGGTCATGAGCGACGGCCGGGTGCCGCCGTCGCACCACGGCGGGCCGCACCGCCGAGTGCACGCCGTCGGCCCCGACGACGAAGCCGTACTCCTCCGTCGCACCCGACTCCAGCCGGACCCGGGCACCCTCCGGCACCTGCTCGACGCGTGCGACGCCGGTGTGCCACCGCGTGGGCACGTCGGCCGTGCCGGCGCGGAGCACGTCGAGCAGGTCCCCGCGCGGCAGGCACACCGACGGGCCGCCCCAGAAGCCCTCCTCGTCCACGGCGAACAGCAGGCGCCCGGATCCGTTGCGGTACTCCCGGCGCCGTACCCGCACCCCGCGGTCGACGACCTGATCGGCCAGGCCCAGCGCGGCGAGGGCGCGTACGGCGTTGCCGGGGAGGTTCAGGCCGAGGCCTGCGGCCGTCGACATCGGGGCCCGGTCGACCAGCGAGCACGGCACCCCGCGCAGGGTCAGCGCCCGCGCGAGGCCGAGCCCGGCGATGCCGCCGCCGACGACCAGCACGCCGCCGTCCATCGCCTCATCTCCTCCGGGCGAGGTGCCTCACGGGCGGATGTTCCGGTTCGACCGGAACAGGTTGTCCGGATCGTAGGCGTGTTTGACGGCCACGAGGCGGTCGTGGTTGGCGCCGTAGGTCGCCCGGATGCGGTCGTCGCCCTCGTCGGCGGTCTGGAAGTTCACGTAGTTCCCGCCGGTGGAGAACGGGCGGACCCGCCGCCAGGCGTCGCGGACCCATGTCCGGAAGCGCCTCCGCGCCCGGCTGGTCGGGCTCCCACATCCCGAGGACGCCGAAAGCGAATCGGGCGTCCCGGTTGCCGACGGCCCCGTCGTCGGGAGCGCGGTCGGCCAGGGCCCCGCCGAGGTGGAGGAGGCCGAGCTGGGCATCCGGGATCGGGCATTCTGCGGCGAGGGCTCGCCAGGTGGACGAGCAGGTCGTCGCTCAGCTCGGCCAGGTACTCGGTCTTCCAGTAGTAGTGCTGGCCCTTCGGCTCGGTGTCGTCGAGATAGGACTGCACCTGCGTGTACGGCTGGGTGGCGAGCAGGTCGACGACGGGGTCGCCCAGCGCCCGGATCGGGGCCATGACCTCGTCGGTGGTGTCGAGGTCGCCGCTGAAGCAGACGCACATGGCGCACGACCAGCTCGCCGTGCCACCGTTCCGGCACGAACGGGGCGGCCGGGGCTCGGAGGATGTTGAGCCAGACCGACAGCTCCCGGGGCGCCTCGGCGGCGATCCTCCGGTAGGCGCGCTGGATCTCCGCGGCCCGCTCGAACGGCCAGGCGACGAGTCCGCCGTGGACGAGCGGGCCCACCGGGTGCAGGCGCAGCGTGAACGACGTGACCACACCGAGGTTGGCACCGGCACCGCGGACCGCCCAGAACAGGTCAGGGTCGCGCTCCCGGCTCGCGTGCCGCACCTGCCCGTCGGCGGTGACGATCTCGACGCCGAGCAGGTTGTCCACCGTCCAGCCGTAGCGCCGGGTCAGGTAGCCGAGGCCGCCGCCGAGCGTCAGCCCGGCCACGCCGACCTCGGAGACGAAACCGAGCGGTGTCGCCAGGCCGTGGAGCTGCGTCTCGCGGTCCACCTCACCGAGCAGGCATCCGGCCGCGACGGTGGCCACCCGAGCGTGCGGGTCGACGGTGACGACGCGCAGCCGCGACATGTCGAGGGTCACCCCGCCGTCGACGAGCGCGGTGCCCGCGATGTTGTGACCGCCGCCGCGCACCGAGATCGGAAGCCGGTGGTCGCGCGCGAAGCGCACCGCTTCCACGACGTCGGCCGTGCCGGTGGGCCGGACGACGAGCGCGGGCGTCGTGTCGATCATCGCGTTCCACAGCTCGGTCGCCGCGGCGAAGCCGGGGTCGGCCGGGCCGAGCAGGGGTCCGCGGAGGCGCTCGCGCAGCCCCGCCACGGCCTCCTCGGACAGGTCGACGGCGCCGCGGGCGTCGGTGATGGCGTGTGTCGTCATGGTCTCCTCCGTCGGCTCGGGCCGTCAGGGCCGGATCATCGGGGCCTCGGCGGCGTGCCGGGTCCGCAAGCGCCTCGTCCCACTCGCCGCTGCAGTAGCCGACGACCTCGGCGATGCGCCCGTCCCGCACGGTGCAGAGCCACATCCGGCGCGCGGACAGCTCCTCGCCACCCACCGTCTGCGCGCTCCACGTGCTCGGTGACGAATCCCGAGACCGTCGCGACGGTGCGCAGGACGTCGACGTGCACCACAGCACCCTCGGCGAGGTGCCGGAGCTGGGCCGCGAAGGCGTCGCGACCCTGCAGCTGGAAGCGCCACACGGGCATGTTCAGGTCGAAGAACGCGTCGGGTGTGAAGACCTCGTCGCGCGCCACGAAGGTCCGGAAGGTGTCGTGGAAGCCGTCGCTCAGCCGCTGGACCGGGTCGATCGGGGCCGTGGCCTGGGAAGTCACCTGTGAAGTGGTCATGCACGAGGACGCTACGAACGTCGGGTAGCCCGGTCGCATCGGGCGAACCAGCCATCCACCCGCACCCGGCGCATGGGTAGTTCTGTGTAGCGCCGCTACACGATTCCGTGCTGGTAGGCGTACGCGGTGGCCGCCGAGCGGGACGAGAGGCCCAGCTTGGTGAAGATGTTGGCCACGTGGCGGGCCACCGTCTTCTCGCTGAGGAACAGGTCGTTCGCGATCGAGCGGTTGGTCAGGCCCGCCGCCACCAGGCCGAGCACCTGCACCTCACGCGGGCTCAGCCCACCGGTCGTCGGCGTCGCCTTGCGCGACAGGGACTCCACATGCGCGAGGTCGGGGAGCGCGCCGAGCCGGCCGAAGACCCAGCGGGCGGCGTCGAGCTCCATCTCCGCGGAGTCGGAGTCGCCCAGCTCGCGACAGGCGCGGGCGATGAGAAGGCGGACGCGAGCGGCCTGGTAGGGGACCTCGAGCTCCTGCCAGGCCGTCCACGCCGGGCGCAGGACCGTGAGGGCGGCCCGCGGTGCCCCCTCGGCGAGCAGGACCGCGCCCGTCGTCTGGGCGGCGGTCGCGCGAAGCAGCGCGGCGTCGAGGCGTTCGGAGATCTCGGACAGCTCGTCGGCGGCGGAGCGCGCCGCCTTGACGTCGCCGGTGGCCAGCACGATCTCGACGTACGCGGCGAGCAGCCTGGCCCGATCGACCCGGTCGGACGCCTCGTCGAGGACGCGACGGATCGTCGCCGCTCGCCACACTGTCCTGGCCCTGCGCGAGGCGCAGCAGCGCCAGCCCCGGCTGCGGCTCGTGGCCCCACTGGTTGGCCAGATGGTAGGCCTGCTCGGCCTGAGTGAACTGGCCGGACAGCCGGTGCAGCTCGGCTCGTTGGTAGAACGCCGCGCCCGCCGCCGGATGGCCCCCGGTCAGATCGAGCCCCGGTTGCTCCGCGGGCGGGGCGAGGCGCTGGCACGCTTCCTGCGCCGCATCGACGGCGTCGGGCCACTCCCCGTGCAACTGCATGATCTCGGCGCGGTGCACCAGGCACTGACCGCGGTAGGGCACCAGGTCCGGCTGCGAGGTGCACCAGTTGCTCAGCGCGCCGGTCCACTCACGGGCCCGGCGCAGGTCGAAGATCTCCTGGCAGGCCTCGATCACGGCGCAGTAGACGATGCCGGCGACGATCGGGGACAGCTCGCCCGCCGTGACCGCGATCATCGCCTCGTCGAACAACGCCACTGCCTCGGCGGTCTCGCCCAGGAGGATCAGGGCCTGCCCTCGGCCGAGCGAGCCGAAGGCCTCGAGGTCCCGGTCGCCGAAGCGGGTGCCGATCTTGCCGGCCTGGCCGGAGGTGGCGTGTGCGGCCGCCGGGTCGCCCGCGGCGAGGCTGTGCAACGCACTCGGAATCAGCAGGTATCCCTGCTCGGCGCAGTCCTGGCGGCAGTCGTCGAGGAGCCGCTGCGCCCGGCTGAGCCAGCCCCCGCCGCGTGCGGTCTCGCCACGGAGCAGGAGTGCCAGCGCGAGCCAGAAGGCACATCGGGCCGCCCGGACGGAATCACCCTGCTGCAGGCAGGCGTGGTGTGCGCGCTCCCAGGCGTCCTGGCTGTCCGCGTCCCGGCCGACCAGGTAGGCGACCGTCGCGAGGCGTTCGAGGTCCTCGACGTCGAGCGTCGACTCCCGGTCCGCCGCCGAGAGCTGCGCGTGGGCGTCGCGCCACGCCTGTTCGGCGAACAGCCTGCGGCCCAGCACCACCGCATCGGACCTGGTCATCGGATCCCCTCGCCGGGAGGGTGGTCGGTCGTCGCCCCGGGCCGACGTTACCGGACCGGTCACCGTTCGAGGCGGGTCCGCAGTGCCGCGACCAGCGTGGCCCGGTTGGACGCCGCCAGCTTCTGCCGCAGCCGCGCCACGTGCTGTTCCACCGTCTTCGGCGAGATGTAGAGGCGGGCGCCGATCTCCTTGTGGGTGAGGCCGTCGAGCACGAGCGCGCCCACGTCACGCTCGCGCTCGGACAGCCCGTCGGTCGTGGTGCGGGCACAGCCGGTGGTCTCGGCGCGGAGACCGCGGCCTGCGCCGAGCAGCTCCCGGGCGACCGCCGGGTCGGTGGCGCGGGCGGCCGCCGCCGCGCACAGCCCGGCGGCCTCCCAGCGGCGGCCCGCCGCGGCGAGCCCGGCCGCCGTGCGCGCCACGGCAGGCCGGTGCACGTTGCCCGCGAGTACCGCGGCCCAGGTGACGGCGGCGTCGGCGAACGTCTCCAGCCGGGGATCCTCCGCGGCCAGCACGGTGAGCCGTTCGGCGGCGGCACCGGCCGCCGCGGGGTCCGCCACCGCGGCGGCGCGTTCGAGGTGCCACCACTGCTCGACGGCGACGCACCACGCCGGGGATCCGGCCCTGACGACGGCCCGGCGCATCGCCTCGACGATGGCGTCCCGGTCGGCGGGGGCGACCAGCGCCGCCCCGACCGACAGCTCGCCCCACACGTCGAGCAGCAGCAGCTCGACGTCGGCGCCCGCCATCACCGGCGCCACCCGGTGCCAGGTCGCGGCCAGGGCCTCGTCGTCGCCGGAGCGGCGCGCGAGCCCCACGGTCACCGCGGCGGCGAGCACCGCGCTCCGGCGCAGCACCGGGGTCCCGGCCGCGCGGGCCAGCCCGTCGCGGGCCGCGGCGAGCCGGCCGGTGCGCAGGTCCAGCCAGGCCGCCAGCAGCCGGCGCCGGGGACTCCCGCGGTCGTCCTGCGCGCCCAGCATCGCCCGCGCGGTGCGGTCGTCGCCGCTCGCGGCGACGGCGGTGACCGCGAGCTCGTCCCACGGCTCGACGGCCAGCGGGTCGGGCGGAACGGTGGCCGCCGCCAGGCCCGCGAGGCGCCGTGCGGCAGGCTCGAAGTGCCCCCGCAGCCCGTCGACGACGGCGTCGACTCCGTCGAGCAGCACGGCGAGCCCGCGTGGCGCGGGGTCCGGGAGCCCGCGGCGGGCGCCTGCGAGATCGCGTGCCGCGGCGTCGACGTCGCCCGCGAGGCCCGCGGCCAGCGCGGCGCGGCCTGCGGCCCAGACCCCGGGCGTGCCGTCCAGCACCGCCGCGACGCCGCGCCAGCGTCCGGCGGCGTCGAGCAGCGCGCCGTCGGCGGCCGCGGCGGCCGCGGCCACCCCGGCGGCCCGGCAGTCCGGCGTCCGTGCCGGTCGGCCAGCGCGCGGTCGGCCGCGTCGATGGCCGCGAGCGCGTCGCCGTCGCGCCACGCCCGCTCCGCGCGGACCGCGTCGGGCGCTGGGGAGTCCGGTACGGGCGCGACCCGCGCGATCATGACCCGGCCGCCCGGTGCGCCGCCACGTCGCGGGAGGGCCGGTCGTCGTGGTGGTGCCGCCGGACGTCCATGGTCTCCCCCTGAAGGTTGCCTGGGGCCCATCGTCGTCCGGGTCGGCGCCGCCGTGTGTGTCCCCTTACACAGCCGGGTGTCGACCTGGCGACACGGGCGCGGACGTCAGGTGCCGGCCAGGAGCCCCTCGCAGGTGCGCACCACCACCTGGCACGCGTCCGCCGTCGCGCGTCCCCACATCGGGTTCACGGCGTGGCGCTGCCACCGGTCCAGCGCCTCGAACGCCGCCCGGCGGAGGTCGCCCTGCGTCCACCCCGGAGGGCAGCCCCAGCCGCACCTCCGCGGCGGCGCCGGCGTCGCCGAGCAGGCGCTCGGCGTCCTCGGCACAGTGCGGCGGCAGCCGCACCGCACCGGACCGCAGCGCACCGAGCAGGCGCAGCTCGGCGAACTCGTGGGCACCGGCGAGGATCCGCTCGACCTCCCGGCCCAGCGGTCCGCGGCGGTCCCCGTCGCGCAGCACGCTGTCGACCGCGAGCAGCGCCGAGCGGGCCTTGAGCAGGTCACGGCGCTCGGCGAACTGGGTGTGCAGCACGCGCTGCAGCTCGTGGAGACCGCTGCGGTCGACCAGCTCGGTCGCCAGCGCCGCGGGGGTGCCGGCGCCCTGCCGGATCAGCGTGGTCGAGAGGCGGATCCCGAACAGCCCGAAGCGGTGCACCAGCTCGCGGCGGGCGTCCGCGTCGCCGTCGGCCTGCGTGGCGTCGAGGAAGCGGTCGACCGACATCAGCGTCGTGCTCCAGCTGCTCCCTCGGCATCCGGGCCAGCTCGGCGAGCGTGCCGAACTCGGACTGCCGCAGCGTCCGGCCGGTCTGGGCGAGCAGCCCCGCCACGGCGACGACGTCCTGGCACAGCCCGCGCACGGCGGGTTCGGACCGGTAGCGCTGGGCGATCGCGCGCGCCGAGAACATCGCGTCGACGCGCCCGCCGCCGATCTCGTCGGCCCGCGAGATCACCGCGACCGTGTTGACCGAGGTGGCCCTGGCCACGCCCCGGTCGCGGAACGACTCGAGGAACTCGGCGTCCGTGGCGTGCAGGTGGCGCATCAGGTAGACCACGGCGTCCGCCTCGGTGGGCGTGTCGTCCTCGGGGTCGAGGAAGGTCACGGTGCGCCGCGCGTTCTCCGTGGACACCGACGCGATGCCCGGCGTGTCGATCAACGTGGCGACGCGCAGGTCCTGCGAGGGCCAGTCCACGACGAGCCGGTCGAGCCGGTCGGCGGGGGTGCCGTCGAGGTCGATGACCAGCGCCCCGTCGCGCCGCGTGACCGGCAGCGGGGACGGCGCGCCGTCCTTCGGGTGCATGACGACCCGCGGGGTGCGCCCGTCGCGGTACCAGGTGACGACGCGGGTGCACTCGCCGGCGTCGGTGGGTGCGATCTGCTCGCCGACCAGCGCGTTGAGCAGGGTGGACTTGCCCGCCTTCACCTTGCCCGCGATCGCGACGCGCAGCGGCTCGTCGAGCCGGTCCAGCTGGCCGCGCAGCCAGCGGACGGTGGCCGGGTCGTCGTGGTGGGCCTCCACGGCGAGCACGCAGCACCCGGCGGGCGGCGGTGGTCAGGGTGCTCATGCCGCCCGCGCCCCCGCCGGGTCGCGGCAGCAGGGCGCGCGCCTGGCGCCGCACCGCCTCCAGCTGCTCCAGCTCGGCCGCGATCTCGGGGCAGCCGCGCCTCCCGCTCGGCCCGGGAGGCCTTGACCGCCCGCTCGGCGGCCTGCCAGCGACTCCTGCAGCGACCGCTTGAGCTGCTCGGCCTGCTCGGTGAAGTGGTCGCGCAGGTCGCGCTGCACGGCGCGGAGCCGGTCGCGGGAGTCCTTGCCGACCTGGAAGGTCACGTCGTCGACGTAGCGCCGGACCGCCGTCTTCGCCTCGTTCTGCCGCCTGGTGATGATCCGCTTGCGCTCGTCGCCGATCGTCTTGCCGCCCATCATGACCCCGGCGCCGATGCCGAGCGGGTTGATCAGCGTGGCGAAGCCGATGAACGTGCCGAGCATCCCGAACATCAGCATCCCCATGTAGCCGCCCTTGCAGCCCGGTCAGCGCCTTCTGGCCGACGGTCCACGGCTCGGTCCCGCGCACGGTGATCGCCCGGACCGAGCGCAGCGCGTCCGACGGGTCGTTGCGCAGGGCGGGAAGCACCTGCTCGCGTTCGGCGGAGAAGTGGTCGGCCACCTGCTGGGCCAGGCCGCGTGCGCGCTGGGTGGCCCAGACGAAGTTGGCCGACGCGGCGGCGGCCACCTCCTGCTGCACCCAGCCCGAGAACTGGTCCCACACCTTGGTGGGGTCGCCCCCGGTGCCCAGCTCCTCCTCGGCCGCGCGGCTGATCTCGCGCATCCGGTCGCGCAGGTCGTGGTCGATGTCGGCGTTCAGGTCGGCGACACCGTCGTTGAGGGTCTGCTGCCAGCGCGCGGACCGCTCCTTCAGCGCCGGCCGCGCGTTGCTGCGCGTCGGCGAGCTCGCTCGAGGAGCTCGCCGGACGGAGTCGGGGTTCTGCTGGGCCGCGTGCTCGGCGCGCAGGTTCCCCGCGAGCTGGCCGGTGACGGCGAGCACGTCGTGCACCGATGCCGCGCCGGGCCAGCCGGTCGGCCTGGCCCAGCACCCGCTGGCGCAGGTAGCCCGACGAGCGCCGGGAACCCGGACTCCACGTTGACCTCGGCGTCGTTGCCCAGCACGGCGTGCCAGCGCAGCGTGGAGGAGACGGCGAACAGCTCCGCCGCCGATCCCGGCCGTCCGCCAGGTGGGCCCGGTCGAGCTCGGCGATGCGCCGCCACTCCGGGTAGAGGTCGCTCTTGGTCAGCACGCAGGCCACGTTCGGGCACACCGAGGCGGCGTGCCGGAGGAACTCCAGCTCCGGCGCCGTGTACTCCTGGGAGGCGTCGGACACCAGCAGCACGGCGTCGGCCGAGGGCAGCGCGGCCATCGTCGCCGCGCCGTGCACCGACCGGAGCCCGCCGACGCCCGGGGTGTCCACCAGCTCCAGCCCGCCGGTCAGCACGGGCCGCGGGACGGCCGACCTCGACGTGGCTCCAGCCCTCCCGGTTGCCCGGGTTGCCCTGCTCGCAGACGTGGTCGGCGAGCTCGGCGGGCGGCACCTCGATCCGCTCGACCCGCCGGAGGGCGGGGTCGGCGTCCGGGCCGGTGCCGCCGACCTCCCGGACGAGCGTGACCGTCACGCTGTCCGCGTGCCGCACGACGGTGGGCACGGCCGTGGCGACGTCGTCGAACGTCGGGCACACCGGTGCGCCGACCAGGCCGTTCACCAGCATGCTCTTGCCCTGCTTGAACTCGCCGACCACCAGCACCCGGACCCGGCCGTCGAGCAGCCGGGCCCTGGCGTTGCGGAGCCGGGCGTCGAGGTCGGGCCGTTCGTAGCGGGCGATGGCGGCGAGCGCGCTGTCGATGGCCTCCACCGGTTCCGTGCTGCCCACGGCTGCCTCCTCGGCGATCGGTGTCACGAGTCGACCGCGGCGTCGACGCCTGCGTCGTCGGGAGCGTCGGCCTCGGCGTCGGCGCTCGTCGGGCTGCTCGTCGGGCTCGGCTCGCGACGGGGCTCGGGCTCCTGGCCGACCGTCGTCGTTGTCCTCGGATGTCGATCGACGTCGTTGTCCTCGTTGACGGTGTCGTTGTCCTGGATCGCGACGACGTCGTTGTCCTCGGTGATGGTGTCGTTGTCCTGGATGTCGACGTCCCGATGGTGACGTCGTTGTCCTCGGTGATCGTGTCGTTGTCCTGGATCGCGACCACGTCGTTGTCCTCGTTGAACGAGCCGTTGAACGAGTCGTCGATCACCGTCACGTCGGTGCTGCTGTTGTCGGTGTTGAACGAGTCCTGGAAGATGATCGTGTCGCGGTCGTCGATCGTGACGAGCGTGGTGCTGTTGTCCACGAAGCTCAGGTCGAACTCGCCGCGGTCGTCGACCGGCGACGTTCTCGTCCGCGTGGTAGTGCTGCGTGGTGTAGTTGATCTCCTGGACCGCGTCGCGGCCGCCCTGGTAGGACGAGCCGGACGCCGTCGTCGGAAGCGCGCGCCGACCCGTCGTCGGCCATGCAGCAGGCGCGCGTCGCGCACGTCCTGGCCGGTGACGCCGTCGAGGCCGGCCTCCTGCAGCGTGCCTTGCGGGTCCTGCTCGAACGCCGCGCGGGCGTCCGGGTCGCGCAGCAGGCTGAGCAGGAAGTCGATGATCTCGGAGAAGGCCAGCACGTCGTTCACCTCCGTGGAGTGGAAGGCCGGCCCCGCCCTGCTCGGGGCGGGGCCGGCGCGTCAGGTGAGACCGGTCAGGCGAGGAACGAGCTCAGGTCGAGGTCCGCGTCGTCGTCGGCGTCGGCGTCCTGGTCGGTGTCCGCCGGGTTCGACTCCTGGTCGAAGTCCTGGTCGGAGTCCTGCTCGAGGTCCTGCTCCGCCTCGACCTCCACCTCGGAGGTCGCGTCGCCGCCGTCGCCGCCCTCGGCGTCGGCGTCGCCGCCGTCGCCGCCGTCGCCGGTGTCGCCGAAGTTGATGTTGGTCCCGCCGCCGCTCTGGCCGATGGAACCGGAGAAACCGCCGTCGCCGCCGACGGCCACGCCGCCGTCGCCGCCGTCACCGGCCTCGGTGTTGGTGGCGGTGGTGGTGTCCTGGTCCTGGGCGGCGGCCTGGGTGTTCTCCTGGTTGCCGACCTGGGCGGTCTCGGTGCTCTGGTCCGATTCCTGGTCCTGGTCCTGGATCTGGTTGACGTCCAGGTTCTCGCCCAGGGTGCTGTTGATGAAGGCGTTGATGTCGAACGGGTTGCTCATTTTTCGCTCCTGATGTCGGGTCGGCGCCGGTGTTCGTGCCCCGATGCGCCACCGGCACGTCGTCCGGCTGAGAACGAAGCTAGGTCGGCGGCGGGGCCGCGGGATCCGGGTTGCCCCCGGTCAGTGCGCCCGTCGCTACCGGGATCGCGGGTGCGCGCGAGCTCGGCACTACGGGATTTCCCCGGCTGTCGCGTCGAATGTGCTGAACCGGGAGCCGGAATCCGCACGTGTTCGCGAGGTTGGCCACATTTCCGCGGCCCACATTCCAGCGAGCACGGAGGTACTCGATGTCGTATCAGGTGGGGGTCGATCTGGGGACCACCTACTCGGCCGCGGCGGTGTGCCGGTCCGGCGGGACACCGTCGAGCTGGTGCCGCTCGGCGAGCGCTCGCACGCGGTGGCCTCGGCCGTCTTCGACGGCGCGGACGGCGCGTTCCTGGTCGGGGAGGCGGCCGAGCGGCGGGCGCTGTCCGACCCGGGCCGGGTGGTGCGGGAGTTCAAGCGCCGGATCGGCGACGGGACCCCGGTGCTGGTGGGCCGCGAGCCGGTGGCCGCCGAGGCGCTGGCCGCGCGGTTCATCGCCCGGATGCTGCACGACGTGGCCGCGCGCGAGGGCGGCCCGCCGTCCCGGGTCGCGGTCACCCACCCCGCGGGCTGGGGCCCGCACAAGGTGGAGTCGCTGAGCGCGGCGCTGGCCGACCACGGCGTCGGACCGGTGTCGCTGCTGTCCGAACCGCAGGCCGCGGCCGTCGGGTACGCGAGCGCGGAGCGGGTGGAGCCGGGCGCGGTGGTCGCGGTCTACGACCTGGGCGGCGGGCACGTTCGACGCGGCGGTGGTCCGCAAGCCGACGCGGGCGGGTTCGAGCTGCTCGGCACGCCGGAGGGCATCGAGCGGCTCGGCGGCGTGGACTTCGACGAGGCGGTCTTCGAGCACGTGCGGGCCGCGCTCGGCGCGAGCAGTGGGAGGCGCTGGACGCGTCCGACCCCGAGGTGCTGGCCGCGGTGGCCCGCCTGCGCCGGGAGTGCACCGCGGCCAAGGAGGCGCTCTCGCCGACACCGAGGTGCTGGTCCCGGTGATGCTTCCCGGGATCTGCACCCAGCGTCCGGCTGGGGCGCGCGGAGTTCGAGGAGATGATCCGGCCGGCCGTGCTGCGAGACGGTGGAGGCGATGCGCACGCGCGATCGGCTCGGCCGGGGTGACGCCGGCGACCTCACCGCGCTGCTGCTGGTCGGCGGATCCTCGCGGATCCCGCTGGTGACCCAGGCTCGTCTCCGACGGATTCGGGCGGACCGCGTCGGTCGACGTCGACCCGAAGGGCGTGATCGCCGCCGGCGCGGCGCTGGTCGCGGCAGGCGTGGAGCGGGCCGATCGGCATGCCCGCCGTCGCCGGCGAGGTCGCCGGGGATCCCGGATCCGACGAGCCCCCCGCGCCGGACGCCGGGGCGATGCCGCCCGACCTGCCCGCGGTCAGGCCGCCGAAGCAGGCCAGCCCGTTCCCCGTCACCGCCGGTCCCGACCGTTCCCGCCTCGTCGTGCTGGTCGTCGCGGCGACCCTGTTCACCGCTGCCGTACTGGGCGGTGCGCTCGCGTTCGGCGCCACCCGCATCGGCGCGGGCAACGAGGCGGTCGCGTCGACCCGCCCGGTCGCGTCGAGCATCCCGGTGCGCGCACCCGTCGTCGGCACGCCGCGCCGAGGCAGGTGCCCCCGGCCGCGCGGCCGCAGGCCACCGTCGCGCCCACGTCCGCGGCGCGCGTCGCTCCGGCCGCCCCGCCCACCACGCCCGCCGCGCCGCAGACGACCACCACGGCGCCCCCGCCGCCCGTCGTCCGAGGCGCCGGCCACCACCACCGCACCGCCCAGCTCGCCCGCTGCGGCCGAGCCGGAGGCGGGCGGCGACGCGGCGGAGGGCGCGCCCGCAGGCGGCTGACGCGCCAAGATCGCCGCGAGCCGCACGTCGACGCCCTGGTGCGGGCGAGGACGTGCGGCTCGCGGCGATCGTCGGGTCCGGTGCACGTGGAGCCGGCCCGCGCGCATCCGGGGACGACACGGATACGGCGGGCCGGAGTCTGGTGGGTCGGTACCGGGTCGGTACCGCGGCCGGGCGACGGTCAGCTCGCGAGGAGCTCCTGGCGCCCGGCCGGGGTGAGCAGGGCCGGGACGAGCTGTCCGGCGGTGCCCGGTCCGGCCGCGGCGATCAGGCCGGCGTGGGTGAGGCGGCGGACGGCGACCTGGTCGCAGCAGCACCGCCCGTCGACGAAGAGGTCGGGCTCGACGCTGACGCGCAGGACCGCCGTGCCGGCGGCCACCGCGCGCAGGATCGCCCGGTCGCGATGGCTCAGCGCTGGTGCCGGCTGGACGCCCATCGGTCCGGTTCCTCTCCGACACTCGCGCCCGCAACCGCAGGCAGCTTCTCGATCGGGACCGTGAACCAGTGCCGGCGCACGCAGTGCACCTTCACGTGCTCGACGGGCCCGTCCGTGCTCGGCAGCACGAACCGGTCGGCGACCTCGGCGGGTCCGCCGCATGCCGGGCATCCGACGATGTCGATCTCGTCGTTCTCGTGGTTTGTCATTGGTTTCCACCTCCACGGCAGAGCGTGCGCCGGGCGGCGGGTGTCGTCGTTGTCGTCGCACCCGGTCCCGATGTGTAAAAGGAGGCAGAGGCGGGGCTGCCGATACGCCCGGCCGGTCATGTGTACGAATACACATCCGAGCGCCCTCTTTGCCGAGGTAGGAGCGCTGCGTCAGGGCCACTGTCGGAGCGACCACGCAGAGATGAGGCCATCATGACCAGCACCGTTGACTGCCCCGAGTGCCACCGCCCCGCCACCGTCATCGGCCGGTTCTCACTTGCCGGCACCGGCGGCCCGGTCGAGTACCTGCGCATCCGGTGCGCAGGCCCGCTCTCGCTGCTCGTCCCGGCCGCCGACGTGCGCCCGGACTCCCGCCGGCCCAGGTCAGCGGCCGCCGCCTGACGGGTTCCGGCGCGGGAGACGGGCGTCCGTCGCGATTCGGCAAGGATCGAAGAGCGGGCTTGACGCTGATACTTGATCCTGCAACATTGCGGCCCGCCCTCGACCCGCCCGCCGGACTCAGGAGCCCGCCGCATGACCGACGTCGCCCCGCACGGACTGCACCACGTCACCGCCATCGCCACGGACCCGCAGCGCAACGTCGACTTCTACACCCGGGTGCTCGGCCTGCGGCTGGTCAAGCAGACGGTCAACTTCGACGCTCCCCAGATCCACCACCTCTACTACGGCGACGCGGCGGGATCGCCGTCGACGATCCTCACCTTCTTCCCGTGGCTCGGGGTGCCGCCCGGCCGCCGTGGCACCGGCCTGACGACGGCCACGGCGTTCAGCGTCCCGCCCGAGTCGCTGGGCTGGTGGCAGGGCAGGCTGGCGGCACTCGCGGTGGACGCCGACGCACCCGCTGTCGCGCGACGGCGAGGAGGTGCTCACCCTGCGCGACCCGGACGGCCTGGTGATCGACCTCGTCGCGGCACCCGGCGACGCCCGGTCCGGCTGGGACGGTGTCGGTTCCATCCCGGCGGAGCACGCGGTGCGCGGGCTGCACTCGCTGACCATGTCGCAGCGGGCCCTCGATCCCACCGCCGAGCTGCTACGGGCCTGCTCGGCATGACGCTGAGCGATGAGGGACGGGACCGGGCCCGGTTCACGATGGGGTCCGGCGGGGCGGGGGCGGCGGTCGACGTGGTCGTGGTCGGACGGCGCGGAGGGCCTGCAGGCCGGTGGCACCGTGCACCACATCGCCATGCGCGCGCCCGACCGGGAGACCCAGGCGCGCTGGCGGTCCGAGCTCGTGGAGGCGGGGCTGTCGGTCACCGAGATCCTCGACCGGCGGTACTTCACCTCGATCTACTTCCACGAACCCGGGGGAGTGCTGCTGGAGATCGCGACGGACAACCCCGGCTTCGCCGTGGACGAGCCGCTGCTGGAGCTGGGCCGCGCGCTGCGCCTGCCGCCGTGGCTGGAGCCCGACCGCGAGCAGATCCAGGCCGCCCTGCCGCCGATCCGGGTCGACGATCCCTCCTGACCCCGCGCGGCCTCCTGACCCGAGCCGCAGATCGCCGGGCGCCGTACGTGTGGCGTCGGGCACGGGCCGTTGCGCCCTGCCGGCACCGTCGTTGCACCAGGAGGGACGGTCCTCGGGGCCGGCACGGGGACCGGGAGCGTTCGATGGCGGGTGGGATCACGCGACGCGCGCGGTCCGGCCCGCGCCCGGCGTCCCGCGGCGTCCGGTCACTGTCCGCGCACGTCAGCGCCACGGCGCTGCTCGCCGCCGCGATGCTCGGCGGGGCGATCGCGCTCGGTGGGGTGCTGGTGGGCGGGCCGGACGTGGCGCCGTCGCCCGCGCCCACTGCGGCCGTCGTCGACGGGGCGGGACCTGCGGGTGCCCCTGCCGTGCCGCCTGGGCCCCAGCGCGGCGACGCCGGCGCCGTGCCTGCGGTCCCCGACGGCGGACCCGCGAACCCGAAGGCCGCGGCGTTCCTCAAGGCGCTGCGCGCGGTCAAGGTCCCGGCCAGCCGGAGCGGGTTCGCGGAGCTGCGGATCGCCGGCGAGGCGTGCGCGCAGCTCGCCGCCGGAACCAGCGAGAAGGACCTGGCCCGGCGCATCCCGATGGCGCTGCCGACGCTCACCGAGGCGACGGCCGCGAAGTTCGTCACCGCCGCGCAGCGGCACTACTGCTGAGCCGCGAAGCGGCACTGTGCTGAGCGGACCGGTTGGTCAGGGCGGGCAGAGGGTGCCGCCGCGCGGTGCCGTCCCGGAGACGAGCAGCTCCCCGACGGCGGCCGTCACGCACGGCGTGCGCGGGTAGGCGCCCGTGCCGCTGCCCTGCCAGCTGAGGAACTGTGCGGTGGCCAGGCCGTCGGCCGCCCGGCGGGAGCCCTCCAGCGGGCTGCGCGGGTCGCGGGCGGTACCGATCACGAGGATCGGCGGCGCCTCGTTCGCCGGGCCGAACGGCGCCACGGAGGTGATGGCGGGCCACGGGGCGCAGGCGAGCAGGCCGAGCGCCATCGTGCCTCCGAACACGGGGTAGGAACCGCGCCACGTCGCGGCCAGCTGACCCACCTCGCCCGGGGTGAGCCGGCGCTTGGCGTCGTTGCAGCGGGTGGCGACCATCGACTCGAACCGCCCGTCCGGCCCGGCCACCGGCGCGACGACACCCAGCAGGCCTGCGGGATCCCCCGCCCGCGCCGCGGCGAGTGCGGCGGCGAGCTCGGGCCAGTCCCGCGGCTCCCCGAGCGCGGTGAGGAGGGCGGTGACGGCCGCGCCCGCGGTGAGCCGTCGCCCGTCGTCGGCCGCGAGCGGCTGGCCACGCAGCCGTTCCACCAGCGCGGCGACCGCGGCACGCGGGGAGGGCCCGAGCGGGCAGTCCGGGCGGGCGGCACACGCGACCGCGAACGTGTCGAACGCCGCCTCGGCTGCCTTGGCCCGGGCCTCCGCCCGTTCCGGCTCGTCCAGCGCCGGGTCGGGCGGCCCGTCGAGCACCAGCCTGCCGACCGCCGACGGCGAGGTACGGGCCCATGCGGCCAGCGCGGCGGCCCCGTCGCCGACGCCGATCGCGGACAGCCGGGGAACGCCCAGCTGGGCGCGGACCTGCTCGACGTCGGCCGCGGTGGACGTGGTGCGGTACCCGCTGATCCCGCCGGGCTGGGCCAGGTAGCACTCCTGCACGACGGCCCGTGCGCTCTCCAGCAGGGCGGCCAGCCCGGCGTCGGTGGCGGTGCCGGGATCGGCGTCGACGAGCGCGGCACGGGCGGACGGCCGCGCGCAGTCCAGCAGGTCCGTCCCGGCTCCGCGACGGTCCAGGCCGACCAGCGTGTAGCGCTGCAGGACGTCGAGCGGCACCTGGGCGGCGAGCGTGACGGCGTGCCGCGCGGACGGTTCGGTGGCGGAGTCACCGACCACCAGCAGCGGTGGCCGGTCCAGCGGCGCGTCCGCCGGACCGACCCGCAGCACCCCGAGCTGCCGGACGCCGAGGCCGGGCTGCTCGGGGTCGGCGGGAACGACGATCTCGCTGCAGTCGGCCTGCAGCGTGCGGTCGGGCGGCGGGTCCACGAGCGGCTCGATGGCGTCGCGGGTGCACGGGGCGAACTCGATCGAGGGGTTCTGCGGTGCCGGTTCGGGCGCGGGCGCGCCCGACCTGGGGGCGGTCGACGACGGCGGCGCCGGCATGTCGACGCCGCGCACCGCGACGGGCGGGCGGGTCGAGGGCCCCACCGAGCAGCCGGCGGCCAGTGCCGCGAGGCAGAGCAGTGCGGCGAGCAGCGCGCGGCGCGGCGCTGGTCCCACGTGCCCTCCCGATCCGGCCCCCCGAGATCCGGCTGGTCCGGGCGTCACCCTGCCGGACGTGCGGTGTGGCCGCGGTTAGCGGGCGGTCCAGCCCCCGTCCTGCGACAGCGACGTGCCCGTGATCGACGCCGACGCCGGGCCGTAGAGCAGCGCCGCGAGCTCGGCCACCTCGGCGGGCTCGATGAGGCGCTTGACCGCCACCGGCGTGAGCATGATCGTCTCCACGACGGTGTCGGCGTCGATGCCGTGGACCCGGGCCTGGTCCGCGATCTGGCGCTCCACCAGCGGGGTGCGCACGTAGGCGGGGTTGATGCAGTTGCTGGTGACCCCGTGCGCCGCGCCTTCGAGCGCCGCCACCTTGGAGAGCCCTTCGAGTCCGTGCTTGGCCGAGACGTACGCGGCCTTGAACGGGCTGGCCCGCAGCCCGTGCGCGCTGGAGACGTTGATGATCCGGCCCCAGCCGCGCTCGTACATCGCGGGGAGCGCGCGCCTGATCAGCCGGAACGGCGCCTCGAGCATGATCCGCAGAATCTGGGAGAAGGTCTCGGGATCGAACTCGTGCAGCGGCGCGACGTGCTGGCGTCCGGCGTTGTTGACCAGCACGTCGACCTCGGGCCGGCAACCGGTCCACGGCGTCGAGGTCGGACAGGTCGCAGGTGACCGGTTCCACGCCGGGGACCTCCGCTGCGAGCGCGTCGAGGGCCGCCTCGTCGACGTCGACGCCCACGACGGACGCGCCGTCGGCGACGAGCCTGCGGGTCACGGCGGCGCCGATGCCGCTGGCGGCGCCGGTCACGAGTGCGGTCCGGCCGTCGAGCGGCCGGGAGGTCGGGGTCGAGGCTGCGGTCATCCGGACCGACGCTACGTGCCGTCAGGCCACCCGGGGTCCGGAGGGTTCCGCGTCGAGCTCCAGGCGCACGGCCACCGGCAGCGACGCCATGCCGAGCGAGTCGCGGGCACCCGCGAGCACCTGGTCGTCGAGCAGCCGGACCACCGTCGCGCACGTCGGCGTCCTCGGCCAGCCAGAGCGTGACCCGCAGCGCGGGCGCGGCCGCCGTGCCGACGACCCGGGCCCGGGCCCGGCCGACCCCCGGCAGCCCGCCGGCCTGCGCGGCGACGGCGTCGGCGGCCGCGACGGAGCTCACGACGATCGCGGTGTCCGGGCCGGCGTCGAGCACGACGTCGGGCCTGCGCTCGGGGCGCAGCGAGCGCGCGGCCCACACCAGCCCGAGCACCATCAGCAGCACCCCGGCCGCGATGGCCGCGCCGCGCGACAGGGCCGGCTGCCCGGCAGCGCGTCGACGATCGAGCGGGTCCAGCAGCGGCCGGCCGGCCCGGCCCGAGCCGAACACGCCGTAGGACAGCAGCGGCCACGAGCATGCCGCCCGCCAGCAGGAGCAGCCCGAGCAGCACGGTCAGCGAGCGGTCGCCCGCCGCCGACCGGGCCACCGCCGCGCGGGCCCGGCGCCGCTGCACCTTCGGGGAGACGGGTCGTCACCGCGGTCCCTTCCGGACGCTGCACGGTGACGGTCACCCGCGGCCTGCGGGCGAGTGGCAGCTCGTCGAGCAGCGCCGTCGACCTCCGGGCCGCGGTCGTCCGCAGCGCCTTGCCGGGCGTCGCCCCAGCCCTCGGCGACGACCGTCACCCGGCGCGCCGAGGCGGTCACCGAGGCGGCGGCGATGTCGTCGTGCGCCCGCACCCGGCGCCCGACGAGCCGGGCGAGCACCCGCGGGGAGGTCGTGACGGTGATCTCCGGGCGGGGGGTCGAGCGCGACGTCGTGCCGGCGGGCGAGCGCCCGACCAGCAGGAGCAGCAGGCCGACGACGGCGACGCCGATCGCGATCACGGGCACGGGGAAGTCGGCCCAGGCCGTCGTGGCGATCGCGGTGCGCCACTGCGGCCACGGCACCAGCAGGCCGGACACCGGTCCGTGGCGCACCCACGCGGCGACGACCTCGATGACCAGCAGCAGGCCGACCGCGGCCAGCGGCGAGGCCGAGCAGCGGGGCGAGCAGCCGCAGGAAGACCCGCATGTGCGCTCCTCCTACCTCAGCCGCGCCGGTGCGGGGGCACCGCGCAGCCCGGACACGGTGACGGTGAGCGTGCGCACCCGGTGGCCGGCGATCCTGGCCAGCTCGGCCGCCACCCGGGCCCGCACGGCGTCGACCACGGACCGGACCGGCGCGGGGTACTGCAGGGTCAGCTCCAGCCGCACGTCGACCGCGGCGCGTCACCTGCCCCGGTCGTCACCTTCGCGCTGGCTCCGACCTCGCCCACGTCGATCCCGGCGAGCCGGCGCTCCCTGCGCAACGTGCCGGGCACCTGGTCGGCGGCGTGCTCGACGATCTTGCGCAGCACCGTGGGGCTGATGTCGAGCCGTCCGCGGTCCGCGGGGTCCGTGAGCGGCTGCGGGAGGGTCACCGGTCCCGGCCCCGCCCGAGCACGCCGCTGAGGTCGAGCTCGCCGTCGAGCACGCGGCCGACGACGAGGCCGAGCACGCCCACGAGCAGGGCGATGAGGAAGGCGGTGAAACCGCCGATGGCACCGGCGACGCCGAGGACGAGACCGGCCAGCAGGCCGGTCTGGGTCGCGTTCATCTGGTTCTCCTGGTGAGGGTGGAGCTGGTCAGTCGACGCGCCGGTGCCGGCGCACGGTGCGGATGAGGGCCACGGCGACCCGCACCGGGAACGGCAGCGGCTCGTCACCTCGACCGGGGCGTCGTAGCGGGCCCCGTCGTCGGGCGGTGGCCCCGCCCGGAACCGGGCCAGCCCGGCGACGAACGCCTCCGGGTCGCCGCCGCGGTCCGGGTGGTGCTCGCGGACGAACGCGCGGAACGCGGCGCGCTCGTCGTCGGGGCTCACCGGTACCGGTCCGGCTCGACGTCGGCGACCGTGACGTCCACGGGCGCGCCGCCGCACATCGCGGACACCAGCAGGCGCAGCGCGCGCACGACCTCGGGGATCGGCCTGCCCAGGCGCAGCACGACCCCGATCTCGACCGGTTCGGCCGCCTGCCCGATACGGACACCGATCAGCCGCCGACCGGGCAGGTGGGTGGCGACATCGCCGAAACGCCCGCCGTGCAGGCGGGCGACCGCGGGATGCGCGGCCACCGCGGCGGCGACCTGCTCGGCGAGCCCGGTGTCGCCGAGCCCGGTCGCCGGGCTCGGGATCGGTGCCTGTCGCGGCGGTCACGGGGTCTCCGCCGTCACTCGACCCGCGAGGTCTGCACGGCGGGAGGCTCGTCCGCCCCGTCGTCGTCGGTCGGCAGGTGGATGTCGTTGACGGCGATGTTGACCTCGATCACCTCGAGGCCGGTCATCCGCTCGACCGCGGTGATCACGTTGCGGCGCACCGCCCGGGCCAGCTCGACGATCGACGCGCCGTACTCGACGACGATGTCGAGGTCGACCGCGGCCTGCTTCTCGCCGACCTCGACCTGCACGCCGGCGATGTTCGCCGCGCCGGTGCCGCCGCCGGGGATCCGCTCCCGGATCGCGCCGAACGCCCGGGACACCCCGCCGCCCATCGAGTGCACGCCGGAGATCTCCCGCGCCGCGATGCCCGCGATCTTCTGCACGACCGACGCGGCGATCGTGGTGTTGCCCTGCGCGGTGTCGTCGGCCAGCCGGGCCGGTGAGCCGGCGGTGGATCCGCTCCCGGGACGGTGGTCGAGGTGGGGGTCGGCGGGATGGGTGTGGTGGTGCCGGTCGGTGTGCCCTGCGTCATCGTGCTCTGCTCCTCTGGTCGGCGTCCCGGGTGTCTCGCGTGTCATCTCCTGAGACGCGCCCCGGCCGCCGATCCTCACGGTCGGTCACCCGATCGGCGGTAGCGCGACGGAGGAGCAGCGCGCCCGTCGGCGTGCAGGACGCCGACCAGCGACATCGGCGCGGGCCGCGGCGCCCGCCGGACCGCGCGCGATGCGGCCGGCGGCGCCCACCGGCCAGCAGGGGCGCCAGGGTGAGGCACAGCTCGTCGACGGCGTCGGCGGCGAGCAGGGCGCCGAACAGCGACGGGCCGCCCTCGCACAGCACCCGGTGCAGGCCGCGCCGGGCCAGCTCGCCGAGCAGGGCGTCCGGGGTGAGCCGGTCGAGCACGACGACGTCGGCGCCGGCCGCGGCCAGCCGCTCGCGCCGCTCGCGCGGGCGCGGTGGCCAGCGTGAGCACGATCGGCGCCACGGCGGTGTCGGTGAACAGGCGGCTGCCGGGATCCAGGTCGGCCGACCCGGTGACCACGGCGACGGGCGGCGGGGTGGCGCCGCCGCGCGTGGGCCTGCGCGCGCCCCGGTAGTCCTCGGCGCGGACCGTGCCCGCCCCGACCAGCACCACGTCGGCGAGCTCGCGCAGCATCCCGAACACCCGGCGGTCGGCGTCGGAGCCCAGGCCGCCGGAGCGGCCGTCGACGGTGACCGCCCCGTCGGCGCTGGTCACGAAGTTGACCCGGACGTACGGCGCGGCCAGGTCGTCCGGGTACGCGTAGTGCGCGGCGAGCGCGGCGTCGTCGAGCCGGGCGTCGTCGGGTCCGGCGTCGTCGGATCTGCGGCAACAGCCGCTGCACCCGTGCATCCCAGCACGCGGCGCCGCGCCGCGGCCCGTCGACGGGCCGGGCGGCGCCGAACGCGGCTTGTAGGGTGGCGATCATGTCGACCTCCGCACGTGCGGCGTTCCGGGCACCGGCCGGACAGGGCCAGTCGGAGGTCGACCCCCGTGGCACGCCGATCGGGCCGAAGGACAAGCGCGCCGCCGCCCACGCGATGACGGGGCTCGGCGCCCGCCTCGACGCGCTGCAGGAGGCCCTCTACGCCGAGGCGACCGTTGCCGCGCCCGATCGGCCCGGCCGGGCCGTGCTGCTGGTGCTGCAGGGCATGGACACCTCCGGCAAGGGCGGGGTGATCGGGCACGTCGGCGGCCTGGTCAACCCGCAGGGCCTGCACATCGCGTCGTTCAAGAAGCCCACCGAGGAGGAGCGCGCCCACCACTTCCTGTGGCGGATCCGCCGCCAGGTGCCTGCCGCGGGGCGGATCGGGATCTTCGACCGCTCGCACTACGAGGACGTGCTGGTGGTCCGGGTCGAGGCGCTGGTGCCCGAGCCGGAGTGGCAGGCCCGCTACGACGAGATCAACGCCTTCGAGGCCGAGCTCGCCGCGCAGGGCGTCACCGCTGGTCAAGTGCATGCTGCACATCTCGCCCGAGGAACAGCAGGAACGGCTGCTGGCCCGGCTGGACGACCCGGCCAAGCGGTGGAAGTACAACCCCGCGGACGTCGACACCCGCGCCAAGTGGGGCGACTACCAGGCCGCCTACGCCGACGCGCTGCGGCGCTGCGACACCGATGCCGCCCCCTGGTTCGTCATCCCGTCGGACCGCAAGTGGTACCGCAACTGGGCCGTCGCGGCGCTGCTCGCGGAGACCCTGGAGGAGCTCGACCCGCGGTTCCCCGAACCCGCCTTCGACGTCGAGGCCGAGCGGGAGCGCGTGCTGCGTAGCGTGGTCGCATGAGGGCGGTGCGACGGGCGGGCACGGCGGCCACGCTGGCGCTCGCCGGGGCACTCCTCGCCGGGTGCGGCGGGGGAGCGGCGCCCGCACCCCCACCGGCGCCCGACCGTCGCCCCGCCGCGTCGCGCCTGCCGCCGAACCCGACGCCGTCGCCTGCCAGCGCCACGGCCCCGCGAGCGAGAGCATCCGCCGCGTGGCCGCGGCGATCCAGGCCGGGCCGGTGCTGCCGGCAGGCGTCGCACTGTTCCTGATCGGACCCCGCGAGGCCTACACCATGCAGGGCGTGCGTGACGCCGAGCTCGCCGCGGCGATGGCCGAGGTCGTCGCCGCGATCGACGAGCTGGACGCGCAGGGCAAGGCGCTGCTCCCGGCCGGTGGGGACGCCGCCAACGACAAGGTCCAGCTCGACGCCACCCGCGTCGTCGCCGCACTGGACGCGGTGGAGCGGGCCTGCGCCACGCGCTGAGCCGCGGGCCTCAGGCCAGGAGGGTGCGACCGATGATCTCCTTCATGATCTCGTTGGTGCCGCCGAAGATCGCCTGGACGCGCGAGTCGACGAACGCCTTGGCGATCGGGTACTCGAGCATGTAGCCGTAGCCGCCGTGCAGCTGGACGCAGCGGTCGACCACCCGCTTGAGCAGGTCGCTCGCCCACCACTTGGCCTTCGCGGCGTCGGCGGCCGACAGCCGCCCCGCGACGTGCTCGGTGAGGCACCGGTCGACGAAGACCTGGGTGATCGTCACCTCGGTGTCCATCTCGGCGAGCTCGAAGCGGGTGTTCTGGAAGTTGCTGACCGGGCGGCCGAACGCCGTGCGGTCCTTCGTGTAGGCGATGGTGAGCTCCAGCGCACGCGCGGCGCCCGCGACGCAGCCGACGGCGATCGAGAGCCGCTCCTGGGCGAGGTTCTCCATGAGGTAGGCGAAGCCCTTGCCGAGGTCGCCCAGCACGTTCGCCGCGGGGACCGCGACGTCGGTGAACGACAGCTCCGCGGTGTCCTGGGCCTTCATGCCGACCTTCTTCAGGTCGCCTGCCGCGCTCGAAGCCGGGCATCCCGCGCTCGACGACCAGCAGGCTGAAGCCCCGGCTGCCCGCGTCGGGGTCGGTCTTGGCGACGACGATGACGAGGTCGGCGAGGATGCCGTTGGTGATGAAGGTCTTGGAGCCGTTGAGGATCCAGTCGCCGCTGTCGTCGCGGCGCGCGGAGGTCGTGATGCCCTGCAGGTCGCTGCCGGTGCCCGGCTCGGTCATCGCGATGGCGGTGATGATCTCGCCGGAGCAGAACCCGGGCAGCCACCGCTGCTTCTGCTCGTCGGTGGCCAGCCGCAGCAGGTAGGGCGCCACGACGTCGTTCTGCAGGGGGAAGCCGATGCCGCTCGCCCCGACCGCGACGAGCTCCTCGTTCAGGACGGCGTTGTAGCGGAAGTCCGCCACCCCGCCGCCGCCGTACTCCTCCGGCACGTCGGTGCCGAGCAGGCCGGCCTTCCCGGCCGCGAGCCAGACGTCGCGGCTGACCTGGCCGTCGATCTCCCACTGCTCGTGGAAGGGCACGATCTCCTTGGCGACGAAGGTGCGGGCGAGGTCGCGGTAGGCGTCGTGCTCGGCGTCGAAGATGTCGCGCTGCATGGCCCGAGTCTCACATACCCGTCGGTAACTTGGAACGGCGCGACCGTGCCCCCGATGGCCCGGCCAGCTCGTTAGGGTCCCGCCGTGGACCTGGCGGCCGCCGTGGCGAACCTGGGTGACCTGCTCGCCGGGCGCGCGGTCGCCGACCTGCGCCGGATGCCCCGCGAGCCGGTGCGGACCCGGCTCCCCACGGGCACGCTGTACCGCTACCGCCCGCCGGACGGCGTGCCCGCCGTGGGCGGGCCGGTGCTGCTGGTGCCGCCGCTGGGGCCGCCCGACTTCGCCTACGACCTGCGCCGCGGCTGCTCGCTGGTGGAGCACCTGCTGCGGACGGGCCGGCCCGTGTACCTCGTCGACCTCGGCCCGATCTCCTTCGCCGACCGGCGCCTGGGCATGGAGCACTGGGTGGACGAGGTGGTCCCCGCGGCCGTGCGCGGGACCTGCGCGGATGCCGGCGGCTCCGACGGCGTGCACCTGGTGGGCTGGTCGCTCGCCGGTGTGTTCTGCCTGCTCGCCGTGGCCGCGGCCGCCTCGGACCCGGGCGGGACACCGCTGCCGGTCCGGACGGTCACGGCGGTCGCCAGCCCGGTCGACATCGCCGCCGTCCCGCTGGTCGCCCCGCTGCGCCCGCTGGCCGCCGTGGCAGGCGGGCAGGCGCTCGCGACGGTCTACCGGGCGCTCGGGAGCCTGCCCGCCCCGCTCGTCCGCGCGGCGTTCCAGCTCACCGCGGTGGACCGGCTGGTCACCAGGCCGCTCGGGCTGCTGTCCCGGCTCGACGACCGCGACGGCCTCGCCCAGATCGAGGCCGTCGACCACCTCATGCGCCACATGCACGCCTACCCCGGCCGGCTGTTCGGGCAGGTCTACCACCTGATGCTGCGCGACAACGACCTCGCGGGCGGCACCCTCACGCTGGCCGGGCGCACCATCCCGCTCGCCGCCGTCGCCGTCCCGGTGCTGGTGGTGGCCGGGCGCGACGACGTGATCGCACCGCTCGCGGCGGTGCGAGCGCGTGACCGGGCCTGCTCACCGGGGCGCCCGAGGTCCGCTTCGAGACCGCACCCGGTGGACACCTCGGCGTCCTCACCGGGCGCCGGGCCCGGCACACCACATGGGCCCACCTGGACGGCTTCCTCGCGGGCGCGGTGATCGGCCCAGGTGACGGGCCGGGCAGTCGGCACGGGTATCACTGGAGGCATGCGCTACCTCGACGACTCGCCACCGCGAAGCGGTACTCCGTGATCGGCCTGGGCACCTGGCAGTTCGGCTCCCGCGAGTGGGGGTACGGCGCGCGACTACGACGACGCCGAGGCGGGCCGATCGTCGCGCGGGCCCGCGAGCTCGGGGTGACCGTGTTCGACACCGCCGAGATCTACGGGTTCGGCCGCAGCGAGCGCATCCTCGGCGCGGCGCTGCGGGCCTCCGGCGGCACGGACGACGTGGTCGTCGCGACGAAGGTGTTCCCGGTGCTGCCGACCGCGCGCGGTCGTGCAGCAGCGCGGCGTGGCCAGCGCCCAGCGGCTCGGCGTGCGGCGGATCGACCTCTACCAGGTGCACCAGCCCAACCCGCGTGGTCGGCGACGCGCACCACGATGCGCGGCATGCGGGCGCTGCGCGACGTCGGCATCGTCGACGAGGTGGGCGTCTCGAACTACCCGCTGCGCCGCTGGCAGCGCGCCGAGGCCGCGCTGGGCGCGCCGGTGCTGTCCAACCAGGTGCAGTTCAGCCTCGTCGCGCGCGGGCCGATGGCCGAGATGCTGCCGTGGGCGCAGCGCACCGGGCACGTCGTGATGGCCTACAGCCCGCTGGCCCAGGGCCTGCTGTCGGGCCGCTACGACGCGCAGCGAACCGCCCGACCGGCGGCGTCCGCGCGGCCAACGCGATGTTCCTGCCGCGAGAACCTGCGACGCCGCCGCCCCGCTGCTGGCGCTGCTGCGCGAGGTCGGCGGCGGCGCACGGCGCCACGCCGGCGCAGGTCGGCGCTGGCCTGGCTCGTGCACTTCCCGAACGTCGTGGCGATCCCCGGGGCGTCGAGCGTCGCGCAGGTGGAGAGCAACGCCGCGGCCGCCGACATCGCGCTCGCCGCCGACGAGCACGCGGCGCTGACCGCGGCCGCCGAGGCGTTCCGCCCCTGACCGGCGTCTCGGCGCCTGCCCGGGCTCGTCCGCGGCAGGCTGCGCGCCTGACGCGCCCCGTTTGACGGAAATCGCGACCGGGCCGCGATTCCGGCTCGGACGCGGGTCACACGCAGACCACGTCCGCTGGTGACGCGCTCGACGAAGCTGGGCAGGCCGCGTCTGCGGACTAGCGTCATGGCCATGAGCGTGATCGCCCGCCGCTGGTCTCCCCGGCCGACGCACGCGGCGGCGGTCGCCGACCTCGTCCGCCGCTACCGGGCGCTGCCGCCGGACACCCCGCGTGCGGCTGGGCAAGAAGACCTCGAACCTGTTCCGCTTCGGCGCGACCGCGGCGCGCAGCGGCTGGACACCGTCGCGCGCTGACCGGCGTGATCGACGTCGACCCCGCCGCGCGCACCGCCGAGGTGCAGGGCATGACCACCTACGAGGACCTGGTCGACGCCACCCTCGCGCACGGGCTGATGCCGCTCGTGGTCCCGCAGCTCAAGACGATCACGCTCGGCGGCGCCGTCACCGGGCTGGGCATCGAGTCGACCTCGTTCCGGCACGGGCTGCCGCACGAGTCGGTGCGCGAGATGGACGTGCTGACCGCCGACGGCGAGGTCGTCACGCGTCACCCGGACGGCGAGCACGCCGACCTGTTCCGCGGCTTCCCCAACTCCTACGGCACCCTCGGCTACGCGCTGCGCCTGGTGATCGAGCTGCGCCGGTCGCGCCCGTACGTCCGGCTGGAGCACCGGCGCGTCGGACGCGGCCGACCTGCGCCGAGGCGATCACCGACGTCTGCGACTGGCCCGAGACCCGCCCGACTTCGTCGACGGCACCGTGTTCGGCCGCGGCGAGCAGTACCTCACGCTCGGCGGGTTCACCGACGACCCCGGCCGCGCGGGTCGCGCCAGCGACTACACCGGCCAGCAGATCTTCTACCGCTCGCATCGCACGAGCGGACCGTCGACCACCTCACCGTGCGCGACTACATCTGGCGCTGGGACACCGACTGGTTCTGGTGCTCGCGCGCGCTGGGCGTGCAGCACCCGGTCGGTGCGCCGGCTGTGGCCGCGGCGCTACCGCCGCTCCGACGTCTACCGCCGCATCGTCGCGCTGGACCGGCGGCACCGGGCTGTCCGGCCGGGTCCGCCGGCTCGCGCGGCAGGCCGCAGGAGGAGCCGGTCATCCAGGACGTCGAGATCCCGGTCGAGCGGCTCGCCGAGTTCCTCGACGCGTTCCACCCGACGTCGGCATCACCCCGGTGTGGCTGTGCCCGCTGCGGCTGCGCAGCGAGCGCACCTGGCCGCTCTACCCGATGCGCCCGGGCGAGCTCTACGTCAACGTCGGCTTCTGGTCGGCCGTGCGCCGAGCGGCCCTGGTCAGGCACCCGACGGCGCACAACCGGCGCGATCGAGCGAGCTGGTCGCCGACCTGGGCGGCCACAAGTCGCTGTACTCGACGGTCCACTACAGCGAGGGCGAGTTCTGGAAGCACTACAACGGGTCCGCCTACCGGGCGCTGAAGAGCCGATACGACCCGCACGGCCGGCTGCCCGACCTCTACACGAAGGTCGATCGGAGGGACGGGACGGTGAGCAGGATGCAGGTCGCAGAGATCATCTCCGAGTGTCGTCGGGCCGGACGTCGCCGGTTCGCGTGATCGGCTACGACGGGAGCAAGGCCGGGACCGGACAGCTCCGAGGTCGCGCTGCGGATCACCTCGCCGCGGGCGCTCGCCCGGCTGGCGACGGCTCCGGGCACGCTCGGGCTGGCCCGGGCCTACGTCGAGGGCGAGATCGAGGTCGAGGGCGACCTCTACGAGCTGCTCGCCGCGATGGCCGACCTCACGATGAACGACCTCGCCGCGGTCGGAGCAGCTCCGGCTCGCCCGCCAGCTGCTGCCGATGTGGCTGCGGCACCGGCAGCCGCCGCCCGGAGCTGGAGTACCGCCCGCCGGGGCGGCTGCACTCCAAGGCAGCGCGACAAGCAGGGCCATCTCCCACCACTACGACGTGTCCAACCGCTTCTACGAGTGGGTGCTCGGCCCGTCGATGGCCTACACGTGCGCGGCGTACCCGACGAGGGCGGCGACGCTCGAGGAGGCGCAGGCCGCCAAGCACGAGCTGGTCGCGCAGAAGCTGGCGCTGCGAGCCGGGGATGCGGCTGCTCGACGTCGGCTGCGGCTGGGGCGGCATGGTGATGCACGCCGCCGCCGAGCACGGCGTCAAGGCGCTGGGCGTCACGCTCTCGCGCAACCAGGCCGAGTGGGCGCAGGCCGAGATCGTGCGGCGTGGGCTGACGGGCCTCGCCGAGGTGCGCCACCTCGACTACCGCGACGCGCCGCGGAGTCCGAGTTCGACGCGATCAGCTCGATCGGGCTCACCGAGCACATCGGGCAGCGCGCAGCTGCCGGCCTACTTCGCGTCGCTGTACGAGCCGGCTGCGCCCGGAGGGGCGGCTGCTCAACCACTGCATCACCCAGCCCCGCACCCCCACCCGCCGCAGGCTCGACCCGTTCATCGCCCGATACGTCTTCCCCGACGGCCAGCTGCACGGCGTCGGGCACCTCGTCACCGTGATGAACGACGCCGGCTTCGAGATCCGGCACGAGGAGAACCTGCGCGAGCACTACGCCAGGACGCTCGCGGGCTGGGGGGCCAACCTCGAGGAGCACTGGGACGAGGCGGTGGCCGAGGTCGGAATCGGCCGGGCCCGGGTGTGGCGGCTCTACATGGCCGCCTGCCGGCTCGGTTTCGAGCGCGACAACATCCAGCTGCACCAGGTGCTCGGGGTGCATCTGGGCGAGCGCGGCAGGTCGGGGTTCCCGCTGCGCGGCTGGTGACCGCGGAAACCCCCGACTCGCGCGCGAGTCGGGGTTTTCCGTGCGCGAGTCGGGGTTTTTCGTGCGCGAGTCGGGACGATCGCGCGGGTCAGCCCTCGAGCGTCCGCAGCGCGCTCCCGGCGGCCGCCACGGCTTGCCCGGCGTAGGTGCGGCCGAACAGCACCACGTGCACCAGCAGCGGGAACAGCTGGTGCAACGGCACCCGATCCCGCCAGCCGGGCGCGAGCGGCGCGGCCTCGTCGTAGGCGGCGAGGACGGTGTCGAGATGCGGGCAGCCGAAGAGCGCGAGCATCGCGAGGTCGGTCTCGCGGTGCCCGCCGTGGGCGGCCGGGTCGATCAGCCAGGCCTGCTCGCCGGACCCGGCCGGACCACAGCACGTTGCCCGACCAGAGGTCGCCGTGCAGGCGGGCAGGCGGTTCGGCGGGTCCGGCCAGCTCGGGGAGGCGGTCGCAGACGGACTCGATCACCGCGGCTTCGGCTCGAGTCAGGTCCCCCGCGTCGCGGGCCGTCCGCACGTAGGGCAGGACGCGCTCGGCGCCGTACCAGTACGGCCAGTCGGCGCCGGGGACGTTGCGCATCGGCGCCCTGCCGATCCAGGCGTCCGGGCCCGACCGGGCGGCCCGGCCCCGAACGCCGGCGCCCCGGCCGCGTGCAGCGCGGCGAGACGGCGGCCGAGCTCCTCGGCCGCTCCGGGCGACGGCCGTCCGGCGGGCACGTACGCGGTGACCAGCAGCCCGTCGCCGACGGCCAGCACCTCCGGGACCGGCGGCCCGCCCGGCACGGCCAGCCAGCGCAGCCCGGCCGCCTCCGCCGGACGGCCGCCGCGGGCCCGGCCTTCGCCGCGACCGTGCGCCCGTCGGCCAGCTCGACGCGCTCGGCCCCGCCGCCCAGCGCGCTCCGCCGCCGGACCTCGACGCCGAGCACCCGGCTCACCGCTGCGCCCGCACCCAGTCCAGCAGGCCCGGCATCGCCGCCCGGATCATCGCGAGCACGTCGACGAACCCGGCGTCGCCTCCGTAGTAGGGGTCGGGCACCTCGGCGCCTGGCGGGGCGGCCGGGTCGAAGGAGCGCAGCAGCCGCACCCGCTCGGGTTCGGGCACGAGTCGCCTGGACGGCCCGGCGGTGCTCGTGGTCCAGGGCGACGAGCAGGTCGGCGCCCAGCTGCTCGGCGTCGATCTGGCGGGCCACGTGCGCGTCGGCGTAGCCCTCGGCCCGCAGCAGGGCGGCGGCGCGGGGGTCGGCCGGCTCGCCGACGTGCCAGCCGCCGGTGCCGGCGCTGGTCACCCGCACGCCGTCGGCCAGCCCGGCCCGCTCCAGCTCGTGGACGAAGACCTTCTCGGCGATGGGGGACCGGCAGATGTTGCCCGTGCAGACGAAACACACGTGCACACCGGTCACCGTAGGGTGCCGCTCCATGGCGGCAGTTCCCGATGGGCCCCCGCGTGGGCCGGATCACGACCACTGGGCGCCGTTGCGCCACCACGGCGACGTCGAGGCCGAGCCGGGCCTGCTCGACTTCGCGGTGAACGTGCAGGGCGACGCGCCGCCGCGCTGGCTGCGCGAGCGGCTGGCCGCGACCCTGGACGGGCTCGCCCGCTACCCGTCCGCCGACGCACGACGCCGCCGCCCGCGACGCGGTGGCCGCCCGGCACGGCCGCCGCCCCGACGAGGTGCTCGTGCTGGCCGGCAGCGCCGAGGGGTTCGCGCTGCTCCCGGCCCTGCGCCCGCGGCTGGCGGCGGTGCTGCACCCCGGGTTCACCGAGCCGGAGGCGGCGCTGCGCGCCGCCGGGGTCCCGGTCACGCGCGTGCTCACCGACGAGGCCGACGGGCACCGGCTCCACCCGGCCGCGGTCCCGGACGCCGCCGACCTCGTCGTGGTCGGCAACCCGACGAACCCGACCGGCGTGCTGCACCCCGCGGATGCGGTCACGGCGCTGGCCCGGCCCGGCCGCGTGCTGCTCGTCGACGAGGCGTTCGCCGACGCCGTGCCCGGGCGAGCCCGAGTCGCTGGCGGGCGCGTCCGACGTCCCGGGCCTGCTCGTCGTTCCGCAGCCTGACCAAGACCTGGGCGCTGGCCGGGCTGCGGGCCGGCTACGCCCTCGGCGCCCCGGACCTGCTCGCCCGCCTCGCCGCGCCGCGCCCCCCGTGGCCGGTCTCGACGCCCGCGCTGGAGGCGGTGATCGCGTGCAGCGAGCCGGCGGCCGTCGCGGAGGCCGAGCAGGCCGCCGAGCGGCTCGCGGTGCTCCGCGCCGAGCAGGCGGCGGCGCTGGCCGCCGTCCCCGGCGTCACCGTGCTGCCCGGACGCGCGCCCTACCTGCTGCTGCGACTGCCCGCCGGTCACGGCGACCGGGTCCGCGCCGCGCTGCGCGCGGCCGGGATCGCGGTCCGCCGCGGTGACACGTTCCCCGGCCTCGGACCGGACCACATCCGGGTGGCGGTCCGGCCCGCGGCGCAGTCGGCCAGGCTCGTCGAGGCGCTCGCGGGCGCGCTGGTCGGGGTCGCGGCATGACGGCCCGGCTCGCCGACGTCGTCGCCGCGCTGGAGGCGGCCTACCCGCCCGCGCTGGCCGAGGACTGGGACGCCGTCGGGCTGGTCTGCGGCGACCCCGACGAGACCGTCGACTCGGTGCTCGTCGCCGTCGACCCGGTCCCCGAGACGGTCGACGAGGCGATCGGCAGCGGCGCCCAGCTGCTCGTCACCCACCACCCGCTGCTGCTGCGCGGCGTGCACGGCGTCGGCGCGGACACCCCGAAGGGCGCGCTGCTGCACCGGCTGATCCGCGCGGGCACGGCGCTGTTCACCGCCCACACCAACGCCGACGCCGCCGACCCCGGCGTCTCCGACGCGCTCGCCGCCGCGATCGGGCTCGACGTGCGGGAACCGCTGGTCCGGTCGCCGGCAGCGGCGCTGGACAAGATCGTCGTGTTCGTCCCGGTCGGGCCCGCGATCACCGAGGTGCACGACGCGCTGTCCGCCGCGGGCGCCGGCAACGTCGGCAACTACAGCCACTGCTCGTTCGCCACGGCCGGCACCGGCCAGTTCCGGCCGCTGGAGGGGGCGCACCCGACGATCGGCGAGGTCGGTCGGCTGGAGCGGGTGGCCGAGACCCGGCTGGAGATGGTGCTGCCGCGGGACCGCCGGGCGGACGTCGTGGCCGCGCTGCGGTCGGCGCATCCCTACGAGGAGCCCGCGTTCGACGTGCTGGAGCTCGCCGACCTGCCCACGACGCTGGGGCTGGGCCGGGTCGGGACGCTGCCCGCCCCGGAGCCGCTCGCCGCCTTCACCGAGCGGGTGGCGGCCGCGCTGCCGGCCACGGCGTGGGGCGTGCGGGCGGCCGGGGACCCGGACCGGACGGTCAGCGCGGTGGCCGTCTGCGGCGGGGCGGGCGACTCGGCGCTCGGTGCGGCGATCGCGGCCGGGGTGGACGCCTACGTCACCGCCGACCTGCGCCACCACCCGGCCTCGGAGCACCTGCTCGCGGGCACCCTCGCGGGCCGCCCCACGCCCGCGCTCGTCGACGTCGCGCACTGGGCGTCGGAGTGGCCGTGGTGCGCGCAGGCGGCCGCCGTCGTGCGCGCGGCGCTGGGCGGTAGCGTCGAGGTCCGCGTCTCCGCACGCCGCACCGACCCCTGGACGGTGGCGGCGCGGGGCTCCACCGTTCCGACCAGCAAAGGACCCCCCGCATGAAGGCCGACCCCGCCGTCCAGCGGCGGCTGCTCGACCTCGCCGAGGTCGACGCGGAGCTGTCGCGGCTCGCCCACCGCCGCCGCACCCTCCCCGAGCACGCCGAGCTCGCCGCGGCCGAGACGGCGGTGCGGACCGGGAAGGACGCGCTCGTCGAGGCCGAGACGGCCGCGGGCGACCTCGACCGCGAGATCCGCCGGCTCGAACGCGACGTCGAGGCCGTGCGGGCCCGTACGGAGCGCGACCAGAAGATGCTCGCCGGCGCCGGAGTCGGGGCCAAGCAGGCCGCCGACCTGCAGCACGAGCTCGAGACGCTGGCCCGCCGGCAGGGCGTGCTGGAGGACGAGCAGCTCGAGATCATGGAGCAGCGCGAGGCGCTCGGCGGCGACCTGGACCACTCCCGCGCGACGCTGACCGCAGCCGAGCAGGCCCTGGCCGACGTCACGGCCCGCCGCGACGCGACGCTGGCGGACATCGACGCGTCCGAGGCCGGGCGGCGGCGGGCGCGCGACGAGGTCGTCGCGACCCTGCCCGCCGACCTGCTCGGCGCCTACGACCGCCGCCGCGAGCAGCGCGGGGTCGGTGCCGCCGCGCTGCGGGAGCGCCGCTGCCAGGCCTGCCGGCTGGAGCTGGACCGCACCGCGGTGTCCGAGCTGCGCTCCGCCGCCGCCGACGAGGTCGTGTACTGCGAGGAGTGCGGCGTGATCCTGGTCCGGACGCCGGAGTCGGGCCTGTGAGGGTCCTCCGATGAAGGTCATCGTGGAGGCCGACGGCGGCTCGCGCGGCAACCCGGGTCCCGCCGGGTACGGGGCGGTGGTGCTCGACGCCGCCACCGAGGAGGTGCTGGCGGAGCGGGCCGAGGGCCTCGGCGTGACCACCAACAACGTCGCCGAGTACCAGGGCCTGATCGCGGGCCTGCGGGCCGCGAAGGAGCTCGGTGCCACCGAGGTGGAGGTCCGGATGGACTCCAAGCTCGTCGTCGAGCAGATGTGCGGGCGCTGGCAGGTCAAGCATCCGGCGATGCGACCGCTGGCCGCGGAGGCGAGCGGCCTGGTCAGGGAGTTCGACTCGGTGCGGTTCGGCTGGATCCCGCGGGCACGCAACTCCCGGGCCGACGCGCTGGCCAACCGCGCGATGGACGCCCAGGCCCTGCGGTGAACGAGGGCGCTGCCGCGTCCTGGACGCGGCCAGGTCGGCGCCCCCACCCGGTTGCTGCTGCTCCGCCACGGCCAGACCGAGCTCTCGGTGCAGCGCCGCTACTCCGGGCACGGCGACCCGGAGCTGACCGCCCTGGGTCACGCCCAGGCCGTCGGGGCCGCCGCCCGGCTCGCCGACGTCGAGGGCATCGCCGCCGTGCTGACCTCGCCGCTGCGGCGCGCCCGGCAGACCGCCGCCGCGGTGGCCGAGGCGACCGGCGCGCCGCTGCACGTCCGGGAGCGGCTGATCGAGACCGACTTCGGCGCCTGGGAGGGGCTGACGTTCGCCGAGGCCCGGGAGCGCGACCCCGAGCTGCACGGCCGGTGGCTGGGCAGCCCGGACGTCGCCCCGCCCGCGGGGGAGAGCTTCGCCGCGGTGGGGGTGCGCGTCGCGGCGGAGCGGGCGGCGATCGTCGACGAGTACCCGGGGGCGACGGTCGTGCTGGTCAGCCACGTGACGCCGATCAAGATGCTGCTGCGCGACGCCCTGCTGGGCGGGCCCGGGATCCTGTACCGCCTGCACCTCGACCTGGCGTCGCTGTCGATCGTCGATCTCTACCCGGACGGCGGCGCGAGCGTCCGCCTCGTGAACGACACGGGCCACCACCCGGCGTGAGCTCCTACCGCCCGCCGAGCAGCAGGGCGACCCAGAGCGCGACCACCGCCGCACCCAGACCCCACGGCACCGTGACGGCACCGAGCGCCAGGAACTCGCGGGTCGCAGGCGGGCGGCCGCGGTCGGTGAGCACCTGCCGCCAGAGCAGGGTGGCCAGCGATCCGACGTAGGTCAGGTTCGGGCCGATGTTCACCCCGAGCAGCACGGCGAGCACGAGACCTGGATGCGCGCCGGGGCCCAGCACGTCGAGCAGCACGAGCGTGGCGGGCAGGTTGTTGACGACGTTGGCCAGCACCGCGGCGATCCCGGCCGCCGCGAGCAGGCCGGGCAGGGTCGGGGAGTCCGGGACCACGTGGTCGAGCGCGGCGGTGAGCCCGTTCGTCCCGACTGCCGCCACGACGACGCCCAGCGACAGCACGAACAGGCAGAACAGCGGCGCCGTGCCCCGCACGACGCCGATGACGGTGATCTCCCGGCGGGCGAGTGCCCGGGCCGCCAGCGCCACGGCGCCCGCCGCGGCCACCGCGACCGGCTCCACGCCGAGCGGGGACGCGACCGCGAACCCGGCGAGGGTCAGCCCGAGCACGACGAGGGCGACGGTCGGTGCTGCTCGCGGCGGGCTCTGCGGGGACCGGCTCGGCCGCGGGCGCGGGCACCAGGTCGCCCCGGAACCAGCGGCGCATCGCGACGTACTCGACTCCGATGACGGCCAGCCACGGCAGGACCATCAACCCGGCGAAGCCGAGGAACGTCAGCCCGGACGCGGAGAACGCGAGCAGGTTGGTGAGGTTCGAGACCGGCAGCAGGATCGACGCGGAGTTGGACAGGTGCCCGCATGCGTAGACGTGCGGGCGCTCGTTGAGCCGCAGCCGCGCCGCGGTCGCGACCACGACCGGGGTGAGCAGCACGGCCGTCGCGTCCAGGCTGAGCACGGCCGTCGTGCCGGCGGCGGCGGCGAACACGAGCCCGAGCAGCCGCCGCGGCCGCCCGCCGCGACGCACTGGCCAGCACGGCGCCGAGCCAGCGGAACACGCCCTCGGCGTCGGCCAGGCGACCGAGCAGCAGGATCGCGGCGAGGAAGCCGACCGTGGGAGCGAGCTCCCGTACCTCCGCCACGGCGGCGTCGACGGGGAGCAGCCCGAGTGCGAGCACCAGCGCCGCGGCAGGGACCGCCACCGCGGCCTCGGGCAACCCGCGCGGCCGGACGGCCGCCGCGACGAGGACGGCACCGAGCAACCGCGACCGTCCCGACCAGCGGCAGCACCCGTCAGGCCTCAGTCACTGCACGATCAGGTAGACGCCGACGCCGACGCCGAGCACCACGACCGCCCACCGCAGGGCGTTCTCGGGCAGCCGGCGCGCGAGCTTCGCGCCGAGGAACCCACCGAGCAGCGTGGTGGGCGCGAGCAACGCGACGGCGAGCCAGTCGACGGGGGCCCCGAACGCGAAGATCACGACGGTGACGGTGGCGATGACGAGCGACAGCAGCCCCTTCAGCACGTTGAGCCGCACGATGCCGTCGTGTGCGCAGAGCGCCAGCACGGCGATCAGGATGACCCCGAGCGCGCCCCCGAAGTAGCCGCCGTAGATCGCGGCGGCGAACACGGCGGGCAGCAGCACGACGTTGCGGTCGGGCGCACCGGGCTCCGGCGCCCCGACCCAGCGCTTGATCCACGGCTGGAGGGCGAGCAGGGCGCTGGCCAGCAGCACCAGGGCGGGGACGACCGCGTCGAACACCGCGCCGGGCAGGGTCAGCAGGAGCACGCAGCCGACGGCCGATCCGACGACCGCGACGACCGAGGTGAGCAGCGATCCGACGGCGCTGGCCCGCCAGGTCCTCCCGCGCGCCGATCACGATGCCGGCGTAGCCCGGCCACTGCGCCACGGAGTTGGTCACGTTGGCGGCCAGCGGCGGGAAGCCGACGGCGAGCAGCGCCGGGAACAGCAGCAACGAGCCGCCCCCCGCGACGGCGTTGACGGCACCGCCGACGAGCCCGGCCACGAGCAGGAACGCCAGCGGGCCCGGCGACGCGATGGTCACGAGGGGGGACGCTAGCCTGCGCGATCTCCGCACGTGCGTAGAGTCGCTCGTGGACGAGCTGGCCGGGCGGCCGCGTCGGCGGGACCGGGAGACCGGGCCCGCCGCCGAGGAAAGTCCGGACTCCGCAGGGCAGGGTGGTTGTCAACGGCAACCCGGGGCGACCCGCGGGACAGTGCCACAGAGAACAGACCGCCTCGTGCGAAAGCGCGGGGTAAGGGTGAAACGGTGGTGTAAGAGACCACCAGCACCCCGGGTGACCGGGGTGGCTCGGTAAACCCCACCCGGAGCAAGGTCAAGAGGCTCCCGTCCTCGGACGGGAGCTGCGCAGGCGTTCGAGGGCGGCCCGCCCGAGCCTGCGGGTAGACCGCTCGAGCCTGCCGGCGACGGCAGGCCTAGATGGATGGTCGCCGAACGGAGCACCGCAAGGCGCCCGGGAACAGGATCCGGCTTACAGGCCAGCTCGTCCGCCCCGCCCACTGGTCGGCTCGCCGGACGTCCTCGCACACCCGATGTGCTCCTCGCAGCTGCCCCGGACCGTGCGAAGAGCACATCCGCTGTGCGAGGACAGAGCAGCGGACCGGCTGGGCGGTTACGGCCGGCGCTCAGCCACCACTCGCCACCCGGAGCGCTTCCCCGGCGCGCGCGAAGATCGTGAAGTGGCCCTCGCCAGGGAGGACGTGGAGCTCGGCGTTCGGGAGCCGGCGGCGCAGGTCTTCGGCGTGGTGCATCGGGACCGACATGTCTGCGTCGCCCTGGTACAGGTGCACCGGGACGTGGATGCTCAGGCCAGTCCAGTCCCCAGGGCAGGCCCGCACAACCGGTAGTCCTGGACCACGCCGCGGGCCCCGCCCCGGCACGCGTCGACGTAGAAGCCGAGGTCGAGGCCCTGCTGTTCGACGAACGCCACGTCCACCGGCGAGAGCTCGGACAGGAAGGACCGCATGGCGACCTTGGGCACGAACCGCGCGGCGAGCGCCGAGAGTCGCATCTCCAGCCGGGCCCGCGTCGGAGCCTTCACCGCGAGCCGGATCGCACGCAGGTCGCTCGGCCAGAGGCCGTCGAGTGCACCGTCGCGATCGAGCGGACCCACTCCGGCCAGGCAGGTGGCTCCGAGCAGCCGGTCGGGAAGCCGTTGGGCGCACGCCAGGGCGTACGGGCCGCCGCAGGACCATCCCAGCACGCCGAACCGGTCGATCTCCAGCGCGTCGGCGAGTGCGGCGACGTCGTCGGCCCAGGAGAGGACCGTCCGGTCCGGCGCGGGATCGGACCGACCGACGCCGGGGCGGTCGGGACAGAGCAGCCGGACGTTCTCCTTCACCGCGGGCGCGTGCATGAGTTCGAGGCTCAGCCGCCCGGCCGGGGTCCCGTGGAACGCGATGACGGCCGGCCCCGTCGCGGCGCCGAGTTCGAACACCGCGAGGCGTCTGCCCATCCGGCAGCCGGACCGACCGGTCGCGGCTGGAGCGTGTGCTCACGTCCACGATTGTCCGGCGAGGTCAAGGGTCTCCGGCGCAGGCCGTGGACGGGTCGATCGGCCGACCGGAAGGCCGATCGGCGGCGCGGCTTACGCCATCGAGCGCGAACCGTGACTGCCGTCACCGGAAGGTGGGTATCCGGCGCAATGAGCACCGACACCGGGACCAAAATTCAACAGCGCCGCAGGGCCGTGGTCGCGAGCACGGTCGGCACGACGATCGAGTGGTACGACTTCTTCCTCTACGGGACGACGGCAGCCCTCGTCTTCCCCCAGATCTTCTTCCCCGGCGAGGACCAGACCGCTGGGGTGCTGGCGGCCTTCGCGACCCAGTTCGTCGGCTTCGCCGCCCGGCCGATCGGCGCGGCGATATTCGGCCACTACGGCGACCGCATCGGCCGCAAGGCCACACTCGTCGCGACGCTGATGCTGATGGGGATCAGCACCTTCCTGATCGGCCTGCTGCCGACCTACGAAGCCATCGGCATCGTCGCGCCGATCCTGCTCGTCCTGCTGCGCATCGTGCAGGGTCTGGGTGTCGGCGGCGAGTGGGGTGGCTCGGTGCTCATCGCCATGGAGTGGGGCCCGGCCAACCGGCGCGGGCTGTTCGCGAGCTGGCCGCAGCTCGGGGTGCCGCTCGGCCTGCTGCTCTCGACGGGCCTGGTGAGCATCATGAGCGCGCTCACCGGGCCGGACTTCCTGACGTGGGGCTGGCGGGTGCCGTTCCTGCTCAGCATCTTCCTGGTCGGCGTCGGACTCTACGTCCGGCTCCGGGTCCTGGAGAGCCCGGACTTCGAGCGCGCCAAGGCCGAGAACACCGTGGTCAAGCAGCCGGTGTGGGAGGTCATCAAGAAGCACTGGCGCGAGATCCTGCTGACCGCGGTCATCCGGATGTCCGAGCAGGCGCCGTTCTACCTGTTCGTCACGTTCGTGCTCACCTACGGGACCAAGGAGCTGGGGCTGGAGCGCACGTCCCTGCTCAACGCCACGCTGGTGGCGGCCGCGCTCGGGCTCGTGAGTGTCCCGTTCTTCGGGTACCTGTCCGACAGGCTGGGCCGCAGGCGCGTGTACGGCGCCGGGATCGTGGCCACCGCGATGTTCGCGTTCCCCTACTTCGGGCTGCTCGACACGCGCTCGGGGATACTGGTGCTGCTCGCGATCATCGTCTCGCTGATCGTGCACGACATGCAGTACGGCCCGCAGGCGGCGCTGATCGCGGAGAGCTTCGGCGCCAACCTCCGGTACAGCGGAGCGGGTCTCGGGTACCAGCTGGCGTCGGTGATCGCCGGTGGTCCCGCGCCGCTCATCGCCGCCGCGATCCTGGCCGCCACCGGGTCCAGCACGGGGATCAGCATCTACATCATCATCTGCTGCATCCTGTCGTTCATCGCGCTGGTGCTGCTGCCGAGGCGGCCGGCCGAACCCGCGGACCGGCTGGAGACGGCGGACGCGGACGTGCGCGGCTGAGGTCGCCACGAAGATCGGCACCGGAGGTCGTCGGCCCGACCGGAACGCTCCGGTCGGGCCGATGATCACCTCCGCACACGCGACCGGATCGTCCACCCGACGGCTACCGTCGTTCCGTGCAGACCTACGTCCACTCCGCGCACGTCCGGCTCGATCCCGGCGGCGACGCCGGTGCACCGGGGGCGGCGGTCACCGTCGCGCTCTGCGGGCACTGGGAGCACGACGGTCCGTGCCGGTGGCCCCATCACACCGCCGTGCGTGATCCGGCCGGGCCCGAGCTCGACCTGCGCGTGGTGTTCGCCGCCGACCCGGCCGACGAGGGCACCGTCCGCGCCGGGATCCTGCGTGGCCTGCACACCGGTCGGCTGGACGGCCCGGCCGGCCGTACCGGGTGGGACGCTGCTGGCCGAGAACGCGGCCGAACCGGACCGCGCCGAGCGCGAGATCGGCGCCCGGATCGGGAGCTGAACCGTCCGGTCAGCCGGCGAGCTCGCGCTCCAACGGCGTGCGGAACCGGGGCGTCACGCGCACCGGCCCGATGAGGCCCGCGAGCCGCTCGGCCTCGGCGGCGAGCGCCTCGGCCGCCTCGGCCCCGACGTCGTCGAGGAGGCGCAGCGCGATCGTCCCGTCGCTGCGATGTGCCCACCCGCCGACGACGCGGCCGTCGGACCAGAGCGTGGGACCGACGTTGCCCGTGCGGTCGAAGAGAGCGGACCGGTGGCCGCCGAGGAACCAGTCCCTGTCCTGCCAACCCATCGGCGTCGGGTCAAGCGCGGGGAGCAGCGCGACCCGACGGGCCGGGATCGTCCACCGGGTCCAGGTCGTCGGCGGCCGCGACGCCGGGAACGCCGTCCATGTCCACCGCGACGGCACCTGCGGCGACGAGTGCGGCCCGCGTGTGGCCCGCGGGCCATCCCGTCCACCAGCGCAGGTCGGAGACGGGAGCAGGACCGAACGCGGCCAGCCACTCCCGGGCCAGTGCGGCGCGGGCGACGTCCGGTTCGAGCTCGGGCAACCCGCCCGGCCACCACGCCGACGACGGTGTCCAGCGGTACTGCGTGGAGGTCCAGGAGCCGAGCGGGCGGCCGCGGACGATGTGCCCGTCCGCGGCGAGCAGGAACAGGACCCTGCTCGTGACGTTCTGCCCGACGGTCTCGGGCGGCAGCACGATCCGGGTGCGCAGGCGGGGCTCGTCGGTGGCGAGCTGCGTCCCGGTGGCCGCACCGCGCGCGACCAGCGCCGCCAGCGTGGCCTTCTCGACGTCGGCGAGCCAGCAAGCGGCGTCCGGCGCGACGTCGGCGCGGGTCAGGTGGTCGACGAGGCGGCGCCGCTGCACCTGCGCGATCGCGCGGGTGCAGGCCGCCTGCACCACCGGGGCGAGCCCGTCGGCGACGACCCACACGGTGCGGCGCATCCCCAGCATCCGCACGAGCGCGCGCTCGCCGTACAGCGCCTGCTCGACCGGTTCGACGCCGCCGCCGCGGGTGCGGGCGAGGACCGAGAGGAACACCGACGCCGGGTCGGTGGCGTGCAGCGCGACGAGCGACTCGGCCACCTCGACGGTCCCGGCCACCGACGCGTCCGCGTGGGCGGCCGGAGCCAGCCGGTGGCGCAGGGCCAGCCGGGCGCGTCGCTGGGCCGAGGTCGATCCGTGGGACGGCGCCGGTCATCGCGTCACGGGTCCCCGCGGTTCGGTCGCCATGACGGGAACCATGCCCTTCTACCGGTTCACCGTGCCGGCCGGGGGCCCGAGCGTCAGCTCCAGATCGTGACGTAGACGGGCGGGCGGAACCGGGACGGCGGCACGCCCGCGCCGGGGGCGCGGAGCAGCTTCATCGCCTCCGGCGTGCCGAGGAAGTGCCGCAGCGACGCGGCGGTGGGCGAGCGCCGGTCGGCGGGCAGGGTGGTGGCGTGCCAGCAGAGCTCGACCGGCGTGCCCGGCACGTCGACGACCTGCAGCTCGCGGCGCCGCAGCCGGTGCACGGCCAGATGACCGATGCCCGGGGCCACGCCGGCGCCACGGGCTGCCGCCTCCCACGCGGCGGTCTGGTTGGGGAACACGCTCAGCCGCGAGTCGGGCACCCCGAGGTTGCGGAGCAGCGTGCTGACGTCGCTGCCCGGATCGGTGGCCGCCTGCTCGACGAGCCACGGCCACTGCGCGGGGGATCCCCGGAACCGCGCGTCGGGCGAGGCGAGCACCACGAGGCGGCACCGGAAGATCGGCTCGCTGACCAGGCCGAGGCTGCGATCGGCCCCCAGGTAGGGGCCGAGTGCCAGGTCGGCCAGCCGCTGCGAGACCAGCACCGCCATCTCGGCGGTGGCCGACACCCCGGCCGAGACCTCGATCGTCCCGGCGGAGCGCGCGGTGAAGGCGTCGGCCAGCGGGCCTGCCACGAACTCCACGATCGAGCTCGGTGCGACCAGCCGCAGCTGCTCGGCGGCGCCCTGCGCGGACCGCACGGCGGACTCCGCCTCGGCGCCGAGCGAGACCATCTGCGCCGCGATCGTCAGCAACCGGCTGCCGCCGGGAGTCATGGTCATCCCGTTGCCGCGCGCGGGTGAGGAGCGGGTCGTCGAGGTAGCGCCGCAGCGCCGCGATCGCCTGGGACACGGCGGGCTCGCTGACGCCGAGCGCGTTCGCCGCCGCCTTCACCGAGCCGAGGCGCGCCACCAGCACGAATGCGCTCAACTGGGTCAGCGTCACCCTCCCATTGTGGCCCTAAGCGAACGCTTATCCGCGGATTGTCCTCGTACGGCGGCCGGGCGAGGATGAGCGGACCCGCCGGTAGCATGGCGTTCGAGATGACCCGGGAGGGACCATGACCCAGGAGCACGACGACGAGCAGGCGCTGCACGTGCTGCGCGGGATCTGGACCGCGCAGCGGCAGACGGTCGCCGACATCGAGGCGAACGCGCCGGACAGCACCAAGGTCTGCAAGAACATGAAGAACATCGGCTTCGGCGGGATCGCCGAAGGCGGTGCCGACGCCGACTCCACCGCGGTACCGGTCGAGGAGGACCTGCGCGCCGCGTGGCGCAGTCGGCTCGAGCGCGAGGGCAAGCGGCCTCCGGGCACGACGAGCCTGCGCGACCTGGTGCTGGGTGACGAGGCTCCCCGCGGCTGAGGTCATCCCCGCCCAGCTCATCCCGCCCGGCCGTCGCGTCCTGCTGAGGAGATCGTCTTCGTGAACCCGCCCACCAGCGTCGCCGAGCTGACCGAGACGCTGCGCCGGGGTGACTACCTCGCCGATCGGGGTCTGTCGACCGCCGTCTTCGTCGCGCTGTCCCTGCAGCGGCCGATCCTGCTCGAAGGCGAGCCGGGGGTCGGCAAGACCGAGATCGCCAAGGTGCTCGCGACGGTTCTCGGGCGCGACCTCATCCGGCTCCAGTGCTACGAGGGGATCGACACCAACCAGGCGCTGTACGAGTGGGACTACGCCCGCCAGCTGCTCCACATCCGGGCGATGAGCGAGCGCAGGCTCGCCGAGGACGCCGAGGACGCCGTCGTCGACAAGCTGTTCGGGCCCCGGTTCCTGCTGGAGCGGCCGCTGCTGCAGGCCGTGCACGCCGGGGACCGTGCGGTGCTGCTGATCGACGAGATCGACCGGGCCGACGACGAGTTCGAGGCGTTCCTGCTGGAGATGCTCTCGGACTTCCAGATCACCATCCCCGAGGTGGGCACGATCACCGCGGCGAAGCCACCGCTGGTCGTGCTCACCTCCAACCGCACGCGGGAGCTGCACGACGCCCTCAAGCGCCGCTGCATGTACCACTGGATCGACTACCCGTCGGTCGAGCGGGAGGTCGAGATCGTCACCGTGCGCCAGCCGGGGGTCTCCGTGGAGCTCGCGCGCAAGGTCGTCGCCGCCGTGCACCGGCTGCGCGAGATGGACCTCGCCAAGCCGCCTGGCGTCGCGGAGACCATCGACTGGGCCCGCACGCTGGACTTCCTCGGCGAGACCACGCTCACCGCGGACGCCGCCGACCTGACCCTCGGCTCGGTGCTCAAGGAGCGCGAGGACCTCGAGCTGGTGCGGGACAACCTCGACGAGATCACCTCGCGAGCCTGAGTGTCCTCGACGGCAGGCCCTGCGGCACCGGTTCAGGGCGACCACGCGCTGGTCCGGGTGCTGGTCGGCTTCGGCCGGGCCCTGCGCGCCGAGGGCCTGTCGGTGGGCTCGGGCGACATCGCCACCTACTGCGCCGCGATGGTGCCGCTCGACCCGACCGACCTCGTGGACCTCTACTGGGCCGGCCGCACCTCGATGATCACCCGGCGCGACGACATCGCCGTCTACGACGAGGTGTTCCGGCGCGTTCTTCCTGGGTGAGCGCAACCCCGTGGAGGAGCTGCTCGAGATCCAGCCGCGCATCGGCGGTCGAGACCGAGGCCGTGCTGGAGGTCCCCGCCGCCGAACCGCCGGAGGAGGGCGACGACGAGGAGGAGGCCGTGCTGGGCCTCGTGGCGTCGCACGTCGACACGCTGCGCCACAAGTCGTTCGCCGCGTGCACGCCCCGACGAGCTGGCCGCGCTGCGCCGGATCATGGCCCGCATCCGGCTCACCCCGCCGAAGCGGCGCACCCGCCGCACCCGGCCGTCGCCCGCCGGCCGCCGTCCGGACCTGCGGCGCACGGTCCGCGACAGCCTGCGGATGCACGGGGAGATGGTGCACCTGCGGTGGCGACGGCGGCGGGTCAAGCTGCGGCCACTGGTGCTGATCCTCGACGTGTCCGGGTCCATGGCCGACTACTCCCGGGCCCTGCTGCAGTTCGCCTACTCGGCGCAGCGCGCGTCGATGTCGGGGGCGTCCAGGGGAAGGTGCAGGTCTTCTGCTTCGGCACCCGGCTCACCTGCATCACGACCCCGCTCCGGAAGCGCAGCCCCGACCAGGCGCTCGCCGAGGCGGGCGCGCTCGTCGTCGACTGGGAGGGCGGCACCCGGATCGGCGACTCGCTCGACCAGTTCGTCCGCACCTGGGGTCGCCGCGGCATCTGCCGCGGTGGCGTCGTCGTCATCTGCTCCGACGGCCTCGACCGCGGCGATCCGGATACCCTCGCGACCGCGATGGAACGGCTCGGCCGGCTCTGCCACCGGGTGGTGTGGATGAACCCGCACAAGGGCGACAACCCCGCGTACCGGCCCCAGACGGTGGGGATGATGGTGGCCGAGCCGCACATCGACGTCCTCCTCTCGGGGCACGATCTGAGCAGCCTGGAAGAGCTCGCGGCGCTGCTGCCGCGGCTGGGTTAGGAGGAGCATCCCCACATGATCAGGTGGAGCGTCGGGATCGAGGCCGAGGGCGACCGCGTGGTGGAGCTCGACGAGGTCGTCGAGCTGGCCGACGCCGTGGCGCCGAGCGGCGGGATCGCCACCGGGATCGGGACCAACCGCTACGGCGCACAGCTCATCGTGGTCGCCGGGTCCCGTGCCGAGGCGCTGGAGAAGGGCCGCGAGGAGTTCGCCGCGGCGGTCCGGAAGGCCGGTCTGCCCGTCTACCCGGTGGTGCGCGAGGAAGCGGTCAGCGAGGACGAGGACTACGCAGGCGACCATCCCGCCGACCCGGTGGCCGAGTGATCAGGCTCGGTTCCCTGGCCGGCTACGCCTTCGAGGGTCCCCGCGTGCTCGGCGGGTGGACGCCGCCGCCGAAGCCGGGGGTCTTCGCGATCCTCTACAAGCCCGACGCCGGGGCCAAGCCCGACACGTACGCGGTCATCTACGTGGGCCACTCCGACGACCTGTCCGGCGAGGGCTTCCCGTTCAAGCACCGGCGCGCGTTCTGCTGGACCCAGCGCGCCGGGTCGAAGTGGAAGGTGCACATCGCCTACCTCGAGGTCCCGGGCGGGAACCGCGGCCACCGCGAGATGATCGCCCGGGAGCTCGCCGCGATCTACAACCCGCACTGCAACGAGCAGAAGTACGACAAGGCGTGGCGCGCGGAGTGGATCGGCGAGTACTCCGACGCACCGAACACCGCCCCGCTACCCCCGCACCGCTCCGACGACGGCCCCCGCTGAGGCATCGCGCGGGCTTGTTGCCGTTCGGTGCGCGGGGAACGGCATCGCGCGGGCTTGTTGCCGTTCGGGGGCGCGGGGACGGACGCGCGATCAGCGGCGTGACCGCGCCTCAGTTGTCGGAGGGCGCGTAGCCGACCATGTCGTGCAGCCTCGACCGGCGGCGTCCGCCGGCGGGGACCGCGACCTTCGGTCGCTCCGGGTTGGGGGAGACCTTCCCGATGATCTTCTCGGCGAAGCCGTAGAGCAGCGGGAGCGCGCCCGCCACGACCCGCCCCGAGCGGTTGATGTGCTCGAGCCCGGGGACGATCGCCTTCGCGTCGTCGGTGATCTTCGCGACCAGCCCGTCGCCCGCCTCGAGCGTGGTGGCGATCTTGGCGAGCAGCGAGCCGATCCAGATGAGGAAGAACGCGAGCCCCGCGATCAGCACGACGATCTCGATGACGGTGAGCAGGACCAGGGTGGACTCGGACATGGGCTAGTTCCCCCTCGACTCGGCGGCAGCTGCCGGGGTGGGGATGCTGTCGACGACCCGTCCGAGGAACAGGTGGTGCTGCAGGCCCTCGGCCAGCACGAGATCGATGCCGCCGCCCGTGGTGGTGATGAGCGTCGTGTCCGCCGTGTTGCGCGGTGATGTCGGTGAGGGTGCCGCCGATGCCGTCGACGTTGCGGTCGATCCGCTTGACGAACGCGACGAGCAGGCTCAGCAGCACGACCACCGCCACGATGACGACGGCGCCCAGCACGAGGATCACCGTCCAGTACGTGATCTCACCGGAGGAGAGGGGCACGGTCAGCCTCCCAGCCGCGCGCGGCCGCGCTGCAGGCCACCGATGATCTCGGTGGCGTGGTCGATGGTCTCGTTGAGCCCGGCGAGGGCGGCGGTGTTGGTGCGGGCCCGGCCCAGCGCCTCGTCGATCTCCTGCGCCTGCGTGCCGATCTTGTAGGCGAGCACCAGTATCGGCGTGACCAGCGCGACGACCACGACCACGATCACCAGCCCGATGATCAGGCCGAGGGTCCAGCCGAACGGGACCATCACGTGCCGCCCTTCTCGCGTGCCGTGGAGACCAGGTAGGTCATGATCGTCTCGTTGGGCTCGATCCCGTGGACCTCACGCAGGTGCCCGGAGATCTGCCGTTCCAGGTCGGCGTCGTCGGTTGCGGTGACGGCGGCCTTGCACGGGCTCCCCGCCGTCCGGCAGTCGAACTCCTTCATGTCAGCTCCTCAGACCGTCTCGCACCAGGCCCGCACCGGGGCGAGGTTGGCGTTCACCGACGGGACGACCTCGGGGACCGTGCGGGTCTGGTGCGCGATGGCGCGCACCCCCACCAGGACGGAGCCGAGGGTGAAGTGCACGTGGCGCAGGTGCAGGATCACGCGCAGCAGGCCGATCGCCGTGACGGCGATGATCAGCGCGGTGATCGCCAGGGTGACCCAGGCGACGAGTGGCATGGTCCGGTCCTCTCTACTTCGCCGAGTCGACTGGCGGGGGGAGCAGCGTGGCGACGCTGCCCGCGTAACGGACGGCACCGACGGCGACCTGCTGGACCGTCGCGTCGGTCGTGGCCAGCAGCGCCGGCACGTCGTTGAGTTCGTCCGTCAGCTCGACGCCGTGGACGAGGATGTCGTCCGACGCCGCGCGGATGCGCTCCACCGCGGCGAGCACCCGGTTCAGCAGGGCGATGACCACCGGGAGCACCACGAGGAGCAGCACGGCGTTGCCGATCCACCAGAGTGTCATGTCGGCTCCTTTCAGCGGTTCGCGTCGTAGGGAAGGAAGAACCGGGCGAAGACGCGCTTGAGGGCCATGACGGCGGCTCTGACGCCGATCGCGAACCCGCTGGCCGGTGCGGCGGCGCGCACCGCGGTGGCGGTGCCGCCCCGCCGCCGCCCTGGTTGTCGATGTTGTACTGCAGGCACTCGGCGAAGCTGTTCATCAGCACGCTCGTGACGTCGGAGATCATTCCGCGGCCGAACTGCGCCGCCGCGCCGGAGATCGTGCAGGTCCTGCGCCACCTTCACCGTGCGTGCCCCGGCCCGCCGGGACCAGGGTGGCGGTCACCGTCATCGTCGGCGGTGCCCTTGCCCTTGTCCTCCGAGCCCGCGGCGTGCAGCACGAGCCGGTGCGCCGCCTCGTCGGCCTCGACGATCTTCGCCGTGCCGCTGAAGTTCAGCTTCACCGGCCCGAGCCTGGCGGCGACCTTGCCCTGGTAGGTGCCGTCGCCGTCGTCGCCGACCAGCTCGGCGCCCGGCAGGCACGGGGCCAGGTTGGGCACGTCGAGCATGTAGGCCCACACCGTGTCGACGGGCGCCGCGACCCCGAACTCGTTGTTGATGATCATTTCTGGTTCCTCAGTCCTGCCGCACGGGCGGCGCGCCGGAGACGTCCTGCCCGTCCTGGATGGCCTGCCAGACGCGGTCGGGCAGCAGCGGCATGTCGATGTTGCGCACGCCGGTGTCCGCCAGGGCGTTCAGCACCGCGTTGACGAACGCCGCCGGCCCGCCGACGGCCGCGCACTCGCCGACGCCCTTGGCGCCGATCGGGTGGTGCGGGCACGGGGTGACGACCTCGTGCAGCTCGAAGCCGGGCGTCTCCCAGGCGGTGGGCAGCAGGTAGTCCATGTAGTTCGAGCCCACGCAGTTGCCGTCGGCGTCGTAGGTCTGGAACTGCATGTTCGACATCGCGTAGGCCTCGGTGAGCCCGCCCATGATCTGGCCCTCGACGACCATCGGGTTGATCCGGACCCCGCAGTCGTCCACGGCGACCACCCGCAGCACGTCCCACACGCCGGTCTCCGGGTCGACCTCGACCGTCGTGATGTAGCAGGCGAACGGCCAGGTCAGGTTGGGCGGGTCGTAGTAGGAGACGTTCTCCAGGCCGGGCTCCATGCCGTCGGGCATGTTCGAGTACGCGGCCATCGCGCACTCCTGGATCGTGGCCCCGCGGTCGGGTGCGCCCCGCACGTAGAACCGGCCGAGCTCCCACTCGACGTCCTCCTCGGACACCTCCAGCAGGTGCGCCGCGAGCTTGCGGGCCTTGGCGCGGACCTTGCGCGCCACCATCGCGACCGCCGCGCCCGCGACGGGCGTGCTGCGCGAGGCGTAGGTGCCCATGCCGAACGGGCGCGGTGTCGGTGTCGCCCTCCTCGACGATCACGTCGGCGGCGGGGATGCCGAGCTCGTGGCTGACGATCTGCGCCCAGGTGGTCTCGTGCCCCTGGCCCTGGGTCTTCGCGCCGGTGCGCAGGATCGCCTTGCCGGTCATGTGCACGCGCAGCTCGGCGGAGTCGAACATCTTGATGCCGAGGATGTCGTACTCGCGGCTGTTGCCCGCCCCGAGCGGCTCGGTCATGGTCGAGATGCCGATGCCGAGGCGGCGGCCGCGTGAGCGGGCCTCCGCCTGCTGCTCCTTGAAGTCCTCGTAGCCGATCGCGTCGAGGCCGACGTCGAGGCACTTGCCGTACTGCCCGGAGTCGACGAGGAACCCGAACGGCGTGCGGTGCGGGAACTGGTCGTCGCGCAGCAGGTTCATCCGGCGGAACTCGGCCTGGTCCATGCCCAGGTCGACCGCGGCCGCCTGCGATCATGCGTTCCTGGAAGAACATCGCCTCGGTGACCCGGAACGAGCACCGGTAGGCGACGCCGCCGGGCGCCTTGTTCGTGTACGCGCCCTGCGCGGTGATGTAGCCCGTACGGGATGTCGTAGCAGGCGAACGCCGAGTGCAGCAGGCCGATCTTGAACTTGCTGGGCTGGGCGTCGGCGAAGAACGCGCCCTGGTCGGTGTCGGCGCGGAACCGGACGGCGAGGATCTTGCCGTCGCGGCGCAGCGCCATCTCGCTGTCGAGGTACATGTCGCGGCCGAACCCGGTGGAGATGAGGTTGCCGGACTTGTCCTCGATCCACTTCACCGGCTTGCCGAGCAGGATCGAGCACAGGATCGACGCGACGTAGCCGGGGTAGACCGGCACCTTGTTGCCGAAGCCGCCGCCGATGTCGGGCGAGACGATCCGGATCATGTGCTCGGGCAGCTCGGCCACCAGCGCCACCGCCGCGCGGATGATGTGCGGCGCCTGCGTGGTCATGTAGACGGTGAGCTTCTGCGTGGCCGGGTTGTAGTCGGCGATCGACCCGCAGCACTCGATCGGCGACGGGTGGCTGCGCGGGTAGTGCAGCTTCATCCGGGAGACGACGTCGGCCTCGGCGAAGGCGCGCTCGGTGGCCTCGCGGTCGCCGACCTCCCAGCGGTAGCAGACGTTGTCGGTCTGCCCCTCCTTGTCGTCGCGGATCAGCGGCGCGTCCGGCGCGAGCGCCTGCTCCGGGTTGACGATCGGCGGCAACGGCTCGTACTCGACGACGATCGCCTCGCAGCCGTCCTTGGCGATGTACGGGTCGTCGGCGACGACGACGCAGACCTCCTGGCCCTGGAAGCGCACCTTGTCGGTGGCCAGCACGGCCTGGGTGTCGTAGGACAGCGTGGGCATCCACGCGAGGTTGCGCTGGGCCATCATCTCGCCGGTGAGCACCAGGCGGACGCCCGGGATGTCCCACGCCTTGCTGGTGTCGATGCTGGTGATGCGCGCGTGCGCGAGCGGGCTGCGCAGGATCTCCATGTGGAGCATGCCCGGCAGCTTGATGTCGTCGGTGTAGTTGCCGCGGCCGCGGATGAACCGGCCGTCCTCGACGCGCTGGCGGCTCGCGCCGAGCCCGCCGATCTTGACCTCGTCGAGTGCTGTCACGCCGTCGCCTCCTCCTGCTTCTCGGCCGACTGCTTCCGCGCAGCCCACAGGACGGCCTTCACGATGTTCTGGTAGCCGGTGCAGCGGCAGAGGTTGCCCGAGAGCGCCCAGCGCACCTCGTCCTCCGTCGGGTCCGGGTTGTCCTCGAGCAGCGCCTTGGAGGTCAGCATCATGCCGGGGGTGCAGAACCCGCACTGGAGCCCGTGCTCCACGGAGAAGCCCTCCTGGACGGGGTCGAGCTCGCTCGGTGTGCCGAGACCCTCGACCGTGGTGATCTCGTGCCCGTCGGCCTGGACGGCGAGCATCGTGCAGGACTTCACCGGCTTGCCGTCGAACAGCACGGTGCACGCGCCGCAGCTGGTGGTGTCGCATCCGAGGTGGGTGCCGGTGAGCGCGAGGCCCTCCCGGAGCAGGTGGGCCAGCAGCAGGCGGGGCTCGACCTCGACGACCCGCCGCTCGCCGTTGACGGTCAGCGTGATCCGGCGGTCGTCCACGCCGCTGTCCGTGATGTCTCCGGAACCGCCGTAGCGGCCGTTGCTGCTGGTCACGCCGCCACCACTTCCCTGCGGGCGAGCCCGCGTCGGACGAAGGTCGCCACCACGTGGCGCTTGTATGCCGCGCTGCCGCGGTGGTCGGTCTTGGGCTGGGCGGCCTCGGCCGCGAGTGCGGCGGCCTCCTCGATGGAGTCCGGGCTCAGCGGCCTGCCGACCAGCGCCTGCTCGGCGGCCGTCGCCGCGATGTTGTTCGGCCCGACGCCGGTGAGGGCGATGCCGGCGCGGGTGACGCTGCCCGCCGCTCTCCTCCAGGGCGACGGCGACGCCCGCCGTGGCGAAGTCGCCGACGCGGCGCTCCAGCTTGAGGTAGCTGCCCGACACCGTGCCGCGCGCGGCCGGTGCGACGGCCTCGACCGCGATCTCGCCCGGGAGCAGCGTGTTCTGGAACGGTCCGACGACGAAGTCGGCGACCGGGATCGTGCGGCGGCCGTCGGGCCCGAGCGCGACGACCCGCCCGCCGAGCGCCAGCATGACCGACGCCCAGTCGCCCTGCGGGTCGGCGTGGCAGAGCGATCCGACGAGCGTGCCGCGGTTGCGGACGATCGGGTCGGCGATGAGCGGGCGCGGCCGAGGCCATCAGCGGGTGCTTGCCGGGCAGCAGCGCGGACCGCTCCAGGTCGGCGTGGCGGCACAGCGCGCCGACGCGCAGCGTCCCGTCGGCGTCCTCGTGGTGGTGGCCCAGGCCGGGGACACCGTTGATGTCGACGAGCAGGGCGGGCGCGGCGAAGCGCAGCTTCAGCAGCGGGACGAGGCTCTGGCCGCCGGCGAGGATCTTCGCGTCGTCGCCGAACTGCCGCAGCAGTGCGAGCGCCTCGTCGAGCGAGTGCGGTGCCTCGTAGCGGAATCGGGAGGGGTACATCCGTTCCTCCTTGCGGAGCGGGCTGGGGCGCGTTCGGGGCGGGAGCTACGGGCGCGGGCTCTGCAGCCCGCCGGGGACGCTCCGGTGCCCGCCGCCTGCCGCGTCGTGGGATTCGTCGGGACGGGCCGGTTCCGCGACGGCCACGGGGAGTGAGTCCTCCTCCGGGTCGGGGCGCGGCTCCTGGTGCGGCGGCCACGGCCCGGCGACGGGCTGGCCCGCGATCTTGAGGTACTCGGTGATCTGCGGCCAGGCCCAGATGGTGGGGCTGCTCCCGGTCTTCGGCGCCCCCTCGATCAGCTCGAACATGCGGGGGTTGCCCTGGCTGTGCCCGCTGGACTCGATCGCCATCGTCAACTCGCCCTCTCGGCCGTTCGTGTGCCAAATTGGTGACTCGCCGTGGTCTGGTGATCGCTGTGAGCCGACGCGCAACCTCACAGCGCGCCGTATCGCCTGTCAAGTGGCGATGGTGCACCTTTCACGCATTCTGCACCCCCTCCCCCTAAGCGAAGACTTAATGGGGGTTGTCCGCCGGTGTGGCCCGGACGCACGATGTGCCGGTGCAGGTGCCCGCCCAGTTCGAGTACCAGCGCGCGACCAGCGTCGACCACGCCATCGCGCTGCTGGGCCGGCACGGCCCGGAGGCCCGGGTGGTCGCGGGCGGTCACAGCCTGATCCCGATGATGAAGCTGCGGCTGGCGCAGCCCGAGATGCTGGTGGACATCAACGACCTCGGCGAGCTGGCCTCGATCCGCGTCGCAGGACGGTGAGCTCCGGCTCGGCGCCATGCTGCGGCACGCCGACCTGCTCGCCTCGCCGCTCGTCGGCGAGCACTTCCCGATCCTGCACGACGCCGAGCGGGTGATCGCCGACCCGGTCGTGCGCAACCGGGGCACGGTCGGCGGTTCGGTGTGCCAGGCCGATCCGTCCGAGGACCTGTCCGCCGTGTTCAGCGCGCTGCGGGCCACCGCCGTGATCCGGGGTGCCGACGCAGGCGGCTGCGCGCACCCGCGAGGTCGCGATGCGCGACTTCTTCGCCGGTCCCTACGAGACGGCGGTCGGTCCGGCGGAGCTGCTGGTGGAGCTGCGGATCCCGCTGGCGTGCTCCCACACGGCGCCGGGCGGCGGCAGCGCCTACGTCAAGGTCGACCGCCGGTCGGGGGACTGGGCGGTGGCCGCGTCGGCGGCCGCGCTGTCGCTCGGCGGCGACGGCACGGTGGCGGAGGTGGGCATCGGGCTGACCGCCGTGGGCATGCCCCGGTTCGTCGCCGCGGCGGCCGAGGACCACCTGCGCGGCCTGCCGGCGAGCGAGGAGAACTTCGCCGCGGCGGGCCGGCTCGCCGCCGAGCACTGCCGCCCGGTCGCCGACCAGCGCGGCCCGGCCGACTACAAGCGCCACCTGGCAGGCGAGCTCACCGTGCGGGCACTGCGGCTGGCCGCGTCCCGCGCGGCAGGCGGGGCGGGCGGCTGACGTGGAGATCACGCTGCGCGTCAACGGGCAGGAGCACACCCGCGAGGTGGAGCCGCGGTTGCTGCTGGTCCACCTGCTCCGCGACGACCTCGGGCTGACCGGCACCCACTGGGGCTGCGACACGTCCAACTGCGGTGCCTGCACGGTGTGGATGGACCGGGTGCCGGTGAAGTCCTGCACGGTGCTCGCCGCGATGGCCGCCGGCCGGGAGGTGCGACACGGTGGAGGGGCTGGAGGGGCCGGGCGGGCTCGACCCGCTGCAGGAGTCGTTCGTCGCCTGCCACGGCCTGCAGTGCGGCTTCTGCACCCCCGGCATGCTGATGACCGCCCGCTGGTTGCTCGACCACAACCCGGACCCGTCCGACCGGGAGATCCGCGAGGCCCTCTCCGGGCAGACCTGCCGGTGCACGGGCTACGAGAACATCGTCCGCTCGGTGCGCCACGCCGTGCGCGGAAATCGTGGCCAGGACGACGATCTCCGCGCACGGGGGGCATCGTGACGCCGATGGGTCACGGCCGGATGCTGCGCAAGGAGGACGCGCGGTTCATCCGCGGCCGCGGGCGCTTCGTCGACGACGTGCAGCTGCCGGGGATGCTGCACGCGGCCATCCTGCGCAGCCCGTACGCGCACGCGCGGATCCTGTCCGTCGACACCAGCGCGGCCGAGTCGCACCCGCTGGTCCGCGCGGTGATCACCGGCGAGATGCTCGCCGAGCGCGGCCTGGCCTGGATGCCCACGCTGTCCCACGACGTGCAGGCGGTGCTCGCCACCGACAAGGTGCGCTTCCAGGGCCAGGAGGTGGCGTTCGTCGTCGCCGAGAACCGGTACGCCGCCCGCGACGCCCTGAGCCTGATCGAGGTGGAGTACGAGCCCCTTCCCCCGGTCGTCGACGCCCGCGAGGCGCTCGCGCCCGGCGCGCCCGATCGTCCGCGACGAGGTCGAGGGGCGCACCGACAACCACGTCTTCGACTGGGAGTCCGGCGACGCCGCCGCCACGGCCGACGTGTTCGCCGCCGCCGAGCACGTGTCGACCTGCGACCTGCTCTACCCGCGGGTGCACCCGGCCCCGCTGGAGACGTGCGGCACCGTGGCGAGCGTGGACCGGGTCAGCGGCAAGCTCACGGTGTACGCCACCACGCAGGCGCCGCACGCCCACCGCGTCCTCTACGCGTCGATCTCCGGGATCCCCGAGCACAAGATCCAGGTGATCGCCCCGGACATCGGCGGGGGCTTCGGCAACAAGGTCGGGATGTACCCGGGCTACGTCTGCGCGGTCGTCGGCTCCATGCTCACGGGCGCGCCCGTCAAGTGGACCGAGGACCGTTCCGAGAACCTCATGAGCTCCTCGTTCGCCCGCGACTTCCACATGCACGCCGAGATCGCGGCGACGCGCGACGGCACGATCCGGGGCCTGCGCGTGCAGGTGCTGGCCGACCACGGGGCGTTCAACGGCACCGCTCAGCCGTCGAAGTTCCCGGCGGGGTTCTTCAGCATCTTCACCGGCTCCTACGCGATGGCCGCCGCGCACTGCCGGGTCACCGGCGTCTACACGAACAAGGCGCCGGGCGGCGTGGCGTACGCGTGCTCGTTCCGCATCACCGAGGCGTCCTACCTGATCGAGCGCATGGTCGACGTGCTGGCCCACGACCTCGGGCTCGACCCGGCGCAGGTGCGGATGCGCAACCTGCTGCGCCCCGAGCAGTTCCCCTACCGCTGCCCGACCGGGTGGGAGTACGACTCCGGCGACTACCCGCGCGCCCTGCGCCTCGCCCTGGAGATGGCCGGCTACGACGAGCTGCGACGCGAGCAGGCGGAGCGCAGGCGAGCCCACGCCGAGAGCGGCAGCGGCACGCTGACGGGCATCGGGATCAGCTTCTTCACCGAGGCGGTCGGGGCCGGACCCCGTGCGACGATGGACATCATGGGCCTCGGCATGGCCGACGGCGCCGACCTGCGGGTGAACCCGTCCGGCACGGCGGTGCTGCGGGTGTCGTGCATGTCACAGGGGCAGGGGCACGAGACCACCTTCGCGCAGCTCGTCGCCGAGGAGCTCGGCATCTCGCCCGACGACGTGGACGTGGTGCAGGGCGACACCGCGCAGACCCCGTTCGGCCTGGGCACCTACGGCTCGCGCTCCACGCCGGTGTCGGGGGCGGCCGCGGTCGTCGTGGCCCGCCGGGTGCGGGAGCGGGCGCGGATCGTCGCGGCCGCGATGCTGGAGGCCTCCGCCGACGACCTGGAGTGGGTGAAGGGGCGGTTCCAGGTGCGCGGCGACCCGGGCGCGGGCCGCACCATCCGGGAGATCGCGCTGGCCGCGCACTCCGACCTGGAGCTGCCCGACGGCGTGGAGGGCCACCTCGACGCGGCGTGCGTCTACAACCCGCCCAACCTGACCTACCCGTTCGGTGCCTACGTCTGCGTCGTGGACGTCGACCCGGGCACCGGGCAGGTGCGGGTCAGGCGATTCGTCGCCGTCGACGACTGCGGGGTCCGGATCAACCCGATGATCGTCGAGGGCCAGGTGCACGGCGGGCTGGCCGACGGGATCGGGATGGCGCTGATGGAGGTGATGGCCTTCGACGGCGACGGCAACCACCTCGGCGCGTCGTTCATGGACTACCTGCTCCCCACGTCGATGGAGTGCCCGTCGTGGGAGCTCGGCGAGACCGTGACGCCGTCGCCGCACCACCCCGTCGGCGCCAAGGGCGTCGGCGAGTCGGCGACGGTCGGGTCGCCCGCCGCGGTGGTGAACGCGGTGCTCGACGCGATCGGGGTCCGCCACGCCGACATGCCGCTGACCCCGGCGCACGTGTGGCGGGCCGTGCAGGGACGACCACTCCGGACCGATCTGGCGATCGGGTGACGATCATGGTTGGTGATGGTGGATGAGCAGGGCCGAGTTGCTGGGGCGGGTGGACGGCCTGCGTGCGGGGCGCACGCCGTTCGTGCTGGCCACCGTGGTGCGCGCGGAGCGGCCGACCAGCGCGAAGCCGGGGGACAGCGCGCTCGTGCTGGCCGACGGCACCATCGACGGGTTCGTGGGCGGTGTCTGCGCGGAGTCGACCGTCCGGCTGGAGAGCCTGCGGCTGCTGCAGGCCGGTGAGTCGGGTCTGCTGCGGATCACGCCGTCGGCGGGGGACGACTCGGCGCCGGTCGAGGGGGTCCGGACCGTCGGCAACCCGTGCCTGTCCGGCGGCACCCTGGAGATCTTCCTCGAGGCCATGATCCCGCCCGCGCTCGTGCTGGTGTACGGCGAGGCGCCCGTGGCGCGTGCGCTGGTGCGGCTGGGCGGCGCGCTGGAATGGGACGTGCGGTCCGGGCTGGCCGCGGGCGACCCGATCGCGCCCGACACGTCCGCGGTCGTCGTCGCCTCCCACGGCCGCGACGAGACCGCGGTCCTGCTCGCCGCGCTGCGCGCGGACGTGCCCTACATCGCGCTGGTGGCGAGCAGGCGGCGCTCGGCCGCCGTGCTCGCCGACCTCGACGTCGACGACGGGCAGCGCGCTCGCGTCCACGCGCCCGCCGGGTTGGACATCGGCGCGCGCACGGCGCCGGAGATCGCGCTGTCGGTGTTCGCCGACATCGTGGCCAACCGGCCGCGCGTGCAGATCCCGGACGAGCTGGGGCCGGCCCCCGACGGCCAGGGGGTCCCGGCCGGCGGCGCCGCGCCGGCCCAGCACGTCCACTCGACGGTCGGGCCACTGGAGATCGCCCTCGACCCGGTGTGCGGGATGGAGGTGGCGGTCACCGCCGCCAGCGTGTCCGCGCAGCACGCGGGCGCCACCGTCTACTTCTGCGGCACCGGATGCCGCCGCGCGTTCCTCGACGACCCCCTGCGGTTCCGGGCATGACCGCACCCGGCGTCCCCGCCGACGTCGACGCGCTGCGAGCCGGGCTCGACGGCGTCGGCTACCTGGCCGACGACGCGCTGGCCACGGCCCTGTTCCTCGCGGTGCGGCTGGGCCAGCCCGTCCTGCTCGAGGGCGAGCCCGGCGTCGGGAAGACGCAGGCGGCGACGTCGCTCGCGGACCTGCTCGACACCCCGCTGCTGCGGCTGCAGTGCTACGAGGGGCTGACGGCCTCCGAGGCGCTCTACGAGTGGAACTACCCGCGCCAGCTGCTCGCCATCCGGCTCGCCGAGTCGCGGGGCGGCCGGCTGGAGGAGGCCGACCTGTTCACCGAGGAGTTCCTCCTCGCCCGCCCCCTGCTCGCCGCGATCACGCACCCGGGACCGCGCCCCGCGGTCCTGCTCGTCGACGAGATCGACCGCGCCGACGACGAGTTCGAGGCGTTCCTGTTCGAGGCGCTCGCCGAGTCGGCCGTCACGATCCCCGAGCTGGGCACGCGCCGCGCGACCGTCCCGCCCGTCGTCGTGCTGACGTCCAACCGCACCCGTGACCTGCACGACGCCCTGAAGCGCCGCTGCCTCTACCACTGGATCGGGTACCCCGACCCGCGCCGGGTGGAGGAGATCATCCGGCGCCGGGTGGAGGGGGCGGCCGGTTTCCTGGCCGCGCAGGTGGCCGACTCGGTCCAGCGGTTCCGCGGCCTGGAGCTGGCCAAGCACCCGGGGGTGTCCGAGGCGATCAGCTGGGCGCGGGCGCTGCACGTGCTCGGGGTCCGCGAGCTCGACGTCCGTGCCGCCGAGCGCACCCTGGGCGCCGTGCTGAAGTACGACGAGGACGTACGGATCGCCCACGCCGCCGGCCTCGCCACCCTCGTCGCCCACCCATGACCCGCCCACCCCCCGCCCCCGTACCCGGCGCCCGTTTTCGCACTCTGGATGCAGAACGCGGTATCGCTCGGGTGGGAAAGTCGCGTAGTGCATCCAGAGTGCGGTGACGGGCGGGCGGGCGGGGCGGGAGGGACGGGGCGGGCGTGCGCGGGACGTGGGTGAGGGCGGGGGGCTGCCGGCGCTGGTCGCGCGGTTCGTGGCCGCGTGCCACGAGGCGGGGCTCCCGGTCGGGCCGGAGCGGGCGGCACGGCTCGCCGACGCGGTGGTGGCCGTCGACCCGCCGACCCGGCGGCGGCTCTATCTCTGCGCGCTGGCCACCCTGGTGTCCGACCCGGCGCACGTCCCCGTTCTGGACGGCGTGTTCGCCGCCGTCTTCGGTGACGGAGCCGACGGGGCCACCCGTGGTGACCCCACCACCCCCGGGCTGACGGGGGATCCCGCGCCGTGGAGCTCCCCGCCGCCGTGGGCCGGACCGGCTCTGCGCGGGAGCGTCGGCCGGGGGAGCGGGCACGGCGTCCGGACCGACGCGGCCCGATACCGAACGTCGGGCGGCGAGCCCTGCCGTGGCCACGGACGTGGAACGGCTGTCCGCGCGGGACTTCGACACGCTCTCGCCGAGCGAGCTGGCCCGGCTCGCCGTCGCGATGCGCAGGTTGCGGGTGGCCACCCCGCTGCGGCCGTCACGGCGGACCCGGCGCACCGCGCACGGCTCCTCGGTCGACCTGCGGCGCACCCTTCGTGCGGCCCGGCGCACGGCGGGCGAACCGCTCGTACTGGCCCGGCGCGCCACCCGGCGCAGGCACCGCCGTCTGGTGGTGCTCTGCGACATCTCGGGCTCGATGGAGCCCTACGCCCGCGCCGTGCTGCAGCTCCTCTACTGCGCCGCGGGGGCCGAGCGCGCCGAGGTGTTCACCTTCGCCACCCGGCTGACCCGCCTCACGCGTGCGCTGGCGCGCACCACGCCGGAGGCCGCGCTGGAGCGCGCCGGACGGCTCGCGCCCGACTGGTCCGGCGGCACGCGGATCGGTGCGGCGCTGCGGGACTTCAACGACGGGTACGGGCGGCGTGGCCTGGCCCGCGGCGCCGTCGTCCTGATCGTCTCCGACGGCTGGGAGACCGGCGACCCGGCACGGGTCGGGCGCGAGATGGCGCGGCTGCGCCGGCGTGGCGCACCGGGTGGTCTGGGCGAACCCGCGCACCCGCGACCCCGGCTACCGGCCGCTCGCCGGGGGCATGGCGGCGGCGTGGCCGTTCTGCGACGCCGTCGTCAGTGCCCACAGCCTCGACGCGATCACCGAGCTGCTCGCGCGCTCGGCGAGCAGCCGGATCCCCGGGCGGTCGGGGTCGGCTGGGCCACGATCGGCGGGCCTAGCTCGACGGCTGGGGCACCTCGCACTCGATGGTCGGGTTGACGCCGAAGTAGTTCAGGGGCCCGGCGACGATCGTGACGAGCACGGATCCGAGCTGCGCGCAGTTGACCTCGCTGCTTCCGAAGTACCCGCGCTGGAACGCCGCGAAGGCACCGATGATCAACCAGAGGACGAGGATGACCGCCCCGATCCGCATGCTGCCTCCCGGCTCACGACCGTCCCGACTGGACGGAGAGGCGGACCCTACCGGGTGTCAGCCGGACGGGCTGAGTCGAACCAGTCCCGCCGCCGCCGTCCACCGTGACCGGCTGGCCCGTCGTGATGCGCCGCGCGTGGCGTCCGGCACCCCGACCACGGCCGGGATGCCGTACTCCCGGGCGACGACGGCGCCGTGCGAGTTCGGGCCGCCCATCTCCATCACCAGCCCGCCCGCGGTGAGGAACAGCGGCGTCCAGCCGGGGTCGGTGGACGGCGCGACGAGGATCTCGCCCGGTTCCAGGTGCGCCCCGACCGGGTCGAGCACCACCCGGGCCGGCGCCGGTGACCGACGCCGGCCGAGGCCGGGGTGCCCGCGAGCGCGCCGGCGTCCGCGACGGCGCCGGCGGTGGCGACCGCCTCGGGCTCGGTGCCGTCGGACAGCAGGACCCGGGGGATGTGCCGGCGGCGCAGCTCGCGGTCGTAGTCCTCGCGCCGCTGCGTCGACGACGGCGCGGTGGTCGGCGCCGGCCGAGGGCCGAGCGCGCCTCGCCCAGGTCGAGGAAGAACACGTCGGCCGGCGTCGGCGAGCAGGCCGCGCCCGGCCAGCTCGGCGCCGACCGCGGCCAGCTCGCGCGCGGGCGTGCGCGAGCAGCCGCACGAGGTAGTCCTTGTGCGTCTCCCGCATGCCCGGCGAGCTGGCGGGCCCGGCGCAGCGCGAACCGCACGGCCCGCGCCCGCAGCCGCGAGCGGCGCCGCACCCGCGCCGACGACGGCGGCGACCGTCGCCTCGGCCGCGCGGGCGCCCGCGGGCGAACTGGGCGTCCGGGGCCTGCGTCGGGGTCGTCGAGGCGCAGGTAGTTGGCGAGCACCCCGAGCACGTAGGTCGGGTCGTCGGACCAGCGGGGCATGCCGAGGTCGATCTCGGCGACGGCGCGGTGGCCGTGCGCGGCGCAGGAAGGCGGCCGAGCCCGTCCTGCAGCGTGGGCGGGAGCGTCGCCGCGGCGGTACCGGGCGGCCAGCTCGGCGGGCGGGGTCGCGCGCAGCGGCGGCGGCCGACGTCCGCGTCCGCGCGGATCCGCGTGGCCAGCGCCCACAGCTCCAGGTCCATCTCGGTGGTGACGTTGTGCGGCAGCGAGCGCAGCACGCTCGTGCGACGCCGGCCGCGTCGAGGTCGGCACCGGCGAGCCGGCGGGCCAGCCCGAGCATCGCGCAGCCCGGCGCCCGCGACCGGCACGACGGCGGGCACGATCGGGAACACCCGCGGCGAGCACGTCCTGCGACGTGGTCGAGCCGCTCGCGCGGCCGCGCCGGCGGCCGGCGGCGGCCGCGGCCAGCTCGTCGAGCCGCTCGCCGAGCGGGCGACGTGCCGCCGGGCCGGCGGCCGGGCGGGCCAGTGCCAGCGCGACCAGCGGCGGGATCCGGTAGCGCACCAGCACGCGCAGCGACGCGCCGGACGAACGGCCACCGCGACGCGTGCGCACCGACAGCTCCGGCTCGTCGAACAGCGACGCGCAGGACGACGGCCGAGCGGGCCTCCATGACGTCGAGCACCCGCGGCACCAGCCGCCCGGCCGACGCGGCTGCGCAGCGCCGGGCGTGACGTCGACGAACGCCCGCCCGCCCGCGACCGAGGAGCGCGGGCGGCCCGGCCAGCGGGTCGGCCACCGTGGACGCCGAACACCGTGCGCGGCCGGGGCCGCGGCGACGACCCGGAACGCCGCGAGCCCCATCGGGGTGATCGGCCGGGTGAGGCCCTGGGCCAGGCTCACGCAGAAGTACACCCGCAGCGCCCGGGGCCGCGCGCCGCCGGCAGCGGGTAGAGCGTCGTGATCGGGCGGGACTGGGTGAGCCAGAGCGCTGCCGGCGCCGTCGATGGCCCACTCGATGTCCTGCGGGGCGCCGAAGTGCGCCTCCACCCGCCGGCCGAGCGCGACGAGCTCGCGGACCTGGGCGTCGGTGAGGCACGACTCCCGGTGCCGGCGGTGCGCGTGACCTGCTCGGTGCCGCCGCCGGGCAGCGGCCCGGACCGCGACCAGCTTGTCGCCGAGGCGGTGCTCGACGATCGGCCGGTCGCCGTCGACGACGACGTGGTCGGGGTTCACCGCGCCGGAGACGACGGCCTCGCCCAGCCCGGGGCTCGCGTCGATGACGGTGCGGGTGCGGCGTGCCCGGTGACCGGGTCGGCGGTGAACAGCACGCCGGCCACCTCGGCGTCGACCATCCGCTGCACGACGACGGCCAGCGCGCACCGCGTGCTGGTCGATGCCGGCTGCTCGCGCGGTAGCTCACCGCGCGGTCGGTCCACAGCGACGCCCAGCAGCGGCGCACCGCGTCGAGCACGGCGTCGGCGCCGACGACGTTGAGGTAGGTGTCCTGCTGCCCGGCGAAGCTGGCGGTCGGCAGGTCCTCGGCGGTGGCCGAGGAGCCGCACGGCGACGGGGACGTCGGTGCCGAGGCGCGGTAGGCGCGCGGTCACCGCGTCGGCGACGTCGTCCGGCGCGGGGCGTGTCGAGCAGGGCGGCGCGGGCCCGCGCGCCGAGCTCGGGGTCGTCGCGGTGCGGTCGCAGCAGCTCGTCGAGCCGGGCGTCGCGCGGCGACGCCGTGCGTAGGCCGGCGGTGGTGACGCAGAAGCCGCCCGGCACGTCGAACCCGCCCCGGATCAGCTCCCCGAGGTTCGCGGCCTTGCCGCCGACCGCGGGCAGCATCGTGGCGTCCAGCTCGGCGAGATCGACGACGACGTCCTGCCCGGTCTGCACGCCCGGGCGCTCCACGGTGGCCATGCACACGACGGTAACGCCGGTGGACGGAAAACTCAACATGCGATGAATAACAGGTGACGGGCGACTACACCTGCGGGGTCAGACCGGAGAGCGCTGCCGACGACCGCACCGCGCGGCCAGGTCCGCCAGCGCGGCCCCGTGGGCGGCGGCGAGCGCGGCGCTGTCGTCGGTGAGCGTGGTGCGGTCGACGTAGCCGCCGTGGTCGAGGTACAGGCCGGGCGAGAGGACCTGCACGGCGAAGAACCCGGCGAGCACCCCCGGAGATCGTCGCGGCGAGGAAGTGGTGGCCGCTCGCGCCGGTGAGCACGGTGGCCGCGGCCGTGCCCTGCAGCGGCGCGGTGGTCTCGCCCCACTTGCCGCGCTCGGTGCGCTCCAGGAGGTCCTTGAGCAGGGCGCTGTAGGTGGCCCGGTAGACCGGGCTGCCGAAGACGACGGCGTGGGCGGGGCCGAGCGCGGCGATCACCTCGGCCGTGGGGTCCCGGCTCAGCTCCAGCAGCGACGTGGTGGCGCCCGCGCTCCGCCGCCCCGGCGAGCACGCGCCGCGACCGCGGTGCTCGGTGCGCCCACCGGCCTCCGGCCCGCCGACCACCCCGATCGACGGTGAGCCCGGTCATCCGGACTCCTCCGGCGACGCCGGGTCCGCCGTGACGCCGTAGCGGCCCCGGTAGTAGAGCAGCGGCAGCCGGGCCGGGTCCGCGCCGAGGTCGTGCACGTGCCCGACGGCCACGGTGTGGTCGCCGCCGTCGTACTCGTTCCACAGCGTGCAGTCGATCCAGGCGCTGACCCCGTCGAGGACCGGCGCTCCGGACGGCGCGGGCCGCCAGTCGACGCCCGCGAACTTGTCCACGCCCGAGCGCGCGAACCCCGCGCTGATCTCCTCGTGGTCGGCGGCCAGGACGTTGACGCAGAAGGCGCCGATCGCGGCGGATCCGCGGCCAGGTCGTCGACGTCCGGGCCGGCGCGAAGCTGACCAGCGGCGGTTCCAGCGAGAGCGAGGCGAAGGACTGGCAGGTGAAGCCGAGCGGCCCGTCCGGTCCGGTCGCGGTGACCACCGCGATGCCCGAGACGAAGTGGCCCAGCACCTCGCGCATCACCGCCGGGTCGACACCGGGCCGGGAGGGCGCGCTGGACCGAACCGGTCATGGCGTCGACCCGGTGACGCGCAATCGGCGGCGCCGGGTCGCCCGCAGTGCGTGCAACACCGACCGCCGCTGTCGGGCTAGCTTCGCAGGGAAGCGGCGCACGTCGAGGAGGACGGGCATGACCACGAAGCTGGAGCACTTCCGCATGACGATCGGCGGGAAGCCCGTCGACGCGATCTCGGGGGCGACGTTCGAGTCGCAGAACCCCTACACGGGGCAGGCGTGGGCGGTCGTGCCCGACGCGGGGCCCGAGGACGTGGACGCCGCGGTCGCGGCGGCACGCGCGGCGCTGGACGGCGAGTGGGGCGCGCTGACCGGCTTCGCCCGTGCCGCGCTGCTGCGCAGGCTCGGCGACCTGGTCGACGGAGAACGCCGAGCGGCTGGCCCGCCTGGAGGTGCAGGACTCGGGCAAGCTCTACCGGGAGATGATCGGCCAGCTCAACGGCCTCGGCTCCTGGTACCACTACTACGCCGGGCTGGCCGACAAGATCGAGGGCCGGCAGATCCCCGCGCCGAACCCGAACTACCTGGTCTACACCCGCCGGGAGCCGGTCGGGGTGGTCGCGGCGATCACCCCGTGGAACTCGCCGTTGCTGCTGATGACCTGGAAGCTGGCGCCCGCGCTCGCCGCGGGCTGCACGGTCGTCGTCAAGCCGTCGGAGCACGCGCCGGCGTCGACGCTGGGCGTTCGCCGAGCTGGTCGAGCAGGCCGGGTTCCCGCCGGGCGTGGTCAACGTCGGTCACGGGGCAGAGCCGCGAGGTCGGTGCGGCGCTGGCCGCGCACCCCGGCGTCGACAAGGTCGCCTTCACCGGGTCGACGGCCACCGGCCGGGCGGTGGCGAAGGCCGCCGATGGAGAACATCAACAAGGTCACCCTGGAGCTGGGCGGCAAGTCCCCGCAGGTCGTGTTCCCCGACGCCGACCTGCAGGCCGCGGCCAACGGCCTGATCGCGGGCGTGTTCGCGGCGACCGGGCAGACCTGCATGGCCGGCTCGCGGCTGATCGTGCACGAGTCGGTGCACGACGAGCTGGTGCGGCTGGTGGCCGAGCGGGCCGCGCAGATCACGCTCGGCGACCCCAACGACCCGGACACCGAGATGGGGCCGGTGGCCAACGCGCCGCAGTACGAGAAGGTGCTCGGCTACCTGCGGACCGCCGAGACGGAGGGCGCGACCGTGGCCTACGGCGGCGCGGCCGACGAGGGGCTCGGCGGGCTCTTCGTCAAGCCGACCGTGCTGACCGGCGTCGCCGCCGACTCCACGATCGTGCGCGAGGAGGTGTTCGGGCCGGTGCTGTCGGCGCTCACGTTCACCGAGGAGGACGAGGCGGTGAAGCTGGCCAACGACACGCCGTACGGGCTGGCCGGGGCGGTGTGGACGAAGGACGTGCACCGCGCGCACCGGGTGGCCGCGCGGATCCAGGCCGGCACCGTGTGGATCAACGCCTACCGGGTGGTCGCGCCGAGCGTGCCGTTCGGCGGGTACGGCGCCAGCGGCCTCGGCCGGGAGAACGGCATGGAGGCGGTGCGACGAGTACACCGAGAACAAGTCGGTGTGGGTGGAGCTCACCGGCGACACGCGCGACCCCTTCACCCTCGGCTGAGCGGCTGAGGAGCCGAAGACGGGAGACGGCGCCGCCCCGGGGAACCCGGGGCGGCGCCGTCTCGTGGGGCCGTGCTCGTGGCGGGCGGTGGTCAGCTGGCGTAGGCGCGCAGCCGGTCGGCCCGCTCGCCGATCCGCAGCTTGGCCATGACCTCGCGCTCGATCTGGCGCACCCGCTCGCGGGAGAGCCCGAAGCGGCGGCCGATCTGGTCGAGCGTGCGCGGCTGGCCGTCGTCGAGGCCGTAGCGCATCCGGATCACGTGCTGCTCGCGGTCCTCCAGGGTGGCCAGCACCCGGCGCAGGTCGTCGTGCAGCAGGTGCGAGATCACCGTGGTCTCGGCGTCGGTGGCCTCGCCGTCCTCGATGAAGTCGCCCGAGCGGGGCCTCCTCCTCGGAGCCGACCGGCATGTCCAGGCTCACCGGGTCGCGGGCGTGGTCGAGCAGGTCGGCGATCTTCTCCTCGGCGATGCCGGACTCCTCGGCCAGCTCCTCGTGGGTGGCGTCGCGGCCGAGCTGCTGGTGCAGGTCGCGCTTGATCCGGGCGAGCTTGTTGACCTGCTCGACGAGGTGCACGGGCAGCCGGATCGTGCGGGCCTGGTCGGCCATGCCGCGGGTGATCGCCTGGCGGATCCACCACGTGGCGTAGGTGGAGAACTTGAAGCCCTTGGCGTAGTCGAACTTCTCGACCGCGCGGATCAGCCCGAGGTTGCCCTCCTGGATGAGGTCGAGCAGCGGCATGCCGCGGCCGGTGTAGCGCTTGGCCAGCGAGACGACGAGCCGCAGGTTGGCCTCGAGCAGGTGGTTGCGGGCGCGCTCGCCGTCGCGGACGACGGCGCGCAGGTCGGCGGCGTACTGCGGGTCGAGCTCGTGCCCTCGGCGGCCGCGGTGTCGAGCACGTGCTTGGCGAAGACGCCGGCCTCGATGCGCTTGGCGAGATCGACCTCCTGCGCCGCGGTGAGCAGCGCGGTCTTGCCGATGCCGTTGAGGTACACGCGGACCAGGTCGGCCGCGGGGCTCTGGGCGTCCAGGTCCTCGGCCGACAGCTCCGCGGCGGTGGTCTGCGCGTCGATCGGGGTCGGTACGCTGACCCGGAATGGTCGGCGTAGTCATCAGGTTCCTCCCTGGGCGACCCGGCCGGGGCGTTGGTGACGCTCTCGCCGGGGCTCTCAGGGGGTAGAACGCCGGCATCCGGAATTCCGTTCCCGGACGGGTCTGCCTGCCGGACGGGTCGTGACGGGTATCTCAGCGAGCCCTCAGCGAACCCGGTACGGCTCCTGGCGCGAACATCCTGGGTCACATACTGGGCAGACGCCGGCCTACTCGCGAGTAGTGCGTGGGATGGCAAGCGTTCGGGTACCCCGACGAGGACGCAGAGTACGACGACCCAGAAGGAGAGCCGGTGACTCACCGGCACTGCGAAACGGAAGGCGAGACCGTGACCGAGTCGAGCGACCCTGTCGCAACGCTGCGACAGAGCGCGACCGAGATGGCGACGAACCTGCGCGAGCTGCTGGACCCCGAGGCCACCAGGGCCCGGTTGGATCCCGTCGGCCTGAACGGAGCGCTCGTGGAGGCCGCCCGGTCACTCGCCGGCCGGCCAGGGCCTCCCGCGCGGAGCACGCTCGGGTTCGCCTCGGCGTCCGGGCGCGCCGCGGTCGCGGCGGTCGGCGCGCGGGCTGGGCTCGACCAGGCGACGGCCCCGCCGAGCTGCCGGAGAAGGACCGCCGCTACGCCGACCCCGCGTGGGAGGGCAACGCCTGGTACTACCTCTGCCGCCAGGAGCACGCGCTGTTCGCGGACTACGTCAAGGCGCTCGCCGGCGAGGCGGAGCTCTCCCCGCAGGCGCGACGGAAGATCGACTTCCTGGTGCGGCAGGTCATCGACGGCCACCTCGCCGGTCAACTGGCCGTGGTCCAACCCGGCGATGGTCAAGAAGGCGTTCGAGACCGGCGGGCACAGCCTGCTGCGCGGCGCGCGCAACTTCGTGCGGGACGCGGCGACCAACAGGGGGATGCCGCGGCAGGCGACGCCGGGCCAGTTCGTCGTGGGCGAGGACCTCGCCACGACGCCCGGCAAGGTCGTGTTCCGCAACCGGCTGATGGAGCTGATCCAGTACGAGCCGCAGACCGAGCCGAGGTGCACGCGATCCCGCTGCTGATTCGCCGCCGTGGATCAACAAGTACTACATCATGGATCTCGCGCCGGAGAAGAGCCTCGTGGAGTGGGCGGTGCAGCACGGCCACACCGTCTTCATGATCAGCTACCGCAACCCGGACGAGTAGCTGCGTGACGTCACGATGAGCGACTACCTGCGGGAAGGGCCCGCTCGCCGCGCTCGACGTGGTGCAGGAGATCACCGGCGCCGAGCAGGTCAACGTCGCGGCGCTGTGCCTGGGCGGCACGCATGGCCGCCGCCGCCGCAGCCTGGCTCGCCGCACGCGACGAGGACCGGATCAACTCGATCACCCTGATGAACACGCTCGTCGACTTCACCGTGCCGGGCCAGCTCGGCGTCTTCACCGACGAGAAGACCGTCACCCGTCTCGAGAAGACGATGCAGCGCACCGGGTACCTCCCGGCCGAGAGCATGAAGACGACGTTCGACCTGCTGCGTGCCACCGACCTCGTCTGGAACTACGTGGTCAACGACTGGCTGCTCGGCGAGGACCCCGCGCCGTTCGACATGCTGAGCTGGAACTCCGACTCCACGCGGATGCCCGCGGCCATGCAGACCGAGTACCTGCGGAAGTTCTACCTGGAGAACCAGCTCGTCGAGGGCAAGCTGGAGCTCGCCGACGAGCGGCTGGACCTCGCGGACGTGCGACAGGACGCGTACGTCGTCACCGCCGAGTCCGACCACATCGCCCCGTGGGAGTCGGTCTACCTGCGGCGCCGCCAAGCTCGGCGGGACCGTCCGGTTCGTGATGTCCAACTCCGGGCACATCGCCGGGGTCGTCAACCCGCCGTCGCCGAAGTCGAAGCACTGGTTCTCCGAGTCCGACCAGCTGCCGCAGGACCCGCAGGAATGGCGCGCGGGTGCCGAGGAGCACGGGAAGAGCTGGTGGGAGGACTGGACCCCGTGGATCGAGGAGCGGGCAGGTGCGCAGCGCAAGCCGCCGTCGACGGGGAGCGAGGCTCATCCGGTGATCGAGGAGGCGCCCGGCGGCTACGTGCTGCGGGGATGATCGGCGGGGCTCCTCGGCCTGGTCGTCCGCCACGGCGGCATGATGCGTCCATGAGCGCTGCAGGACCGCCCACCGACCCGCCGCGCGACGAGGGCGCCGGCACGGCCTCCTGGTCCGCGTCGATCAACGCACTCGGGGGTTTCATCCGGGCGCAGCGACAGATGGCCAAGCTGTCGCTGCGCGAGATGGCCTCGATGACCAGCGTCTCGAACGCGTACCTCAGCCAGGTCGAGCGGGGCCTGCACCAGCCGTCCCTGAAGGTGCTGCACTCGATCGCCGACGCCCTGCAGCTCTCCACCGAGCAGCTGCTGAGCCAGGCCGGTTGGGCCAGCGCGACGACGGCCGGTGCGACGTCGGAGGCCTCCGTCGCGGGCACCACGAGCACCGAGGACGCGATCCGGGACGACCCGCGACTCTCGCCCGAGCAGCGAACCGCGCTGCTGGGCGTCTACCGGAGCTTCGTCGACGGGGCCGACCGCGGCGGGGTGTGAGAGGCGGGAATGGGCAGGACCGACGAGGTTGCATTCCTGCAGGAGTGCATCCGGGAGTGGCGCGCGCTCGGTGCGGTCGTCGAGGGGGAGCCGGGGTGGGAGTCGCGTGGCAACGGTGACGACGCCGACTACGAGGGCGGTCTGATCCACCACACGGCGGCCCCGTCGTCCTCGGCGAACCCGTTTCCGAGTCGCGGTGTGCTGCTCAACGGCCGGGCCGGCCTGGCTCCGCCCCTGTGCAACGTGGCGGGGCCCTGGTGCCCGGTCGAGCGGCCCCTGCTGCGGGTGATGGCCGCGTACCCGGCGAACCACGCGGGCGCGTCGGGTGGCTACTCGATGGGCCCGCTGCCGCGCACGACCCTGTTCAACCGGCGCGTGCTCGGTCTGGAGATCGACTACGCCGGCACCTCGCCGATGAGCCCCGGGCAGTACCGGGCGGCCGTGATCTACGGCGCGGGTGTCACGCGCGTGCTGCGGCGGCCGTCCCCCGAGTGGATCCGGGGGCACGCCGAGACCTCGATCACCGGGAAGTGGGACCCGGGCTACGCGCCGCCCGCACGCACGATCGATCTCAACGCCTACCGCCGTGACGTGTGGGGACTCGCGGCGAACCCGAACCCGAACCACCGTCCCGCGGAGGACCTGATGTACGTGAAGTGCCAGCCCGACCCCTCCCGGCCCGCGTGGGTCGCCATCCTCAGCGGCCCGATGTTCGTGGGTCTCGGCAGCGGCGGCGAGATCAGGTCGGCCGAGGCGGCGATCGCCGCCGGAGCGACGGTGCAGTGGGTGGAGCTGGCCACGTGGAACGAGTTCGACCGCCGTTCCCACGCGCTGTGTGACAACCCGCGCCCGGTCGTCCTGCAGGAGCCGGCCGTCGCGTCCCGTCCGGAGGCGGGCACTTCCGGCCCGACCTGACCGACGCGACGAGGCTCACACTTGCCTTGCTTGACATACTTATCAGCGGTGCGCAGTATGGGTAGCGGAGATTCCACCGAGAACCTACGAGAGAGGACGTGCCGATGACCGCCCCCACCGACCAGTTCGTCGACATCGCGAAGCGCAGCCAGGAGGCGGTCACCACCGCCGTCCGTACCTGGACCGACACCCTGCAGAGCTTCGCCGGAAGCCTCGGCGGCGGCCAGCCCAAGCTGCCCGACGTCCACGCTGCCGTCGACAACTACTTCGACTTCGCGCAGCAGGTGCTGGACAACCAGCGCAGCTTCGCCCAGCAGATCCTGACGGCAGGCGCCCAGGCCGCCGAGACCGTCACCGAGCAGGCCACCCGCGCCGCCGAGTCGGTCACGGCCCACGCCGTGAACGCCACCGAGGCCACCGCGGACAAGGTCGCTGCCTCCTCGAAGGCCGCCGGCGAGCAGACCGCCGCCACCGCGCGCGCCGCCAAGAACGCCGCCGCCAAGAACTGACGGCTGCACCACCGCCCTCCGGGGCACATCGACGGCCCCGTCCGGCACAAGCCGGGCGGGGCCGTCGTCCTGTCCGATGTCGGTGCCGTCGGCCGTCGAGCGCTCGCCGGCACGGGCTGTCGCGGGCTGCGCGGAGGCTGCGCCCTGCCGGACGCCGCCCCGGTCGCTAGGGTCGCGGTCATGGCACGTGCACTCGTGACGGGTTCGGGTGACCGGGTGGCCGCGGTCGCGGAGCTGCTGAGGGCCGAGGACCTCGAGGTGGTCACCGCCGCGGCCCCGACACCTCCGGACGCCGTCGAACCCGGCATCATCGACCACTACATCCAGCTCCCGGTCGTCGTCCGTCCCACCGGCGAGACACTCGTGGGCCGGGTCCACTCGTTCCTCTCGGCGGGGCTGCTGGGCCGGTTCGCGCTCGTCGAACGGCTGCTGCCGTCGCTCGCCGACGGCGCCACCGTCGTACTCGTCTCGGGAAGCACCGCCGCGACCGAGTCCGCGCTGCCCGACGACGAGAGCTCGCGCTTCGCGCTGCTCCACGTGCTCGCCCACGCCACCCGCGCGGAGCTGGCCTCCCGCGGGGTCCAGGTCATCGTGGCCAGCGGGTCGCGCACGGACCGTGAGCTGGTCCGGTTCGCCCTCCGGGGCGGGGAGGACCCGGAGACCCGCCCGGCCGCCGTGCCGGGCCGAGGAGATCTCCGACGAGCAGTACCAGGACTGGCGCACCGAGATGATGGGCCTGCGCACCGCCGTCGGGTAGCTCGTGCGCGGAAATCGCGGCTCCGGCCGCGATTTCCGCGCACGGCGCTAGGTCTCGACGAGCACCGTGAACGGGCCGTCGTTGACCGACTCGACCGCCATGGCCGCCCCGAACACGCCGGTCGTCGACGTGCGCCCCGCGCTCGCGCAGCGCGGCCACCACGGCGTCGACCAGCGGCTCGGCGTGCTCGGGGCGCGCCGCGGCCGACCACGACGGCCGCCTGCCCTTGCGGGTGTCGCCGTAGAGCGTGAACTGGCTGACGACCAGCAGCGGCGCGCCGATCTCGGCGCAGGACCGCTCGCCGTCGAGGATCCGCAGCTCGTGCAGCTTGCGGGCCATCAGGGCGGCGGCGTCGGTGGTGTCGTCGCGGTGCACGCCCAGCAGCACCAGCAACCCCGGCCCGGTGATCGCGCCGACGACGGCGCCGTCGACCTCCACCGCGGCGCGCCGCACGCGGGCGGCGACGGCCCTCACGCGGGCACCAGCAGGCCGTGCCGGACGAACTCGCGCACGGCCGGGAGCGTGGCCCGCACCAGCTCGCCCGCCGGCCGGTCGTGGGCGAACGCCAGCAGCTCCACCAGCTCGCCGAGCGCGAGCTCGCCGCGGCAGCCCGCCAGCAGCGCCGCGGCCGGGTCGTCGACCTCGTGGCGCCAGCGCGGGCCGTCCAGCCGCGCGACCGCGGCGCCCGACCTCCTCCCAGCCCTCGGCCGCCCGGCACGGCGTAGCGCTCCAGGACGGCGGCGGGGGCGAGGGTCAGCCGGGCGCCGAGCAGGGCGTCGTCGCCGGCGTGCGCGCGGAGCCAGTCGACGCGGTCGAGCCACCCCTCGACCTCCGGGCCGAGCGGGTCGTCGACCTGGCCGGGAACGTCCTCGAACACGATCGTCGGCGCTCCCTCGGTGCGCCGCAGCGTGATGATCCCGAAGCCGACGGCCTCGACGTGGCCGGCCTCCATCCAGTCCAGCCACCGCCCGGCCTGTTCGCGGGCGGCCGGCGAGGCGAGGTCCAGGCCGGCGTCGCGCTGCCAGGTGCCGACGTGCAGCGCCGGGTCGGCCACCTCGCGCTGCACCACCCACGCGTCGACGCCGTCGGGCAGCCAGGAGCGGACGCGGTCGGGCCAGTCCGTGCCGCGCACGTGCAGCCAGGAGCCGAGCAGCTGCGCGACGCCGCCGGGGGCGAGATGGGCCGGGAGCGCGCCCACGAGCGCGGCGAGCGCGTCGTCGCCGCCCTGGCCGGAGTCCCGGTAGACGTAGTCGACGCGTGGTGGCCCCGGCACGAACGGGGGGTTGGACACGATCTGGTCGAACCGCCGTCCCGCCACGGGTTCCAGCCACGGCCCGGCCAGCAGCTCGACGTCGAGGCCGTTGAGGGCGAACGTGGCCTCGGCGAGGGCCAGCGCGCGGGGCGCGAGATCGGTCGCCGTGACCGAGTCCGCGTGCCGGATCGCGTGCAGCGCCTGCACCCCGCACCCGGTGCCGAGGTCGAGCACGGAGCGCACGGGCCGCCGGACGGTGGCCGCGGCCAGGGTCAGCGACGCCGCGCCGACGCCGGTGACGTGGTCGCGTTCCTGCCGCCGCAGCGTCCAGGTCGGAGAGCACCCACCAGTCCCCGCCTGCGTCGTCGCCGTAGGGGCGCAGGTCCAGGGCGGCCGTCCAGCCGGCGCCGTCCGGGGACGGCGCAGGAGGCCGGCCGCCGCCGCGTCGGCCGGCGCGAGCGGGGCCAGCGCGGCCTCGACCGCGGCGTCCGGCTCGACGGCGCCGAGCAGCAGCAACCGGATCAGGACGCCGAGCTCGCCTGCCCCCGCGGTGGCGCGGCGCGCGGGCTCGGGTTCGCCGCGGCCGAGCGCGGCGTGCGCGTCGCGGCCGAGCAGGGTCCGGACACCGTCGGTGTCGTAGCCGGCGCGGAGCAGCGCGGACCGCAGGGCGGCGCAGATGGCGGGGGAGAACCGGGGGAGCACGGCACTAGGCTCTCACCAGCCAGTCGAACCCAGGAGGACCCGGTGGTGCTGACCCTCGCCCAGGACGCCGGAGGCCGACGCGCTGCTCGACCGCGATCCGCTCGCGCTGCTCATCGGGATGCTGCTCGACCAGCAGTTCCCGATGGAGCGCGCCTTCGCCTCTCCCGCGGAGCTCGCCCGGCGGCTCGGCGTCGACCGGCTCGACGCGCGCGAGCTGGCCGCCTACGACCCGGAGGCGCTGGTCGAGGTCTTCCGCGGCCCACCGGCGCTGCACCGCTACCCGGGATCGATGGCCCAGCGGGTGCAGGCGCTCGCCCTCCTGCTCGTCGAGCAGTACGACGGCGACGCCACCGCGGTCTGGCGCGACGTCGACGACGGTCGCGAGCTGTTCCGCCGGCTCGCCGCGCTGCCCGGGCTTCGGCACGCAGAAGGCGCAGATCTTCACCGCGCTGCTCGGCAAGCAGCGCGGCGTGACGCCCGCCGGGCTGGCGTGAGGCGGCGGGCGGGTACGGCGAGGACGGCGTGCACCGCTCGGTCGCCGACGTCGTCGACGCGGCGTCGCTGGGCCGGGTGCGCGAGTACAAGCAGCGGCGGAAGGCCGCGGCGAAGGCCGCCGTGAAGCCCGCGACCTAGCGTCGGGCTCGTCTCGACCTCCCGCTCAGGCGGTAGGCTCGCCGGTGTGCACCAGGTCCCGTCCGCGCGCCGAACCGTGCGCGTGATCGACCCCGACCAGGTGTGCGACGCCACCGCGGTGCTCGCCGACGGTGCCCAGCTCCACCACTCCGCGGCCGTGCTGGACGCGCTGGGCGACGTCAACCGGCTCAGCATCATGCTCGCCCTGCACCACGCGGGTGACCTGTGCGTCTCCGATCTCGCCGTCGCGGTCGGGCATGAGCGACAGCGCCGTCTCGCACGCGCTGCGGCTGCTGCGCGCGCACGGCATGGTCACGGCCCACCGGGAGGGCCGGCTCGTCCGCTACCGCACGGCGGGCGGGCTCGCGCGGCAGGCTGCTCGACGTCGTCTCCGAGGGCGTCGTGGGTGACCTGGACCTGCACGCGCACGGGGCCGTCGACGAGCGCACCGACGACGGCGCCACACCCGTGCCCTCCTGAGGCGGATGCGCCGCGGACCGGCCCGAAACCGTTCCAGGGTCGACGCGCAGGCTCGCGTTCCAGGTGGCACGATGGACTCGGTGCCGGCCTCGCGGCCGACTCGGTGCGACGTCGTCCGGCGCCAGCGAGGGAGTCGTCGTGCCGGACCCGCAGCGTGCGGCAGAGCCCGTCCTGATCACGGACGCGGCGGTTTCCTACGAGGACGAGCTGGCGACGCGCAAGCGCCGGTACGCCGTGATGATGGCCATGCGGGTGCCGTTCATGATCTTGGCGGCAGTGTTCTACTCGACCCCGTGGCTGGCGGTCACGCTGCTCGTGCTGTCCATCCCGTTGCCGTGGATGGCGGTGCTGATCGCGAACGACCGGCTCCCGCGCAAGCGCGAGAACGTCAACCGGTACCGCGGCGACCGGCCACAGATCGAGGCGCGCGAGCACCCGGTCATCGAGAGCTGACTCCTCGGCGGTCCCCAGATCGGCGGGCGGGCGCCCCGGCGCGACACCGCCATGGCGCCGGCGGCGCACCCCGCGCGAACGCCTCCTCCGGGCCGGCGCCGCGCAGCCACGCCACGAGCAGCCCCGCGTCGAACGCGTCGCCCGCCCCCGTCGCGTCCACCACGTCCGCCCGCTCGGCGCGCGACGTGCCAGCCGCCTGCCGGGTCCACCCAGCTCGCGCCGCCCGCCCCGGCCGTGACGGCGACCGCCCCGACGTCGGCCAGCAGCGTCGCCGCCGACGCCGGGTCCGTCGATCCGGTCAGCGCCGCGCAGCTCGTCGGCGTTGGGCAGGAGGAGGTCGACGCCGCGCACCCACCCGATGAACTCCGTCGTGAGCGCGGGCGCGGCCTGCGGGTCCACCGACGTGGTCACGCCCGCGGCGCGGGCCGCGGCGAGAGCGGCCGACCCGGCCGCCCGCGACGACGGGTCGAGCAGCACGTAACCCGACAGGTGCAGGTGGTCCACCGCCGTGCGGCGGCGGCAGGTCGTCCGGTTCGAGGCGCCCGGCCGCGCCCCGGTCGGAGAGCATCGTGCGCTCGCCTGCGCCGTCGACCAGCACCACGACGGTGCAGGTCGGCAGGTGCGGGTCGACCGTGATCGCCGTGCGCACACCGACGGCCCGCAGCCCCGCTGCGGCTCGCGCCCCGGCGACGTCGTCGCCGACGCGGGCCACGAGCGTGACCTCGGCGCCCAGGTGGGCGAGCCAGGCGGCGGTGTTCGCCCCGGCGCCGCCGGGCGCCGTGCGGATCCGGCCGGCACGTCCGCGCCGGGCACGAGCGCGCCGCCCCGGTCGCGACGAGCACGTCGAGACCGGCGTCGCCGACCACGACGACGCGCGGCGGGCGGGTCACGGACCCTGGCTCAGCGCCACGCCGATCTGGGCGGCGAGCACGGCGTTGGCGCGGACCAGCGCGAGGTTCGTCGCGAGGCTCGCGCCCGCCGCTGCCGGCGTGGAAGTGCTCCAGCAGCAGCGGGCGTGACGTCCTTGCCGGTCACGCCGCGTTCCGCGAGCAGCGCCAGGCCCTCGGCGAGCAGCCGGTCGTGCAGCCTGGCGTCCAGCTCGTGCGGCGCGCGGGCACCGGCTGCGCCAGCACCATGCCCGGCCGGCCCGCCGAGCGCCCGGTGCGCGCGCCACACCGCGGCGGCCTGCGCCGGGGTCGTCCACCCGCCAGCGGCACCGGGTGACCCGGAGTCGCGCCGGTAGAAGCCGGGGAAGGCGTCGGTGCGGTAGCCGAGCACCGGCACCGACAGGGTCTCCAGCACCTCGAGGGTGGCCGCCGACGTCGAGGATCGACTTCACCCCGGAGCAGACGACGAGCACCGCGGTCCGGGCGAGCGCGGCGAGGTCGGCGGAGACGTCCCAGCTCCGCCCGGCGCCGCGGTGCACCCCGCCGAGGCCGCCGGTCGCGAACAGCGCGACAGCCCGGACGCGTGCGGCGAGCGACGGCGGTCGCGGCGACCGTCGTCGCGCCGTCGCGGCCCAGCCCGACCGCCGACGCCGAGGTCGCGGGCGGAGAGCTTGGCGAGCCCGCCGCCGCAGACCCGGTCCAGCCCGTCCGGGTCGAAGCCCGATCCGGGGCACCCCGTCGAGCACGGCGACGGTGGCCGGGCACCGCGCCGCTGGCGCGCACGGCGGCCTCCAGCTCGTCGGCGGCGGCGCGGTTGCGCGGGGCGGGCAGGCCGTGGGCGAGCAGCGTGCTCTCCAGCGCGACGACGGCGCGGCCGTCGGCGAGCGCCGCGGCGACCTCCGGCGAGACGACGGGGGGCGGGACGGATCGCGGCACGTGCGGCATCATGGACGACATGGCGACTCAGGTGCTGCCCGAGGTCGACACCCGCCCGGAGGGCACCGACTCGACCGGCAACGACGAGCCGAAGATGTTCCACTACGTCAAGAAGTCCAAGATCGCGGAGAGCGCGGTGCTGGGCAACATGGTGGTGGCGCTGTGCGGTGAGACGTTCCCGGTGACGCGCTCGCCCAAGCCCGGCTCGCCGGTCTGCCCGGACTGCAAGAAGATCTACGAGTCGCTGCGGCCGGGCGGGGACGCCTGAGCTTGTCCGGACTCGGTGAGACCCCGCCCCACCCGCACCGGAGAACGAACCCGGACAGCACTCGGCACCAAGCAGGCGGTCGCGCGCAGGAGCGCCGTGCGCGGCTGGCTCTACGACCGGCTGGTCGTCGGGGATGACCGGCGGCTGGTACCGCGAGGTGTTCGGCCGGCTGCCGGACGGGGCCCGGGTGCTCGACGTCGGCATCGGCACCGGCGGGGCGCTGGCCCGCTGCGCCGAGCTGGTGCGGGCCAAGGACCTGCACGTCGTCGGCCTCGACATCGACCGCGACTACCTCGACCGCTGCGTGCCGGAGATGGCCCGCGCGGGCCTGGACGGCGCACGTGGTCCCCACCCTGGCGTCGGTCTACGACCACCGCGGCGGTCCCTACGACGCGGCGTACTTCAGCGCCAGCCTGATGCTGCTGCCCGACCCCGTCGCGGCCATCCGGACACGTCGCGGGCCAGCTGGCCGCGGGCGGGCAGCTGTTCTTCACCCAGACCTTCCACGCACCGGCAGGTCGCCGCTGCTGCGAGCGGGTCAAGCCGATGCTCCGCCACCTCACCACGATCGAGTTCGGCCGGGTCACCTACGAGGAGGACTTCCGCAGCGCCCTCGACGACGGCGGGTCTGGAGCTGCTGGAGCTGGTCACCATGAGCCGCACCCGGCACGCGTCCTACCGCCTCGCCGTGGCGCGGGTGCAGGACCGCGAGGAAGGTGGCTGGGGCCGCACCGCGGCCTGAGCTCAGCGGGGCGGGTCCGGCTCGGCGAGGAACCCGTCGATCACCGGGCGCCAGCTCGGCGGCCTCGGTGAGCAGGGCCAGGTGGCCGCCGTGGTAGAGGTGCAGCCGCGAGTTCGGGATGCCGCGGTGCATGATCCGGGCGTTGACCGTGGGGATGAGCGGGTCGTCGTCGCCGGCGACGATCAGCGTGGGCTGGCGGATCAGGGCCAGCCCGGGCAGGCTGCTCCATCCGGCACCGGCCAGCAGCTGGTAGTAGTAGCCGCGCCGGGGACCCTTGCGCGTGTAGCTGTGCAGCACCGCGGCCGCCAGCTCCGGGTGGGTGCGCATCGTGCCGCCGTAGATCTCGCCCGCGATGGCGCGCGCGTAGTCCGGGTCGCGGTGCCGGCGGGGCGTGAGCATCCGCAGGAGCACGTGCGGCCTGGCCGGGACCATCAGCGACCCGGTGCCGGTGGCGGCCAGCACCAGCCGGCGGCACTGCCTGCGCTGGGACACCGCGAACTGCTGGGCGAGACCGCCGCCCCAGGAGAAGCCCATCACGTCGACCCGGCCGTACCCGAGCTGCTTCACGAGCGCTCCGACGAGCGGAGCGAACGTCGACATGTGGTAGGGCACGAGCGGGAGCGGGGAGCCGCCGATCCCCGGCACGTCGAAGCGGATCACCTCGATCTCCGGCGGCAGCGCGTCGACGAACGGCTGCAGCAGCTCCAGGCTGGCGCCGATGCCGTTGAGCAGCAGCAACGGGGTGCGGGCCGGGCCCGAGCCCGCCGCGCGGCGCACCGAGACCCGCAGGCGCCGCCCCCACACGGTCTCCTCGGAGACCTCGTCGGGGTCCGGTGGCTTCAGGAAAGCCACTTTCCCGCCATCTCGTGGCGGGAAAGTGGCTTTCCTGCCATCCCGGGACGCGCTCATCGGGCGTGCACGCCCAGCCCCGCACCCACGTCCGGCGCGGGCTCCGCCGCGCGTGACGCACGGTGGGCTCGTTCATGTGCGCTCCTCTGCGACGGCCGTCCCTGCTTTTGCAGCATGAGTGGAACGGCCGTTCGCGGGCAAGTCGGGAGCCGCGCGCCCGGCGTCGGGCAGCGGGACGGCAGCGGTGACCCGGGCGATCGCCGACGCCGTGGTGGGCCAGTGTCCCGCGGCCGACCGGCGCATCGACCGCAGCCGGTGGCGCCGTCGTTCACGGCGGGTCGGTCGGGACGGCCACACCTCCTCCACGGCGTTGTTCAGCTGCGCACCGAGGATGATCGACAGCCCCAGCAGGAAGCCGAACAGCAGGAACGCGATGGGCGTCGCGAGCGCGCCGTAGGTGTACCCGGTGCTGGTCAGGACGGCGATGTAGAACCGAAGGCCGGTGGTCGAGGCGATGAAGACGACCATCGCCAGCAGCGCGCCGGGGACCAGCCGCCGCCACGGCAGGCTGTGCGGCAGCGCCACCTTGTACAGGGTGGTCAGCACGAGCACCAGCAGCAGCCCGGCACCCGGGTAGTAGAAGCCGTCGATCAGCGACGCCGCGGTGGGGCGCCACGCCTCGGGCAGGACCCGTGGCAGCAGGTCCGGGCCGAGCGCCACGATCGGCAGTGTGAAAACCGCCACGACGAGAGCGAACAGGTAGATCAGGAGCGAGAAGACCCGCTGCCAGACCGGGTGGCGCACGAGCTTCTGCCCGTGCGCGTCGGTCACGGAGTCGACGAGCGAGGCGATGGCCGACGACCCGGCCCACAGCGCGATGACGAAGCCGACCGAGACGACGTCGGCCCGGCCGCTCGTCAGGATGCTCGACGCGGTCGGCGCGATGATCTCGTCCACCACGTCGGGGGTGAAGACGCTGCGGGAGAAGGAGACGATGCCCTCCTCGACGGCCCGCACCGTCGCGGGCCCGAACAGGTCACCGAGGAAGCCGAGCGAGCCGAGCAGGGCCAGGAACAGCGGCGGCAGCGACAGCGCCTGCCAGAAGGCGGCCTGCGCCGAATGCGAGAAGATGTCGTCGTCCCAGGCCTTGCCCAACGGTCCGGCGGAGCACGCGGCGCAGCCCGCGTCGGCGCGGTGTCGGCTCGCCGGACGCGGGCACGTCGGCGGGCTGCGCCGGGCCGCTGGGGTCGTGAGCCGGGACGGCTCCGGGGTCGTCGGACGTCATCGCGGCACCAGGATGGACCACCACCCCCCGTTCGGCCGCCACCCCCGGGCCACGGCGCGCCGACCGATGCGACCCCGATACCCTCACGGGGCCCGGCGGGTCGTCTCCGCGCCGGCGCCGCGCGCCGCACCGGGCCCGCCCACCCCCGCAGCCGTCCACCAGGGAGATGCGTGTCCCAGGCCCCGTCGCAGCCGGCCTCCTCCGTGGCTGCCCCGTCGCCGCCCGGGCAGGCAGGCCGCCCGCTGCGGGCGTGGCAGCGCAGCGCGCTGGCCCGCTACCTGGCCGCGGCACCGCGCGACTTCCTGGCCGTCGCGACCCCCGGGGCAGGCAAGACGGCGTTCGCCCTGCGGGTGGCCGCGGAGCTGCTGGCCGACCGCACGATCACCGCGCTGACCGTCGTGACGCCCACGGAGCACCTCAAGTACCAGTGGGCGGCCGCGGCCGCGCAGGTGGGAGTCGCGCTCGACCCGGAGTTCCGCAACTCCGCGGGCGGCACGTCCTCGGACTACACGGGGATCGCCGTGACCTACGCCGGCGTGGCGGCCCATCCGATGCTGCACCGCGCCCGTACGGAGAACCGGCGCACGCTGGTCGTCCTCGACGAGGTGCACCACGCGGGCGACGCGCGGTCCTGGGGCGAGGCCGTGCGCGAGGCGTTCGAGCCGGCGGCGCGCCGGCTGACCCTGACCGGCACGCCCTTCCGCAGCGACGACAACCCGATCCCGTTCGTCGACTACGTGCCCGACCCGGACGGGGCGCTGCGCAGCCGCGCCGACCACTCCTACGGCTACGCCGAGGCGCTCGCCGACGGCGTCGTCCGGCCGGTGGTGTTCCTCGCCTACTCCGGGCGTGTCGAGCTGGCGGACGAGCGCGGGGGAGGAGTTCACCGCCCGCCTGGGCGAGCCGCTCACGGCCGAGCAGAACGCGCGGGCCTGGCGCACCGCGCTCGACCCCGGCGGCGAGTGGATCCCGGCGGTGCTCACCGCAGCGGACCGGCGCCTGTCCGGTCACCGTGCCGGCGGGATGCCCGACGCCGGTGGGCTGGTGATCGCCTCGGACCAGACCACGGCGCGCGCCTACGCGGCCATCCTGCGCGAGGTCAGTGGCTCCGCCCCCGCCGTCGTGCTCTCCGACGAGCCGGGCGCGTCCGCGCGGATCGCCGCGTTCGCGACGTCCGAGGAGCGGTGGATGGTGGCCGTCCGGATGGTGTCGGAGGGTGTCGACGTGCCGCGGCTCGCCGTCGGGGTGTACGCCACCAGCGCGTCGACGCCGCTGTTCTTCGCGCAGGCCGTCGGCCGGTTCGTGCGGTCACGGCGGGCGGGCGAGACGGCGTCGGTGTTCGTACCCAGCGTCCCGGTCCTGCTCGGGCTGGCCAGCGAGCTGGAGGCCCAGCGGGACCACGTCCTCGGCGCGCCGCACCGGCCGGAGGAGGGGTGGGACGACGAGCTGCTCCTCGCCGCCCAGCGCCAGGAGGACGAGCCGGGCGAGGAGGAGCCGGCGTTCACGGCGCTGGGCGCCCAGGCCGAGCTCGACCAGCTGATCTACGAGGGCACGTCCTTCAGCGCCGACGAGGAGGACTACCTCGGGCTGCCGGGCCTGCTGGAGCCCGACCAGGTGCGCACGCTGCTCAACCAGCGCCAGCAGGACTGGCTGTCCCGCGGGCGCCGGGGGAGCGGGCCATCCGTCCCCGACCCCGTCGCGCCGCCGGAGCGCCCGGCGTCGTCGTCGGTGCGCGAGCAGCTCACCGCGCTGCGCAAGGAGCTCAACTCCCTGGTCGCCCTGCACCATCACCGCACGAACAAGCCGCACGGGACGATCCACGGGGAGCTCCGCCGGGTCTGCGGCGGGCCCCCGACCGCGATGGCCAGCATGGAGCAGCTCGAGGAGCGCATCGCCACGCTGCGGTCGTGGCGCTGAGCGGTCCCCCGACTCGCGCCCACCGGATCCCCCGACTCGCGGGCGGAATCCCCCGACTCGCGGCCGGAATCCCCCGACTCGCGGCGGAATCCCCCGACTCGCGCGCGGAATCCCCCGACTCGCGCGCGGAATCCCCCGACTCGCGGGGGTGGGGCGGCCGGGGGGAGACGCGCGACGGGGCGAGGACCTCGTGGTCCCCGCCCCGTCGCGGGTGGCTCCGTGGTGCCGGCTCGGGCGCCGGCCTCGATCAAGCGCCGGACTGCACGTCGATCTCCATCTCGCGCATCTTGGTGGCGTGCGCACGGGCGTGGTGCCCGCAGAACATCAGCTCGCCGCCGGACGGCAGTACGGCGCGGACCTTTGCGGCCGCTCCGCAGCGGTCACAGCGGTCGGCGGCGGTCAACTCGGGCCGGGTAAGGGTTCCTGGCTGCATAGCGGTCTCCCTCCGTCTCGGCATCCGGGTGGCCCCGGTGCCGCTTGCTGTGACGACCGCTCGCGCGGTGCGTCCCACTCTTGCAGACGTACAGCACCCCTGCATGTGTTCCCGGTCCGCGTGTGCGACAGCCCTCACATCGTCGATGCGGTGACCGTCCGGTGACATCTGCAGATTCAGTTGACTACGTGTGAATGATGCGGTGCGTGTTGTGACACCGCAAGGTGTGGGCTGTTAACACTGATCGCGTGTCGACTACGCTCCGCAGCCGTGCTCACCAGGGTCCGTGATCGGGTTCCGGCCCCGGCCCTGTTCGTCGTCGGGGGCGTCTCGATGTACGTCGGGGCGGCCCTCGCTGTCGGTCTGTTCGATCTTCTGTCGCCGACGGCGGTCGCGGTGTTACGGCTGTTCGGAGCAGCGCTCGTACTGATCGTCTGGCGGCGCCCGGACCGGTCCGCGTGGACGGGACCCCGGCTGCACCGGTCCGTCGCGTTCGGTCTCGCGACGGGCCTGATGAACATCGCCTTCTACGAGGCGATCGCCCGTCTGCCGCTGGGCACCGCGGTGGCGGTCGAGTTCTGCGGTCCGGTCGCGGTGGCGGCGGTCGCGTCCCGGCGTCCACGGGATGTGGCGGCGGTGCTCCTGGCCGCGCTCGGCGTGCTGCTCATCGCCGATGTCCGCTGGTCGGGGAGCCCGGCGGGGATCTTGTGGGCGCTCGCGGCGGCGGCCATGTGGGCGGCCTACATCGTGCTCGGCAAGCGCGTCGCCACGGCCGGCAGCGGGCTCGACGACATGGCGGTGGGGTTCGCCGCGGCCGCTCTCGTGCTGTCCCCGCTGCTGCTGACCGGCGGACCGCGGGTGCTGGCGGCGCTCGGCGATCCGACGGTCCTCCTGCTGGCCGTCGGGGTCGGGGTGCTGTCGAGCGTGGTGCCCTACGTGCTCGACCAGGTGGTGCTGCGCCGGGTCGGGCAGGCGCGGTTCGCGGTGTTGCTGGCGTTGCTGCCGGCCACCGCGACCGTGGTCGGGTTCCTCGCGCTGGCACAGGTGCCCGGGGTGTGGGAAGCGGTCGGGATCGGTGCCGTCGTGGCCGCCGTGGCGCTGCGGTCACGCGACGGTGACGGTCCGGTACCAGTGGTCCGAACGTGAGGCTGATCACGCACAGTGATCACCGATCGGGTGGCACTCCGTGACCGGAACGAGGCCCGGACGGGTGACGGCGGCGGCGTCCGGCTGATCCTCGGAGGCGATCAACTCCGCCTCGTCAGCCGATGCGGGTGCAGGCGAGCTGGACGTCGAGGCACGCGCCGGCACCTGCCAGTCCGGCCCAGGACGGGCCGAGCTGGGCAGCCGGCCGAGGGCGACGTATCGTCGTGTGACCCGCGGGAACCTCGCGTACCGAGGCTGAGAGGGCGGCAGGACCGGCCGTCGACCGTTCGTACCTGACCCGGCTAGCACCGGCGTAGGGAGGAACCTTTCGTGGCCCTCGTCCGCCCGTCCCGAGCACTCGTCGGGCTGCTCGCCGTCCTCGTACTCGCGCTCACCGGATGTGCGTCCGGTCCGAGCGGCCCGCCGTCCGGCGCGGCGCAGCCGATCCGGATCGCCCTGGACTGGACCCCCAACACCAACCACACCGGCCTCTACGTCGCCCAGCAGGAGGGCTACTTCGCCGCAGCCGGCCTCACGGTCGAGTTCCTGCCGTACAACAACACCCCACCGGACACCCTCGTCTCGTCCGGCGCCGCCGAGTTCGGGATCAGCTTCCAGGACTCCTTCACGTTCTCGAAGGCGGCCGGGGCGCAGATCACGTCGGTGATGGCGATCCTGCAGCACTGGGCGACGCAGATCGCGGTGCGCGCGGACCGGGCCGACATCACCACGCCCGCCGACCTCGACGGCAAGACCTACGGCGGGTTCGGGGCACCGTACGAGGAACCCAAGATGCGCAGCGTGATCAAGGACGCGGGGGGAACGGGCCAGTTCAACACCGTCGTCCTCGGGACCGCCGCGTACGAGGCGCTGTACGCGGGCCAGGTCGACTTCACCGAGCCGTTCGTCGCGTGGGAGGGGATCGAGGCCGAGCTGCGCGGCCAGCCGCTCAAGACGTTCTCCTACACCGACTACGGCTTCCCGGACGCCTACAACGTGCTGCTCATCGGGAGCACGCCGTGGCTCGCCGAGCATCCGGACCAGGCGCGGGCCTTCGTGCAGGCCGCCCAGCGCGGCTACGCGCTGGCCGCGGCCGAGCCCGCCCGCGGCGCCGACCTGCTGATGCAGGCCAACCCCGGCGCGTTCCCGGACCCGACGCTGGTGCGACGCAGCCAGGACATGCTCAGCGCCACCTACCTGCGCGACGGGGCGGGCCGGGTAGGACCGCAGACGCTCGAGACCTGGGCGGGGTTCTCCGGGTTCCTGTTCGACAGCGGCGCGCTGACCGGCCCCGACGGTGCGCGGCTCGGTGCGCGTCCGGACTTCTCGACGTGGTTCACCAACGACTACCTGCCGCCGTCCTGACCGTGTCCCAGCTCATGTCACGCGAGCCCACGTCACGCGGGCCCCGCCTGCGGGGGGTCCGGCGCGCGGGTGCGGCGGTGGCCCCGGCACTCGTGCTCGTCGCGCTCGGCCTCGCGGCGTGGCAGTGGTTCGTCACGGTCAACGACGTGCGCCCGCAGGTGCTGCCGTCACCGGTGCGGGTCGTCGAGCAGGGATGGGCGTTCCGCGAGCAGATCTGGGCGAACACGCTGCCGACGCTGCAGGTCACCGCGGTCGGCTTCGCGGTGTCACTGGTGCTGGGCTGGGCCGTCGCGGTCGCCGTCGACTTCTCGCCGTGGCTGCGCCGCGCGCTCACGCCGCTGCTGGTCGCATCCCAGACGCTGCCGATCATCGCGATCGCCCCGCTGCTCATCATCTGGCTCGGTTTCGGGTTGCTGCCCAAGGTCGTGGTCATCGCGCTCGTGACGTTCTTCCCCATCGTGGTGGGGCTCGTGGAGGGCTTCGCGTCCACCGACCGCCACGCCACGGATCTGCTGCGCAGCATGGGGGCGTCGCGCTGGAAGCAGTTCCGCTACATCCGGCTGCCCGGCGCCATGCCGTACTTCTTCACGGCGCTGCGGATCGGGATCACCTACGCGGTCACCGGTGCCATCTTCGCCGAGTACGTGGGCGCAACCGCGGGGCTCGGGATCTTCATGAACCTGCAGAAGAACTCCTTCCGCACCGATCTCGTGCTGGCGGCCGTGGTGGTCACTGCCGTGCTCAGCGTCGCCCTGTTCGCCCTGACCTACCTGGCCCAGCGCGTGCTCACCCCGTGGTACCGCCGTGGCTGAGTCGAAGGTCGTCGTCGACGGGCTGGCCAAGAGCTACCGCACCGAGGCCGGGTGCCTCCCGGTTCTCGACGGGGTCTCGTTCGACGTGTCGCCTGGCGAGTTCGTGTCGGTGATCGGTCCCAGCGGATGCGGCAAGTCGACGCTGTTCAACGTGGTCGCGGGCCTGGAGCGGCCGGACGGCGGGCGGGTGCTCGTCGACGGTGACGACGCGACCGGGCGCACCGACCCGTTCGCCTACATGCCCCAGCAGGACCTGCTCTTCCCGTGGCGCAGCGTGCTCGACAACACCACGCTCGGGCTGGAGGTGGCCGGGATGCGCAGGCGGGCGGCCCGGGACCGGGCGCGGCCGCTGTTCGCGCCTTTCGGGCTGACCGGGTTCGAGAACGCGCGCCCGTCGGAGCTGTCGGGCGGGATGCGCCAGCGCGCCGCGTTGCTGCGCACCGTCGTGCAGGGCCGCCCCGTGCTGCTGCTCGACGAGCCGTTCGGCGCGCTGGACTCGCTGACCCGCACGGACATGCAGGCATGGCTCGACGGCGTGCGCGCCCGGTACGACTGGACGGTGCTGCTCATCACCCACGACATCAGGGAGGCCGTGTTCCTGTCCGACCGGGTCGTCGTGCTGGCCCCCCGGCCGACGCGGGTGCGGCGGGAGGTGGTGATCGACCTGCCGCGGCCGCGCACGCCCGCGATGATCACCTCGCCCGCGTTCGCCGGGCTGGAGGAGGCCCTGCTCGGGGCGCTCGGCGGGATCGGGTCGAGCTGACGGGGAGCGTCAGTCCATGCAGCCGGTGACGACCTCGAAGGTTCCGACGACGCCCGGCTGGTAGGCGTCGACGAACCGCTGCGCGGTGGCCGCGTCCGGGAAGGCGGGGGACACGTGGAAGCGGTACGGGGGGTAGTCGCCGGGCCGGAGGCCGAGACCCTCCGGGAGGCCCTCGTCGCACTCGGTCACCTCGACGGCGTCGACACCCGGATATCCCACGTCCGCGAGCGAGCGCGTGGCGGCGGCGAGCCTCGGATCGTTGCGCGAGCGCGCCACGCGACGACCACGAACCAGTAGGTCCGCGGTGGGTGAAGGCGGTGACCCTCGGCGGGAAGTCCGGTGCCGGGCGGCCGGCCCGGGGGGCGGGGTGCTGCGGTGGCGGGTGCTGCGGTGGCGGGTGGCGGTGGCGGACGGCGCGCACGCGGTGAGGGCGGCGACGGCGAGCAGGCAGCGAGGATGCGTGGTGGGGACATCGGCGTTCTCCGTCTCGTGAGGCGAGGGCTCACCAGGTTCGATGGTCCTTCGGCCCCATCGGTTCGCAGCCGCCCGCGGCGCACCCGAGCGGTCAGCTCCCGTGCGCGCGGCCGAACGCGTCGTAGGCGTCGGCGCCGAACAGCACGAACCGGACCTCGCCGACCGACGTGGGCGTGTCCCGGACGGTCTGCACGGCGATCCGCGCGGCGTCGTCCATCGGCCAGCCGTAGACGCCCGCCGAGACGGCGGGGAACGCGACGGACGCGGCGCCCACCTCGTCGGCGACCCGCAGCGACTCCCGGTAGCACGAGGCGAGCAGGTCCGAGCGGTCCTCGCCCTTCGCGTACACCGGGCCGACCGTGTGGATCACCCAGCGGGCCGGGAGCCGCCCGGCGGTGGTCGCGACGGCCTGCCCGGTCGGCAGGCCGTCGGGGTAGCGGGTGGCGCGGAGCTCCCGGCACTCGGCGAGGATCTCCGGGCCGCCGCGGCGGTGGATGGCACCGTCCACGCCGCCGCCGCCCATCAGGCCCGAGTTGGCGGCGTTGACCACCGCGTCGACGTCGGCCTCGGTGATGTCGCCACGGACGAGCACGATCTCGGTCATCGGCCCATCGTGCCGCGTGGTCACGCCCCCGTCTCGGGCGGCAGCGCCGCGAACGCGGCGTCGACGACGTCGGCCAGCGCGGTCGCCTCGTCCGAAGCGGCCCAGGCGGTGAGCGCCGTCGTGAGGACGGCCAGCGCCGCGGCCGCCAGCACGTTCAGGCCGCAGCGCGGGTGGGCCTGCGGTCCCCTCCCGGTCCGCGAGCGCCGCGGCGAAGAGCCGCTGCGTGCGCGTACTGGTTCTCCCAGAGCCGGGCGCGCAGCGCCGGGGTCCCGACGATCAGGCGGGTGCGGACGCGCAGCGTGTCCTGCTCGGCGGGGGGCATCGCGCGCAGCACCCCCACCAGCGCCTGGTGGATCGCCCGCAGCGGCGGGTCGGCCGCGGGCCGGTCCCGGATCACCTGGGCGATCACCGGGTCGTAGTCGTCGGTGTCGACCACCGACTCCTTCGTGGGGAAGTGCCGGAAGAACGTCATGTGCGACACGCCCGCCGCCTCCGCGATGGCGTCCACGGTGGTCGCCTCGTAGCCGTCGGCGAGGAACATCCGCAGGGCGTGGCGCTGGATCGCGCGCCGCGTCTCCTGCTTGCGCTGCTCGCGACGGCCCGCCGGTGCGTTCACGGCGACCGACGCTGACCGACCACGGGTCGCGCCTCCCGCACCGGGTCGCCGAGCACTCCGGCGAGCCACCGTCCGCAGTGCGGCCGGGTCGCGGCCCGCCCAGCCCAGGTGGCCGTCGGGCCGGACGAGCAGCGCCGCACCGCCTGCCTCGACCGGGACGAGCCGGGTGACCCGCTCGGCGCCGAGCAGCTGCCGGGCTGCGAAGCGCAGGCTTCGCCGAGGGATGTCGGGGGTGCGAGGAGCACCCAGCGGGCGCCGAGCTCGGCGTGGAGCCGGGTGCGGCCGCCGTCCTCCCGCGCGCAGGTGACGTCGGCCACCCGGTCACCGGCGCGCCGACCCCGTGACCACCGCCGGACCGGGCGCCAGCGGACCGCCCCGGTAGCTCACCTTCAGCTGGGAGGCCTGCTCCCAGACCAGCCGCTGGACGAGCGGCAGGTTCAGCAACCGGACGAGGACGTGGTCGCGCAGCATCCGGCCGGTCCTGCTGCGGCCCAGCACGAGCTCGGTCAGCGAGCTGGTGGCGGCGAGCACCTCGGTCGCGACGGGCCTGCGCTCGCCCGCGTAGGTGTCCAGGAGCGTGTCGGCCGCCCGGCCGTGCACGACGAGCGCGAGCTTCCACGCCAGGTTCTCCGCGTCGCCCATGCCGGTGTTCATGCCCTGCCCACCGGTGGGGCTGTGGACGTGCGCGGCGTCGCCCGCGAGGAGCACGCGGCCGCGGCGGTAGTCCTCGGCGAGGCGGCGGTGGATGCGGAAGACCGACGTCCAGTCGCACCCGGTGACGACCGGGGCGGCTCCGGTGTGCCGCTCGACCAGCGTGCAGAGCGCACCCAGAACGGCGTCCTGGCCGTCGTCCCCGCCGCCGTCACCCGGCGCCGGTGCCATCAACCGCCACAGGTCGGCACCGGGGAGCGGGAACGCGGCGACCATCTCGTCGCCGCGCAGCCACACCGCCACCGAGTCGCGCGGCAGGCCCAGGTCGGCATGCACGTCGGCGAGCAGGAACCGCTCGACGAGCGGGACGCCGGGGAAGCCGATCCCGGCGGCCTTGCGGACCCTGCTGTGCGCCCCGTCGCACCCGACGACCCACCCGGCCCGTACGTCCTCGGTCCCGCCGAGGCACACGTCGACGCCGTCGCCGTGTCCGGTCAGCGCCGTGACCTCGCGCCCCCATTCCACCGCTCCGCCCAGCTCGGCCAGCCGGGCCCGCAGCGCGCTCTCGATCTCGGTCTGCGAGCAGAGGAGGCCGGGCCTGCGTACCAGCGGGGTCGGCCTGCCGACGGGGAGGCGGCCGAGCTCGTGGCCGTCGACGGTGATCACGATCTGCTGGATGGGCAGGCTGCGGGCCGGCAGGTCGCCGAGCGCGCCGAGGCGGTCGAGCACCTCGGCGCCGCGAGGTTGCAGGCCGAGCGCCCGTGAGGTGCCGGCCGGGCCCGCCGCGCGGTCCACGACCCGTACCGGAACGTCCGCGGCGAGCAACCCGCAGGCCAGGGCGAGGCCTGTCGGCCCGGCTCCGACGATCACCACGGGTATGCTGTCCATCGCAGGCTCCTCACGTTAGTGGCTAACAAATGTTAGCGACTAACGCATTGACCGGCAAGGGTCGGGAGGCACGATGGACGGCGACCGCGCGCTCGTCGAGAGCGCCGCCCGGGGGATCCTGGCGTCCCACGACCCGCGATCCGTCTCGCGCGAGGAGTTCCTCGGCGCCTGCTACGACGCAGGCGTGGCCTGGGTGCACTTCCCGGTCGGGCTCGGCGGGCTCGGGGTCTCCCGCGGGCTGCAGGCCGCCGCCGACGCGATCCTCCAGGAGGCCGGCGGGCCCAACCCGTTCCACCTGAACCCGATCGGCCACGGGATGGCCGCGCCGACCGTCCTCGAACACGGCTCGCCCGAGCTGGCGCGCGAGCTCCTGCGCCCGATCGCCACCGCCGAGCACATCTGGTGCCAGCTGTTCAGCGAGCCCGGTGCGGGCTCGGACCTGGCCGGGCTCGCCACGTCGGCCGTCCCCGACGGCGACGAGTGGGTGCTCAACGGGCAGAAGGTGTGGACGACGCCTCGCGCACCGGGCCCGCTACGCGCTCGTCCTCGCGCGCACCGACCCCGGCCGGCCCAAGCACAAGGGGCTGAGCTACTTCGTGCTCGACATGACCGTCCCCGGCGTCGAGGTGCGGCCGCTCCGGCAGCTCACCGGGCAGGCCGAGTTCAACGAGGTCTACCTCGTCGACGCGCGGATCCCGGACACCCACCGGCTCGGCGCGGTCGGCGCGGGCTGGCAGGTCGCGATGACGACGCTGATGAACGAGCGGTCGGCGATCGGCGGCGGATCGTCGGTGCGGGGCTCGGGCAGCATCGCCGACGCCGTCGAGCTGTGGGCCCGCCGTCCCGAGCTGCGCACCCCCGTCCTGCGGGACCGGCTCGCCGCGCTCTGGACCCGCGCCGAGGCGCAGCGCCTGACCGCGGAGCGGGCCCGCCGGTCGGCGGCGCACGGGCTCGCCCGGCCCCGAGGGGTCCATCGCCAAGCTGGTGTCCGCGGAGCTCAACCAGGACGTCTACGAGTTCTGCATGGAGCTCCTCGGTCCGGAGGGCACGCTCTACGGCTCCTACGCGCTGCGCGACGACGACCGGGTCGCGACCGAGGACTACCGCGGCCCGCTGCAGCAGCGGTTCCTCCGCTCGCGCGCCAACACCATCGAGGGGGGCACGTCGGAGGTGCTGCGCAACATCCTCGGCGAGCGCGTGCTCGGGCTGCCCGGCGACCTGCGCGCCGACGCCGGCAAGCCCTGGAAGGACGTGCCGCGTGGCTGACCCCCTCTCCCCGGCGCCCTTCGAGTTCTCCGACGAACAGCGTGACCTCCGCCGTGGCGTCCGGCAGTTCTGCGCCGAGCTCTCCGACGAGCCGACGGTGCGGCGGCTGACGGAGTCGGCGCTCGGGCACGACCCGGCGACCTGGGCGCGCCTCGGCGGCGAGCTCGGCGTGCTCGGGCTCGCGGTCCCGGAGGACGCCGGGCGGGGCCGGTGCCGGCCTGGTGGACCAGGCGATCGTCGCGGAGGAGTTCGGGGCGGCGCTGCTGCCGGGACCGGTGCTGGGCACCGTCGGGCTGGCGGTGCCCGCGCTCGTGGCGCTCGGCGACCGGGAGCCCGCCGCCGAGCTGCTGCGCCTGCTGGTGAGCGGTGAGCGCACCGCGGCGCTGGCCGTTCCGGAGCGGGGCGGCCGGTTCGACCCGACACGCCATCGGCGTCGGGGCGGCGCGTTCGGGGGAGGGCTGGGAGCTGACGGGTCGCGTCGGGCAGGTGGTCGACGGCGCCGCGGCCGACCTGCTGCTCGTGGCCGCGTCCGGGCCGGACGGGGTGGGCCTGTTCGCGGTGGAGGGCGACGCGCGCGGGACGGCGCGCGAGCCGCTCGTCCACCCTGGACCTCACCCGCCGGCAGGCGGCCTTGCGGCTCGGCGACGCCCCGGCGCGGCTGGTCGCCGTCCCGGAAGCGACCGGCGGCGTGGTCGGCGAGGCACTGCGCGTCGGCGCGGTGCTGCTGGCCGCCGAGCAGGTCGGCGGGGCGCAGCACCTCCTGGACCGCACCGTCGCCTACGCGGGCGCCCGCCTGCAGTTCGGCCGTCCGATCGGCTCGTTCCAGGCCGTGAAGCACCGCTGCGCCGACATGCTGGTGGCCGTCGAGCACGCCCGCTCCACGGCGTACCACGCGGCGTGGGCGCTGCAGGACCGGGACGGGGACGACCCGGACCTGGCGGTGAGCATCGCCCAGGCCACCTGCTCGGAGGCCTACTACCGGGTCGCCGCCGACGCCATCCAGCTGCACGGCGGGATCGGCTTCACCTGGGAGCACCCGCTGCACCTGTACTACAAGCGCGCCGTCACCGACGCGGCACTGCTGGGCAGCGCGGCCGCACACCGGGACCACATCGCGCGGGCCGTGCTGGACCACGCCGTGCCCACCGGCGGGCTCGCCGTCGCCGACGGTCGCTGATCGGCCCGCCGCGATCTAGGGTGCGCGGGTGAGCGCACAGGTCTCCCAGCCGGCCGGCCACACCGTGCTGGCCGACGCCGACGGCTCCACCTACTCCTCGCTGCGGCGCCGTCCCGTCTCGCGTTCCGACCGGTACCGGCTCGGCAAGGAGCTGCGCGGGCGCGTGCCGCGGTCCGCGCTGGGCGACTGGAGCCCGCCCGCGGGCCGGCCGGACCCGGTGCACCAGATCATGGAGTCGCACCAGGGCCGGGTCGAGGCGCTGATCCCGGTGCGGGTGGGCCGGATGGTCGCCTCGCCGTACGGCTTCCTGCGTGGCACCGCCGTGGTGATGGCCGAGGACGTCGCGCACCTGCCCGCCACCGGGATCACCCCGGTGGTCTGCGGGGACGCGCACCTGGGCAACTTCGGCTTCTACGCCTCGCCCGAGCGCGACCTCGTGATCGACCTCAACGACTTCGACGAGGCCCACCCCGGCTGCTGGGAGTGGGACCTGCGGCGGCTGGTCGCCAGCATCTGGGTCGCCGGCCGGCACAACGGGACGGGTGAGGACGGCTGCTCCGACGCCGTCACCGCCTGCGTCGCGGCCTACCGCGACGAGGTGCGCTACCTCGCCGACCAGCCCCTGCTGCTGCGCTCCTACCAGCGGCTCGACGTCGAGCAGCTCCGCGAGACGGCCTCGGACGACACCCTGCTGGAGGAGATCCGCCGGGCCGCGAAGCGGGCGCGGACACGCACGAGCGACCGGGCGCTGCCGCGCTTCACCGAGCAGGTCGGCGACCGCCGCCGCATCGTCGAGGAGCCACCCCTGATCACGCGGGTGTCCGACGCCGACGCCGAGCTGGTCGCCGCCGCCCTCGACGAGTACCTGCTCACCGTCGCCCCGCACTGGCGACGGGTGCTGGGCGGCTACACGCTCGTCGACATCGCGCACAAGGTCGTCGGGGTGGGCAGCGTCGGGCTGCGGGCCTACGTCGCGCTGCTGGAGGGCTCGTCGCCGGAGGACGTGGTGTTCCTGCAGCTCAAGCAGGCCCGCCGGTCGGTGCTGGGCCGTTACGTCCACGGCGAGTCGGCCTGGCACGCGCACCAGGGTCAGCGGGTGGTGGAGTACCAGCAGGCGCTGCAGACCGTGAGCGACCCGCTGCTGGGCTGGACCACGGTGGACGGCCGCCAGTACTACGTGCGCCAGTTCCGGAACATGAAGGGCACGGTCGCCCTCGACGCGATCGACGCCGCGGCGCTCGCCGACTACGCCGGAGTGGTCGGGCACCTCCTGGCCAAGGGCCACGCCCGCACCAGCGGCGCGTCGATGATCGCCGGGTACGCGGGACCGGGCGACAACCTGGAACGGGCGCTGTGCCGGTTCGCGCGCGCCTACGCCGACCAGACCGAGGCCGACCACGAGGCGCTGGTGAAGGCCGTCGAGCGCGGGGTCATGCCGGTCGAGCACGGCGTCTGACTGCGGGGTTCCCCGCCGGGATAGGGTAGGCAGGTCAGGTCGGGTGCGCGCCGCTTCATCGTGGGCGGGCACCCTGTGCAGGTTGCCGCCTGATGTTCGTGTCTCGAAGGAGTTCGCGGGTTCATGAGCTGGTCCGGAAATCCTGCTACTGCCGATCGGCACGGCCATTTCGCCGAGGTTCAGGCCGCGTACGAGATCACGTGTGACAACCAGAACAGGCGGGCCGCCCGCGTCGTCGCCGGTCAGGCCTCCGACGCCGAGGACTGCGCCGAGATCCTGGCCATGCTCGGCCTCGACGCGGCCGACGGCCGGGGCCGCATCGGCTGATCGGCGGGTCCGCTCGCGCGGAACAGACGGGGGCACCGTGGCGGAGGACGGCGGCGCGCGGGCACTGGACCGCAGGCTTCCGGTACCGCTGTGGTCCCAGCTCCTGGCCGACCTCCGCCGTCGCCTCGACGAGGGTGGGTTCACCGCGGGCTTTCCCGGCGAGCTCGCCCTCGTGGCGGAGTACCGCGTCAGTCGCCACACCGTCCGGGAGGCCCTGCGCCGCCTGCGCGAGGAGGGCGTCGTCATCGCCGCCCGCGGGCGCACGCCCCGGCTGGCCGAACCCGTCGAGATCGAGCAGCCGGTGGGGGCGCTGTACAGCCTGTTCGCCTCGGTGGAGTCCGCCGGACTGCACCAGCGCAGCGTGGTGCGCACCCTCGACGTCCGCGCCGACGGTCTCGTCGCCACTCGGCTGGGCCTGGAGGAGTCCACCCCGCTGGTCTACCTCGAACGGCTGCGCCTGGCGGGGGAGGAGCCGCTGGCCGTCGACCGCGTCTGGCTCCCGGAGCGGCTGGCCGCCCCGCTGCTGGACGTCGACTTCAGCCACACGGCCTTCTACGACGAGTACGCCCGCATGTGCGGGGTGCGGCTCTCGGGCGGGCAGGAACGCGTCCGGGCCGTGGTGCCCACGCCGAGCGAGAAGGATCTCCTCGGGATCGGCGACGGGGTGGCGGCGCTGGCCATCGAGCGGCTCGGCCGTGCCGGTTCGCAGGCCGTCGAGTGGCGGCACACCCTCGTGCGCGGTGACCGGTTCACCGTCACCGCCGACTTCTCCGCGCGCAACGGCTATCGCTTCGGCTCCCAACCGGACGCGTGACGCCCGGGCCCGGCGCACACCGTCGGGTGCTCACGCTCATGTCGGAACGTGTGTGTGAGCACGCGAAGATGTGCGTGAGCACAGCGCACGAGCCCTCAGGAGAGCGATGACCGGCCCGCCTGGAGCGTCGTTGCTGTTCGGCCGGGGCACCTGGCCCGAGGCGCGGCGCATCGGCGACATCCTGCGCACCGAGACCGTCGGCGGCGCGCTGCTCGTCGCCGCCGCGGCGGTGGCGCTGCTCTGGGCGAACTCCCCGTGGAGCGATGCGTACACCGCTCTCGGTTCCGTGCGGGTGGGCCCGGCCGCACTGCACCTCGACCTCACGCTCGGCCAGTGGGCGGCCGACGGCCTGCTGGCGGTGTTCTTCTTCGTCGCCGGCCTCGAGCTCAAGCGGGAGTTCGTGGCCGGGGACCTGCGCGACGTCCACCGGGCCGTGCTGCCGATCGCCGCCGCGCTCGGTGGGATGGCGATGCCCGCGCTGCTGTTCGTGGCGCTGAACGTCGGGTACGGGGACGGGGCGCTGCGCGGCTGGGCGATCCCGACGGCGACCGACATCGCGTTCGCCCTCGCGGTGCTTGCGGTGATCGGCAGCCACCTGCCCGCCGCGCTGCGGACGTTCCTGCTGACCCTCGCCGTGGTGGACGACCTGGTGGCCATCACGATCATCGCGGTCTTCTACACGAGCTCGGTCGAGCTGGTGCCCCTCGCCCTGGCCGCGGTCCCGCTCGGACTGTTCACGCTCCTCGTGCAGCGTCGCGTGCGGTCCTGGTGGCTGCTGCTGCCGCTCGCGCTGGCGACGTGGGCTCTCGTGCACGCCTCAGGGGTGCACGCCACCGTCGCCGGGGTCCTGCTCGGGTTCGCCGTCCCGGTCGCGCGGCGTTCGAGCGGCCCGGGCCCGGGGCTGGCCGAGCACTTCGAGCACCGGTGGCGGCCGCTGTCGGCGGGTGTCGCCGTGCCGGTCTTCGCGTTCTTCGCCGCGGGCGTCTCGGTCGTGGGTGCGGGTGGCCTCGGCGTGCTGGCGGACCGGGTGACGCTCGGCGTGGTGGTCGGGCTCGTCGCGGGCAAGCTGCTCGGCGTGCTCGGAGCCACCTACCTCGTGCAGCGCTTCACCCGGGCCCGGCTCGCCGACGGTCTGGGTTGGTGGGACGTCGTCGGGCTGTCCCTGCTCGCCGGGATCGGCTTCACGGTGGCGCTGCTCATCGGTGAGCTCGCCTTCGGCGCCGGCAGCGAGCGGGGCGCTGCGGTCAAGGTGGGGGTGCTCGCCGGGTCGGTGCTCGCCGCGCTCCTCGCGACCGTCGTGTTGCGGATCCGCAACACGGCGTCTACCGCAGGATGTGCGCGGACGAGGAGATCGACACCGACGGCGACGGCGTGCCGGACGTCTACGAGGACGGCTGACGGCCGGTCAGCGCCGCGGCGGCCCGCACGTACAGGGCACCGATCGCCGCCCAGGCGTTGCCCGTGCGGGTGCGACGCTCGACCCCCGCCGCACCGAGACGGTCCCAGCCCGTCTGTACGAGGCGCACCGAGGTGCCCTCGCCCGCCGCCGAGAAGGTGATCTCCACCTCGGTGGCCTCGTCGCGCGTGAAGAACAGGTGCCACAGGTACCGCAGCCGGACGGGCGGCTCCCAGTCGAGGACCTCGCCCCAGTCGTGCTCGTCGCCTGCGGGGGAGCGCTCGACGATGCGGCCGCCGGGGTGCGGCTCGAACGTGATCGCGGCGGGGTCGCCGCTGACGGTGTGCGACGGTGGCCACCACGAGGCGCAGCGGCTGGTCCACACCTCGAACGCGTGGGCGACGGGCGCGTCCACCTCGAACTCGACGACCAGCGGCTCGGTCACGGCGTCCTCACGGGTCGGGTGTCGTGTTCTCGGCGACGATCCGAAACCGGGTCGCCGCCTGGCCCCACACCGTCCCGAAGTACTCGCGGACGGCCTCGACGCCCTCGTCGCGCAGCTGGTAGACGCGCCTCGTCCCGTCGGGCTCGTCGCTCACCAGCCCGGCGTCCTTGAGCAGCCGCAGGTGCCGCGAGACGGCAGGCCGGCTGATGGGCAGCTCGTCGGCGATCTGCTGGACGGACCGCGCGCCCGCGGCGAGGATCTCGACGATCGCCCGGCGGTTCGCGTCGCCGAGCGCGTCGAGCGCGGTGCGGTGCAGCTCCGCGCCCATCGTCAGGGCCCGTCGGACTCCGAGCCGCGCTTGAGCCCGTCGGCGAACTGCGCGAAGGACTCGGTCATGTCCGGGATGGCCTTGGTGATCAGCGGGGCGAGCGGGCCGCTGAACACCTCCTCCATCGCGAACTCCGTGTGGCCCGCTCCGGACGGCGCCAGCGTGTAGGTCCGGACGCCCCGGAACAGGCCGAGCGGCATGCCGTCGGCCCAGACCATGCGGTGCGGGGCGTCCATCTCGGTCACCTTGAGCGTGAAGGCCCGCTTCGGGTTCACCACCGAGACCAGCCGCACGGTGCCGCCGACCTCGATGGGACCTGCGATGGACACGACCGCGGGGTTCCACTCGCGGGTAGGTCGACGGGTCGGTCAGCAGCGACCAGACCCGCTCCGGGCTCGCCTCGATGGTCCGCTCGACGGCGTAGCGCTTGGTCACGGGGCCTCCCAGTCCGTAACAGGAGTGCTACCGTAACGCACGGTTGACGGAGTGGCGAGGACGAGGAGACACGATGGCGGCAGTGACGCACACCGGCTCGGGCACGGCCGACGATCCGTGGACCCTCACGACCCCGCCCGGCCGCTCGCAGTACCAGGCGTTCCGCGACGAGACCGCGGATCCGCCCGCCCTCGTCGTCACGGTCGGCACGACCGAGCTGCGCTACCACCTGCGCTGCATCGACGACCTGCACGCGATGCTCGTCGAGCACGGCGACTGGATGCCGCTGGGCAACGCCGACGAGCAGAAACCCGCCGCGGACAGGCACCGTCGAGGCGTGGGGCCGATCCCCGGACAATCCCGTCGGCGGCTGGTACGGGACGAAGAAGGGGCTGCGCGGCCGGTTCGGCAACTACCTGCCACCGGTCCTGGAGGCGCTGGGCATGGCGGAGGTCGAGCACAACGCGCGCAACAACCGGATGCGCGCGATCTGACCGCCGCGCCGGTCAACGAGCCCCGGTCAGGCCTGCTCCGGTGCGCCCGTCTCCGGCTCCGCCACCTGCTGCTCGATGAAGCGCTTCGTGCGCCACTTGACGAGCCCGCCGATGACGACTGCCGCCAGCACCGCGGCGATGAGCCCGGCGTAGGAGAACCGCGACAGCCAGGTCTCGGCGATGCGCCCCAGGCCGTAGACCGCCGCGGTCGTGCCGCCCGCCCAGGCGATGGCACCGAGGACGTTGGCCAGGAGGAACTTCCGGTACGGCATCCGCAGCGCCCCGGCCAGCGGTCCCGCGAAGATCCGCAGGAGCGCGATGAAGCGGCCGAAGAACACCGCGTACACGCCCCAGCGATCGAACAACCGCTCGGCCGCCGCCACGTGCTTCGGCCCGAAGTGGCGGGGCATCTTGCGGCCCGCCCAGTCGAACAGGGATCGGCCGTACCGGTGGCCGATGGCGTAGCCGATCGTGTCGCCGATGATCGCGCCGGTGATCGCCGCCAGCCCGATCCACACCGGTGACACGTCCAGCTCGTGCCGCGACGACAGCAACGATGCGCTGACCAGCACGATCTCGCCGGGCAGGGGCACGCCGAGGCTCTCGATCCCGACCACGAGCCCGACCGTCAGGTACACCACCAGTGGCGGGATCGACTGCAGCAGCAGGTCCACCGTCATCAGCGCGCTCCTCGGGGCTCGGGCGCCGGTCGTTCGTCCCGGGCCAGTCTGCCGCACCCGTGCGGCAGGACGACCGTCACGGCGCCGGCCGATCCCGCCGCCTGGCGGGGAGCAGGAACCAGACGACGAGGAACGAGATGCCCACCGCCGCACCGATGATCTTCGGCGGCCACCCGGGGACGATGACCTCCCCGACCAGCAGGACGGCGCCCGTCATGGCCCCGGCGAGCAGGGCGAGCCCGCCGATGGCGAACCGGTTGCCGAAATCGATGATCTCCGGACGTTCGCCCGTGCCGGAACAGGACGCGGTGCCACGCCGCCGGGGCGGTCAGCAGCAGGGTCGACCCGGCCGCCAGCAGGACGGTGACCAGATGGACCGTGTGCACGTACGCACTCGAGTCCTGGAACACCTGGGTGAAAGCAACGGAGAGCAGGAAGGCGAAGAGGATCTGGACGCCGGCCTGGGCCACCCGGAGCTCCTGCATGAGCTCGCTGATGTTGCGGGTGAGTCGCTGCCGTTCCGACTCATCCGGCGGGTTGCCGTCGGGGTCGGTTTCCGCCGTCATCGCCGTGACCTTACGGCGGCCGCCGCCGCACCGGTGCCGTCCGGACGAGTGGTAGTGAATCGGGCACCGAGCAGGGTCGCTGCCGCCGCGGGGCCGTGCTAGACATCACCTGTCGGCGTTCAGCAGTGAGCCCACGCGTTCGAGCATCCGAACTGGAGGCCGCGCGTGTCCGTCCCGACGCCCGAGGCAGTGCGTGCTACTCGTCGCCGTCCCTCGACGTCGTCGCGCGCCGCCTCGGCCCGGTCACGATCGTGACCGTCGTCGGCGAGGTCGACATGGTCACGGCCGGGGCGTTGGCGGACTGCCTGCGCACGGAGTTCGGCGCCGGTCCACGCGACCTCGTCGTGGACCTCCGGGAGGTCACGTTCTTCGGTTCCCAGGGTGTCCGCGCCGTGCTGGTCGCCGCAGGCGGCGACCAGACCGTCCTGCACCTCGGCGTGGGCGACAACCGCGGCGTGGCGCGGATCCTGCAGATCACCGGTCTGGACACGGTGGTCGACGTGCACAGCGACGTCGAGGGGCTGGTGTCCTCCCTGCAGGGCTGAGCGCGCCGGCGGCGTGGAACGATGCACCATCGTGGGTGGCGCCGAGAGGGACGAACCGGGGTGGTCGCGGCCCGGGAACGAGCCGGTACAGCGCGGCGGAGATGCGGCGGTGGCGACGCAGGCTGGCCGACGAGCGCGAGGAGGCCAAGGTCTACCGGGACCTGGCCGGCAGGCGCACCGGCGAGGAGCGGGCGATCCTGCTGGCCCTCGCGGAGGCCGAGGAGCGGCACGCCGCGCACTGGGCCCAACTCCTCGGACCGGACGCAGGCCCGGAGCGGCGCGGCGACATCCGCAGGCGGGTGCTGGCGTTCCTGGCCAGGCGGTTCGGGTCGGTGTTCGTGCTCGCGCTGGTGCAGCGGACCGAGCGCGGGTCGCCGTACGCGACCGACCACGACGCCACCCGCGCGATGGCAGCAGACGAACGCGTGCACGAGGAGGTCGTGCGGGGGCTCGCGGCCCGCGGCCGGGCACGCGTGTCGGGCACCTTCCGCGCGGCGGTGTTCGGTGCCAACGACGGTCTGGTGAGCAACCTCGCCCTGGTCGTCGGCGTTGCGGGCGGCGGAGCGGGTACGACGGCGGTACTGCTGACCGGCCTGGCCGGGCTGCTGTCCGGCGCGCTGTCGATGGGTGCGGGCGAGTACATCTCGGTCCGCTCCCAGAGCGAGCTCCTGGCCGCGTCCGCGCCCGACATCGCCGATGCCGGCAACGTGCTGGCCCACCTCGACGTCGACGCGAACGAGCTCGCGCTCGTCTACCGGGCCCGGGGCATGCCCGCTGACGGAGGCGGAGAGCCACGCGCAGGCGATGCTGCGCAGCTACGACCCGACGCTCGGCGTGGCCGGGGCGGAGGCGGGCCGCGACGAGGTGGTCGGCACGGCATGGGCGGCGGCGATCTCGAGCTTCGCGTTCTTCGCCTCCGGCGCGGCCGTGCCGGTGCTGCCGTTCCTCTTCGGGGCGACCGGCACCGCGGCGCTGGTGTGGGCCGCGGTGCTGGTGGGCCTCGCGCTGATGCTCACCGGCGCGACCGTCGGCGTCCTGTCCGGCGGCCCGCCGCTGCGGCGCGCCCTGCGGCAGCTCACGATCGGCATGGGCGCGGCCGCGACGACCTTCCTGCTGGGCCTCCTCTTCGGGGCCGTCGCCGGCTGACGTCACCCATTCGTGCAGGTCGGCGGCGTAATCACCCGACACGGTGACACCTGCAACCGTTGCTTGGTCGTTATGCGGGTTGACGCTGCCGGGTCCGACCGGCAGGTAGGGGGTCGGGATGATGGAGACGGTCAATCGGGAGGACCTCGGCGGGAAACACCGCCAGACGGATCTGACCGCGTCCGAGAGGGCGATGGACGAGGCGCCCACCGAGGCCCTGCCGGCGACCGGCCGGACCCGGGGAGTCGCGAACGGCGGGCAGCGGGCAGCCGTTCCCGACCCGGCCGGACGGGACCCCGAGCCTGCCCACAGGGGTGTGCCGAACCGCGATCTGACGGCGCGGGACCTGGCCGTTCGCGACCGGGCCGCACGTGGCCAGGCGGGTCGTGGCCAGGCGGTTCGTGACCGGGCCGCCGGTAGCCTGCCGAGCCGGGTCGCGCGGCGAGCGGGGGATCGTCCGCCGTGGCGGCCGACGCTGTGCCGGCCAACGGCGTCCCGAACGGTCGCCCGGCACACGGCCGCCCCGCTCCACGGCCACCCGGCCCCCGGCGGGCCGGTCCGGGGGCCGATGGTCTTCGACGGCGCGGGCCCGGCGGGCGCGGAGGTCGGAGCGCGCGGCGGTGGCCGCCGCGGATGGGCATCCGGACGGAGCCTGCGTCCACGGCGACGGGGATGCGGCCGATCGCGGTGTGCCGGTGTGGCCCGCGACGGGCATGGACGAGACCGGCCTCTACGTGCTGGACCTCGACCTGCAGGACCTGGACGACGACGACGGCGCCGAGGACCTCGACCAGGCGGCCCGGACGGGGACGGCGACGAGGCCGAGCCCGGCGCACCGGACTTCCGGCCCCGCCGAACCGGTAGGGGTCGACGCGCTGCCCGCCGAACCCGCGCGCAGGTCCGGTGCTCCGCGCACCGCCAGGGACCGTGCGAGGAGCAAGCGAGCCTGCGAGGCGCCGGCAGGCTGTCGATCTCCAGCCGGACCCCCAGCTCGCCGATCTCCCAGCCCGCCGATCCCAGCCGGCCAGCCGACGCGCTGCCCGCCGAACCCGCAGCCGCGACCCCCAGCCGTCGACCCGGCGCGGTCGCCGCCGGCGCGGAACCGGTACCGGCAGGGCCGGCCGCGGCCTCCGTGGCCGGATCGCCGTCGCGGCGGTCGTCATGGCCGTGCTCGCGCTCGGTGCGTGGCTGGCCTACGCCGTCCTCGGTGTGGGCGGGCGGCCCGAACCCGGGCAGCGCCCCGGTGGCCGCCGTGGCGGTGGCACGCCGGACCTGCGGACTTCGGGACGCAGGTGGCCGGCCCGGACGGCTGGACGGTGCGGATCGACGAGCCGACCGCCTACCGGCCGGGTAGCGGCAGTTCCCTGCCTGCCGACGCCGATCGTGCCGTCCAGCTCCGGATCACGCTGACGAACGACGGTGAGGGCCCGCGTGACACGGCCGGGTGGGCGGTCAAGGCGACCGCGGACAGCAGGCCGGTCGATCTGCTGCCGATGGACGGCCGGTCGCCGGAGGCGGTGCCGAGCCGGACGGTGCTGCCCGGCTCGTCGCTGACCTTCCGGGTCGCGGTGCCGATGCAGAACGGGCGGTCGGACCTGCAGATGGAGGCCACGTACTCCGGGCAGCAGCCCCCGGTCGTGTTCGTCGGATCGGCCTGACCGCGCCTGGTCAGCGGTGCCGGGCGCGAACGATCGCGCGCGTGGCCAGCAGGGCGGCCGAGTAGCACGCGAGCACGCCGATGATGTCGCCGACGTGCACGCCGTGGCGGCGGCTCAGCGAGATCAGGACGGGCCCGATCCTGGTCTCGGCCGCGATGGCGAGTGCGACGGCGGTGGCGGCCGCCCACACCGACACCACCAGGGCAACCTGGCGGAACGTCAGCGGTGCCCGACCGTCCTGCTGGCGCTCGACGGTCGACATACTCGCCGACGGTACCGACGCCCGTCCCGTCCCGGCCACGGATCGTCGACCTTTGCACCGTTCGGCCGCTGATCGCTGACCCGATCGGGTCAATGCGCTCCACGATCGGGTCCGCGGAGAAACTCTGATCACTGACGTCGAAGTGAGCGCACATGCCCTCGGTACTGGTGCTCAACGGCCCCAACCTCAACCTCCTCGGCGTGCGCGACCCGGAGGTGTACGGCCGGACGACGCTCGCCGACGTGGAGCAGATGTGCCGGCGGGAGGCGGGCGAGCTCGGCCTGGACGTCGTGTTCGGCCAGTCGAACCACGAGGGTGAGCTGGTCGACCGGCTCCACGAGTGCGGTGCCGAGGTCAAGGCCGGGACCTCGATCGGCGCGGTGTTCAACCCCGGTAGCTACTCCCACACGTCGGTGGCGCTGCACGACGCCATCGAGGGTGCCGAGGTGCCGCTGATCGAGGTGCACATCTCGAACGTGCACAAGCTCGAGGGATTCCGGCACCACTCGTTCGTCTCGCCGGTGGCGGCCGGGATCGTCGTCGGGTTCGGGGTGACGGGTTACGCTCTGGCGATCGGCGGCCTGCACCGGCTCTCGTCGGCCGGTCGACCCTGAGGCGAGCGGGTCTGCAGAGCGCTTGGTAAAGTTTGCGATGCGAGTGGTATCTCGAACGCTCCCCGAACCCTGCCGAGAGGAGCCGCATTGCCTCGCCGACGCACGCCCCGCAAGGCCAGGTCACTCCTGCGGTCCCTCCTGCCGGCCGCGTCCCGCAAGCGGGCCCCCCGTCCCCCGAAGCCCGCTCGCGCCCCGAAGGCCGGCCGCCTGCCGGAGATCGTGCCCCTGCCGGGCGCGCTCCCGGCCATACCCCGGCCGGCTCGCCGCAGGCAGGGATCCGGTCGGTGGGTCCGCGGTGGCCGGTCCGCACCGGTCGGCGGGCGCTCCTACGACGTCTACCTGCCGGCCGGTCTGCGCCCGCGCTCCCGCGTGCCGATGGTGCTGCTTCTCCACGGGTGCGGGCAGACCGCGGCCGAGTTCGCCTCCGCCACCCGCTTCACCGACGTCGCCGACCGCAACGGGTTCGTCCTCGTGCTCCCGCACCAGGAGACCCGCCACCATCCGAACCGGTGCTGGCGCTGGTACGAGGCTCGGCAACCAGAGCCGCGGGGCGGGCGAGCCGGCCGCGCTCACGGTGGTCGTGCGCCAGGTCCTCGCGGAGCAGGTGCGGTGGCGTATCGACCCGCGCCGCGTGTACGTGGCAGGGCTGTCGGCCGGTGGCGCGATGGCGCTCATCCTCGCCGCCACCTACCCGGACGTCTTCGCCGCCGCCGGCGTGCACTCCGCTCCGCCCTACCGCTCCGCGAGCAGCGGGGGACAGGGCCTCTCCGCGATGGCGGGGCGCACGATCGTGCCGCCGCCGGTGCCCGGTGTCGCCACCGAGATGGCGCCGGTCGTCGTCCTGCAGGGCACTGCCGACCACGTGGTGCGGCCGCTCAACGGCGACCGGGTCGCCGACCAGTGGCTCGCGTACCGGACCGCCGCGGCCGCCGGTGGCCCGGACCCCGGCCGGATCGGCCGCACCCGCACCGACTCCGGACGCACGACCGACGGCCGCGGGTACACGGTCGTGCGCTGGTACTCGGTGCGCGGCCGGAAGATGCTCGAGTACTGGCTGGTGGACGGCCTCGGCCACGCGTGGTCAGGGGGCCGCAAGCGGCGGCTCGTACAGCGACCCCGTCGGCCCGCGGGCGGCCACGGTCATGTGGCAGTTCTTCCGGACGCACCGCAGCGCCGGCTCGTCCCTGGCCAGGCGCGCCGTCGGTATGTGACCGGCTCAGTCCAGGTAGTCGCGCAGCACCTGCGACCGCGACGGGTGGCGCAGCTTCGACATCGTCTTCGACTCGATCTGCCGGATCCGCTCGCGGGTGACCCCGTAGACCTGGCCGATCTCGTCGAGCGTGCGGGGCTGGCCGTCGGTGAGGCCGAACCGCAGCCGGACGACGCCCGCCTCGCGCTCGGACAGCGTGGCCAGCACCGACTGGAGCTGGTCCTGCAGCAGCGTGAAGCGACACCGCGTCGACCGCGACGACGGCCTCGGAGTCCTCGATGAAGTCACCGAGCTGCGAGTCGCCCTCGTCGCCGATGGTCTGGTCGAGCGAGATGGGCTCCCGGGCGTACTGCTGGATCTCCAGCACCTTCTCCGGGGTGATGTCCATCTCCTTGGCGAGCTCCTCCGGGGTGGGCTCGCGGCCCAGGTCCTGGAGCAGCTCGCGCTGGATGCGGCCGAGCTTGTTGATGACCTCGACCATGTGCACCGGGATGCGGATGGTGCGGGCCTGGTCGGCCATCGCGCGGGTGATGGCCTGCCGGATCCACCACGTGGCGTACGTGGAGAACTTGTAGCCCTTGGTGTAGTCGAACTTCTCGACCGCGCGGATCAGGCCGAGGTTGCCCTCCTGGATCAGGTCGAGGAACGCCATGCCGCGGCCGGTGTAGCGCTTGGCCAGCGACACCACGAGCCGGAGGTTGGCCTCCAGCAGGTGGTTCTTGGCGCGCTCGCCGTCGCGGACGATCCAGCGCAGGTCGCGCCGCAGCTGCGGGGAGACCTTCTCGCCCGCGTCGATCGCGCGGCGCATCCGCTCGGCGGCGTAGAGGCCGGCCTCGATGCGCTTGGCGAGCTCGACCTCCTCCTCCGCGTTGAGCAGCGCGACCTTGCCGATCTGCTTGAGGTAGGCGCGGACCGAGTCGGCCGAGGCGGTGAGCTCGGCGTCCTTGCGGGCCTGCCGCAGCGCCTCGGACTCCTCCTCGTCCCAGACGAAGTCGCCCGACTTCTGCGGGGTGGACGAGCGCTCGCGCCGCGGGGCTGCGGCGGTTGGCGCCGGTGTTCGTCGGCTCCTCGTCGTCGTCCTCGTCGTCGTCGTCCGTCGTCGGCCTCCTCGACGGCTCGTCGGCGCGGCGTCCTCGAGACGGTCGGCGACCAGCTCGGGGTCGAGCTCGACGCTCGACCGTCCTCGAGGTCGCCGACCTCGGGCGCGCCCTCGAGCTCGCGGCGTCGCTGTCGAGCTCGACGGCTCCTCGCTCGCGCCTTCGCGGCGCCGTCAGCGGCCGTCGGGGCGGCCTGGCGGCGCCGCCCGCGCCTTCGGCTGCCGGCACGCGGTCGGGGCCGTCTTCGTGGCAGCTTCGCGGCCCGGCCGCCCGGCTGGGCGACGTGCGGGAGCGGGACGCGCCGTCGGTCGACGGACGGGTCGGTGCGGGTTGCGGAGTCTGCGGCTGCCACCTAGGCCCTCTCGCTGCGGTGCGCTGTGCGGTTGAGCCGGGACGCATGGATATCCGGCCTGCCTGTGGAGGTCTGGCTCGACGATCTGGATGCCTCGCCGCGCCGGTTGCCGCCGCGCTCGAGCTGTGGGCGGCCACCCCGGGGCGGGGCACCGGGCCATTGTAACTACGTGCGCTCCCGGACGCTCACTCCTCGCGTCCGTAGCGCGTCGACTGCGCCCGGTGCGCCGGACGGTCGGCGATGTCGGTCGCGATTGCCTGCGCTGAACGACTACCGCCGCGACGCTCTGCGCCTGGATCGCCGAGGAGGTCGCCGGCGGAGGCGGCGGCGCATGCTGCGCAGGCCCTCCCGCGGCCCGGCGGCCCGGGACGTGGGCGGCACCAAGTAGCTCGCCGACCGACGTCGTCACCGCCGCCGACACCGCCGTCGAGACGGCGGTCCGCGAGCGGCTCGCCGAGCTGCGGCCCGGCGACGCCGTGGTCGGCGAGGAGCACGGCGGCGGCGCGGTCGGCCGCGGGCGCCGTCTGGGTGGTCGACCCGATCGACGGCACCGTCAACTTCCTCTACGGCCTGCCCTGGTACGCGGTGTCGCGTGGCGGCGGTCCGCGACGGCGCGACCGTGGCCGGAGCCGTGGTGGAGCCGGCGTCCGGTCGGCTCTGGAGCGCCGCGGCCGGGCGGGGGCGACGCTGCGACGGTCGGCCGCTGCGCGCCTCCGGCGCCACCGACGTCGGCGCTGTCGCTGCTCGCCACCGGCTTCTCCTACCGCGCCGAACGCCGGGCGCGGCAGGCGCGATGGTCGCCGGCCTGCTGCCCCGCGTGCGTGACGTGCGCCGGGCCGGCTCGGCGGCCCTGGACCTCTGCGCGGTGGCGGCGGGCTGGGTCGACGCCTACCTGGAGCACGGCTGCAACTGGTGGGACTGGGCGGCCGCCGCGCTGGTCGCCGCCGAGGCGGGCGCCGTGGTGCGGGTGCCCGGGCGTGCCGGGCGGCCGCCGCCCGACGACGGGCTCGGCGCCGACGCCGTCCTCGCCGCGGCACCCGGCGATCGCCGGCGGCGCTCGCGGCGCTGGCGCGCGAGCACGGGGCCGCCGAGGTCTGACCCCCGCCGGCCGTCAGCAGCTCGACGTCGCGGGCGGCGTGCGAGCAGCGCGGGGTCGACGGCGGCTGCCGGCGGCGTCGGATCCGCGCTGCCGCGGACCGGGGGCGGTGCCGCGCCAGCTGGTCCAGCGCGTCGCTGGCCGGCGCGCGATCGGGTTGACGTCGGCGAACGCCGGTGCCGACGGCGACGTCGACGGTGTCGTCGGCGCGGCCGTCGCGGACCAGCTCGGTGCACGGCAGCACGAGCGACAGGGTGCTCGCCGCGGCCTCGCCGGCCGGGCCGAAGCGCAGCTGGCCGACTGCACTCCAGGTCGCCGTCGGGATAGAGCGGGTCGTTGTCCGGCGGCGCCGCCTCGGCTGAACCCCAGGTCGCCGAGCTGGGCGGCGACCAGGTTGGCCTGCCCGCGCTGCCCGCCGCCGTTGAGCACCCGCACCCGCGACCGGCGCCGGGGGCGGCGGGCGCGACGGCGTCGAGCGCGTCGGCGGCCAGCACCTCGCCCGGGGCGGGCCCGGATGCCGGGGCGGGGCAGCGGCGCTGCCCGGCCGGGCCGGACGCGTTGACCAGCACCACGGCCCAGGTGACGAGGGCGACCGCGGCCAGCACCGCGACCAGCACGGCCACGGGCGGCGCCGGCGGCGCTGGTAGGGCCGGTTGCGCATCCCCAGAGCCATCAGTCGAGCCCGTTGGCGAGGACGTGGTGGCCGAGCGCGACGAGCGGGCCGACGCTGTCCTCCAGACCGTGGGCCATGGACTCCGGCACCATCCCGGCGCGGACCCTGGCGAGGATCCCGGCCAGCACGACGGCGAGCTTGAACGCGCCGAACGCCACGTACCAGGGCAGCGGGTCCAGGTCGAGGCCCGACTTGCGCGCGTAGGCGGCGGCGACGTCGGCCCGCTTCGGGAACCCGGGCAGCCGGGTCGGGCTGGGCAGGTGCTGGGCCGCCTCCCAGACCGGGCGGCTCGTCGGCGTGGTACCAGTAGATGAGCAGCAGCCCGAGGTCGGCCATCGGGTCGCCGAGCGTGGACAGCTCCCAGTCGAGCACGGCCAGGATCCGCCCGGGGTTGCCGCGCGTCGAAGAGGCAGTTGTCGATGCGGTAGTCGCCGTGGACGATCGAGTGCCGCTGCGGTCGTCGGGCACCGACGCCGCCAGCGCCTCGGACAGCCGGGTCAGCTCGGCGGCGGTCTCCTCGTCGGTGCCGCGGCCGTCGGCGCGCGCGGCGTCCCACTGCTTGCCCCAGCGCCGCACCTGGCGGGCCATGAAGCCCTCCGGGCGGCCGAAGTCGCCCAGCCCGACCGCTTCGGGGTCGACCTCGTGCAGCGCGACGAGCACGTCGACCAGCGCACTGCCGACGCGCGCCCGCTCGTCCTCGGTCGTCGGCCCAGCCCGCCGGCAGGTCGCCGAGCGGCACCACGCCCTCGACGAGCTCCATCACGAAGCAGGGCGCGTCGACCGGCGGGCCCGCCGTCGGACCAGGCGAGCACCGCGCGGCACCGGCACGTCGGTGGCCGCGAGCGCCGAGATGACCCGCCGCTCGCGGCCCATGTCGTGGGCCGTCGCCGCCACCTCGCCGGTCGGCGGGCGGCGCAGGACGACCGATCCCGCCGCGCTGTCCACCCGGTAGGTGAGGTTGGACCGCCCGGCCCCCGACCGGTGCCAGCGTGCAGTCCCGCCACGCCGGGGGCGTCGAGCTGCTCGGCGAGCCAGGCGCCGACGGCGGCCGGGTCGGCGCCCGGATGGTCGTCGGTGCCGTCGGGCGCGTCGGGTCGGGATGACGAGGCTGCCACGACCGGCACCCTAACGGCCTCCACGGCCGTCATCGACGGCCACGCCGGGCGCGCCCGACACGTCGGGCGACGCAGCGGGCGGCGCGATGCGCGCTGAGCTACCCTCTGCGCCCCGGGGGGAGTTCGGCGGCGCACGGAGCTCGATCGACGAGCGATGCCGCGCCGTCGGTCGGGACGAGACCGGCGTCACTCGGATGCCGGGCACAAACCCCGACGCTGTGACGTTGTCCAGCGGCACGACGTCGACACGAGTGTTGAGTTCGAGGGTGGGGAAGATGGCTACCGACTACGACGCGCCGAGGCGCAACGAGACCGACGACATGGCAGAGGACTCGCTCGACGAGCTGAAGGCCCGTCGGAACGAGGCGCAGTCGCGGTCGTCGACATCGACGAGTCGGAGACCGCGGAGAGCTTCGAGCTCCCGGGCGCGGACCTCTCCGGCGAGGAGCTGACGGTCAAGGTGCTGCCGAAGCAGGCCGACGAGTTCACGTGCGCGAGCTGCTTCCTCGTGCACCACCGCAGCAGGCTGGCGGAGAGCAACGGCGCCCAGTTCATCTGCCGCGACTGCGCCGCCTGAGGCGACCGCCGTTCCGGCTACCAGGACCTCCGGCCGGGCAGGACGGCCGGCTAGCTGCGCAGGACGGCGGCCAGGCGGTCGGCGTCGCGCACGCTGAAGACCCAGTACGGGACCGGGTGGGCCGCGTCGTCGGCATGCCCGGTGACCTCGACCCGCACCACGGGTCCGATCCACGCGCGGTGCATCAGGTAGGCGGCCGGGTCGAGCTCGGGGCCGAGGGCCGCCTGCTTGTCGGCCTTCGCGACCACCTCGACGCGGCCGATCCGGTCGAGCGGCAGCGTGGCGTCGCCGACCTGCAGGTGCCCTCCGCCGACGCGCACGCGGGTGCGGCCGAGCCACACCAGTGCGCCGACGAGCAGCGGCACCGTGACCGCGTAGCCGAGCCAGGCGCGCAGCCCCGGGTAGCCCATGTGCACCTCGGCGCCGAGCAGCGCCCCCACGCCGACGGCGAGCAGCATACCACCACCAGGGCACGGACAGCCGCTCCGCGAAGCGCCACTCGCCGGATGCGGAGCCGCCGGACGTCGCAGGCCGGGGAGGGGACGGGTGCTCGCTCACGAGTCACGAGGGTAGCCTCGGCCGTCGTGTCCGGCCCCGTCGATGCTCCGCCCGGTTCGCGCGTCCGTGGCGCCGCCTGCCGCGCCGCCCGTCGACGTCCTGCTCGTGCGGCTCGATCCCGGGCTGCCGGTCCCCGCGTACGCGCACCGCGACGACGCCGGTGTCGACCTCCTCTGCACGTCCGATCTCGTGCTCGCCCCCGGTGAGCGCGCCGTGGTCGGCACCGGCGTGGCCGTCGCGCTGCCGCCCGGCCACGCGGGCTTCGTCCACCCGCGCTCGGGTCTCGCGGCACGCGCTGGGCCTGTCCGTGGTCAACACCCCGGGCACGATCGACGCCGGCTACCGCGGTGAGATCCGGGTCTGCCTGATCAACCACGACCTGCGCGACGAGGTGCGGCTGCGCCGCGGGGACCGGATCGCGCAGCTCGTCGTGCAGCGGGTGGAGCGGGTGCGGTTCGTCGAGGTGGCGGACCTGCCCGGCTCCGCTCGCGGCGCGGGCGGCTACGGCTCGACCGGCGGGCACGACCGCGTGGGCGGTGGGGAGCCCGTGCAGTGACCCGGCGCAGGCCGTCCGACGACCCCGGTCCGGCAGCCGGGTTGGCGCTCGACTGCGCTCGCCGGCCGGCCGTCGCCGCGCCGCGCCGGTCCCGGCCTTCGGCCCCTACGACGAGGACGACCTCGACGAGGAGTCCGGACGCGGGCGACCGGGTCGACTTCGGTGCCGTGCGCGTGCCGTTGCCCGCGTCCGGCACCGTGAGCGTCGAGCCGGCGGCAGGCGGCAAGGTCCAGGCGGTGCACGTGATGCTGCCGCAGGGGCGACTCTCGGTGAGCGCGCTGGCCGCGCCCCGCTCGGAGGGGCTGTGGTCCGACCTGGCCGCCGAGATCCACTCCTCGTTGCGCGACGGCGGGGCCCGGGTCCGGTCGTTCCAGGGCGAGTGGGGCCGTGAGCTGCACGCGCGCACCGGCGACGCGGCCTCGGTCTTCGTGGGCGTCGACGGCCCGCGCTGGATGCTCTACGGCGTCGCGACCGGACCGGTGGACGGCGCCACGGCGCTCGACGCGGAGCTGCGCCGGATGCTCAGGGGCACGGTGGTGGCGCGCGGGCGCTCGCCGTACCCGGTGCGCACCGTCCTGCCGCTCGTCGTGCCGCGACGGCATCCCCGAGGCGGCCCCGGCCGCCGGTGGAGCCGCCCGCCGAGCGCGCCGCCGCCTCGCGCCGCCACCACCGGGAAGCGACGACCCGACCCGACCTCTGCCCGTCGCCCCCCGCCCGTTGTCGGAGCCGCGGGCGTCGTGCCCGACGGGCCGCCCACCGAGCCGATCCCGCTGGTGCCCGCCAGGCGACCACACCACGTGCCGGAGCCGCCGACCAGCCCGATCCCGGTCGTCCGGCCGGACCGGGCAGGCGCCGGGCGACGGCGCACGACCCACGCGGCGCCGCACACCGGTGCTGCCGCACACCGGGCCAGGCGACACCGCCCCGCAGCCGAGCCGCGAGCCGGCGCTGGCGTTCCTCACGGGCGACCCGCTGGAGCTGTTCGCCCACCCGGGCTCGGTGGGCCGGCACCGCCGCGACTGAGACCCGCGCACGCGCGCAGCCATCCGAGCACGGCCGCGCGTCCGAGCACCGCCGGGTCGGCGCCGAACGCGTCCATCGTCGACGTGCACAGCACGGCACGGGGGAGCAGCCGCTCCCAGCCGCGGGCCACCGCGAGGGGGTGCACCGGATCGTCGGCGAGGCCGGCGAGCCCGACCGGCACCGCGATCGACCGCAGGGCGGCCGCGTCCGGCGCATCCCGGCAGGCGGCCTCGTCCAGCGCGTCGGCCAGCCCGGCGCCGTACCCCCGCCACGCACGCGCCAGCTCGTCGGCGAGCCAGCCCGGCGCGCCCGCCCGTGCGGCGGCCACCGCCGCGGCCGTCCCGCCCGCGCGCACCTGGACGGCCGTCGCCGTGGCGGCCTGCGCGGCCGGTGCCGCGCCGGGGGCCCCGGTCCAGGCCGGGAGGGCCAGCAGCAGCCCGGCCAGGCGCCCGCACCCGGCGCGCTCGACGGCCCACGCGGCCGCCTCGTGCGCCCCGAGCGAGACGCCCCCGACCAGCAACGGCCCGGTCGTCGCGGCCAGCGCCTCGTCGAGCGCCGCCCGGTATCCGGCGACGACGCCGCGTCCGGGTCGGGGCGCGGGAGCGACCAGCGCGATACCCAGCGCCCGCAGCGGGCCCGCGAACGCGGTCCGCACGAAGACGTCGTCCGAACCGGAGCCGGGGAGCACGACGGCAGTGGCGGCTCGCCGATCCGGGTACCCGTCCACCGGCATGTGGGTTGCCGTCCGTCCGTCGGCGCTCGCCGCGTCGGGCCGCGGCCCGGCCCGCCGAAAGTCATGGGTCGGCAATGCTGCCGTCACGTTTCCGTCGAGTTACGCTGGAAGGGTAGCTGCCTCTTCCGGGAGGCAGGGCCGCGCTCGAGGGACCGGGAGAGACATGAACGGCACCGACGGCGGGGCTTTCCGGCGCATGCTGCGCAAGCTGACCAGCGACGTCGAGGTGCTCGACGCCGACGACCTCTCCGAGGACGCCGACCGCTCCGGGGCCCAGCGGGCCTCGGAGTGTGCCTGCGGCGAGGAGGTCACCGTCTTCGGTAGGCTCCGCAGCGTGGAATTCTGCCCCCAGGACGCGGAGGCCTCCCTGGAGGCCGAGCTGTTCGACGGCACCGAGGGCGTCACGCTGATCTGGCTGGGCAGGCGTCGCATCCCGGGCATCGAGCCGGGCCGCACCATGCGCGTGCGGGGCCGGATGGCGGTCCGCGACGGCCGCAAGGTGCTCTACAACCCGTTCTACGAGATCTGTCAGGCCCAGTGACGGACGACCCCGAGCACGGAGCCGCTCGCGCGGCCGAGCCGGATCCGGCGTCCACGAGGCGTCCCGAACGGGCCTTCCCCACCCTGCTCGAGCAGATGGGTGGTGTCCCCGGCATCGTCGCCTCGACGATCCCGGTCGCCGTGTTCGTCGTCGTCAACGTCGTGTCCGAACTGCAGCCGGCCCTGATCGCCGCGGTCGCGTCGGGCGTCGCGGTCGCGGCGTGGCGGCTGGTGCGCCGCGAGGCCGCTGCAGCCCGCGATCTCCGGGCTGCTGGGTGTCGGGCTGTGCGCGTTCATCGCCTACCGCACCGGCGAGGCCAGGGGCTTCTACCTGCCCGGGCTCATCTACAGCGCGGTGCTGGGCGCCGCGTTCCTGGTCTCCGTGCTCGTGCGCTGGCCGCTCGCCGGGGTGATCTGGCACGGCATCAACGGCGAGGGCCAGGGCTGGCGCCGCAACCCGAGGCTGCTGCGGGCCTACACCTACGCGAGCCTGCTCTGGACGCTCGTCTTCGCCGCCCGGATCGTGGTGCAGGGCCTGCTCTACAACGCCGACGAGGAGGACTGGCTGGGCGTCGCCCGGCTGGCCATGGGCTATCCGCTGGTCGGCGTCGCGCTGCTGGGCACGGTGTGGGCGGTCCGCCGCGCCCGGCCGGGACGCCGCTGCCGGTCTGACCGGACGGCGCAGCGGGCTAGTAGCCCAGTGCCGCGCGGATCTCCTCCTCGACCGCCGACGTGGCCACGAACAGCAGCTCGTCGCCCGGCTCCAGCGCGTCGTCGCCCTGCGGCACGATCACCCGGCCTCCGCGCAGGATGACCACCAGCGCGGAGTCGGCCGGCAGGTGCAGGGACCGCACCGGGCGCCCGGCCAGCGGCGTGTCGGCCGGCAGCGTGACCTCCACCAGGTTGGCCTGGCCCTGCCGCAGGGTGAGCAACCGCACGAGGTCACCCACCGCGACGGCCTCCTCCACCAGCGCGGCGAGCAGCCGCGGGGTCGACACGGCGACGTCGACGCCCCAGTTGTCGCTGAACAGCCACTCGTTGCGCGGGTCGTTGACCCTGGCCACGACGCGGCGCACGGCGAACTCGGTCTTGGCCAGCAGCGACACGACGAGGTTGACCTTGTCGTCGCCCGTGGCCGCGATGACGACGTCGCAGCTCTCCATGCCGGCGTCCTCGAGCGAGCTCAGCTCGCAGGCGTCCGCGTGCACCCACTCGGCCTGCTCGACGGCCTCCGGCTCGATGTTGGCCAGCTCACGCTCGATGAGCATGACCTGGTGCTTGTTCTCCACCAGCTCCAGGGCGATGGAGCGCCCGACGGCCCCGGCCCCCGCGATCGCCACCCGCACGCCGGATCACCCTTCCCGCGGGGGCGCTGCTGCCGCCGCCGTCACGTCGCTGACCGTGCCGGACACCGCCGCGACGTAGACGGTGTCCTCCGCCTGCACCGCGGTGTCCGGGCGGGGCAGCACGCCGGTGCCGAACCGGACGATGAACGCCACGCGGCATCCCGCCGCCGCCTCGAGCTCGCGGATCGGGCGGCCCACCCAGTCCTCGTGCACGGGCAGCGGGAGGATCGCGACGGTGCCCGACGGCTCACGCCACGCGGTCGCGACGCCGTCCGGGCAGCAGCATCCGCATGAGCCGGTCGGTGCTCCACGGGACGGTGGCGACGGTGGGGATGCCGAGGCGTTCGTAGACGGCGGCCCGCTTGGCGTCGTAGATCCTGGCCACCACCCGGTCGATGCCGAAGCTCTCCCGGGCCACCCGTGCGGCGATGATGTTCGAGTTGTCCCCGCTCGACACCGCCGCGAACGCCTGCGCCTTCTCCACGCCCGCCTCGATGAGCACCTCGCGGTGGAAGCCCTGACCGATCACCTGCTTGCCCCGGAAGTCGGGGCTGAGCCTGCGGAACGCCTGGGCGTCCTTGTCGATCACGGCGACCTCGTGGCCGAGCCGCTCGAGGCCGGCGGTGAGCGACGACCCGACCCGCCCGCACCCCATGATCACGACGTACATCGTGCGCCTCCCAGGTCGGCTCGAACGCTATCGCGTCCGGGCCCCGCAGGCGGGCATAGGCTTCGGCCGTGTCCAAGCTCGGCGTCGCCGTCAAGCGCATCCTGGTCGGCCGGCCGCAGCGCAGCGACCGGCTGTCCCACAACCTGCTGCCCAAGCGCATCGCGCTGCCGGTCTTCGCCTCCGACGCGATGTCGTCGGTCGCCTACGCGCCCGAGGAGATCTTCCTGACGCTGTCGGTCGCCGGGGTGGCGACCTACGCGTACTCCCCGTGGGTCGGGTTGGCGGTCGTGGTCGTGCTGCTGACCGTGGTGACGAGCTACCGCCAGAACGTGCGGGCCTATCCGTCGGGCGGGGGCGACTACGAGGTCGCCACGGTCAACCTCGGCCCGCGCGCCGGCCTGACCGTGGCCAGCGCCCTGCTGGTGGACTACACGCTGACCGTCGCGGTCTCGATCTCGGCGGCCGCGGCCAACCTCGGCGCGCTGGTGCCGATCGTCGGCGAGCACAAGGTGGCGTTCAGCGTCGTGGCCATCGTCGTGCTCACGGCGATCAACCTGCGGGGGGTCCGGGAGTCCGGCTTCGCCTTCGCCGTGCCGACCTACGCGTTCATGATCGGCATCGGCACCATGATCATCTGGGGGCTGACGCGCATCCTCCTCCTCGGGCGAGGACGTGCACCCGCCCAGTGCGGACCTGCAGCTGCTGGCCGAGGGGGACGCCTTCACCGGGCTGGCACTGGTGCTCCTCGTGCTGCGCAGCTTCACCCAGGGCTGCGCGGCCCTCACCGGCGTCGAGGCGATCAGCAACGGCGTCCCGGCGTTCCGCAAGCCCAAGTCCCGCAACGCGGCCAACACCCTGGCCCTGCTCGGCGTCATCTCGGTGACGATGTTCTCCGGGCTGATCGCACTGGCCCAGCTCACCGGCGCGCAGATCGCGGCGGACCCCGCCGTCCAGTTCGCCAACGTCCCCGCCGGGTACGTGCAGCAGACCCTGGTCGCGCAGCTGGCGGACGCGGTCTTCGCCGACTTCCGGGTCGGCTTCTACTTCGTGGTCGACGGTCACCGCCCTGATCCTGGTGCTGGCCGCGAACACCGCGTTCAACGGGTTCCCGGTGCTGGGATCGATCCTGTCCCAGGACCGCTACCTGCCCCGGCAGCTGCACACGCGCGGCGACCGGCTGGCGTTCTCCAACGGCATCGTCTTCCTGGCCGCGTTCGCGATCATGCTGGTGATCGGCTTCCAGGCCGAGGTGACGCGGCTGATCGCGCTGTACACCGTCGGCGTCTTCACCTCGTTCACGCTGAGCCAGACCGGGATGCTCCGGCACTGGCACCGGCTGCTCGCCAGGGAGCAGGACCCGGCGGAGCGGCGGCGGATGCGCCGGGCCCAGGTCATCAACGGCTTCGGCGCGATCGATGACCGGAGTCGTGCTCGTCGTCGTGCTGATCACGAAGTTCTTCCGCGGCGCCTGGATCGCGATCGCCGCGATGGCGGTGTTCTTCGTGCTGATGAGGCTCGTCCGGCGGCACTACGACCGGGTCTCGGCCGAGCTGGTGGCGGGCGAGACCGACACCGTCCTGCCCTCGCGCAACCACGCGATCGTGCTGGTCTCCACGCTGCACAAGCCCACCCTGCGTGCCGTCGCCTACGCGCGGGCCACCCGCCCGGACGTGCTGGAGGCGGTCACGGTCAACGTCGACGACGCCGACACCAAGCGGCTGATGCGGGACTGGGAGAAGCGCAAGCTGCCGGTGCCGCTCAAGGTCGTCGAGTCGCCGTACCGCGAGATCACCAAGCCGGTGCTCGACTACGTGAAGCGGATCCGCACGAAGAACCCGCGCGACGTCGTCACGGTGTTCATCCCGGAGTACGTCGTCGGGCACTGGTGGGAGCAGATCCTGCACAACCAGAGCGCGCTGCGGCTCAAGGGACGGCTGCTGTTCCAGCCGGGCGTGATGGTGACGAGCGTCCCGTGGCAGCTCGCGTCGTCGGAGCGGGCGCGGGAGCGCCGGCGGACGTCGCGCCCGGGTCGTGGCGGCGCGGTTTTCCGTCGTCGACGACCGGACCGCGCGACGACGACCGCGCGGCCGCCGCCGTCTCCCGCCGCCCCGAAGGTGGGCAAGACCTCGTGAGTGGCCCGTCGCGCCAGAGCGTCGCTCCGCACGCACTGGACTGGACCGACCGGATCCTCGAGCTCGACGTCGGCCCCGTCGCGCACGGCGGCCACTGCGTCGCGCGGATGCCCGCCGAGGAGGGTCCCGCAGGCAGCGCGGGCCGCGTGGTGTTCGTCCGGCACGCGTTGCCGGGCGAACTGGTGCGCGCCGTGGTCACCGAGGACGGTGGCGGGTCCTACTGCCGCGCCGACACGGTCACGGTGCTGCGGGCGTCGCCGAGCCGGGTACCTGCGCCCTGCCCCTGGGCTCGCGCGGGCGGGTGCGGTGGCTGCGACCTGCAGCACGTCGAGCCGGGCACGCAGCGGGCGCTGAAGGCCGCTGTCCTCGCCGAGCAGCTGCGGCGGCTGGCCGGGATCGAGCGCGCCGTCGAGGTCGAGGAGCTGCCGGGCGGGCCGCTCGGCTGGCGGCACCGCGTGCGGCTGGCCGTCGACGGTCAGGGCCGTGCGGGGCTGCGCGCCCACCGCAGCCACGACGTCCTGCCGATCGCCGACTGCCCTCTCGCCCCGCCGGGGGTGCTCGGACCGGTCCTCGCGCAGGACCACCCCGCCGGCGGCGAGATCGAGGTCGTCGTCGACGCCGACGGGGTGCGGCACGCCCACGGTTCCGCCGTGGCAGGCACGGCTGCGGTCCAGCGTGCCGCCGGGCGCGAGTGGCGGCTGTCCCCCGGTGTGTTCTGGCAGGTGCACCCGGCGCTGCCGGACACCCTCGCCGCGGTCGTCGGCGACTGGTCGGGCGCGCCGTCCGGCGGCACGGCGTGGGACCTCTACGGCGGTGTCGGGCTGTTCGCCGCGGTGCTGGCCGGGCAGGTCGGGCAGCGACGGTGCGGTGACGGTGGTGGAGTCGTCGCGGCGGGCCGTCGCCGACGGCCGGGCCGCGCTCGCCGACCTCCCGCAGGTCCGGTGGCGGGTCGGGCCGGGTCGAGCACGTGGTGGGCGCGCTCGACGGCCGGCCGGACGTGATCGTGGCCGACCCGCCGCGCCGGGGGCTGGGCAGGGCACTCGTCGACGCCCTGTGCGCCCGTGCCCCGGCGCGCGTCGTCCACGTGGCGTGTGACCCGGCGGCCCTCGCCCGCGACGTCGCGCTGTTCGCCGAGCGCGGCTACGGGCTGGCGGCGGCTCAGGGCGTTCGACGCGTTCCCGATGACCCACCACTTCGAGTGCGTCGCGCTGCTCGTCCGGTCGTGATCGGCGCGAGCCGCACCCGAGCGTCCTCGCCGGGCCGCTCGCGTACGACTCGTGGGGATCACCCCGCTCGGCGATGATGCGGGGCATGGACGACCTCGCCCCCTACGTGACGGGTTGGGCACCCGAGCCGGTCGAGACCCGTGCCGTACTCGACCCCTGGCCGGCAGGCGCGTTCGCCGGGTTGCTCGACGCGCCGTCACCGGTCCGCGAACCCGGCGACCCGCTGCCGCCGCTCTGGCAGTGGTTCTACTTCCTCGACCATCCCGCGCAGTCCGAGATCGGGGACGACGGGCACCCCGCGCACGGGCACTTCCTGCCCGCGATACCGGACCGGCGCCGCATGTTCGCCGGCGGCCGCCTGGAGGTGCGCGAGCCGCTGCGGGTGGGCGCCGAGGTGGTGCGCCGCTCGTCGCTGGCCGCGGTCACGCCGAAGCGGGGGCGCAGCGGCGCGATGGTGTTCGTGACCGTCCGGCACGAGTTCCGTGCAGGCCGGGGCGACGGCCGTGGTCGAGGAGCAGGACATCGTCTACCGCAGCCAGCGGCCGGGCGAGGCGCGCGCCGATCCCGCGCCCGCTGCGGCCGAGCAGACCGCGCCGGGGGAGTGGAGGCCCGGCTGGAGCCGGACGAGGCGATGCTCTTCCGCTTCAGCGCCCTGACCTACAACACCCACCGCATCCACTACGACCAGCCCTACGTGACGCAGGTCGAGGGCTATCCGGGCCTGGTGGTCCACGGGCCGCTGCTGGCGCTGCTCCTGCTGGAGCTGCCGCGGCGCCACGCCCCGGGGCGCCCGGTCCGGTCGTTCTCCTTCCGGCTGCGGCGGCCCGCGTTCGCGGGAGCGCCGATCGTCGCCGGACGGGCGGGACGACGGGGCCGAGCTGGTGGCCGGCGTGCCGGGGCAGCCGCCGTCGATCACGGGTGCGGTGGACATCGGCGGCTGACGCCGCTCGTGCGCGGAAATCGCTGCCAGGGCAGCTATTTCCGCGCACGAGGCGTCAGCCGCTCACCCAGCCCGGCGAACATCGGCACGACGGTGGCCCCGTCGACCAGGCGGGCCATCGCCGCGACCAGTGCGGGGGCGCGCCTGCCGACCCGGTTGATCCGCAGCCGCAGGTGCAGCCGGGAGCGGTGACCGGGTAGCGGGGAGAGGACGAGCGCCCAGCTGAGCACGAGCGGCTCGCGGCCGGGGCGCGGCCGCTCCGAGCGGTGCACCAGCGCGCGCGGCGGGTCGACGGTGACCACCTCGAACGTCGCGTCGGGCCCGCCCCAGTCCGGGATCACGTCACCGGGGGCGAGCCCCTGCAACGCCGGGTCGACGGCGCGCAGCGCACGCCGGTCGGCCGGGACGACGGTCTCCAGCCAGGCCGGGAGGTACCAGCCGCCGCGCTGCTTGCCGAGCTGCACGAGCCACGGCCAGACGTGGTCCGGCGGCGCCGGCAGGGTGGTCGCCCGGTCGATCACCAGCCGGGCGCCGGGGACGAGGTCGTCCCCCGGCAGTGCACGCAGGCACTCCTCCGTCGTGGCCTCGGCCGCCCGGCCGGCCCGTGCCGCCGCCCGTCCGGCGGCGAGGGCAGCAGCGGCGGCGATGCCGACGGCGAGGACCGGTCCGGTGCGCATCCGCCCAGTCTGCCCGCCGCCGTCCCGGCACCGGCCACGGCGCGGCGCATCGGGGCCGCCCGGGACGATGGGTCCGTGGCCAGGCCGAACCGCACCCAGCACTCCATCCAGCAGCGCATCGCCGACGAGCTGGACGTCCGTCCGAACCAGGTGGCCGCGGCCGTCGATCTCCTCGACGGCGGCGCCACCGTGCCCTTCATCGCCCGCTACCGCAAGGAGGCGACCGGCACCCTCGACGACGCCCAGCTCCGCACGCTCGACGAGCGCCTGCGCTACCTGCGTGAGCTGGAGGACCGCCGGGCCGTCGTCCTCGACGAGATCCGCACGCAGGGCAAGCTCGACGCGGCGCTGGAGGCGTCGATCCTCGCCGCCGAGTCGAAGGCCCGCCTGGAGGACATCTACCTGCCGTTCAAGCCCAAGCGCCGCACGAAGGCGACGATCGCGCGGGAGGCCGGGCTGGAGCCGCTCGCGCTCTCCCTGCTGGCGGACCCGACGCTCGACCCGGAGACCGTCGCCGCCGGGTTCGTCGACCGAGGCCGTGCCCGACGCCGCCGCGGCGCTGGAGGGCGCCCGGTCGATCCTCGTCGAGCGGTTCGCCGAGGACGCCGACCTCATCGGCGGCCTGCGCGAGCGGATGTGGACGCGCGGCCGGGTCGTCGCGAGGGTCCGCGCCGGCAAGGAGGCCGACGGCGCGAAGTTCAGCGACTACTTCGACTTCTCCGAGCCCTTCACGAAGCTGCCGTCGCACCGGATCCTGGCCCTCCTGCGCGCGGAGAAGGAGGACGTGCTCGACCTGGCGCTCGAACCGGACCGCGAGGCCGCCGAGCCGGGCGTCACCACCGACTACGAGCGCACCATCGCGGCGGCGGTGGGCGTCGCCGATCGCGGCCGCCCCGCCGATCCGTGGCTCGCGGGCGTCGTCCGCTGGGCCTGGCGCACGCGCATCCTGACGCACCTGGGCATCGACATCCGGGTGCGGCTGCGCACCGTCGCCGAGGAGGGCGCCATCGGCGTCTTCGCCACCAACCTGCGCGACCTGCTGCTCGCCGCGCCCGCCGGGAGCCGCGCCACGATGGGCCTGGACCCGGGGCTGCGCACCGGCGTGAAGGTCGCGGTCGTGGACGCGACCGGGAAGGTCGTGGCCACCGACACGATCTACCCGCACGAGCCGCGGCGGGCCTGGGACGCCTCGCTGGCGACGCTCACGCGGCTCGCCACCGCGCACGGGGTGGACCTGATCGCGATCGGCAACGGCACGGCATCGCGGGAGACCGACCAGCTCGCAGGCGAGCTGGTGGCGAGCGAACCCGGCGCTGAAGATGACCACGGTGATGGTCAGCGAGGCCGGGGCGTCGGTGTACTCGGCGTCGGCGTTCGCGTCGGCCGAGCTCGCCCGACCTCGACGTCTCGCTGCGCGGTGCGGTCTCGATCGCCAGGCGCCTGCAGGATCCCCTCGCCGAGCTGGTGAAGATCGACCCGAAGTCGATCGGCGTCGGCCAGTACCAGCACGACCTGGCCGAGTCGGCGCTGTCGCGCTCGCTCGACGCGGTGGTCGAGGACTGCGTGAACGCCGTCGGCGTGGACGTCAACACGGCGTCGGTGCCGCTGCTCCGGCGGGTCTCGGGGATCACCGAGGGCCTCGCGACACAGATCGTGGCCCACCGCGACACCCACGGGCCGTTCCGCACGCGCGCGGCGCTCGCCGGCGGTGCCGCGGCTCGGGCCCGAAGGCGTTCGAGCAGTGCGCCGGGTTCCTGCGGATCCGCGGTGGCGACGACCCCCTCGACGTCTCGGGCGTGCACCCGGAGGCCTACCCGGTCGTGCGCCGGATCGTCGCGCGCGCGGGCCGTGACCTCGCGGCCCTGCTCGGCGACGCGCAGGCGTTGCGCGCGCTGCGGCCCGCCGAGTTCGTCGACGACACCTTCGGCCTGCCCACCGTCACCGACATCCTCGCGGAGCTGGAGAAACCCGGTCGCGACCCGCGGCCCGCGTTCCGCACGGCGACGTTCGCCGAGGGCGTCCACACGATCGGTGACCTGCGGCCGGGGATGGTGCTGGAGGGCGTGGTGACGAACGTGGCCGCGTTCGGCGCGTTCGTCGACGTCGGCGTGCACCAGGACGGGCTCGTGCACGTCTCGGCGATGTCGGCGGACTTCGTGTCCGACCCGCGGGAGGTGGTGCGGTCGGGCGACGTCGTGCGGGTCAAGGTGACGGCGGTGGACGAGGCGCGCAAGCGGATCTCGCTGACGCTCCGGCTCGACGACGAGATCGGTGCGGGCAAGCCCCGTTCCGCCGCGCCCGCCGACGGCAGGGGCGAGGGCGGCCGCGCGCGGGGCGCCGACGCGGGCCGGGGCAAGGAGGCGCGTGGCAACCCCGGCCGCGGGAAGCGCCCGGCCGCGCCCCGGCGGGCCGAGCCGGCCCCGGGCGGGGGCGCGATGGCCGACGCGCTGCGCCGCGCCGGCCTCACCGGCGACGAGCGCTGATCGCCCCGAGCCGTACACGAGCGCCTTCCGCGGGACGCTCACGTGCGTCTCGCGGCGATCTTCAGGCCGTCCCGAGGACGGTGAGCTCGGCGAAGCCGCCGCACGCCGCGTCCTCGTGCTCGGAGTAGATCAACCGGACCGTGCTCCCGACCACGTTGGGCTCCAGCGTGACGGTCGGGTCCGGCGTCCCGGGCAGCGTGCCGCCCTCCTCGAAGACGACCCTCCCCCCGGAGTCGAGGATCTGCACGGTGACGCCGCCGAACCCGTAGTTCTGCCGGATGGTCGGGTCGGCGTTGGCTCCGTTGGACACGATCCGCACGCCGGTGATGCGCACGTCACCCGCGCCCTTCCAGGTGTAGACCGACGTGCCGTCGGCCCCCGGGCCCGCCGAGAACCACGACGTGGACACGTCGCCGTCCACGGCGAGCGACGCGGGGAACTGGCCTCCGGGGTAGGTCGTCGAGGCGGAGACCCGCCCCCGGCGCGTGATGTCGGCAGGCCTGGCCGTCGGCGGCGCGCTGGTGGGCGACGCCGCTGTCGTCGGCGGCGCGCTGGTGGCGGGCGGCGGGCCCGCGGCGTCCCGGTCACCCTCGCCCCGGCCGCCGCGCGGCCGGACGAACGGGTTTCCGGTGGCCGGGTCGACCAGCGTGAACTCGTTGATCACGGTGGTCGACTCGGTGATGATGGTGATGTTCGTGGTCGAGAACCCCGGCCACGCCGGCCCGACGTATCGGGGCGCCGCCGGCACGGCCGCCGGGGTCAGCGGGTTCCCGCAGTAGCACCTGACGCGGGGTGTGCCGAACTTGTCGACCATGACCGCCGTCCCGGCCTGGAGCACGGACGTCAGCGTGGTCGCGTGGTCGTCGACGAAACCGTGGTTGGTCACGTAGGTGTCGGAACGCAGGATCACGGGGGTCAGCTCGGCGACGTAGGCGGGGATCTCCGCCGGGGTGAGCCCGAGCACTCCGGCCCATGCGGCGCCCTTCACCGGGTTGGCCCGGAGGAACGCCACCATGGCGTCGGGATCGCAGCTGCGGTTGTTCCTGGTGCCGCCGTAGAGCCCGGGGGTGCGCGACGGGTCGAACCGGCCACCGGTGGCCGCCACCGGCGTGACGCCGGCCTGGTCCGTCCCGACCGACGGCATGAACGGGTTGGCTCCGGCCGTGGCGATCGGCTCCGTGACCACCTCTGCGGCGACCGCCCGCCCGGAGAGGAACAGCACGCCGATCCCCACGGCCGCACCGACGAGGACCAGCGCGAACACCGTGATGAGAACGACGGACGGGCGAAACCGGAGGCGCCGATCGGCCGGCCGCCGTGGCGGCAGCGGCGGCGGGGGGCCGGATGCGCCGTAGGGCGGCCCGGGTGGTCCCGGGTGGTCCGGGTGGTCCGGGTGGTTCGGGGAAGGTCATCTGCTGGTCTCCGCACCGGCCGTCGCGCTACTGGTCGGCCGATCGCCCCGCCGGTCGGCTGCGGCAGGATGGCACCGAAGGACGGCGCTGACCAGCCCCCGCCACGCGCGCCGCCGGATTTCGGCCGAATCGGGGGTCGCCTGTGCGGGTGCCTCCGTCACCTGGGACTATGTGGGGCAGGTGGTGCGTTGGGACCACCGGAGGCCGCACCAGCCGGGCAGCAGTCGTGCCGATCGGCGCCGCGGGCTCGTCCCGCGGGTGCGCAAGTGGTGTTCCCGTTTCACTTCTGATGGAGAACACACGTGAGCCGGAACGTCGACGCCCTGCCCGCATTCACCGACCTACCCCTGCGCGCTGAGCTCCAGCGCGAGATCGTCGACCTCGGATACACCCAGCCGACGCCCATCCAGGCCGAGTCGATCGCACCGCTGACCGAGGGCCGCGACCTGCTCGGGCAGGCCGCCACCGGCACCGGCAAGACCGCGGCGTTCGCGCTGCCCATGCTCGAGCGGCTCGCCGAGGAGCGGCCAGGGCGCCGCACGTCCGGCGCCACGCCCGGCCCGTTCGGCCTCGTGCTCACGCCCACCCGCGAGCTCGCGCTGCAGGTCTCCGAGGCGATCGGCCGCTACGGCCGCGGCGTCGGCGCGCGGGTACTCACCGTCTACGGCGGGGCGCCCGTCGGCCCGCAGTGGAAGGCGCTGCAGCGTGGCGTCGACATCGTCGTGGCCACGCCCGGCCGCGCCATCGACCTGATGAACCGCGGCGCCCTGCGCCTGGACGACCTCGAGGTCGCCGTGCTCGACGAGGCCGACGAGATGCTCGACATGGGCTTCGTCGAGGACATCGAGACCCTCCTCGACGCCACCCCGGACACCCGCCAGGTCGTGCTGTTCTCGGCCACCATCCCGCGCCGGATCGAGACGCTGGCCCAGAAGTACCTCCGGGAGCCGGTCACCGTCCGGATCGCGCGCGAGGCCGTGCCCGACGGCGAGGCGCCGAAGGTCCGGCAGACCGCCTACCTGGTGCCCCGCTCGCACACCACCGCCGCGCTCGGTCGCGTCCTGGAGGCCGAGCGGCCCACCGCCGCCATCGTCTTCTGCCGCACCCGCCTCGACGTCGACGCCGTCACCGAGACCCTCACCGCCCGCGGGCTGCGGGCCGAGGCCCTGCACGGCGGGATGGACCAGGAGCACCGCACCCGCGTGGTCGACAGGCTGCGCAGCGGGCGCACCGAGCTGCTCGTGGCCACCGACGTGGCGGCGCGCGGGCTCGACATCGACCTGCTCAGCCACGTCGTCAACCACGACGTGCCGCAGTCGCCCGAGGCCTACGTGCACCGCATCGGCCGGGTCGGCCGGGCCGGGCGCGAGGGAGTGGCGATCACCCTGGTGCCGCCGTCGAAGGTGCACGCGCTGCGCGCCGTCGAGCGGCTCACCGGCAGCCCGATCACGATCGCGCCCGTGCCCACGGCCGCCGACCTGCGGGCCGCCCGGCTCGAGCGCACCCGCGCGGCGCTGCGGGAGCGGCTCGTCGCGGACCTGTCCGACGGCACGCCCGGCGACCTGGACGACCCCGACGGCGTCCGCGCGATGATCGCGGGGCTGGCCGCCGAGTTCGACGCCGTCGACGTGGCCGCGGCGGCGGTCCGGCTGGCCCAGGAGGTCGCCGGCACCCCCGACGACGGCGCCGACATCCCGGTCGTCTCCGCCCCCCGCTCGGGCGGCGCGCGCGATCGCGACACCGGGCCGCGTGGCCGCGGCGGTGCCGCCGGCACCCGCGCGCCCAAGGCCGGCACCACGCGGCTGTTCGTCAACGCCGGCCGCGCGAGCGGCGTGCGGCCCCAGGACATCGTGGGCGCGCTGGCGAACGAGTCGAACCTCACGGGCCGCGACATCGGGGCCATCCAGATCCACGAGCGGCACGCGCTCGTGGAGATCCCCGAGGCGGCGGCGGACGACGTCCTGCGCAGCCTCCGCGGCACCACGACGCTGAAGGGCCGCCGCGCCAACGTCCGTCGCGACCGGGACTTCGCGGGCGCGGGCGCCCGCCCCGGCCGGCGCGACTGAGCCGCAGACCGACCCGCCGCGCCGGCGCGAACGGCACGCTCGCACCATAGGTTGGTGCGAGCGTGCCGTTCGCGCCCACCGCCGTCCGCCGGGAGAGTTCACATGGCCAGTCCCACCGATCTCAAGCCGCGCAGCCGCGACGTCACCGACGGGCTGGAGCGAGCCGCCGCGCGCGGGATGCTGCGCGCGGTCGGGATGCGCGACGGGGACTTCCTCAAGCCGCAGATCGGCATCGCGTCGTCCTGGAACGAGATCACCCCGTGCAACCTGTCGCTGCAACGGCTCGGGGATCGCCGCGAAGGAGGGCGTGCACCGCGGGGGCGGGTTCCCGATGGAGTTCGGCACGATCTCGGTCTCCGACGGCATCTCGATGGGGCACGTCGGCATGCACTGGTCGCTGGTCAGCCGCGAGATCATCGCCGACTCGGTGGAGACCGTCGTGCAGGCCGAGCGGCTCGACGGCACCGTGCTGCTCGCCGGCTGCGACAAGAGCCTCCCGGGCATGCTCATGGCCGCGGCCCGGCTCGACCTGGCCGCGGTGTTCGTCTACGCGGGCTCGATCCTGCCCGGCCACGTCGACGGGCGCGAGGTCAACATCGCCGACGCGTTCGAGGCCGTCGGCGCGTGTGCCCGCGGCCTGATCTCCCGCGACGAGGTCGACGCGATCGAGCGCGCGATCTGCCCCGGTGAGGGTGCCTGCGGCGGCATGTACACCGCCAACACGATGGCGAGCGCCGCCGAGGCCCTCGGCATGGCGCTGCCCGGCTCGGCCAGCCCACCGGCCGTCGACCGGCGGCGCGACGGCATCGCCCGCGCGTCCGGCGAGGCCGTCATCGGCATGATCGCCAAGGGCATCACCGCACGCGACATCCTCACCCGCGAGGCGTTCGAGAACGCGATCGCCGTGGTGATGGCGTTCGGTGGCTCCACCAACGCCGTGCTGCACCTGATGGCGATCGCCTGGGAGGCCGGCGTGCCGCTGGAGCTCGACGACTTCAACAAGATCGGCGACCGGGTCCCGCACCTCGCCGACGTCAAGCCGTTCGGGGCGCACGTCATGTCCACCGTGGACCAGGTCGGCGGCGTGCCCGTCGTCATGAAGGCGCTGCTCGACGCCGGGCTGCTGCACGGCGACGCGCTGACCGTCACGGGAGCGACGATGGCGGAGAACCTCGCCGCGATCGACCTGCCCGACCTCGACGGCACCATCGTCCGGGCGCTGGACAACCCGATCCACCCGACCGGCGGCATCACGATCCTGCGCGGCTCGCTGGCCCCCGACGGCGCCGTCGTCAAGAGTGCGGGCTTCGACTCGGCGCGCTTCGAGGGCACCGCACGCGTGTTCGACGGCGAGCAGGGCGCCATGGACGCCGTCTCGGACGGATCCCTGACCGCGGGTGACGTGGTGGTGATCCGGTACGAGGGTCCGAAGGGCGGCCCGGGGATGCGCGAGATGCTCGCCGTCACCGGGGCGATCAAGGGCGCCGGGCTGGGCAAGGACGTGCTGCTGCTGACCGACGGCCGGTTCTCCGGCGCCACCACCGGCCTGTGCGTCGGGCACGTCGCCCCGGAGGCCGTCGACGGCGGACCGATCGCGCTCGTTCGCGACGGCGACCCGGTCGTGCTGGACATGGAGGCTCGCACGCTGGACCTGCTCGTCGACGAGGCGGAGCTGGCGAGCCGCCGCGAGGGGTGGTCGCCGCCCGCCCCGACGCTGCGCACCGGCGTGCTGGGCAAGTACGCGAAGCTCGTCGGCTCCGCCGCGAGGGGCGCGATCTGCCAGTGACGATGCACCGGCGATGATTCACCGGTGACGACGAAGGGTCGGCCGCCGACCGGGCGGCGCCGCGCCGAGAAGGTCGCGAGCCGCCGCAAGCGCCGCGCGCGCGACGCTGCCGCGGCCGCGCCGGGCCGACGCGCAGGCCGACGCGCTGCTGGCCGAGGCCGAGGAACGGGCGGCACAGGAACTGCGGCTACCGGGTCACGGCGGACACTGCGGCGTCGGTTCACCGAGTCCCAGCTCGCCGGCTGGGAGGCGGCCGTCGGCGAGCACGTGACGGAGCTGCTCGGCCCCGACCGCGGGAGCGAGCTCGACCTCCTCGTGGCGATGCTCGGGGACTCCCTGCTCAGCGCGGTGCAGGAGACCGTGGACCAGTCCTCGCCACGCCCGGCACTGGACCGCGTGGCGCGCATCATCGCGATCGACGAGGAGGAGAGCGGCCCGTCGGGCGGCACTCCGCCCGGCCAGGCGATCGCGTTCACGACGTTGCTGGACTGGCTGGCGCAGGCCCGCGACGAGCTCGCCGACCCCGGGCTGGCCGACCGGGCCGTCGGCTGGGTCCACGACGTCCTCGGCCGGGAGTGCGCCGCCGACTGCAGCCGCCTGCGCGGCCTGCTCGTCAGCGGGGAGGCGGCCACGGAGGTGGTCGGGGAGCCCGCCGAGGCGCTCGGTGACCGGCTCCTGCCGGCCATGGTCTGGCTCGCCGCGGGCGTGGTCGCCGACCGGGGTGGCGAAGCGGGCTCGCTGCAGCGGGTCGAGCCCGGCTGAGCACGGGTGGCCGTCGCCGAGGGCGGCCCGGCGGGCAGAGTGGCGGCATGAGCATCGACACCACTCGCACCTGACATCGTGTCCACCGTCGCCGACCGGCTCGGCCGCGACCAGGTCTTCGGCCCGCCCGTCGAGCGCGACGGGACCACCCTCCTCCCGGTGGCGCGCGTGCGGGCAGGCGGTGGGCGCGGCGGCCGCTCCGGCGAGGGCGGATCGGGCTCGGGTGCGGGGATCGTGGCCCGCCCCGTCGGCGCGTTCAGCGTGACCGCGGACGGCAAGGTCGCCTGGCACCCGGCCGTCGACGTCAACCGGATCGTGCTCGGCGGCCAGCTCGTGTTCGGCACGGTGGCGGCACTCGCCGTGGTGCTGCACCGGTACGGCCGGTCGCGGCGGCGCCCGCTGCTGTCCCGGGGCTGATCGCGCGCCGCCGCCGTGGCGCCGCGCCGTCAGGCGATGCGGACGAGCGGCTGGATCACCACCCCGCCGTCCAGACGCAGACTCACCGAGCCGGCCGAGCGCGGGCCTGGACGCCGGGGCCGCCGAGGTGGCTTCCAGGTCCGCCTGGGTTCCCAGACCGTAGAAGTAGAAGATCGCCGGGTCGTTCGGCGCCTGGGCAGCGGTAGGCGAGTGCCGTACTCGTCGCGCTGTCGAACCGGCAGCCGCCGGGCACGCGAAGACGTGGTCGGCACCACATCGCACACCGAGGGGATGGCGATGGTCGAGGGAAACCGGCTTCGTGAGCCGCGGGAGCGCGAACGCGCGGCCAATCGCACACCGAGGGGGACGGCGATGGTCGAGGAAACCGGCTGTGAGCCACGGGACGCGATGCGCGGCGTGGTACCTGCGCCGGGAGCGATGCGCTGACGGGGCCGCGCGGCCGCCCGTGCGTGGTGATGGGCCACGGCTTCGGAGCCACCCGGGACGCCGGGCTGCTGCCCTTCGCGGAGCGGTTCGCGGCGGCAGGCGCGGACGTCCTCGTCTTCGACTACCGGGGTTACGGCACCAGCGCCGGCAGCCCGCGGCAGAACGTCTCGCACCTGCGGCACCGGCAGGACTACCACGCGGCGATCGCCCACGCGCGGGGTCTCGACGGCGTGGACCGGGACCGGATCGTGCTGTGGGGCAGCTCGTACTCGGGCGGGCACGTCGTGCCGGTGGCGGCCAGGGACGGGCAGGTGGCGGCCGTCATCTCGCAGGGTGCGGCGATGGACGGCCTGGCGGCGCTCCTGGAGATCGCACGGTACGCGGGCGTCGGGCAGCTGCTCGCGCTCACCGCGCACGGGCTGCGCGACGCGGTCGGGGCGTTGCTGGGCCGGGCGCCGCACCTCATCCCGGTGGTCGGGCCACCGGGCACGCTCGCGGCGATCACGGCCGAGGGGGCCGAGTCCGGCTACCAGGCCATCATGGGCCCGACCTTCCGCAACGAGATGTGCGCACGCGGCGCGCTGGTCATCCCGCTGAACCGGCCGGTCGCGTCCGCGAGCCGGCTGCGGGCGCCGATCCTGCTGATCGTGGCACAGGACGACAACATCGCGCCGCCGCAGCTCGGTGCACGCGGTCGCCGAGCGGGCCGGTGCCGGCTCGGAGGTCCTCGTCCTCCCGTCCGGGCACTTCGACATCTACACGGGCGAGATGTTCGACAGGTCGGTGGCGGCGCAGGTGGAGTTCCTGACGCGCAAACTCGCCGTCAGCGCGGCGCCCACCCGGCCTTCGTGATCAGTCGTCCGGGTGCGCACGTGCCCACGCGGTCTCGAGCGCGCCGAGCAGCCCGGGTGCGGGCTGCGCTCCGGAGACCCCGAACGTCCGGTCGAGCACGAAGAACGGCACCCCGGTGATGCCGAGCTCCTGCGCCTCGCGCTCGTCTGCGCGCACCGCGTCGGCGTAGCGGTCACCGGCGAGGACCTCGTCGGCCTCGGCGGCGTCGAGGCCGGCGTCGGCGACGAGCCGGACGAGCGTCGCGGGGTCGCCGATCCGCTCGCCCTCGGTCAGGTACGCCGCCAGCAGCCGCTCCTTGACGGCGTCCTGCACGCCTCGCTCGGCGCCGAGGTGGATGAGCCGGTGCGCGTCGAACGTGTTGCCGTTGCGGGCCCGTTCGAGGTGGAACTCCCAGCCCTCGCCGCGCCGCCTGCTCGCGCATCCGGTTCTCCATGCCGCGCGCGTCCTGCTGCGTCATGCCGTACTTGCGGGCGAGGTGGTCGGCGAGCACGCCCTGCGCGTTCCCGGGGCGCCGCCGGGTCGAGCTCGAAGCTGCGCCAGCGCACCTCCACCTCGTCGCGGTGCGCGAACGCGGCCAGCGCCTTCTCGAAGCGCCTCTTGCCGATGGCGCACCAGGGGCAGACGACGTCGGACCAGATCTCCACCTTCACGCCCGGCTCAACCTCCCGGCGCGGGCGGGTGTTCCAGCGCGGAGCGGGGAGGAGGGCCACCGCGCGGCCGTCGACCAGTACCAGCACGGGGTCGTCGGGGGCGGCGCCGCGCAGCCTGCTCGCGGCGGCCGCGAGGTTCTCACCGGCTCCGACGGCCGGTGGTGGCGGGCCGGCGTGCTTCACCACGTCGTCCTCCGCGACGGCGGGGGAGTCGGCGACCAGCCGGCTCAGCGCGGCGGGCGCGACGGTGCCGAGCACCTCGGGAGCCGAGCGCGTCGGGAAATCCGTGCGGCGCGGCGTGACGACGGCGACGAGGCCGTCCGGGTGGACGCGCAGCAGGTCGCCGACGCTGGTCCCGGCCGGGGCGACGGCGAGGCCGGGCACCGGCGTGCGGAGCAGGTCACGGACGTGGGGGCCCGCGTCGGCGTCCAGGAAGCCGAAGCCGCGCATCCAGCCGTCGTCGAAGTACGTGGACAGGTAGTTGCGCCCGGAGTCGGGCAGGATCGCGACGACGAGGCCGCCTGGCCCGAGGCCCGCCGCCACCCGCAGGGCCGCGGCGACCGCCGTGCCGGCCGAACCGCCGACCAGCAGGCCTTCCTCGCGGGCCAGCCGGCGCGTCGTCAGCAGCGACTCGCGGTCCGGGATCCGCTCGAAGCGGTCGACGACGCTCCGGTCGTACGCGGTGGGCCACACCTCGTCGACGGTGCCGGGGTGGAGGTAGTGACCCACGCTCTCGACGAAGTAGGGGCTGCCGTCGCCACCGCCGTAGCGCGACGTCTCCGGGTCCGCACCCACGACCGTCACGGCGCCGTGCCGCTTGAGGTAGCGGCCGGTGCCGCTGATCGTGCCGCCGGTGCCGACGCCCGCGACCAGGTGCGTCACCCGCCCACCGGTCTGCGCCCAGATCTCCGGACCGGTGGTGAGCTCGTGGACCCGGGGGTTGGCCGGGTTGTCGTACTGGTTGGCGTACCAGCCGCCTGGTGTCTCCTCGGCGATGCGTCGCGCCAGGTTGTTGACGTGCGCGGGGTGCTCCTGCGGCACCCGCGGCTCGGTCTGGACCACCTCGGCGCCGTAGGCCTGGAGCAGGGCGATCTTCTCCCGCGCGATGGTGTCGGGCACCACGACGATCGCCCGGTGACCGTGCTGCGCCGCGACGATGGCCAGCCCGACTCCGGTGTTGCCCGACGAACCCTCGACGATCACGCCGCCGGGACGCAGGTCGCCGAGGCGTTCGGCCTCCCGGACCATCGCCAGGGCCGCCCGGTCCTTGACGCTCCCACCCGGGTTGTCGTACTCGACCTTCACGTAGACGGCCGCGTCCAGCCCCGCCGTGACGCGGTTGAGCCGGACCAGTGGGGTGCCGCCGACGGCGTCGAGCAGCGACTCGTGGACGCGGCAGGCGGGCGGGATGTCGTCGGGGGCCTCGGGCACCACCCGATGGTGCCTCATCGACGGCCGGCAGGCTGGCGGGGCCCCGCGATCTACGGTGTGCCCATGTCCCCCCTTCCCCCCGACTGGGAGAGCTGGCGCCGGCTGATCGACCTCGACGCCTACGAGGAGCTCTTCCGCGCGCGGGCGGCGGAGGGCGACGACCCGCACGGCGAGGCCGACCTCGTCTCGTCGTACGCACCGCGCTCGGTGCTCGACGCCGGCTGCGGGACCGGGCGGCTCGGCATCGAGCTGGCCCGCCGCGGCGTCGACGTGCTCGGCGTGGACTCCGACCCGGACATGATCGCCGTCGCGCGTCGCCAAGTCACCGGAGATCGAGTGGGTGGTGCTCGACGTCGCCGACCTGGACCGGCCCGAGCGGTTCGACGTGGTCGCGCTCGCCGGCAACGTCGTGCCCTACGTCCGACCGGAACGCCGCGCGGCCGTGGTCGCGCGCCTGCGCCCGGCACCTCAGGCCCGGCGGGCGGCTCGTCGCCGGGTTCCAGACCCAGGCGGGCTGGCCGACGTTCGACGAGTACGACACGTGGTGCGCCGACGCAGGCCTCACCGCCGACGAGCGCTTCGCCACCTGGGAGCGCGAGCCGTACGCGGGCGGGGAGTACGCCGTACTGGTGCACCGGCGGCCCGCGCACTGACCTGCGGGAGACTCCTGCGGTGGGTGCGACGGTGCTGGTGCTCGGCGGTCGGAGCGAGATCGGGCTGGCGGTGGCGCGCAGGCTGGCCGCCGGCGCGACGATCGTGCTGGCGGCCCGGCGCGCGACGGACCTCGACGCCGAGGAACGGCTGCTGCGTGCCGCCGGGGCGGCCGCGGTCGACCGCGTCGAGTTCGACGCCGACGACCTCGCCGGACACCGCCCGTTCCTCGACGCCGTCGTTCGCAGGCACGGTCGCCTCGACGTCGTCGTGGTCGCGTTCGGGGTCCTCGGCGAGCAGGCCCGTGCCGAGCGCGACGCCGAGCACGCGGTGGCGATCGTGCACACCGACTACGTGGCGCACGTCTCGCGTCCTGACCCTGCTCGCCGAGAGGCTGCGGACCCAGGGCGACGGCGACGGTCGTCGTGTTCTCCTCGGTGGCCGGGGTGCGGGTGCGGCGCGCGAACTACGTCTACGGCTCGGCGAAGGCCGGTCTCGACGGCTTCGCGTCCGGGCTCGCCGACGCCCTCACCGGCAGCGGCGCGCGGCTGCTGCTCGTCCGTCCCGGATTCGTGGTCGGCAGGATGACCGCGGGCATGGCGCCCGCACCGTTGTCCTCCACCCCCGACGAGGTCGCCGAGGCCACCGTCCGCGCCCTGCGTGCCGGCCGGGGCGAGGTGTGGGTGCCCGCGGCACTGCGCCCGCTGTTCGCCGTGCTCCGGCACACCCCGCGCGCGGTGTGGCGGCGGCTTCCCCGCTGACCGCGCGCCGCCTCAGCTGCTCGCGCTGCAGACGGGGTCGGAGGTCCGCCCCGGACGCGGCGGTGCCCTCCCGTGCGACGCGCTCGGCCAGCGTGCCGGCGTGGTGCTCCAGGCCGTCCAGGTCGAGCTGCACGGGCACCGGCCCGTCCCAGGTCCGGAGGCGCTCCGCGGCCCGGTCCAGCAGCGCCACGGCGCCGCGGGCGTTTCCCCGCTGCAGGTGGGTGAGACCGACGGCCAGCTGGGCCAGCCCCCGCCACAGCTCCCGCTGCTCGTCCGGCGCGGCCTTCCACGCGGCCTCGAGCACCTCGTGGGCCTGGAACGGGAGCCCGGCGTCGAGCAGGCGCTGCGCCTCGCGCACCGTCTCGGCCGGCGTGCGCTCCGGGTCGTCGGTGACGGGTTCGACACCCGCGGCGCCTCGGGGGAGCGGCCGGCCGGTGGCATCGCGCGGGCGGGCGTTGCGGGCGCGTCCGGCGCCGTCCCGGTCCCGTCCGGCGCCGGGGGGATCAGGCATGCGACCACCGTGGCACGGCCGGTCGTCACGAGTCCATGATCATCAGTTGGGCGGGCGGACGCGACAGAACCGTCGGCCTGGCCGCCGAACCGATGATCATGGTCGAGCCCCGACGTACGGCTGGTGCCCCCGGTGCGACTCGAACGCACACTGGACGGATTTTGAGTCCGCTGCCTCTGCCGATTGGGCTACGGGGGCGGGTGTCACGACGCCGCGCCGAGCTTAGCCGGGCGGCCCCGCCCACCGACGGCGGACCGAGATCACACGCGTACCCGGTGCCGGCCCCGCGTACCCTGGGCGCTTCCGGTTCCACCCGCCCGGTGAAGGAGAAGTCCGGTGACGCAGCAGGTTTCCGAGGAGATCCAGCAGCGCCGAGGAGGCCCGACCGGCCGCCGGTCTGCGGGTCCTCGTGGTCGAGGACGAGGCACTCATCCGCCTCGACCTCACCGAGATGCTGGTCGAGGAGGGATACGTCGTCGCCGGTGAGGCGGGCGACGGCGAGGCGGCCGTGACGATGGCCCGTGACCTGCGCCCCGACCTCGTGATCATGGACGTCAAGATGCCGAAGGTGGACGGCATCGCCGCGGCCGGGCTCATCGTCGACGAGCGCATCGCACCCGTCGTGATGCTCACCGCGTTCAGCCAGCGCGACCTCATCGAGCAGGCCCGCGACGCAGGCGCGATGGCCTATCTCGTGAAGCCGTTCGCCCGCCACGAGCTCGTCCCCGCGATCGAGCTCGCCGTGTCGCGGTTCGCCGAGAAGCGGATGCTCGAGGACGAGGTGGCGACGCTCACCGAGCGTCTCGAGACACGCAAGCTCGTCGATCGGGCCAAGGGGCTGCTCATGTCCCGTCAGCAGATGTCGGAACCGGAGGCGTTCCGCTGGATCCAGCGCACCGCGATGGACCGGCGCACCACGATGAAGGCCGTCGCCGAGGCCGTCGTCGAGGGGCTCGACGCCGCGCGATCCTGATCTTCACCGCCGAGTGGCTCGACCTCGAGCCAGGGTCGCGCTGAGGAGTGGCGTCATCACGCTACGCATGCACCGGGTTGCGGTCCGGTAACTGAGCCCGTCGGAGGGTGTCGGGGCGACCAGCCGTCGCCTAACGTGCGCCCAGCTCTCGACAGGCGAGAGAGATTTGTCGTGATCGGGCATTGCCCGTAAGCAGCCCGGATGCACACAGCAGTAAGGAAGGACATCAGGATGAGTCGGAAGCGGATGGTCGTCACCGCCGCGATGCTCGCCGGGGCCCTCGTGGTGACGGCATGTGGTGGCGGCGGGAGCACCCCGTCAGGCGGCGGGGGTGGCGGCGGCGAGACGCTGAAGATCGGGTTCATGGGTGACCTGACCGGCGAGAACTCGGGCATCGTCATCCCCCCGCGCAACGGTGCGAAGCTCGCCATCGACGAGTACAACGCCACGAACCCCGCCCGTGAAGCTGGAGCTGAAGGAGTACGACAGCCAGGGCAGCGCGGACCAGGCCGTCCCGCTGATCCAGCAGGCCATCCAGCAGGACAAGATCGTCGGTCTCGTCGGCCCGGCGTTCTCCGGGGAGTCGAAGGCCGTCGGCCCGATCCTCGAGCAGGCCAAGATCACGAGCATCTCGCCGTCGGCGACCAACCCGGGACTGGCCAAGAACGGCTGGAAGTACTGGCACCGCGTCGTCGCCAACGACGCCGACCAGGGCCCCGGCATCGTCGACTTCCTGGTCCGGGCCAAGACGCCGGCCAAGGCGTTCGTGCTCAGCGACGACCAGGAGTACAGCGTCGGTCTCGCCGACGCGTCGTTCCAGGCGTTCGAGGCGAAGGGCGTCGCCACGGAGCGCGACCAGTTCGCGCAGGCCGCCTCGGACTACTCCTCCACCGTGGCCAAGGTCAAGGCGGCGAACCCGGACGTCATCGTCTACGGCGGCTACTACGCCCAGGCCGGCCGGCTGCTCAAGCAGCTCCGCGACGCGGGCGTCACCGCGACGTTCGCCAGTGGTGACGGTTCGCTCGACCCGCAGATCATCGCGGGCGCCGGGGCTCCCGCGGCCGAGGGCGCCGTCCTGGCCTGCCCGTGCAACATCCCGTTCGGTGCGACGTCGGGCCCGCTGAAGGAGTTCTCGGACAAGTACAAGAAGGCCTTCAACACGGACCCGGCGATCTACTCGACCGAGGGCTACGACTCGGCGTCGCTGTTCATCAACGCCATCAAGGGCGGCGCCACCACGGCGGACGCCATCAACACGGCCGTCTCGTCGGCGAAGCTCGACGGCGTGTCGAAGAAGATCGCGTTCAAGCCGAACGGTGAGCCGGACGTCAACTCCATCTTCATCTACCAGGTCAAGAACGGCGCTTTGGCGCTGCTCGGCCAGTCCACCGAGGCAAAGCTCGGCTGACATGTGCAGTTGGCACGGGGAGCGGGCGCCACGGCGCCCGCTCCCCGCGCTGTCATGATCGTGGCGTCCCCGTGAAGAGGGTGGCTGACCCGTGTTGGACGACTTCACCTCGCAGTTCCTTCCGAGCACCATCGGTGGCCTGGCGATCGGCGCGATCTACGCGCTGGTGGCACTGGGTTACACCATGGTCTACGGCGTCCTGCGACTGATCAACTTCGCGCACTCCGAGATATTCATGATCGGCACCTTCACCGCCCTGTTCGTCATCACGGCGGTCGGGGTGACGGCTCCGCTCACCGGCTTCGCCCTCATCGGCATGCTGTTGCTGCTGTTCCTCGCGTCCGGAGCGGTGTCAGGCGGCTCGGCGATGCTCCTGGAGCTCATCGCCTACCGGCCGCTGCGGCGCCGCGGCGCTCCCCGGCTGGCGGCACTGATCTCCGCGATCGGCGCGTCGCTGTTCCTGCAGGAACTGTTCGCGCTGTTCATCATCCCCCAGGTGTTCGGCAGGCCGGGACGCATCGACACCGCCGTGCCCCGGATCGTCGACCGCGACGTCCTCTTCACGGTGGGCAACGCCGAGATCCGCACCGACCAGGTCATCGTCTTCATCGCGGCGATCATCGTGATGGTCATGCTGGACCAGCTGGTGGCCCGCACGCGCATCGGCCGGGGCATCCGGGCCACCGCGCAGGACCCGGAGGCCGCCGTGCTGATGGGGGTCAACATCGACACCATCGTCCGGCTGACGTTCCTGCTCGGCGGCGCGATGGCCGGGGTCGCGGGCGTCCTCTACGCGATGGAGTTCGAGAACCTGCGGTTCAACATCGGCTTCATCCTCGGCATCAAGGCGTTCACGGCCGCCGTTCTCGGCGGCATCGGCAACATCCGCGGGGCGCTGCTCGGCGGTATCCTCCTGGGGCTCATCGAGAACTGGGGGGCGATCTTCTTCGGTTCGCAGTGGAAGGACGTCATCGCGTTCGTCATCCTCGTTGTGGTGCTGCTGTTCCGACCGACCGGCATTCTCGGTGAATCCCTGCAGAAGGCACGCGCATGAGCGACTCCGACAAGTCAGCGTCCGGCGGCAGCACCCTCACGCGGTTCCGCGCCTCGATCGGCGGCGGGCCCGACTCGATCCGGGACTGGTGGGCCGACGCGCCGTCCTGGCAGCGCTGGCTGATCTACGGCGCCGCTCTGCTGCTGGCGATCATCGCGCCGAGCCCGATCATCGCGTCGTTCATGTCGCCCTACACGGACTGGACGTCGCTCCTGTTCAACCCCATCGGGACGTTCGTGCTGCTCGCGATCGGGCTGAACATCGTGGTGGGGCAGGCAGGCCTGCTCGACCTCGGTTACGTCGCCTTCTACGCGATCGGGGCCTACACGCTGGCCTACCTCGGCACCAAGCACGGCTTCCCGTTCTGGCCGACGGTGGCGATGGGGATCTTCCTGGCGGCGGTCTCCGGCGTGATCCTCGGGGCGCCCACGCTGCGGCTGCGCGGTGACTACCTGGCGATCGTCACGCTCGGCTTCGGTGAGATCGTGCGGATCACGGCGATCAACACCAACGAGATCGGCGGGGCGCGAGGCATCACCCCCATCCCGCACCCGCCCGACATGTTCGGTGTCGAGTTCCTGCTCGACCCGCTGCCGTACTACTACCTGATCCTGTTCTTCATCGTCCTGACGATCATCTTCTCCACCCGCCTGCAGCGCAGCCGGGTGGGCCGCGCGTGGACGGCGATCCGCGAGGACGAGGACGCCGCCGAGCTGATGGGCGTGCCGACGTTCAAGTTCAAGCTGCTGGCCTTCGCGATCGGCGCGATGGTGGGTGGTCTCGCCGGCACCATCTTCGCCAGCAAGGTGATCTTCATCGCGCCGACGAACTTCCCGTTCATCCTCTCCGCCACGATCCTCGCCGCGGTGCTGCTGGGCGGCGCGGGGAACCTACCGGGGGTGATCCTCGGTGCCTTCCTCGTCGCGTGGCTGCCCGAGCGGTTCCGCGGGTTCTCCGACTACCGGATCCTGGTCTTCGGTGCGGCGCTCGTCCTCGTGATGACGCTGCGTCCCGAGGGGCTGCTGCCCTCGCGCCAGCGGCGGGCCGAGTTCAAGGAGGGCACCGGCGGTATGGAAGGGCTCGGGGCCGAGGTTCCGCGGGCCGACTCCGATCCGGACGCTGCGGCAGTGGAGACGACACGATGAGCACCGAAGCCGGCAGCGCCGCGACGGACGGCGGTCCCGTCACCGACGACAGCCGTGCCAAGGTACTGGAGCTCGACGGCGTCACGATGCGCTTCGGCGGTGTCGTGGCGCTTCGACGACGCGAATCTCACGGTGCACGAAGGCGAGATCTTCGCGCTCATCGGGCCGAACGGTGCCGGCAAGACCACCGTGTTCAACGTCATCACCGGCGTGTTCTCGCCCACCGAGGGCGCCGTGCGGTTCGCGGGCGACCGCATCGACGGGATGAAGCGGTTCAAGGTCACCCAGGCCGGCGTCGCGCGGACGTTCCAGAACATCCGGCTCTTCCACAACATGACGGCCGTCGAGAACGTCATGGTCGGGGTCGACGCGCACCACGGCACGGGCGCGGTCGGCGCTGCGCTGGGCCTGCCGCGGCACCGGCGGGAGGAACGCGCACGGCCGCGAACGGGCGCAGGAGCTGCTGGACTTCGTCGGGATCTCGATGCGCGCGGGCGAGGCGGCGAAGAACCTGCCCTACGGCGACCAGCGGCGGCTGGAGATCGCCAGGGCGCTCGCCACCGACCCCAAGCTGCTGCTGCTGGACGAGCCCGCCGCGGGAATGAACCCCGCGGAGAAGAAGTCGCTGCAGGCCCTCATCCGCAAGATCCGCGACGACGGCCGCACCGTCCTCCTGATCGAGCACGACATGGGTCTGGTGATGGACATCAGCGACCGGATCGCGGTGCTGGACTTCGGGGAGAAGATCGCCGAAGGGCTGCCACGCGAGGTGCAGCGCAACCCCAAGGTCATCGAGGCGTACCTGGGAGCTCCCGAATGATGCTCGAGGTCAACGACATCGCGGTCTACTACGGCAAGATCGCCGCGCTGAAGGACGTGACGTTGTCGGTCGACGAGGGCGAGATCGTCGCGCTCATCGGCGCAAACGGGGCGGGGAAGACGACCACCCTCAAGACGATCTCCGGGCTACGGCCGCTCTCCAGAGGATCGGTCGTCTTCGAGGGCAACAACATCAGCCGGATGGCAGGCCACAAGCGGGTGGTCGCCGGCATCGGCCAGGCGCCGGAGGGCCGGGGGGTGTTCCCCGGCATGACGGTGCAGGAGAACCTCCTGATGGGCTCCTACGCGCGCAAGGGCAGCATCACCAAGGAGCTCGACGAGGTGTACGAGCTGTTCCCGCGGCTCGCGGAGCGCAAGACGCAGAGCGGCGGCACGATGTCCGGCGGCGAGCAGCAGATGGTCGCCATCGGCCGGGCACTCATGGCGAAGCCACGGGTGCTGCTGCTCGACGAGCCGTCGATGGGGCTCGCCCCGATCCTGGTGCAGCAGATCTTCGACATCATCAAGGAGATCAACAACCGCGGCGTCACCGTGCTGCTCGTCGAGCAGAACGCGCGGCAGGCCCTCCAGCTCGCCGACCGCGCCTACGTCCTGGAGACCGGGCGGGTGGTCAAGAGCGCAGTCGCGTCGGACCTGCTGGACGACCCCCAGGTCCGGGAGGCCTACCTCGGCGGCGACCTCGACATCGCGGGGGCCACGGAGGAGCCGCAGCCCTGAGTCCGCCGGTGGGCGGGTCGTCCCGACGCGGCGGCCCTGCCTACCGGAGCGGGATGTCGACACCCGTGGCGTCGTTGAAGTCGGCGAGTGTCGGTCCGCCGAACACCCGCAGTGCGTTCGGCGACGCGGTGACGGGCACGTCGTAGTAGAGGTCGAACTCGAGGCGGTCACCGGCGCCGACGTCGATCTTCCCGGGCTGGCGTTTGATCAGCATGGCCTGGCTGTCGGGCACGTGATCCACGCCGTCGCTCGCGAGGAGTTGCTGGCGGCTCGTGTCGAACAGGACGGTGTTGCGGCCGTTGTTGGCGACGACGAGCCGCACCCGGACGAACTGGCCCTTGGCCGGCCATTCGGCGTGGCTGCCGACCACGGACTTCAAGCCCGTGGTCAGGCCGATCAGCTCGAAGACGGTGTCGCCCTCGGTCGTCGGGACCGGCCGCAGCGCGACCTCGCCTGGCCGTACCGGACGCGGCGGGAGCTCGTAGACGGGTGCGGGAGGCGGCGGCTCCGGCGTGGCGGTGCACCCGCCGAGGACGGCCCCGAGCAGGGCGACGGTGGCGGCGATGCGCCGAGCGTGTGCCATGTCAGCCCCTTCCCCCGTTGATCATAGGCAACGACGGAGCCGGACCGGGCTCAGCTCACCTCGGGACGGGTGTCGCGATGCAGGCAGGTGAGCTTCGCCGTGCACGTGCGCCTGCCGCGGTCGTCGACGACGACGATCTCGGTGGTGGACGTGCTCCGGCCGACGTGGATCGGGCGCGCCGTGCCGGTGACGTGGCCCTCGGTGACGGCCCGGTGGTGGGTGCACGCCAGCTCCAGGCCGACCGGGAAACGTTCGGGAAGGGCGTGCAGCGCCGAGAGCGTGGAGCCCAGCGTCTCGGCCAGCACCGCGCTCGCACCTCCGTGGAGCAGGCCGAACGGCTGCCGGTTGCCCGCGACGGGCATGCGCCCGACCACCTCGTCGAGGCTGAGCGACACCAGCTCGATGCCCATCCGATCCTGCAGCTGCTCGCCGCGGAGGTGGTCGGGTAGCTCGGGGAGCTTCTCCGGATCGATCGGCACAGAGCAGACACTGGCACATCAGGGATCGTGTGGCAGAATTCCCGCACGGCGCCGACCACGCCGGACCTCCAGATCGGGCCCCCACGCGACCCGGCGCCGCGGAGGCGAAGGGGACCTCGAGAGCCTCGGACGAGCCCACCGGCAGTCGCTACCGCCGGCCGTGGCGGCGTGCGGAGCGTGGGTCCGAGCGCCGCGATGCGGCCGCGGAAAGCATCCCGATGACCAGTCGCAAGCAGCTGAAGGCTCGGATCAGGGCGCGGATGGCCCGGACCGGCGAGAGCTACAGCACCGCCCACCGTCACGTCGCGGGCCCGTCGAACGGATCGCCTGCCCCCGTCGAGCACTGCGGCTACCGCCTGCGCGGTGGCGTGCATCCCGTCTCGTCGTCGCTGGCGAACGTGCTGGCCCACCACGGTGTCCGCGCGGGAGGCGGCGAGCTGTCCGAGGCGCTCGTGTTCGGCATCGCGGGCGGCCCGGGCGCCGGATACATCCTGTGGGAGTTCGCGCACTCCGGCCCCGGCCCCACCCCGCCCAGCCGTCCACTCGTCCTCGGCGTTCTCGTCGTGGTGGCAGTACGATCGACGGGACGCCCGTCGCCGCCATGGAGCGGCTGGGAGTGCCGATGCGCGTGCACCGCACCGGTGGCGCGGTCGGGGCCGCGCGCGCCCTCGCCGCATCGCTGGACGCCGGGCACCCCGCGCTCGTGTGGCCCGACCGGCAGCTCGCCGGGTACTGGCAGCTGCCGCCGTCGATGGAGGCGATGGGCGGGCACCCCGTCGTCGTCCACGGCGCCGACGCCGGGGCCTACCGCGTCGACGACCGCAACCTGGCGCCACTGACCGTGGAGCGCAAGGCCATGGACGCCGCGCGGGCCCGGGTGGGGTCGTACAAGAACCTGCTGCTCGTCCCGGAACCGGACGGCGACGTGCCGGCGCGGACCCTGCAGGCCGCGGTGACCGCAGGCATCGCCGACTGCGTGGAACGGCTCGGCGGGACCTCCGCGTCGTTCGCGCTGCCGGCCTTCGCCAAGTGGGCCCGGATGATGACCGACACGCGCAACGCGAAGGGTTGGCCGCGGGTCTTCGCCGACGGCCGGGAGCTGGTCGGTGCGCTCGCGTCGGTCTGGGAGGGCGTCGAGCCGGCCGGGATGACGGGTGGCCACCTGCGCTGGCTCACCGCCGACTTCCTCGACGAGGCCGACGCCGTGCTCGGCGGCGCGGGCCTCGGTGCCGCGGCCGCGGCATGGCGTGCGGCGGGGGCCGGGTGGCACGCCGTCGCCGAGACGGCCCTGCCCGTGGACGTCCCGGCGTTCGCCCGGCTCCGCGAGCTCACGGTGACGATCAAGCAGTCCGTCGTGGCCGAGGGAGACGCGGGGCGGTCGGAAGCCGAAGCGGCCGGTGCGGAGCTGTGGAAGCTGCGTGCCGAGATGGATGCCGAGCCGCCGCTGTCCCTCGCCGACCGGGCCGACCTGTTCGCCGACGATGGGCGCCCAGCTCACCGCCGTCCACGCCGCGGAGCGGCACGCCCTCGACGAGCTCACCGCCGCCTCCGCCCGCCTCCCGACCTGACCCCGCCCCGCCCCGCCCCGCGAGTCGGGGTTTTTGGTGCGCGAGTCGGGGTTTTTGGTGCGCGAGTCGGGGTTTTCGGTGCGCGAGTCGGGGCTTTCTGGTGCGCGAGTCGGGCGGCTCGGGTCACGCCCACCGAACCTCGACGCCGTCGGCGCCGAGCAGGTGGGCGTAACGACCGGCGTGCCGTTCGGCGGCACGTCGGACGGCCGCCGGCACGCGCGCGAACCCCCGCACGTCGACGAGCACGGTGTCGCCCCGGATCTCGTGCTCCCAGACGCCGGCCACCGAGCCGTCGACGACCAGGACGGGGGAGATCCAACCCGCGGTTCGGGACACGTCCGCCTCGCGGCCGGCAGGCACCGCCCACCGCCGGTGGCTGATCGGCGCGATGACCCACGGGTCGAAGGCGGGCAGCAGGAGGGGATCGGCCGGATCGTCGCAGGCGGCGGCCGCCAGCTCGTCGGCGTCCTCGGCGCGGACGACGTACCCGCCCTCGCCGTCGACCTCGACGTCGGTGAGCACGTCGGCGTTGGCGCGGATCCACCGGCGCGCCGGTGCGGGCTGCTCGCCCCACCAGCGGGCCACGTCCGCCGCGGTCGCGGGCCCGTTCGCGACGAGGAACCGCGACAGCACCTCCCGCGCCGCCGCTTCGGGCGCACGCGGCGCGAGCGGGCGGCCCAGCCACGCCTCGGGGCTGACGAACGTGACCGTGCCGCCGTCGGTCGGGCCGGAGCACAGCAGGCCGCGCGCCGCGGCGGGTTTGAGCAGCGCGCCCCACCCGGTCGCCAGCGGTCCGGCGAGGGCCGGGTCCCCCAGGTGTGCGCTGACGTCCGCGACGAGCTCGGCGCGGGTGCGCGGGGTGGCGCCGAGCACCTCGCCGACCGCGTCGGTGACGGCGTGCAGCTGGGCCGCCGTGACGCCGTGCTCGCGCTCCCAGGACGGCGGGAACCGGCGCCGCGACTCCCGGTCGGTGAGCGCGCCGACCCACAGGTCGAGCTCGTCGGCGGGCAGCAGGTGCAGCGTTCCCCGCATCGCCCAGGTCCGGACGAGCGTGCGGTCGGTCCACAGCGCGGCGCCGAGGTCGGCGGGCCCGTCGTTGCGCACGCCCGCGATCAGCGCGCCCGCCGACGCGACCTGGGCGTGGACCCCGCACAGCCGGCGCGCGATCTCGACCGGGTCGGGGAGCGGGTCGGTCAGCAGCTGGCGCCGCAGCCGCCACCGCGCCGCCTGCCGGCGCGTCACCCGCAGCGGCGGTCACGGGCGCTCGCACACGAAGATCGCGGTGCCGGGGAAGAGCGATCCGCGCAGCGGGGACCACTGGCCCCACACCGTCTCGCGCCCGGGCGGCCACTCCGGTTCGACGACGTCGGCGAGCACGAACCCGGCGGCGACGACGTCGCGAACCCGGTCGCCGAGCGTCCGGTGGTGCTCCACGTAGGTGGCCGCGCCCGCGGCGTCGACCTCGACGTAGGGGGTGCGGTCGAAGTAGGACTGCGACGACGGTGAGCCCGCCCGGGCCGGGGTCGTCGGAGAACATCCAGCGCATGGGGTGGTTCACCGCGAAGACCCACCGCCCGCCGGGGCGCAGCACGCGCGCCACCTCGCGCATGACGCGTCCCGGATCGGCCACGAAGGGCACCGCGCCGAACGCCGAGCAGGCGAGGTCGAACGAGCCGTCGGCGAACGGCAGGTTCTCGGCGCCCGCCTGCACCAGCGGGACCCGCAGGCCGGTGGCGGCGCCGAGCGCGGCGCCGTGCCGCAGCATCGCGCCGGACAGGTCCAGCGCCACCGCCGACGCCCCCCGCGTGACGAGCCAGCGCGCGCACGGCGCCGATCCGCACCCCACCTCCAGCACGCGGCGCCCGGCCACGTCGCCCAGCAGCCGCGCGTCGTCCTCGCGCAGCCCCTCGGGGCACCAGACGAACTCGGCGACACCGATGTCGTCGCCGTGTTCGGCGAGGTAGTCGTCGGCGTCGGCGTCCCACCAGGCGCGGCTGGCGCGCTCGGACTCGGCGGCGTCGACGACCCGCCGCGCGACCCCCGCCGTGCCGAGGATCGCCTCGGCGCTGCACGCCCGTTCCGGGCCCGGTCCCGTCGTCGTTCACGGCCGCATCGTGGCAGCTCGGAGCGGGGGGTCGCATTGCCGTGTCGATCCCGCCCCGCGTAGCATGAGGGGAGCGCTGTGGTCAACGTCGCGGGTCCTCGTCAGTCGAGGTCACGGCCCGCGGTTGGAACCCCTCGGTTCGCCGTCCCGGCTCGTTCCACACGCACGACCAATATCACGAGCAGTCCATGAGCAAGGGTGACAGCACCACGTCACGAGTAGTCAGCCACCAGTCCAGCACCGCCAATCCATCCATCACCGGAGCACCCCACTACATGTCCACCGACACCACCGCCGCCCCGACCCACACGACCCCACAGGTCGCCGTCAACGACATCGGGTCGGAGGAGGACTTCCTCGCCGCCATCGACCTGACGATCAAGTACTTCAACGATGGCGACATCGTCGAAGGCACCATCGTCAAGGTGGATCGTGACGAGGTCCTGCTCGACATCGGCTACAAGACCGAAGGCGTCATCCCGTCCCGCGAGCTGTCCATCAAGCACGACGTCGATCCGGCTGACGTCGTCTCGGTCGGGGAGTTCGTCGAGGCCCTCGTCCTCCAGAAGGAGGACAAGGAGGGCCGGCTGATCCTGTCCAAGAAGCGCGCGCAGTACGAGCGCGCCTGGGGCACGATCGAGGCGCTCAAGGAGGCCGACGAGCCGGTCGAGGGCACCGTCATCGAGGTCGTCAAGGGCGGCCTCATCCTGGACATCGGGCTGCGCGGCTTCCTGCCGGCGTCGCTGGTGGAGATGCGCCGCGTGCGCGACCTGCAGCCGTACGTGGGCCGCAAGATCGAGGCCAAGATCATCGAGCTGGACAAGAACCGCAACAACGTGGTCCTGTCCCGCCGCGCCTGGCTCGAGCAGACCCAGTCCGAGGTGCGCAGCGAGTTCCTCAACCAGCTCGCCCGCGGCCAGGTCCGCAAGGGCGTCGTCTCGTCGGTCGTCAACTTCGGTGCGTTCGTCGACCTCGGTGGGGTCGACGGCCTGGTGCACGTCTCCGAGCTGTCCTGGAAGCACATCGACCACCCCAGCGAGGTCGTCGAGGTCGGCCAGGAGGTCACCGTCGAGGTCCTCGACGTCGACCTGGACCGCGAGCGCGTCTCGCTGTCGCTCAAGGCCACGCAGGAAGACCCGTGGCGCCTCTACGCCCGCACCCACGCGATCGGCCAGATCGTGCCGGGCAAGGTCACCAAGCTGGTTCCCTTCGGCGCGTTCGTGCGCGTCGAGGAGGGCATCGAGGGCCTGGTGCACATCTCCGAGCTGGCCGAGCGCCACGTGGAGATCCCGGAGCAGGTCGTTCAGGTGGGCGACGACGCGATGGTCAAGGTCATCGACATCGACCTGGACCGGCGCCGCATCTCGCTCTCGCTCAAGCAGGCCAACGAGGGCATGACGGCCGAGACCGAGTTCGACCCCACCCGCTACGGCATGGCCGCCGAGTACGACGACCAGGGGAACTACATCTACCCCGAGGGCTTCGACGTCGAGACCGGCGACTGGCAGGAGGGCTTCGAGGCCCAGCGCGAGACGTGGGAGAAGGAGTACGCGGAGGCGCACGTGCGCTACGAGCAGCACATCGCGCAGATCAAGAAGGCCGCCGAGGCCGAGGCCGAGGCCGGGCCGGAGGGCGCGGGCACCAACTACTCCTCGCAGGGTGCGGCGCAGCCTGCGGAGACCGGTGGCTCGCTGGCCAGCGACGAGCAGCTGGCCGCGCTGCGCGAGAAGCTGTCGGGCGGCGCGTGACGCCGCACGCGGCCTGAACGCCGAGACGATCACCGGACGGCCCCGGCGACCATCGGTCACCGGGGCCGTCCGGCGTCCGGAGGTCACGGTTGGAACGCGTTCGGTAGCCGGACCCGCGCGGCGGGTGAGAAGATCTTCGGTTCGGAATACCGTGGGGTCGTGGGGCGGGGGCTTCTTCGGCGTGTCACGAGCGGGTTCGGTGCGATCCTGCTCGTGGGTTCCGTCGCGGCCTGCAGCACCGCGTCCGGGGCACCCGGCCCGCCGCTGCCCACGTTCCCGGCCCCCTCGGCGGCGGCAGGCTCCGCCGCCGCGGAGCCGCAGCAGGTCGGGCGGCTGCCCGAGGACTGCGGCGCGGCTTCTCACGACGGGCGATCTCGGAGCGCTGCTCGGGCTCCCGCTCGACTCCGTGACCGCGCGGACCACGATCGGGGTCCCGTCGCCGTCGGTCGGTCGGACCGAGCGGTTGACCTGCGACTACACCGGCACCGCCGCCCCGGCCCGTGGCCAGCTCCTCCAGCTGAACCTGAGCTCGTTCACCGACGACGCCGCCGCCGAGAAGCAGTGGCGGACCAACGCCAACGCCGAGGACGGCGCCCGCAGGGAGCTCCCGATCGGCAGCGCACGCGCGGTGCTGGTCGAGCGCCGTGCCGAGTCGCTGCTGACGGTCGTCTACGGCAACCGAGACCCTCACCGTGGTGCTGCCGAGCAGGCCGGTACCGGCGGGCGGGGCCCCGGCCGACCGGGCCGTCGACCTCGCGCTGCGGATCCTGGCGAAGATCACCCCGGGAGGCCAGCGGACCGCCGCAGCCGCCGACCACGACGCTGCCCCCGGTCGCCGCTTCGTGACATTTGCCCTTGTACCGTGGCCGCGTGCTGCGGGTGGGGCTGACCGGGGGGATCGGATCGGGCAAGTCGACGGTGGCCCAGCGGCTCGTCGCGCACGGCGCGGTCCTGGTCGACTCCGACGTACTGGCCCGCGCGGCCGTCGCGCGCCGGGTCCGAGGGCCTCGCCGCGATCGTCGCGAGCGTTCGGTGAGCAGGTGCTCGGGCCCGGGGGCGAGCTGGACCGCCCGGCGCTCGCCGTCGGTGGTCTTCGGCGACCCCGCGGCCCGCGAGCGGCTCAACGCCATCGTGCATCCCCTGGTACGGGCCCGCTCCGACGAGCTGATCGCCGCGGCGCCACCCGACGCGATCGTCGTGCAGGACGTGCCGCTGCTCGTCGAGGGCGGGATGGCGCCGTCGTTCCCGCTGGTGGTGGTCGTCCACGCCGACGCCGACGACAGGGTCCGGCGGCTCGTCGAGCATCGCGGCATGGGCGTGGCCGACGCGCGGGCGCGGATCGCCGCGCAGGCCGACGACGAGCGCCAGGCGCGCCGCCGCCGACGTGTGGCTGGACAACTCCGGGTCGCCGGAGGACCTCGTCGCCGCCGTCGACGAGCTCTGGGACGGCCGCCTCGTGCCGTTCGAGCAGAACCTGCGGCACCGGCGGGCGGCGAGTCCCGTGGCCGACCGGGCCTGGAGCGGACGTCGGCCGCCCACGCCGCGCGGCTCACCGCCCGCGTCGCGCTCGCGGCGGGGGAGCGCGGGCGCGGGGTCGCGCACGTCGGGGGCACCGCCGTGCCCGGGCTGCCGGCCACCGCCGCGATCGACCTGCAGCTGGGCGTCGACTCGCTCGCGGACGCCGATGCCGTGCGCGGTTCGCTGGAGGAGATCGGCTTCGCGCGTGTCGAGCGACGGCCCGGACGAGCGGCTGCACGGCTCGGCCGATCCGGGACGGCCCGCGTTCCTGCACGTCCGCGAGGTCGGGTCGCCGTCATGGCGGGCCGCCCTCCTGGTGCGTGACTGGCTGCGGGCCGACGGTGCCGCGCGTTCCGGGTACCGGGTGGGGGCGGCCGACGGCGCGGGCCCCGGCGCCGAGGCATGGGCCGCCGCGTCGGGCTGGTCCCCTCGGTGGGATGATCGAACCCCGCCCGCGGTAACGGACACGCGCGGAACGCACGATGGACGTGCGAGGTCGTAGGCCCACGCACGCCGAGGTCCCGTCGAACGAGGAGGTCGCGAGGTGAGCGCACCGGCCGGCCACCGCGCGGGCGCGAGTGAGGTGGACGACCAGCCCGACGTGTACGACGACGTCGCCCGAGGACATGCCCGCGCGTCGGACGCCGACCTGCGGGCCCATTTCGGTGCCTACGTCGAGGCCGGCTACCAGCGGCTCGTCGGGCAGCTCTACGCCATCACGCTCGACGCGGGCGAGGCGCACGAGGTCGTCCAGGACGCGTACTCGCGCGCGTGGCGCAAGTGGTCGGACGTGGGCGCCACGCCCGACCCCACCGCGTGGGTGCGCCGGGTGGCGGTGCGCTCGACCATCCGCAGCTGGCGGCGGCTGCTCGCCCGCGCCGGTTTCGGCCGGGCCGGGCGGGCCGTCGGCGACGGCATCGATCCGCGCACCGCCGCGCTGCTCGCGGCGCTCGAACGCCTGTCCGACGCGGAGCGGCGCAGCGTCGTGCTGTTCCACATGGCCGGGATGCCGGTCGACGAGATCGCCGTGCTGGAGCAGGTCGACGACGACGTCGTCGAGCGACGCCTGTCGCGGGGCCGCTACGTCGTGAGCGAGGGCCTGGCCGACGTCCTGCCCGCCGTGCTGGGGCTCGAGGACCCCGACGGGAGCGGGTGCGGGCCGATGAGCGACAGGTTCGACCTGGTGACCGACGAGTTCGAGCGCCTGGACGACGAGCTCGCGGCCGCGGTGACGATCCCCTCGGTCGACAGCGTCGTCCGCCGGGCGGGCGCGCTGCGCCGGGCCAGCACGGCCGCTGCCGCCGCCGTCCTGACCGTCGGCGCGCTCGGCGCGGTCACAGCCGTCGCGCAGGCGGGCGCACCGGACCCCGCCCCGTCGTGGTCGAGCCCGCCGTCGCACCGCCCGTTCCCGTCCCCCGCCGAGACGACCCCGACGACGACCGCGGTGAAGACGCCGACCTCGACCCCGAAGAGCCAGCCGCGCACGACGGAGCGGCGGTCCACGCCTCGCCCGGCGCCCCGGACGACCGCCCCGGTGCCGACCACGCGAGCGAACGCCGCCACCGACCACCCGGACCACCGCCCCGACCGCGACCCCGACCCGCCGATCCGACTGGCACGAGTCCGACTAGCCGACCGGGCCGGGACCGGCTACGCGCGCCCGGTCGCTCCGGACGGGCGCGCGCGCCAGTGCAGCTCGATGCCCATGCCGGCGAGCCAGGCGTCGAGGTCGTGGCCGTGTGCCGCGATCCCGTCGACGGCGGCGTGCGTGCGGTGCATGGCGGCCTCGGCGGCGGCAGGGGGGAGCACGCCGGTGGCGACCGCCTCCACGAACTCGTCCACGTCGATCACCGTCGCGGCGCGGGCCGTGTTGACGACGATGTCGAGGTAGTGGTCGGTGAGCCGCCACCGGTCGCCCGCGCGGACGATCTCGCAGATGTCGAGGTAGAAGTCCTGGTGGCGCTCGTGGCCGGGGTTCCACCACCAGTCCGTGACGCACAGGCCGAGGTCGGGCAGCAACCAGCACTCGATCCAGTGTGCGGTGGGCCGGCCGACGATGGCGCGGCTCATGTACAGGCCGAACGGGGTGACGCGGTACTCGTCCACCGGTCGTACGACGCCCTTGGTGTCGGTGTTGGTCCGGGCGGTCACGTCGAAGGTGACGATCTTCGGCGGGTGCACCGCGCCGATCCTGTCAGAGCCGGCGCCGTCGGAGAGTGTCGGTGCGGGCTCGTATCCTGGAAACCGTGGCATTCGCGACTGAGGTCCCCGGCAGCGCTGCCCATGTCGCGACGGCGGCGCAGGACGTCCCGCTGGCCCACTCCGAGCACCGGCCGGTGGGGGAGATCCCGCGCAGGGGCGGGCGGTTCGAGGTCGTCAGCGACCACGAGCCCGCGGGCGACCAGCCTGCGGCCATCGCGGAGCTGGAGCGACGCATGCGGTCGGGGGAGCAGGACGTCGTGCTGCTCGGCGCCACCGGCACCGGCAAGTCGGCCACCACCGCGTGGCTGATCGAGAAGCTGCAGCGGCCCACGCTGGTGATGGCCCCGAACAAGACCCTCGCCGCCCAGCTGGCCAACGAGCTTCGCGACATGCTGCCGAACAACGCCGTCGAGTACTTCGTCTCGTACTACGACTACTACCAACCCGAGGCGTACATCGCGCAGACCGACACCTACATCGAGAAGGACTCCTCGATCAACTCCGATGTCGAGCGGCTGCGCCACTCCGCCACGCACAACCTGCTGTCGCGCCGCGACGTCGTGGTGGTCGCGTCGGTGTCGTGCATCTACGGCCTGGGCACCCCGCAGTCCTACCTCGACCGGTCGGTCAAGCTCGAGGTCGGGTCGACGGTGGAGCGCGACACGCTGCTCCGCGCACTGGTCGACGTGCAGTACACGCGCAACGACATGGCCTTCAACCGTGGCACGTTCCGGGTGCGCGGCGACACCGTGGAGATCATCCCGGCGTACGAGGAGCTCGCGCTGCGCATCGAGTTCTTCGGCGACGAGATCGAGTCGCTGTACTACCTGCACCCGCTCACCGGCGAGGTCGTCCGCCAGGTCGACGAGCTGCGCATCTTCCCGGCCACCCACTACGTGGCCGGCCCGGAGCGCATGGAGCGGGCCGTCCGCGACATCGAGAGCGAGCTGGCGGAGCGGCTCGCGGAGCTGGAGCGCCAGGGCAAGCTGCTGGAGGCCCAGCGGCTGCGGATGCGCACCCAGTACGACCTGGAGATGATCCGCCAGGTCGGCTTCTGCTCGGGCATCGAGAACTACTCGCGCCACATCGACGGCCGCAGCGCCGGGTCGGCCCCGGCCACGCTGATCGACTACTTCCCCGACGACTTCCTGCTCGTCATCGACGAGTCGCACGTCACGGTCCCGCAGATCGGCGGGATGTACGAGGGCGACATGTCGCGCAAGCGCAACCTCGTCGACTTCGGTTTCCGCCTGCCCTCGGCGGTCGACAACCGGCCGCTCACCTGGGAGGAGTTCGCCGACCGCATCGGCCAGACCGTCTACCTGTCCGCCACTCCCGGGCCGTACGAGCTCACGCGCACCGGAGGGGAGTTCGTCGAGCAGGTCATCCGGCCCACGGGCCTGGTCGACCCCGAGGTGGTGGTGAAGCCCACGAAGGGCCAGATCGACGATCTCGTCGCCGAGATCCGGGAGCGGGCCGAGCGCGACGAGCGGGTGCTGGTCACCACCCTGACCAAGAAGATGGCCGAGGACCTCACGGACTACCTGCTCGAGCTGGGCATCCGGGTGCGCTACCTGCACTCCGAGGTCGACACCCTGCGCCGCGTCGAGCTGCTCCGCCAGCTCCGGCTGGGCGAGTTCGACGTGCTGGTCGGCATCAACCTCCTGCGCGAGGGTCTCGACCTGCCCGAGGTCTCGCTCGTCGCGATCCTCGACGCCGACAAGGAGGGTTTCCTCCGGTCGGGCACCTCGCTCATCCAGACCATCGGCCGCGCGGCGCGCAACGTCTCCGGCCAGGTGCACATGTACGCCGACAAGATCACCGACTCCATGCAGCACGCGATCGACGAGACCGACCGGCGCCGGGCCAAGCAGATCGCGTACAACCAGGAGCGCGGGCTCGACCCGCAGCCGCTGCGCAAGAAGATCGCCGACATCCTCGACCAGGTGTACCGGGAGGCGGAGGACTCCGACGTCCCGGTCGGGGGCTCGGGGCGCAACCAGTCACGGGGCAAGCGGGCCGCGGGGGAGCCGGGCCGGGCCAGCTCGGGTGTCATCTCCGGGCGCGACACGTCGTCGATGCCGCGCGCGGAGCTGGCCGACCTCGTGCAGCAGCTGTCCGACCAGATGCTCGCCGCCGCCCGTGACCTGCAGTTCGAGCTCGCCGCTCGGCTGCGTGACGAGATCGCCGACCTCAAGAAGGAGCTCCGCGGGATGGACGCCGCCGGCATCCGCTGACGGCCGGACGCCGCCTGCTCCGTGCGCGCGCTCCGAGTATGCACGGCTCGGCTGGTGGGCGCGGGAGCCGCGCTGGCCGCGTTCGGGCGTCGTGCACCTCCGCCGCCGGAGACCGCCCACCGACCGCTGGACTGAGCGACGGCACACCTCGCCCGCTGTGCCCCACCTCGGCCGGGCGGGCTACCGTGATTGCCGACCAGCACCGCAGTACCGGCCGGAGGACCGCTTGACCGTCCCGAGCACGTCGACGGCCACCGTCGCGTTCACCCGGCAGCTGCGTGCCTGGCTCGCCTCGCCGTCGACGACCCTCGTCCTCACCCTCCCGATGCTCGCCCTGGCCGTCACGGCCCTGCTGCTCCACACCCGCGGCTACCACATCGACCTGGAGGTCTACCGCCTCGGCGTGCAGGCGTGGCTGGCGGGCGGCGACATGTACGGCCCGCTGCCGCCCACGATCAGCGGGCTGGCGCTGCCGTTCATCTATCCGCCGTTCGCGGCGATGGTGCTCACGCCGCTGGTGCTCCTGCCCTGGGTGGCGTCGTGGATCGCGCTGTTCGTGCTGTCGCTGGCCAGCCTCGCGGTCACCCTGTACGTCGTCGCGAAGACGGGTGTGGCCGGCCGGCGGGCGTGGCGGGGCGCTCGCCGTGGCGTCGGCGGCGCTGCCGCTGGCGCTCGTGGCTGGAACCGGTGCTGGAGACGTTCGAGTTCGGGCAGGTCAACCTCGTGCTGATGGCGCTCGTCGCCGTCGACTGCCTCGCCGAACGTCCGCCGTGGCCGCGCGGGCTGCTGGTGGGCCTGGCCGCCGCGGTCAAGCTGACGCCCGCGGCGTTCGTGCTGTTCTTCCTGCTCCGGCGCGACATGCGCGCCGCCGTCGTGGCCGTGCTCACCGGCGCGGCGGCCACCGGGCTCGGCTTCGTCGTCGACGCGGAGGCGTCCGTGCGGTACTGGTTCGGCGGGCCTGCGTCCGGGGTCAGCGGCTCGGTGTTCTTCACCAACCAGACCCTGCAGGCGGTCATGGCGCGGGCCGGCGCGAGCGAGACGGCGATCACGGTCGCCTGGCTGGTCCTGACCCTCGGCCTGCTGGCCCTCGTCGTGCCGATGGTGCGCCGCTGCGAACCGGCACTCGCGCTCGTCGTCGTGGCCGCGTTCGCGCTGCTCGTCTCGCCCACGTCGTGGTCGCACCACTGGGTGTGGATCGCCCCTGCGCTGCTGGTCACGGCCGCCTACGCGGTGCGGCTGCGCTCCGCGGGCTGGGCTGTGGCCACGGCCGTGCTGGCCGTGGCGTTCTACGTGGCGCCCTTCCGCTTCCTGCCCCACGACGGCGGGGCCGAGCTCACGTGGGGTGTGGGGGAGCAGGTCGCGGGCGCCACCTACGTGATCGTCGCGACGGTGCTGCTGGCCGCACTGCGGTGGCAGTACGCACGGCACCGAACCGCCCTGGTCGCGTGAACCACGAGGAGCTCGTCGCCTACTGCCTGGCGAAGCCGGGTGCGACGCCGGACGAGCCGTGGGAGTCCGACCTCGTCGCCAAGGTGGGCGGGAAGATCTTCGCCTTCCTCGGCGGCGACGGCGTGGGCGTCAAGTGCGGACGGGACACCGACGAGGCGGAGGAGCTGCGGCAGGCCTACCCGCAGGCCGTCTCGGTGATGCCCTACATCGGCCGGTACGGATGGAACTCCGTCAGCCTCGACGGCACCATCCCCGACGACGAGCTGCGCGAGCTCGTCGACGCCTCCTACGACGCCGTGGTCGCGAAGCTGCCGAAGTCCAAGCGCCCACGCTGACCGCCCGCGCGAGCGGCACTCTCGGGCAAACCTGTTGTTCGAAAGTGCCGCTCGCACCGCGACGCGCAGGGGGAAGCTGTCCACAGGTTGCCGCGATCCGGCCCGCCGGCAGCCCTCGCGGCCCGACCGATCCTGGTCATGCCCCGACGCACCGCACGCTGCGGCCCGACGAGTTCGCCGCGGCCTGCGGCAGCACCGTCGTCCGGATCACCGAGCTCGAACGTCTCGGGCTCGGCCGCACCACGACCCGGCACCGTTGCCGACCTGGGCGGGCCGGCTGGCGTCTGCTCGCGTGCCCGGCATCGAGTGCTCGCTCGTGCGACACGGGCGCCGAGCCGCGCCCGGACCGGCGCCTCGCGGCGCTTCTCTACGCCGGCTGACGATGCGGTTCGATCACCGGTCTCGACGCGCGTGGACCTGCACGGCATGCAGCGCATGCCGCGCCCGGTCGACGGTACCGGTGCACGTCCTCGGGTCCCTCGCCGACCAGGCGGCGCGGTGGATCGGGCGTCGGTGCTGCGCCGAGCGGACTGGGTCGACAGCCGATCCGTTCCCCGGCGCGGCGGCCGCTGGCGCCGATCCCGCGCTGCGGTGCGCCGACTTCACGCGCCGGAGCACCGACCGCGCGCGACACGCCGTGCCGCGACCGCTCCCGAGGTCGTCCAGCTCGGATGTTCAGCGCGGCCGACCGTACACCTCCCTCGCTGCACGACCTCGGCGATGGCGGCACGGGTCTCCGCGCGCTCGGTGCTCCGGCGCGTGAAGTCGAGCACCGCACGGGGGATCGGCGCCAGCGGCCACCGCCCGGGAACCGGGACCGGCAGCCGCCCGTCCGCTCGGCCAGCACCAGCCCCGATCCGCCGCGCCGCCGGTCGGCGGGACGAGGACGTGCACCGGTCCGGACGGGCGCGGAACGCGCTGCATGCCGTGGAGGTCCAGCGCGTCGAGACCGGTGAGAACCGCACCGTCTCCGGCGTAGAGCAGCGCCGCCAGCCGCCGGTCCGGGCGGGTCGGCGCCCGGTTGCTCAGCAGCACGATGCCCGGTAGCAGCAGTCGCCACGGCCCGCCCGGCCGGCAGCGGTGCCGGGTCGTGGTGCGTCCCAGCCCGAGACGTTCGAGGTCGGTGATCCGGACGACGGTGCTGCCGCAGACCGCGGCGAACTCGTCGGGGCGCAGCGTGTTGGTGCGTCGGGGCATGAGCACGATGGTCGTGCGCGGGCCCTGCGGCGGGCCGGGTCGCGACAACCTGTGGACAGCTCCCCCTGCGCGTCCCGCGCGAACGGCACTCTCGAGCAAACCTATTGTTCGAAGGTGCCGTTCGCGCGGGCCGCAGGGCCCGTCAGCTCGTCACGTCCTTGCGGGAGAACCGCCAGACCGCCAGCGCGCCGAACACCGCAGCGAACGAGACCGCCGAGAACACCCCGCGCGTCATGTCGCCCCAGTCGATGTCGGTGGCCAGGAGCTGCGCCCACGAGTTCGCGTAGTGCGTGGGCAGGTAGTTGCGCAGGTCCTCCAGCGCGGTGATCTGGTCGAGGATCTGCGACACGATCGACGCCATCACCGCGCCGCCGACGGCCCCGAGCGGGGCGTCGGTGCTCACCGAGAGCAGCAGCGCCAGCCCGGCGACCCAGGTCAGGTGCACGGCGATGTAGAGCGCTCCGAGCAGCACCCGGCCCGTCGCCGTCAGGAACGGCAGCGACTCGCCGGTGGGGCTGACGAGGTCGCCCGTGCCGTACGCGAGGTAGCCGACGATCAGGGCCACCACCGGGAGCAGCAGCAGCGCGGCCACCGACAGGAACGCCGCGACGATCGACTTCTGCCGCAGCAGCCGGGCCCGCGGGATCGGGGCCGCCAGCAGGTAGCGCAGGCTCGACCACGACGCCTCCGAGGCCACCGTGTCGCCGAAGAAGAGCGCCACGACGACCACCAGCAGGAACGACGCCGACGCGAACAGCGCGAACACCGCGAAGTTCGTCGCGCTGCCCTTCGCCAGGTCGACGAGGTTGAGCGAGCCGGTGGGCGGCCCGTCGTCGGTCAGCTCGAACGCGATCCAGAGGATCACCGGCAGCAGCGCCACCAGCGCGAACGCCACCTGCGTGCGGCGCCGCTTGAGCTGGCGCACCAGCTCGACGCGCAGCGGCAGCGTCCGGTTCGGGCGGTAGCCGACGTCCGGTTGGCGTGGTCACGAGCTCGCTCACGGCGCCCGGTCCTCTCCGACGAGCTGCAGGAATGCGTCCTCGAGGCGGCGCCGCGGCCCGGCGGACGCCACGTCGACCCCGGCCGTGACCAGGGCGCGCACCGCCGAGGCGCGTGGCGTGCCGTTCAGCTCGGCGTGCACGGCGGTCGCCGTCCACGGCCACCTCGCTCACGCCCGCGATGCGCCGACAGCACCGCGGCGGCCCGTTCGGGGGCGTCGACGGTGAAGCTGGCCGCCCCGCCGCCCGCGATGATGTCCTCGACCAGGCCGTCCGCGACGACCTTGCCGTGGTGCATCACGACGACGTGGCTGCAGGTCTGCTCCACCTCGGCGAGCAGGTGGCTGGACACCAGCACCGTCCGCCCGCCTGCGGCGTAGTCGCGCAGGACCTCCCGCATGGCGTGGATCTGCGGCGGGTCGAGGCCGTTCGTCGGCTCGTCGAGCACGAGCAGCTCCGGCAGCCCGAGCATGGCCTGGGCGATCGCCAGGCGCTGCTTCATGCCGTGGCTGTACGTGCCGACGCGGCGCTCGATCGAGCGTGCCGAGCCCGGCGATCTCCAGCGCCTCGTCGAGGTGCGACTCCGCGGCGGGCCTGCCGGTCGCGGCCCAGTACAGCCGCAGGTTGTCCGCGCCGGACAGGTGCGGCAGGAACCCGGGGCCCTCCACGAACGCCCCGATCCGGGCCAGCACCGGGGCGCCCGGCGTCACCAGCTCGCCGAACGCGCGGATCGAGCCCGCCGTCGGCCGGATGAGGCCCATGAGCATCCGCAGCACCGTGGTCTTGCCCGCGCCGTTGGGCCCGAGCAGGCCGAGGACCATGCCCCGCTCCACCGCGAACGAGACGCCCTTCACCGCGGTGAAGCCGCCGCGGTAGGTCTTGGCGAGGTCCCGGATCTCCAGCGGCCGGGCGGGCTCGGCGCGTCGTCGGCGGCCACGGGGTCGGCGCCCGCGCGACGACGGGTCGCCAGCCGGACGACACCCCACACCAGCAGCGCCAGCGCGAACACCACACCGATCCCGATCGCCGGGAAGGCCGGCACGGTGTTGGCCGTGACGGCCCGGCCGGGCACGACCGGCACGGTGAGCGCGGACGGCCCGGCTGCCCGCGAGCCCGATCTGCCACACGGCGGGCTCGACCGTGCCGGCGAATCCCTGGTCGGTGGTGCTGATCGAGACGACGAGCCGGTTGCCCGCCTCGACGGGCGCGACCACCCCGGGCAGCGTGACGGTCGCACGCGCCGGGCTGCCGTCGGCGGGCACGGGCACCCGGATCGGTGCGACGGCGCTGCCGAGGAGCGACCGCAGGCCGTCGGGCGTGACCTCGTAGACCTTCCCGAACAGCACGGCCTCGTCGACGGCGGGCTGGCCGGGCACCCGCGCCACCGTGATGTCCACCCGCGGCGCGCCGCTGACCAGCATCGGGGCGTCGAGGGCGGGCGTACGGAACTGCGCGGACTGGCCCGGCAGCTCGGCGGTGAACGCTGCGAGCCGCCCGCCGAGGTTGCCCAGCGCGCCGCCGAGCCCCGGCAGGTTCGTGATCGCGGCGGGGTTGCCGCCCGGCGGGTTGACGGCGACCTGCGGCTGGCCTTCCAGCGCGAGGCCCGCGCTGCCGACCGCGGGGCCGCCGGCGAGGCCCGGGTAGGCGGGTGCCACGACGGTGCGGCTGGTCGGGGTGTTCGGCGCGCGCCCGCACGCCGCTCTCGACGGCGTAGCCGAACGTCGTGCCCGGGTCGTCGCCGCGCCCGGCGAGGTGGAAGTCGAACCACTCGCCGATCTGCTCGCGGACCGCCGGGCCGGGCGGGGCGCCGTCGTGGCCGCCGGAGAACCAGACGGTCTTGACGGTGCCGCCCGCCGCGGCGATCTGGCGGGCGTTGGCGTCGGCCTGGTCGAGACCGAACAGGGTGTCCTGCTCGCCCTGCACGATCAGGGTGGGCGCGGTGATCTGGTCGGTGACCGTGAGCCGGCGAGGAGCGGCGCAGCAGGTCGGCGGTGGCGGGGGAGATGCGGCCGGTGGTCGCGGCCTCGGTGTAGGCGGCGCAGACCGCCGGCGTGAAGCGTCCGCAGGTCGCACCGACCCGGTCGGGCGGCCGGTGCCGGCGGGCCGCGTCGCGGGTCGCGGCCCGTCGGCCGGTCGGCCGGGTGCGGTCGGGCCGGTCGCGGCCGGGCTGCCCGCCGCCGCGGCGCGACGGCGGCCCCGCCCGCGCCGCCGCCGCCGGGGGCGAGCCCGGCCGAGAAGAACACTCCGGCCCAGCCGCGCTTGAACACGCCGTCCGGGCCGAAGATGCCGTGGGCGGGCGTGTCGGCGGGCGGGGCCGTCGCGGCGGCGGCGTTGGGGAACAGCGCCTGGCCGAGGTCGTTCCAGGTGATCACGGGGGCGAGCGCGTCGACCCGCTGGTCGTAGCCCGCGAGCAGCAGCGAAGCGCCCCGCCGTAGGACCCGCCGGTGACCCCCACCCGCGGGTCGCCTGGCGCCGTCCTGCGTGACCTCCGGGCGCGCGGCCAGCCAGTCGACGAGCGCGCGCGCGTCGGCGACCTCGTAGTCGGGGGAGTCGAGCGCGATCTGGCCGGTGCTGGTGCCGAAGCCGCGGGCCGACCAGGCTGAGCACGACGAACCCGCGGTCGGCGAGGTCGCGGGCGTCGGCGTCGACGGAGGCCTTGCTGCCGCCGAACCCGTGGGCGACGAGCACGGCGGGGGCCGGGGTCGTCGCGGGCAGGTAGAGGGTCGTGTCCAGGTCGACCGGCGCGGCCACCCCGGGCCCGCCCGGCACCTGGATGCGCTGCTCGGCGGTGCGCACCTCGCCGGACGGACGCCGCCGCGCCGGTCAGCAGCAGGCCGCCGGCGAGCAGCCAGCACGACGACGAGCACTGCGCGAGGTCACCCGGCGCGGGTGGCGAGGGGGGCACCTGAGAACGCTATGCGAGTACGCAAGCCCGGCGACCGGGCGACCTCAGCCAGTTCTCAGCGCGGGCGCGTCGGCCACGTCCGTGAAGTGCTCGACACGCGGGTCGGCCGCGAAGAACGGCCCGATCGAGCGCCCGCCACCTGCGGGAAGTTCTCCGACTCGCGGAACGACGGTCGTGCGCCTCGACGGAGTCCCACTCGATGAGCAGGACGAACCGGCCGGGCGACTCGATGCCCCGCGTCATCCGCGCGTTGCGGAACCCGGGCGTCTGCGCGACGTGCTGCACGGCTTCCCCGTACGCCGCGGCGAAGTCGTCCTCGGTACCGGGACCGATGGAGAAGTCGGCGATCTCGAGCACCATGCGGCGGATCGTCGCACGTCGGACGCGTCGGAGCACGGAGCGCGCCGCCGTGCCGTCGGTCACCTCGAGGGCCCCCCGGGTGGCGGTCCGGCAGGTGGTCGGTCAGACTGGAGGTCGCACCGCAGGGGAGTATCCCGCAGGCGGTGGCATCGTCAGCACGGCGCATGGCCTTCTCACGGCCCTGCCGCCCGGTGCCATCGGTCGTCCACGAAGCGTTCGTCGGGCGACGGGAGAGACCTCGGGCCGCTGCACGCTGCCCGAGAGCTCCTCGGAGGTCCACCGCATGAACGTCCCGACGTGGCTGTGGTTCGCCACCATCGGTGGACTGATCGCCATCATCGTCGCCGACCTCCTGCTCGTCGACCACAAGCCGCACGCGGTCGGCATCCGCGAGGCCACCCGCTGGGTGCTGTTCTACGTGGCGCTCGCCGTGATCTTCGGGCTCGGCCTGTGGTTCTTCGCCGGGGGCCGCTACGCGGGCGAGTTCTTCGCCGGCTACATCACCGAGTACTCGCTGTCGGTCGACAACCTGTTCATCTTCGTGATCATCATGGCGCACGTTCGCGGTGCCGCCGAAGCACCAGCACCGCGTGCTGCTGGTCGGCATCGTGATCGCGCTGGTCATGCGGGGCATCTTCATCGCCATCGGCGCGGCCGCCATCGCGCTCGTTCAGCTGGATCTTCTACGTCTTCGCGGTGATCCTGGTGGTCACGGCCGTGAACCTGATGCGGCAGGGCACCGACCACGACGAGGAGTACACGGAGAACTTCGCCCTGCGGGCCATCCGGCGCAGGTCCTGCCCGGTCACCGACGAGTTCCACGGCGCCAAGTCCGTTCGTGAAGATCCACGGCAAGCGGTTCGTCACGCCGATGCTGCTGGTGATGCTGGCGATCGGCACCACCGACCTGCTGTTCGCCCTGGACTCGATCCCCGCCATCTTCGGCCTCACCCAGGAGGCCTACCTGGTCTTCGCCGCCAACGCCTTCGCGCTGATGGGCCTGCGGCAGCTCTACTTCCTGCTCGGCGGGCTGCTCAGCCGGCTCGTCTACCTGTCAACTACGGGCTCGCGATCATCCTCGCCTTCATCGGCGTGAAGCTGGTGCTCGAGGCGCTGCACGAGAACTCGTTGCCGTTCATCAACGGCGGCGAGCCGGTGCCGGTGCCCACCGTCGGCATCGCGCTGTCTCGTTGACCGTGATCGTCGGCGTGCTGGTGATCACGACGGTCGCCAGCCTGATCAAGGCCAAGCGCGACCCGTCCGTCGTGCACGCGCCCGGTCAGCCCAGGTGATGGAGCTCCACGTCGTCGACCGTTCCGTCGCGCAGTACCGCCGTCATCCAGGTGTGCGTCGGCTGGCGGCGCCGGTCGGTCGGCGAGCCGGGGTTGAGCAGCCGCAGCGTCGAGCCGTCGGCCCGGCGTGCCGTGGTGTCCCACGGGATGTGGCTGTGCCCGAACACCAGCACGTCGGCGTCGGGGTAGGCGGCGCGCGCAGCGCCGCTCCCGCCCGGCGGCCGCGCCCGTCTCGTGCACGACCGCGAGCCGGACGCCGTCCGAGCTCGGCGCGCGCGACCTCGGGCAGCCGGGCCCGCAGCTCGGGGCCGTCGTTGTTGCCGTACACGCCCACGAGCCGGGCCGCCCGCGCCTCGAGCGCGTCGAGCAGGTCGACCGAGACCCAGTCACCGGCGTGCACGACGACGTCGGCCGCGTCGACCGCCGCCCACACCGGGCGCGGGGAGGTCGCGGCCCCGCACCGGCAGGTGGGTGTCGGAGATCAGCAGGAGGCTCAGCACGGGGCGTCGACCCGCCGGCGTCAGCTGACGCCCAGCAGGTCGACGACGAAGATCAGCGTCTCGCCGGGCTTGATCGCGCCGCCCGCGCCGCGGTCGCCGTAGCCCAGGTGCGGCGGGATGTCGAGCCGGCGGCGGCCGCCGACCTTCATCCCGGCGACGCCCTGGTCCCAGCCGGCGATGACGCGCCCGGCGCCGAGCGGGAACTGGAACGGCTGCCCGCGGTTCCAGGACGCGTCGAACTCCTCGCCGGTGGAGTGCGCGACGCCCACGTAGTGCACGGTGACGGTCTGCCCGAGCGGGCCTCGGCGCCGTCGCCGGTCGTCGACGTCCTCGATCACGAGGTCGGTGGGGGCCGGTCCGTCGGGGGAATCGATCTCGGGTCGCGCCAGTGCCACGGAGTCCTCGCAGATGTCGGATGCGGATACCGGCATCCACCCTGCCAGAGCGCCGTCGTACGGCGTGCCCGGGGCGCGCGGCCGCCATGGTCCGGTTAGGCTGCCGCCCCCCTCGGAAGGAGTGGCATGGTCGCCATCATCGGAGCGGTCCTCTTCGGACTCGCCATCGTCTTCAAGCTCGTCGGCTACGCACTGGGTCCGATCGACGTGGTCCTGCTCCAGCTCCTCGGCCTGCTCTGCGTCGCGCTGCACCTCGCTGGTGTGGGCACGTCCGCCCGGAGCGGGGGGTGGCGCCGCAGCCGTCGCTGAGCGCCGTCCAGGTGCGGCGCGGGCCGTCGGCGGGCTAGACAGGGGGCATGACGTCCGTCCGGGGCGCGGGCGCTCCTGATCGGGAGGCGGCCTCGTCGCCCGACCCGAAGCGCTGGCGCGCGCTCAGCGTCACCCTCGTGGCCGGGTTCATGAGCCTGCTCGACGTGAGCATCGTGTCGGTGGCGCTGCCGTCGATCCAGCGCGGGCTCGGCACCGACCCGGCGGGGGCGCAGTGGGTGGTCTCGGGCTACGCGCTGGCGTTCGGGCTCGCGCTCGTGCCCGCCGGACGGCTCGGCGACGCGCTGGGCAGGCGACGGATGTTCCTCATCGCGCTCACCGCCTTCGTGCGTGTGCAGCGCGCTGGCCGGTGCGGCACCGACCACCGGGCTGCTGATCGCCGCCCGGCTGGCGCAGGGCCTCGCCGCGGGCGCGCTCGCCCCGCAGAACTCCGCGCTGATCCAGCAGCTGTTCTCCGGCGCGGAGCGGGGCCGGGCGTTCGGCTTCTTCGGCGCGACGGTCGGGCATCTCGACGGCCGTCGGGCCGATCGCCGGCGGGGTGATCCTCGCGCTGGCCGGTGAGCCCGACGGCTGGCGCTGGATCTTCTTCGTCAACATGCCGATCGGGCTCGTCGCGCTGGTGCTGGCGGCGCGGCTGCTGCCGCGCCCGGGCCGGCGCGGGCCGCGGGCCACATCGACGTGCTCGGCGTCGCGCTGCTCGGCGGCGGCGTGCTCGCCGTCCTGCTGCCGCTGGTGCAGGCGGAGGCCGGCGGCCTGGCCCGGCTGTGGTGGCTGTTCGCGGTGGGCGCCGTGCTGGTGGCGGCGTTCGTCGCGTGGGAGCGCCGGGTCGTGCGGCGCGGCCGCGAGCCCGCTGCTGGATCTCCGGCTGCTCACCGGCACGCCGGGCTACGCGTCGGGGGCGGCGCTCGGCCGGTCTACTTCGTCGGGTTCAGCGGGATCTGGCTGGTGTTCGCGCTGTTCTTCCAGGCCGGGCTGGGCTACACGCCGCTGCAGTCCGGGCTGGCCGTCACCTCGTTCGCGCTCGGGTTCGCCGCGTCGTCGGCTGTGTCGGCGGGCGGCTCGTGGAGCGGTTCGGCCGGCTGCTGACCGTCGTCGGGCTGAGCTGGCCGTGCTGCTCGGGCTCGGCGGCCACCGCCGTGGTGCTGCTGCTCGCGCCGCCGCGACTCGGCGGGCTGGGCGATCGCGGCGCCGATGCTCGTCGCCGGGATCGGCGGCGGGCTGGGTGATCGCCCCGAACACGACGATGACGCTGCGCTGCGTGCCCGGTCCGGATGGCGGGGTCCGCCGGGCGGCGCGCTGCAGACCGGGCAGCGGATCGGGTCGGCGATCGGTACCGCCGCGCTCGCCGGCGTGTTCTACGCGGTGCTCGCCGGGACCGGGGGCCACTACCCGGTCGCCGTGGCCGTGGCGGTGGGCGGCTCGACGGTGTTCGTGGCGGTCGCGCTGGCGATCGGCGTGTCCGAGTGGCGGCGCGGGAACGGCGCGGGGCCGCCGCGCGGCGGACGAGCGAGCCGGCGGCACGCCGCGACCGAGCCTGACGCCCCGGTCCGCGACTCAGGCACCCAGCGCGTCGCTTGCAGGAACTGGACCTGCAGCAGCAGCAGGTTCTCGGCGACGACCTCCTGCGGCGTCATGTGGGTCACCCCGGACAGCGGCAGCACGCTGTGCGGGCGCCCCGCCGCCAGCAGCGCCGAGGACAGGCGCAGCGTGTGCGCGGCCACCACGTTGTCGTCGGCGAGGCCGTGCACGAGCAGCAGCGGTCGGCGTCGAGCTTCGCCGCGTCGTCGATCAGCGACGACCGCGGCGTACGCGTCCGGGTCGACGTGGCCGGGTGGCCGAGGTAGCGCTCGGTGTAGTGGGTGTCGTAGAGCGCCCAGTCGGTGACGGGCGCGCCCGCGACGGCGGCGTGGAAGACGTCCGGGCGGCGCAGCACCGCCAGCGCGGCCAGGTACCCGCCGAAGGACCAGCCGCGGATGCCGACGCGGGCGAGGTCCAGGTCCGGGGTGCCGCGCGGCGACGGCGTGCAGGCCCTCGACCTGGTCGTCCAGCACGGGCGCGGCGAGGTCGCCGTGCACGGCGCGCTCGAACTCCGGGCCCGCGGCCCGGGCGTGCCCCGCCCGTCGACGACGACCACGGCGAAGCCCTGGTCGGCGAACCACTGGCTGGTCAGGTGCGCGCCGCGGGCGGCGACCACGCGCTGGGCGTGCGGCCCGCCGTAGGGGTCCATGAGCACCGGCAGCGGCGTGCCGGGCTCGTGCCCGACGGCAGCAGCAGCGGCGGTGGGCAGCGCCCGCTCGCCGACCGTGGCAGCTCGACGCGGGGCTCCAGCCCGGGCGGCGTCGGCGTACGAGGCGATCGTCAGCGCGGGCCCGGCGCTGCGGCGCACGGTCGTCGTGGTGCCGTCGGCGTCGCAGGCTCGCCCGGCTGACGACCAGCGTGCCGCCGGCGCAGCCGTCCGGAGTGCACGCCCGGCTCCGGCGTGCGGGCACACGGGCCGGTGCCGGGCCGCCACGTCCACAGGGCCGATCGACTCCGGGTCCTCGGTCGCGCGTGAACAGCACGGTCTCGCCGTCGACGTCGAGCACGCGCGCGTACCTGCAGCGACGGCGGGGTCACCGGCTCGCCGTCGACCACGAGCCGGTCGGCCGCCGTCGCCGCCGGCCACGGTGACGAGGGCGCCCGCCGGCGGTGCGGGCCGGCACGCCGGGCACGATGTCGACCCAGTCCGGGTCGGTGCGCTCGTGCAGCAGGGCGGTGGCGCCGGTGGCGGGTCGACCGCGCAGCACGCGCAGCGCCTTCTGGTCCCGGGGCTGGACGACGAGCGAGCAGCCCGTGGTCGTCCCACACGACGCCGGCCAGGTACTCGTCGCGTTCCGCGTCCAGGACGACCGGGACGCGCGGTCCCGTCGAGGCCGAGATCGCGCAGCGAGACGCAGCGCGTTCGGCGGTGCCGGCGGCCGGGTAGGCGACGACGGCGGGCGTGCGGTCGGGGTGGGCCGGGTCGGCGATGTGCCAGCGCTGCACCGGGGCGTCGTCGACGCGCGCGACGAGCAGGGCGTCGCCGTCGGGCGACCACCAGTACCCGCGCATCCGGTCCATCTCCTCGGCCGCGACGAAGTCGGCGAGCCCGTAGGTCACCTCGGGCCGACTCCGGCTCGGCGAGCACGGTGGTCGATCCCGCGGTGCCAGGTCGTGGACGTGCAGCGCGCCGCCGCTGACGTAGGCGACGCGGCCGCCCGTCGGGTCCGGGCCGCGGGTCGATCACGCCGCCGGGCGTGTCGAGCAGGCGCGGGGTCAGCCCCGCCGCGAAGTCGGTGACGTAGAGCCGGCCCGGACAGCGTGAACGCCGCCATCGTCGACGGGCCGGTCGGTGGCGTAGCCGACGATGCCGCCCGCCTGTTCGCGGCTGCGCTCGCGGCGGGCCCGCTCCTCGGGCGGCAGGTCCTCGTCGCGCGCCGTCGAGCGCGGCGCGGGTCGGCGACGAGCCGCTCCTCGCCGGTCGCCGACGTCGAGCGTCCACAGGCAGGTGACCGGGTCGGTGCCGCCGCGGCTGCGCAGGAACACCACCCGTTCGCCGTCGGGGGAGACCGTGATGCCGCGGGGGGCGCCGAGCGTGAAGCGGCGGGTGCGGGCCTGGCGGCGGGGAAAGCTGTCGGTCACGGTGGCCAGTGTGCCTGCGCGGCGCGGGGGCCGCGCCGCCGGGCGCGCGGAGGCGTACCTTCGCGGCGACAGCCGTTCCCCCGGCGGCGTCGGATCCGTTGTGCGGCCATAGGAGGCGCATGATGATCAACGTGTACCTGTCGTCCCGCTCGCTGGCCGCCGCCAGAGCCGTGGACCCGCACGTGTCGCCCGCCGCCGTGCACGCGGCGGTCGAGGTGGCCGTCGCCGAGCACCTGCGGGAGGTTGCCGGCCGGTCGGCCACCGAGATCCGGGAACGCGCGGCGTCGATCGAGGGCGGCGGGGACCGGGACTGACCACCGTCAGTCCACGCAGGGCACCGCCGGCGGCCGTGATCGCCGGGGTCGCGGTGGGGTCCGGGGTGGGCGTCGCCGTGGCGCCGCCGTTCCGGGCGAGCCCGCCGCGCGCGTCACCGACGGCGAGTCGCCCGCGCCGACCACGGCGGCGACGAACTGCCGCACCTGCTCCGGGTCGACCTCCACCGCGATGCCGTCGACGGGTGTGCGCAGGTCGGGCGCGCCGGTGGGGATGGTGCGGAAGGTGATGTCGCCGCCGTGGCGCGGCGGAACTGCTCGACGAGCCGGTCGAGGTCCCAGCCGCGGTCGAGGACGACGTAACGGGTCAGCGCGCCGACGAGCCGGTCGAGGCGGGCCGGGTCCGCCAGCGTGCCCCGACGACAGGACGGTGCTCGCGAACCCGGCGAGGAACGCCTGCTGGCGGGCGATCCGGTCGAGGTCGCCGCCGTCGAGGCCGTGCCGCTGCCGGACGAACGCCAGCGCGTCGGCGCCGCGGACCGTCTGCGTCCCCGCGGGCAGGTCGACGCCGGAGCAGCGGCTCGCGCACCGGCGCGTTGAGGCAGACCGGCACGCCCGCCGAGCGCCTCGGTGATCTCGACGAAGCCGGCCAGGTTGATCTCGGCGTAGTGGTCGACGGTGACGCCCGTGAGCGTCCTGCACGGTGGCCACCAGCGTGCGTCCGGCCCGCCTCGGTGGCCTGCGCGGTCCAGCTCGGCCCCGGTCACGCCCTGCGCCGCGAGCTCCTCCCGCGGCGTCGCGATGCCGCGCCAGTACGCCGAGTTGATCTTGTGTTTGCCGCGGCCGCCCGCGATCGGCACGTACGAGTCGCGGGGGATGGAGATCGCGGTGGCCGCGGCGCGCGGCCCGGCCGGGACGTGCAGCAGGATGATCGTGTCGGTGTGGAGCTGGCCCTCGTCGGCGCCCGCCCGCAGCTGGTCGAGCAGCTCGGGGGGCAGCGGGTTGCCGGCGGCGTCGGTGCGGCTGTCGAGCCCGACGAGCAGTGCGGTGAGCGGCTCGTCCAGGCCAGGCGATGCGGTCTCGGGGAGCACGTCGCTGGTGACGATGCGGGTCGAGATCCCGCGGTAGACCGACCAACCGTAGGCGGTGGCCACGAGCACGGAGATCGACACCAACGCCACGAGCACGCGGCCTGTCGCCACCGCGATGCGCCGTGCCCGCTCCATTGTGGCCTCTGTTCCGCCGTGTTTCCCCGTACTGATCGACGCTGTGCATGATCGGCGGGCCGCGCCCCGCGTTACCGCCCGGTGGCCACGATCACTTCGGCCGCAGGCAGACGGGGGACGCGAAGTTCGGAAAGGAGTGGTCGGCCCTGGCGATGCTCAGGCTCAGCATCGCGCGGTACTCGACCCACGCGAGCGCGAGCAACCGCTCGTCCGTGCCGGCCTCGGGGTAGGTCACCTGGTATCCCGAGAGCCAGACGAAGGGCACGCTGACGCCGTCCATCGAGCGGGCCCAGCGCGGGAAGTGGGCGGCCGCCGCGAGGATCTCGGCGTGCGCGGAGTTCCGGCCGCGCAGCCGGCGCGGGCGGATGTGCCGGCCCGTCCAGTGGGCGCCGAGGTCGACGGTCACCCTGCGGACGCCCGGCCGGTGGTCGATCCCCGCGAGCAACCGCACCGGCTTGGGCTTGCTCTCGTACGCGTCCTTGATCCAGTCCCAGCACCAGGTGTTGAGGTAGCGCTCCGTCGCGACGCTCCACATCTCGTGGCACGTGCGCCGGACGCCGTCCATCTCGCCCTCGTCGTCGCCCCGGTACTCGGCGTCGAGGTAGACCGCGACGAGGTCGACGAGGAGCGGGTTGTCGTGGGTCCGGGGCGTGAGGTCGACGGCGTCGAGCTCGGCCTCGGTGAAGCCCCACTCGCGGTCCTCGTTCCAGCGCCGGACGTTCGCGATCTGCTCCCGCAACGGCACGAACATGTACTCCGGGGGACGACCCCGCACGCCCCGATGTGTCGCGCGGGTGCGGGCGTACGCCATGACCATGTCTACCCCGTACATCCGGTCGCCGACACCGGAATCCACCCGGTTGCCCGCCGGGCGTAGCGCGTGTGCTCGGACCCGCGCGCCCTCCCGCTCCTCCCGGCGATCACCGCCGTCGGCCGAACTGCCAGGGCGTCGCGATGGCGAAGACGCTCGGCTAGGGCCGGCCGGCGCGGGACTCCAGGTAGCGCTGCTCGGGCACGCTCAGGGTGCGGCGCGCGGCCAGCCGGTAGTGGTCGCGTGCCGCGTCGTGCTCGCCCGCGAGGTCGAGCAGGTGGGCCCGGACGGCAGCCACGCGGTGGTGCCCCGCGAGGCCCGGGTCGGACTCGGCGTCGGCGAGCCGATCCAGGCCGGTGCGCGGACCGTGGACCATCGCGACGGCGACGACCCGGTTCAGGGTGACCATCGGTCCGGGGGCGAGGGCGTGCAGCAGGTCGTAGAGCGCGAGGATCTGGCGCCAGTCGGTGTCGTCCGGACCGGCCGCCTCGCTGTGCACCGCGGCGATGGCGGCCTGCAGCTGGTAGGGCCCGACCGGTGCGACGCGAGTGTCTCGGTGATCAGTGCGAGCCCCTCGGCGATGGCGTCGCCGTCCCACCGGCTGACGGTCCTGCTCGGCGAGCGGGACGAGCGCGCCGTCCGGTTGCGTCCGCGCCGGGCGGCGCGCGTCGGTGAGCAGCATGAGCGCGAGGAGCCCGGCGACCTCGCCGTCCCCCGGCAGCCGGGCACGGAGCTGGCGGGTCAGGCGGATCGCCTCGGCGGTGAGCTCGACGCGGTGCAGCGCCGACCCCGACGTGGCGGTGTACCCCTCGTTGAAGATCAGGTAGAGCACGCGGAGCACCGCGGACGACCCGCTCCGGACGCTCGGCGGGCGGGGGCATCCGGAACTCGGCCCCGCTGGCCTTGATCCGCTGCTTCGCACGGCTGATGCGCTGGGCGACGGTCGCCTCCGGCACCAGGAACGCCCGGGCGATCTCCGCGGTGCCCAACCCGCCGACGGCGCGCAACGTCAGCGCCACCTGGGAGACCGGGGTCAGCGCCGGGTGGCAGCACAGCAGCAGCAGGGTGAGCGTGTCGTCGACGGCGGGCACGTGCTCGGGGTCCGGCGGCACCCGCGCGGCGACCACCTCCTCGCGGCGCCTGCGGGCCGACTCGTTGCGCCACAGCTCGGTCAGCCGCCGGGACGCGACCGTGATCAGCCATCCCTTGGGGTTGTCGGGCACGCCGTCGGCGGGCCACTGGACCGACGCCGCGAGCAACGCCTCCTGGACGGCGTCCTCGCAGGAGTCGAAGTGCGCCCCGCCGTGGCGCCGGGCGAGCGTGCCGAGGACCTGCGGCGTGAGCTCGCGCAGCAGGCCCTCGACCTCGACCGGTCCGTTCACGACTCGAAGGCGCTGAGGTCCATCACCGGCCGCACCTCGACGAGACCGTAGGCGGCCTCGGGAATCCGAGCGGCGTGCTCGACGGCGCGGTCCATGCTCTCGCAGTCCAGGAGGTAGAAGCCGGCCAGATGCTCCTTGACCTCCGCGAACGGCCCGTCCGTCGTCATCGTGACGCCGTCGCTCACCGCGACGCGCTTGGTCAGGGACTGGTCGGCGAGCGCCTCTGACACGATCATCTCGCCCGACGCGGCGAGGTCCTCGTCCAGCGCCCGGTAGACGGCGAGGCCCTCGGCGCGCCTGGTGGCGGGGAGGCTCTCCCAGATCTCGCGGGACCGCGGGTTGCTGTAGATGAGGATCACGTACTTCACGGTTCCTCCCAGGGGCTCGTCATTTCTTCTCCCCTCGTGTCGAAACCGCGACGGCGGCTTCTACACCTTCACGAGAGGCGCCCACACGAGGTGCCGAGCCCGAGGAGAGCACCATGACCAGAACCGTACCGACCCAGGACGAGGCCCGGATCCGCGAGCTGGTGACCGGTCAGGAGGCCGCCATGCGGGAACGCGACGCCGAGCGCCTCGTCGCCGGTTACGCGCCCGGGGCCGTCAAGTTCGACCTGGCGCCGCCGTTGCGACACGTCGGGCCTTCGGTGCACGACCCGGACGGCGTGCGCGAGTGGCTGTCCGGCTTCGACGGGCCGATCGACTTCGAGATCCGCGACCTGGACGTCACGGCGGGCGAGGACGTCGCCTTCTGCCACAGCCTCAACCGCCTCTCCGCGACCCCGCGGGGCACCACCGAGAGGTTCGACCTCTGGTTCCGCGCGACCGTCTGCCTGCGCAAGATCGACGGCGAGTGGATGGTCACCCACGAGCACACCTCCACGCCCTTCTACATGGACGGCTCGTTCGCGGCCGCCCTCGACCTCCAGCCCTAGCAGCCGCCCGCTCAGCCGCGACGCCCGGCGATGCGCCGGGCGTCGACGGCGAGGAGCGCGAGCACACACGGCCACCGGGCACCGGGAACGCCGCGCCCGGGTGCCGTGCAGCTCCGGCAGCGGCCGGTGCCGTCGTCGACGTGTTCGGCCGCCAGCTTCGCGGACAGGTCGGGCATCGTCGCGAGCAATGCGGTGAGGTTCGCCCACCGGCCGCGGTCGTCGGTCACCAGCAAGATCATATAGTGCAGTGAGACAGTTGGGTCAATTGAGCCAGTCGCGTAACCTGGGTCAACAGGGCCGGAGCGGGCCGGTTCGGTCACCTACCGTCGTCGCGTGTCCGACCCGGAGCTGATCACGACGGCGCAGGCCGCCCGGCAGCTCGGGGTGTCCCGGCGCACGCTGGCCCGCTACGCCGAACGCGGAACGCTGGTTCCGACGGTCGTGCTGCCGTCGGGACACCTGCGGTGGAACCTGGACGACGTGCGACGCCAGCTCAGGGAGATTCGAGCGCACCGCGCCGACTAGCTCGGAGGCAGCGGGTGATCGCCACCCAGGGACATGAGCTGCACCGGCGCACGTCAGGTCCCGGAGACGGTGATCATGGTGGGCTCGCTCACCAGCCACGCGCCCGCCACTCCGGCAGGCTCGGCCGCTCCGTGCCCAGCGTCGTGTCGTCGCCGTGGCCGGGGTAGACCCAGGTGTCGTCGGGCAGTGGCCCGAACGCGCGGGACTCCAGATCGTCCATCAGCGACCCGAACTCGGCCGGGCCGGGCGTCTTGCCGGGGCCACCGGGGAACAGCGAGCACCGGTAACAGGTAAGTGGGCTACGTTGCTCGGGTGATCGAACGAGCGGGCGTGTATTGCCGGATCGCGAAGATCCGCGCCAGACGGAGCGTGGCGTGACCCGAGGCAGCGCGAGGACTGCGTGGCGATGATTGCGCGCGCCGTTGGGAGCTGCGGCGTATGGACTGACAACGACGTGCCGTGCTCCGAGCCGGTGCCGGCGGCCCGGCTACGCAGCAATGATGGCTGCGGTCGAGCGAGGGGAAGCTACGCGCATCGTCGCCTACGGGTTGGCCCGGCTGTGGCGGAACCGGTCAGAGCGGGCGGGCGCGATCGAGGTATTGCGGCGTCACGGGTGTCGATCGCACTCGTGAAGGGAACCGACATCGACCTGACGAGTGCAGCCGGTCGGATGGTCGCTGATGTGCTCGGCGGCGCAGACACGATGGAGTCCGAGTTGAAGGCCGAGAGGGTCGCACGGGCCGCGCTCCAGCGTGCCGAGAGCGGTCGGTCGAACGGTCACGTCGCGTTACGGGTGGCGGCGGGTACGGACCCGCAACGGGAACGGTGAAGTCGTCGCCTGGCAGGACGAGATCGACCCCGCCAGAAGGAAGATCGTCTCGGGATCGTTGATCGGCTGCTGGCAATATGTCGCTCAAAGACATCGTAAACGAGCTGAATGACGCCGCCGTTCCCCCGCCGCGCGCCGCGTTGCGGGCCGCGAACGGTGACGCGCCCGGGCCGCGAAATGGCTGCCGTCGACGGTTCGTAAGATCGCGATGCGACCGGCAAACATCGGTCACGTTGTGCGTGATCGCGAGGTATTCGGTGCGCCAAGTGGCCGTAGATCGTGGACGCAGACAAGCACGCCCGCGTCGTCGTGATGCTCAACGATCCGGCCGAGTGACGAGCCGATCGGGTGCCCGTAAGCACCTCCTGACATACGGCATCGGCGAGTGCGCGTGCGTGCAGGTCCGTGTTGCGAGTGTCGAAGCGGGCCGGGAATGAGCTGTACGTCTGCGACGGTCCGAGTGGTTGCGTCGGGCGTCGCCGGGAATGGGTCGACGATCTCGTGCAGCGTGTGGTGGTCGCTCGTCTCGCAATGCCCGACGCTCGGGATCTGTTGGCCCGCGACGACGCGGCAGCGAACATGCCCGGGAGCGCGCCGAGGGCATCCATGCCCGGCTCGCCGAGGCTGCCGACGCCTATGCCGAAGGGGAGATCGATCGGGCGCAGCTCGGGCGGATCACAGCCAGGCTGCGTCCCGAGTTGAGAGCGCCAAGCGGAGGCTGCCAGTGCAGTTCGCGGCATCGCGCCCGAGCTGGTCGCGCAGATTGCTGGGCCGAAGGCCGAAACGCGATGGTCGGAGTTGACTGTGCCGCAGCGCCGGGCGCTGCTCGCCGCCCTGCAGGTGCGTGTCCGGGTGTTGCCCGCCCGAGGCGGACGGGGGTTCAAGCCGGACAGCGTGGCGATTACCTGGGACGCAGACTCATGAGCAACGGCGACGAAACCGGGTTGAGAGCGGTCGCCGCCGCATTCGGATCGACAGTGCGGCGGCAGGCGGACGCGGCGGACCGGGCCGCGCAGATCCGCGCCTGGCCCGCCGATCGACAGAAGAAGGCCGCCGCCTTGACGGTGCGGTGCAAGGCGGGCGGGGCGGTGTTGAGGGTGTATCGGCTCCGTGACGGCGTACTGGCGGTCCCGGTGGGAACGGTGTGGGTCGGAGGCGGGACCACCAGGCGGGAGCTCCCCGACGGGTGGTGGCTGCGCGCGGACCAGCCTGACGTGTTGATCGCCGGGTGCGCAAAGCGTTGTCGGAACCCGCACCCGGTCCGGACGACACATGTATTCGAGACGCTGCAGCGGGGCCAGAAGGTCATGCCTCTGCGGTAGACTGATCGCAGCACTACTGAGCCGGTTCGGCAGCCGGGCGCGCCTCGCAATGGGGCGTTGACCATCGGCCCGCGCCCCCGGAGATCGGCGCCGGGAGCATCCCACGAGGTCTCCCAAAGATGCCTGCTCGCACCCCTGCGCGTCGCCGCTTCGCCGCCGTCATCGGGGCCATCGAGAAGCACAATGGCCCGACTGACGGCCGCCTGCCCGGATTACGGCGTGACCTGCGCGCCGAGCAACTCTGCGAGTACGTCTCGAAGATCGTCTCGCAGGCACCTCCGCTAACCGACGAACAGCGCGCCAAGATCGCTGCCCTGCTGCGACCCACCGGAGGCGGGTCGACGTGAGAGACAACGAAAGAAGCCGCCCCCGAGGGGGCGGCCTCCACCATCGACCGGCGGGCAGCGGGTTCGAGCGACGTTGATGATACCTCGGCCACCCGACAGTCATCGCTGAGCCACACCGTGAAAGACGCCGCCGACGAGCTCAGCGTGCCGGTATGGGCACTAGCGGTCCTGCAGTATGACCCGTTCCAATGGTCCTTCGCCGAGCACTGCCGGCGGCTGCTCGCCGTCAAGGCGTACCGCGACTGCGGTGGTGTGCGGTGACCTGGACCCGGCTTGACGACGGTTGGACCGACCGGCGGGCGATGGACGACCTGCCGCACGACGTCCGGTGGCACTACCTGTGCGTGATCGAGTTCTGCTCGCGGAACCACCGCTACGACGGGATCATCCGCCGGGTGGACGCGCGCCGCTGCTCCGATGTGGAGGACCCGGCTGGCGCAATCGTGTTGCTCGCTCTGGCGGGGCTCGTCGAACTGGGCGATGAGGACGCCACGGTGCGGGTGGTGCGGATCGAGGAGCACATCCGCCGCCGTCGATGCGCGACGAAGCCCGTACGGAACGGCGGCGGACGGAGAAGCGTAGGTTCGGCTGCATGCTCGGGGCGATCACTCGGAGTGCCTGCCGGATCATTGTCCGAAGGCAGCGGCACCAAGTGTCGGCATGCACGTCAGTACTGACACCGGGACGGGACAGGACTGGACGGGACGGGAACTGCAGGAGCCGATGATCGGCAACGAATGGACCGTAGCCGAAACGGTGTTGCAGCTCGGGCCTTGTCGGATCGCGGTTATGAGGTCTAGCCAATGCTGCCCTCGGCATTTCAGCCTCGACGCCGGCGGCCGAGGGCAAGGCGTGTTCCCGGCTCGGCCCGCTGGAGCGACGACCCGGACCCTGCGGGCCGGGTGCGGCAGGTCAGCCGGCTGGATCGACCATCAGCCGTACCCGCGAGGCGTTCACGCGGTGCCGACCGGGGCGTCTTCGACGCGACGGAACGCAGCCTGCGCTTCGGCCAAGCACCGGCGGGACATGCGCGCTCGCTTGCCGACGTCCTGCGGACCGACATAGATCATCGACGCGCCAGCGGGCACGAGCCTGGCCGCTCGTGGTTCCGTATCGCTCGGCCGCGCCCCCGATGGCGTCGTCATGCCGCAACAGAACCTCTGCCCTTGGGGTCAGGATCCGCGGCTCGCCACCGCGAGATCAACGAGCTCATCGCGAACCACACAATCCGCGACGCATTAGCGCCCGCGCAGAGAACGCCCCCTGGCGGAGAGGCCGCCGGGGGCAGGACTGAGGGAGACCTACCAATGATCGACGACAGCGATCGGCCCCGCTACCCAATCAACGACAAGCACGTGGTGTACCTGCTGGAGGCCGGCGACACCGTGGACGACGTCCCGACCTACGAGACGGTCTTCAGCGGGCAGCGACACCGTCAGCCGTACGTGACCTGCGACACCGACGGTGGCTGGACTCTGCACCACGTTTGGACCGAAGTCGCAGGCCCGGTCGAGCTGGACGTCGCGGCCAACGCGTCCCCGGAGGAGGTCCTCCGGGTCGCAGCCGAGGTCCACTCGTGGCTGGACCGGGAGGACTACTACCAGCTTGTCCGCACCATGAGCGACGACAACGACCAGCTGTCGGATGGGTTGTTCCCCGATTGGGGATGACACGCAGCTCCCGGACGCGTTGTTCCCGCCCGCGCTGTTCGGGCCGGAGGCAGAGGTCAGGTCCCGCGAGGAGATGACCATGTTCGGCGATCGGGTGCGTGGGCTGTCCTCACTGCTTGCCGAGAACCCAACAGCGGGCCGTTCTTCGGTGGATGCCACTGGTGCGAGGGGAGCCACGTCGTGGTCGTTCGGACCGTACCGGTCGGACGGAAGTCGGGTGAGTCGACGGCTGGGCACGCCAAGGCGATGGCCCGACACGAGAAGTTCTCCGTGTGGATCACTCACAGGGAAGGATGTCCGCACGGCAATTCGGTGGGTCAGCAGCTGGCGCGGCGCACTCCCCAGGAGCTCGTCATGACCGACGCGTTAAACGAGCGAGTCGCTGATCGGCTGGGGCGGCGGGAAGTCTTCCGGGAGATGGTCGAGGCCGGCGTGCTGAGCCGACCGGCGAGGTGCGTAACGGGCAGCCCGTGTACGTGCTCAGCGAGCTCGGCAAGCAGCGGGCTCGCGAGGAGGGCATCACGCTGCGGGAGGACGGGTCATGCCCGACGCCGAGGACTGGGGGCCGCACTGTCATGGAGGAGATTCTGGAGGGTCTCCGCCGGGAGGAAGCCTTCCATGAGGAGGTCAGGGTCGAGGTGATCAAGAGCGGGGATTCTGAGCCGGCCGGGGAGTATTGCCACGTCCGACCGCTCTACCGCCTGAGTGCGCAGGGGAAGCGGAAGGCCGAGTCGGGCGAACTGGCGGCTCCGGTGGGTGCGGTGGTCGGCCAGGGCGCGACGCTGCGGGTGATCTACGAGGATCTGCCGGGGATGTGTGCGCTGTTGGTTGGGCGCTTCGGTCCGGTCTACAAGCCGAAGTGGTTCCGCCACGTGTCGCCCGCGGTTGGGGGCTGCCGCAGAGGAGTTGGACGTGATCATGAATGAGGCGGGTTGTGCGCTCGGTGAGTGCCGTCGGGTCGAGGCGCCCGGCGGCAAGGGGAGCGGGCGGCTATGAGCGACTGGCTGCGGCGTGATCAGCGGGGGTACGAGCTCGAGAAGGGCGCGTTGTTCCCGCTGGGGCAGCTCCTGGTCACGTCTCTGGCCTTCTTCGAGCTGAGCGCGGTGCAGGGTGAGGGCCCGATCGTGGCGTACGAGGGGTTGCTCGAGCGGCACATGGCCGGGGACTGGGGCCCGATCCTCTGCGCCGAACATCGCGCGGCGAACGATCGTGCGGTGGTCGACGGCGGCCGGATCGTGTCGGCGTACGAGCTCGACGGTATCGAGGTGCTGTTGGTGGTCACGGACGCCGAGCGGTCGCGCCCGGCGGCGGGTCGGCGACGACGGCGTCGCGTCGTGATCCACCCGATGCGGGACGGCCGTAGCCGTGCTCTGCGTGCTCGCCGCAGGGCTCATCGTCTGCTACGGCCTATACCTGATCATCGCCTGAGCTCGACGCCTGCCCGGCCCCGGCCGATCGCCCGGCCTCCTGTTTCGGGCCAGGTGATGTCCTTCCGCTGCGGGGGCTCGCACGGGACCTGAGCTGAGCGAGTGGACTGACCCACTCCTGCGTGGCCACAGGCTCGCCCTGCAGCTTGGCCAGCTCGTCTGGCACAGGGGCGGGGGCCTCGGATCTGTGGCAGGGCGGGGACGTCGGGCCCGCGGAGGGCCGGCCCGCCCACGGGGGTGCGGAGATTAGGTGGCGCCGACCCGCGTCAGCCAGCCGCCGAGTCCGGTCGCGTCGACGGCCGCCGCCTGGAACCCGATGTAGCCGTCGGGTGGGACGGCCACCAGGCCGCACCCGGGTTCGCTGGACACGCGGTGAACGCGCACGTGCCGGGCGTTGGCCCACGCGGGCTCGGTCGCGTCGCGCTGCAGGATCACGTGAACCCCGGGCCGGGCCATCAGCTCGTGCAGCCGCACCCGCTGCCCGCCGCACGTCACCGTGGCGTCGGGCATCCGATAACCAGCATGTAGGCGACCGACGCGCGGGTAACCCTCCTCGGAAAGTGGACTGTCGCGATAGCCCACGCCCAGCTGGGTGAGCATGCGGATCCCTTCAGCGACCAGCCGGCGTCGGCCCAGCAGGAGCGGCAGCAGCGGAGCCGCGATGGGGCCAGTCGTCCGCGCACGAACGACGCCACCGGGTCGGTCGAGGCTTCGGCCCAGAAGACCAGATCGGTCAGTGCGAGGACCCGTCGCGCGACGGGGCGGCGCTCGTGTTGATAGGAGTCGAGCAGCGCATCCGGGGGCGAGGCCGAGGCGGCGAACGCAGCTTCCAGCCCAGTCGCCGCGTCCTGGATCCCGGTGTTCATGCCCTGGCCGCCGGCCGGGGAGTGGGTGTGGGCGGCGTCGCCCACGAGGAAACGGGTCCGTCCCGGTACCGGTCGGCGAGCCGGTGCTGGAGCCGCACCCGGCTGGACCATGCCACGTCGGTGATCCGGACATCCAGGCCGGCGGCGTCGAGCAGTCTGCAGCTCGTCGACAGGGACGGATGGGCCGGGCTGGCCGAACGAGCGGGGGAGGACCGGCGTCTGGACGGGTCACCAGCATTCGCCAGGTCGCCCGCTCCCCGACCGCGAAGACGAACAGGAGCCCGCCCCGGGCCGGCGACGACATGGGCCAGGCCGGGCGCGAGGTCCCCGCGCAGCTCGACGTCGGCGAGCACGACCTCCTGGCGGTAGGGCGCGCCGCGCCAGCCGATGCCCGCGAGCGTCCGCGCGGTGCTCCCGGCGCCGTCGCAGGCCGCGACGGTGCGGCAGTCGTCCTCGATGCCGAACGCCGAGTTCAGGGTCACCCGAGCGCCTCCGCCGTGCGCCTCACCGAGCCCGACCAGCGCGGGCCGCGCTCACCGGCACCCCGCGTTCGGCGAGCGCGCCGGCGAGGACAGCTTCCACGTCCATCTGACGCAGCAGCGAGAGGTGCGGGTACGGGGTGTCCGGCGGGTCGAGTCCGCCGAGCTGGGCCGTCACGACGCGCGAGCCCAGATGCAGCCGAGCTCCGGGGCGGTGTTGGCCCGGGCCAGCAGCGCGACGACGACACCGAGCGGACGAAGCACCTCGAGCGTCCGCGGATGCAGATCAGCGCCCGCGAGGGTCGGAACGCCTCCGGTCGCCGCTCGACGACCCGAACCCGCGCACCGTGGTCGTGGGCCTGCAGGGCCAGCGTGAGACCGGCCGGTCCGGCTCCGGCCACAAGCACGTCGGGGTGCGGTGTCATCCGACCTCGACGGGCCGCCACCAGCCCGCCTGGCCAGCCGATGCGACGGCTCGTCGAGTTGGCGGGGCTCGGCGAGCAGTTCCTCGCGCCGCAGGCCGGGCACGATCGTGTAGCGGATCGTCCCGCGCTCGCACACCAGCGCCAGCACCCGCCAGAGGGCGCGGGCGTACAACTCGGCGCGGTCGGGTCCGTCCCATTCGTAGACGCCGCGGTAGACGTCGTTCTGGTCGTGGGCGACCCACAGCTTGGAGACGAAACCGGAAAGCCGACGAACAACGGCGTGTTCACAGGCTTTCCCTGCGGAACGCGGCGTGCCGCCGGCCGCGCACGGCCCGCAGCCGGAACGCGACCACCAGCACGCACGGGTCCTGGACCGCTCCGGTGTCCACGACAGTCTCACGGTAGACGCGCGCGGTCGAACCGTCGGCGAAGCGGAGCCGAAGGCCCACGTTGCAGCGGGGGAGGTGGAATCTGCGCCGGACCAGCATCGCGGCGGTCGCGCCGGGCAGCGGGCGAGCTCCGCAGCTGCGGTGCCGGGGAAGGGGGGCAGGTACCGGCAT
>CAWAQQ010000011.1:0-178843 GCA_963784265.1 uncultured Actinomycetota bacterium
CCAGCGTGACGATCTCGTCCATCATCTCGGTGAGCATGTAGTCCTTGGGCGTGAAGACGGCCGCGACGCCCCGCTCGCGCAGCACGGCGGCGTCCTCGGGCGGGATGATCCCGCCGACGACGACCGGCACGTCGTCCGCGCCGGCCGCGCGCAGCCCGTCGACCACCGCCGGGACGACCTCCAGGTGCGAGCCGGAGAGCACCGACAGCCCCACGACGTGGACGCCCTCCTGGACGGCGGCGGCCACGATCTGCGCCGGGGTCAGGCGGATGCCCTGGTAGACCACCTCGAAGCCGACGTCACGGGCCCTGACGGCCACCTGCTCGGCCCCGTTGGAGTGCCCGTCGAGGCCCGGCTTGCCCACCAGCATCCGCAGGCGGGACCCGATCTCCTCGCCGACCGCGCGCACCCGCTCGCGCACGGCGGTGATCTCGGTGGCGTCCTCGCCCGACGCCGCGGTTCGAGGACACGGCCGCGGAGACCCCGGTGGGGGCCCGGAACTCGCCGAACACCTCCCGCAGCGCGCCCGCCCACTCCCCGGTGGTGACGCCGACCTTCGCGCAGGCGATGGAGGCCTCCATCAGGTTCGCGTCCGTCTTGGCGGCGTCGCGCAGCTCGCCGAGCGCCGACTCGACGGCCCCGGCGTCACGACCGGCCCGCCAGGCCCGGATCGCGTCGACGGCGGCCGCCTCGGTGGCCGGGTCGACGGTCTCGATGGACGCCGCGCCCTCGGCCTGCAGCGGGCTCGGCTCGGTGGAGACGAACCTGTTGACCCCGACGACGACGTGCTCGCCGGACTCCATCAGCCGCCTGCGCTCGGACAGCGACGAGACGAGCCGGCCCTTCATGTAGCCGGACTCGACCGCCGCGACGGCGCCGCCCATCTCCTGCACCCTGTCGATCTCGGCGCGGGCCCCCTCGACCAGCTCGGCGACCTTCGCCTCGACCACGCGGCTGCCCTCGAAGAGGTCCTCGTACTCCAGCAGGTCGGTCTCGTAGGCCAGCACCTGCTGCATCCGCAGCGCCCACTGCTGGTCCCAGGCGCGCGGCAGCCCGAGCGCCTCGTTCCACGCCGGGAGCTGGATGGCCCTGGCGCGCGCGTCGCGGCTCATCGTGACCGCCAGCATCTCCAGGACGATGCGCTGGACGTTGTTCTCCGGCTGCGCCTCGGTGAGGCCGAGCGAGTTGACCTGCACGCCGTAGCGGAGCCGGCGCTGCCGCGGGTCCTCGATGCCGTAGCGCTCCTTCGTGATCTCGTCCCAGAGCCTGCCGAAGGCGCGCATCTTGCACATCTCCTCGACGAAGCGCAGCCCGGCGTTGACGAAGAACGAGATGCGCGCCACGACGCTGCCGAACTCCTGCGCGGGTACCTGGCCCGAGTCGCGCACGGCGTCGAGCACGGCGACGGCCGTCGACAGCGCGTAGGCGAGCTCCTGCGCGGGCGTGGCACCGGCCTCCTGCAGGTGGTAGCTGCAGATGTTGATCGGGTTCCACTTCGGGATGTTGGCGACCGACCAGGCGATCGTGTCGGAGATCAACCGCATGCTCGGCGCGGGCGGGAACACGTAGGTGCCCCGCGAGAGGTACTCCTTGACGATGTCGTTCTGCGTGGTGCCCGCCAGGGTCTGCCGGTCGGCGCCGTGCTCGTCGGCGACGGCGACGTACAGCGCGAGCAGCCACATGGCGGGCGCGTTGATCGTCATCGAGGTGTTGGCCTCGGCCATGGGGATGCCGTCGAACAGCGTGCGCATGTCGCCGATGTGGCTGACCGGCACCCCCACCTTGCCGACCTCGCCCTTCGCGAGCTCGTCGTCCGGGTCGTAGCCGGTCTGCGTGGGCAGGTCGAACGCGACGGACAGGCCCGTCTGCCCCTTGTCGAGGTTGCGCCGGTACAGCGCGTTCGACTTCTCGGCCGAGGAGTGCCCGGCGTAGGTGCGGATCACCCAGGGACGGTCACGCTCGCGGTCGGTGGGGTACGGCACCGGACACCTCCGAATCGTCAATCGCCCGATCCTACTGGCGCGTAGCGGTACCACCCGGCACCTTGACAGCCGTCACACCCCGGGGGACGGCGGTCCGTGCGACCTGATCGATCCAGTCGACGGGCGGCCGGAGCGGCCGTGCCTGACAATGGCCGGATGGTCGACCAGACGACGCGGTTCATCGTGCTCTTCGGCGGCCTGGTCATGATGGCCGGCATGGTGCTCGCCCTGCGGTGGACGTTCGGCACCGGGCGTGGCCTGCCTGCCCCGCGCGTCACCGACCCCGACGACCCGACCGGCTTCGGGCTGCTCGAGGAGGTCTCGCGGGTGCCGACGGACAGCGCCGCCGAGGTGCTCCGGTCGCGGCTCGGCGCCGCCGGGATCCGGGCCACCGTCGGTGCCCTGGACGGGCGCGGCTACCGCCTGCTGGTCTTCCGCGACGACCTGGTGAACGCCCGCGTCGTGCTCAGCCGCGGCGCGCTCGACTGACGCTCGGCTCCGCGGAGTTCAGCAGTACCGGACGCGTCAGTCCTCGTGTTCCCCGATGATCACTGAACCGGGAACCGCGTCAGTGCGGCTCCCAGTCCAGGATCACCCGGGCGGCGCCAGCCGGAGCTCAGACCCGGTGGTAGCGGGCGTCGAAGAAGCAGAACACGCCGTAGGCGGCGAGCCCGAGCGCCATCACGATGAGCAGGACCACGCCGTACGGCTGCGCCGCGAGCGTCTTGAGCGCGGCGTCGAGCCCGCGGGCCTCCTCGGGCCGGAAGGTGACCGCCGCCGCGATCACCAGCACTCCGATCAGGCCGATCGCGACGCCCTTGGCGATCGAGCCGACCTGCCCGGTGCGGACCGCGATCGTGCGGGCCCTGCGGTCCGACGGCAGGTCCATGTCCTCGGTGAACGCCTTGTCCCACCCGCGCTTCGCCGACACCGCGCCCACCACGAGGATCCCGACCCCGACCGCACCCACGATGAACTGCCCGCCCGGCCACCCCAGCACGCCCGCGGTGGCGTTCTGCCCGCCGCCGCCGCCGCCACCACCGGCGGCGATGCGGCCCGCGAGGAACGCCAGCACGGCGAACACGACGCCCTTGGCGCCTGCCTCCACCCGCTTGCGGATCTGCTTCTTGTGGTCCGACTCGTAGCTGAAGCCCCAGATCGCCTGCTCCGCCCGCCACAGCACGACCGCGACGAAGCCGACCACCAGCACCCACAGCACCACCTTCCCGAAGGTGCCCGACGCCAGCGTCTCGAAGGCCCCGCTCTGGTCGGCCTGCTGCCCGCTCCCGAACGCGACCTGCAGGGCCAGCCAGGCGATCAGGAGGTGGGTCACGCCGTAGGCGAGGATCCCGATCCTGGCCCCGATCTTGACCGGCTCGCTCTGGGCGACCTGCTTGGCGGACTGCTCGGCGTGCTTGGCGGACTGCTCGGCGGAATTCGTACCCGACTGCGTGGCGGAATGCTTGGCGGGCTGCGGGGGAGACTGCGTGGTGGAGCGCGGGGCGGACTGGTCGGCAGATCCGGTCGCACTGCTACTGGTCATTCGGGCACCTCCTGTGGCGGCCCACACATTCGCACGTCCCCCGCGAGTCGGCATTCCGTGGCGCGCGAGTCGGGGGATCCGGGGCGCGCGAGTCGGGGGATCCGGCGCGCGAGTCGGTGGATCCGGCGCGCGAGTCGGTGGATTCGGCGCGCGAGTCGGTGGATCCGGCGCGCGAGTGGTCGTGCCCGTCAGCGCCTGGGTTCGGCGGCGACACGGGAGATGTCGGCGCCGAGGGCCTCCAGGTTCTCGACGAACCGCGGGTAGCCGCGGTCGATGTGGTCGACGTCCCAGACCTCGGTGGTGCCCTCGGCGCAGAGTGCGGCGAGCACCAGCCCGGCGCCTGCCCGGATGTCGCTCGCCCATACCGGCGCGCTCGACAGCCGCTCGACCCCCCGAACGACGGCGTGGTGGCCGTCGGTGCGGGCATCGGCCCCGAGCCGCACCATCTCGTCGACGAACCGGAACCGGGCCTCGAACACGTTCTCCGTGATCATCGACGTGCCGTCGGCGACGGAGGACAGGGCGATCGCCATCGGCTGCAGATCGGTCGCGAAACCGGGGTAGGGCAGCGTCACGAAGTCGACGGCCCGCGGCCTGCCGTCCATGGCGACCGTGAACTCGCCGGTGCCCACCTCGGTGGTCGCGCCCGCGCTCCGGAGCTTGTCGAGCACCAGGTCGAGGTGGTGCGGGTCGACTCCGCGCACCCGCACCTCGCCGCGCGTCATCGCCGCGGCGAACGCCCAGGTGGCGCCCACGATCCGGTCGCCGATCACCCGGTGCTGCGTGGCCTGCAGCCCGGTGACGCCGTGCACGGTGAGCGTGGAGCTGCCCACGCCGTCGATCTTGGCGCCCATCTGCTGGAGCATCGTGCAGAGGTCGACGATCTCCGGCTCGCGTGCGGCGTTGTCGATGACGGTCGTGCCGTCGGCCAGAACCGCGGCCATGAGGATGTTCTCGGTGGCGCCGACGCTGGGGAAGTCGAGCCAGATCTGCGCACCGCGGAGCTCCTCGGCGTGCGCCACCACCCGGCCGTGCTCGATCTCGGTGGTGGCGCCGAGCTTGCGCAGACCGTTCTGGTGCATGTCGAGTGGCCGCGAGCCGATGGCGTCGCCGCCCGGCAACGGGACCACGGCGCGGCGGCACCGGGCCACCAGCGGCCCGAGCACGCACACCGACGCGCGCAGCCGGGACACCGACTTGTAGTCGGCCTGTGCGCCCGGCTCGGCGGGCACGTCGATCGTGACGGTGCTGCCGTCGACCGCGACCGTGCAGCCGAGGCTGCGCAGCACGTCGGCCATGAGGGGGACGTCGAGGATCTCGGGACAGTTGGTGATGGTGGTGGTGCCCTCGGCGAGCAGTGCGGCTGCCATGAGTTTCAGCACGCTGTTCTTCGCGCCGATCACGTCGACCGCGCCCACCAGCCGGGCACCACCGCTGACCGCGAAATGCTCCACCACGGGCGCCGACGCTATCCCCCCGCCGTCCCGCTCCCTCGCCCCGGTCCCCCACGGTTACGGTCGGACCATGGCCGTGCACCTGACCAGGATCTACACCAAGACCGGCGACGACGGCACCACCGCGCTGGGCGACTTCAGCCGCGTCCCGAAGACCGACCTCCGGCTCGCGGCCTACGCCGACACCGACGAGTGCAACGCGATGCTCGGCGTGGCGGTCACCGTCGGCGGGCTGGCGGAGGCCGTGCTCGACCCGCTGCGGCAGGTCCAGAACGACCTGTTCGACGTGGGCGCGGACCTGTGCACACCGATCGTCGAGAATCCGGAGTACCCGCCGCTGCGGGTCACCGAGGACTACGTCACGCGGCTCGAGGGCTGGTGCGACGAGTTCAACGAGGGCCTCCCGAAGCTCGATTCGTTCATCCTGCCCGGCGGCACCCCGGGCGGGGCCTACCTCCACGTGGCCCGGACGGTGACCCGCCGTGCCGAGCGTTCGGTGTGGGCGTTGCTCGCGGTCGACGCCGAGCGCACCAACCCGCTCACCGCGAAGTACCTCAACCGGCTCTCGGACCTGCTGTTCATCCTCGGACGCGTCGCGAACCCCCAGGGTGACGTGCTCTGGAAGCCGGGCGGGCCCCGCAACGCGGGCCGCTGATCCGGCGGCACCCGCCTCCCCTCCTGGTTACTGCGCTCTGGGGGGTGCACGGACCGCTGACGGTCTGGTGGAGGGCGCTCGGCTGCACGAGCGGGACGGCGCGTGCGGCATGGGTGGCTCTGTGCCGGGTCGCGACAACGCGGTCCCCAAGCTGCCCCCGCTGCGCTGACAGGAGCTGCGGACCGGGCTCAGGAGGCCTGGCGGTAGCCGGTGGAACGGCCGGGCGGGCCGGCCTCCAGCCACGACAGGAACCCGGTGAGGACGCCTGGGGCCATCGCCAGCTCCAGGCTCTCGCGCCCGACGCGGCACCGCAGCACCACCGCGGCCTGCGGGATGACGTAGGTCTCGGGACCGGTCGGGTCACGCCGGTCGACGATCTCCAGCTCCGTGCGGTCGACGACGACGGTGGCCCCTGGCTGGAAGCTCGTGAGCCGGTACCAGGCGAGCTGGTTGCCCCGGTAGCGGCCGACCCCGAAGTGCCAGCCTGCGACGGCGTCCCGGGCCAGCACCCGGCGCGAGGCACCGCCGGGTGTCCGGCGCAGGCAGACGTCCACACCGCCACCGTGCATCAGCCGCACCCGCCGGAAGGCGAGGTACCCGAGCAGCAGGCACGCCAGCAGCAGCAGGAACTCGACGACGAGCGCGACGGTTCCCACTGCTGCGACCCGCTATTCCGCTTCGGCGGCTTTCAGCCGGGCTTCCGCCCGAGCCTTGGCCGCGGCGCCCTCCGGCTCGGACTCGTCGGCGCGTTCGAGCGCCTCCCGGGCCCGGCTGACGTCGATGTCGCTGGAGACCTCGGCGGTCTCCGCCAGCACCGTGACCCCTTCCGGGGTGATCGACAGGAACCCCCCGTGCACGGCGACGGTGATCGAGGAGCCGTCCGTGCTGTCCACGCGGACCACACCGGCATCCTCGAGCTGGGCCAGCGTGGACTCGTGGCCGGGCAGCACGCCGATCTCGCCGACGGTCGTGCGGGCGAACACGAACGTCGCCTCACCCGACCAGATCCGCCGGTCCACCGCGACGACCTCGACGGTCATCTCCGCCATGTGCCTGACTCCGTTCGGCCTGTGTGGTACTGGTCGTGCGTGGAAATCGCGGCCCCAGCCGCGATTTCCACGCACAGGCGGCGAAGCCGCATTTACCCCTCGAGCTTCTTGCGGTTGCGGTCGAGGTCCTCGAGGCCGCCGCAGAGGAAGAACGCCTGCTCGGGGACGTCGTCGAACTCGCCCTTCGCGATCTTGTCGAACGACTCGATGGTCTCCTTGAGCGGGACCGTGGAGCCCGGCTGGCCGGTGAACTGCTCGGCGACGAGCAGGTTCTGCGACAGGAAGCGCTCGATCCGCCGCGCGCGGCCGACGAGCTGGCGGTCCTCCTCGGACAGCTCGTCGATGCCGAGGATCGCGATGATGTCCTGCAGGTCGGCGTACTTCTGCAGGATCCGCTTGACCTCGTTCGCCACCCGGAAGTGGTCGTCGCCGATGTACTGCGGGTCCAGGATCCGGGAGGTGGACGTCAGCGGGTCCACCGCCGGGTAGATCCCCTTCTGGGAGATCGGCCGGGACAGCTCGGTGGTGGCGTCGAGGTGCGCGAACGTGGTGGCGGGCGCCGGGTCGGTGTAGTCGTCGGCGGGCACGTAGATCGCCTGCATCGACGTGATCGACCGGCCGCGGGTCGAGGTGATCCGCTCCTGCAGCTCGCCCATCTCGTCGGCCAGGGTGGGCTGGTACCCCACCGCCGACGGCATGCGGCCGAGCAGCGTGGAGACCTCCGAGCCCGCCTGGGTGAACCGGAAGATGTTGTCGATGAACAGCAGGACGTCCTGGTCCTGCTCGTCGCGGAAGTACTCCGCCATCGTCAGCGCCGACAGGCCGACCCGCATACGGGTGCCGGGCGGCTCGTCCATCTGACCGAAGACGAGCGCGGTGTCCTTGATGACGTCGGCCTCGGTCATCTCCGTGATGAGGTCGTTGCCCTCACGGGTGCGCTCGCCGACCCCGGCGAACACCGACGTGCCACCGAAGTTCTTCGCGACCCGGGTGATCATCTCCTGGATGAGCACCGTCTTGCCCACGCCCGCACCGCCGAACAGGCCGATCTTGCCGCCCTGGACGTACGGGGTGAGCAGGTCGATGACCTTGATGCCCGTCTCCAGCATCTCGGTCTTGCCCTCGAGCTGGTCGAACGCCGGCGCCTTGCGGTGGATGCCCCACAGCTCGCCGGTGATCTCCAGGTCGGGGTCGTCGAGGCACTCGCCGAGTGCGTTGAACACGTGCCCCTTGACCTGGTCCCCGACCGGTACGGAGATCGGACGGCCCAGGTTGGTGACCGGCGCGCTGCGGACCAGGCCGTCGGTGGGCTGCATGGAGATCGCCCGGACCATGTTGTCGCCCAGGTGCTGGGCGACCTCCAGGGTGAGCTTCTTCGCGAGGTCCCCGAAGGTGACCTCCACCGTGAGCGCGTTGTAGAGCTCCGGCAGCTCGTTGCGCGGGAACTCGACGTCGACGACGGGGCCGGTGACCCTCACCACCCGGCCGGTCGTCTGCTCGGTCTCCTCGGCCGTGGTGTCGGCGGTGGCGGTCATCAGTTCTCACTCCCTGCGCTCACGAGAGCGTCGGCGCCACCGACGATCTCACTGATCTCCTGAGTGATCTGGGCCTGACGGGCCTGGTTGGCCTCCAGCGTCAGGCTCTTGATCAGGTCGTTGGCGTTGTCGGTGGCGGCCTTCATGGCCCGCTGCCGGTTCGCCGACTCCGACGCCGCCGACTCCAGCAGCGCGGCGAACAACCGCGCACTGACGTACTTGGGCAGCAGTGCGTCGAACAGCTCGTCGGCGTCGGGCTCGAACGCGTAGAGCGGCTCGTACCCGCCTGGCGGCTTCGAGTCGGACGAGCCGCTGTCGGAGCCGTCCGAGTCGCCGTCGGAGTCGGTGTACTCGATCTCCATGGGCGCCATCCGCCTGGCCTGCGGGACCTGGCTCACCATGTTGCGGAACTGCGTGTAGACCAGGTGCAGCTCGTCGACGCCGACGATGTCGTCCTGCTCGGCGCCGGTGGCCTCCACCGCCTCGTCCTCCGAACGCTCTCCGGCGCCTGCCATGAACGCGGCCACCAGCGTGCGCGCCACCTCGGCGGCGTCGGAGTACTCGGGCTGCTCGGAGAACCCGGTCCACGACGCCATGACCTCGCGGCGACGGAACCGGTAGTAGTTCACGCCCTTGCGGCCGATCACGTAGATGACGGGCTCCTTGCCCTGCTCGCGCAGCAGCGACTGCAGCTCCTCCGCGGCCCGCAGCACGTTCGCGTTGTACCCGCCCGCCTGGCCACGGTCACTGGTGACGATGAGCACGGCGGCCCGCTGCGGGTCCTCGCGCTCGACGAGCAGCGGGTGGTCGAGGGCCGAGTTGGAGGCCAGCTCGGTGAGGACCTTGGTCATCTCCTCGGCGTACGGCTTCGCGGCGTCGACCCTGGCCCGTGCCTTCGCGATCCGGGAGGTGGCGATGAGCTCCATCGCCCTGGTGATCTTCTTGATCGACTGCGTGGATCTGATCCGCCGCCGCAGTACGCGAATCTGTGCCGCCATGAGTCAGACGCCCCGTCAGCTCTTGTCCGACTTGTCCGACTTCTTCGGGTCGGGCTTGTTGACCTTGACCTTCTCCTGGTCGACCTCGTCCTCGTCCATCGCCTCGGCCTTGGCCTCCTTGACCTCCACCGAGGAGCCGTCGGTGGCGGTGAACGACTTCTTGAACTCGTTCACCACGTCGGCGATGCGGTCGGCGTTCTCGTCGGAGAGCTTCCCGGACTCGCGGATGTCGGCCAGGATGCCGTCCTCGTTGCGCCGGACGTGGTCGAGGAACTCGGACTCGAACCGCCCGATGTCGGGCACCGGGACGGAGTCGAGATACCCCTTCGTGCCCAGATAGATCGAGACGGTCTCGTCCTCGACGGGGAACGGCGTGTACTGGGCCTGCTTGAGCAGCTCCACGAGCCGGCTGCCGCGGTCCAGGGTGCGCCGCGACGCGTCGTCGAGGTCGGAGCCGAACGCGGCGAACGCCTCCAGCTCGCGGTACTGCGAGAGGTCGAGCCGCAGCGAGCCCGAGACCGTCTTCATCGCCTTGATCTGCGCGTCGCCGCCCACCCGGGAGACCGAGATGCCGACGTTGATCGCCGGCCGGACGCCCTGGTTGAACAGGTCGGACTCCAGGAAGACCTGGCCGTCGGTGATCGAGATGACGTTCGTCGGGATGTAGGCCGACACGTCGTTGGCCTTCGTCTCGATGATCGGGAGACCGGTCATCGAGCCGGCGCCGAGGTCGTCGGAGAGCTTCGCGCAGCGCTCCAGCAGGCGGGAGTGCAGGTAGAACACGTCGCCGGGGAACGCCTCGCGGCCGGGCGGGCGGCGCAGCAGCAGCGAGATCGCGCGGTAGGCGTCGGCGTGCTTGGAGAGGTCGTCGAAGATGATCAGGACGTGCTTGCCCTGGTACATCCAGTGCTGGCCCAGCGCGGACCCGGTGTAGGGCGCGAGCCACTTGAAGCCGGCCGGGTCGGACGCCGGTGCGGCGACGATCGTCGTGTAGTCGAGGGCGCCCGCCTCCTCCAGCGCCGCCCTGATGCCGGCGATGGTGGAACCCTTCTGGCCCACGGCGACGTAGATGCAGCGGACCTGCAGGTCCTCGTCGCCGGACTCCCAGTTCTGCTTCTGGTTGATGATCGTGTCGACGCAGACGGCGGTCTTGCCGGTCTTGCGGTCGCCGATGATGAGCTGGCGCTGGCCACGGCCGATCGGGGTCATCGAGTCGATGGCCTTGATGCCGGTCTGCAGCGGCTCCTTCACACCCTGGCGCTCGACCACCGAGGCGGCCTGCAGCTCCAGGATGCGCTGCTCCTCGGCCTCGATGTCGCCGAGACCGTCGATCGGGGCGCCCAGCGGGTCGATCACCCGGCCGAGGAACGCGTCGCCGACCGGCACCGAGAGGATGTTCCCGGTGCGCTTGACCTCCTGGCCCTGCTCGATCCCGCTGTAGGGACCGAGGATGACCGTGCCGATGTCGCGCACGTCGAGGTTCAGCGCCACGCCGAGGATGCCGCCCGGGAACTCGAGCAGCTCGTTGGTCATCGCCGAGGGCAGGCCCTCGACGTGGGCGATGCCGTCACCGGTGTCGGCGACGATGCCCACCTCCTCGCGGGAGGTCTCCGTCTCCAGCGACGAGACGTAGCTGGAGATCGCACTCCGGATCTCCTCCGGGGAGATCGTCAGCTCGGCCATGGCAGCGTGGTTTCCTTCTGTTCTGTGTCGCGTGGTCAGTGGGGCAGGCGCCTGCGCGCGGCGGCCAGCCGGCCCGCCACGCTGCCGTCGATGACCTCGTCGCCGACCCGCACCAGCAGGCCGCCGAGCAGGTCCTCGTCCAGCTCGACCTGCAGCGAGATCGGCCGTCCGTACAGCCGGCTCAGCGAGTCGGCCAGGCGTTGCTCCTGGTCGGGGCTCAACGCCACCGGCGCGCGTACGTGCGCCACGTAGCGGTCGCGGCGGGCCGCGGCCAGCTCGGAGAGCTCCTCGGCCGCGAGGTCGAGGCTGCGCCCGCGCGGCGCCGCCACCGTGGCGCTCAGCAGCGCCTTGGTGACCGCCGAGACCTTCCCGTCGAGCACGCCGTCGAGCAGCTCGAGCCGCTTGTCCGGCGGTGTGGCGTGGTCGGTGAGCAGGCTGTTGAGCTCCGGCTCGCGGTCGAGCACGCGGCCGAACCGGAACAGCTGGTCCTCCACCTCGTCGAGCGAGCCGTCCTTCTCCGCGACGCCGAGGGTGGCGCGGCGGCCCAGCTCCTCCACGGCCTCGACGAGGTCCGGCGACCGCGACCAGCGGGAGGAGACCAGGTCCGAGACGACGTCGAGGGTCGGCCTGCTCAGCTGCTCACCGAGCAGCTGGTCGGCGAGGCCGCTGCGCGACGAGGGGGGCACCGACGGGTCGGCGAGATGCCGGCGCAGGCCCGGTTCGGCCTCCAGGAGGCGCAGCACGGCGAACAGCTCGGAGCCGAGCCGTTCGAGATCGGACCCCGACGCGTCGTCGACGTACCGGTCGAGATCCTCGGTGGCCGCGGCCAGGGACTCCCGGCTGGCCGCCTGCAACAGGAGCGCCATCAGTTCGCCTTCCCGCTCCCGGCATCGGCCGGATGCGCCTCGTCGGCGCGCTCCTCGTCGTGTCCTCGTCGGCCGCGCGCTCCTCGTCCGTGCCCTGCTCGGCCGTGCGCTCCTCGACCATGCCGTCGAGCTCGTCGAGGAACCGGTCGACGGTGGTGCGCTTGCGGTCGTCGCCGGACAGCGACTCGACGATGATCCGCTCGGCCAGCTGCATGGACAGCCCGCCCAGCTCGGCGCGCAGCCGCCGGACCGTCTGCTCGCGCTGCGCGGCGAGCTGCTCCTCGCCACGCTGCCGGATCCGCTCGACCTCGCGGTCGGCCTGCGCACGCAGCTCCTCGCGGAGCCGCTGGGCGTCGGCCCGTGCGTCGTCGCGGATCTTGGCCGCCTCGCCGCGGGCCTCGGCCAGCGCCGACTCGAAGCTCGCCTCGGCGTCCGCGAGCTTGCGGGTGGCCTGCTCGCTGTCGTCGACCTGCTGCTGGATCTCGTCCTGCCGGCGCTCCGCCATGCGCGCCACGATCGGCCAGACGTAGCGGTAGAGCACGAACAGGACGATCAGGAACGCGACGGTCTCCGCGACGAGGACGGCGATGTCATCCATCAGCTCGACCCCCTACCGGTCGGTGTGCGCTCGTCCAGGTCGGACAGGAAGCTGTCGACGGTGGAACGCGTGCGCTCGTCGCCGGGCAGGGACTCCCCCACGATCCGCTCCGCCAGCTCCGTGGACAGCCCGCCGATGTCGTCGCGGAGCTGCCGCACCGTCTGCTCACGCTGCGCGGTGAGGTACTCCTCGCCACGCTGGCGGATCCGTTCGACCTCCTCGTCGGCACGGGCGCGCAGCTCCTCGCGGTAACCCTGGGCGTCGGCTCGGGCCTCGTCCCGGATCTTCGCCGCCTCGCCGCGGGCCTCGTGCAGCGCCGTCTCGTAGCGCTCCTCGGCCTGCCGCAGCTTGCGCGCCGCCTCCTCGCGGTCCTCCACCTGGCGCTTGACCATCTGCTCGCGCTCGGCCATCGCGCGCGACAGCGGCGGCACGACGAAGCGGTGCAGCACGAGCAGGATGATCACGAACAGGATGAGCTCGACGAAGAAGGTGGCGTTGGGGAGCAGGAAGTTGTCCGACGCCTGGGCCAACACGGTGGTCATGACGGCGGCCTCACCCTGCGCCGAGCACGAACACGAACAGCGCCATGAAGGCCAGGTTGATGAAGTACATGCCCTCGACCAGGCCGATGATCAGGAACATCGTGGTGTTCAGCCGGCCGGCCGCCTCGGGCTGGCGGGCCACACCCTGGATCACCGCGGCGCCTGCCAGGCCGTCACCGACCGCCGCGCCGATCGCGCCACCGGCGAGCGCGATACCGCCGCCGACCATGGCCAGTCCGAGCAGCATCCCCTCACCGCCGCCACCCTGGGCCAGCACCGTCGTCGTCAGGACACTCATGTCTCTCCTCGTTCTCCGTGACCCGCGGCGTTCCGCGTGCCACACATCGTCTGTTGGGGGAGCAGGGAACCGCGCCGGCTAGTGGGCCGTCGCGTCCTCATCACTGCCGACTGCCTCGCTGAAGTAGATGATGGTGAGCAGTGTGAAGATCAGTGCCTGGATCAGGCCGATGAACATGTCGAACAGTTTCCACGCCGCGTTGGGAGCCCACAGGATGTAGGCCGGGATCAGCGCGATGACCGACACCATGATGCCGCCCGCGAAGATGTTGCCGAACAGCCGCAGCGCGAGGGAGACGGGGCGCGAGAAGTACTGCGTGATGAACTCGATCGGGGCCAGGAACGCGTACGGCTTGGCCAGGTGGCCGAAATGGCTCTTCGCCCCCTGCGTGCGGATTCCCGCGATGTTGACCCAGACGATCACGAGCAGCGCCATCGCGTACACGAGGTTGACGTCGGCGGTGGGCGGCGGGAGGTAGTGCTCCCAGGGCAGCGTGGCGAACCAGTTGCAGATCAGGATGAACGCGAAGAGCGTGACGCACAGCGACACGACGCCGCGCGGCGCGCGCAGGCCCATGCCCTCACGGATCTGACCCTGCACCCAGCCCGTGAGCGCCTCGAACGCGAGCTGCAGCTTCGTCGGCCTTCCCCGGGTGGCTCCGCGGGCCATGTAGATGCCCAGCGCGCACACGATCGCCCCGGCGGCCGCCGTGGCGACGATCGTGTCCATGTTGAACGTGAGGCCGGCCACCTCGACGGTCCAGTGATCGCCCGGCTTGATCTCGGCGGCGAGGACGACGGTACTCATCCCTGACGACTCATCTCTCTGGTCATCTCTGTCGGATCTCCTTGATCAGCGGCAGCATCGAGCTCACGATCGCGAGGAACTGGAACACCGCGAGCCCGCCGAACACGGCCAGTCCCGCCGGCCGGAACAGCAGCGCGCAGCCGAAGGCGATCACGGTGATCATGGCGAGCCGGCCCAGCACGGAGCCGGAGAACCGCGCCTTGGACGGCCCCGTGGCGGCGAACCGGGCCACCGAACGGACGACGAGTCCGTAGTTCAGGACGCCGAGGGCGAGGCCGACGCAGCCGAACACCGCGAAGGCGCCGTAGCCCATGGGGACCAACACCGCGAGCGCGACGAGGCCGACGACGGCGGCGGCCACCGCCGAGCGCTGGAAGGTGCGCCTGGTGACGGGCGGGGTGTACGGCGTCCCGGTCACCACTGCGGTCTCCTCCCCTTCACATGTACCTCTTGAACTGCTTGTAGAAATAGACGCTGGCGGCGACGACACCCAGTGCGAGCCCGGCGAGGGCGAATGCCGGGAAGGTATCCAGCGGGAGGTCGGCGAGCCAGCCGAGCCCGAAGCCGACGACCACGCATCCGGCCAGGGTGAGGCCCAAGGAGAGCAGGTCGCCCAGTTCGGGACCGCCACCAGCCATCCGGGGGCGTCTCAGCCGGTCCGGATCCGGCGGCCGCCTGCTCGGATGTGAGCGTTCAAGAGCAACTCCTCGCCTCGGCGCTGGAGGGGCTTGTCCTGCTCCGCCCGCGGGGCCAAGCTGTCAAGCACCCGGGCCGCTCAGCGGCCGGTGTCGGCGACGCTACCACAGCGTTGCCGATCGCTCTTGTGCGCCCTGACCTGCGAGAAGGAGTTGTCAGCCAGGTCACTTTGCGCGGGTGGTCCGGTTTCCCCGCGGCCGTTGCGCAAGCGCTGTCATCGCGGTGAACGGGTTCGCAGGCGCGGCACGGCCGAGGCGAGCACGGCCACGACGAGGCCGACGGCCACCGCCCACAGCACGATGAACGGGTCGTCGATCAGCGCCAGCGCGACCGCCCCGAACGACAGCACGGCGGCCCACAGGTAGATCAGCAGCACCGCGCGCCGGTGGCTGTGGCCGATCTCCAGCAGCCGGTGGTGCAGGTGCATCTTGTCCGGGGTGAACGGGCTCATCCCCGCGCGGGTGCGCCGCACGACGGCCATCAGCAGGTCGAGCAGCGGCACGAAGACCACCGCGGCGAGCACGATCAGCGGGCGCGAAGAGGGCGAGGATGTCGCTGCCGTCGGTCGTGGTGCCGATCGAGAGCCGCCCGGACGAGCTGGTGGTGGCGGCGGCCAGCAGCAGCCCGATGAGCATCGAACCCGAGTCGCCCATGAAGATCCGGGCCGGGTTGAAGTTGTGCGGGAGGAAGCCGAGGCAGGCACCGGCCAGCACCGCCGCGATGAGGGCGGGCGAGTACGCCGACGGGTCGTTGCCGTTCTGCTGGACGAGCCCGATCGCGAACAGGCCGGTGGCCCCGGCCGCGATCATGCCGATCCCCGCGGCCAGGCCGTCGAGCCCGTCGACGAAGTTCATCGCGTTGACCAGCGCGACGGTGAGCACCACCGTGAGCAGCACGCCCTGCTCCTGGCCGAGGATCAGCAGCGAACCCGAGACCCCCGGGCCGTCGCCGCCCCACGGCACCCAGAACACGGCCCACTGCACGCCACCGAGCACCAGCACGCCCGCCGCGGTGATCTGGCCGGCGAGCTTGGTGATCGCGTCGAGCTCGTAGCGGTCGTCGAGCGCGCCGACGATCACCAGGATCACGGCGGCGGCCAGCACCCCGAGCACCTCGCCGGAGTAGTCGAAGGCGAGCCGCAGCGCCGGGAGCTGGTAGGCCAGGCCGATCCCGGCCAGCACCCCGCCGAGCATCGCCAGCCCGCCCCAGCGCGGCGTCGGGACGACGTGCACGTCGCGCCCGCGTGGCCAGGCGACCGCGCCGAGGCGCAGCGCCAGCACCCGCACCGGGCCGGTGAGCAGGAACGTGATGACCGCGGCGGTGGCGCCTGCGAGGAGGTACTCCCGGATGGGGAGGACCGACCCGGGGACGGGTGCCTGGCTCAGCAGCACCTCGGCGGCGTCAGCGCGGGTAGGCGGGGGCCCGCGCGACGAGGGCCGAGACCGCATCGGCGACCGCGGCGAGCTCGCCGTCGCCGGCCGGGGTGCCCTGCTCCGCCTTGACCGCCCGGGCCAGCAGCGAGCCGACCTCGGCCATGTCGGACTCGACCATGCCCTGCGTGGTGACGCTCGGCGAGCCGACGCGGATGCCCGAGGGCTTCATCGGCGGCGCGGGGTCGTAGGGGATGGAGTTCTTGTTGAGCGTGATCCGGGCGGCGTCGCAGCGGGACTCCGCCTCCCCGCCCGTGACGCCGATCGGCCGCAGGTCGACCAGCGCCAGGTGGGTGTCGGTGCCGCCGGACACCGCGCGCATCCCCTCGGCCTCCAGGCTCTTGGCCAGCGCCTGCGCGTTGGCGACGACCTGGGTGGCGTAGGACTGGTACTCCGCGGAGGCCGCCTCCCGCATCGCCACGGCCTTCGCGGCGACGGCGTGCATCAGCGGGCCACCCTGCGAGAACGGGAAGACGGCCTTGTCGATGGCCTTCGCGTGCTCCTCGCGGCACAGCACCATCCCGCCGCGCGGGCCGCGCAGCACCTTGTGCGTGGTGGCCGTGACGACGTCGGCGAAAGGCACCGGCGACGGGATCGCCCGGCCCGCGACGAGGCCGATGAAGTGCGCGGCGTCGACGACGAGCTTCGCGTCGACCTCGTCGGCGATCTCGCGGAACGCCGCGAAGTCGATCAGCCGCGGGTAGGCGGTGGCGCCCGCGATGATCATCTTCGGCCGGTGCTCGCGCGCGAGGTCGCGCACCTGGTCGTAGTCGATCAGCTCGGTGTCCTCGCGGACGCTGTAGGACACCGCGTGGAACCACTTGCCGGAGAAGCTGACCTTGCTGCCGTGCGTGAGGTGCCCGCCCTGCTTGAGGTCCATCGCGAGCACCGTGTCGCCGGGCTGGGTGAACGCGGCGTAGACGGCGAAGTTCGCGCTCGCGCCCGAGTGCGGCTGCAGGTTCGCGTGATCGGCGCCGAAGAGCTCACGCGTGCGTGCGTTGCCGATCTCCTCGGCCCGGTCGACCACCTCGCACCCGCCGTAGTAGCGCCGTCCCGGGTAGCCCTCGGCGTACTTGTTCGACAGCGTCGAGCCGAGGGCGGCCAGTACCGCCGGGCTGGTGAGGTTCTCGCTGGCGATGAGCTGGAGCCCGCCGCGCAGCCGGTCGAGCTCGTCGAGCACGACCCCCGCGATCTCCGGGTCCTGCTGCTGGAGTGCGTCGAAGTCCGGTCCCCAGAACGGTGTCGTCACGGTTGTTCACCGTACCCGTGCTGGCCGGGCCTCAGGCCGCGGCCCGCTGCCGGTCCTGCCAGAACGCGACGTGCGCGGCGAGGCCCTCGTCGAACGGCGTCGGCGCGAGCCCGAACGCCTGCTGCGCCGCGGTCGAGTCGAGCACGAACGGCCGCGTGAACTGGTACCGGACCTCCTCGAGCTCCCGCATGAACGGCACCGCCACCCCGCCGGCGCGCAGCGCCCAGTGCGGCATCACGAGGATCCCGCGGTCGGGCACGCCGCCCAGCCGCGCCGCCCGGCTCGCCACCTCGCGCAGCGGCACCGGGCCGTCGGTCGGGACGTGCCACGCCCGGCCCCACGCGCGCTCGTCGGTCGCGAGGGTGACCAGCGTGCGCGCGACGTCGGGCATGTAGGTCCACGAGTGCGGCGCGTCGAGGTCGCCCTGCATGATCCACGGCCGCTTGCCCGCCAGCAGCCTCGGCATGAAGTAGTCGCCGAGGTGGCTCGTGCCGGCCGGACCGGGGCCGAAGAAGTCCGACGCCCTGGCCTCGGTCGCGCGGATGCGGCCTGCCTCGTGCGCGGCCAGCGCGTCGGACCACATCGCGTTGCGGACCCGGCCCTTGGTGCCGGTGGCGGCGAGCGGCGTGGCCTCGGTGATCGGGCCGTCCACCGGGCCGTAGCCGTAGAGGTTGCCCATCGTGACGAGCACGGCGCCCGAGCGCTCGGCGGCGGCGAGCAAGGCGTCCGCGAGCGGGGGCCAGTCCGTGGCCCAGCGGTGGTACGGCGGGTTCGCGCAGTTGTAGAGGGCGGCGGCACCGCGGGTGAGCTCGGCGAGCCGGTCGGCGTCGGACGCGTCGGCGCGGACGCGCTCGACTCCCGGGCGCTCGGGTCCGGTGCCGCTGCGGGTGACGATCCGGACGTCGTGCCCGGCGTCGACGAGCAGGTGTGCGACCGCGCTGCCGACCGCGCCCGCTCCGACGATGACGTGCTGAGCCATGGGATCCTCCGTTGTGTGAGCGCTGCTCTCTGTTAGGCACAGTGTTCACACGACTCGGGCTCGCCGTCAAGAGCAGTGCTCTCTTTTTGGTGCAGCGCTCGCAAATCTGTGCGAGGATCTGCTCCATGCCTGCCACCGGCGCCCGTGCGCGCGTCCGCGCCGAGCTGACCCGCGAGATCGTCGACGTCGCGCGCCGTCACCTGGCCACCGAGGGCGCCGCCGCCCTGTCCCTGCGCGCCGTGGCCCGCGAGCTGGAGATGGCCTCGTCGGCCGTCTACCGCTACTTCCCCAGCCGCGACGACCTGATCACCGCCCTGATCGTCGAGGCGTACGACGCGCTCGGGGCGGACGCCGAGGCGGCGGAGTCGCGGGTGCCGCGCGCCGACCTGCGTGGCCGCTGGCGCACCACCTGCCTCGCCGTCCGCGCGTGGGCGGTGGCCCATCCGCACGAGTACGCGCTGGTCTACGGCTCGCCGGTGCCGGGCTACGCGGCACCGCAGACGACGATCGGGCCGGCGTCCCGGGTCGGCGAGCTGCTCTGCCGGCTGCTCGCCGACGGCCTGGAGCAGGGCGTCGTCGATCCGGGGTCCGGGTCCGGAGCCCACGTTGGCGCCGGGCATCGCCGAACGGATGGGCCTGCCGCCCGGCTCGCCGCTGGCCGCGCGGGCGATCTTCGCGTGGGAGGCGCTGTTCGGGATGGTCGGCTTCGAGCTGTTCGGGCACACGAACAACGTGGTGGCCGACCACGACGGGTTCTTCACCGCCTCCGTCGACCGGCTCGCCACGCTCCTCGGCCTGCCCTGAGCCGTCGAGTTCGACGTGAGTCCGTGTTGATCATGCGTCTGACCGGACTGCTGTCGATCTCGCCGATGCGCCGAGCCGCGACTCCTCATCATCCGCACCCGGTGCGCCGTCTGGGGCGGGCACCCGTGGACGTCGTCGGACGTGAACCGCATCGTGTGCCACCCCGAGATCGGCGATGTCGAGGTCACGCCGCCGGTCGCGCCGGGAGGGCGGTCGGTGAAGTGCTGACCGCCGTCGTACTCGACGGCCAGCATCGCGTCCGGGATAGGCCAGGTCGAAACGCGCCACCACGAACCCGTGGTCGTCGAGCACGGGGTACTGCACCTCGGGTGCGGGAAGCCCGGCGAGCACCAGGAGCAGGCGCAGCCGCGACTCCATCGACGGACTCGGCACGCGGATCGGCGAGCTCGACGACGCGGGGCAGGCGCGGACAACCGCGGGCTCCGCGTACGGCCGAGCCACGCACGAGCAGCGCGGCGGGATCGAACCGGCCGCAGCGGGCGAGCGCGTCGACCGCGACCACCGCGTCGACGAGCGGAAGACGGCGTGCGAGATCCCATGCCGTACGCGACGGCGACGTGACCAGGCAGCCTGCGACCGCCACGCGGTCGCCGCCGCCGCCGTGCCCCGGCCGACACGACGGTCCCGGGATGCTGGCGGACATCGCGGCCGGACGCAGCACCTCCGCGGCGCGCCTGCCTCGGCGAGCAGCCCGCACCGAGCAGCTGCGCGGCGGAGTAGCCGGCCAGCGACCCGCCCCGGCTCGCGACCAGCAGGTATGCCGCGCGAGATGCGAACCGTGAGATCCAGTTCGAGGCAGGCGGGGACGTAGACGTCCGGGAGAGACGCGACGGAAGCGGCTTCGCCGTAGAGCTGGGCGCGGGTGAGGATCTCCGCGCGCGAGGGCCTCCGTACCGCGGAACGGGCCGGTCGAGCACGGCCAGCAGACTTACCCGACCGGCTCGTGCCGCGCGGGCCCGATTCGACCGAGTCCGACGGGAGTCCGGTTCCGACCATGATCAGATCGGACTTACGTCGAACTCGGCGGGCTATGCCGTGAGGACCTCGCGCCCGAGGACATCGGCCACGTCGGCGAGCGGCACGGCTCCCTCGCGCAGGACGCGCGGGGCGTCGCCGGTGAGGTCGACGATCGTCGAGGCCACCGCCTCGCCGGACGGGCCGCCGTCGAGGTACACGTCGACCGAATCGCCGAGCTGGGCCACGGCGTCGGCAGCGGTCGTGGCGGGGGGCGAGCCGGAGACGTTCGCGCTGCTCACGGCCATCGGGCCGACGTCGCGCAGCAGCTCGAGCGCCACCGGGTGCAGCGGCATCCGCAGCATCACCGTGCCCTTGGTCGCGCCCAGGTCCCAGCTCAGCGAGGGGGCGTGCGGCAGCACGAGGGACAGCCCGCCCGGCCAGAACGCCTCGATCAGCTCGCGCGCGGCGGCTGGGCACGCCGAGCACCAGCCCGTCGATCGTCGACCAGGAGCCGACGAGGACGGGGACCGGCATGTCCGGGCCCCGGTTCTTCGCGGCGAGCAGCGCGCGGACGGCGGGGCCGGTGAACGCGTCGCAGCCCAGCCCGTAGACGGTGTCGGTGGGCAGGACGACGAGCCGGCCGGCACGGACCGCGCGCGCCGCGGCGGCGAGGCCGTCGGAGCGGGCGTCGGGGTCGGCACAGTCGTAGGTCGGGGGACTCACGGCGAGCAGCCTAGGAGGTCAGCTCGGGGCGAGGCGGCGGGCGGTGGCGAACCGTGGCCGCCCGGCGAGATCGTGGTGCTCCTCGACGTCGGTGAGCACGCGCCGCCTGCGCAGGAGGGCCGGGACCAGCTCGCCGTGGGTGTCGTCGTGCTCGATCGCCAGCCTGCCGCCGTAGCGCAGCAGGCCGGCCGCCGCCGCGATCACCGCCCGGATGATCTCCAGCCCGTCGGGGCCGCCGAACACCGCGCCCGGCGGGTCCCAGTCGGCCACCTCCGGCGGGAGCGGCGCGCCGTCGGGGACGTAGGGCGGGTTGCACAGCACGAGGTCGACGTGGGACTCCAGCTCGACGAGCAGGTCGGTCCACCGGACGTCGGCCGCGTGCAGGACGACGGGCGTGCCACCCGAGGCGACGTGCTCCTCGACGTTGCGCCGGGCCCAGGACAGCGCGCCACCGTCGGCCTCCACGGCGTGGACGACGGCGTCGGGCCGGCTCGCCGCCACGGCCAGCGCGAGGGCACCCGACCCGGTGCACAGGTCCACCACCAGCGGCGACTCGACGTCGGCGAGCGCGCGCAGCCCCCAGTCGAGCAGCAGCTCGGTCTCCGGGCGGGGCGTGAAGACCCCCGGCCCGACGGCGACGCTCACCGGCCCGAGCACCGCGCTGCCGAGCAGGTGCTGCAGCGGCTCGCGGGCGGCGCGGCGGGTGACGAGCCTGCGGTAGGTCTCCACCACCGACGGGTCGACGAGCGGCACCATCATCAGCCGACCCCGCTCGACGCCCACGACGTGCGCGGCCAGGACCTCGGCGTCGACCTTCGGCGAGGCGACCCCCGCCGTGGCGAGCATCCGCTCGGCCTCCAGCACGGCCAGGCGCAGGGGTTGCCGGGTCACGGCCGCTGCCCCCAGCCCCGCCGCTCCGAGCCCCGCCGCCCGGTTGGCAGGAAAGCCACTTTCCCGCCATCTGCTGGCGTGAAAGTGGCTTTCCTGCAACACCAGGAACGGCTGCGGGTCACGGGCCGACCGACTCCGCCCGCTCGGCGGCGGCGAGGGCGGCGAGCACGTCGTCCAGGTCGCCGTCGAGGACGGCCGCGAGGTTGTAGGCCTTGTAGCCGACGCGGTGGTCGGAGATGCGGTTCTCCGGGAAGTTGTAGGTGCGGATCCGCTCGGAGCGGTCGACGGTGCGCACCTGCGAGCGGCGGTCGGCGGAGGCCTTCGCGGAGGCCTCCTCCTCGGCGAGCGCCTGGAGCCGGGACCGGAGCACCTCCATCGCGCGGGCCCGGTTCTGCAGCTGCGACCGCTCGTTCTGGCACGAGACGACGACGCCGGTGGGCAGGTGGGTGATGCGGACCGCCGAGTCGGTGGTGTTGACGCTCTGCCCGCCGTGGCCCGAGGACCGGAAGACGTCGACGCGCAGGTCGTTCTCGTCGATCTCGACGGCCGCGTCCTCGCCGGTGTCGGGGTAGACGAGTACGCCGGCGGCCGACGTGTGCACCCGGCCCTGGGACTCGGTGACCGGCACCCGCTGCACGCGGTGCACGCCACCCTCGAACTTCAGTGCCGACCACACGCCGTCGGGGTCCGTGGAGCGGGACCGCACGGAGACGGTGATGTCCTTGAACCCGCCGAGGTCGGAGTCGGTGGCGTCGAGGACCTCGGTCCGCCAGCCGCGGCGCTCGGCGAAGCGCAGGTACATCCGCACCAGGTCGCCCGCGAACAGCGCCGACTCCTCGCCGCCCTCCCCCGACTTGACCTCCAGGACGACGTCGTCGCCGTCGTGCGGGTCGCGCGGGACGAGGAGCTCGGCGAGGCGCGTCTCCAGCCCGGCGATGCGCGACCGCAGCTCGTCGGCCTCGGCGGCGAACGCGGGGTCCTCCGCGGCGAGCTCCCGGCCGGCCTCGGCGTCGGCGCGCGCGGCCACGAGCTCGCGGGCGGCGGCGACGACCGGGCCGAGCTCGGCGTAGCGCCTGCCCAGCTTGCGGGCGGCGCCTGCGTCGGCGTGCACGGCCGGGTCGGCCAACCGCCGCTCCAGGTCGGCGTGCTCGGCGAGCAACGCGTCGAGCGACGACGTGGCGGTCGAGGTCATCTCCGCGTCTCCCCTCGTCGACGTGTCGTGCACAGCCGGTGTCCTGACATGCGGACGGCGCCCACCGGATCGGTGGGCGCCGTCGGAGTTGCTAGCTGGAGCGGGCCGGCCGCTTGCCGTAGCGGGCCTCGAAGCGGGCGACCCGGCCGCCGGAGTCCAGGATCTTCTGCTTGCCCGTGTAGAACGGGTGGCAGGCCGAGCAGACCTCGACGTGGATGGAGCCGCTGGCCTTCGTGCTGCGGGTGGTGAACTCGTTGCCGCAGCCGCAGTGGACCGTGGTCTCGACGTACTCGGGGTGGATGCCGTTGCGCACGTGGGTTCCTCTCGATGTGGCGCCGGGTCCCCGTCAGGGAGCGTCAGGGGTGAACCGGAACCGGAGCGTGACGTCTCATTCAACCACCGGGGCCGCCCCGGGATTCCCGCGGGATTCCGTGCGGCGAGCCCCGGTGCGGCGGCAGCTAGTCGTCGCCGCCCGGCGTGCTCTTCGCGACCTGCATCAGGAACTCGATGTTGGTGCGCGTCTTGCGGAGCTGGGCGAGCAGGAGGTCGATGGCCTGCTGGTCGTCGAGTGCGGAGAGCACCCGGCGCAGCTTGACGGTGACCCCGAGCTCGTCGGGCGACAGGAGCAGCTCCTCCTTGCGCGTGCCGGACGCGTCGACGTCGATGGCGGGGAAGACCCGCTTGTCGGCGATGCGGCGGTCCAGCTTGAGCTCGGCGTTGCCGGTGCCCTTGAACTCCTCGAAGATCACCGTGTCCATCGTCGAACCGGTCTCGACGAGCGCGGTGGCGAAGATCGTCAGCGAGCCGCCGTCCTCGATGTTGCGCGCCGCGCCGAGGAAGCGCTTCGGCGGGTAGAGGGCCGTGGAGTCGACACCACCGGACAGGATCCGGCCGGACGCGGGCGCGGCCAGGTTGTAGGCCCGGCCGAGGCGGGTGATCGAGTCGAGCAGCACGACCACGTCGTGGCCCATCTCCACCAGGCGCTTCGCCCGCTCGATCGCCAGCTCGGCGACCGTGGTGTGGTCGCCGGGGGGCCGGTCGAACGTGGACGCGATGACCTCGCCCTTCACCGACCGCTGCATGTCGGTGACCTCCTCCGGCCGCTCGTCCACGAGGACGACCATGAGGTGGCACTCCGGGTTGTTCGTCGCGATCGCGTTGGCGATCGACTGCAGGATCATCGTCTTGCCGGCCTTGGGGGGCGAGACGATGAGCGCGCGCTGGCCCTTGCCGATGGGCATGACCAGGTCGATGACGCGGGGGGTGAGCTTGGTCGACTCGGTCTCCAGGCGCAGCCGCTCGTTCGGGTACAGCGGCGTGAGCTTGGTGAACTCCGGCCGGTTGCGGGAGTTCTCCGGGTCCTGGCCGTTGATCTGGTCCACCCGCACGAGCGGGTTGAACTTCTGCCGCGACTGCTCGCCCTCGCGCTGCTCGCGCACCGCGCCGGTGATGGCGTCGCCACGGCGCAGGCCGTACTTGCGGACCATCGACAGCGACACGTAGACGTCGGTCGGGCCCGACAGGTAGCCGGTGGTGCGGACGAACGCGTAGTTGTCCAGCACGTCGATGATGCCGGCGACCGGCAGCAGGACGTCGCCCTCGCGCACCTCGGTGTCGACGTTGCCCTGGCCACCGCCCTGGCCGCCGCCACCGCCGGACGGGCGGTCGCGGTCCCGGCCACGGCGGCGGTCGCGGAAGCGGCGGCCGCGGCGGCCGCGCCCGTCGCCCTCGTCGTCGGAGTCGTCGTCCATGCGGTCGTTGTTGCGCTGGCCGCGGTTGTCGCCCCGGTTGTCGTTGTCGGTTGTCCGGGCGGTTGTCGCCCCGGTTGCCGCGGTTGTCGCCCCGGTTGTTGTCGGGACGGTCGCGGTCGGCCGTCGCCGCGCTGGCCGCGGTCGCCGTCGCCCGCCGTCTCGGCCGGGGCCGTGCCCGCGCCGGTGTCGGTGGTGGCGGCGGCCGCCTGGTCGGCGGGCTGGTCACCCCCGCGGTTGCGGCGGGACTGCCGCGAGCGGCGGCTGCCGCCCTCGCTCTCGCCGGACGACTCGTCGCCCGCTGCGGGCGTCTCCGTGCCGACTCGGCCGACGTGTCCGCCGGGACGGCCTCGGCCTGGGCGCCGGGTGCGTTGTCCTGGGCGACCGGGAGCTCGGTGGACCCGGCCTGCGCGGCGGGGGCGACGCCGTTGCCCGCCTGCTGCGACGTCCGGCGCACCGGCGGGGCGGGACGCGCTGCGCCTGCGCCTGCTGGTGACCGCCGGTGGCGGCCTCGGCGGAGCCGGGGCCGGACTCGGGGGTGCCGTTGACGGCGGTGGGCGCGGCATCGCCGCTGCTCACGGCCGCGGGGCTCGCGGAACCGGGCCCGTCGCCGTCCCCGAGGGACAGCTGGGCCGACACCGCGCGGGCCGGTGCCCCGCTCGCGACGGGTGCGGATCCGCTCTGTCGCGCCTTGATGGCGGCGATCAGATCGCCCTTTCGCATCCCGGAGGTGTCCGGGATCTTCAGCTCACCGGCAAGCTGGCGGAGCTCGGCCAGCACCATGCCGGTCAGGCCTCCGCGCTTGCGTGCGGGCGTGCCGGCGTCGTCGTTCACTACATCGGTGCTGACGAGATCGGTCTCGCTCAACGATTGTCCTTCCTGACCGACCGGGGCCATGCCCGGGTCAGCGGATTCACACACTCGCCCGGACGGTGTGCCGGACGACATGTCGGTCTACGGAGACGCGCGTTCGCGGCCGCTCCGACAGGCAGGGGCGACGATCATCGCGACGGTCGCGGGAAAAACAGGCCGCTCGGTCCGAACCCGGATCTGAATCGCGGAGTGCCGGCTCGAGTGGCCACGCGGATGACGCGTGGATCGCCGTTGCGCTGACGAGCGTAGACGCACCGCCCCGCCGCGGCAACAACCACCCACCCGGCGCGCCCGATTCAGCCGATTTCCACCTGCGCCCCCAGCGTGTCGATCTCCAGCGGGAGCGGCGTGAAGCCGTCGAGATCGAGCCCGGGAGGCAGCGAGCCGTCGACGGTCAGCGCGAGGACGGTGGGCCCCGCACCCGAGATCGCGGCGGGAACGCCGTGCGCCCGGAGGAGGTCCACCAGGTCGGCGGACTCCGGGTAGGCGGGCCGCCGGTAGCCCTGGTGCAGCCGGTCCTCCGTTGCCGCCAGCAGCAGGTCCGGACGCTGGGTGAACGCCAGCACGGACAGTGCCGTGCGGCTGCCGGTGAAGGCGGCGTCGACCAGCGGGACCCGGTCGGGCAGCAGCCCGCGGGTGGTGGCGGTGGAGGATCTGGCCCCCGCGACGAGAGCGACCGGCCGGATGGCCGGATGCGCGTCAAGTCGTACAGCGTTGAACCGCTCGCTGGTATTCCCCGGGTTCTCCCACGCGATCACGAAACCGCCGAGGAGGCTGGCCGCCGCGTTGTCGCCGTGGCCTTCCATACCGGCCGCGACCTGCAACAACGCCACCCGGTCGAGCACCGGGTCGCGGCCGGAGAGCACCGCGGCGGCCACGGCTCCGGCCACCGCCGCCGCGGCCGAGCTGCCCAGTCCGCGCGAGTGCGGGATGGCGTTGCGGCACCGCAGGAGCACGCCGTCGGGGGCGTCGCCGAAGATGGCCCAGGTGGTGTGCATGGCCCGCATGACCAGGTGCCGCTCGTCGCACGGCACCTGCCCGGCACCCTCGCCGAGCACCTCCACGCGCAGTCCCGGGCGGGACGTCACGGTGGCCTCCACGTCGTCGTAGAGCGACAGCGCCAGGCCGAGCGAGTCGAACCCGGGCCCGAGGTTGGCCGACGACGCGGGCACCCGCACGCGGACTTCACCCGGTCTGCCCATCAGAGGGGCCCCATCAGACGAGCTCCAGCGCTGCGGCGACGGCACCCGGGTCGATCGGCACGACGACGGGCGGCGGCGCGGCGAGCAGCGCCGTGTCCGGGTCCTTGAGGCCGTGTCCTGTGACGGTGCACACCACGAGCGACCCGCGCGGGAGCGAGCCGTCCGCGGCGGACTGCAGAAGGCCGGCCACGCTGGCGGCCGACGCCGGCTCGACGAACACCGCCTCGCGCGCGGAGAGCAGCCGGTAGGCGGTGAGGATCTCGTCGTCGGTGACCGCCGCGAACTGCCCGCGCGACTCCTCCTTGGCGATGATCGCCGCTCCCCACGACGCCGGGGCGCCGATCCGGATGGCCGTCGCGATCGTCTCCGGGTGCAGGACCGGCTCGCCGTGCACCAGCGGAGCGGCCCCCGCGGCCTGGTAGCCGAACATCCGCGGGGCCTCGGTGATCACCCCGTCACGCAGGTAGGCGCGGTAGCCGGCCCAGTACGCGGTGATGTTGCCCGCGTTGCCGACGGGCAGGCAGTGGACGTCGGGCGCCCGCCCCAGCTCGTCGCAGATCTCGTACGCGGCGCTGGCCTGACCGGCGATCCGGGCCGGGTTGATCGAGTTGACCAGCGACGTCACGGGATAGTCCGCGACGGTCTTGCGGGCCAGTTCGAGGCAGTCGTCGAAGTTGCCGTCGATCTGCAGGATGCGGGCGCCGTGCGCGACGGCCTGGGCGAGCTTGCCCAGCGCGATCTTGCCCTGCGGGACGAGAACGGCGCAGCTCAGACCCGCCCTGGCGGCGTAGGCGGCGGCCGAGGCCGAGGTGTTGCCGGTGGACGCGCACAGCACGCCCTGCTTGCCCTTCGCCAGCGCGTCGGTGACGGCGACGGTCATCCCGCGGTCCTTGAACGAGCCCGTCGGGTTGGCGCCGTCGACCTTGAGGAACACCTCGCAGCCGGTGCGCTCGGACAGGTGCGGCGCCGGGACCAGCGGCGTGCCACCCTCGCCCAGCGTGACGATCCGCCAGCCGGGCTGCACCGGCATGCGGTCGCGGTAGGCCTCGACGACCCCCGGCCACCGGGTGAGCCGGGCGGGGGTCGCGGCCAGCTCGCTCATCGGCCCACCTCCGGGGCCGGCCTGCCCAGGTCCTCGACGCGCAGGACGCTGTCGACGGCGCGCACGGCGTCGAGCCCGGCCAGGAACTCGACGGTGGCCGCCAGCGCGGCCTCGGGCGCCGCGTGGGTGACGACGACGAGGCGGGCGGCGCTGCCGTCGCCGCCGGTCTGGCGCACCGCCGCGATGCTCACCCCGTGGCGCGCGAACTCGCCCGCGATCGCGGCCAGCACGCCGGCGCGGTCGGCCACCTCGAGGCTCACGTGGTAGCGGGTGGGCACGTCGCCGATGGGCCGCACCGGGAGGCTCGCGTACGCCGACTCCCGCGGCCCGCGGCCCCCGACCACGCGGTTGCGGGCGACCGCGACGAGGTCGCCGAGCACGGCGCTCGCGGTGGGCGCGCCCCCGGCACCCTGGCCGTAGAACATCAGCTGTCCAGCGGCCTCGGCCTCGACGAACACCGCGTTGAACGCGCCGTCGACGGCGGCCAGGGGGTGCCCGGCCGGGATCATCGCCGGGTAGACGCGCGCCGAGACCGCCTCCGGGGTGCTGCCGTCGCCTGGCGAGCGCTCGCAGATCGCCAGCAGCTTGATCACGCAGCCGAGGCCGGCAGCGGCCCTGATGTCCGAGGACGTGACGCGGCGGATGCCCTCGCAGTACACGTCCGACGCCGTGACCCGGGTGTGGAACGCCAGCGACGCGAGGATCGCGGCCTTCGACGCGGCGTCGTAGCCGTCGACGTCGGCGCTCGGGTCGGCCTCGGCGTAGCCGAGCCGGGTGGCCTCCTCCAGCGCGTCGGCGTAGCTCGCCCCGGACGCGGCCATCGCGGAGAGGATGAAGTTGGTGGTGCCGTTGACGATGCCGGCGACGCGGGTGATCCGGTCGCCCGCCAGCGACTCGCGCAGCGGCCGCAGCAACGGGATGGCCCCCGCGACCGAGGCCTCGTAGTAGAGGTCCGCGCCGGACGCGTCGGCCGCCTCGGCCAGCGCCGGGCCGTCCTCGGCGAGCAGGGCCTTGTTCGCCGTGACCACCGACCGGCCGGCCTTGAGCGCCTCCAGCAGCAGCGATCGCGCGGGCTCGATGCCGCCGATCACCTCGACGACGACGTCGACGTCGTCGCGCGCGACGAGCCCGGCCGCGTCGGTGGTGAGCAGCTCGCCCAGCTCCGGGTGGCGGTGCGGCCTGCGCACGGCCACCCCGACCAGCTCGACCGGGGCGCCGACGCGTGCGGCGAGCTCGTCGGCCTGCCCACGCAGCAGCCGCACCACCTCGCCGCCCACCGTGCCGCAGCCGAGGAGCGCCACCCGGATCGGGTCGTTCGGGCTCACACCACTCCTCCCACCTTCGAGTCCAGCCTCGAGATCGACGATCCGGAACCCGCCGCCGTGCGGGGTGCGGTTCCCGGTTCCCAGCCGCCGATCATGGCGGGTCGGCACCGTCCGGTCGGACGGCCGGGTGGCGCCCCTCATCCCGACACCTCCAGCCGGAACTGGTCCTCGGGCGTCTCGCGGCGCAGGATCACCCGCGCCGCACCGTCGCGGACCGCGACGACCGCCGGGCGGGGCAGCCGGTTGTAGGAGCTCGCCATCGAGTAGCAGTACGCGCCGGTGGCGGCCACGCCCGAGCAGGTCGCCGGGGGCGATGTCGGCGGGGAGCCAGCAGTCGCGCACGACGATGTCGCCCGACTCGCAGTGCTTGCCGACCACGCGCGAGAGCAGCGGCTCGGCCGACCCGTCGGGCGAGTCGGCGGCGGAGGACCGCGAGACCAGGCGGCAGTCGTAGTCCGCGTCGTAGAGGGCGGTGCGGATGTTGTCGCTCATGCCGCCGTCCACGCTGACGTAGCGGCGGGAGGCCGAGCGGCCGAGCGGCACGTCCTTGAGCGTGCCGACCTCGTAGAGCGTGAAGGTGCCTGGCCCCGCGATGGACCGGCCCGGCTCGACGGCGATCAGCGGGACGTCGAGCTCGGCGGCGTGGCACTCGCGCTTGACGATGCCGCGCAGCTCCTCGGCCAGCTCCGCGACGTCCAGCGGCGTCTCGTCGGCGCGGTAGGCGATGCCGAAGCCGCCGCCGAGGTCGAGCGTGGTGAGCGAACCCAGCGCGTCGGCCCCGTGCTCCTCGTGCAGCTGCGCGAGGAACCGGACGACGCGGTGCGCGGCCACCTCGAAGCCCTCGGTGTCGAAGATCTGGCTGCCGATGTGGCTGTGCAGCCCGACCAGCGCGAGGCCGCCCGCCTTGAGCACGCGCCTGGCGGCCTCGGCGGCGTCGCTCGTCGCACCGCCCGCGATCGAGAAGCCGAACTTCTGGTCCTCGTGCGCGGTGGCGATGAACTCGTGGGTGTGCGCCTCGACGCCGACCGTCACCCGGATCATGACCGGCGCGACGACCCCCCGCTCGCGGGCGACGGCGTCCAGCCGGGCGATCTCGTGGAACGAGTCGAGCACCACCCGGCCCACACCGGCGTCGACGGCGGCGGCCAGCTCGTCGACCGACTTGTTGTTGCCGTGCAGTGCGATCCGGTCGGCCGGGAAGCCGGCGCGCAGCGCGACGGCGAGCTCGCCACCGCTGGCCACGTCCATGCTCAGCCCCTCGTCGGCGATCCAGCGGGCCACCTCCGTGCACAGGAACGCCTTCGCGGCGTAGTGCACGGCGTCCGCGCCGAACGCAGCGGCGAACTCCGCGGCGCGGGACCGGAAGTCGGCCTCGTCGAGGACGAACAGCGGCGTGCCGAAGTGCTCGGCGAGGTCGCGCACGTCCACCCCGGCGACCTCGACGACGCCCTGCTCGCGGCGCCGTGTGGTGCGCGGCCACACCGCGGAGGGCAGCTCGTCGAGCGCGGCGGCGTCGGCGGGCCGGGGCCCGGCGGTCGGCGGGGGCGCCTGGATGCCGGCGTGCAGCGGGCCCCGCCGGGTGCGCCCTCACATCCGCTCCGGAGCCGAGACGCCGAGCAGGCCCAGGCCGTTGGCCAGCACCTGGCGGGCCGCGATGCCGAGTGCGAGCCGGGCGCGGTGCAGCTCGGTGGTCTCCTCGTCGCCCATCGGGAGCACGCGGCAGTGGTGGGTGAACTCGGCGCAGTCGGTCGCGAACGTCTCGAGGTGACGGGTCAGCTCGGCGCCCGACCCGACCGCGCCGGGGAACTCGGCGATGCCGTGGATCAGCTCGCTCTCGCGGGGGTGGTCGAGCAGCCCGTACGCCGTGCCGGGGGTGACACCGAGGTCGGCGGCGTGGCGGGCGAGCGCCGCCAGCCGGGCGTGCGCGAACCGGACGCGGAAGGCCGGGTTGTCGTCGTCGCGGCGCGTCCACCGGGCGAGGTCGATGTCCGGGGCGGCGCCCTCGCGGACCCGCGCCATGGCGAACCGGGCGGCGTCGACGCCGATGGCGGCCACCAGGTCGTCCCACGTCAGCGCCACGCCCGCCGCCTGCCGTCGCTCGGCCGGACGTGCGCGTCGACCGTTCCGTACGACTCCCCCGCGGCCAGCACCTCCCCGACCAGCGCGCCCTGCGCGCCGGGCGTGAGCCGGAGGTTGACGAAGCCCGGTCCGGCGACCTCGGCGGCGGCGATGCCGTCGCGGGACGCGAGCGCGGTCGCCAGCCATCCGGCGAGGTCGCGAGGCGCGACACCGGCCCCCTTCGCGCTGCGCAGCGCCAGGTTCGTCGCATAGCCGCCGTGCCCGCGGTCGCGCGGGCGCTCGACACCGACGTCGGCCGGCAACGCACCGAGATCCAGGCCACGCTGGTCGAACACCTCGGATGCGGCGGCTCGCACCAGGTCGGCGAGCAGGGCGGGAGTCACCGGGCCAAGTCTAGGGAGTGCTGCTCAGTCCCCTCTCAGGTGGCGCTCCTACACTTCGTGGCCGCAAGGGCCGTCCGGGTGACGGCTCGGTTGGTTCTCCACTGAGGTCTGGACGGTTCATGGTCAGCGGCAACAAGAGCAAGGCGGCCCGCAACGCGCGGGCGGTCGTGGTCACCAAGAGGTCCACGCCGTGGGGGATGATCGCCGCCGTCACGGTGGTCGTCCTGTTCGCGGGCGCCGTCTTCGGCTACGCCTTCCTGCGCAACCAGGCCAACACCGAACGCATCGAGTCGCTCGCGCCGTTCACCCCCACCGCGCAGAACCAGGACCCTTCGACGCAGATCCAGGGCGTCGTCGTCCAGAACTACCAGGGCGGGCAGCACGTCACCGCCGACCAGCGGGTCGCCTACACCCACAGCCCGCCGTTCGGCGGGGCGCACGACGGCTACTGGGCCGCCTGCAACGGCGTGGTCTACCCGCAGGCCGTGCGGCAGGAGAACCTCGTGCACTCCCTGGAGCACGGCGCCGTCTGGATCGCCTACAACCCCGACCAGGTCACCGGTTCCGCGCTCGACACGCTGAAGGCCAAGGTCGAGGGCCAGCCGTACTCGGTGATGTCGCCCTACCCGGGCCTCGACCAGCCCATCTCGCTGCAGACGTGGAGCCACCAGCTCAAGCTGAGCGACGCCGACGACGTCCGCATCGACCAGTTCATCCAGGCGCTGCGCCGCAACCAGTACACCCACCCCGAGGTCGGCGCGAGCTGCCAGGCGCTCGGCCCGGGCCAGTTCAACCAGGACAGCCCGCCGCCGTTCACCCCCACCCCGCCGACGAGCGAGATCAACGGCACGTCGGTCGTGCCGGAGGTCAGCGCGACCGGCAACACCGTGGCCCCGGATCCCGCCGGGTCATGATGGTGGGGTGAGCAGCATCCCGACCGTCGCCGAACCCGACACCGTCGTGCCGCCTTCGGGGTCCGGTGGCGGGCGGGAGCCGCGTTGGGCCCGGCCGTTCGTCGCCGTCGTCGCCGTGGTGGCGCTGCTGCTGCTCGGCGCGGCCGCCGGCCTGCTCATCGGCCTCCCCGGGTCGTCGGAGCCCGCGGTGCCCGCCGCCGACTCCGTCGACGTCGGGTTCGCCCAGGACATGACCGTCCACCACGAGCAGGCCGTCCAGATGGCCGCGTGGGAGCGCGACCACACCACCGACCCCGCGCTGCACCAGCTCGCGTACGACATCGAGTCGACGCAGACCGCCCAGATCGGCCGCATGCAGGGCTGGCTCGGGCTGTGGGGCGCCGGCTCGCTGCCCGTCGGCGGCCACATGGCGTGGATGACCGAGCCCGGCCACGGGCACTCCGGCCCGTCACGCGGGCGTGGCCACCATGCCGGGGATGGCCAGCTCCGACGAGCTGCGCGCCATGCGTGCCGCCACCGGCCACGACCTCGACGTCCTCTTCCTGCAGCTCATGCTCCGCCACCACCAGGGAGGGGCGTCGATGCTGGGCTACGCGGCGCAGCACGCGTCGGTGCCGGAGGTCCGCAACCTCGCCGCCCAGATGCTCAGCTCCCAGGGAAGCGAGATCGAGTACATGCGCTCCTTGCTGGCCGAGCGCGGTGGCACACCGCTCCCGTCGTAGATCCCGTGGTGCGCTAGGGTTCGACGGGTCGGCCCCCGTAGCTCAGGGGATAGAGCACCGCCCTCCGGAGGCGGGAGCGTAGGTTCGAATCCTGCCGGGGGCACCACGGCCTGACCTGCGGTTTCACTCGTTCACGATCGCGAAGCGCTTCGGCGCGTGGAATGGCTCGTGGAATGAACGGCTCGTACGTCTCATCCATGCCACCCCGGAAGCGCCGCCCGCGCGGGCACATCGAGCAGCTGCCCAGCGGCAGCGTTCCGGGCCGTGGTCTACGCCGGCATCGACCCGCTGACCCGCAAGCGCGCGCTACCTCGCGCGAGACCGCGCCCGACCTACGACGCCGCCAAGAAGGCGCTCACCAAGCTCCAGCGCCAGGTCGACGAGGACAAGCACCCGAAGTCCGACGATCACGGTCCGGCAGGCGATCGAGCAGTGGCTCGACGTCGTCGAGCTGGAGGACACGACCCGCGAGCGCTACGACGACCTGATCCGGCTCTACATCCTGCCGACGTTCGGCGCACCTCCAGGCCGCGAAGCTCGACGCCGAGCTGCTGGAGCGCTTCTACGCCCGCCTGCACCGCTGCCGCGAGATTGCACCGGCCAGCCTCGCGGCCGGCCACACCTGCCGCCCGCTGAGCACCAGCACCACCCGCAAGGTCCACTACATCATCCGCGGTGCCCTCGAACGCGCCGTCCGCTGGCGCCACCTCGGCGTGAACAAGGCCGCGATGGCCGTCGCGCCCTCGGCCGAGCGCACCGAGCCCGACCCGCCCAACGCCGACGAGGCCGCGCGCCTGCTGAACGACGCGTGGAGCGACCCGGAGTGGGGCCTGCTGCTCTGGCTGACCATGCTCACCGGCCCGCGCCGAGGCGAGGTCTCCGCGCTGCGCTGGCGCCACGTCGACTTCGAGCGCGGCCTGCTGTCGATCGTCCGGAGCAACGCTCAGCCGAAGGCCGGCCTCAAGGAGAAGCACACGAAGACCGGCCAGGCCCGCAAGATCGCCCTCGACGCGCACACGGTCGAGCCTGCTCACGGCGCACCGCGACCTGTGGGCGCAGCGCTGCGCCGAGCTCGGTGTGCCCGACTCGAGCCTCGACGCCTTCGTCTTCTCCCCCGCCCCCGACGGCTCCGACGCCCTACCTGCCGCGGGCGATCAGCCAGCGCTACCGCCGGCTCGCCCTCCGGCTCAAGCTGCGCAGCACCCGCCTGCACTCGCTGCGCCACTACTCCGCCACCGAGCTCGTCGCCGCCGGCGTCGACATCCGCACCGTGGCCGGCCGCCTCGGGCACGGCAGCGGCGGCGCGACCACGCTGAAGGTCTACGCGGGCTGGGTCGAACGAGGCCGACCGCCGCGCCGCCGACACGATGGCGACGATCGTCCCCCGACCCGTTCCACGCACCGCCGCGCCGCGGGGGCCGTACGAGGTCATCGCCGAGGCCTTGCGCGAGCAGATCCGCACCGGCGAGCTCAAGCCCGGCGACCAGCTGCCGACGGTCGCCCAACTCGCCGTCGCGAACACCGTCGCCGTCGGACAGCCCACCGCGCGCTGACGCTCCTCAAAGCCGAAGGCCTTATCGAGGTAACGCGCGGTCGACGGGCCGTTGTCAGTTCGTCACACCGGCCAAGTCCAGGGGCTTGCACAGGCTGATCCGGTTCACTTCCAATGGATTCAGACTTCTTCATCTGAACAGGGCTGCGGCATCTCGCTGGCCCCGTTTCTCGCCGACGGCTTCTGGCCAGCCCTTGTCCGGCGCGTGCGACGTTCGGATGATGGCCCCCGCTGTCCGCCCTGCCACGCCGAGTGCGTACCAATGACAGATTTCAACTTTTGTATGACGACCTACATGTTGCCGACTCCGTCATGTCGCAAGTGGTGCCGGGAGCAGATCTTGCGAAGGATCTTCCAGCTAAGCACGGTTTCGCGCCCTCCTGACCACGCGCGGCGGCATGCTATGCCTGGGCTCAATTAGGGTCCAGTCCGGGCGTCGCAATTCTGCCGTCGCCCCTTCGGACTCGATGCGAAGGCCACCCTTGTCGCACAGCCCAGCCAGGGGATGCTCGTCCACGACACCTCGTGATGCCAGCGGACGACCCTTGCTATCGCAGCCGCAGGACACCAGGATAGCATCTCATGACGCTCGTCGCGGCTCGGGTCCGCAAAAATCGCACTCTGCGCGAACTCGTTATAGCGTCCGATTCGCGAATCAGTGGAGGTGAGTCATGGGACGCCTGCCCCAAGATCGTTCCACTCCCGCGCCCGGCCACAGTTATCGCCATGTCCGGCGACGCTGTGGGAGCCTATTCTTTTCTGCTCCAGGCAATCAATACGTGCAATCTTCTCGACGGGCACGTAGTTGGTCGAACCGACATTGGCTATCTTGCAAATAAACTACGCGACGTCTTTGCAGACTCTCGCAGCCACGTAGGCGACCTTCCTATGGGTTCTCGGAGCCCCTCAGTCCTTGCCATCAACGTTGTGATGGTTGGCTGGTCATGGCGCAATCTTCGATTCGAGGGTTACTCGTACAGATTTGCGAGCGAAGGCCGTCTGATCATGACGAGACTTGGTGAGCTGGGCGAGCAGCGTGCCTATCCTGCATATCTCTTCGGGGATGCTTCGACCGAAGCACGTAGACGCGTAAAGGCACTTATCCGTGCGCGCGGACTACCGATTCCGATGCGCGGCAACTCTGATGCCGAATACATTGCAAGCAGTGCCTCCCTGGATTGGGAGCCGCTCGAAGTTCTTTTGGACATAATCGAAGATCCGACAGCCAGGACAGTTGGAGGTGTCCGCAGATTACGCGGATCTATCAGTATGGAGAGACGGAGAGCTTCGTGTGGCGCTCGACAAATGGAACAGATCATTTCGGAGGTCGCATGGTTCAATCCAACGAACGATTTGATCGGCGAATCATCGAGCTCGTTGACGGAGAGGTTCGAGTGTCGTATTCGGATAGGTCTATGACCGGATGACACGAAGTGAACGGGATGACAACAGCGGTCTAAACTCGCGACGTTCGCCTCAACGCGACTCACTCCCCTGCGTGCCGACGACCTCGTCACGGAGGTCGAAGGACGCCACTTGAGGTCGAGAGAGTTGCTACTGGGGAGATGCAGGGCTGATCGGAGGCCTTGCCCTGCTCTTCCGCGGCTTCTGCCGCCGGTCAGAAAAGATCGACTCAGCACAGGGACAGTCAGTGATGCCAGCGGGCGGCGGCGTCTCGCTCACCCAGCCCAACTGCCCACGACGAAGGATCCGCGCTTCACGAAAGGCATAAGATGATCGACGGCGCATCCGACCGACCGGAGCCACCAATCTGCTGGCTGCGCGCCCATAGACCCCGCCACCTGACCGAGCCGCGACGAAAACGGGCCGTTCGCAGTCAAGATCCCGTTACCGCGTCGAGCAGCCGTTGATCACCGCATCGGCGCCGCGAGATCATCATTGACGGCATCTAGTTGCACGGAGAGCGCCACACCCTCGCTCAGCCCGGTCATATCGGGGAAAAGATGGTGTGCACTGACGCCCATCACCTCCAGGTCGGGCAGGGCGCGCAGCGCCTCGGCGCGGGGCATCGAGATCTGCAGCAGTGGGCGCCCCATCCCCACTGAGTGCTCGACGTACTCCTCGAGTGTCAGGTACGGCGTACGCGCGTAGGTGAAGCGCCCAGCTTGGTTTAGTAGTCGAAGATTCTCGATGGCCGGAGGTGCGACGATCTCGACCCCGAGCTCTGCCGACCACATATCGGCCCTGGTATCGAGCACCCAGATCGCGACATGGTCGCCTGGATACGGTTCGAGCAGCGACTGTCGGAATGCGAAAAAGGCTGCGATGTAAGGGCTGAGAGACCAGTCGAGTAGGCGCGTGGGAAGGCCGTGATGCTGACCGAAGGCGAGCAATCGCGCGTCATCGCGCACGATCGATTCCACGACGCCCCGCTCTTCGCAGGATATGCGGAACGACTGAAGTATCCGCGTCCACAGCCGCAGCCGCCTCGCCGGGGGCAGCCTGCCGAAGCGGCGGTCGAAGGTCGTAATCAATTCCCAGTCCGCGCTACCGCAGCCGCGAAAGAGGAAGTCGCCAGATCTGAATCGCTCGGTACCAAAAAGCTCGGGGACGACGTCGTGCTTGTATTGGTCCCACGAAATGAAGTGTAGCCGCGATATTTTCGCCATGGCCGCTCACCTTCGCCGGTAGGGGTGGACGGGGTCGGTGCCGACCGGTCTCACGCCCCGGACACTGTTGATGACGCAGGGGTGGAAGACGTACTCGTCTGCGTTCTTTGTAATGTCGAAGTCGTTGCTGTCGACTGCGGAAAAAAGATCGAATCCTGGCCATCGATGTAACCGAGGAGGCCGTTCTGCCAGAGCACTGACGAACCCGCGTGCATCCGTCGAAACTCTCGTCAGCGAATTCGTCCATCACCTCGAGGGTAGACCGGGGGAAGCGGTCGACGCTTACCGACGCGACTATCTCCTTGAGCTTGTCGCGCAGATTTGCGCGTAATCGGTGTTGCTCAGGTAATAGTCGCCGTACTCGCGTTCCATCGCCTTGACCGGAATCATGTCCGCTGCAATTTGGCTGGCGCACTGGGCAAGTTGAGAATCACCGAAACGGCGGCCGGCGTCCGCAACCACCGCACGAAGCCGCTCGGGCTCGATTTCAGCACAGCCCAGCTCCTTTTGCGAAGGACCAATTGGGACAGCGAGTTGCCCAGCGAAACTAGATCGCGCGGGATGAGCCGGGTGTGTCTCAGGAGGTAATGAAACAGCTCCTCGTCCACGCCGCGGCTCTCGTTGTGGATCCAGGTCGAGCCCAGCCATGCCTGGACGGGGTCCGGGGCCCCCGGCGCCATCAGGTGGTGTCGGGAGCCGCCTCAGCTTCTCCTGCAGCAGGAACCCGACCGCATCGCGGCTCCAGTTCAGTACCCGGATGTGCGGCTCGTCGTGGTAGCGCGGAGCGTGTTCGGAGCGGTAAATGGACGAAAGCACCAGGTCGCGAACGCAGACCACAACGTGCAGCCTTGATCCAAACTTGCTGTCCCGCAGCAGCTGCATCACCTGCAGGAACAGCCCCTCGTGGCAGCGGAGCCAGTAGAGCGGCGCAGCGTTGAAGGTGTCGTCGGCAGCGTCAAGGTAGAAGAACACGGGCGGGCTCGACCGAAGCAGGTCGGCGAGCGTGTGCTCAGGTCGTCCCAATCGGGATGCTCGAGGTAGCGGGAGAGGTGGTTGCCGGTGTTGTGCTCGTTGATGATCTCGCGCAACACGCTATAGATGGAGCGCGGACGCCGGAAATTGCCGATCAGGTGCCCGTACTCGCGCTTGAGCTCGTCGGCATCCTCGTCGCGGACCGAGGAGCGGAGGTCGCGGGAGGCCAGCAGGTGAGTCGCCAGCGACCGCATGATCGCGCGGCCCCACAGGTACATCCATTTCTCGACGAGGTAGTGCCGAGGAAACCACTGACGACCTTCACGATCAGCTCGGTCTGGGGCAGTGATTGTTGGGGTGGGTCGGTGTACACCGCATGTGACGAGTCCTGGAAGCTGAACAGTCGGCGCATGTACACCGTCTTCCCGGCCCCCATCCGACCAACGATCACCCGGACCGAGGCATCGTTGGCGCGGGTGGCTACGGCGCCGAAACCTGGATGGTCGTCGAGCCGGACGAAGCTGCTCAGCAGCGCGTTGATGTCGGCGCGCGAGCCGTCCGGCGTCCCGAAGGGCCCAGCAGCCTCCATGATCGCATCTTGGCTGTGCCCCATTCGTCCAACTTTCGTCGAAGGCGCGGCTTGTCGCAGGTGTTCTGTCCGGGTGTAGCCATGCGTTGCTGCTCGTCACCGATTCATTGGCCGGTACCGGGCTACGACGCAGCGGCGTTGGGTTCCTCACCTCCTAGAGAATCGTCTGCAAGGACGGGTTGAGACGATGGGGTGCACCCCCGCTGCGCGTGGGTTCGCCCTACTTGAGACCGCCGTAGCTGGGTCACCCGCCTTGAGGAACCTCTGGACGTGAGTCCGCCGGATGGCCGTCGTTGACGCTGTCGCCGCGCCTGCCCTCCTGTGTCGCCGGTCGCCTAAAGCCTGGCCCGGCGGCTCGACGGGAAGGCCGTCGCCACCACGACCGCCATCTTCGGTGCGCTGACCAGTGTGAACCCCTCGTCCTAGCGCTGGTGCCCTCCAGAAACCTCGACAAACGCGAGATCCAGGTGAGCGTTGAGAGCTCGACCCGCCCGGAGTAGATCTTGTGGGCCAGGTCGGCCCGGTCGGCGGTTAGCCGGCTCGGGTGCCGCGGGCGGGCGGGGGTTCGGTCAGGCGTACGCCCAAGTCCGCGGCTGCCCTGACCAGCGAACGACTCCTGGACCGCCCCGTGCGGGGCTGGCACTCGCCACACTCAACATCAAGGACTTCGCAGACCTCGCCGAGCGCAACGAGCGTCGACTTCGTGGAATCAATCGTGGAGCGAACGACAGCGCTCGGCGGGACGCCGGCGATACGTGCAACGACGAAGAAGCCCTGGTAGGGCGCAGGAGGACCCGCGAGGACCGACGGTCAACCGGCCTCCGGAGGCGGGAGCGTAGGTTCGAATCCTACCGGGGGCACCACGGCCTGACCTGCAGGTTCATCGTGAACTTCGTTGCTTGATCAAGGCGTGCGACGGCAGGACCTCGCCGATCACAGCGCCTATCGTCGGTCCCGGACGTTCAGGGCGTGACGATCGGGAAGCTCGGGTCAGGATCGTCGGTGAAGCCGGCGATCATGGCGAAGGTCTTCGGGTCGCCGTCGAACTTCACACCGTCCGGGCTCGCGCCGGCGAGCATCCCCAGAAGCTGGGCCTTGGTCAGGGTGACGACGAGGTCGGCAGGTGGCGTCCGTGTCGTCGGGTGGTGGGTCAGCACCCCGTTGGACAGATCCATCCGGTAGGTCTCGCCGGTGTCGGTGAAGTGCCAGCGGATCGACGCGGTGGCGTCCCACGCCCGCTTCCCGTCGATGCGGATGGCGAGGCTGTCGAACAGCTGGGTGATGGTGAGCGCCGAGGCCATCCCGGCCGAGCTGACCATCGCCGTCACGACCTGGCCGCCGAGCTCCTGCGCGCCGGTCAGGTAGTTGTTGCGCCAGGTGCCGCACTCGGAGCCGTAGCCGAGGCGGGTGAACACGTCGGAGAGCAGCGCCTTGGCCGCGCCGTGGGAGGGATCGGCGAACACGGCGTGGCTGGCCAGCTCGGCGGCGAAGCGCAGGTCGCCGGAGTCGGCGAATTCCTGCGCCCGGGCGACGGTGGCCTCGATGCCGCCGATGATCTCGACGTAGCGGCTGGCCGCGGCCTCCGGCGGGTGCTGCCAGAGATGTGCCGGGTTGCCGTCGTACCAGCCGAGGTAGCGCTGGTAGATCGCCTTGACGTTGTGGCTGACCGAGCCGTAGTACCCGTGGGTGTGCCACGCGGTCTCGAGGGCAGGGGGCATCTCGATCAGCTCCGCGATCTCGCTGCCGACGAGACCCTGGTTCATCAGGCGCAGGGTCTGGTCGTGCAGGAACGCGTAGAGGTCGCGCTGCTCGGTCATCAGCGTCACGACGTCGTCCGAGCCCCAGGTCGGCCAGTGGTGGGAGGCGAACGCGACGTCGGTGTGGTCGGCGAACAGGTCGATCGCCTCGTTGATGTAGCGCGACCAGCTGCGTGCGTCGCGGACCTCGGCGCCGCGCAGCGTCAGGATGTTGTGCAGGTTGTGGGTGACGTTCTCGGCGAGGCACAACGCGCGCTTGTCGGGGAAGTGGAAGTTCATCTCCGACGGGGCCTCGGTGCCGGGGGTGATCTGGAAGTCGATCCGGACCCCGTCGAGCGTCTCCTGTTGGCCGGTGTGGGTGATGTCCAGCGTGGGTGCGATCAGGCCCACCGCACCCGTGGATGTGCCGGGCCCCAGGCCGACCCCGATGGTGCCGGTCGCGCTGACCGGCAGGCCCATCCCGGTGTGGTACATGCCGCGTCGCAGCATCGCGACACCGGCGTAGACGTTCTCCGAGACCGCGTGTTCCAGGAAACCGGCCGGCGCGACGATCGGGACGTCGGTGTCGGCGTCGACCACACCGAGCACACCGCCGAAGTGGTCGATGTGGGAGTGCGTATAGATCACCGCCGTCACCGGCCGCTCGCCGCGGTGCGCGCGATACAGCGCCAGCCCGGCCGCCGCGACCTCGGCCGACACCGCGGGGTCGATCACGATCACCCCGGCGTCGCCCTCGACCAGGGTCATGTTCGACAGCTCGATGCCACGAAGCTGATAGATGCCCTCGGTGACCTCGAACAGTCCCTGGATGGCGGTGAGCTGGCTCTGCCGCCACAGGCTCGGATGGACGGTGTCGGGGCAGTCCCCGTCCATCGTCCGGGTGTAGACGTCGGCGTCGTACACCACCCGGCCGTCCGCGGCCGTGATCACCCCGGGCTCCAGACGCGCGATCAGGCCGCGGTTCGCGTTCTCGAAATCGGTTCGGTCCGTCAGATCAGCAGGCACGCTGCCCCCTCCACGTCACGCGAGCCCGGTACGGATGGACCGTCGCAAGACTCCACGAGGGACGGCCTCACCTGGAGAGGGTGAGAGCACCAGCGAGGGCACCAGCGCTCGATGGCGCTTCGAGAACCACGTCGGCCGCGTCACCGCGCGGAGAATGCTGGCGTCCCGCGCCGCCCCCGTGTTTCCTGTTCACGCTGCCCAGCGACAAGGGGTTCCGAGATGACTGCCGTCCCCGAGCAGCCGGGACAGGCCCGGCGGAGCGTGCTCGTCCGCTACCCGCTCGTCTGCTTCTTCGTGATGGCCTACGCCTTCACCTGGATCGTCACGTCCCCGTGGACACTCGGTGCGACTGGTGCCGGGCTGCTTCCGGTCGACCTCGGTGCTCTGGCATCGGGCCTGCTGCTCGCCGCTCGGCATCCTCGCCGGCCCGACCCTCGCCGCGATCATCGTGACGGCGGCGACCGAGGGGCGGGCGGGCGTTCGCAGGCTGCTCGGCAGGCTCGTGTTGTGGCGGGTCGGCGTTCGCTGGTACCTGTTCGCGCTCGTCGGCGTACCCCTGATCATGCTGGTCGGCTTCGTGGTCTACGTGATGGCCCCGCCAGATCTGGGCGCGCTCGGCGGGCCCGCCTTCGCGGTGACCTATCTCGTCGGGTTCGTCCTGACGATGGTCCTGGGCGGACCGCTGTTCGAGGAGATCGGCTGGCGCGGCTTCGCGCTGCCCCGCCTGCAGCGCATGCACGGGCCGCTGGCCGCGTCCCTCATCCTCGGTGTCCTGTGGGCGTTCTGGCACCTGCCCCAGTTCCTGGTCCCCACGTGGGCCGCGTCGTCGGGTGGCGGTGGCATCTCGGGGATCGCCGTGTTCGTCCTCGCCGCGGTGGCGTTCAGCGTCGTGATCAGCTGGGTGTTCAACAACACGCGTGCGAGCCTGCTCATCGTGGTACTGGTTCATACGTCGATCGACGCCTTCGCCGGCGTGATGGGCACCGTCTATCCCGCTGCTGCGACCAGCGCGTGGCCGATGATCATCGGATTCGGTGCCGTGGCTGTCGCGCTGGTCGTCGTGACGCGCGGCCGGCTGAGCTACGACCGGCTGCAGGATGCGCCGTCCGACCGCGGGTGACCTCGAAGTAGCAACGAGGTGCCGGACCCTGCTCCGGGGCCGTGCATCTGAAGGTGCGGCGCGCGAACGGGTGCGGCTCCGACGTTCACCGGTTCCGCCACGAGAGTCCCGCGCTGCGTGATGCCGGCTCAGGTGCCGGCTGATCCGGGGGTCCGGGACGACGGCTCGGGCCGGGGCATGCGCCCGAACTTCACGCCGAACGCGACGACCAGCGGGAGCCCCGACAGCGGGATCAGCACCTGCCGCCACGGCCAGCCGTCGCCGTCCAGCGCGGCGCGCTGCGGCTCGCGCGGGTCGACGACCGCGTGGACGGCGTCACCGACCTGGAGGTCCTTGCGCGGCGTGGCCACCGGAACGAGGTCATGGTCACCCCCGCGATCCCAGCGTGGCCCGGTCGGCCTTACCCCAGGAGGTGTGGCTCACCGCGACGACGGTGGCCGGGCGGGTCTCGCCGCGCATCCCGAGCAGGTGCGCGTCCCACGCCGCCGAGCCCGACAGCTGCAGCAGGAACAGCGCCGCAGCGAGGGCACTGACCCGGACGAGCATGGCGACGACCCGTCGGGCGGAACCCGTGGTCCCGGTCCCCGACGGATCGTCCCCGGCGTCGATAGCCGGTCACACCTGCTCGATCGCGAAGTTGACGAGCCCGCCGTCGATCGACGTCACCGTGACCGTGAACGCGGCCGTCTCGCCGTCGGCGCTGACGTCGCAGCTCACCGACTGCCCGGGCATGGGCTGCAGATCGCCCGCGCAGTTCGACGTGTCCACCGCGACGCCCGCCTCCTGGGAGATCAGCTCGCCGACCTTATGCGCCAGCAGTGTCTTGGCCACGGGCCGGGCCTCGGTGTGTACGTCGTAGCGGGCGGTGGTGCCCTCGACCGACCGCACGGTGACCACGGCGTCGACCGGCTGCTCGCCGCTGGTGAACTCACAGCGCAGCGACTGTCCGACGGCCGCCTGCAGGTCAGTCGGACACGTCATGTTCTCGACCTGGGCACCCTGCTCCCGCAGCGCCGAGGCCGCCGTGGTGGCCACGTCCCCCCGTTCCAGGGTGCCTGCGCTGCACGCCATGGTGCCGAGCAGCAACCCGCTCGCCAGTCCGGTCGCAGCGATTCCGCGCTTGATCGCGTTCCTCATGTCGGTCATCTCCCTCATGTCGGTCATTTCCTCGGTGTCCTCAGACGGTCGCCGCGCGGACGTGGACGCCTGCCTGCAGCGCCCCGCGCGGGTCGTCGGTGCGGGGTGACCGGTCTCCGGGGGTGTGCAGGTCGCCGGTCGACCGGTGGCGCAGCGCGTCGAGCCGGGCACTCGCCTGCCGCGGGGCGGGCGTCCAGGTGCGGGCTCATGGTGTCCTCCGGCTCGGGGGTGCTTCGCGGAGTAACCGTGCGCCGGAGGTCTTGACGGTTGCTTGAGACCGTCTTGACGACCTCTTGAGAGGTCGCTACGCCGGGTCGGACGCGGGCGGCTCGTGGTGCGGGGCGAGGAACAGGCCGTCGGGGTCGGCGGCGCGCCGGACCGCGGAGAGCCGCGGATACACCGCAGGCGGGAAGGCCTTCCGGGTGTCGGTGCGGTCGTCCAGCATCGGCAGGTACTCCCCGCCGGTGACCCACGGCTCGAGCGCGGCGAGGAAGCGGGCGGCGTCGGCGCGGACCACCGCTGGTCGGTGTCGAGGCCGACCGCGAGCGCGAGGAAGTTCCCGTCGAGCGCCGACAGCGCGCCCCCGTCCGGAGCGGGCCGGGCCAGCGCGCCGCCGAGCTGGCGCAGCTCGGCGATCGCGAGCCGGCTCCCGGAGGGCGGCCCGGCGGCATCGACGACGGCCGCGACGGCGGCGTCGGGGAGCTCCGCGACGAGCACGCTGCTCGCGTAGGCCGGGGTGGGACCCTCGGGCTCGAGGTGCAGCCGCACCAGGGACGCCGCCGTGACCCGGCGCACGGTGTCGAACTCCGGCGCGAGCATCCGCAGCGGGGCGAGCACGTCGGCGGCGTGGGCGTCGTCGCCCAGCACCGCGCCGTCGATCATCGCGAGGCGGCGGCCGCGCAGCTCGGCGGGCAGGGCAGGGTCGTCGGCCACGTCGAGCAGCCGGAACGAGGTGGTCGCCTCCTCGGGCGCGTCCGCGCACCAGGCGATCCACGCGGGGAGCACCCGCTCGGCGGCCGTCCAGTCCCAGGCCAGGTACCCGGCGACGACGGTGTCGAGCGGCAGCAGCGCGAACTCCAGCGCGGTGACCACGCCGACTGGCGCCGCGCCGCCGCGCAGCGCCCAGAACAGCTCCGCGTCGCGGTCGGCCGTCGCGCGCACGGACGTGCCGTCGGCGAGCACGAGCTCGACCGCGGTCACCGCGTTGCACTGCAGGCCGAAGCGGCGGGCGTACCAGCTGATGCCGCCGCCGAGCGAGTAGCCGACGACGCCCACGTCCGGGGACGACGGGTGCAGAGCCGCCAGTCCGTGCGCGCCCGCGGCCGCGGCGAGATCCCCCCAGAGCACGCCGGCACCGACCCGGGCGGTCCGCCGCTCGACGTCGACGTGCAGCTCGGTCATGGCGGACGTGCGCAGCAGGACCGCATCGGCCAGCCGGCCCTCCAGTGGCGGCGCGCCGTGCCCCGTGCCCTGCGGGGCGATCCGCAACCCGGCCGCGGTCGAGGCGCGCAGCACGTCCGCGACCTCGTCCGGGAACGCCGGGTACGCCACCGCGGCCGGGTGGTCGCACGTCCGCAGGTTCCACGGCGCTCTGGCCATGTCGTACAGGTCGTCGCCCGGCAGGTGCACCGACCCGCCGCACAGCCCGCGCAGGCCTTCCGCCGGACCGCGGGCAGACGTCGGGACGGTGGGCAGGACCACGGCACTCCCCTCGGGACGACGAGTACCGGCCATCGTGCGACGGCCGACTTGCGAGGAACTTGAGAACGTCACCGCGACGGCTCCGGGCTCGACTCGAGCACGGCGCGCACCGTGCCGGGGGTCAGGAACATCTGCTGCGCCACCTCGTGCACGGCAAGGCCCGCCGCCGCCAGGTCCAGGATCCGCCGCTCGGTGTCCGACAGCCGCCGGACGTGGCCGCCGGGGTTGCCGGTGGGCGCCCCGCGCCTGCGCAGCGCGGCGCGGGCGTCGTCGCGCACGCCCATCGCGCCCGCCGCCTCGGCGGCCTCGCCTGCGGCCTGCAGGAGGGGGACGGCCTCCGCGTCCGGCACAGCGGGCGAGCTGCCGAGGGCGCACCGGGCGCGGGCGAGCTCGACCGCCGCGCCCGTCGGGGTCAGCACCGCCACGGCCTCGCGGAGCCGGTCGACGCCCGCGCTGTCCAGCAGCTCGCCCTGCAGCCGCAGCGCCGGGCCGAGGTAGGTCGGCGCTCCCCAGCGCCGCAGCAGCGCGACCTCCTCGGCGACCAGTTCGACCGCCTCGGGGGTACGGCCCAGCCCGTGCAGTGCCGCCGCCCTGATGCCCCGCCAGGGGTTGTGGACGGGGTTGGCGATCGGGACCGGCGCCTGCGTCGTGTCGAGCCACGCCAGCACCTCCGCGTGCCGTTCCTCGGCGACCAGCACCCGGGCGATCTCCAGGTGCAGCACCCGGCCGGCGTCGCCCACGCGCGGGCCGGCCAGCCCCGCGTCCGCCGCCTGGCGCGCGGCGCCGAGATCGCCGCGGTCGAGGTGGCAGCCGATCTCGACGGCCCGGATGTGTGGCTCGCCGACACCGCTGTCGCCGCCCCACATGTGGATCTGGTCGAGCGCGGCCGCCACGAGCCCGAGCGCGTCGTCGATCTCCCCGCGCCTGCGGTGCCAGAAGCCCGCCCAGAGGCTGGTCGACATGACGGCGAACAGCGAGCCCCGCCGGTGGGCCTGCGCGCGGGCCCGCGCCCAGAAGTCCCCGAGGTCGTCATCGGCGAGCATCCGCACGACCGCGGCGACGATCCAGAACAGCCCGTCGTCGACCTCCCAGAGGCGGTCGCGGTCCAGCGCGAACCGGGCCAGTGCGACGGCGCGCTCCCGGTCGGTGCCGTCCAGCACCGCCTCCCACGCGAGGGCGGCGGCCAGCATCCGCGCGCCGGTCCCGTCGCCGCTCCGGCCGGGGCGGCGGGGCCGTCCGCCAGGTCGCGACGTCCAGGCCGTGCATGAAGCCCCCGATCCGCTCGATGGCCGTCAGCGCCTGGCGGTGGTCGGAGAGCTCCGGCGCGCAGCGCGTCCGCGGCCTCCCGGACGAAGGCGGTGGCGACGCCCGGAGCGCCTGCGAACACCTCGGTGCGGCCGATCGCGACCGCCACCTCCGCGCGCCGGGCCACGTCGTCGATCAGGTCGTAGGCCGCCCGGAGGTGCTCGGCGCTCGCCGGACCGTCGAGCCGCGACTCCACCAGCCCCAGCTCGAGCAGGACCTCCCACCGCTCGGCGGGCCCGGCGGCTCGGTGAGCGCCCGGCGCAGGTAGGTCACGGCGCTCTCGGAGGCGCCCCGGGCCACCGCGGTCCGCGCCGCCGCGCGCAGCACCGCGACCGTGCCGGGGTCGGCGCGGCGCGGGGCGAGCAGCAGGTGTGCCCCGAGCTGCTCCTCGCTCGCGCCGCACCCGCTCAGCACCCGCGCAGCACGCTCGTGCCACAGCTCGCGCTGCGCGGCGGGCAGGTGGCGGTACACGGCGTCGCGGGCGAGCGGGTGCACGAACTGCAGCGGTTGCTCGTCCTTGACGATCTCGGTGCGGGTCAGCACGGCGAGGGCGGCCGCGGTGTCCGCCTCCGAGATCCCGGCGAGGGCGGCCACCGCCGGCAAGGGCGCACCGTCGCCCAGCACGGCCGCCGCCTGCGCCACCTCGGTGACCTCCGGCTGCAGCCGGCGCAGCCGCATGACCAGCATGCTCGACACCGCCCGCGACCCGACCGCCACCACCGTGTCGGCGTGTGCAGCGTCGGCGCGCACCCCGTCGGCCTCGAGCGCGCGCAGCAGCTGTCGGAGCAGCAGCGGGTTGCCGGTGGTGGTGCGGTGGCAGGCCTGACGAACAGCGGCGAGGCGGGACCGCCGAGCCGGGCGGCCACGATCTGCGCCGTCCGCTCGGCCGACAGCGGCGCCGGCTGCAGCACGATTGCGCCCGGCTCGAGGGCCAGCTCGGCCAGCAGCCCGTCGTCCGCCCGTCCTCCCCCTTGCGGACCGTGCCGACCACCAGCACCGGCATCGCCTGCAGCCGCCGCACGAGGAAGGCGAGGTAGCGCAGCGAGGCGCTGTCGCACCACTGCACGTCGTCGACCGCGAGCAGCAGCGGACCCGAACCCGCCAGGTTGACGGCCAGCCAGTACAGCCCGTGCAGCACGGCGAACGAGCCGTCGGCCGGCTCGTCACCGACGAGGTCGAAGACGCCGCGCGCGCCCGACGCGGGCCCGTCGAGCAGGGCGGCGCGGCGGTCGGCGGCCGTCAGCTCGGGCTCGAACAGCTGGCGGACCACGCCGAAGCCGAACGCCTGCTCCAGCTGGCTCCCCCGGGCGCTCAGCACCCGCACCGACCGTTCGGCCGCGAGCCGCCTCGCTTCGGCGAGCAGCCTGGTCTTGCCGATACCCGCTGGGCCCTCGATCAGCAGCAGCCGGGGCTCCCCGGCCTCCAGGTCGTCCAGCGCGGCCCGCACCGTCGCGAGCTCCCGGTCGCGATCGACGAGGTCGTCGGCAGTGGGGCCGGGCGGCTGGGTGCCGGCCTGCGCCGCGGTGCTCGGGGCGGGGCCGGCGGCCTGGCGCGGCGCGTCGAGCGACGGCGACTGGGCCAGCACCTCGGCCTCCAGCGCCCGCAACGCGGGGCCCGGGTCGATGCCGAGCTCGTCGGCGAGGGTCGTGCGGGCGCGGCGCAGCGCGCCGAGCGCGTCCGCCTGCCGACTGCCGCGGTACAGCGCCAGCGCGAGCAGCCGCCACCGCTCCTCGCGCAACGGCTCCTCGGCGACCATCGCCTCGAGCTCCGGCACCAGCAGCGCCGACTCGCCGAGCTCGAGCCGTGCCGCGAGCAACTGCTCGCGCGCCACGGCGCGCAGCTCGTTCAGCCGGACGATCTCCGCCTCGGCCCACGGCTCGTCGGCGTGGTCGGCCAGGGCCGGACCCCGCCACAGCTCCAGCGCCTCCGCGGCGAGCGCTGCGGTCCGAGCCGGATCGGCCGCGGCACCCGCCTCGTGCACGAGCGTCTCGAACCGCCACGCGTCGACGGCGTCGCGGGGCAGCCGGACCGCATAGCCGCGGCCTTCACTCACGATCACGCCGGACCGCGCCCGTGCGGCGGTGCCCGGCTGCAGGCGCCGCCGCAGGTGCGACACGTAGGACTGCAGCACCCCGGCGGCGTTGGCCGGCGGCCGTCCCCCACAGCGACTCGACCAGGTGGTCGGCGCGGACGACCTCACCCCGGGCGAGGAGCAGCAGGGCCAGGACGGCGCGCTGGCGCCGCCCTCCGAGGTCGAGCACCTCGCCGCCGGAGGACACCGTCAGCTCGCCCAGGAACCCGATCCGCAGCTGGTCCGTGGCCGTCACCTACCTCCCGCCACCCATCCGGCGCCGCGCTGCGGTGGGTACTCGTCACGCCTGCTCGAAATGATTACCGCAGCTCGGCGTCCTGGTCCACCGGTTGCGACAGCGACGGCACCCGCGAGCGACCGCGCGGAACGCGCCGTACGCTCCGTCGGGTCCCGAGCCGGGCGAATCGAGTAGCCTCCCGTATCCCGCCGACTCGCTCGATCATCGGGAGGGCAGGGGTGGTCAGCTACCCGATGCCGGTCCTCGACGACGCGGGGTTGGCCGCCGCGGAGGCCGGTCTTGCCGAGGGCGGGGTCCGGCTGCTGTCCGGGACGGTCGTCGACCCGGCCGGCGTGATCAGGGCGAAGCAGGTCCCGTCCGCGCGTGCGGGAGCGTTCCACGTCGCCGGGATGGGCGCGTCGCCGAGCTGGAACGTGTTCTGCATCGACAACGCCCTCGCGTTCCGCCCCGGGTTCGACGTGGTCGGGGACCTGCGGCTGCGGGCGGATCTCGCCGCCATGCACGTGCTCGGCGACGGGCTCGCGTGGGCACCGGCCGAGATGTTCGCCCAGGACGGCGACCCGGTCCCGGTCTGCACCCGTGGTCTCCTGCGTCGGACGCAGGCGGAACTGGCCGGACGTGGGCTGACCGCGCTGGTCGGTGCGGAGCTGGAGTTCGTGGTGCCGGAGCAGGTCGGCCGGCCCTGGAACGCCTACGGGCTCGGGCCGGTACTGGACGTCGAGCGATTCGTGCTCGACCTCGTCGACACGTGCACCGCGGTGGGCCTGCCGCTGGAGCAGGTGCACGCCGAGTACGGGGACGGTCAGTTCGAGTTCTCGCTGGCGCCCCACCGACCCGCTCACCGCGGCGGACCACGTCGTCCTGGCCCGCGTGCTCGCCTGCCGGTGCGCCCGGCGCCACGGGCTCACCGCCTCGTTCTCCCCGCAGCCCTTCGCCGGAGGTGCCGGCAACGGTGCGCACCAGCACCTCTCGCTGTTCTCGGACGGCGTCCCGCTGTTCTCGGGCGGCGCGCGGGCCGCACGGGCTCACCCCGGAGGGCGAGGCGGCGATCGCCGGGATCGTGGCCGGGCTGCCGGAGCTGCTCGGCGTGTTCGCCGGATCGGTGCTGTCCGCGCATCGGCTCCAGCCCGGGCACTGGTCGGGCGCCTACGCCTGTTGGGGGCTGGAGAACCGGGAGGCCGCGGTGCGGCTGTGCGCCGCGACGCCGGGCAACCCGCACGGCGCGAGCGTCGAGCTCAAGTGCATCGACCCGTCCGCGAACCCCTACCTGGCCACCGCCGCCCTGCTCGGGCTGGCCGCGGACGGCGTGGCCCGTGGCGCGGCCCTGCCGCCCGAGACTGACCGTCGACCCGGCCGAGTCGACCGGCGCGGAGCGGCCGTCCGGCTGCCGATGGATCAGGCCGCGGCGCTCGCCGCCCTCGACGCCTCGCCGCTGGCGCAGCGCCTGATCGGCGCCGAGATCCGCACGGCGCTGAGCGCGGTGCGCCACTACGAGCTGGAGACCTACGGCCAGGAGGACGTCGCCGTGGTGGCCGAGCGGTTCCGCTTCACCTGGTCGGCCTGAGCCGCATGCAGGTGGTCAGAAGCCGTAGCGGACGACCCGGTCGCCGGTCCGGTGGAACCGGGTGGCGCGGGCGGTGAGGCGCGCGAAGGTCCTCCACGGCTGCGGGTACCTGGCCACCTCGGGTGAGCGCGCGGCCAGTAGCTCCTCGACCAGCGTCAGGCGGGCATCCCAGCTCTCCGGCTCGTGCGGGTCGACGAACCCGTCACCCACGGCCTGCACGTTCACGGCCCGGAAGGCCGGGCCGGCCGGTGCCCGCATCGCGATCGGGTGGTAGACGTTGAACGCGAACTCCCCGCCCGAGAAGTGGGAGGTCACGGCGCGCGCCAGTGCCGTGAAGGCGGCGCCGGGCATCACGGCCATCAGGCCGTCGCAGACGATCATCGCGGGCCGGTCGGCGGGGACCCCGTCGAGCCACCCGCTGCTGCCGAGGTTCGGTCAGATCGGCACCGATCAGCTGTGCGCGGCCGGGCAGGAGGCGCTCGCGCAGCCGGACGACCTCGGGAAGGTCGACGTCGTACCAGTCGACGCCCGACGGTGGGTCGCACCGGTGCTCCCGGGGGTCCAGACCGCAGCCCAGGTCGAGCACCACCGCGTGCGGGTGGCGCTCGACGAATCCGCGTACGAGGTCGTCCAGGGTCTTCGCGCGCACCGCGTGCACGGCCGCCAGGATCCTCCCGGCCGGCAGGCGGGTGAAGTCGTAGTCGATCCTCTCGACGAGCTCGGCCGAGACGGTGTCGCCGAGGATCGGGTTGCTGCGACCGGCAGTCCAGCGCGCGCAGCTTCAGCGGAACGAACAGGATCTCCTGGACGGGCGTCAGCCCGGCGAACATGGTGTCCACAACTCTCCCGGGTCGTGTCGGCGGCGGTGTGGTGGCGACCCTGTGGTCGAACGCCCTGCGGGTGAGGAGTTGAGTGGTGCTCGTGCCCGTTCGTCCCACCTGCGTCGGCAGCCCACTTTGCGGACGCCGATCGCAAAGAACCGTATCTCTTTGCGACCGCCGATCGCAAGGTCGGTGGGCCATGACCCGCGTGCCGATCTGGCTCCGACCCGTCTCCGAGTCGAACATGGGGCGACCCGCGGAGTGGAGCCGGGAGCAGATCACGACGGCCGCGATCACCGTCGCGGAGGCCGACGGGTTGGCCGCGGTGACCATGCGCCGGGTCGCCGCCGAGCTGGGCACGGCCTCCGCCTCGTTGTACCGCCATCTCGCCACCCGCGACGATCTGATCGACCTCATGGTCGATCGGGCGTTCGGGGAGTACGAACCGGTGCCGCAGACCGGCGACTGGCGTGCCGACACCGTCGCCGAACAGCTGCAACGGCTCCGATACCTGCGCAGCCGGCCGTGGCTGCTCGACGCGGTCCTCGACCGGCCGGCGGTCGGGCCCAACGTCCTGCGGCTCTTCGAGCACTCCCTGGGACTCCTCGCGGCCCACCCCGCTCCCGGGCTCTTCCAAGATGGAGGCTGTCGGCGTGCTCACCGGGATGGTGCAGACCTACGCCCAGAACGAACGCCCCGGCGCGGGCGTCCTGGACGAGGACTTCATGGCCGCCCAGGCAACGATCCTCATGCGCGCGGCCGCCGACGGCACCCACCCGCATCTGGCCGCCGCACTGGCCGGACCGCCGCCGAGCCCGAGCGAGGCAGGCGACGACCGCCTGGCTCGGATCCTCGGCCTCGTCCTGGACGGGTTGTTGCCCGACTCGTAGCGAGTGTTCCGCCATCACCCGTCGGAGCGCATCCAGGGCCACGCGCAGCTGCTCCTCGACGGTGGCGCATGCCGTCAGCCGGTTGTCGACCGCGACGTGCGCGACGGCGGGCGGACAGGCGGGTCGCATCCGCGCCACGAACTCGTCGAACGCCGCCAGCTTCGCGGTGTCCCGCGGTGAACCCCTGCGCCCGAGCCGGGACCGGAGCGTCTGCGCGTCCGACCGGACCCAGACCAGCCGGACCGCCCCGCCACCCAGCTCCTCGACCCACGCCCGCCACCCCGCGCTCGTGGATCTGCCCGGTGAACGGCCCGCACAGCAGCACCGGACAGCCCCGCGAGCGGATCTCCCGCGCGCGTGGCGGTCATGCCGCCGTACTCGTGGACCTTGACGTGCTCGTCGTACCAGGCCCCCTCACGCTCCCCCGGCGGCCGCCCGGCCGCGGCGCAGCGTCGCCGCGACGAACGACCCGTAGAGCGTGTCCTTGTCCAGCAGCGCCGGCACCGGCTCCAGCAGCGCCAGCAGCCGATCGGCCACGGTGCTCTTCCCGGCACCCGGCGGGCCGGCGACCACCCACACGTCCGCGAGCCTCACGAACAGCGACCCTAGGCCTGAACCCGTGGACGCACCGGCTGCGCGAGCACGCGCCGACCGCGCTGTACAGCGGACGGCTCGAATCCGCCATCTGGCGGTGCGGGGTACGGGAAGGCGGTGGGAAACTTCGGCCTCCATTCGGACCAGAGGGGGCCCACGTTGCCGACCGTGATCGCATACCACGAGGTCAACGACCAGCAGCATTGGCTCGCATCAGCCAACCGCCAGAAGTTCTTCGCCCCGCTCGGCGTGACGGGCATCCGCGAGTTCGTGGATCCGCAGAACCCGTCGCGGGTGGCGGTGCTGCTCGAGGTCCCCGACATGGATGCGCTCGCCGCCGCCCTGCAGACGGAGGACGCCGCGCGCGTGATGGCCGAGGACGGGCTGCGGCCGGAGACGCTCGTCATGCTCGTCGCGGCGACCTGACCGCGGGCGACCCGCCTACGTGGACACCACGCTGTGACACCCGGCTAGGCGGTCACCGAGTCGAGCATCGCCGCGTCGTCCCGCACGGCCCAGTGCTCCACGACCAGGTCGTCGTCGAAGCGGAAGATGTGGACCTGCGGCCAGGTGACGAGGTTGCCCTTGACCGGCAGCCCGGCTGAGCCGGGGGAAGCCGCTCCGATGTGTCGGCCGCGCGCGGTGTACCACATCATCACCGTGTCCTCGGTGCACGTGACGAGATGCAGCTCCACGCTGGTCTCGGCGAAGCTCTCCTCGCGCCAGCGGCCCACTGTGGTGAAGATGTCCAGCCCGCGCTGCCCGCTCACGTTGTCGTAGAAGTCGGGCGAGAACTTCTTCATGACCGACATGTCGCCGGTCGTGGAGTAGGCGATGTACCCGTCCGCCAATGCCTGCGCCGTCGCCTGATCCATCCATCCAGTATCGGCCGGTCAACGGCCGCCACACAATCGCCGCGGTCGGCTCACGAGCTGGAGAACGCCTGGTGCGGTGAGACGGAACCGCCGACGAGGTGCCGGCCGAGCCTGCGGGCCAGCGCCATGACGGTGAAGGTCGGGGGGAGGCCCCAGGCGATGGGGATGACCGAGGCGTCGCAGACGTAGAGGCCGCGGATCTCGGTCTGCAGGTCGGTGTCGACGACGTCGCCGACCTTCGCCGTGCCGCCGGGATGCACGGCGACGTGACCGGCCTGGAAGATCGACGCGGGCGCCTGCGTGCCGAAGGATCTCGCGGGCCTGCGCGGCGCCCCGGTCGAGGATGGCGCGATCCGCCGCGGTCAGCGGCTTCGCGACGCCACCGCGCCTGGTGAGGGCACCGCTGAGCGCGTCGCGGGCCTTGACCATCACCGTCAGCGTGGACCGGTAGGCCAGCACCCGGTCCGGGCGGCCTGCCGCGACCGTGAAGGCGTTGTGCAGCCACTGCGGGCGGCACAGGTCGGTGAGCAGGTAGCCGTCGTCGAGCCGGTCGACCGCGGCCAGCATCGGCGGCTCCGCGTCTGCGTCGAGGCCGTCGACCGTGCCCGACACGGCGAGTACCGGGTCGTAGAAGAAGTCCCGACCGGCCCGCTCGATCCCGCTCGCGCGCAGGATCATCGGGGAGCCGAGCCCGCCTGCTGCCAGCACGACCCGCCCGGCGTTCACCACCCTCCGCCGTCCACCGACCCGCAGCTCGACCCCGCACGCGGCCCCGGACCGCACGACCACCCGCACCGCAGCGGCCCGGGTGACGAGCCGGGCACCCGCCCCGACCGCGTCGTCGACGAACGACCGCGCGGTCCACCGGGCCGCGCCGTAGGCGCCGAGACCCTCGCGGCGCAGGAGATCCTGGTCGACGAACTTCGGGATCGGCTGCCAGTCGAGCCCGAGCGCCTGCGCGCTGTCCATCAGCCGGCCCGCCCGCGGACCCATCAGCTCCCGCGGCAACGCGGCCGGGCGCAGCTCCCGGCGCAGGGCGTCGGCGTCGGCGCGCAGGTCCAGGCCGTGCGCGCGGAGCAGCGCGTGCGGCGGTTCCCACGCCGAGCCGAAGAAGTACATCGAACTGCCGCCGAGGGTCACGCCCCGCAGCACCAGCACCGACCCCGTCCGGAACAGGCTGCGGCCAGGCATGAACAGCTCGCGCAACGACTGCCGGGCCCGCCCGCTCGGCGGGTCGGCACGCCCCCGCTCGACGACGAGCACCCGCGCCCCGCCCCGAGCCAGCTCGCGCGCGACCCCCGCACCACCGGGACCGCTGCCGACCACGACGCAGTCGAACGCCGCGGACCCCGAGCGTCATGACGCCCCGCCAGCGCACGGAACCAGCATCGGGCATCGAGGCCCACCGGAGCACCACCCGTCGGTTGTCGGCCGCGGCGACGGCGAGCCGGTCGACGTGATCCGCACCGTGCACACCGAGTGGCCACCGTGCACACGCACGGAGGTGTGCACGGTGGCAGCTGGGTGTGCACGGTCGGCGCGGCACCCGGCCGTCCGGACCGGTCGAGGACGGCGGCGCGGCGGCGTAGCGTCCCGGCCGTGGACGATCTCGCCGCGCTACTCGGGCGCGCCGCCGCCGTCGCCGCCACCTACCGAGCGGGGCTCGCCGAGCGCCCGGTGCGGGCGGCCGAGCAGGTCGACGCCGTGCGGGCGGCGTTCGGCGGGCCGCTTCCCCGCGACCCGGCCCCGGCGGCGGACGTCGTCGACATGCTGGTCGCGGCGGCCGAGGGCGGGCTGGTGGCGACGGCCGGACCGCGGTTCTTCGGGTTCGTCGTCGGTGGGGCGCTGCCCGCGGCGACCGCGGCCGAGATGCTGGCGGCGGGCTGGGACCAGTGCGCGTTCAACGACGCGCTCTCCCCTGCCGCCACGGCCGCGGAGGAGGCCGCCGGGCGCTGGCTCACCGGGTTGCTCGGCCTGCCGGCGGGGGCCGCGGTCGGGTTCGTGACGGGTGGCCAGGCCGCGAACACCGCGGGACTGGCGGCGGCGCGGCACGACGTGCTGGCCCGCGCGGGCTGGGACGTCGAGCGTGCCGGGCTGCCCGGCGCGCCGCGGGTCCGGGTCGTGGCCGGACGCGAGCGGCACGCGACGGTCGACCGGTCGCTGCGGCTGCTCGGGCTGGGCACCGCGACGCTCGAGGAGGTCGCGGCCGACGCGAACGGGGCGATCGACGTCGCCGACCTGCGCCGGGTGCTGGCGGACGGCGCACCCGGGCCGCTGATCGTGTGCCTGCAGGCGGGCAACGTCAACACCGGGGCCTGCGACGACATGCGCTCCGCGGTGCCGCTCGCGCGTGAGCACGGGGCCTGGGTGCACGTCGACGGCGCGTTCGGGCTGTGGGCGGCGGCCTGCCCGGAGCGGGCGCACCTCGTCGACGGTGTGGGCGCGGCCGACTCGTGGGCCTGCGACGGCCACAAGTGGCTCAACGTGCCCTACGACAGCGGCTTCGCGATCTGCGCGCACCCCGCCACGCAGGTCGCGGCGCTCTCGTACACGGCGCCGTACCTGGTCGGCGCGGGCGGGGCACGGCCTGCGCCCGCCGACCTCACCCCCGAGTCGTCACGGCGGGCCCGCGGGTTCGCCGTGTGGGCGGCACTGCGGGAGCTGGGGTCGAACGGTCTCGCCGCGCTGGTGGACCGGTGCTGCGTGCTCGCGACGCGCTTCGCCGAGGGGCTGGCCGCCGGCGGCGCGGAGATCGGCAACGACATCGTGCTCAACCAGGTGCTCGCCCGATTCGGCGACGACGCCCGCACCGACGCCGTCGTCGACGGGGTGCAGCGCGACGGCACCTGCTGGCTCGGCGGCACGACGTGGCGGGGACAGCGCTGGATCCGGGTCGCGGTCTCGAACGCGACGACGACCGAGGCCGACGTCGACCGGTCGGTCGCCGCCGTCCTGCGCGCGGCGGGCGCGTCCTGACCGCCCGCGCCGTCACCGTCCCGGCTCCAGCCAGTCCTCGGCGACGGTCGCCCGCAGCCGGTGCCCGATGACGGCGAGCACGAGGGTGAGCAGCAGCGCGACGAGGGTCATCGGCCAGGCCACCCCGAACCGGAGGACGAGGAACCCGCCGACCACGGCACCGGCGAGAAGGGCCGCCACGGAGGTCCACCTGCGGGCCGGTTTTCCTCCCTGCCCGCCTGCCAGCCGGGAGTCGGCGGCGACCCCGGTGAGGGTCAGCGTCAGCAGCGTGGTGGTGAAGTCGCGGACGCCGAGGTGGCGCACGCCCGCGTTCTGCAGCGCCATCCCCGACGCCAGCAGGATGATCACCACCAGCCGGGCCGTCCGGCCGCCCCCGTCGAGGAAGAGGGCGGCGACCACGACGGCGCACACGACGAACACCAGCTTGAGCGCGATGGCGCCGAAGAGCACGCGGCCACGGTGGCCGGACAGGCGCGAGATCAGCCGTCCCCCCATCACGGCGGCCAGCAGGAACGCGGTCAGGGCGACCAGCGGTTCGAGGAGCGCGATGCCGGGTGCTCCGCTGATCGCGAGCCCGGCGAACACGACGTTGCCGGTCATGACGGCGACGAAGACCTGCCCGAGCCCGAGGAAGCTGACCGCGTCGACGATCCCGGTGATCACGGTCAGCACGACGAGCACCGGCAGGACGACGCGGTGGTGCACGTCGACGCGGGCGGGCGAGTCGGTCACCGTCGGGATTCTGTCGGGTCGGCAGGCATCCGCGCGAACCGCCCGAGCCCGGATCGGCCATCGTGCGCGACTCGGCGCCCATTCCGGTAGGGAGCATTCCGCCGCCGGGAACGCATTGCGGGCATGTGGGCCGAGCCGTACGGTCGGTCCCCGAGAATGGGGGCGAGTCGCCATGGCGTTCGAATCCGGCATGCTTCCCGGCCGCGAACAGATTCTCGACGAGTTCGCCGACCTCGCGACCGTCGAGCACGCACTGTGCGTCGATTTCCTGCAGGTCTACTGCGCGCTGGGCGCAGGTGCCGTCGAAGTGGCGGATCCGGTGCCGGCCGCGGCGCAGGCGTCGATGGACCTCGCCGTGGACCAGATGCGGCATCTCCGCCGGGTGAACCAGACCCTCCTGCTCGCGGGCCGGGTGGCGGCCATGGGCCGGGCGACCCACGTCCAGCGGCCGTCGGGGCCGCCCATCGCCGTCGGGTCGTTGACGCCGGAGCAGTTCGAGCGGTTCCCGGAGCGGGAGCACGCGATCGCCACGGAGGTCGACCGGCGGTACGCGCGCTTGCGCGCGGCCGTCGAGGGCCCGCGTGCGCCGTTCGAGGGCGAGCTCCTCGACCAGGTCACCTTCGTGCTCGACTCCGTCGCCGACCACCGCGGCGGGGTCGACACCCTCACCGCGCACCTCGCGGGCCTGGTGCCCGCCGACTACCTGCAGGCCACCCGCACCGAGCCGGCCGACGAGCCCGAACGCCTGCTGCTCGCCGCGAGCGACCGGTGCTACCAGGCCGTCGTGGCCATGCTGCACGCCGAGTTCACGCCGGGCGACCCGTTCGGCGGGCAGCCGCTGCAGCTGGCCGTCGGGACGATGGACAGGCTCGACAGCCTCGCCAAGCTGCTGGCGACACGCGGGCTGATCCCGGCCTTCACCCCCGCCGGAGACTGACCGCGGGGACCGCCCGACACCGGAATCGCGCGGGCTTCCTCGCCATTCTCCGCGCCGGAGAATGACGTGCGCGCCGGTGGGAGTTCGCGCGCAGGGATTGTCAAGGTTCGTCGGGTTACGCCATCATGGTCCGGTTTTCGGCTACCGGGGGGAGGCTGATGCGGACGATGGCGGACCAGCTACTCGCACTTCTGCGCACCCGCGCCGTCGAACTTCTCGACGACGCGCGCAGGCAGCTTCTCGACGCCGGCGCCCTCGGCAGCCTGCGGCCCAACCCGGCTGGGAAGGCACACCGCTCGACCGGCACCTGCTCGCCCCCGTACCCGCGCCCGGAGCGCTGACTCCGATCACCACCCAGGTCGTCGAGGGCCTGCGCCGGCTCGGCCGCCCGGACGGGACGGCGGGTCTCTTCGGCTGGGATCCGGTCCCGGGCGGTCCGGCCGGGGCGCGCGGGCTGGCCTGGGCGGCGCGCGTCACGTCGGGGGGCTCGACCCTCGTCGCGGCGCTCGTCGTCGACGACACCCGGCAGCTGCGGCTCATCGCCTCGGGCACGGTCCCCGACGGCACCACGGCGCTGCCGCTCGGGCCCTGGTCCCTTGCGCTCGGCGGGCGCATCGACGGGACCCTCGACGTCCGGTGGGCGGCCGACGGGCCGCCGACGATCACGGGTGCCGCCCCCGGCAGCGCGCTGCGGGCCGAGCTGCGGCGCCCCGCACCACCCGGGCCCGCCACCGGGCCGATCGACCTCGGGGCCGTCACGCTGGCGGCCGGGATCACCGTCCGCGGCGCGGACCGCGTCGACCCGACGGCGTTGCTGCGGATCGCCGATGGGGCGCTGCGGCTCGCCCCCGGCGGGCTGGCCGCTCTGGTGCCCGAGCTCGCGAAGATCCCGATCGACGTCGACATCGCCGCCGAGGCCGGCCGGGGCGTCACGATCGGTGCCCCGACCCTGCGGATCCAGCTGCCGAAGGGGCTCACCCTCCCCGGCCTCGAGCTCGGACCGCTCCAGCTGGGGCTGGCCGTGCGGGGCCGGAGCGTGGTGGTCGACCTGCGGACGTCGTTGGCGCTGAACCTGGCGGGCCTGCCGTTGCGCCTGGCCGTCGACGGCCTCGGCCTGGCCGTCCCGTTCTCGCTCGGCGACGGCGACCGGCTCGGCTTCGACCCCGAGGAGATCGCGGGGGCGCTCCCGAAGGGAGCGGGCATCTCGATCGCGCTGCCGGTGGTCAGCGCCACGGGAAGGGTGATCGCGCGCGGCAACGGCAGCTTCGTCGGGGTGCTCGCGGCCCGGGTGCCGCCGTTGTCGGCGAGCGCGCTCGGCGCGCTCGCGATGGACCCGTTGTCGTTCGTCGCGATCCTCGCCGCGACGTTCCCGCCACCGGGTATCCAGATCGGGTTACGCTCGACGCGCTGCGACCCGCGGACAGCCGGTGGCTCGCCGAGTCGGGGGTTTTCGCGCGCGAGTCGGGGTTTCTCGCGCGCAAGTCGGGTTCCCGACCCTCCCGCGCGCCCACCCCGGCGGCGAGCGCCGGTGTGCGCAGCGCACAGGGTCGGCGGAGTACCCCGGGGACGGTCCCCTCGGCCGTCGCCGGTTGATCGGCAGCGGGCTGCGGGCGGGTCGGGCCTAGAATGATCAGATGGCGCGAACGGCCTTCGTCACCGGCGGGTCGGGCTTCATCGGCGGGCACCTGGTCGAACGGCTCGTCCGGGAGGGCTGGACCGTGCGCGCCCTCGCGCGGTCGGACCGGTCCGCCGTCGCCGTCACCGGGCTCGGCGCCGAGGCGGTGCGCGGCGACCTCGACTCGACTCGACGACATCCGGACCGGCGCGGAGGGTGCCGACACGGCGTTCCACGCCGCGGCGGCCGTCCTCCAATGGGGGCGGCGCGAGGATTACCTGCGCGGCAACGTGATCGGCACGGCGAACGCCCTGCGCGGCTGCCGCGAGGCCGGGGTCCGCAGATTCGTCCACGTCGGCACCGAGGCCGCGCTCATGGCGGGCAGGCCGCTGGTGGACGTCGACGAGACCGCGCCGCTGCGCCCCGACTCGCCCGCGCTCTACCCCGCTACGAAGGCGATGGCCGAGCAGCTCGTCCGCACCGGCGGCGCGGACGGGTTCGAGACCGTCGTCGTCCGGCCGCGCCTGGTCTGGGGACCGCGCGACACGACGATCCTCCCCGGGCTGCTCGACCTGATCGCACGCGGGCGCTTCGCCTGGATCGACGGCGGGAACCACAAGACCGCCACCACGCACGTGGCGAACGTGGTCGAAGGACTGATGCTCGCAGCCGCCCGCGGCCGAACCGGCGAAGCCTACTTCGTGACCGACGGCGCGCCCGTCGTCTTCCGCGACTTCACGACCCGGCTCGTCGCCACCGCCGGGGTCACCGTGCCTTCGCGGAGCATGCCCGGGGCCGTCGCCGTCCCGCTGGCGGGGATCGTCGAGTCGACCTGGCGGATCCTGCACCTGAAGCGCACGCCTCCCCTCTCGCGCATGCCGCTCTGGCTGGCCTCCCAGGAATGCACGATCGACATCTCCAAGGCCCGCTCCGAGCTCTCCTACGAACCCGTGATCACGCGGGAGCAGGGCCTCGCCGAGCTCACCACCGCCTGAGGCGGGTCACACCGTGAACCCGACCCCGTGCTCGAGGACCCGCACCTCGGTACCCGCGGGCGCGAGACGCGCCAGCATGTCGTGGTGCAGCTTCTGGTGCACCGGCGCGAGACCGGCCTGATGGATCGGAACGGCCACCCGGGGGGCGACCGCCCGCAGGTAGTCGACGGTCTCGGAGAGCTTCGTCCACGGCCCGGCCACCGGCAGGAGCAACACGTCGACCGGGTGCTCGGGGACGAGGAAGGCGTCACCGGGATGGAGCAGGCTCTCGGCGACCAGGTAGCCCTGGTTCGGCGGCAGGGGCACCTCGGGATGGATGGTCTGGTGTGCGTGCGGCACGACGTCGACGGCCACCCCGCCGACCGTGTGCCGGCCCGGTCCGGTCGGTTCGGCCGGATGCCCCGAGCCGGCCAGGGCGTCGGCACTGGCGGCATCGGCGACGACCTGGCAGCCGGGACTCCCGGCCACGATCGCGGCCCAGCGGTCGACGTCGAGGTGGTCGGCGTGCGAGTGGGTGACGAGCACGGCGTCCAGTCCGGCGAGCCCGTCGAGCCCGTCGCTGAGGGTGCCCGGGTCGAACAGGAGCCGCGCCTGGCCGCCACCGGCCACCTCGCACTCGACGAGCACGCACGAGTGGCCGAAATGAGTGAGCTGCATGTCCGGGATTATCACTGGGCCGTCATCAGGCCGCGGTGCGGCGCTCGTAGCTCGATCGGGGCAGGCGGTAGGCGAGGTCGACGGCGGTGTCGAGCGCGTCGTCCATCGTCATCCGGTGTTCGGCGACGAGCCTGGCCAGGTAGCCGGCGTCGACCCGGCGCGCGAGGTCGTGCCGGGCGGGGATCGAGAGGAACGCGCGGGTGTCGTCGACGAAACCCGTGGTGTTGTAGAAGCCCGCGGTGTCGGTGACGGCCTCGCGGAACCGGCGCATGCCGTCCGGGGTGTCGAGGAACCACCACGGGGCGCCGAGGCGCATCGCCGGGTAGACGCCCGCAAGCGGCGCCAGCTCGCGCGAGTAGGTCGTCTCGTCGACGGTGAACACCACGAGCCGGAACCGGCTGTCGCGGCCGAACGACTCCAGCAGCGGCCGCAGCCCGCGGGTGAACTCCGCGGCGCACCGGGATGTCGAACCCGCGGTCCGGGCCGTACGTCCGCTCTGGCGGCCCGGTCGTGGTCGCGCAGCACTCCGGGGTGCAGCTGCATCACCAGGCCGTCCTCGCAGCTCATCGCCGCCATCTGGTGCAGCATGTGGCCGGCGAACGCGCGCGCCGCGTCCGCGTCGACGCCGCCCTCGCGGGCCTCGGCGTAGAGCCGGGCCGCCTCGGACGCGGCCATCGGCGTGGTGTCGGTCCCGAGGTGCCCGTGGTCGGTCGCGAGCGCCCCCGCCTCCACGAACGCGCGCCGCCGCTCGCGCAGCGCGTCGCAGAAGCCGTCGTACGTGCCGGTGTCCACGCCGCTGCGCTCGGCCAGCAGGTCGACGGCCGCCGCGCCAACCCGTGCGGTCGACGTGCAGGAGCGCGTCGGGCCGGAAGGTGGGCACCACCCGATCGCCCCACCCCTGCTCGCGCAGGGTGGCGTGGTCGGGCAGCGTCGACGAGCGGCGAGTCGGTGGTGGCCAGCACCTCGATCCCGAACCGCTCGAACAGGGCCCTCGGCAGGAAGTCCGGCTTGGCGAGCTGGTCGCAGAGGTGGTCGTACAGCGCGTCGGCCGTCTCCTCGCTGGGGTGGCTCGTGACCCCGAAGACCACGCTCAGCTCGTGCTCGAGCCAGTACCGCGTGGGGGTGCCGCGAAACAGGTGCCACCCGGCGCAGAACCGTCGCCAGATCTCCCGCGGGTCGGTCTCGACCACGCCGTCGCCGCGCGAGGGGACGCCGAGGCTCGGCAGGTCGGTCCCCTGCGAGACGAGCATGCGCAGCAGGTAGTGGTCGGGGACGACGAGCAGGCTCGCCGGGTCGGCGAACGGGCGGTCCTCGGCCAGCACGTGCGGCGTCGACGTGGCCGTGCATGCAGACGAGCGGCAGGCCGCGTACCTCCTGGTAGATCGCGCGCGGCGACCGCCCTGGTCCCGGGCTCGGCAGGCAGTGCGCGGTCGTCGTCGAGAAGCAGGGGACGCATGCGACCTCCAGACATGTCGATGAAAAGCATTGCAACACCCCCCGGCGGATGGCAAACCGACCCGGCGTAGGGTGCCGACCAGCAGTTTCCCTGATCGTGATCGAATTCGTCGCCGTTTCGCACAACCCGTGGGCACCGGGGCTTGACGGCGACTACAAACGGTTTCAGACTCGTCGCGCACACGTCCGAGGGGGCCAGCCAGCAGACGGAAGGAAGCCGTGGCTGCCAACATCCGTGACGTCGCCATGGCGGCCGGCGTCTCGCAGTCGACGGTGTCGCGAGCACTGTCGGTGCCGGATCTGGTGAACCCGACGACGCGGGCCCGGGTGCAGTCGGAGGCGCGCAGGCTCGGCTACCAGCCCAACCGCGCGGCCCGCGGGTTGATCACCGGCCGCACCGGCAACCTCGGCCTGATCGTCCCCGACCTCGCCAACCCGCTGTTCGCCTCCGTCGTCAAGGGCGTGCAGTCGGCGGCCAGGGGTGGCGACTACGCGGTGTTCATCGCCGACACCGACGAGGAGGCCAGCGCGGAGCTGGAACTGCTGCGCGCGCTGACCAAGCAGGTCGACGGCATCATCCTGTGCTCACCGCGTACACCCGACGCCGAGCTCGCCGGGATCGGCGACGACACCGCACTCGTGCTGATGAACCGCCGCATCGACGGCCGCTCGAGCGTCACCGTCGACAACACCGACGGCATGCGGCAGGCGGTGGAGCACCTCGTCGCGCTCGGCCACGAACGGATCGCCTACGTCGCCGGACCGCGCACGGCCTGGTCCAACCGCGAACGGGAGCGGGGCCTGCGCCAGACCACCGGGGCCAGCGGCACGGAGCTCGTGCACCTCGGCCACTTCCCGCCACAGTTCGACGGCGGGGTGGCCGCCGCCGACCTCGCGCTGGCGTCGGGGGCGACGGCCGTGATCGCCTACAACGACATCGTCGCGCTGGGGCTGCTGAGCCGCCTCGGCGCGCGGGGCGTGACCGGTGCCCGACGAGATCAGCATCGTCGGGTGCGACGGCATCGAGATGTCCGCGATGATCCATCCCGCGCTCACGACCGTCTCCATCCCCAAGCACGACGCCGGTCGGGCCGCGGTCGCGCTCCTGCTGTCCGTCCTCGCGGGCGACGAGGCCGCAGCCGTGCACCGCGAGCTCCCCACCCAGCTCATCGTGCGCGCCACGACCGGCGTCGCGCCCGAATCCGGCCGCACCGCGGCCGGACACCCCACGAAGGGATCGGCACGATGACGATGCCCACCCGACGCAGCCGCTGGCGCACCACCCTGACTGCCGCCGCGGTGTCCGGCCTGCTCGTCCTCGCCGGGTGCGGCGCGCCGGAGAAGCAGGGCGGCGCCCAGGTCCCGGCCGACGCCGTGCCCGAGAAGCCGAGCCAGCCGGTGACCCTCAACATCCTCGACGTCGCGGGCAACCTCCAGCTGACCCAGCCGATGATCGACGACTTCGTCGCGAAGCACTCCGACATCGTCTCGAAGGTGACCACCGAGAAGGCCGCCGCGCCCGAGATGGCCGGGAAGGTCAAGGCGCAGCAGGACGCCGGGCGCATCAACATCGACATGGTGCTCACCGGCATCGACGGCCTGTCGGCGGGCACCGCGCAGGGCCTGTTCACCCCGCTGCTGCCCCAGTTCGACACCCGCCTCGGCGCGATGAAGAACTACCTGGAGCCCGCGGCGGCGATGCAGGGGCTCGCCGACAACCAGGGCGTCGTGGTGACCTACTACCCGTCGGGCCCGCTCGTCGAGTACGCGCCCGACCGCGTGCCGAACCCGCCCACCACGGCCGAGGAGCTCCTCGCCTACGCCAAGGCCCACCCCGGAAAGGTGGCCTACGCGCGCCCGTCCAACTCCGGCCCGGGCCGGACCTTCCTGATGGGCCTGCCCTACATCCTGGGCGACTCGAACCCGAAGGACCCGATCAACGGCTGGGCCAAGACCTGGGCCTACCTCGGCGAGCTCGACAAGACCGTCGACTTCTACCCGTCGGGCACCACGCAGACGATGAAGAACCTGGCCAACGGGACCTACGACATCGTGCTGTCCACCACCGGCTGGGACATCAACCCGCGCGCGCTGGGCACCGTGCCCGCCGGGTACCAGGTGGGCACGCTCGAAGGGCTTCACCTGGGTGACCGACGCGCACTACGCCGCGATCCCGAAGGGCGTGTCGGCCGACAAGCAGGCTGCCGTCCTCGCGCTGCTCGCGTTCATGCTGACCCCCGAGCAGCAGGCCAAGGCCTACGACACCGGCTACTTCTACCCCGGACCGGCGATCAAGGACGTCACCCTCCAGATGGCGCCCGCGGAGAGCCAGCAGGTGATCGAGCAGTTCGGCAGGCCGGAGTACGACGCGCTGATCAAGGACAACCCGACGGCCACCCCGGTGGCCACCAAGGACATCGTGGCGGCCTTCGACCGCTGGGACCGCGAGATCGGTGGCGCCAAGGTCAGGAGGGTAGCCCGGGTGATGGCACAGTGCGCCTTCACCGAGCTCCGGCTCGACGGCGTCGGGCGGCGGTTCGGCGGCAAGGACGCGCTGGTCGACCTGGACCTGACGATCCGGGCGGGCGAGTTCATCGCCCTGCTCGGCCCGTCGGGCTGCGGCAAGTCGACCGCGCTGAACTGCCTGGCGGGGCTGCTGCCGCTCACGACGGGTTCGGTCTGGCAGGACGAGCGCAGGATCGACACGCTGCCCCCGGAGAAGCGCGGGTTCGGCATGGTCTTCCAGAGCTACGCCCTGTTCCCGCACATGTCGGTGCGGCGCAACATCGCCTTCGGGCTGCAGATGCGCAGGCTCTCGCGCGCCGAGGTCAAGCGCCGCACGGCCGAGGCGATCAGCCTCGTCCAGCTCGACGAGCACGCCGACAAGCTGCCCGGCCAGCTCTCGGGCGGCCAGCAGCAGCGCGTGGCGATCGCCCGCGCCGTGGTGCTCGAACCGGCGCTGGTGCTCATGGACGAGCCGCTGAGCAACCTCGACGCGAAGCTGCGCCTGGAGATGCGCACCGAGATCCGCAGGCTGCACCAGTCGCTCGGGCTCACCACCGTCTACGTGACCCACGACCAGGAGGAGGCGCTCTCGCTGGCCGACCGTCTCGTCGTCCTGCGCGAGGGCCGGGTGCAGCAGATCGGCACGCCCGAGGAGCTGCACGCCCACCCGGCGAACTGGCAGGTCGCCGACTTCATGGGGTTCCGCAACCTGCTGGAGCTCGAGGCCGCCGACGTCACCGGGACCGACGTCGTGGTCACGGGCGAGGGGCTGCGGCTGCTCGGCACGGCGACGGGACCCACCGCCGCGGGCGACCGCGTGATGGCGGCGGTCCGGCCGGAGGACGTCCTCGTCGGCCCGTCCGGGGCCCACAGCTTCGACGCGACCGTCGAGGTCGTCGAGTACCAGGGCCGCGAGCTGGCCGTCGAGGTGCGCACGGCCGCGGGCCGGGCGCTGCACCTGCGGACCGCCGAGCGGCTCGCGCCCGGCGACGCCGTGACCCTGACCGTGGACCCCGCGCGGCTGCTCGTGTACCCCGTGGCGCGCGGCGAGCGGGCCACCGCTGCGCTCGTGGAGGCGGCGGCGGGATGACTCTCACCGTCGAGCGCGCGGCCGAGGGCAGCGGACCGGTACGGCCCGCCGGGCTGCGGCACCGGCTCGCCGAACGCGGCGTGGACCGGCAGCTGCTGCTGCTGGTACCGGCCGTGCTCTTCGTCGTGCTGCTGTTCCTCTACCCCTTCCTCTACGGTCTCCAGCTGTCGTTCGCCCCCGAGCAGGGCGGGGCCCTCGCGAGCTACGCGGCCTTCTTCTCCGACCCCTACCAGAGCGGCACGATCTGGATCACCCTCGGGCTCGCACTGCCGGCGGCGCTGCTCAACGTGCTGGCCTCGGTGCCCATCGCCTACCGGATGCGCGGCAGCTTCCGGGGCAAGCGGCTGCTGACGATCGTCCTGGTCGTCCCCATCACCCTCGGCACGGTGCTCACCGCCCAGGGTCTGCTGAACTTCCTCGGCCCGGCCGGCTGGTTCAACAAGGTCCTGCTGTCGCTCGGCCTGGTGGACGGGCCCGTGCGCCTGGTCAACAACTACTGGGGCGTCTTCTTCTCGCTGGTCATCACCGGGTTCCCGTTCGCGTTCCTGCTGATCCTGTCCTACCTGTCCGGCATCGACCCGACCCTGGAGCGGGCCGCGGCCACCCTCGGGGCCGACTGGAAGCAGCGGTTCCGGCGCATCACCCTGCCGCTGCTCGCCCCCGGCCTGGCCACCACGTTCTGCCTGGCCTTCGTGCTGGCGTTCAGCGTCTTCCCGTCGGCGGTGCTGGTCGGCAACCCGGCCGGCGAGACGCGGGTGCTCGCGCTCGCCGCCTACCAGGCCGCCTACGAGCGCTACGACTACTCGCTCGCGTCCGCGATCGCGATGGTGATGGGGGCCGTCGAGCTCGTCGTGATCGCCGTGGCGCTGCTGTGGCGGTCCACGCTCTACAAGGGCGCGACGGGGGGCAAGGGCTGATGACCGCCACGGACGCGGCGCCCACGCGCAGCGGCTCGTCGGCAGCCCGGCGAGCTGGCTCGTGTGGGGCGTGGTGGCGTTCTTCTTCGTCAACCTGGTCGGCGTCATCGGCGCGGTGCTCGTCAGCTCCTTCGGCACCCGGTGGTTCGGCACCTGGCTGCCCGAGGGGTTCACCACCAGCTGGTACAGCGCGGCATGGCGCGAGTTCGGGCTGTTCGACGTCGTGCTCGTCACCGCTGCAGGTGTCGCTGCTCGTCGTGGTGATCTCCGTGCTGATCGGCGTGCCCGCCTCGTACGTGCTGGCCCGGCGGAGCTTCCCCGGGAAGAGGATCGTCTACTTCGCGTTCCTGCTGCCGATCCTGATGCCGCCGATCACCTACGGCATCCCGCTCGCGACGGTGCTGTACAAGTTCGGCCTGGCCGGCAACGCCAGCGGCGTGGTGCTGGCCAACCTGGTGCCGTCGGTGCCGTTCGTCATCCTGACCATGACCCCGTTCATCGAGCAGATCGACCCCAGCATCGAGTCGGCGGCGCGGATGTGCGGCGCCGGCATGCGGTCGCTGTTCCTGCGGGTGCTCGGCCCGCTGCTGCGTGCCCGGCATCCTCGCCGCCGCGATCCTGGTGCTGGTCCGCACCGTGGGCATGTTCGAGCTGACCTTCCTCACCGCGGGCCCCGACTCCCAGACCCTCGTCGTGGCCCTCTACTACTCGATGTCCGCGGCCGGTATCCGGGCCCAGCAGTCGGTCGACGCGATGGCCGTGATCTACACCTCGACGATGCTGGTGCTGCTCGTCGTGGCGCTGCGATTCGTCAACCCGACCCAGCTTGTGGCGCGCGTGAAGGAGAACCCCCGACCATGATGAAGCTGCACCCGTTCGTCGTCGAGCTCTACCGCCAGCGCGTGCTTCCCGTCCTCCGCTCGCCCTGCCCCGGCGAGGCGTTCGACGCGGCGCTCGCCGTCGTCGACGCCGGGCTGGAGGTCGTCGAGCTGACGGCCACGACGCCGCAGTGGCCCGAGGTGCTCAGCCGCGTACGCGGCGAGCGGCCCGGGGCGATCATCGGCGTCGGCACCGTCACGACGGTCGAGACCGCGGACGCCGCGTTCGACGCCGGCGCGTCGTTCATCGTCAGCCCGTGGCCCGTGCCCGCCGTCCGGGAGGTCGCGTACGAGTCGGGCACCCCGCTCGTCGAGGGCGCCTTCACCCCGGCGGAGGTCGCGGCCGGGGCGCGCCGGGCGGCGGTGAAGGTGTTCCCCGCCCACGTCGGCGGCCCTGCCTACCTGCGCAGCCTCCGTGCAGGTGCTGCCCGACGCCATCCTGATCCCGGCGGGGGGCATCAAGCTCGAACACGTCTCGTCGTGGATCGAGGCGGGCGCACACGCCGTCAGCATCTGCGAGGATCTTCTCGTGGGTGACCTGCGCGCGCGGCTCGAGGCCGCGCTCGGCGACGACCGCTGTGCCGACCAGAAGACGAGCGCTTGAGGATCGTCGACGCGCGGGTGATCGTCACCTGCCCCGGCCGCAACTTCGTGACGCTGAAGATCGTCACGGACGAGGGCCTGACCGGGGTCGGTGACGCCACCCTCAACGGCCGCGAGCTGGCGGTCGCCGCCTACCTCACCGAGCACGTCGTGCCGCTGCTGCTCGGGCGCGACCCGGCCCGGATCGAGGACACCTGGCAGTTGCTCTACAAGGGCGCCTACTGGCGGCGCGGACCGGTGACCATGACGCGCGATCGCCGCGGTCGACACGGCGCTGTGGGACATCAAGGGCAAGGAGGCGGGGCTGCCGGTGTACCAGCTGCTCGGCGGCCGCAGCCGCGAGGGCGTCACCGTCTACGGGCACGCCAACGGCGCGGACGTCGACGAGGTGCTCGTCGAGGTCGGGCGGTACCTCGACCTGGGCTACCGGGCGGTGCGCGTGCAGACCGGCGTGCCGGGCCTGGAGACCACGTACGGGGTGAGCAAGGACCGGATGTTCTACGAGCCCGCCGACGCCGCGCTGCCGTCGGAGGCGGTGTGGTCGACCGAGGCGTACCTGGACCACGTGCCCTCGGTGTTCCGCCGCGTCCGCGAGGAGTTCGGCCCCGGCCCCCGGCTGCTGCACGACGTGCACCACCGGCTGACCCCGATCGAGGCCGCGCGGCTCGGCGCGAGCCTGGAGCCCTTCGCGCTGACGTGGATGGAGGACCCGGTGCCCGCCGAGCTGCAGGAGGGCTTCCGGCTGATCCGGCGGCACACCACCACGCCGATCGCCGTCGGCGAGGTGTTCAACACGATCTGGGACGCCGAGCTGCTGATCCGCGAGCAGCTCGTCGACTACATCCGGACCACCGTGGTGCACGCCGGGGGCATCACCCACCTGCGGCGCATCTTCGACCTCGCGGCGCTGCACCACGTGCGCAGCGGATCGCACGGCGCGACGGACCTCTCGCCGGTGTGCATGGCGGCGGCGCTGCAGCTCGACATCAGCATCCCCAACTTCGGCCTGCAGGAGTACATGCGGCACACCGACGAGACCGACGCCGTGTTCCCGCACGCCTACCACTACGCCGACGGCTACCTGCACCCCGGCGACGAGCCCGGCCTCGGCGTCGACATCGACGAGGAGCTGGCGGCCGGATACCCCTACCGGCCGGCCCAGCTGCCGGTCAACCGGCTGCAGGACGGGACGGTGCACTCATGGTGAGGGGGCATTCATGGTACGAACCTGCTGACCCTGCACCCCGACGACGACGTGGCCGTCGCGCTCACCGAGCACGCGGGCGTGGCCGCAGGCCACAAGGTCGCCAGGCGCGACCTGCGCGAGGGCGAGCTGGTGCACAAGTACGGCCAGGTGATCGGCGTGACCACCGCCGAGGTCCGCGCGGGCGAGCACGTGCACGTGCACAACATGGCGATGCCCGGCGAGCGGCCACGCGTCCCGGCCGGACCGGCGGCACCCGCGTCCGGTCCCCCCTCCGACACCGGCGCCGGGCGTCGCACGTTCGCCGGGTACCTCCGGCCCGACGGCCGGGTGGCCACCCGCAACTTCGTCGGCGTCCTCACCTCGGTGAACTGCTCGGCCACGGTCGCGCGCCAGGTGGCCCGCCGTTTCGAGATCGAGGAGCTGCCCGGGGTCGACGGCGTGGTCGCGCTCACCCACGGCAGCGGCTGCGGCATGGCCGACCAGGGCCCCGGCTGGGACCTGCTGCGCCGCACCCTGACCGGCTACGCGCGGCACCCCAACATCGGCGGCATCGTCGTCGTCGGTCTCGGCTGCGAGGTCAACGACCTGTCGGGGCTGGTCGAGGAGCTGGGGGTCGGCGCGCACGTGCCGGTCGAGTGGTTCTCCATCCAGGACGTGGGCGGCACCGCGGCCGCGGTCGCCGAGGGCGAGCGCCGGGTGCGCGCGATCGCCGAGCGGCTGGGCGGGTCGGCCCGCACGCAGGTGGGGCTGGAGCACCTGGTCCTCGGCCTGCAGTGCGGCGGCTCCGACGGCTGGTCGGGCCTGAGCGCGAACCCGGCGCTCGGCGTCGCGTCCGACCTGGTCGTCGCCGCGGGCGGCACGTCGATGCTCGGCGAGACCCCGGAGATCTACGGTGCCGAGCACCTGCTGGCCTCCCGGGCCGTCGACGACGGCGTGGCGGAGGCGCTGCTGGACCGGATCGCGTGGTGGGAGCGCTACACCGCCGAGCAGGGCACGACCCTGGACGGCAACCCGTCGCCCGGCAACAAGGCGGGCGGCATCACGACGATCCTGGAGAAGTCGCTCGGCGCGGTGGCCAAGGCCGGGCAGAGCCCGCTGGCCGAGGTCGTCGAGTACGCGAGGCGGCCCACCCGGCCCGGGCTCGTCTTCATGGACACCCCCGGCTACGACCCGGTCTCCGTCACCGGGATGGTCGCGGGGGGCGCCACGATCATCGCGTTCACCACCGGGCGGGGCTCGGTGTTCGGCAGCAGGCCGGTGCCCACCGTCAAGCTGGCCAGCAACTCCGCGATGGCCACCCGGATGTCCGACGACATCGACGTCGACTGCGGGCCGGTCGCCACCGGCGAGGTCACGCTGCCGGTGATGGGTGCCACGGTCCTCGACGCCCTGCTCGACGTGGCGTCCGGCCGTCCCAGCGCGGGCGAGGTGCTCGGGCTCGGCGGCGAGGAGATGGTGCCGTGGCAGCTCGGGGCCGTTCTGTGACGGCGGTCCCCCGCCTCAGCGCCGCGACACTGGGCCGGCTCGAACCCGGGGTGCGCGTGGGCCCGCGCCGCCCCGACGCCATCGGCATCGTCCATCTCGGCATCGGCGCGTTCCACCGTGCCCATCAGGCGGTGTTCACCGAGGAGGCGATGGAGGCCGACGGCACCGGGCGGTGGGGCATCTGCGGGGTCACCCAGCGCTCGCGCACCGTCGTCGACCAGCTGGCCCGGCAGGACGGCCTCTACTCCGTGCTCGAACGGGGCACCGACGGCGTCACGGCCCGCGTGGTGGGCACCGTGCGCGAGGTGGTCTCGGCGGCCGAGCAGCCCGACCTGGTGCGCAGGCGGATCGCCGACCCCGCGGTGGCCGTCGTGACGATGACGGTCACCGAGAAGGGCTACCGCCGCGACCCGGCCGGCCGGCTCGACCTGGGCGACCCGGTCGTCGCGGCCGACCTGTCGGGCACCCCGCACCCCGGATCCGCGGTCGGGAGGCTGGTGCGCGGCCTGCAGTACCGCCGCGACCGGCACGGCGCGCCGATCACCGTGCTGTCGTGCGACAACCTCGTCGCCAACGGCGCCGTCCTGCGCGGCCTCGTCGAGGACTTCTGCGCCGCGCTCCCCGCCGCGCAGGGGGACCCGCTGTGGGAGTGGGTCCGCGCAGCCGTCCGCTTCCCGGGCAGCATGGTCGACCGGATCGTCCCGACGACCACCGACGAGGACCGCGCGCAGGCCGCGGAGCTGCTGGGCGCTGCGCGACGACGGCCTGGTCGTGGCGGAGCCGTTCCGGCAGTGGGTGATCGAGGACCGCTTCGCCGCTGCCGTCCCGGCCTGGGAGCGGGCAGGCGCGACGCTGACCGGCGACGTCGCGCCGTACGAGGCCGCGAAGCTGCGCCTGCTCAACGCCACCCACTCCCTGCTGGCCTACGCCGGAGCGCTCGCCGGGCACGAGACGATCGCGGCCGCCGTCCGCGACGAGGCGCTGGCCGGGGCGGCCGCCGCGCTGATGGCGGAGGACGCGGTGCCCACGCTGTGCCCTCCCGACGGCCTGGACCTGCGGGACTACCAGCGGACCGTGCTGGAGCGCTTCGCCAACCCCGCCCTGCGGCACCGCACGACGCAGGTCGCGATGGACGGTTCGCAGAAGCTGCCGGTGCGCCTGCTCGGCACGATCCGCGACCGGCTGCGCGCGGGTGCCGAGCCGCGACTGGGCGGCGTTCGCCGTCGCCGCCTGGATGGTCTACGTCGCTCGCGGCCACGACACCGCCGGCCGCCCCCTGCCGCTGGACGACCCGCTGGCCGACCGGCTGCGCGCGGCCGCCGCCGGGCCGGACGGCGGCCTCGTGGAGCGGCTGCTCGGGGTGTCGGAGGTCTTCGACCCGGAGCTCCAGGACTCCGCCGTCCTCAGGGCGCTCCTCACCGGGCACGTCGAGCACCTGCTCGCCCGCGTGCCCTGACCGCGGCCGGGCAGCCCCATGATCGGCGAAATCGGGACATGCGCTGCACCCGTGCACGCCAGTCCCGATTCTGGCGATCATGGGGCGTCGAGGCGAGGAGCCGGGCCTGTGCGGCCGCTCGGTACAGGGTGCACGGCCACGGCGCCGCGCGCGTGACCTGCGATCGGCATCCCCGGCACCGCCCGCCCGGGTCGGCGACATGGGCCGCCAGCAGTGCTCGCCAGACGGTGGGCATGGTGGAGAGCACCACCGGGAGCTGCCAGCTGCTCGGAACATCGGAACCCGGGACCACTCGGTCATCCCCTCGATCGTGATCGACGGGCCCAGGCTGCTCGCCGCGGCCTTCGGTCACACCCCGTACGGACGCCAACTCGCTGCGTGACTCCCCATCCGGTAGGGAGTAGCGTCGCGGGGTGGCCTCAGTACGGCGGGGGGAGCAGATCGAGCTGGCGAGGTCGCTCCGGGAGCAGCACCGGACATGGACCGCCATCGCCGCAGTCCTCCGCGACCGCTACGGGGTGAACGGCCGGGTGGCGATGCGGCTCGCGCACGGCTGGAGCCAGGCCGACGCGGCCGCGGCGTGGAACGCGCGGTGGCCGGATGCGCCGAAGACCTTCAAGAACATCTCGTACTGGGAGAACTGGCCAGGCGCGTCCGGTCACGCACCGTCCCTCACCGTCCTCGACCGGTTGGCGCAGCTCTACGAATGCCACGTCGCCGACCTCGTGGCCGGCTGGGGCGAGCACCGGCCGTCCGATGACGAGCCCGCCGCAGGCGGGTCCGCCGACGCCGAGTCCGAGACGATGGCGTGGCAGGTCCGCAACCTCGACCTGCACGAGCTGACGCGCGCCCTCACGGACTGGTCGCGGCGGCTGCCGGGCCCGCAGCGGCGGGCGCAGATGCTCAAGCTCAGCACGGCGGCGGCCACTGCCGCCGGAGGCCGCAGGGCCGGCGGGACCCCGCGCCGTGGGAGCGGGGCCGAGCCTGCGTGAACTGACCGGTGCTGTGGGACAGCCGGTACACCTACTTCAGCACCGCTCGCGACGCCGAGTTCGACAGGGGTGCATCGCGTCGAGCTCCGACTCGAGCGCGGCCGGTTGGTGGGTCAGAGCGAGCAGTCGGCGACGGGCGTCGTTCGAGCTCGATCTCGCTGCCGACGGCATGCTGCTGACCGGCTCGTGGACCGACCGGACGCGCACTGACGGCCACTACCGAGGAGCCGTCTACCACGGGATCCTGCAGCTCGTCGTCGACCCGACCGGCAGATCGATGACTGGTCGGTGGCTCGGGCCGGACAAGCAGTTCGTGATCAACTCAGGACACTGGAGCCTCACCCGCGCCTGACGCCGCTCACCCGCCTGCCATCGCCCCCACGATCAGCAGCGGCTCGGCCCCTGCCGCGACGGCGGCGGGGAGCGGGGCGTCCGGCGGCTCGTGGGAGAGGTCCTCCTCGCAGGCGAAGAACCGCAGGAACGGACGGCGTTGCCGGGTGCCGGCGTCGCGGATCGTGCCGCGCAGCATCGGGAACCGGGTCTCGAGGGCGCCGAGGACGGCGTCCTGCGTGACCCGGCCGTCGACTGCGACCTCCACCTCCCGGTCGACGTGCGCGAGCTTGCGCAGGTGTTCGGGAAGCCGGACGCGGATCGTCGCACTCACGTCGGCGCTCATGGCAGCGTCTGCACTTCCACCGAGAGGACCGCCGGGAGGTCGCGCACGATCGGCGCCCAGCTGTCCCCGGCGTCGGCGGAGACGTACACCTGGCCACCGGTCGTCCCGAAGTAGACGCCGCACGCGTCCAGCGAGTCGACGGCCATCGCGTCGCGCAGCACGTTGACGTAGCAGTTCTGCTGCGGCAGCCCTGCGGTGAGCGGCTCCCAGTCGTCGCCGCCCGTGCGGCTGCGGTACACGCGCAGCTTCCCGTCCGGCGGGACGTGGACCGAGTCGCTCGTGATCGGGACGACGTAGATCGTGTCGGGCTCGTGGGCGTGCACGTCGATCGGGAACCCGAAGTCGGTGGGCAGGTTCCCGCTGATCTCGCGCCACGACTCCCCGCCGTCGTCGCTGCGCATGACGTCCCAGTGCTTCTGCATGAACAGGACGTCCGGGCGCGACGGGTGGGCGGCGAGGTTGTGCACGCAGTGGCCGACCTCGGCGTCCGGGTCGGGGATGCCCTCGGACTCCAGCCCGCGGTTGACCGGCCGCCAGGTGGTGCCGGCGTCGTCGGTCCGGAACACGCCCGCTGCCGAGATCGCGACCCACATCCGGGCCGGGTCGCGCGGGTCGACGACGATCGTGTGCAGGCACATCCCACCGGCTCCCGGCTGCCAGAAGGGTCCGGACCCGTGCTCGCGCAGCCCGGACAGCTCGGACCAGGACTGCCCACCGTCCACCGAGCGGAACAGCGCCGCGTCCTCGACCCCGGCGTGGACGACGTCGGGATCGGTCAGCGACGGTTCGAGATGCCAGACCCGCGCGAACTCCCACGGGTGCGGCGTGCCGTCGTACCACTGGTGCGTGCCGGGCACGCCGTCGTAGGCGAAGTCGTTGCCCACCGGCGCCCAGGTCTGGCCGCCGTCGTCGGAGCGCTGGATCACCTGGCCGAACCAGCCGCCGGACTGTGACGCGAAGAGGCGGTTCGGGTCCGCGGGCGACGCCGCGACGTGGTAGATCTCCCAGCCCGCGAAGTGCGGGCCGCTGACCTGCCAGTCGTCGCGCCTACCGTCGGCAGTCAGGACGAACGCGCCCTTGCGCGTGCCCACCAGTACCCGCACTCCACTCATCACTTCTCCCTCGGTCGATCGGGTTCGAAGATGCAGACCGCCGCGGAGCCCTGATTTCATCGCCGAGCCGACTGGTCCCCCGGACCATCCGGCGAACGGAGCAAACCGGAGCCCGCTCGTCGCTTCCGGAGGCACAGATCGTCTCAGCCGCCCGATCCAGACGCGCGGGGCGGTCCGAGGTTGTCTACGTTCCTTCACGGATCAATGACGGCACGGTCACGAACAGGACACGCGGCTCCCCGCCCACCCGCTCCCCAACGGCGTCCTGCCGTGCCGTCGATCCGGAAGGCAGGTCGTGGCTCGGCATCGCTCCCCCCACAGCCGACACAGCCACCGCACCAGCCCTTCCTCGCCGGCCTCCCACCGCGCGCGGAAGGGCCCGGGTTCGGGCTGGTCAGGGCTGTTCGACTCCCCGGCGCGCCGGGGGACCGCCGTCGTCGCCGTCACCGGCGGCGCGCTGTCGTTGATCGGCGCGGCCGTCCCCGGCACCGCCGCAGGCCGTCGAGGCCCCGGCCGTGCTGCGCGCGGTCGACGCGACCGCGGACGCCGTCGCGGTCAGCACGGCGGTCCAGCCGGTCGTCCCCGAGCCACCCACGGTGGACGCGGCGGAGCTCGTCAAGGCCGTCCAGCTCGCCGAGCAGGAGGTCGGCAGGCTCGCCGCCGAGCAGGCGGCCGCCGAGAGGCGGCCGCCGAGCAGGCCGCCGCCGAGCGCAAGGCCGCCGAGGAGCGCGCCGCGCGGGCCGCCCCGGTACGGGCCGGGAGTGGCTCCACCAGCTGCGGCCTGAGCACGTCCGGTCTCGGGGCGGTCAAGGCCCACGTCCGCACGGCCGCGTCGTTCCTCGGGTGCCAGTTCGGGAAGCCCCAGATATTCGGGGTGGCCGGCCGCGGCGGCCCGTCGGACCACCCGGCAGGCAAGGCGTTGGACTTCATGGTCGACCGGGGCACCGGTGACGCGCTGGCCGCGTGCGCCCTGGCCAACAAGGACGCGCTCGGGATCACCTACGTGATCTGGCGGCAGCGGATCAACTACGGCAGCGGCTGGGAGGCGATGGAGGACCGCGGCGACCCCACCGCGAACCACATGGACCACGTGCACGTCTCGTTCGGCAACGGCGACGGTTCGGCGGGTTCGCGAGGCTGCTGAGCGGAGTAGAACGGTGTCGTGGCCGTCGAGGGGCAGGTCGAGCTGCGGTTCCGCGGGCACGTGGTGCGCACCGGCAACCACGTGAACCTGTCCGCCGTGCGCGTCGAGGGGGAGCATCTCTGGCTGGCCGGTGACGAGACCGCCACCGTCGAGCGGCTCGTCCTCGACTCCGCCGTCACCCCCACCCGGGGCGACGACCAGCACAGCTTCGCCCTCGCCGACCTGGTGGAGCTGCCCGGCGCCGCCGACGACGAGGCCGACATCGAGGGCCTGGCCCGCTCCGGCGGCGACCTCTGGGTCATCGGCTCGCACAGCCTGGTCCGCAAGCGGGCCAAGCCGCACCACCCGTCGGACAAGGCCCTCCGGCGGCTCGCGAAGGTGCGCCGCGACCCGAACCGGTTCGTACTCGCCCGGCTGGCCGTGCAGCCCGGCGCGGACGGCAGGCCCGAGCTGGTCCGCGTCGCCCGCGACGGCAGGCGGTCGGCGGTGGCAGGCGCGCCGGGCGCGGAGAACCTCTGCGACCTGCTCGTCGACGACCCCCACCTCGCCCCCTTCCTGGCCATCCCGTCCAAGGACAACGGCCTGGACGTCGAGGGGATCGCGGTGCACGGGGAGTCGCTCTACGTCGGCCTGCGTGGCCCGGCGCTGCGCGGCTGGGCCGTGGTGCTGGAGGTGCTGCCGTGCGACGACCCGGGCACCCCAGGACGCCTGGTCTTCGGCCCGTTCCCCGACGGCACCCGGTACCGCAAGCATCTGCTGGACCTCGGCGGACTCGGCGTGCGCGACCTGTGCCCGGACGGTGCGGACCTGCTGGTGCTCGCCGGGCCGTCGATGGCGCTGTCCGGGCCCGTCCGGGTGCACCGCTGGCGCGAGCGCGGCGCTGGCCACGTCGTCCCAGGTGGTGCACGGTCCGGAGATCCCTGTCGCGTGCGTCCTGCCGCACGGGGCGGGCGAGGACCACGCGGAGGGGATCGCCCTGCTCGCGGACGGCTCCGCTGCTCGTGGTGTACGACAGCCCGTCGGCGCGGCGACGGCCCACGCCCGAGTCCGTGCTCGCCGACCGCGTCCGCATCGACGAGCCGCTCGCCGCGACGGACGACACGCCCGTCTCACCACGTGAGGGCATGCGCGTCGCGCCGTGACCGTTCCGCTATCTTCTGTCACGGATCATCACGCGACCCGGTCCCCTCCGGAACCGGAGTCCCCAGTCCGCCGGCCCCCGAGCCGGACGTCCGGACGGGTCGCAGATCCGGAAGGCAGGTCGTGTCCCGGCACCGCTCCCCCAGCGGCCGGCAGGCGCACCCGCGACGCCCGGCACCGGTCGTCGCGATCCCCGGTGCGCCGCCGCGCCACGCAGCCGCGCAGACGGCTGTACGCAACGGTCTGACGGCCGCGGCCGTCGCCGGGAGCACGCTTGCCCTGGTGGTGCCGGTCGTCGCCGTGACCGCGGGCGCGCCGGACACCGCCGCCGATGCCGACGCCGCGGTGCTGCACCTGGCCTCGCGACCAGAGCGAGGCGGCCGATCCCACCGGCCGGCACCGCAGGGTCGGGGAACGGCCGGTTCGAGCCCGTCGCGCTCCCCATGATGTCCGAGGACGGCACGACGATGATGCTCGCCAGCGTCGCGCCGGTGCCGCAGGCCGGATCGGTCGTGCCCCCCGAGCTCGACGCGGCCGAGCTGCTCAAGGCCGTCGGGCTCGCCGACGTCGCCCGCAAGGCCGAGGAGGAGCGCGCCGGCCGCGCCGCCGCGGCCCGGTGCGACACCGGCCTCGGCGGGCTGGGCCGCGTCAAGCCGTGGGTGCGCGAGGCGGCCCGCTTCCTCAGCTGCCTCTACGGCGAGCCGACGCTCATCGGGGTGGCCGGCCGCTCCGGCCAGTCCGACCATCCCAGCGGGCTGGCGGTGGACTTCATGATGCGCAGCGGGTCAGGGCGACCGGCTCGCCGAGTGCGCCCTGCGCAACAAGGAGGCGCTCGGCGTGTCGTACGTGATCTGGAGGCAGCGGATCAACTACGGCGACGGCTGGGAGCGCATGGAGGACCGCGGCGGTGAGACCGCCAACCACTACGACCACGTGCACGTCTCGTTCGCCGGACGCCCGGCGGGCGGCGAGCCGGACGTCGAGCTCGTGCGGCTGACGCGCCCGTGCGCGGAAATCGCGGCCCGGGCCGCGATTTCCGCGCACGAGGCCGTCAGGCCGTCGGCCTCGTGGCCCGGCCGGCCCTTCGTGCGGCGGCGCTGCTTCATCTCGGCCTCCAGCACGTGCCGGCGGCCCGCCGGTCGTCTGCTCCCGTACGGTGCGCTCCAGCTCCCGCCACGTCGCGTAGTAGCCGTCGTCGAACTCCTCGACGACCTGGAAGGTCCACCGGCCGGCCAGCACGTTGAGCCCGATCAGCTCGTCCTGGACCCGGCCCGCGAGGTCGTCCCGGCCGCCCGGCCTCGCAGCTTCGCGACGACGTCGTCGAGCTTGGCGTCGGCGCCGCCGATCAGCTGGTGGAAGTCGTAGAGCGCCCCGCGGGCGCGCTCGATGCGTTCCAGCGCCTCCGAGAACAGACCGGCGGCCTCCACCAGGTCGTCGCTCGTGCCGTCGGGCCGGGAATGGGCTTCGTCGACTCCGTCCACGCGGGCCGGTACCCCCGTTCGCTCTGGGCGCAAACCCACGCCCAGGGCGAAAACCGGCCGTGACCGGCGCAGACGTGGCTAGCGTCGGCCCAGCCCGTCCGCCGGTCGCTGTCGAGAGGACCCACCGTGCCGAAGCCGCCACCGAACCCCGCCCCGCCCGCGCCCGTACCGCCCGTCCCACCCCGGCACCGACCGCCGCGGACGGTCCCGCCCGCCCAGCCGCTCGCTCCCGCCGTCTCCGGTCCGGTGCTGCGCGGCACTCGCGCCGGGCTCGTCCGGCGCGGACCTCGTGTTCGACCGCCTGCTGGGCGAGCGGATCGTGTTCCTCGGCGGTGAGGTCGACGACGACGCCGCCAACCGGATCACCGGGCAGCTCCTGCTGCTCACCGCCGAGGACCCGCACCGCGACATCACGTTCTACATCAACTCCCCGGGCGGCTCGGTCACCGCGGGGATGGCCATCCACGACACGATGCAGCTGATCAGCCCCGACGTCGCCACGTGGGCGGTGGGGTTCGCGGCCTCGATGGGCCAGTTCCTGCTGTCGGCCGGCACCCCCGGCAAGCGGCACGCGCTGCCGCACGCGCGGATCCTCATGCACCAGCCGTCGGCGGGGATGGGCGGCACCGCCACCGACATCGCGATCCGCGCGGGCGGTCTTCGGCGAGATGAAGCGCCAGATCGCCGAGCTGACCGCGCGCCACACCGGGCAGTCGTTCGAGACGATCACGGCCGACGCCGACCGCGACCGCTGGTTCACCGCCGAGGAAGCGCGCGCCTACGGCCTCGTCGACCACGTCGCCTCCCCGTGATTGCGCGCGACCCGGGGTTGCAGGAAAGCCACTTTCACGCCATCAGGTGGCATGAAAGTGGCTTTCCTGACACCCCGGCCCCGTTTCCGCGTAGAGGCGGGGGGAACCCCGAGCGGTGAGCCAGGGTTCGCGGCGCCTGCCGCCGCAACTGCCGATCGCCGTCCTCGCGACCCTGCCCGGGACCTATCTCGGGGCCGCCACGCTACCTCGGCCTGCCCCATCCCGAGCTGGCGCCGCCGCTCGGCGCGCTCGTCTACGGCATCGCGATCGTCGGCGCGGCCTTCGTGCTGTCGTGGGCGGCCGAGGCGGCGCAGGTGGACATCAGCGCCGGGCTGGCGCTGGCCGTGCTCGCGCTGCTGGCCGTGCTTCCCGAGTACGCCGTGGACTTCGTGTTCAGCTTCCAGGCCGGGCAGGTGTACGCCGAGTTCGGGCAGTGCGCTGCCGAACCCGGACGGCGCGAACCCGTGCTCGCTGGCGCTGGCCAACATGACCGGCGCCAACCGGGTGCTCGTCGGCGTCGGCTGGCCGCTGGTCGTACTGGTGGCGACGCTCGCGGTCCGGCGCGCCCGGCGGCACGGCGAGCGGACGACGAGCGTCTCGACCCACGTGGGCTGCGTGCAGATGCCGCGCAGCACTGTCCGCGGAGGTCATGTTCCTGGGCATCGCGACGCTGTACTCGCTGCACCTGCCGTTGCGCCAGACGCTGACGCTGGTCGACGCCGCGGTGCTCGTGTCGATCTTCGCGGCTACGCGTGCGGTTGGCCAGGGCGCCGGCCAGGAGCCCGACCTGGTCGGAACGTCGGCCTGGGTGGGCGGGCTGTGACGCGCGCGCAGGCGCGGGCACCTACATCGCGATGTTCGCCGTGGCCGCGCTCGTCATCCTCGCCAGCGCGGAGCACTTCGCGGAGCGCCTGGTGGACCGGCAGCGAGCTGGGCATCGACCAGTTCCTGCTCGTGCAGTGGGTGGCGCCGCTGGCCAGCGAGGCGCCCGAGCTGATCGTCGCCTGCCTCTACGCGTGGCGGCTGCAAGGCCAGCCGACTCCCTCGGCACGCTGCTGTCGAGCAAGGTCAACCAGTGGACCCTGCTCGTGGGCACGATCCCGCTGGTCTTCGCGCTGTCCGCCGGCACGACCGACGGCCTGCCGCTGGACGACCAGCAGCGGCTGGAGCTGCTGCTGACCGCCGCGCAGTCGCTGTTCGCCGTGAGCATCCTGATCAACCTCCGCTGACCACCCGCGCGGCGGCGGCGCTGTTCGCTGCTGTTCGCGGTGCAGTTCGTCGCCAGCATCGCGCTGCCGACCGAGATCGACCGCATCGTCGTCCTCGGCTGTCGGCGATCTACCTGCTGCTCGCGCGTCGTCCAGTTCATCCGGTACCGCCGGGAGCTGGTGCGCACCATGCGCGACGGGCTCGTCACCCCGTTCGACGAGATCGAGGCCGCGGACGCCGAGGCCGTCCGCACGATGATCCGGCCCGTCACGCCGACTAGCGTTGCGCGTCTCCCGTATCTGCATCGATGGAGAGGCCTCTCATGCGCGTCGGCGTGCTCACCGGTGGCGGCGACTGCCCCGGCCTGAACGCGGTCATCCGGGCGATCGTCCGCAAGGGCGTGCCCGAGCCTACGACTACACGTTCCTCGGGTTCCGCGACGGCTGGCGCGGGCCGCTCGAGGCGTCTGACCAAGCCGCTGGACATCCCGGCCGTGCGCGGGCCTGCTGCCCGCGCGGCGGCACCATCCTCGGCTCGTCGCGGACCAACCCGTTCGCGGTCGAGGACGGCGTGCAGCAGATCCGCACGCAACCTGCAGAACCTCGGCGTCGACGCGCTGATCGCCATCGGCGGCGAGGACACCCTCGGCGTCGCGGCCAAGCTGCACGAGATCGGCGTCAACGTCGTCGGGGTGCCCAAGACGATCGACAACGACCTGTCGGGCACCGACTACACCTTCGGCTTCGACACCGCGGTGAACATCGCCATGGAGGCCATCGACCGGCTGCACACCACCGCCGAGTCGCACCACCGGGCGCTGATCGTCGAGGTGATGGGCCGGCACGCCGGCTGGATCGCGCTGCACTCCGGGATGGCGGGCGGCGCGAACGTCGATCCTGATCCCCGAGGTGCGGTTCGACATCGACCAGGTCTGCAAGTGGGTGGAGTCGCGCTTCCGGCTGGACTACGCGCCGATCATCGTGGTCAGCGAGGGCGCCAAGCCCAAGGAGGGCGAGGAGGTGCTGCTCAGCGGCGAGACGGACGCGTTCGGGCACGTCCGGCTCGGCGGCATCGGCGACTACCTGGCCCGCGAGATCGAGGCGCGCACCGGCAAGGAGGCCCGCACCACCGTGCTCGGGCACGTCCAGCGCGGCGGCACGCCCGACCGCGCGGGACCGCTGGCTGGCCACCCGGTTCGGGCTGCACGCCATCGACGCGGTGCACGCCAGAGCAACTGGGGCCAGATGACGGCCCTGCGCGGCACCGACATCGTCAGCTGGTCCCGCTGGCGGAGGCGACCAGGGAGCTCAAGCTCGTCGACCCCGGCGCTCTACGCCGAGGCCGAGGTCTTCTTCGGCTGAGGCCCGCGGCGATCGCGCCACGCCCGCAACCGTCGCCAGCCGCGTCAGACGATGCCCTGGCGGGTCGCGGTGTAGACGATCTCGGTGCGGCGCCGCACGTCGAGCTTGTCCCGCAGGTTGCGCACGTGGAACTTGACGGTGGCCTCGCTGATCACCAGCCGGCCGCCGATCTCGCGGTTGGACATGCCCCACCGCGAGCAGCTGCAGCACCTGGTTCTCCCGCTCGGTGAGCATCGCCCGGCGAGGCCGCGGGCGGCCGCGCCGTCCGCGGCCGGGCCGCTACGTCGCGTCGCCGACGACGTCGGCTGCCGCCACGCTCGTGCCGCTGCCGACCCGGCAGTCGAAGACGCTCTCGCCGCGCAGCAGCGCGTGCACCGCGCGCACGATGTCGGCCGTCTCCACGCCCTTGCGCAGGTAGCCGTGCACGCCGAGGCGCATCGTGCGCAGCATGACCTCGCGGTCGCGGCTGCCGGTGAGCACCAGCACCCGGACCCCGCGGTGCCGGTCCAGCAGGATCCGGGCGAGCTCGATCCCGGCGTGTCGCCACGGCCGAGATCGACGTCGAGGATCACCAGGTCGGGCGGGCAACGGTCGGCGATCATCAGGGCGTCGCGCGGGCTGGCGGCCTCCCCGACCACCGCGAGCATGCGGCTCGGCGAGCGAAGAGCTGCCGCAGTCCGAAGCGGACGATCGACTCCGCCGTCGACGATCAGCAGCCGCGCCGTCCGCCTGGGCGCCGGAGTCACGGTACCGGACTGCGGGTTCGAGAACGGCGACGTCCGGATCGAGCACTGCGTCGGTCGTCACGGCGACCTCCTCGGAGCGCATCGACGGCGTTGCCGGTGACGGTAGGACCGCCACGTTGCCTCGACGTTGCACGTCACGCGCGGTCATCACTTGCTCATCGACCGGAGGCTGGGTGATGATGGCCGTGGTCTGTCCGGGGGCGATGACGCTCGGAGTGTGGATGACAGTCGATCGTGGGGCCCGGAAGGTCGGCCGGGTTCCGGACGAGACGGGCACCGACCTCGTCGCGCAGGCCCATCTGCTGCACGAGCGTGTTCGACGCCGTCCTAGCGGTGACGAACCGGGCCGACCGCGCCCCGCTCGCTGGTGTCGGCGTCCTGGCAGCGCAGCCTCGCCGCGCACGTGGACCCGGACCGCCGCACCCCCCGGTGGTGGTCGCGCGACGACGAGCTGCCCGACCTGCGCGCCGCGCACCCGCTCAACGAGGTCATGCCGCTGCTGCGCAGCACCCTGGTCAGCATCGCCGACGAGGCGATGCACGTCATGCTGGTGACCGACGCCGAGGGCATCGATCCTGTGGCGCGAGGGCGCGGCGCAGGCTGCTGCACGCCGCCGACCAGGTCGGCCTCTGCGCCGGGCACGCGCTGGAGCGAGGAGGCCATCGGCACCAACGCGATGGGCACCACGCTGGCCGTCGACGCCCCGGTGCAGATCCACTCGGCCGAGCACCTGGTCCGCACCTACCACGCCTGGACCTGCGCCGCGGCCCCGGTGCACGATCCCGACACCGGCACGATCCTCGGCGCCATCGACATCAGCGGGCCGCTGCACACCATGCATCCGGCGATGGTGCAGCTCGGTCCGGCCACCGCCCAGCTCGCCGAGAACCAGCTGCGGGTGCGGCTGGCGATCGCCGACGAGCGGCTGCGGGTGCGCAACATGCCGCACCTGACCAGCCTGCGCGGGCCGGCCGGGGCGCTGGTCACCCCGAGCGGCCGGATCATCGCCGGCGAGCCGTACGGCTGCTGGCCGGACCGGGTCGACCTCACCGAGGGCGCCGACCGGGTCCGGCTCGCCGACGGGCGCGAGATGGTCGGTCGAGCCGCTGGCCGAGGGCTACCTGCTGCGGTCGAGCGCGTGGCGGCCCGGCCCGACCCGGCGCAGCGCGCTGTCGCTGCGGTTCATGGGCGCGGGCTCGCCGAGCGCCGTGCTCAACGGCCGGCAGCATCCCGCTCACCCTGCGGCCCGGCCGAGGTGCTCACCGCGCTGGCCCTGCACCCCGAGGGCTCACCGCCGAGCAGCTGGCGCTGCTGCTCTACGGCGAGGACGGCAACCCGACCACCGTCCGCGGCGAGATCCACCGGCTGCGCGGGCTGATCGGCGCCGGCGTGCTGCGCACCCGGCCCTACCGGCTCGACGCCGACGTGGACACCGACTTCGGCGCCGTCCGCCGCGCGCTGCGGTCGGGGCAGCCCGGCGAGGCGCTGCGCGCGTGCGCCGGGCCGCTGCTGCCCCGGTCGGACGCCCCGGAGATCCGGGAGCTGCGCGACGAGCTGGACGGCGGGCCTGCGCCGCGCCGTCCTCGACTCCGACGACGTCGAGCTGCTGCCGCGTTCGCCGAGCACCCGCTGGGCCGCGACGACGTCGAGGTGCACGACCGGCTCGTCGCGCTGCTGGCGCCGAACGACCCCCGCCGCCCGGGCGTGGTGTCGCGCCACACCCGGCTCCTCGCCGACGGCTAGCACAGCCACCCGGCCCCCGTTCGCGCCCGCCCCCTTTCCGCACTCTGGATGCAGAACGCGAGTTCGCGCGCCCCGATCAGCGCGTTCTGCATCCAGAGTGCGATTCACGGGGCCGGAGCCCGTGCGTTCTGCATCCAGAGTGCTGTGGTCGGCCGGGCCTACTCGACGGTGACGCTCTTGGCCAGGTTGCGGGGCCGGTCGACGTCGCGGCCCAGCGCGACGGCGGCGTGGTAGGCCAGCAGCTGCAGCGGCACCGACATCAGGATCGGGTCGAGCTCCGGCTCGTTGCGCGGGATCACGACGGTCCGGTCGGCGAGCTCGGTGGGCAGCTCGCGGTGCGCCAGCGCGATCACCGGGCCCTTGCGGGCCTTGATCTCCGAGAGCGTGGAGGTGTTCTTGTCCAGCAGGTCGTCGTCGGGGACGATCGGCGACCGTCGGCAGCTCCGGGCTGACCAGCGCCAGCGGGCCGTGCTTGAGCTCGGCCGACGGGTAGGCCTCGGCGTGGACGTAGGAGATCTCCTTGAGCTTCTGCGCGCCCTCGCGGGCCACCGGCCAGCCGCGCCGGCGCCCGACGAACAGCACGCTGTTGCTCGGCGCGATCTCCTTGGCGACCTCGGCGATCTCGTCGGACTGCTCGAGGATCTCGGTGATCTGGTCGGGCAGCGCGTTGAGCCCGGCGATGATCCGGCGCCCCTCGGTGGGCGAGAGGTCGCGGATCCGGCCCAGGTGCAGCGCGAGCAGCGCGAACGCCGTGACCGTCGAGGTGAACGACTTGGTCGCGGCCACCGACATCTCCGCGCCCGGCGTGCAGGTAGATGCCGCCGTCGCACTGGCGGGCGATGGTCGAGCCGACGACGTTGACGATGCCGATCACCCGCCCGCCCTTGCGCTGCAGCTCCTGCACGGCGGCGAGGGTGTCGATGGTCTCGCCGGACTGGCTGACCGCGACGTAGAGGGTGTCCGGCTCGACCACCGGGTTGCGGTAGCGGAACTCCGACGCCGGCCTCGGCGGTGGCCGGCATCCGGGCCAGGTCCTCGATCAGCTGCGCGCCGAGCTCACCGGCGTAGCAGGCCGAGCCGCAGCCGAGGATCTTCACCCGGCGGATCTCGCGGGCCTCGCGCACGGTCAGGTTGAGCCCGCCCAGGTGCGCGGTCGTCGAAGCGCTCGTCGAGCCGGCCGCGCAGGGCCCGCTCGACGGTCCGCGGCTGCTCCTGGATCTCCTTGATCAGGTAGTGCGCGTGGTCGCCGATCTCGGCGCCGACGACGTCCCAGTCGATCGTGGACGGGCTCTTGGCCGTCGACCGGTCGTCGAGGGTGAAGGTGCGGTAGCCGCCCGCGGTGATCGTGGCGAGCTCGCCGTCGTCGAGGTAGACGACCTGGCGGGTGTAGCCGATCAGCGCGGCCACGTCGGAGGCGACGAACATCTCCTTCTCGCCCACCCCGAGCAGCACCGGGCTGCCGTTGCGGGCGACGACGATCCGGTCCGGGTGCTCGGCGTCGAGGACGGCGAGCCCGTAGGCGCCGACCACCTGGCGCAGCGCCTGCCGGACGGCCTGCTCGAGGTCGGCGGCGCCGGCCGCGAAGGCGGCCGCGATCAGGTGCGCGACGGTCTCGGTGTCGGTCTGCGAGGTGAACTCGACGCCGTCGGCGGTCAGCTTGGCCCGCAGCTCGTCGGCGTTCTCGATGATGCCGTTGTGCACCACGGCGATCCGGCCGGTGGCGTCGGTGTGCGGGTGGGCGTTCTCCGGGGTCGGCTCGCCGTGGGTGGCCCAGCGGGTGTGCCCGATGCCGGGCGAGCCCTTGAAGCGGGCCGGCAGGTCGGCGGCCAGGTCGGCCACCCGGCCCGCTGACCTTGCGCACCTTGAGCGCGCGCGCTGCCGCGGCCGGCCACGGCGAGGCCGGCCGAGTCGTAGCCGCGGTACTCCAGGCGGCCGAGGCCCTCCAGCAGGATCGGGGCCGCGTCCTGCGGCCCCACGTAACCGACGATTCCGCACATGCGCGGTCTCCTTCCTCGTACCGCGACGCCTGCCCGGGCTCAGCCGTACACGATGCGGCGCAGCTGCCGGGCCGAGAGCGACGGCGGCGCGAACCGCCGCGTCGCCAGCTCCGGCCCGAGCGCCGCGAAGATCTGGTCGTTGGTCAGTCCGCGGCCGCTTCAGCTCCGCGTGCCGACGCCGGACGAAGTCCGGAACCGGCTCGGCGAAGTAGCCCACGACCTCGGCCACCACCCGCGCCGCCTCGCCCGGGCTGAGCGGGGTGCTGCGGATCAGGTGCTCGACCAGATCGCCGTAGGGACCGAGAGACACCGGCCGATAGTGCCCTGGGATCGCCGAATCGCCAAATTTCTGCCCGAAATCGGGCAGAGTTGCGCCGATTGCGCGCGCGAACCGTACCGCCACCCGCTCCACCGCCCCGTTCGACTCCCGCCGTCGCCCCGGGAGTCGGCGCGCTCTGGCGCGCGAGTCGGTGCTTCGCTGGCGCGGCGAGTCGGCGCCGTCAGGCGGCCGAGTTCGCGTCGTCGGCAGCCGGGTCGTGGTCCGGGTCCGGGCTGAGCTCGCCGGCCTGCCACAGCCGGCGCAGTACCTGCCGTCGGCGGCGAGCAGCTCCGCGTGCGGCCCTGCTCGACGATCCGGCCGCCGTCCAGCACGACGATCCGGTCGGCGCGGGCCGCGGTGGCCAGCCGGTGCGCGACGACGAACGCGGTCCGCCGCGGCGGTGACCCGGTCACCCGCGGCCAGGACGGCGGCCTCGGTGGCCGGGTCGAGCGCGGCGGTGGCCTCGTCGAACAGCAGCACGTCGGGGTCGACCAGCTCGGCCCGGGCCAGCGCGACGAGCTGGCGCTGCCCGGCCGACAGGCCCTGCCCGCGCTCGCCGACCGGGTGCCGGAACCCGCCGGGCAGGCCCGCGCACCAGCTCCAGCGCCCCGACGGCGCGCGCCGCGGCCTCGATCTCCGCCGGGCGTGGCGTCGGGGCGGCCGTAGGCGATGTTGGCCGCGACGTCGCCGGTGAACAGGTGCGGCTCCTGCGGCACGATGCCCAGCCGGCGGCGGTAGTCGGACAGCGGGTAGCGCCGCACGTCCACGCCGTCGACGAGCACGACCCCGTCGCCGACGTCGTAGAACCGGGCCACGCAGCTTGACCAGCGTCGACTTCCCCGCCCCGGTGGCCCCGACCAGCGCGACCGTCTCGCCGGGCGCGACCCGCAGCGACACCCCGTCCAGCGCGGCGGCCTCGGCGCCCGGCGTAGCGGAAGACGACGTCGCGCAGCTCCACCTCGCCGCGCAGCCGGGCGCGGCACGGGCACCGGGTCGGCCGTCGGCTCCGCCGGCACCGAGGTCGGGGTGCGCAGCAGCTCGGCGATCCGGATCAGCCCGATCCGGGCCTGCTGGTAGCCGTCGAACACCTGGGAGAGCTGCTGCACCGGCGCGAAGAACAGCCCCAGGTAGAGCAGGAACGCGGTGAGCACGCCCGGGGTCAGGTCGCCCTGCGCCACCCGGGCCGCGCCGACCCCGAGCACCGCGGCCTGGGCGAGGTCGGACAGCAGCGCGACGAACGGGAAGTAGGTGGCGATGTAGCGCTGGGCCCGCAGCCGGGACCGGCGGTAGGCGTCGCTGCGCTCGCCGAACGCGGCGGCGCTGTGCTCCTCCCGCACGAAGGCCTGCGCGACCCGCACGCCCGGTGACGTTCTCCTGCAGGTCGGCGTTGACCACGCTGACCCGCTCCCGGGCCTCGGCGTAGGCGCGCCGAGGACAGCCGCCGGAACAGCACGCGTGGCGACGATCAGGACCGGCAGCACGGCCAGCGCCACGAGCCGCCAGCGGCGAGTCGGTGAGCAGCAGCGCCACCGCCACCCCGACGACGGTGAGCAGGCTGACCACGGCCTGCGCGAGCCCGGTCTGCAGGAACGTCGAGAGCGCGTCGACGTCGGTGGTCATCCGGGTCATGATCCGGCCGGACAGCTCGCGCTCGTAGTAGTCGAGCCCGAGCCGCTGCAGGTGGGCGTAGCTGCGCACGCGCAGCAGGTAGAGCAGGCTCTCGCCGGCCCGCGCCGTGACGACGGTCTGCGCGGCCACGACGAGCCAGCCCACGGCGACCACGCCGAGCCCGAGCAGCACGGCCGCGAGCAGGGCGTCCGGGCGAGCCGGCGGTGATGCCGCCGTCCACGGCGAAGCGGGCGATCGTCGGGAACGCGAGCGTGCTCAGCGCGTCGAGCGCGACCAGGACGACGGTGAACGCGACAGGAGCCGCGCACGGGCCGCAGCAGCCGAGGCGAGCCGGAAGCCGGGGTCGGGCGCGGTCGGGTCCTCGGCGCCCAGCCGCGGGCGTCTCGCGGGCCGGCGGCAGCGCGTCGACCGCGGCCAGCAGCTCCGGGGTGGCGGGCGCCCCGCCGACCATCGCCGACGCGGAGGCGACCATCCACCCGGACCGCCGCGCCCGGTGGCGGCGGCAGCCGCGGCGGCCGCGCGGACGGCCCCGTCGGATCCGGTGACCGTGACCGTCTCCGGTTCGGGCCACAGCTCGGGCGTCAGATCGGTGCGACTCGGGCACCGGATCGTCCCGACTCGCGCGCCGGGGAGCCGGCCGACTCGCGGCAGAACAGCTCGCGGAACAGCGCGCAGCGTTCGGTGAGCTCGGCCTCGGTGCCGACGTCGACGACCCGGCCGGCGTCGAGCACGGCGATCCGGTCGGCGAGCGCGAGCGTGGAGCGGCGGTGCGCGACGAGCAGGGTGGTGCGCCCGGCGGTGACGGCGCGCAGCGTGGCGTGGATGGCCGCCTCGGTCGCGGTGTCGACGGCGGACGTCGCGTCGTCGAGCACCAGCACGCGCGGGTCGGTGAGCAGCGCCCGGGCCAGCGCGATCCGCTGGCGCTGGCCGCCGGACAGGGTGAGCCCGCGCTCGCCGACCAGCGTGTCGTACGCCAGCGGCAGCGCCTCGACGAACTCGTGCGACCTGCGCGGCGCGGGCCGCGGCGAGGATCTCGGCGTCGGTGGCGTCCGGGCGGCCGTAGGCGATGTTGGCGCGGATGGTGTCGGAGAACAGGAACGCCTCCTCGAACACCACCCCGAGCTCGGCGCGCAGGTCGGCCAGCCGCAGCCGGGGCAGCGCGACACCACCGAGGCGCAGCTCGCCGGCCTGCGGGTCGTAGAACCGGGGCAGCAGCAGCGCCACGGTGGACTTGCCGGACCCGGCGCCGCCGACCAGCGCCAGCGTCTCGCCCGGCTCGACGCGCAGCGAGACGCCGTCGAGCACCGGCTCGCGGCGGGAGTAGCCGAACCGGACGGCGTCGAGCTCCACCGAGAGCGGGCCGGCGGGCAGGGTCTCCGGGTCGGCGGGGTCCACGACGTCGGGCTGGGAGTCGATCAGGTCGTACACCCGCTCGACGCCGGCCCTGGCGAGCTGGGCGCTCACCACGAGCGAGCCGACGAGCCGGGCCGGCCCGACGAGCTGGGCGACGTAGGTGGTGAACGCGAGGAAGGTGCCGAGCGTGATCGAACCGTTCAGGGCCATGCAGCCGCCCGAAGCCGATCACCGCCGACCTGGCCCGAGCGTGGGCAGGGCGAGCAGCGTCGGGTTGAGCCGGGCGGTCATCCGGGCGGCGCGCATCCGCTCGGCGAACAGGCCGCCTGCGCCGGCGTTCGAGCGTCGCGACCTCGCGGGCCTCCTGCCCGAAGCCCTTGACGACGCGGACGCCGGTGACGGTCTCCTCCACCTGCTGGGCGATGTCGGCCGCCCGCTGCTGCGCCGACCACGTGGCCGGGAACAGCGACCTGCGCGACCGCACCGTGACCACCGGCCGCGGGCAGCATGACCAGCGCGACCAGCGTCGAGCAGCGGCGAGAGCCACAGCATCGCCGCGACCGAGGCCACGACCAGCACGACCACCCCGAGCGACGAGCGGCACCATCGACAGCAGCGACTGCACCAGCTGCAGGTCGGTGATCGCCCGGGAGACCACCTGGCCGGTGCGCAGCGCGTCCTGCCGCTCGCCGTCGAGCCGCTGCACGGCGGCGAACACCTGCCGGCGCAGGTCGTGCTGGACGTCGAGCGCGAGCCGGCCGGCCAGGTAGCGGCGCAGGAACGACGCGCCGAACCGGACGAGCGCCAGCCCGAGCGATCGCGGCCACGACCGCCCCGAGCACGGCGGTGGAGCCGGCCACCGCGTCGTCGACGGCGACCCGGGTGAGCAGCGGGCCGACCGCCTCGAGGCTGACGCCCGAACACCGAGGCCGTCAGCGCGCCGAGCGCCACCCCGCGGTGGCGCATGCAGGCGCCGGTGAGCCGGCGGATCCAGCCGGTGCGGGGTGGGGAGGCGGGGGGCACCTCCTCACCGTATGCGCGCGGCGTCCACCGTTGCAGGAAAGCCACTTTCCCGCCACGAGGTGGCGTGAAAGTGGCTTTCCTGACACACCCCGGACGGACTCAGGTGATGTCGCGGCGGCCGCCGACCAGCCACCCGGCGGCCGCGACCGCCGCCGTCCAGGCGGCGAGCACGAGCAGCGCGGCCCACCAGGGCGGTGCGGCGGAGACCCCGGCCAGGCCCTCGACGATCTGGTGGCCGAGCGCCGGACCGGCCAGCACGTCGGCGGGCACGTCGTAGAGGGCGACGTCGCCCGCGTTCACCGGCAGGTACGACGTCGACCCGGCCACCGCGGCCGAGTCGGAGTTGTTGAGCAGGGCCGAGACGACGTTCTCCCCGACCAGCACGTAGACCAGCGCGACGACCAGCACCGCGACCTGGTTGCTGATCAGCATGCCGAGCGCGGCACCCAGCGCCGACCAGAGTGCCGCGACGGCGATGCCGATCCCCGACACGGCGAGCAGCGCACCCACCTCCGGCACGGCCCCGCCTGCCAGCCCGACCAGCCCCGCGACCACCCCGACCAGCACCGCCGCCACGGCGTAGACCACCCCGACGGCCGCGCTCGTCGCCATCTTCGCGACCAGCACGGGACCGCGACCCGGCGCGGTGAGGTAGGTGGTCGTGATGGTCCGGTGCCGGAACTCCCCCGCCGTCGCGACGATCCCGTGCACCGCGGCGAACACGGTGGTGAGGGCGAGCGCGTAGGCCAGGGACGCGAGCAGCAGCGGAAGCCGCTCCAGCTCTCCTGGCAGCACGCCGAGCGAGAGGCTGAACAGCCCGCCGAACAGGTTGATCGACGCCGACAGCAGCACCACCGGGATGAGCAGCGCCCACCACAGCTTCGTCGAGAGGGTCTTGCGGACCTCCGCGCGCGCGAGCCTGCGCGAGCACCTCGGTCATCAGGTCCACTCCCCGGGCGGCCCGGACGTGAGCTGCAGGAACATCTGCTCCAGGTCGACCTTCTCCTCGACCATGCCGTACACGGCGACGCCCGCGGCGAGTGCGGCGTCGCCGACCCGCACCGCGTCGGTGTCGGCCACCCGGAGCCACCCGTCGGGCAGGCCGTCGATCCCCGTCACCCCGCCGCGGGACAGCTCCGCGGCCAGCCGCTCCGGCGACGCGCAGCGCACCAGCACGCGCGACCGCTGCGAGCTCCGCAGCTGCGCCAGGTCGCCCTCGTACACGCAGCGCCCCCTGGCGATGACGACGACGTGGTCGACGGACTGCTCCACCTCGGCGAGCAGGTGGCTCGACACCAGCACCGTGCGGCCGCTGCGGGCGTAGCCGCGCAGGAAGGTGCGCAGCCAGGCGATGCCCTCCGGGTCGAGGCCGTTGCCCGGCTCGTCGAGCACCAGCACCTGCGGGTCGCCGAGCAGGGCGGTCGCCAGCGCGAGCCGTTGCTTCATCCCCAGCGAGTAGCCACCGACGGACCGGCCTGCGACGTCCGCGAGGCCCACGACGCCGAGCGCGTCGGAGACGGCGGTGTCGGCGACGCCGATCGCGGCGGCGCAGACCCGGAGGTGGTCGGCCGCGGTGCGGGCCGGGTGGAAGCCCTGTGCCTCGAGGACGGCGCCGACGACGCGGGCGGGACGGTCGAGCTCGGCGAAGCGCGCTCCGTTGATCCGCACCTCGCCCGCCGTGGGGGCGACCAGGCCGAGGATCGCCCGCAGGGTGGTGGTCTTGCCCGAGCCGTTCGGCCCGAGGAACCCGGTGACGGCGCCGGGCTCGACGGTGAAGCTGAGGCCGTCGACGGCGGGGACCGCGCCGAAGCGCTTGGTCAGTTCGCGGACGGTGATCCGCCCGCTGCCGTCGTCCACCCCGCCCATCCTGCCCCGCTGGCCCCTCTGGTGGATCACCCAGGTGGCTACCATCCAGGGGTGACCCGCCAGCTGACCGACATCCCCTCGACTCTCGCCCGCTGGGAGGCCGAGCGGCCCGACGACGTCGCCGTCAGCTTCGCCGGGACGCGCCGCACCTGGGCCGAGCTGGTCCGGCGGGTGCGGCAGAACGCCGCGGCACAGCGGGCGGCCGGGCTCGTGCCCGGCGACCGGGTCGCGGTGCTCGACCTCAACCACCCGTCCTGCCTCGAGCTGACGCTGGCCTGCGCGCAGGTGGGCACGGCCAACGCCGTGGTGAACTTCCGGCTCGCCCCGCCCGAGATCGTCTACGTGATCAACGACTCCGGGGCGCGGATCCTGTTCGTCGGCCCGGAGTTCGCCGACGCGGTGGCCCAGCTGCGCGACAAGCTGCCCGAGCGTCGAGCAGGTGATCCAGGTCGGCGGTGAGGACGACGAGTACGAGGCGTGGCTGGCCGCGCACGAGCCCGACCCCGAGATCCACCCCGTCGACCCCGACGACTGCTTCGTGCAGCTCTACACCTCGGGCACCACCGGCTTCCCCAAGGGCGCCCTGCTCACCCACCGCGCCATGCTCGCGCACTCGGCCAACGTCGCCGTCGACTTCGAGCTCGGACCGGACGCGATCGTGCAGGTCGCGATGCCGCTGTTCCACGTGGGCGGCACGAGCTACGCGCTACTCGCCGTGTCCTGCGGGGCGCGGATCGAGATGATGCGGCTGCCCGACCCGGCGGCGGCGCTGGAGATGGTGGAGCGCGAGCGGATCACCCACACGTTCTGGGTGCCCGCGCTGATGGCGGCGATGACGCAGGTGCCGGGCGTCGCCGACCGCGACTACTCCTCGCTCCGGTCGCTGTCCTACGGCGCGTCGCCGATGCCGCTGCCGGTGATGCGGACGTGCATGGAGCTGTTCCCCGGGCGGATGCACCAGGTCTACGGCATGACCGAGGCGTGCGGGGTGGTCAGCTCGCTGGGGCCGGCCGACCACGCCGACCCCACCGTCGCGCACCGCCTCGTCTCGGCCGGCACGCCGATCCACGGGGTCGAGATCGAGATCCGGGACCCGGCGACCGGCGAACCGGTGCCGGTCGGCGAGCCCGGCGAGGTCTGGGTGCGCACCGAGCAGCTCATGGGCGGCTACTGGCGCAACCCCGACGCGACGGCCGCCGCGATCACCCCGGACGGCTGGCTCCGGTCGGGCGACGGCGGGCACATGGACGCCGACGGCTACATCTACGTCACCGACCGGATCAAGGACATGATCATCAGCGGCGGGGAGAACATCTACCCGGCCGAGATCGAGCGGGTGCTCGCCGAGCACCCGACCGTCGCCGACGTCGCCGTCATCGGGGTTCCCGACGAGCGCTGGGGCGAGGTGCCCAAGGCCGTCGTGGTGCCCGCGCCCGGCGCAGGCCGTCGACGCCCCCGCGCTGCTGGCCTACTGCCGCGAGCACCTCGCGTCGTTCAAGTGCCCGAAGACGGTGGACGTGATCGACGAGCTCCCGCGCAACCCCACCGGCAAGGTGCTCAAGAAGGACCTCCGCGCCCCGTACTGGAAGGGCTACGAGCGCCAGGTCGTCTGATCCGATGGGCATCCGATGGGCATCCGAAGGCAATGGGCCACCACCTGACGCAGGTGAACGTCGCCCGGCTGCGTGCGCCGTTGGAGTCGGCGACGATGCAGGGGTTCGTCGCGGCGCTCGGCCCGATGCACGAACTGGCCGCGTCCTGCCCGGGGTTCGTGTGGCGGCTCGCGTCCGAGGACGGCGGCCACGGCGTGTGCGTCTCGACCGACGACGGCGGCCCCGCGTTCGTCAACCTGTCGGTCTGGACGGACTACGAGTCGCTGCACGCGTTCGTCTACCGGAGCGCCCACGGCCGCATCGTCCGCAGCCGGTCGCGCTGGTTCGTCGCCACCCGGCAGCCGTCGACCGCCCTGTGGTGGGTACCCCCCGGCTCCCGACCGACCGTCGACGACGCGCTGGTCCGGCTCCGGTACCTCCGGGAGCACGGCCCGTCACCGCGCGCGTTCTCGCTCCGTCGCCGGTTCGCCCCGGACGGCACGCCCGTGCGCCGTTGAACCGGCGTCCGGCTCAGGCCTCGACCGGGACCGTCAACGTCGCCGTCATGCCGCCCGCGACGGTTCCGGTGACCGTCGCGAGCTGGCCGGAGTACCCGTCGCGGAAGACGTTGTCCGAGTCCAGCGACGTACGCGCCATGTTGGCGACGCTCGCCTCGTATCCGGCGGTGGCGTACACCTGCGCGCACGCCGCCTCGGGCAGGGCGAGCTGCGAGGTCGTGATGGCGTTGCCCGACGCCGTCGCGGACGCGAGGTCCGGGTAGACCTCGAAGTGGACGTGCGGCCACCGGCCGGAGTAGGCGGCCGGGAAGATGCTGGTGAACCGCACCTTCCCCGTCGCGTCCGCCACCTGCACGCCGCGCAGGTAGTTCTGGTCCTCGACGTCGTAGAGCGAGTACTCCCCCTCGCGGTTGCAGTGCCAGGCGTAGACGGCGGCGCCCGGCATCGCGGCGCCGCCCTTCGCGCCGTCGGTCACGGTCAGCTCGATCGTCAGCGGCACGCCTTGCGCGGTGCCGGACAGGGACCCGAAGCTCGACCGGATGTCGCTGCGGACGACGCCGCTCTCGGTGAGGACGTTCGGTCCGTTGGAGCCGTCACCCGGGAAGGGGCCTGCGGTCTCCTGGGCGATCTCGTTGGCCCCGCCCGCCGGCACGGCTCCGCCGGGACCGCCAGTCCCGCCCGGACCGCCGCCTGCCGCCGCACACCCCGCGAGCGTGACGACGCCCGCTCCCGCGAGCAGGCCCAACAGCCGACGCCGTCCCATGAGCCGGGGCAGGTCGTGCCCGAGACCCAGATCGTGCTCGTGCCGGTCGTGGTCGGAACTCAAGGAGTGCTCCCGTGGGTCGTCGGTTCGTCGACACCCACTGTGGCGACGATTCCTGTGTCCCGCCTGTGCACCCGCTGTGCGGTCACCCGGACGGGACGCCGACGGGGTAGATCCGGCGGGCCACCCCGTCCTGCCACCACGCGCCCATCAGAACCCGAACCAGGTGATCGGAGCGGGGCCGCCGCGGCGCAGCCCGTCGAGGACGAACAGCTCGTGCGGCACTACCGGCGTGGGCAGCGCGTCGAGGGCGAACCAGCGCAGGTCCGCGGTCCGCGCCGGCTCGCAGCGGCGCGGCTCGCCGTCCCACCGCAGGCAGGTGAAGAAGAAGTCCACGCGCTCGTCGACCGGATCGTGGTTCCCCCGGGTGCGGTGCATCGCGGTGAGGGGCCCGAGGTCGCCAGGCTCGATCGTCACGCCGAGCTCCTCGGCGGCCTCCCGGCACGCCGCGGCCACGACCGACTCACCCTCCTCGACGTGCCCCGCCGCGGCCGCCGCCCAGTGCCCGTCCATGAAGCCGGTGCCCTCGCGGAGCTGCAACAGCACCTCGCCGCCGCGACGGAGCAGCACGTACGCCGCGGGCACCACGCGGAAGCGATCACGCACCTGACGACCCTACGGGTGGCCGGTACCCTGCGCGCGTGGTCAGCACCCGGTACGAGAAGGTCATCGCGTCCGACGGGGGTGTCTTCGACGCCTTCTGCGCCGTCCCCGACGCCCCGTCGGCTCCCGGCGTCGTGCTGTTCCAGGAGATCTTCGGCATCAACGACAACATCCGCGGGCTGGCCGGCCGGCTCGCCGAGGCCGGCTACCTGGTGCTGGCGCCGGACGTGTTCTGGCGGATCGAGCCGCGTTTCGAGCGCAAGGACGAGTCGGACATCGTCGAGTGCATGCGCATGGTGCAGCGCCTGGACTTCGACCTCGCGCGCGCCGACGTCACCGCCACGCTCGCGCACCTGCGCGAAATGCCGGGTGCACCGGGCGGGTGGGCGCCGTCGGGTTCTGCCTGGGCGGCACGCTCGCCTACCTGGCCGCCGCCACCGCACGCGCCGACGGTCGCGGCCTCGACGCCGCCGTGCCCTACTACGGGTCGGGCATCCACGAGATGCTCGACCTCGCCGACGGCATCGAGTGCCCGGTCCTGTTCCACTACGGCGACGCAGGACCCGTTCATCTCCGCGGCGCAGATCGCCGCAGGTCGAGACGGCGATGGCCTCCCGGCCCGGCGTCACGCTGCACCGCTACGACGCCGGGCACGCCTTCTCGAACTGGGACGCGCCGTCGATGTACGACGGGCCCGCCGCCGAGCTGGCGTGGGGCCGCACGCTCGACTTCCTCGCCGAGCACCTGCGCCCCTAGGCCGGCGTTGACGCCGCCGGGCTACGGGGGAAGGGTCGCGGGATGGCGACGCGCGTGGCGGAACACCTGCTCAGCACCCTCGGCACCCTGCGCTACGAGCCGATCGTCATGCGCGTGCGTGCCGTGCTCGACGGCAGGCCTGCGGTGGACTCGACCCACGCCGTGCTGGTGTGGGAGCCCCAGCGCGCCGTCCCGCAGTACGCCGTGCCGGCCGAGGACGTGCTCGCCGAGCTGGTGCCTGCGGCCGCGGACGCCGGCCCCCGGTTCGGACCGGGGCCGGTGCCGCTCGGTCCCGACGGGCTGACGGTCCTGACGCCCGGCACCGGCTTCGGGGTGCACACGAGCGAGGGCGAGGTGCTCACCGTCGCGCTCGACGGCCACGAGCGGCCGGGCGCCGCGTTCCGGCTCGCCGATCCCGAGCTCGCCGGCTACGTGTCGCTCGACTTCACCGCGTTCGACACGTGGCTCGAGGAGGAGGCGGTGGTCGTCAGCCACCCCCGTGACCCGTTCCACCGGATCGACGTGCGGCCCAGCACCCGGCACGTGCGGATCGAGCGGGACGGGGTCGTGCTCGCCGACAGCCACCGCCCGGCGCTGGTGTCCGAGACGATCCTGCCGCTGCGCTACTACCTCCCGCGCGAGGACGTCCGGATGGACCTGATGCGGCCGAGCGACACCGTCACCGCGTGCGCCTACAAGGGCGTCGCGTCGTACTTCTCGACCGAGGCGCTCCCCGACGTCGCGTGGACCTACCCGAGGCCGCTGCCCGACGCGCACGAGCTGACCGACCTCGTCTGCTTCTTCAGCGAGCGGGTCGACGTGGTCCTCGACGGCGTCACCCAGGGTCGTACGACGAGCCCATGGTCGTGAACTTGACTCGCCGGTAACCGCTGCATTAGGCACCTCCCATGCAGCTGTCCACCCAACTCCAGTACGGCGACGACCCCATCCGCAACGCCGAGGCGGTGGTGGAGCTGGAGCGGGTCGGCCTCGACGTCGTCTGGGTGGCCGAGGCGTACAGCTTCGACGCGGTCTCGCTGATGGGGTACCTGGCGGCGCGGACCGAGCGCGTGCAGATCGGCGCCGGCATCCTGCCGATCTACAGCCGCACGCCGACGCTCACGGCCATGACCGCGGCCGGGCTGGACGCGCTGTCGGACGGGCGGGCCATCCTCGGCCTCGGCGCGTCCGGCCCCCAGGTCATCGAGGGCTTCCACGGCGTCGCGTACGACAAGCCGGTGGCGCGCACGCGGGAGATCATCGAGATCTGCCGGAAGGTGTGGCGCCGCGAGCGGCTGACGAACGAGGGCCTCTACCCCATCCCGCTCCCCGAGGGGCAGGGCACCGGGCTGGGCAAGCCGCTCAAGCTCATCAACCACCCGAAGCGCGCCGACATCCCCATCTGGGTGGCCGCACTCGGCGACAAGAACGTGGAGATGACGGCCGAGCTGGCGCAGGGCTGGCTGCCGCACGTGATCATGCCGGAGAAGATGCGGGAGGTGTTCGGGCCCGCGCTGGACGCCGGGCTGGCGAAGCGCGCCCCCGAGCTCGGGCCGCTGCAGATCACCGGTGGCGGCATCCTCGCCGTCGAGGAGGACATGTTCGAACCCGCCCGGCAGCTCGCACGCGGGATGTACGCGCTCTACATCGGCGGCATGGGTGCGCGCGGGCGCAACTTCTACAACACGGTCTTCCAGCGCCAGGGCTACGAGGACGAGGCGAAGCTCGTGCAGGACCTCTACCTCGACGGCCGCAAGGACGAGGCGGCCGCTGCGCTCCCGGACGACTTCATCGAGAAGGTGACGCTCATCGGCCCGCCGTCGCACGTGCGGGAGCGGATCGCGGCGCTGCGCGAGGTCGGGGTGACCCACCTGCACGTCAACCCGATCGGCCAGGACGCGCCCGAAGGTCCTCGCGCAGGTCAAGGAGTGGCTGTAGGCGCGAGCCGCCTCACCGCGACCGGCTGCTCCCCGCCGCCGCGCTCCTCGTCGGTCCGCGGTCCGTGCAGCCGGCGCTGCGCGTCCTCGATCGCGACGTCGTTGATGCTGGCCTCGCGGCGCCGCATGTAGCCCTCGTCGTCGAACTCCCACAGCTCGTTGCCGTAGCTGCGCCACCACTGCCCGTCGACGTCGCGGCTCTCGTACTGGAACCGCACGGCGATCCGGTTGCCCGTCGAACGCCCACAGGTCCTTGCGCAGCGCGTAGTCGAGCTCGCGGTCCCACTTGCGGCGCAGGAACGCGGCGATCTCGGCGCGCCCGCTGAGGAACTCGTCGCGGTTGCGCCACACGGAGTCCTCCGAGTACGCGCCCGGCGACCTTCTCCGGGTCGCGGGTGTTCCAGGCGTCCTCGGCGGCCTGCACCTTCCTGGCCGCGGAGACGGCGTCGAACGGGGGCAACGGCGGGCGCGACATGGCGGCTCCTCGCTGCGGTCGGCGGTGTGCCCACGATCCTCGCAGCGAACCCTGCTCCGCCTCCGGCGGGCGATACCCGCCCGAGACGCCGGGGACGTAACCTGACAGACGGCAATTCGGCGACGACGATGCGATCCGATCAAGGCGGTTTTCAGCGTGTCCAGCAGTAGCACCTCCGATCCGGCGAGTCAGTTCGGTCCGAACGAGTGGCTCGTCGAGGAGATGTACCAGCGCTTCCTCGACGACCCGTCCGCCCTCGACCCGGCCTGGCACGAGTTCTTCGCCGACTACCGGCCCGACGACGGAGACCGGGAACGGAGCGGCGACCGCCCGCAGCGAGGAGCCCGGCCCGGCGCCGGAGCCCACCACCGAGCCGCCCGAGCCCACCGAGACCCGCCGCGTGGCGGACCGGGCCGCGATGAAGCCGCCCGCCCCCGACGGCACCACGAAGGACGGACCCGACGAGGGCCGCCGCCGAGAGCTCCGGCGAGCGCACGGGCGCCGGCCCCGGGGCGGGCGCCAGCGCCGCGGCCGCGAAGTCCGCCACCACGGGCAAGCCCGCCGCAGGCTCCTCCTCGCACGCCGCGCGGCCGGCGCCCACCGGCAGCGACGGCGCGGCCACCCCGCTGCGCGGCGCCGCGTCGGCCGTGGTCAAGAACATGAACGCCTCGCTGACGGTGCCCACCGCCACCAGCGTGCGCGCGGTGCCGGCCAAGCTGCTGGCCGACAACCGGGTCGTGATCAACAACCAGCTCCGGCGCACCCGCGGCGGCAAGATCTCCTTCACCCACCTCATCGGCTTCGCGGTGGTCAAGGCGCTCGCCGAGCACCCGACCATGAACCGGCACTTCCAGGAGACCGACGGCAAGCCGACCGTCGTCCAGCCCGACCACGTCAACCTCGGGCTCGCCATCGACCTCCCCGGGCGCAACGGCCAGCGCTCGCTCGTGGTCGTGTCGATCAAGGGCTGCGAGGCGATGAACTTCGCCCAGTTCTGGTCGGCCTACGAGGAGATCGTGCGCAAGGCGCGGTCGGGGGCCCTGCAGGGCGAGGACTTCGCGGGCACCACGATCAGCCTCACCAACCCGGGCACGCTCGGCACCAACCACTCGGTGCCGCGGCTGATGCAGGGCCAGGGCGCGATCATCGGCGTCGGTGCGATGGAGTACCCGGCCGAGTTCCAGGGCGCGAGCGACGAGCGGCTCGCCGAGATCGGCATCAGCAAGATCATCACGCTGACGTCCACCTACGACCACCGCATCATCCAGGGCGCCGAGTCCGGCGACTTCCTGCGCCGCGTCCACGGGTTGCTGCTCGGCGAGGACGGGTTCTACGACAAGATCTTCACCTCGCTGCGCATCCCCTACGAGCCGGTGCGCTGGGTGCAGGACATCCCCGACGGCGCGGTCGACAAGACCGCACGGGTCATCGAGCTGGTCGACGCCTACCGCACGCGCGGGCACCTGATGGCCGACACCGACCCGCTCAACTACCGCCAGCGCCGCCACCCCGACCTCGACGTCCTCTCCCACGCGCTCACGCTCTGGGACCTGGACCGCGAGTTCGCCGTCGGCGGCTTCGGCGGCCGGGAGCGCATGAAGCTGCGCGACGTCCTCGGCCTGCTGCGCGACTCCTACTGCCGCACCGTCGGCACCGAGTACATGCACATCGCCGACCCCGCCCAGCGCGTGTGGCTCCAGGAGCGCATCGAGGTGCCGCACCAGAAGCCGCACCCCGCCGAGCAGAAGTACGTGCTGAGCAAGCTCAACGCCGCCGAGGCGTTCGAGACGTTCCTGCAGACCAAGTACGTCGGGCAGAAGCGGTTCTCGCTGGAGGGCGGCGAGACCGTCATCCCGCTGCTCGACGCCGTGCTGGACAAGGCCGCCGAGCACGAGCTCGACGAGGTCGTGATCGGCATGCCGCACCGCGGCCGGCTCAACGTGCTGGCCAACATCGTCGGCAAGCCGATCAGCCAGATCTTCCGGGAGTTCGAGGGCAACCTCGACCCCGGGCAGGCGCACGGCTCGGGCGACGTCAAGTACCACCTGGGCGCGGAGGGCAAGTACTTCCGGATGTTCGGCGACGGCGAGACCGTGGTGTCGCTGGCGTCCAACCCCTCGCACCTGGAGGCCGTCGACCCGGTGCTCGAAGGCATCGTGCGCGCCAAGCAGGACCTCCTGGACAAGGGCGACGGCGGCTTCACGGTGCTGCCGCTGATGCTGCACGGCGACGCCGCGTTCGCCGGCCAGGGCGTGGTCGCCGAGACCCTCAACCTGGCGCTGCTGCGCGGCTACCGCACGGGCGGCACCGTGCACGTGGTGGTCAACAACCAGGTCGGGTTCACCACCGCGCCCGAGCACGCCCGCTCGTCGCAGTACTGCACCGACGTGGCGAAGATGATCGGCGCGCCGGTGTTCCACGTGAACGGCGACGATCCCGAGGCATGCGTCTGGGTGGCGAAGCTGGCCGTGGAGTACCGCGAGCGCTGGCACAACGACGTCGTGATCGACATGATCTGCTACCGCCGCCGCGGCCACAACGAGGGTGACGACCCCTCGATGACCCAGCCGTCGATGTACGACGTGATCGACGCCAAGCGCAGCGTCCGCAAGATCTACACCGAGTCGCTGATCGGCCGGGGCGACATCTCGATGGAGGAGGCCGAGCACGCGCTTCGCGACTTCTCCAACCAGCTCGAGCACGTGTTCAACGAGGTCCGCGAGCTGGAGAAGGCCTCGGCGGTGCCGAGCCCCTCGGTCGAGCAGGAGCAGTCGGTCCCCACCGACCTCGACACCTCGGTGCCGCTGGAGGTCGTGCACCGGATCGGCGACGCGCACGTCGAGCTGCCCGAGGGCTTCACCGTGCACCCGCGGGTCAAGCCGGTGCTGCAGCGCCGCTACACGATGTCGCGCGAGGGCAACGTCGACTGGGCGTTCGCCGAGCTGCTCGCGCTGGGCTCGCTGGTGATGGACGGCAAGCTGGTGCGGCTCTCGGGGCAGGACACCCGGCGCGGGACGTTCGTGCAGCGGCACTCGGTGGTGATCGACCGCCGCACGGGCGAGGAGTACTACCCGCTGCGCAACCTCTCCCAGGGCCAGGAGCGGTTCCTGCCCTACGACTCCGCGCTGTCGGAGTTCGCCGCCGTCGGGTTCGAGTACGGCTACTCGGTGGCCAACCCCAACGCGTTCGTGGCGTGGGAGGCGCAGTTCGGCGACTTCGTCAACGGCGCGCAGTCGATCATCGACGAGTTCATCTCGTCGGGCGAGGCCAAGTGGGGCCAGATGTCCGACGTCGCGCTGCTGTTGCCGCACGGCCTGGAGGGCCAGGGGCCGGACCACAGCTCGGGGCGCATCGAGCGGTTCCTGCAGCTGTGCGCCGAGGGCTCGATGACCGTGGCGCTGCCGTCGGAGCCTGCCAACTACTTCCACCTGCTGCGCCGGCACGCCCTCGACGGCGTGCGCCGCCCGCTGGTCGTCTTCACGCCCAAGTCGATGCTGCGCAACAAGGCCGTGGTGAGCCCGCTGGCCGACTTCACCGGCAGCCGTTTCCGGTCGGTCATCGACGACCCGCGCCACCGCGAGAGCGACGGCCCGGTCGCCGACATCAGCCGGGTCCTGCTGTGCAGCGGCAAGATCTACTACGAGCTCGCCGCCGCACGGGACAAGCGCGCCGCGGCGGACGGCGACCGCACCGACGTCGCGATCGTGCGGATCGAGCAGCTCTACCCGCTGCCGAAGCGCCAGCTCGCGGCGGTGCTCGAGCGCTACCCGAACGCCGACGACGTGCGCTGGGTCCAGGAGGAGCCCGCCAACCAGGGCCCGTGGCCGTACCTCGGGCTCGAGCTGCCCGAGAAGCTCCCGGAGCGCCTCCGGTACCTGCAGCGGGTGTCCCGGCGGCGGATGGCGGCCCCCGCCCCCGGCTCGCACAAGGTGCACGAGGTCGAGCAGCAGGGGCTGATCGAGCAGGCGCTCGGCTGATCGTCGCCCCGACTGGCCGGACGGGCGGCACCGACTTACCGTGTCAACCGCTCATCCAGCACGAAACGGGCGGGGGCAGACCATGAGCACGGACGTCGGCACCGAGACCACCCCACCGGTCGGGTTGGCCGCCAAGATCAAGCAGATCGGCCCCGGCCTGCTGGCCGCCGCCACCGGTGTCGGCGCAGGCGACCTGGTGGCCACGATGGTGGCGGGCGCCCGCTTCGGCACCGTGCTGCTGTGGGCCGCGGTGCTCGGCACCATCCTCAAGCTCGCCCTCGCCGAGGGCGTCGGGCGCTGGCACCTGGCCTCGCGCGTCACCATGCTCGACGGGTGGCGGCGGCTGGGCTACTGGGCCACCGTCTTCTTCGGCGTCTACATCGTCATCTGGGGCTTCGTGTACGGCGCCACCGCCATGTCGGCGGTCGGCCTGCCGCTCAACGCCCTGTTCGGCGGGCTCTCCGTGCGCTACTGGGCGATGATCGCCGGTGTCGTCGGGCTGGTGCTGGTCTGGATCCAGCGCTACGCGGTGTTCGAGAAGTTCATCACCGTGCTGGTGGGCATCAAGTTCGTCTCCGTCGTGTCGGTCGCCGTCCTGGTCTCGCCCGAACCTCGGCGACCTGGCGAGCGGGCTCGTGCCGCGGCTCCCCGAGGGCTCGGTGATCTACGTGCTCGGCCTCATCGGGGGTGTCGGCGGCACCATCACGATGGCCGCATACGGGTACTGGATGATGGCCAAGGGCTGGAACAACACCGGCTGGCTCTCCATGATGCGGCTGGACAACGCCGTCGGTTACATCATGACCGGCATCTTCGTCATCGCCATGCTCATCGTCGGCTCCGTGATGCTGTTCGGCCAGCCGATCACCGAGAGCGACACGGGCCTGCTCACCCTCGGTACCGCCCTCGGCGAAGCCTACGGCGAGTGGGCGCGGCTGCTGTTCCTCATCGGCTTCCTCGCGGTCACGACCACGTCGTTGCTGGGGGTCTGGAACGGCGTCAGCCTGCTGTTCACCGACTGGACCCGCACGATCCGGCTGCCGCACGGCGAGAAGGCCGTGGTGCAGGAGCAGGCGGACGCCGAGGCGGGGCACCCCACCGGTTACGTGGCGCGGGTCGCCGAGCGCAGCCTGCCGTTCCGCGCCTACCTGCTGTGGCTCACCGTGCCGCCGATGGCGCTGCTGTTCATCGACCGGCCGTTCGCCCTCACCCTCGTCTACGGGGTGCTCGGTGCCGCATTCATGCCGTTCCTCGGTGGCACCCTGCTGATCCTGCTCAACTCCCGGCGGATCGCGCGCGAGGGCCGCTCCGGCTGGCTGTCCAACGCGCTCGTGGGAGTGGCGTCGGGGCTGTTCTTCGTCCTGCTGATCACGGACGTGGTCGGCAGGGTCACGTAGCCTGCGGCCGTGTACTTCACCGACCGGGGCATCGAGGAGCTCGCCGACCGGAGGGGCGCCGAGCAGGTGAGCGTGGAGTGGCTGGCCGACCGGCTGCGGGCCTTCGTCGACCAGAACCCGGCGTTCGAGGACGCCGTCGAGCGGCTGGCCAGCTTCCTCGCCCGCGACGACTCCGACGACGACTGAGCCAGCCGTCCGACGGCCGCCGGTCGCCCGGTCAGCCGGCGGCGCCCCAGGCCGAACCGGCGCCGCCGCACCGCCTCGTGCAGCGCGGCGGAGCGCTGCTCCACCTCGGCGTCGAGCGCGTCGAGATCGGTCGGGTCGGCCAGCGCGTCCGGCGCCGGGCGCGGGCGCAGCTTCAGCCAGGACTCCGCCCAGAGCACCTCCAGCGCGGCCTCCCAGTGCAGCTCCACCCCGAGCTGGGTGAGCGGGGCCCGCTCGCCGGCGCGCAGCATGTCGTCGTCCAGCCCGACGAGCGCGCCGCGACAGCGCTGCGGCCCGCTGCCGGTCGCGCGCCGCGCAGCTCGTCGGCCGCCGCGGCGAGCCCGCGCAGATCTCCTTGTACGCGCGCCGCGGGACGCCGGGGACGGCGGTCCTCGGCGGGCGGCTCCCCGCGGTCACGACGCCTCCAGCGACGGCACGATGACCACTTCGGGTCGCGCGTGCTGGGCGCGGTCGAAGAACAGCCCGCGGCCCGGCCGCGGCGACCAGCTCACCAGCAGGCCGGGCACCAGCGGTCCGAGCTCGGGCCCGTGCACGTCGAGCGCCACCCAGGCGCCCAGGTCGTCGACCGAGGCGCCCAGGGTGAGCAGATCGCTGCAGCCGCTGGATGCTGCGCCACCAGCCGAGCACGTGCACCCCGGTCTCCGGGCCGAGGCGCAGCAGCCTGCGCAGGCTTCGGTGCCGGCCCGGTCCAGCACCGTGTCGGCGGCGTCGGCGGCGTAGAGCACCACCAGGACCGGCTTCGGCTCGGCGGCGGCGCCCGCCAGCCGCTTCGGCGACGTCCGCCGCGACAGCCGTCGATCTGCTCCGGCAGCCCGTCAGCCCGACCGTCTCGGCGCTCGTGGCCGCCGTACAGGCCCGAGCAGTGCTCGGCCAGCCGGCCGGCCGGGCCGCCGGCCTCACCGACCAGCGGGGCGAGCACGAAGTCGACGGCACCCGCCGGAACTGGCCGGCCAGCGACGCCGGCGGCCGCGCCGAGCACCCGCACCGCGTCTTCGGCCCACCGAGCCGAGCACCCCGACGTTGCGGCCCGGGGGCGTCGGCCAGCCGCACCGTGGCGGCCTGCCCGGTCACGTCGATGCACTGGCCCAGCAGCGGCACGGGGCTGCCCGTCCTCGCTCGGCGGCCGATCCCGCGCGACCAGGTCGGTCGAACCGCGGGGCGCGGCTGCCGTCGAACAGCACCGGCTGCTCCGCGGCGCGGCGCCGGGTGCGTACTGCTCGTGCAACCGCGCGCTGCACCTCGTCGACCGGGCCCTTGGTCGAGGCGTCCGGGATGCGCACGATCTCGTTGCCGTGCTTCGATCCCGGACTCGTGGTTGATCACGGCGTGCCAGCGCGGCAGGTCGAGCGCGGCGTCGTTGGTTCGGCGAGCACCCGGCGGGCCCGCGGCAGCGCGATCCGCAGCACGAACTGCTCGAAGATCGCCGGACGGCCCCAGAACGCCTCGATGCCGGAGACGTCCTGGCTGGCCAGCACGAGGTGGATGCCCTGCGAGCGGCCGCGCCGGGCCACGTCCTCCAGCAGCGACGGTGGCCGCCCTGCGTCACCGCGTCGCGCTCGGCGAACAGGTACTGGAACTCGTCGATCACCGCGACGATCCGCGGCCAGCGCCCGTCGCGGGTCCGGCCGCGCGCGCAGCTCCTCCAGCTTGGTCACCTCGTGGGCCTTGGCCGCCTCGGCGCGCCGGCGCATCTCCTCGGCGAGGAACTGCAGCAGCGCCAGCCCGAACTCGCGGTCGGTGTTGATGTTGACGCCGACCAGCCGGGCGTGCGGCAGCCAGGTCCGGTCGAGGCGGCCCGGGCGCGAACTGGGCGAACGACACGCCCTCCTTGAAGTCGAGCAGGTAGAACTCCAGCTCGTCGGGGTCGTACCGGGCGGCCAGCGACGCCGATCATCGTGAGCAGCAGGTTCGTCTTGCCCGAGCCGCTCGGGCCGCCGATCAGGGCGTGCGGCGACGCGTCGGCGAGCGCGACGTCGACGGGCACGCCCTCGGCGAACCCGACCGGCGCGAGCAGCCCGCTCATCGACGACGCTGCTGCCCCACCGGTCGTCCGGCGGGAGCAGGTCCTGGAAGACCGCCGATCCGGCTGCGCCACTTCTCGTACTCGTCGGCGATCACGTGGCAGGCGCCGGTGACGTCTCCCGCGCCAGCGGCGGGCTCCGGGACGAGCGGTCACGTGCGGGCCCGGTCATCGACGACTGCGGGCCCGTGCCGTCGTCGTCCACCTGCACGGTCTCCACCGGGGCGTTCACCGTGATCGGGCACGTCCAGCAGCACCAGCTGGATGCCGCAGGCCAGCCCGCCGCGGGCCACCCGCTGCAGCTGGCGGTGGTCCTCCTCGCGCAGCGCCGACCGGTTGCCGATCAGCACCGCGACCACCCACGGCTCGCTGCGCCCACCCCCGGCGGCCGGCCAGCGCGCGCAGCGAGGGGTGCCCGTCGACGAGCACCCGGGTGTGCACCCGGCGGATCCGGTCGGACAGCTCCTCCAGCAGCTGCGGCAGCCGCCCCGGGTCGTGCACGGTGAGCAGGCCGTTGCGGGTCAGCGGGTAGAGCCCGGGCAGGGCGCCGGTGAACTGCCCGACGTCCCAGACGTGCACCTGCACGAGCCCGGGCCGGAAGTAGCTCACACCCGCATCAGCAGGTTCTCACCAGCGCCTCGGCCGCTGCCTGCCCGTCGGGCGTGGAGGTGATCTGCAGGTGCGACTCGTCGAGCAGCGGGACGCGCGACCGGGAACCCCGGACCCTGGAACTCCCCGCCGACGTGCCCGATCCGACGTGGCCGGTCCCGACGTGCCACAGCTCGGGCACCGGGCCGGCGCCGTCGATCTTCCCGTACTGCCCCAGCCAGCGCTCGCGGGTCGAGCCCGGCGGCCTCCGGGGGCCGCCGTCGCCGCATGATCGCGGTCAGCCGCTCCGGCCCGTCCGCCAGCCACGACCCGAACGCGACGGCCCGGTCGGCCTCGACGCGCCCGACGGCGTCGGCCAGCGCCGGGTTCGCCAGCCGCGGGGCGAGCGCGGGGTCGGCGCGGGCCGCGTCGATCCCGTCGGTGCGCAGCCACAGCTCGAACATCGCCTCGGCGTGCGCCCGCACCGCGTCGTCCCGCGCGCGCCGGGCACCGCCGAGCGCGCGCGCGACGGCGTCGCAGAACGCGTCGAACGCCGCGGCGATCCGCTCGTGCCTGCCGGAGCCCCGAGCCAGCGGACCTCGTGCCACCGGGGCTACAGCCGCGCGTCGATGTCGGCGACCGCGGTCACGCCGCCCGAGATGAGCCCGAGTCCGCGCTCCAGCTCGGCGTCGGCGTGGCGCAGCTCGACCGGCACCAGCGGCTCGGAGTGCTGCGTGCCGAGCTCGCTGAGCACGGCCAGCGCGTCGGCGAGCCGCGCGCGGGCCAGCCGGGCGTGCCGGAAGGCCGTGCCGAGCTGCTCGGCCACGTCGGCGAGCACGACGCGGACCTCGCCCATCGAATCGGGGCCCATCAGGGTGCCTCGATCGTCGTCCCGGCCGCCGTCCCGGTCATCACAGCCGGTTCGCGACGCCTTCGGAGGCCTGGATGGCGGCCGAGACCGCCTGCTGGACCTCGGTGATGCTGCCGACGGCCTGGGCGAGCAGGCCGTTGGCCTCGGACACGTCGGCCTGCGCGCTGCCCTCGGTGACCCGCAGCAGTGCGCCCTGGGCCTGCTCCAGCGAGGAGTGGGCCTGCTGCAGCGCCCCGATGCTCTCGGAGGCCTTGTCGTTCGCCAGCGCGATTCCGGCGCGGACCTCTTCGATGCTCGCCATGACGGGTGTGCCCTCTCGCGTTGTGCCGGCGCGGAGCCGCTCGGTTGCCTGGGTACGGAATCTAGTCCCGTCGTCGGCGCGGCGGCGTGCCGAGGTCGGCGACGGCGGCCTCCCCCGCGGACCACCCGTCCCACGAGCCCCCGCACCCCATGATCACCACCCCGGAACCAGCAGCCGCCCGGGGCACGGAAACCGGTTCCCGAACGGCGATCACGGGGTATCGGGTCGCCGGGCAGGGGGTGCGTCTTGGTGGCGCGTGGGATGTAGGCGGAGGGTGCTCCCGCGCCGGTGCCGGGTGCCGGGTGCCGGGTGCCGGGTGCCGGGTGCCGGGTGCCGGGTGCCGGGTGCCAGGTGCCGGGTGACGTCGCGCCGGGTCGTCGCGGGCCCGAGGTGCCGGGTGCCGGGTGCCGGGTGCCGGGTGCCGGGTGCCGGGTGACGTCGCGCCGGGTGGTCGAGTGCCGAGTCGCCGGGTGCCGGGTCACGTGGTGCCGGGTGCCGGGTGCCGGGTGCCGGGTGCCGGGCCGGTGCCGGGTGCCGGGTGCCGGGTAGGCGCGGTGCCGGGTGCCGGGTGCCGGGTGCCGGGTGCCGGGTGCCGGTACGCGCCGGGTACGTCCGCGGTGCCGCGTGCGGTGCGTGCCGCGTGCCGGGTCCGGTCTCGCGTGCCGAGTCGCGCGCGTGCCGCGTCGCCGCGCGCGCGGCGCCCGCGCCGGCGGCCCCGGGCTTGCACCTACCCTTGATCGCCGTCCGGGAACCGGGTTCCGTGCTCCGCACGTCCGACCGTTCCCAGCTGGTGATCACCACCGCCGGAGAGACCCGGGCACCACTCCCGTCACTCCATCACCACATGCACCACAGGCCCCCGGCTGATCCGTTCGGACGTTCGGAGGACGCCGGCAGAACCGAAGATCACCGGTCCGTGTTCCGCTTCGCTCAGTAAGAAGGGGATGACAGATCGTCGGAAATGTGCTCGGGTGGATGACTCGCAGGTCGGCGAATGGCGCCCAATGCGCCTCCCGAGGCCCGGCGATGTGGCGCACAGGAGGCGTTCGCCGGTCGATTGACACCCATTCGGGTGACTGCAGCATGCATCTAAGTGCGCCATGAACTAATGGCGAACGTCACTTACCCCACCCGGCGCAGGCCGTTAGAACGGTCACCTCCCACCACCGCCGAACAGGCGCCGCTCCCCGAGTTGGCGCCATCGAAGGGCGACGCCGATGACAACCACCGAGGCCGAGGCACCTACGGTCCACATCTTGTGGATCAACGCGGGGCTGAGCTGCGACGGCGACTCGGTCGCCCTCACCGCGGCCACCCAGCCCAGCATCGAGGAGATCGCCCTCGGCGCCCTCCCCGGACTGCCCAAGGTCGCCGTCCACTGGCCGTTGATCGACTTCGACAACGGGCCGGTCGGTGGCAACAACGACTTCATCGAGTGGTTCTTCAAGGCGGAGCGGGGCGAGCTCGACCCGTTCGTACTGGTCGTCGAGGGCTCGATCCCGAACGAGAAGATCAAGCCGGAGGGCTACTGGTGCGGGTTCGGCAACAACCCGGAGACCGGGCAGCCGATGACCACCAGCGAGTGGCTGGACCGGCTCGCCCCCAAGGCGCTGGCGATCCTCGCGGTGGGGACCTGCGCCACCTACGGCGGCATCCACGCCATGGCGGGGAACCCGACCGGCGCCATGGGCGTCCCGGACTACCTCGGCTGGAACTTCAAGACCGGCGCCGGCATCCCGATCGTCTGCGTCCCCGGCTGCCCGACCCACCCGGACAACCTGTCCGAGACGATCCTGTACCTGCTCTACCAGGCCACCGGCGCCGCGCCGATGATCCCGCTGGACGACGCGCTGCGGCCCACCTGGCTGTTCGGGCAGACCGTCCACGAGGGCTGCGACCGAGGCGGGTACTACGAGCAGGGTGAGTTCGCCACCGAGTACGGCTCCCCGAAGTGCCTGGTCAAGCTGGGCTGCTGGGGTCCGGTCGTGAAGTGCAACGTGCCCAAGCGTGGGTGGATCAACGGTGTCGGCGGCTGCCCGAACGTGGGCGGCATCTGCATCGGCTGCACGATGCCGGGATTCCCGGACAAGTTCATGCCGTTCATGGACGCTCCTCCCGGCAGCAAGGTCTCCGGTGCCGCGAGCGGCGCGTACGGCGGAGTGATCCGCAGGTTGCGGAAGATCACCGAGCGCAAGCTCGACACCGAGCCGACGTGGCGCAAGAAGGGCCGCGAGCTGACCACCGGATACAAGAAGTCCTGGTAAGGGGACCGCGTCGATGACCACCACGCAGCCGAAGCCCTCGAGCACCTCCACCGAGAAGTCCGGCCTCACCGAGATGGCCTGGGATCCGATCACCCGGATCGTCGGCAGCCTCGGGATCTACACGAAGATCGACTTCTCGCAGAAGCGCGTCGCCGAGTGTCACAGCACCTCGTCGATCTTCCGCGGCTACTCGATCTTCATGAAGGGCAAGGACCCGCGCGACGCGCACTTCATCACCAGCCGCATCTGCGGCATCTGCGGTGACAACCACGCGACGTGCTCGGTCTACAACCAGAACATGGCCTACGGGGTGCGCCCGCCGCACCTCGCCGAATGGATCATCAACCTCGGTGAGGCCGCCGAGTACATGTTCGACCACAACATCTTCCAGGAGAACCTGGTCGGGGTGGACTACTGCGAGAAGATGATCGCGGAGACCAACCCGGGTGTGCTCGAGCTGGCCAACCGCACCGAGTCCCCGCAGGGCTCGGCGCACGGGTACAAGACCATCGGCGACATCATGCGGGCGCTCAACCCGTTCACCGGTGACTTCTACCGCGAGGCGCTGCAGGTCAGCCGCTACACGCGCGAGATGTTCTGCCTGATGGAGGGGCGCCACGTGCACCCCTCCACGCTCTACCCGGGCGGCGTGGGCACCGTGGCCACCATCCAGCTGTTCACGGACTACTACACCCGCCTCATGCGCTACGTGGAGTTCATGAAGCGCGTCGTGCCGATGCACGACGACCTGTTCGACTTCATGTACGAGGCCCTCCCCGGTTACGAGGAGGTCGGTCGCCGTCGCGTCCTGCTGAACTGCTGGGGCGCCTTCAACGACCCCGACCACTGCGACTTCCAGTACAAGACCATGACCGGCTGGGGTCGCAAGATGTTCGTCACGCCCGGTGTCGTGGTGGACGGCAAGCTGGTCACCAACGACCTGGTCGAGATCAACCTCGGCATCCGGATCCTGCTCGGCAGCTCGTTCTACCGGGACTGGGAGGACCAGGAGACCTTCGCGACGCACGACCCGCTCGGCAACCCGGTCGACCGCAGGCACCCGTGGAACCAGCACACCATCCCGGCCCCGCAGAAGCGCGACTTCGACGACAAGTACAGCTGGACGATGTCGCCGCGCTGGTACGACGGCAAGGACCACCTCGCCCTCGACACCGGCGGCGGCCCGCTGGCCCGGCTGTGGGCCACGGCGCTGGGCGGCCTGGTGAACATCGACGAGGTCAAGGCCACCGGGCACAGCGTGCAGATCAACCTGCCGCGCACCATCCTCAAGCCCGAGGTCAGCTTCGAGTGGAAGATCCCCCAGGACAAGCAGGGCAAGCCGCTGTCCAACGCGATCGAGCGCAACCGGGCGCGGACCTACTTCCAGGCCTACGCGGCCGGGTGCGCGCTGCACTTCATCGAGAAGGCGCTCGCCGAGGTCCGCGCCGGGCACACCAAGACGTGGGAGAAGTTCGTCGTCCCGGACGAGTCGATCAGCGTCGGCTTCACCGAGGCGGTCCGCGGCGTGCTGAGCCACCACATGGTCATCCGCGGCGGCAAGATCGCGAACTACCACCCGTACCCGCCCACGCCGTGGAACGGCAGCGTCCGTGACGTCTACGGCACTCCCGGCCCGTACGAGGACGCGGTGCAGAACACGCCGATCTTCGAGGAGAGCCGCGACGCGGACTTCAAGGGCATCGACATCATGCGCGCGGTGCGCAGCTTCGACCCGTGCCTGCCCTGTGGCGTGCACATGTACAAGGGCGACGGCAAGCCGCTGCACAAGATGACGTCGCCGTCGACGCTCAACATCATCTGAGATGGCGTCGACCGACCTGGACCCGCAAGGACTGGCAGGACGCATCGAGGAGCTGCTGGAGGGCATCACGGCCGAAGGCGGACCCGCCGTCGGGCACGCCGCCGAGGAGCTGGTCCGGGTCCTGATGAGGTTCTACGGCTCCGGCCTGGAGCAGATGGTCGCGATCGTCAAGGCCGGTGCCGGGGAGACGATCGTGCACCGGATGGCGGCCGACCCCCTGGTGGCCGGGCTGCTGGCCCTGCACGACCTGCACCCGGTGCCGGTCGAGCAGCGGTTGGACCACGCGATGGACGCGGCCCGGCGCAAGCTCGGGTCGCACGGGTCCGGCGTCACCCTCGCCGGGATCGACGACGAGGGCATGGTCCACGTGCAGGTCGCCGGTGGCGGCTGCGGGATGGACACGATCAAGGATCTCGTCGCCACGTCGATCAGCGAGCTGGCTCCGGAGGTGGGTGGCGTGGTCTTCGACGCCGCGCCTGCCGGCCCGGCCCTGCTCCAGATCGGCGTCCGACCCCCTGAGAAGGTCCCGCGACCGAGCTTGCGAGGTCGTCATCGCACACGGCGTGACATCGCTGTCCTCGCTGCGCCGGTTCCTGGTCGACCCCGTCGCCCAGGAACCGGCGCAGGAGGTCTGTGAGCTCTGCGCGACGCCCGTCCCCCCGCAGCACCCGCATCTCGTGCAGGTCGCCGAGCGCCGCATGCTCTGCGCCTGCGGGCCGTGCGGGTTCCTGTTCAACAACCCCGGCGCAGGCGGTGGCGGCTACCGCCGCATCCCGGACCGCTACCTGTCCGATCCGGACTTCACGCTCACCGACTCCCAGTGGGACGAGCTGCAGATCCCCGTCGGCATGGCGTTCTTCCTGCACAACTCGTCGCAGGGGAAGATGATCGCCTGCTACCCCAGCCCGGCCGGGGCCACCGAGAGCGAGCTGGAGCTCGAGGCCTGGAACGCCGGGGTGGGCGCCGGACGGCTCGGCGGCCGAGCTGGAGCCCGACGTGGAGGCGCTGCTGGTCCGCCGGGACAAGGCTGGCGCGAGCGGCACCCGGGCAAGCCCGAGTGCCTGCTCGTCCCGATCGACGCCTGCTACCGCCTGGTCGGGCTGGTGCGGCTGCACTGGCGCGGCTTCGACGGCGGCCCGGAGGCGTGGCGCGAGATCGACGCCTTCTTCGACGCGCTGCGCGAGACGGCGACGCCGGTCCGGCCGGCACCTGCCGTGCAGGCGGCCGATCCGGCGGCCGGCGCGAACCCGGAGGTCTGAGTGCTGAGGTTCGCCTGCACCGGATCCCGGCCCGAGCCCTTCGCGGCCGGGCCGTCGCTCCAGCTCGACCTGAAGCTCACCGAGGACAGCGGCAGGCGGATCCACTCCGTGGCGTTGCGCTGCCAGATCCGCATCGAGCCGCGGGGCCGCAAGTACACCGCGGACGAGTCCGCCAAGCTCGTCGACCTGTTCGGCGAGCCGTCGCGGTGGGGCGAGACCCTCAACCCGCTGCAGTTCGCCACCGTCGGCATGACGGTGTCGGGCTTCACCGGCGAGGTCACCGTGCCGCTGGTCGTGCCGCTGACCTACGACCTCGACATCGCGGCCACCAAGTACTTCCACGGCCTCGCCGAGGGTGAGGTGCCGCTGCTGCTGCTGTTCACGGGCACCCTGTTCTACGCGGGGCCGGACGGCGTGCAGGTCGGGCTCGTGCCCTGGCACGAGGAGGCGGCCTACCGGCTGCCGGTGGCCACCTGGCGGGCGGCGATGGACGAGCACTATCCCGACGCGGCCTGGATCCGGCTCAGCACCGGCACCCTGGACGCCCTGTCGGCGTACCGTTCCGAGCAGGTCATCCCGAACTGGGACGACACGTTCGAGCGGCTGCTGAAGGAGGCCGGCGAATGACACTGACCGACCCGGTCCTCGACCAGGTGGCCGCGGTCGCCGACGCCGTCCTGTTCGAGGGCTACCTGCTCTACCCCTACCGCGCGTCGGCGCAGAAGAACCGGCTGCGCTGGCAGTTCGGGGTGCTCACCCCGGGCGGCGACGGCACCGAACCCACCCGCAACCGCACCGAGTGCCTGTTCGAGCCGTCGGCGTCGGGCGGGGGCGAGCTGCACGTCCGGCTGCGCTTCCTGCAGCTGCAGGCCCGCTCGCCGCACCATCCCGACGGCAGCCCGGCGCAGGAGCTCGTGGTGGACGGCACCCGGCACCTCCAGTTCGAGGAGGGCGTCCCGCGCCAGATCGACGCGGTGCTGCCGATCGACGAGCTGCTGCGCGGCGAGTGCGCCGTGCCGATCGTGCTTCCCGGCACCCGCGAGACCGAGGAGATCCGGGACGGCACCGGCGCCGTCGTGGGCACGCTGGTGCGCGAGTGCTGGCCGGTCACGGGCCGGATCGCCGTCTCGCTCGCCGACGTGCCCGGCCCCTACCTCGTGTACCGGCTGCGCCTCGACGTCGTGAACGACGGCGCGTGCGAGGCAGGCGCGCCGCGCGAGGAGGTGCTGCGCACCTCCCTGATCGCCGCGCACACGGTGATCGCCGCGCACCCCGGCACGTTCCTCTCGCTCACCGACCCGCCCCGAGTGGGCCGAGCCGGCGACGAAGGAGTGCGTCAACGAGCACACCTGGCCCGTCCTCGCCGGGCCCGACGACCGCAGCGACCTCCTGCTGTCGTCGCCGATCATCCTCGCCGACCACCCGCAGCTCGCCCCGGAGAGCACGATCAACCTCTTCGACGGGCTGGAGAACGACGAGATCCTCACCCTGCGCACCCTCGTGCTGACCGACGAGGAGAAGTCCGAGGCACGGGCCACCGACCCGCGGGCCGCCGGGATCATCGACGCCGTCGACGCCATGCCGCCGGAGATCCTGGAGCGCCTGCACGGGGCGATCCGCTCGCTGCGCCCCGCGGGCGCCGCGCCGGACGAGGTGCCGGTGTTCGGCACCGCAGGCCCGGCGTTCGGAGGCACCTTCGGCGCCGACAGCCCCGCCGAGATGCCACTCGAGACCACCCCCTGGTGGAACCCGGCCGCGGACTCGTCGGTGGACCCGGACACCGACTCGGTGCTCGTCGGCGGGGTCCCGGTCGCGAAGGGCAGCCACGTCGTGCTGCGGCCCGGCCGGAGCAGCGACGCCCAGGACCGCTTCCTCGACGGCATGCGCGCCACGGTCCAGGCCGTCGTGCACGACGTGGACGGCGGGGTGCACATCGCGGTGTCGGTGGACGGCGACCCGGCCGCGGAGATGCAGCTCGCGCACGGCCGGTTCCGCTACTTCCGTCCCGACGAGGTCGAGGCCGTGGAGTGACCGGCGTGACGAGCGGGGGGACCGGACGGGTACTGGTGGCGGGAGTCGGCAACGTCTTCCTCTCCGACGACGGCTTCGGGGTGTCGCGGTCGTCGACGCGCTGCAGGAGCGCGGCGGGCTGCCTGCCGAGGTCGAGCTCGTCGACACCGGGATCCGCGGCATGCACCTCGCCTACCAGCTCCTCGACGGCTACGACGTGCTGGTGATCGTCGACGCCACCCAGCGCGGCGGGGAGCCGGGCACCGTCTACACCCTGGAGCACGACCTCGACGCCCCGCAGGCCGAAGGCCAGGCCCTCGACGCGCACGGCATGGACCCCGGCGCCGTGCTCGCGCTGCTCGACGGGCTGGCCACCGCGATGGGCATCGAGCGCCCGGTGGGCCGGGTGCTCGTGGTCGGATGCGAGCCCGCCGCGCTCGACGAGGGAATCGGGCTCAGCGCTCCGGTGGCCGCCGCCGTCGAGCCCGCTGTCCGCGCCGTCACCGAACTCGTCACCACTCTCACGATCAGCGAAGGAGCTCTGCCGATGATCCGCAAGCTGCTGCTGTCTCGTGCTGCTGGCCGTCGTCGCGGTGGCCGTCGACCATGACCATCCAGTCCCGCGACGAGATCGCCCGCTACCGCGAAATCCGCAAGATGTAGGGGGAGCTCCATGTGCCTGGGCATACCGGGAGAGGTGATCGAGCTGATGGCCGACCACGAGGACCTGGCCATGGTCAGCGTGGAGGGCGTCAAGCGGGCGGTGAACATCGGGCTGCTGCAGGAGGAAGGCGTGGTGCCCGGCGACTGGGTCCTCATCCACGTCGGGTTCGCGCTGTCGAAGATCGACGAGGCGCGAGGCGAAGGCGTCGCTGGACTTCCTGACCGGGCTCGGTGACGCCTACACCGAGGAACTCGAGGCGCTCGCCGCAAGCGACATCACGTGACCGTGAAGGAGGGATCCGAAATGAAGTTCGTCGACGAGTTCCGCGACGCGGGCATCGCCCGCGCACTGGCGACGCAGATCGCCGCGCTGTGCGAGCCGGGCCGGCCGGTACAAGTTCATGGAGGTGTGCGGCGGGCACACGCACACCATCTACAAGCACGGCCTCGAGGACTACCTGCCGGAGACGGTCTCGCTGGTGCACGGCCCGGGCTGCCCGGTCTGCGTGATCCCGATGGGCCGGGTCGACGACGCCATCGCCATCGCCGAGAACGACGACGTCATCCTGACCTCGTTCGGCGACATGATGCGGGTGCCCGGCGGCCGCGGGTCGTTCTTCGACTCCAAGGCCGCAGGCGCCGACATCCGGATGGTGTACTCGCCGCTGGACGCGCTGAAGATCGCCCGGAAGAACCCGGACAAGCGCGTCGTCTTCATGGCGATCGGGTTCGAGACCACCGCGCCGTCCACCGCGATGACCGTGCTGCGTGCCGCGGCCGAGGGGCTCGACAACTTCTCGATCTTCTGCAACCACGTCACGATCATCCCGGCGATCAAGGCGATCCTGGACTCGCCCGACCTGCGCCTCGACGGGTTCATCGGCCCCGGCCACGTCTCGACGGTGATCGGCTGCCGGCCCTACGAGTGGATCGCCCGCGACGCGGGCAAGCCGCTGGTCTGCGCGGGCTTCGAGCCGCTGGACATCCTGCAGTCGGTCTACCAGCTGCTGCTGCAGCTCAAGGAGGGCCGCTGCGAGGTCGAGAACCAGTACGCGCGGGTGGTGCCGTGGGACGGCAACCCGAAGGCGCTGGAGGTGATCGGCGAGGTGATGGAGCTGCGGCCGCACTTCGAGTGGCGCGGGCTCGGGTTCATCTCGCACTCGGCGCTGCAGGTGCGAGAAGCCTACGCGGCCTTCGACGCCGAGCGGATCTTCGACGTGCCGGGCGTGCGGGTCGCCGACCCGAAGGCCTGCCAGTGCGGCGAGGTGCTCAAGGGCGTGCTCAAGCCGTGGGAGTGCAAGGTGTTCGGCACCGCGTGCACGCCGGAGACGCCGATCGGCACCTGCATGGTGTCGTCCGAGGGCGCCTGCGCGGCGTACTACAACTTCGGCCGGTTCACCCGGGAGCGGGTCAAGGAGGCGACCCGCGCATGACGAGCAGGACCTGCGGCCCGGGTCGACATCCGCGGTCGCGGGCGAACTGGGCGGAGGACGCGGTCGCCGCCCACGTCGGCGCCGAGCACCTCACCCGCGAGGAGCAGGTGCTCGCCCGCATCGCGAAGGCCCGCGCGCGCAAGCCGAAGATCAAGGAGGAGCGGATCACGCTCTCCCACGGCGCCGGCGGCAAGGCCACGCAGACGCTGATCGAGGCGGTGTTCCTCGAGGCGTTCCGCAACCCGGTGCTGGAGCAGCTGGAGGACGGCGCGCAGCTCGGCCACGCTCGGCCGGGCGGCTGGCGTTCACCACCGACTCCTACGTCGTGTCGCCGCTGTTCTTCCCCGGCGGCGACATCGGCGACCTGGCCGTCAACGGCACCGTCAACGACCTGGCGATGTGCGGCGCGCGGCCGCTGTACCTGTCCTGCGGGTTCATCCTGGAGGAGGGCTTCCCGGTCGCCGACCTGCAACGGATCGTCGCGTCGATGGCGGCGGCCGCGCGAGGCGGCCGGGGTGCAGATCGTCACCGGCGACACGAAGGTCGTCGAGCGCGGCAAGGCCGACGGCTGCTACATCAACACCGCCGGGGTCGGCGTGCTGGAGCGCGAGGTCGTGCTCTCCGCGGCGGCGGCCAAGCCCGGGCGACGTCGTGCTCGTGTCCGGCCCGATCGGCGACCACGGCGTCACCGTCATGCTGGCCCGCGGCGAGCTGGACATCGAGGCCGACATCGAGTCCGACACCGCCCCGCTGCACGGGATCACCGCCGGGCTGCTCGACGCGGCGGGCCACGGCGTGCGGCTGCTGCGCGACGCCACCCGCGGCGGGGTGGCCACCATCTGCAACGAGGTCGCCGTGGCCTCGCAGGTGGCGGTGGTGCTCGACGAGGCGGCGCTGCCGGTCCGGCCGGTCGTCAACGGCGCGTCGGAGCTGCTCGGGCATCGACCCGCTCTACGTGGCCTGCGAGGGCCGGCTCGTCGCGGTGGTCGCATCCGGCGCACGCCGACGCGGCGCTGGCCGCGCTGCGCGCGCACCCGCTCGGGCGAGGGCGCCGCGGTGATCGGGACGGTCAAGGACGACCCGCCCGGGCTGGTGCTGCTGCGCACCGCGTTCGGCGGCACGCGGATCGTGGACCTGCTGGTCGGCGACCCGCTCCCCGGATCTGCTGAGTCTCCGCTGATGCACGAGCTGTCGATCACCCAGAGCGTCGTCGACGCGATGACGCAGCGGATGCGCGACGCCCCGGTCCGCCGGGTCCGGCTGGAGGTCGGCAGGCTGTCCGGGCTGGTGCCGGACGCCGTGCGGTTCTGCTTCGAGATGGTGGCGGCGGGGACCACGCTGCGAGGGCGCGGAGCTGGAGATCGACGAGCCGCCGGGCAGGGCGCGGTGCCGCACGTGCGGCACCGCGTTCGAGACCGCCGAGGTGCTGCCGCTGTGCGAGTGCGGGAGCGCCGACGTCGCCGTCGCAGGGCGGGGCGGAGCTGCGGATCCGAGAGGTGGAGGTGGCCTGACATGTGCGCGACCTGCGGGTGCTCCGACGGGCCGGGGTGCGGGTGACCGACCCGGGTGCCGGGCACGGGCACGGCCACGGCCGACGGGCACGGACACGGGCACGAGCGACGGCCACGGGCACGGCGAGGCGAGATCCCTGCGCCACGACCCCGACGCCCGGACCGTGGCGCTGGAGGTCGACATCCTGGCCAAGAACGACGAGCTCGCCGGGCCGCAACCGGCGCTGGCTCGGCGAGCACGGCGATCGTCGCGCTCAACCTGATGAGCTCGCCCGGCTCGGGCAAGACCACGCTGCTGGAGCGCACGATCCGCGACCTCGGCGCCGAGCTGCCGTGCGCGGTGCTCGAGGGCGACCAGGAGACCCTGCTCGACGCCGAGCGGATCGGCGCGACCGGCGCGCGGGTCGTCCAGATCAACACCGGCGCGGGCTGCCACCTCGACGCCGACATGGTCGCCGACGGCCTGCGCACGCTGGCCCCCGAGCGCGAGCTCGCTGCTGTTCGTGGAGAACGTCGGCAACCTCGTCTGCCCGGCGCTGTTCGACCTCGGCGAGGCCGGCCGCGATGGTGATCATGTCGGTCACCGAGGGCGCGGACAAGCCGCTGAAGTACCCGCACATGTTCCGCACCGCCGACCTCGATGCTGGTCAACAAGGTCGACCTGCTGCCCTACGTCGACTTCGACGTGGCGCGCTGCGTCGAGTACGCCCGCCGCGCGCGGCCCGGCGTGGAGGTGCTGGAGGTCTCGGCGACCCGGGGCGACGGCCTGGACGCCTGGTACGACTGGCTGCGCGCCCAGGTGAAGCCGCGCTCCTGAGCGCGTCCGGAATTCGGCATCGCGCGGGCTTCTTGCCTGCCTCGGGCCCTGTCACATCAGGGAGCGGACCCGCAGGTCGGGCAGCGCCGCGGCGAGGACGTCGAAGTCGCGGTCCCGGTGCACGAGGGTGGCGCCGGTGCGGATGGCGACGACCGCGATCAGGCAGTCGAGCACCTTGCGGACCGTGCATCCCGTGGCGCGCACGGCGCGGTAGACGGTCGCGGCGTCGCGGTAGTCGACGGCGGCCTCGACCGGGAGGAGCCGCAGGCCGCCGGTGAGGGTCTGGCGATTCGCGAAGACCCGGTCCGAGCCCGCGCCCGCGAGAAGTTCCATGACCACCGGTTCGGTGGTCGCGACCGTCTGCAGGATCCCTCGTGGACCATCCGTCGGACCTTCGATGTTGGCCACCGAACCGGTGCCGCCGCAGGTACTCGATCCAGGCCGAGGAGTCGATCAGGTTCATTCCCAGTCCTGGATCTTGGAGCGGCGCACTCGTCGAGATCGCCCTCCCCGCCGATCCCCTCGAGGCTCTCGAAGAACTCCGGCGACAGCCGCGGCCCGACGAGCCGGCGCAGCGCGAGGTCCACGGCGTCCTTCTTCGTCTTCAGGCCGTACCGCCGCATCACCTCGGCCACGAGCTCGTCGTCGATGTCGATGTTGGTGCGAGCCATACACCAACTATACCCCTTGATCCGATCGGGTGATCAGCGTGGCCGCCACCGCCACCTGGCCCAGGCTGATGCCCCCGTCGTTGCACGGCATCCGGGAGTGCACGAGCACCCGCAGGCCCGCCGCGGAGAGCAGGCTCGCGCACCTCGCCGAGCAGGCGGAGGTTCTGGAACACGCCGCCGGAGAGCGCGACCGTCCCGTGTCCGGTGTGGCGGCCGCCTGCATCGCGGCGCGGGCGAGCACGTCGGCGAGTCCGGTGTGGAACCGGGCGGCGACGACGGCTCACGTCCACATCGGAGCGCACGTCGGCCACGACCGCCCGCACGAGGTCGCCGCCCGGATCAGGTCGCCGTCGAGCCGGGCCGGATAGCCGTCGTGGTGCCCCGGTGCGGCGCAGTTGTTCGAGCTCGATCGCCGCCTGGCCCTCGTAGTTCACCCGGTCCCGGACGCCGACGATGCGCGGCGACCGCGTCGAACAGGCGCCCGCGTGCTGGTGGTGACGGGTGTGTCCAGGGTCGGACGCGAGGAGCCGCTGCACCTGCGTCCACATCGGAGCGTTGCGGTCGGCGACGTCGAGCCCGGTCGAGTCCACATCGGCCGCATGCAGCCACGCGGCCGCCATCCGCCACGGCTGCCGGATCGCCGTCTCGCCGCCGGGCAGCGGCACCGGTTCCAGGTGCGCGAGCCGCCGGAACCCGGCGAGCGAGACCTCCATGACCTCGCCGCCCCACAGCACGCCGTCGGTCGCCGAACCCGAGCCCGTCGCAGGCGATGCCGATCACCGGCCCCGCCTCGCCGTGCTCGGCCAGGCAGGCGGCCAGGTGCGCGTGGTGGTGCTGGACGCCGACCAGCCGCACGCTCCGGGTCGGCCTCGGCGCCGGGCCAGCGCGTACTTGGTGGACAGGTACTCCGGGTGCAGGTCGTGGGCCAGCACGGTGGGCTCGACGTCGAGCAGCCGGCCCAGGTGCTCGATGCCGTCGGTGTAGGCGCGCAACGTCTCGGCGTTCTCCAGGTCGCCGATGTGGTGCGACGGGAACGCCTCGCGACCCGCGCAGCACGCAGAACGTGTTCTTCAGCTCGGCGCCGCAGCCGAGCACCGGGACGGTGGCGGTGACGCCGAGCCGCAGCGGCTCGGGCGCGAAGCCCCGCGACCGCCGGATCGGGTACGGCCGTCCCGACACGACCCGGAGCACCGAGTCGTCGGCCCGCGTGTGGATCGGCCGGTCGTGGGTGAGGAAGCGCGTCGGCGATGCGGCGAGCCGTCGCGCGGCGTCGTCGTCGAGGTGGGCGATGGGCTCGTCCGAGACGTTGCCGCTGGTCAGCACGATCGGGCGCGCCGACGCGCGTCGAGCAGCAGGTGGTGCACCGGGGTGTAGGGCAGCAGCACCCCGAGGTGGTCGTTGCCCGGCGCGACGGCCGCGGCCGACCGGCGCGTCGGCGCTGGCGGCGCAGCAGCACGATCGGGCGCGCGGCGGGAGGTGAGCTCGGCCTCCTCGGCCGGCGTCGACGTCGCACGAGGCGCCCGGCCGCGGCGAGGTCGGGGGCGAGCACGGCGAACGGCTTGTCCTCGCGGTGCTTGCGCGCCCGCAGCGCCGCGACGGCCGTGCTCGTGGGCGGCGAGCGCGGCGAGGTGGTAGCCGCCGAGGCCCTTGACGGCGAGCACCGCACCGCCGAGGAGCATCCGGGCGGCGGCCGCGATCGGGCCGCCGGCCGTCGCACCGGCGTCGCGTCCGCGCTCGGCCCGTCGGGCCGACGAGCCGCAGCGTGGGCCCGCAGTCCGGGCAGCACACCGGCTGGGCGTGGAACCGCCGGTCGCTCGGGTCGTGGTACTCCACCTCGCAGGCGGCGCACATCGGGAAGCCGGCCATCGTGGTCGCCGCGCGGTCGTAGGGCACGTCGGTGACGATCGTGAACCGCGGCCCGCAGTTCGTGCAGTTGATGAACGGGTGCCGGTAGCGCCGGTCGGCCGGGTCGCGCAGCTCGGCGACGCAGTCGGCGCAGGTCGCGGTGTCCGGGGAGATCAGCGTGGCCCGGCGGCCCTGTGCGGAGCTGACGGCGATGGCGAACGCCGTCTCGCCGCGGGCGGGCACCCCGGTGGTGGCCACGTCGGTGACCATCGCGAGCGCGGGTGGCCGCTCGCGCAGCGCCGCGACCAGCGCGTCCAGCGCCGCCGCGCTGCCCTCGGCCTCGATGACGACGCCGGACTCGTCGTTGCCGACGAAGCCGCCCAGCCCGAGCTCACCGGCCAGCCCGTGCACGAACGGGCGGAACCCGACCCCCTGCACGATCCCGCTGACCCGGATGCGGGCCCGGACCCGCGCCTCCGCGTGCCGACGGTCGCTCGCGAGCTCGCTCACGACCGCGGGTTCGCTCACGGGCGGCCCAGCGCCTGCTGCACCAGCTCCCACAGCACGTGGTAGGTGGTGGTCTGCGCCTCCTGGATGCGGTGGACCGAGGCGGACGGCATGACGAAGAGGTGGTCGATCTCGCCGCGCGCCGCGGCCTCGGTCATGGAGCCGCCGGAGTACCCGGCGAGCCCGACGGTGAGCAGGCCGCGCTCGTGCGCGACGGCGAGGCCGTGCAGGACGTTCGCCGAGCCGCCGCTGGTGGACAGGCCCATCGCGATGTCGGCCGGGCGGCCCGCGGCCGCGATCGGCCGGGCGAACACGTTCTCGAAGCCGACGTCGTTGGCCAGGGCGGTGAGCGTCGCGACGTCGGCGGCGAGCGCGAGCGCCGGGAGCGGGCGCCATCCGGGGCCGGGGTCGACGCACTGCGTGGCCACCGCGGCGGCGTCCGTGCTCGACCCGCCGTTGCCGAACGCGAGCAGCCGCCCCCCGCGCTCGAACCGCCGCGCCATCGCCGTGGCGCATGCCGCCAGCTCCTCGCCGACCTCGGCGAGCACGTCCGCGCGCAGCCGCCCGATCTCGGCGACCTTCTCCGCGGTGGAACGGGCGACGTCGGCCAGCAGGCCCGCGCGGTCCGACGCGCCGGTGTGCAGGAACGGGTACAGCGACTCGATGCTCACGGCGCGCTCACGACGACGGGGCCAGCCGAGCGATCGCTTCCCCGGCGTGGACGAGGACGGTGTCACCGACGGCCGCGTCGACCAGCGCGACGCTGACCTCCTCCTCGGTGCCGGGACCCGCGCCGGTGTCCACCAGCGCCATGCCGTCGCCGAGCAACGTGACGACCGTGACCGGAACGGCGACGTCCGAGCAGGTGATGCAGACCTCGCCCGGCGACGGGTCGGGCGCCATCCCGGACTGCCTCATGCCAGCACCTCCGGGGCGTCGAGGAAGACGTGCACCAGCTCCCAGAGCACGTGGTACGCGGTGACGTGCCCCTCGCGGACCACCCGCGGGTCGTCGGTGTGCACCACGATCACGTGGTCGAGGCCGGTGAGCCCCGCGACGCGGCTCGCCCTCGCCGCCGAGCAGCGCGACGGTGAGCAGCCCGCGATCGCGCGCGACCTCCATCGCCGCGGCGAGCGCCGCGTCCCCGCCGTCCGCGGCGATGGCCAGCGCGATGTCCGCCGGCTCGGCGAACAGGTCCAGCTCGGCCGCGAACCCGGCCGGGCCGCCGGGAAGCGACAGCGCCGGGAGCGCCCGCTTGCCGATGATCACCGGATGCACGAACTCCACCACCACGTGCGCGGCGTCGGCCGCCGCGCACCCCGTGCCGAACGCGAGCAGCCGCCCACCGCGATGGAAGCGCTGCGCCATCGCGTGGCAGGCCGCCGCCAGTGCCGGCGCGTCAGCGGCCAACCTGGCGATCGGCGCGTCGCGCCGTGCGAACGCCGTCGCCGCGTCCGCGTACGTCAGCTCGATGGTCAATCCTGCTCCCTTCCGGGCAGTTGCGCCGGTCCGCGGCGACCACCCGGGCGTAGCGCTCCAGGAACACGTGGAGCGCCTCGTGCGTGTGCTTGAGCCCGTCGGCCAGCGCCTCGAGGCTCGACACACCGTCCGGCGTGACGTAGTAGGTGCGCCGCGCCGGCCCGACGTCCGAGGTGTGCCATTCCGAGCGGACCAGGCCCTGCCGCTCCAGGCCCCGCAGCGCGCGGTACACCCCGCCGGCGTCGCCGTCCCCGTCGTGCATGGGACGCAGCCGTGCGGCGAGCTCGTAACCGTGGTCGGGTTGCTCCCGGAGCAGCAGGAGCAAGCAGGGCTGCAGGAAATTCCTCGGTTCGAGCTCGGCCATACAGTTGCCTCTGATCGGCGGTGGTGGGCGCCTGTCTCGGCGATGCTCCCACCCCGTGACTCCGATCACAAGCCAACGATGGGACCGGCCTGTCTCATTCCACTCAGGACGGTCCCCCGCCTGCTCGGACCTGCCTCAGGCCAGCCCGTTGGCGGTCAGCCACTCCTTGGCGACGGTCTCCGGGTTGGGCTTGTCCGCCGCGCCCGCCTTGGCGTTGAGCTCGGTGAGGTTCTCGGTGGTGAGCTTCGCCGACACGGCGTTGAGCACCTGCTTGACGGTGTCGCTCGCCTTCGCCTTGTTGATCAGGGGCACCACGTTCTGGGCCGCGAAGTTGTTCTTCGGGTCCTCCAGGATGACCCAGCCGTTCTGCGTGATGGTCGCGTCGGTGGTGAACAGGTCGGCGGCCTGGATCGTGCCGTCCGTCAGCGCCTTCACGGTGAGCGGGCCGCCGGCGTCGAGGGAGCGGAACTCCTTGAACTTGCAGTTGTAGATCTTCTGCAGACCGGGCAGTGCCGTACGGGCGGGTCTGGAACTCGGGCGGCCCGCCGAACACGATCTGCCCGCAGTTGGCCGCCAGGTCCTCGATCGACTTGGCGTTGTACTGCTGGGCGGTCTGGGCGGTGACCACGACCGCGTCCTTGTCCTCGGCGGCCGACTGGTCCAGGACGGTGAGCGTGGGCGGCAGCTTCTGCTGCAGCTGGGCGTAGACGTCGTCGCTGCTCGGTGGCCGTCGCGGCCTTGTCGACGTGCTGGAGCAGGTTGCCGGTGTAGTCCGGGATCAGGTCGATCGAGCCGTCCTGCAGGCCGGGGAAGTAGGTCTCGCGGCTGCCGATGTTGAGGCTCTTCTCGACCTTGACGCCCTTGGCCGCGAGCGCCTGCGCGTAGATCTCGGCGAGCAGGACGTTCTCCGTGAAGTTCGCGGAGCCGACCTTGATCGTGTCCGCGGCCGCGGGCTGGCCGGTGGGCGGTTGGTTGCCGACGGGGTTGCTGGAACCGCCGCACGCCGTGAGGGTCAGTGCGGCGGCGAGGGAGCCCGCCAGGGCGATCATGGAGCGCTTCATCGAAATTCGTCCTCCTACGTGGTGGGGGCGAGGCCAGCGGTCGCCACCTGGTCGGGGCGGTCGGGAACGGCGTTCCCGGGACATCTGCAGTCCCGGGGAGACGGAGACGCGCTGGACGAACGCGAGGATGCCCTCGACGACGAGCGCGAGCCCGGCGATCAACACCGCTCCGGCGACCATCTGGGGGTAGTCCTGCTGCGCGAGGCCGTCGATCAGGTAGCGGCCGAGGCCGCCGAGCGCGACGTACGCGGCGATGGCGGCGGTGGCGAGCACCTGCAGGGTGGCCCCGCGCAGCCCGCCCAGTACGAGCGGGAGCGCGTTGGGCAGCTCGACCTTCGTGCAGGATCTCGTGCTCGCGCATCCCCACGCCACGGGCGGCGTCGACGACCGCGCGGTCGACGTTGCGCACGCCCGCGTACGTGCCGGCGAGCAGCGGCGGGATGGCCAGCACGACCAGCGAGAGGGTGACGGGCAGCAGGCCGATGTAGGTCAGCAGCACCAGCAGCGTCAGCAGGCCGAGCTCGGGCAGGGCGCGCAGCCCGTTGGCGAAGCCGACGATGAGGAACCCGCCCCGCCCGGTGTGCCCGATCAGGGCGCCGAGCGGAACGGCGATCGCGATGCCGAGCACGACCGCCAGCCCGGTGTAGAGCAGGTGCTCGGACAGCCGCGCCGGAACGCCGTTGGCGCCCGTCCAGTGCTGCGGGGTCGGCGAACCAGTTGGCCGTCTCGGTGAACAGGTTCATGCCGCACGACCCGCCGCCGGACCGACCCGGCTCCACGGCGTCAGCGCCCTCCCGGCGACCAGCAGCAGCGCGTCGGCCACGACGGCCAGCGCGACGATGAGCACGATGCCGGTGACGATCTCGGTCGGGAAGTTGCGCTGGAAGCCCTCGGTGAACAGCTCGCCGAGGCCGCCGATGCCGATCAGGGCGCCGACGCTCACCAGGCTGATGTTCGCCACGGTGGCCACCCGCACGCCGGCGACCAGCACCGGGACCGCGAGCGGGAACTCGACGCGAGCTGAACTGCCGGATCGGCCGGAAACCCATCGCGGTGGCCGCCGCGACGACGTGGCCGGGCACCGCGGCCAGCGCGTCGGAGACCGACCGCACCAGCAGCGCGACCGTGTAGATGGTGAGGGCGACGATCACGTTGATCGGGTCGAGGATCCGGGTGCCGAGGATGCCGGGGAGCACGACGAACAGGGCAAGTGACGGGACGGTGTAGAGCACGCTGGCCGTCGGGATGAGGATGCTCCTGGCCGTGGCGTACTGCTTGGCGAGCCACCCGAGCGGGATGGCGATCAGCAGGCCGACGACGACCGGGATGATCGCGAGCAGCACGTGCTCCCGAGCAGGTCCATGATGCGGTCGATGTTGCGCGGGATCCAGTCCCAGATCACGGCGTCTCCCCCGCGGGCGGGGACGCAACCGGAGGGGACCCATCAGGCGGCGGGCTCGTCGTCGCGGCGGACGTCGTCGAGGGCGCGCAGCACGTCGTCGGCGCTCACCGAGCCGGAGACCGCGCCGTCGCCGTCGACGGCCACGCCCTGACCCGGACGGCGAGGACAGCGCCGCGTCCAGCGCGCTGCGCAGGTTGCCCGACGCCGCGTCGTACAGGGAGCCCCCCGGCACCAGCCGCTCCGCGGTGACGGTGGTGGCCCCGTTGCGGGCGCCGCCGTCCAGCCAGCCCTGCGGCCGCCGCTCGCCGTCGACGACGAGCACCCAGCCCGCGGTCGTCGGGCAGCGGGTCGCCCAGCGCCACGGTGGGCAGCTCGCCCAGCGGGAGGCCGTCGGAGGACAGGAAGCCGAGCCCCCGGTAGCCGCGGTCGCGGCCGACGAAGCCGTCGACGAAGTCGTCGGCCGGGCGGGCGAGCAGGTGGCCGGGCTCGTCGTACTGCGCCAGCACGCCGCCCGTGCGGAACACCGCCACCTTGTCGCCGAGCTTGACCGCCTCGTCGATGTCGTGCGTGACGAAGACGATCGTCTTGCCCAGCTCCGACTGCAGGCGGAGCAGCTCGTCCTGCAGGTTCTCCCGGACCACCGGGTCGACGGCGCTGAACGGCTCGTCCATCAGCAGGACCGGCGGGTCGGCGGCCAGCGCGCGGGCCACCCCGACCCGCTGCTGCTGCCCGCCGGACAGCTGCGCCGGGTAGCGGCCCGCCATCTCGGGGACGAGCCCGACCAGCTCCATCAGCTCGGCCGCCCGCTCGCGGGCCTGCTTCTTGTTCCAGCCCAGCAGCAACGGCACCGTGGCGACGTTGTCGAGGATCGTGCGGTGCGGGAACAGGCCGGCCTGCTGGATGACGTAGCCGATGCCGCGCCGCAGGTCGGCCGCGTCGGTGGACATGATGTCGCGCCCGTCGACGTGGATCGTGCCCGACGTGGGTTCGATCATCCGGTTGATCATGCGCAGCGACGTGGTCTTGCCGCAGCCGGACGGGCCGACGAACACGGTGATCTTGCCGGCGTCGACCTCGAGGTCGAGATCGTCCACGGCTACCGTGCCGTCGGGGAAACGCTTGGTCACTCCCCGGAACTCGATCATCCGGGAGACCTCCGTGTTCACCGACGTCCCCTTGCCGGCCGCCGCGTCGCAGAAGGCTAACCCGATCGCCGAGGACTCGCGCAACCTGTGACCGGACCGCGATGCAGCGTAGAGCGGGGTCAGGCGCCGATGGCCGCGGCCGGAGCGGCGAGCCGGCCGCCCGCGAGCACGCTCGCGCAGCTCCGCCGCCGCGCAGCGGGTGCGAGAACAGCCACCCCTGGAAGGCGTCCACCCCCAGGTCGCGGAGCACGTGGAACTGCTCGGCGGTCTCGACGCCCTCGGCCACGGTGGTGCGCCCCATCGCACGGGCCATGTCGACGACGGCGCGGGCCACGGCGAACGCGGCCGGGTCGGACCCGACGCCGCTGACGAAGGCCCGGTCGACCTTCACCGTCTGGGCGGGCAGCTCGCTGCAGCCGGGCCAGCGAGGAGTACCCGGTGCCGAAGTCGTCGACCGCGAACCGCACGCCGCGGTCGACCAGCTCGGCCATCGCGGCCAGCGCGTGCGGCGGCAGCGCGACGAGGCTGGTCTCCACCAGCTCCAGCACCAGCCGGTTCCAGGCCAGCCCGCTGCTCTCGACGATGCCGGTGACGGCGGCGAGGAAGTCGGGATCGGCGGGCAGCAGCCCGGCCAGGTTCACCGCGACCGCGGCGCCCCCGCCGTGCTGCACCGGCCAGGAGGCGGCCTCGCGCGTGGCGGTCCGCAGCACCCACAGGTCCAGCTCGCGCATCAGCCCGCTGCGCTGGGCCACCGGCAGGAAGTCCGCAGGCGCGATCAACCCGCGCTCCGGGTGCGGCCAGCGCACGAGGGCCTCCGCGCTGAGCACGGCGCCGTCCGGCCCGACCACCGGCTGGTAGTCCAGGACGAGGCCGCCTGCCGCGATCGTCGCCGCCAGCTCGGCCTCCAGCTCCAGCGCGCGGGTGGCGGTGCTCACCACGCCGTCGGTGGCCACCTGATCCCGCCCCGTGCCTGCCGGCGCTTCGCGTCGTGCATCGCGACCTCGGCGAAGCGCAGCAGGTCGGCCGCGCGGACCTCGCCGCTGGCCACCGGGTGTGGCCAGGCCGACCGACGCCGTCGATCTGCACGGGCCTGCCGTGCACCGTGCACGGTGGTGCGCAGCAGGTCGGCGACCGTGCGGGCGAGCAGGTCCGGCCCGCCGACGTCGGAGTGGTCGGCGCAGACCACCACGAACTCGTCGCCGGAGAGCCGGGCCGCGGTGCACCCGACGGGCAGCTCGCGCTGCAGCCGCCCGGCCAGGGAGACCAGCAGGTCGTCGCCCGCCTCGTGCCCGAGCGAGGAGTTGACGCGCTGGAAGTCGTCGAGGTCGCCGCAGACGACCGCGATCCGGTGCCGGCCCGGGCGGGCGAGCAGGCGGTCCACCAGCTCGAGGGTGGCCGCGCGGTTCGGCAGCCGGGTGAGCTCGTCGACGCGTGCCCGCGCTGCGCAGCAGCTCCGCGGCGCGGCGCCGCTCGCCGATGTCGGTGCACGCGACGATCCAGCAGCCAGCCGCCGTCGTCCGCCGCGGTGGCCGACACGGCCAGCTCGCACCAGACCGTGGTGCCGTCGCCGCGCCGCAGCGGCACGGCCTGGATCCGGTAGCCGTGCCGGGCGCCCGGCGGCACCTGGCGCAGCCAGGCCGGCAGCTCGGGCCCGCCGTCGATCGGCCGGTCGCGTCCCGGTAGGCGGTTCGGCGCACAGCTCGACGGCGTGCCTGCCGCGCAGCGCCTCCGGCGCGACGTCGAACAGCCCGCACAGCGCCGGGTTGGCGTCGACGACCCGGCCGGTCGGGTCGAGCAGCGACGACCCCGCTCGGGGTCAGCGTCCATCAGGTCGGCGAAGCGCTGCCCGGAGTGGCGCGACGCGGCCTGCGCGGCGCGCTCCTGGCTCACGTCGCGGACCACGCCGACCAGCCGCACCGGCGTGCCGTCGGCGGCGCACTCGACGTCGGCCCGGCAGCTCAGGAGCACGTCGCCCGGCAGCCGGAGCTCGACGTGGTGGTCAGCGGTGCGCCGCCCGGAGCGCAGGCCCTGGCACAGCAGGGCGACCTGCTCGCCCTCGACGGGCCCGACCCGGGACCGGCGCCCGTACGCGGGTCGATGCCGACCGAGACGGTACAGCTCCTCCAGGGTGTCGCTGCGGGGCAGCGACCGCGTCGGCCAGCTCGTAGGTCCAGGTCCCGACCCTGGCCATCCGCTCCAGCTCCGCGATCCAGCGGCGCTCGGCGTCCCGGTCGAGGTCGGTGGCGTCGGCGTCCCCCAGCTCGACGAGCGACGCACGACGCGCAGGTCGCGGCCGGGCAGCTCCCAGCGGACCGCCCGCACCCGCACCAGGCCGCCGTCGGCGCGCACCAGCCGGGCGTCGTCGTCGGGACCGACGACGAGCTGGGGCAGCCGCAGCCCGAACAGTCCCGAGTCGGCGTCCTCGCGGCCGGCGTCCGGTGAGGCGCAGCAGCGCCGGGTTGACCCGGACGATCCGGTCGGAGCGGTCGCACACCAGCGCGGGTGCGCTGGGCAGCGGCACGATCTCCGGCGCCGCCGAGCGCTCCGGGCGGAAGCGTGCCGTGGCCGACGGCCAGGTCGGTGAGCGGGGCGCCGAACGCGGCCTCCCGCAGCGCGGGCGACACCCGCGGGCCGGCCGCGGTCGGCGGATCTCCTCGCGCGACGTCCACCGAGATCCCCACGGCGACGGTGTCGTCGGGCTCGACCGCGAGCTGCAGCGGGCCGGGGTCGGTGACGCCTCGCCGATGCCGGCGTCGCCGTGCTCCTGCAGCCGCCGCCCGGCGCGCGGCGGCCGAGCGCCGCGCCTGCGGGACGCGCGGCCGGAGCACCTCGCCGCCGCTGTCCGCGACGGCGCGCGCCACCCGGTCGGCGAACATCGCCGGCGTCCGGGTGCACCTCGGCGCCGAACACCGCCTGCCGGGAACGGCGCAGGTCAGCCCGCGCCACGGCGCCGAAGCCGCCGGGGCCGGACGCGTCGGTCGGAGGGGCCCTCGTCGGCCCGGTGTCCGATCTCGCTCACGGCGTCTCCAGGGGCTGTGCCGTTCTGGTCCACCGGCACAACGACGCATGTGTCCGGCCGATCCGGCCGACTTGCACGAACGGCCTACATCCCCCCAGGTGGGTTACCCGAATTTGCTATACGGAGGGTAACGATCAAGATCCGTACGAAGTAAGGAGCCCAGGTCCGGCGGCCGATCAGGCGATTACGGGCAGTCAACCGCGGCGGCCACGGCGGCCGCCACCGCGGGCGCGACACGCGGGTCGAACGGGCTCGGCACGATGCGGTCGACGGCCAGGTCGTCCGCGGCCACCGCGAAGATCGCGTCGGCCGCGGCCAGCTTCATCGCGCTCGGTGATCCGCCGGGCCCCGGCGTCCAGCGCCCCGCGGAAGACCCCCGGGAAGGCCAGCACGTTGTTGATCTGGTTCGGGAAGTCGCTGCGCCCGGTGGCGACGATCGACGGCGTGCCGTGCCGCGACCGTCCGGGTGCACCTCGGGGTCGGGGTTGGACAGCGCGAAGACGATCGCGTCCGGCGCCATGAGCGCGAGCAGCTCCTCGGGCAGCCGGGCGCTGGACAGGCCGACGAAGACGTCGGCGCCGTCGAGGGCGGCGGCCGGCCCGCCCGCGACGCCACGGGGGTTGGTGACCTCGGCCAGCGCGGCCTTCTCCCCGCCCAGCGCGTCCCGGCCGGGCTCGAGCACCCCGCGCGAGTCGAGCACGACGACGTCGCGCACGCCCGCGGCGAGCAGGATGCGCGCGCAGGCCACGCCCGCCGCGCCGGCGCCGGAGATCACGATGCGCAGCGCCGGCAGGCTCGCGCCCCTGCACCGCGCAGGCCCCGCGCAGCGCGGCCAGCAGCACGATGGCCGTGCCGTGCTGGTCGTCGTGCATGACCGGGCAGTCCAGGGCCTCGACCAGCCTGCGCTCGAGCTCGAAGCAGCGCGGCGCCGACGACGTCCTCGAGGTTCACCGCGCCGAAGCTCGGCCGCAGCGCGGACCAGCGTCTCGACGATCTCGTCGACGTCGGTGGTGTCGAGCACGATCGGGATCGAGTCCAGGCCGCCGAACGTCTTGAACAGGGCGGACTTGCCCTCCATCACCGGCAGCGCCGCGCGCGGGCCGATGTCGCCGAGGCCGAGCACCGCGGTGCCGTCGCTGACCACCGCGACGAGCCGGTTCGCCCAGGTGTAGCGGGCGGCCAGCGCCGGGTCGGCGGCGATCGCGCGGCTGACCTCGCGCCACGCCGGGGGTGTAGGCGACGGCCAGGTCGTGCGCGTCGCGCAGCGGAGCGGTGAGGCCGGTGGAGAGCTTGCCGCCGCGGTGCGCGGCGAAGATCTCCTCGGTGGTCGGGGCGGGCAGGGTGCGCTCGGGGACGATCGTCATGGCGGGCCACTTCCTCGTGCGGTGCGGGATGGGGCGCCTGCTGGGCGGTTCCAGCGGGGCGCTCGCTCGCCGTGCACCGGGAGGTCGCGGGTATCGGCCCTGTCGCGGTGCCGGACGGCCTCCCCGGACGGGCACCGCAGGATGGCGCGGTGGGTCGACCCGGGGGTTCGGCTGTCGGGTACGCCGGTCACCCTATCCGCAACGACGGCCGCGCGGCTGCCGGATCCGTCACGTCCGGCGCGGGCGGGGCCGGCCCGGCCGGGGCCACAGCCGGGCTGTGACGACCGCCACAACGTCGGCGGGGCCCAGCGTGCGCGAGTCGGTGGAGCCGACGGGGTTGTCGCCGCAGCACCCACCAGCCCGTCGCCGACCGGCCGGTCGGCGCGCTTCACCGACAGCTGGGCGGGGCGGGCGGACCAGCGCACGAGCACCACGTCGCCGGTGCGGACCGGGGCGCCGAACCGGGCCAGCACCACGTCGCCGTCGCGCAGCGCGGGCGACATCGACGGGCCGCGCACGGCCACCCTGCGCCATCGCATCGCCCTGCGCCCTCCCGACCGCTCGGCGACACCTCCGAGGAGTAGTGTCGGGCCAAAGCCAGAACGATCACCAACCAGGGAGGACCCATGCGGCTGCTGTCCCGCATTCTCCGCCCGCGGCTGGAGGCCACCGCGCACTGCGACCTCCCCTGCGGCGTGTACGACCCGGCCCAGGCCCGCATCGAGGCCGAGTCGGTGAAGGCGATCCAGGAGAAGTACCAGGGCAACGACGACCCGGACGTTCCGCACGCGGGCGATCGACATCAAGGAGCAGCGCTCCGACCTCGTCAAGCACCACCTCTGGGTGCTGTGGACCGACTACTTCAAGCCGCCGCACTTCGAGAAGTACCCGGAGCTGCACGAGCTGTTCAACAAGGCCACCAAGAGGCGGGCGGCGGCGAGGGCGGCGCCAAGTCCTCCATGGACCCGGCCACCGGCCAGGAGCTGCTCGACCTCATCGCCCAGATCGACAAGATCTTCTGGGAGACCAAGCAGTCCTGAGCTGTCCTGACCGACGCGACGGCGCCGTACGCGGGGACCGCGGACGGCGCCGTCGTCGTTCACCGGCCCGGGCGACCGACCCGGGCGATGTCGCGCAGGTGGTGGGTGCCCTCGTGGGCCGCCTGGCGCACCAGCCAGCGGGCGGTCCGCTCCTCGCCCGGCAGCCGGGTGGCCACGCGTGACCAGCCCGCCCCGTCGACCCGCCCGACCTCCTCGACGAAACCGCGGGTGGTCGACGCGAGCTCGACGAGCACGGCGTCGGGGTCGTAGTCGTTGTAGCGGAAGCGGCGGGCGCGCAGGTCGTTGAGCATCGGTTCGAGCACCGGGCGGTGCTCGGTGCGTACGCGGTGGAGCCGGATCGTGTAGCTCGTGTAGACGTCGCGCAGGTGGCAGAGGTACTCGACGGCCGACCAGGTGCCGGGGTCGGGCCTCGTGCGGAGCCGATCCCGCGGGATCGCCGCCAGCGCCGCGCCCGTCGCCTCCGCCAGTCCCCCGATGCGCTCGCAGGCCTCGGCGACGGTGAGCGTCCGGTAGCTCAGCCCGCAGCCGTCACACCGGTGGTCCTCCGGCGGCAACGCCGGCACCGCCGGTTCGCCCGTCATCCGGCGGCCCGGATCTCGATCACCGACTTCGTGATCTGCGAGCGGGCGACGAGCCGGTCCCCCACCGTCGCCGTCGCCGAGACGAACCCCAGCCGCCTGGTCCGCCGCTCCAGCGTCGCGGTCACCTCCACCTCCTCGCCCTCCCGGCCGGGGCTGAGGATCTGGGTCGACATGTGGTGGGTCACCGCGTGCTCGGTCGGGGCCAGCTCGGGCAGCAGCGCGAGGAAGCCGGTGAGCTCCATGATCGCGGCGAGCGCCCCGGCGTGCAGCGTCCCGCCGGGGTTGATCGCCAGCCCCGTCACCGGGAGGACGAGCCCGCCCGTCGGGTCGTCCGGGTCGATCAGCCGGGCCCCGAGGGCTTCCTGCAGCGGAACGGCCAGCGCCGCCCTGGCCCGGTGGGCGAGGACGGCGCGGTCGGCGCGGTCGGCGCGGTCGGCGCGGTCGGCCGGGGCACGGTCGTCACGGACCGACTGTGCCGACGGGCTCGTGCGCGGAAATCGCGGCCCTGGCCGCGATCTCCGCGCACGGGCGCGTCAGCGCTTGGTCACGAGAGCGACCAGCTCGACGGTGCTCCGCCTGCGGCCCCATGCGATGACGGCGGCCAGCACGCCCACCGCGGCCGGGACGACCACCATGGCGGCGCCGAACGGCAGCGAGGCGACGACGGCGCCGATCATGAGGCCGACGAAGGCCAGCCCGGCCAGGCCGGCCAGCCGCGGGATCAGCAGCGCCACGGCGCCTGCGACCTCCAGCGACCCGATGATGTACATCCCGGCGATCCCCAGGCCCATCGCGGTGAAGCCCTGCACGGCCATCGGGTCGGCGGTCAGCTTGGGGATCGCGGCCCACACGAAGACGGCGGCGGTCAGCACCTGCAGCGCCCAGAGGGCGACGGTTCGCCGCGCGTCGTGGCCTGGCGGGCGCCTGCGTCGCGGGCGCGGTCTGGTCGATGGTCCTGGTCACGGTGGTCGTGGTCATGTCGTTCGTCCCGTCTGCTCGTCGCGTGTTCTGTCCCTTCACAGATGCGTCGAACGGCCGGACGGGATATCGACACGGGCGCGCAACTAGGCGCTGGCAATCTGCTCGAACACCTCCACGCCGTCGATGTTCCAGGCCCTGGCGCCGTCAGGACGGGCGCCGAGCGGCCCGGCGGTGGCCGCGCCTGCCGCCTCGGCGGAGTCGAAGACCACCACGCCCATGCCCCTGGCGCCGTCCAGCCCCGCGGAGCCAGTGCCCGGTGACGAATCCCGGGCGGCTCGTCGCCCACGGGACGACGTCGTCGCGGAAGTGCCGGGCGACGTCCTCCCCCCGCGCCGGGTCCAGCGTCATCGTGACGATCATCGCGTGCATCGGGTGCTCCTTCGGTCGGGACGTCGAGGACAGGACGGACAGTGCGTATCGCCACGCCCTCGCGGGGTGGCGGCGGACGACGTGGACGGCGTCCACGCCGACGACGACGGCGGAGCCGTGCGCCTGCACGACCCGCCGCGGCTCGGCCAGGTAGACGTGGCCACCGGCCGACAGCTCCCGCGCGAGGCGGGCGATCTCCGCACGGCCCGTGCGCCCGTCGCGACCCCTCGCCCGCGACGACGAGCACGGCGGTCGGCTCGAAGAGCCGGGCCAGCGCCGCGGCGTCGTCGAGGACGAACGCGTCCTCCAGCAGCGTCTCGAGCTCCTCGGGCGACCGCGCGCCGGTGCTCATCGCGCGGCTAGAACGTGAGGCCGTGGCGCGCGACGATGGGTCCGGTGGCCTCGAAGTCGAGATCGCAGCCGTAGGAGGCGGCCAGTCGCGCGAGCGCCTCCGGATCGGGTTCCCCGTCGAACGCCCCGAGTGACCGGAACAGCTCCTCCAGCCCGGCCGGGGAGATGATCTCCAGGACCGCCGCCGGCTCGTCCCCCGCGTTCCAGAAGGTGTGCCACTGGCCTCTCGGCTTGAAGATCAGGTCACCGGGCCCGCCGACCACCTCCTCGCCGCCGAGGACGGCGCCGATCCGCCCGGTGAGGACGTAGGTGAACTCGTCCTCGTCGCGGTGGCGGTGCATCGGGGCGGCCAGCGCGCGCGGCTCGAACAGGTGCTGGACCAGCGCGAACCGGCCGTCGGCGTCCTTGCCGTCGATCATGAACCGGTCGGCCACGCCGCCGATCGCCGGCAGGACCTCCCCTTCGCTCGGCACCCAGCACCCGAACTCCGGTCACGTTGTCGGCCTGCTCGACCATCGGTTCCTCCTCGCTTCGGTCTGATCGGACCAGGTTCGAGCAGGCAGGAGGCGGCGGGACCATTCCAGAAAGGTGGTATGGCCGCCGGCGGTCGACCGCTGTCAGAGTTCGTGGGATGGCGGCCACCGGACTGCAGCGAGCGGCGGACAAGATCACCCGGCTGGCGGCCGCGCCGACCGACCTGGTGACGTTCTGGCAGGAGACCACCGACGTCCTCGTCGACGCGTCCCGTACTACTGGACGCCCTGCTGGTACACCCTCGATCCGGCGTCGCTGCTGATCACCAGCCACTTCCACCACGGGCTGGCCGAGTTCCCGCCCGAGTGGCTGGCCGCGGAGTACTACGGGGACGACGTCAACAAGCTCGTCGACGTCGCCCGGTCGCCGAGCCGGGCTGTCCACCCTGCACGAGGCGACCGGCGGCGACCCCACGCAGCAGCCCGCGCTGGCAGCAGAACATGAAGATGGGCGGCGACCAGGAGCTGATCCTCGGGCTGCGGACCAGGTCCGGCGAGGTGTGGGGGGCACTGGGCCTCTACCGCGAGCCGGACCGGCCGCTGTTCGACGCCACGAGAAGGAGTTCCTGCGCGGCTGTGGCACCGCACCTCGCCGAGGGTGCGCGGCGGGCGCTGCTCGTCGGCGAGGCGACCGACCCGGAGGGCCCGGACGCGCCGGGCCTGGTCGATCCTCGACGAGCGCTGGGAGGTCGAGTCCACGACACCCGGCGTGGAGCGCTGGCTGGCCGAGCTCCCCGACGGCGACCGGGCCGACGGGCGGCTGCCGTCGGCGGTCCTGTCCGTCGCCGCGCGGGCGTTGCGGTCCGCCGAGAATCCCGACCAGCCGAGCGAGATCGCCGTGGCCCGCGTGCTGTCCCGCGGCGGCACCTGGGTCGTGCTGCACGGGGCGCCGCTGGTGGCCGCGGGCGCGCGGCGGGTGGCGGTCATCGTCGAACCCGCCCACCCGGCCCGCATCTACTCCCTGTTGATGTCCGCGTACGGGCTGACCGAGCGCGAGCGCGACGTCACCCGGCTGATCCTGCACGGCTCCTCCACCGCGCGAGATCGCCGAGGAGCTGGTCGTGTCCGCGCACACCGTGCAGCAGCACCTCAAGAGCATCTTCGACAAGACGGGGGTCCGCAGCCGTCGCGACCTCGTCGGCAAGGTCTTCTTCTCCCACTACGAGCCCCGCTTCCGCGACAACGAGCACCGGGTGGCCGAGCACAAGCCGATCCGCGGGGGCCCGGTCGGGTCGTCCGGGGTTGCAGGAAAGCCACTTTCACGCCAGTAGATGGCGTGAAAGTGGCTTTCCTGCCAACGCCGGGCCACGCTCGCCCGCTCCGGCGACCCCTAGAGTTCCCGGGATGACCGGACGCCTGTTCCTGCTGCGACACGGCGAGACCGCGTGGTCCGCCTCCGGGAAGCACACGGGCCGCACCGACGTGCCCCTCACCGAGCGGGGCAGGCAGTGGGCACGCGCGACCGGTGTCCTCGGCGCCGAGCTGCTCGGCGGCGACGCGGCCCGCGCTCGTCCTCACCAGCCCGCGCAGCAGGGCCCGCGACACCGCGGTGCTCGCCGGGCTGCACCCCGACCGCGTCGACGAGCGGCTGGTGGAGTGGGACTACGGCGACTTCGAGGGGCTGACCACCCCGGAGATCCGGGAGACGGTGCCGGGCTGGACCGTGTGGACCCACCCGTGCCCCGGCGGCGAGACGGCCGAGCAGGTGCAGGAGCGGGCCGACTCCGTCCTCGCCGACGCCCGCACCGCGCTGGACGGCGGTGACGTCGTGCTCGTCGGGCACGGGCACTTCAGCCGCGTGCTCGTGGCGCGCTGGGTCGAGCAGCCCGCCACCCAGGGCGTGCGGTTCGCGATGGACGCTGCGGCGTGGGCCGTGCTCGGCGACGAGCGCGGCGTCCCCCGCATCGACGGGCTCAACCTGCGCCGGACCGGGTCGGGCGGATGACCGCCGATCCACGTGCGGCCGGTCCGGCCCGACGGACGTCACGGCCGTCGTCGGGCTGGTGCACGAGCTCGCGGACTACGAGCGCGAGCCGCAGTCCTGCGCGCTCACCGCGGACCAGCTGCGACGCCGCGCTGTTCGGCCCCGCACCGGCGCTGTTCGGCCACGTCGCCGAGGTCGACGGTGCGGTGGTGGGCTGCGCGCTGTGGTTCCTCAACTTCTCCACCTGGCGCGGCACGCACGGCATCTACCTGGAGGACCTCTACGTGCAACCGGCCCACCGCGACCGCGGGCTGGGCCGCGCCCTGCTGGCCCGGCTGGCGGGGATCTGCACCGAGCGCGGTTACACCCGGCTGGAGTGGGCCGTGCTGGACTGGAACACCCCGTCGATCGGCTTCTACCGCGCGATCGGGGCGGTGCCGATGGACGAGTGGACGACCTTCCGCCTGGAGGGCGACGCGCTCGGCCGGGCTCAGCGCGGGTCCGGCCGACCGGCGTCCGGCAGGTCGAGGCCCATCGACCAGACCCGCGAGCGCTCGCTGATCAGCAGCATGAACGTGGTGCCGACGACCGCACCCGCAGCGATCCCGAACAGCAGCTGGCGCGAGGGCCCGAGCAGCGAGTAGACGACCGGCAGCAGCAGCAGCTGGGTGACGATGGCCGGCGTGCGAGCCCAGCGGCGGCCCGTGACCAGGCCAGCGCCGACCGCGACGAGCGCGACCCCGATCACGACGAAGTACCCGGCCTCGCCCACGACGGCACCCGCCGGCACGTCGGCGGACAGGGCGCGGAACCCGAGCGCGACCGCGAAGCCGAGCGCCAGCAGCCCCTCGATCCCGACCAGCACGCCCGCCAGCCGGACCTGCGGCGGGGGGCCGCCGCGGGTGCCGGCGTCCGGGTGACCGGGGTCCGAGCTCACGGGTCCGAGGATATGCCGGGGTACCGTGCCGGGCGTGCGCGCGCTGCTCGTGGTGAATCCCCACGCCACGACCACCACGGTCGCCGGCCGCGACGTGCTGGCACACGCCCTGGCGAGCGAGCTCAAGCTGGAGGTCCTGACGACCGGCTACCGGGGGCACGCCGCCGAGGCCACCGCCGAGGCCGTGCAGGACGGCGTGGAGCTGGTCGTCGCGCACGGCGGCGACGGCACGGTCAACGAGGTCGTCAACGGCCTGCTGGTGGGCAGCGGGCGGGCGGCGGGCGCCGACCCGGGCGGCGCGCCCGCGCTGGCGGTGGTCCCGGGCGGCTCGGCGAACGTGTTCGCCCGCGCGCTGGGCCTGCCGCGCGACCCGATGGAGGCCACGGCCGCGATCCTCGGCGGGCTGGAGGCGGACCGCGGCCGGATGGTCGGGCTCGGCCGCGCCGACGACCGCTGGTTCACCTTCAACGCGGGGATGGGCTGGGACGCCGACGTGGTCGCGGACGTCGAGCGGGCCCGGGCGCGTGGGCGGGAGGCCACCCCGCTGCGGTACGCGCGCACCGCGGTCCGCCAGTACCTCCGCCAGCGGCGCCACCCGCCGTCGATGACGGTGGAGGTGCCGGGGACCGCGCCCGTCCACGGCATGCGGCTGGCGTTCATCAGCAACACCGACACCTGGACCTACCTGGGGTCGCGCCCGATCCGCACCAACCCCGGCGCGTCCTTCGCCACCGGGCTGGGCCTGTTCGGCCTGCTCGACCTCGGCGCGCCGACGATCGCGCACACCCTTCGCCACCTGGTCAAGCGCGACGGCGACCCGCACGGGCGGCACGTCCTGCGGCGCGACGCCGTGCAGGTGGTGCGGGTGCGCAGCGACGAACCGGTGGCGCTGCAGCTCGACGGCGACCACCTCGGGGAGCGCAGCGAGGTGGAGTTCCTCGCCGTACCCGAGGCGCTACGCGTCGTCGTGTGAGAGAGACAGCTCGTCGCAGCCGACCGGTCGGGGTCACCCGATGCGGTGATAACCCCGGTCCATTCACCGATGCCGGTGGACCGTCGAGCCGATAAGGGCTCGCACCTGGTCAAACGGTGCCCCACTGTAGGTCACGGACAAGCGAGCGATCGCAGGAGAGGTTCCTGCATGGTCCGCCGGAAGCCGGGTAACCGGCCCCAGTGGGCGGGACAAGGTTGATCGCTCATCGTGACGGTGACGCAACACAGACACGAAGTAGTAACCAATCGTGTCTACACTCGTTGGGATGAGTGGGTGAGAACCCTCACCTGGGTGGACCTTGACCCTTGAGGATCGTCCGCGCTCGTGAAACTATTCACAAGCGCGGATACACCGTGACAGACGATCGGCGCGACCCCGATCGCGCAGTACGAGGAGCAGAGCACCATGGATTGGCGTCACCGCGCAATCTGCCGCGACGAGGACCCCGAACTGTTCTTCCCCGTGGGGACGAGCGGTCCTGCGTTGCTGCAGATTGCCGAGGCCAGGACCGTCTGCCGGCGCTGCCCCGTGGTCACCGAGTGCCTCACCTGGGCACTCGAGAGCGGCCAGGACGCAGGCGTCTGGGGCGGCATGAGCGAGGACGAGCGGCGGGCACTGAAGCGCCGCAACGCGCGTACCCGCGCGCGTAGCGCTTGAGCGCTGCAGCATTCGCTGCGGTAGACGCAAGCACCCGTTCGAGCTCATCCGACCGAACCACCAACATCTCCCCCACCGCGGGCCCGATGCCGGAAGCACCCGGCACCGGGTCCGCGGTCGTTATCCGCCAGGAACGGCACGAGCCTCCGGCCTGGGGAATCGCTCGCCTCCGGTGAGCTGCGACCTCGCACCGGAGACGGCGATCACACTCCGGAGACTAGCGCCCCTGCAGGGGCAGGCTGAGCACGGCCTCGGTTCCGCCCCCCTCCCGGGCCCGGACCTGCAGGGCCGACTCCAGTTCCGAGTCCAGCAGGGTCCGCACGATCTGCAGCCCGAGGCCGCCCGCGGTGTCCGCGTCGAAGCCCGCGGGCATGCCGGAGCCGTCGTCGGCCACGACGACGTCCAGCGATCCCGCCGAGCGCCGGGCGGACACCACCACCTCGCCGGACCGGCCGGGCTCGAACGCGTGGGCCAGCGCGTTGTGGACGAGCTCGGTCAGCACCAGGACGAGCGGGGTGGCCAGCTCGGCGGGCAGCGTGCCGAAGCTGCCGTCCCGGCGCACCTTGGCCCGCGACCTCGGCCGTCGCGCCGTCGCCGATCGCGGGCAGGACCTTGTCGACGAGCTCGTCGAGGTCCACCCGCTCGGCGACCGACACCGACAGCGTCTCGTGGACGAGCGCGATCGAGTTGACCCGGCGCACGCTCTCCGCGAGCGCCCGGCGGGCCTCCGGGATGGTCGTGCGGCGCGCCTGCAGGCGCAGCAGGGCCGCGACGGTCTGCAGGTTGTTCTTGACCCGGTGGTGGATCTCCCGGATGGTCGCGTCCTTGCTGAGCAGGGCCATGTCGCGGCGCCGCAGGTCGGTGACGTCGCGGACCAGCACCAGCGCACCGGCGGCGTCACCGCGCGGGCGCAACGGGAGGGCGCGCACGCAGCATCACCGCCCCCTGCGCCTGCACCTCCATCCGCGGTGATGCCCGCCCGGCCAGCGCCGCCCCGATGCGCGCGGCCACCTCGGCCGCGTCGAACGGGTCCTGGACGAGCGGCGCGGGTGGCCTCGGCCAGCGACAGCCCGACGAGGTCGCTGGCGTGACCCATGCGGTGGTAGGCCGACAGCGCGTTGGGGCTCGCGTAGGCCACCAGGCCGTGCGAGTCCAGGCGGACCAGGCCGTCGCCCGCGCGCGGGCTCGTGTCGGCGCCCACCACCGCCGCGCGCGGGGGGAAGGTGCCGTCGGCGACCATCTGGCACAGGTCGGACGCACTACCCAGGTAGGCGATCTCCAGCGGGCTGGGGACCCGGGGCATGGCCAGGTTGGTGTCGCGCGAGAGGACGGCGATGACCGCGCGGCCGTGCCGCACCGGGATCGTCTCGCTGCGGACCGGCACCTCCAGATGCCAGCGCGGGTTCTCGTCGCGGCAGATCCGGCCCTCCACGATCGCCCGGCGCAGCTGCGGGTTCTCCGCCGCCGTCACCCGGGCGGTGACGAGGTCCTCGGGGTGCGCGGTGGGCGCCGTGGTGGGCCGGGCCTGCGCGACGCAGAGGAACGTCTCCCGGTCGCCGCCGAGCGGGATCCACAGCAGGAAGTCGGCGAAGGACATGTCGGCGAGCAGCTGCCACTCGGCGACCACCCGCTGGAGGTGTTCGACGGCGTCCCCGGACAGCCCGGAGTGTTCGGCGAGCAGCTCGCTCAGCGTGGACACCGCGTTCCCTCCGCCGGTCCCGGCCATACTACCACGTGGGAGACTCTGCTCACCCGCGACGAGCGGTGAGGAGGAACCATGTCCAACGAGCGCGAAAGCGGCGCGACCGCAAGAAGGGCGGCGCCAACCACGGCAAGCGTCCCAACACGTGACCCGCGGCGCCGGGACGGGCCGGCGCGTTCCCGCGGGGTTCAGCCCCGGCGCTCGATCCGGGTGGTCCGCACCTCGACGGTGGTGCGTGCGGCCGTCCGGGCCCGACTCCACGGTGACCTCGGCCTGCTCCAGCACGGCGATGCGGATCTGCTGGCGCAGCCGGTCCTTCAGCCCGTCGGGGCGCCTGCTCGCCGCCGCACTTGCTGGCCAGCAGCCGCTTGAGCTTCTCGTCGATGCCGTACTCGGCCAGGCACGGCCCGCACTCGTCGAGGTGCTGGGCCAGCAGCGCGCGCCGGCCCTCGTCGCACTCGTGGTCGAGGAACAGCCAGACCTCGGCGAGCACCTCGGCGCAGTCGGTGTCGTGGTGGTCCCCGCAGCTCATGAGCGTGACCTCCTGCTCGCCCGCGCAGGAACCCGCGCTCGCGCGCGGTGTCGGTGAGCATGTCGCGCAGCTGACGACGGCCGCGGTGCAGCCGCGACATCACGGTGCCGATCGGCGTGCCCATGATCTCGGCGATCTCCTTGTAGGCGAAACCCTCGACGTCGGCGAGGTAGACGGCCATCCGGAAGTCGTCGGGCAGCTGCTGCAGCGCCGCCTTGACGTCGTCGTCGGGCAGCCGGTCCAGCGCCTCCACCTCGGCCGACGGCAGGCCCTGCGAGGTGTGCTCGCCGGCCTGGGCGATCTGCCAGTCGGTGATCTCGTCGGTGGGCGCGCAGGGGCTGGCGCTGCCGCTTGCGGTAGCCGTTGATGTAGGTGTTGGTGAGGATCCGGTACAGCCACGCCTTGAGGTTGGTGCCGGCGCGGAACGTGTGGAAGGCCGAGAACGCCTTGAGGAACGTCTCCTGGACGAGGTCCTCGGCGTCGGCCGGGTTGCGGGTCATCCGCAGGGCGGCGCCGTAGAGCTGGTCGATGCAGGGGCATCGCGTCGCGCTCGAACCGCGCGACCGCGCTCCTCCGGCGGTCTCCTGCTCCTGCCCGTCGCTCGCCGGCTCCTGATCGGTCGGGACCGGATCGGTCGGGCCGGTCGGCAGCCGGGCTGTGCCGGGCACCGCGCTCCTCTCCGCGACGGGCCACGCCGGGGCCGGCCACGGGTGCGGCCACCGCTGGGGCGGCCGCATGACGCGTCGAGCATACGCGCCCGGCCGGAGCCGGGCCCGGCGGCGGCGTCCGCAGCACCGGGCGGGGGGCCTCCATCACTGCTTGTGTCACGTGCGTGCCAACACCGCCCCGGGTGGGTGATTCCCGGCCGTCGCCAGGGGTTACCGTCCGCGGCGTGGCGGGCAAGGGAACTCCGGCGACGGCGCTGCTGGCGGCGCACGACGTCGAGCACCGGCTGCACAGCTACGCGCACGGCGGCGGCACGGCGTACGGGCCGGAGGCGGCCGAGCTGCTCGGACTCGACCCGGCCCGGGTCTTCAAGACGCTGGTCGCCGAGGTCGACGGCGCGCTGACGGTCGGCGTCGTGCCGGTCGTCGCCACCCTCGACCTCAAGGCGCTCGCGGCCGCGGCGGGCGGCAAGCGGGCGCGGATGGCCGAGGTCACCGCCGCGGAGCGGGCCACCGGCTACGTCGCGGGCGGCATCTCGCCGCTGGCCCAGCGCAAGCGGCTGCCGACCGTGATCGACGCCACGGCCGCCGGCTTCGAGACCGTGTTCTGCAGCGCCGGACGGCGCGGACTCGAGGTGGAGCTGGCCCCCGCCGACCTGGCTGCGCCTCACCGGCGGACGGCTCGCCCCGATCGCGGGCTGAGGTCGCGACGGGCGGCCAATGCGGGTCAACCCCTTCCGGCAGCCGCCGTCGGCGGCCATCATGGCGCCGCGTGGCTGGGACGATCACCGAGCGGGCGCGTGACCTGTGGCGGACGTGGGGAACCCGTGGCGCCGCGCCCCGGGCGCTCCCGCCGGAGATGGTCCGGACCGTCTACGCGTTCTGGGTGGCCGCGCTGGCGTTCAAGGTGCTCGGATCGTCCTGGGACGTGTCCTGGCACTTCAGGTGGCTGCGCGACGACCTGGCGCCGCCGCACCTGCTGAACTCCATCGGTACCGCGCTGGTCGTCGCCCTGGTCGATCTTCCACAGCTGGACGGGCTACGGCGTCGACCGCCCGACGCTGCGGTTCATGCAGGCCGGCATCGTGATCTTCCTCGCCGCCGTGCCGATCGACGTGATCAACCACCGGGTCAACGGCCTCGACATCACCGCCTGGAGCGCGACGCACGGCGCTGCTCTACCTGGGGACCGCCGTGATGCTCGCCGGCGTGGTCCGCGGCTGGTGGCTCTACGGCCCGGAGCGGCTGCGCACGCCGGTGCTGGTGCTGCTGTGGCTGTTCGTGCTGGAGAACGTGTGGTTCGCGGCGCAGCAGCAGGAGTACGGCGTGCTGGCCGTGGCCGCATGGGACCGCGGCGCTCCCGAAGCCGAGCCGATCCTCCTGCAGTTCGCCGCCGACCAGATCGGACGCCCGGTCGACCGGATCGGCGGTGCTGCACTTCGCCCTGCCCGTCCCGGCGTGGGTCTACCCGATCTGGCTGATCGCCGCCGCCGGGCTGGTGCTCGTGCTGGCCCGCTGGATGATCGGGCGTCGCTGGGCCGCCACCGCGGTCGCGGCGGGCTACGTCGCGTACCGGTGTGCGGCCTGGATGCTGCTGGTCGGCGGTGGACTTCCCGCCGTCGGCGGTGCCGTTCGCGCTGCTCGCGGTGGCGGTCGCGGTGGACCTGGCCTTCCTCCTCGGGAGGCTGCCCGACATCGTCCGGCCGCTGGTCGGGGCCGTGCTCGTCGGCGCGGCGGCCGCCGGCGGGCTCTGGCTGCAGCAGGAGTGGCTGGTGGCCCCGCCGGTCGACGTCGCGTCGCTGCTCACCGGCACGCTGGTGCTCGCCGCCGCATGGATCGGGGCCGTCCTGCTGGTGCGGTCGGCGCGGTTCCGCCGCTGGGCACGCGCGCACTAGCCCCGTCCGGCGGGTCAGGTCGCATCGAACGCGCCTCCACACACCTCGTGCCGTGCCTGTGGGCGCGCTCGGCGCGATCCTCGCCGTCAGACGAGGCGAGGGAGCCACGCCGCCACCGCGGCGGTGAGCCCGGGCCGGTCGGACCGGAGCGAGTGGTCACCGCGGAGCAGCACCACCTCGCGTCCGGGCGCGGGGCCGGGGCGGCCGAACGGGTCGCGCTCGCCCTGGACGACCAGGACGGGCACCGGGGGCAGCGCGAGCTCGGACAGCCGGTCCTTGTCCGGGCGGCCGGGCGGGTGCACGGGGAACGCCAGGCACAGGACGCCCGACCGCGCCGCCCGCGGCGGCCGTCCGGCAGGCCACCCGCGCCCCCGAGCTGCGGCCGCCGAACACGCAGCGGCAGCCCCGGGCTCGCGGCGCGGACGTGCGCGACCACCGCGAGCCAGGAGGCGTCGAGCTGGGCCGCGGGTGCCGGGGCCCGCCGTCCCGCCACCCGGTAGGGCTGCTCGACGAGCACGACGTGCACGCCCGCACCGACGGCCACGGCGGCGGCCGCGAGCAGGTCGGGCGCGCTCACCCCGCCCCCCGCGCCGTGGCCGAGCAGGAGCACCGCGCGGGCCTGCCCGCCCGCCAGCGCGAGGGTGAGCCGGGCCGGGCCGTGCGGGGTGGCGACCTCCTCGACGGTGTCCGCGGTCGTGCGCGTCACCGCGGGTTGGGCCCGGCGAGCAGGTCCAGCTGCAGCGGCTCCGCGACGTCCTCCGGCGCGAGCGGGGCCAGCAGCTCCGGTCCGTTGTTGCGCACGCTGTTGACCATCGGCGAACCGGCCGCAGCTCCATCAGGGACACGAGCTCCTCCGACGGCGGGACGAGCAGGTCGGCGACGGACGCGGCGTCCGACCCGACGTCGGGGTCGAGCCAGGCGTCCCACGCCGACGGGGGCAGCACCAGCGGCATCCGGTCGTGCACCTGGGCGAGCGGGCCGACCGCCGCGGTGGTGAGCACGGACGCGGTGACCAGGCCGTCCGGGTACTCGCCGTCCGGGTCCTCCTTGGGCGCCAGAACTCCCACAACCCCGCCAGCGCGAGCGAGCGAGCCGTCCTTGTAGTGCGTGTAGTACGGCTGCTTGTGTTCCGGGCCCGCGCTGCCACTCGTACCAGCCGTCGGCCGGGAGCAGGCAGCGCCGCGCGGCGAGGCGCCTTGCGGAACGCCGGCTTCTCCCCGGCCGTCTCCGACCGCGCGTTGATCATCCGCGCGCCGCCCTTGGGGTCCTTGGCCCACGACGGGACGAGCCCCCAGCGGACGAGGCGCAGCGAGCGCTGCGTCGTGTCGGGGTCCGGCGTGCCCTCGGCGTCACGCGGGTGGCGCTCGACCACCGCGACGACGCTTTTGGTGGGCGCGACGTTGAAGTCCGGGGGTCGCGGAGCCGTCGGTGGCGTCGACGGCCCGGAACTCGTCGGCGAGGTCGGCGGGGGCCTTGATCGAGGCGTAGCGGCCGCACATGGCTCCATGCTCCCACGCACGCGGGGATGCGATGGGGAATCATGGCCGCCGTGCCGACGCCCTGGTCCGCCCCCGTCGCCGCGGGTCCCGTCCGCGGCCACGTCACCGTGCCCGGCTCGAAGTCGGTCACCAACCGGGCGCTGCTGCTCGCCGCGCTCTCCGGCGGCGCGGCCGCCGTGGTGCGGGGCGCCCGCCACGCCGGGACACCGCCCTGATGGTCGCCGCCCTGCGCGCGCTCGGGGTGCCCGTGGAGGTGGACGGCGAGCGCATCGAGACCGGCCCGCACGGTGGCCTGCGCGGTGGCGGCACCGTGGACTGCGGGCTGGCCGGCACCGTGATGCGGTTCGTCCCGCCCGCCGCCGCGCTGGCCACGGACCCGTCCGGTTCGACGGCGACCCGCGGGCGAGGGAGCGGCCGATGGGCACCGTGCTCGACGCCCTGCGCGCGCTCGGTGCCCGGGTCGAGGGCGAGCTCGCTGCCGTTCGTCCTGCACGCGCACCGGGGGCCTCCCCGGTGGCGAGGTGGTGATCGACGCGTCGGCGTCGTCGCAGTTCGTGTCGGGCCTGCTGCTGTCGGCCGCGCGCTACGACAAGGGCGTCACCGTGCGCCACGACGGCGCCCCGGTGCCGTCGCTGCCGCACATCGACATGACGGTGGCGATGCTGCGCACCGCGGGCGTCGACGTGCGACGCCGACGAGCCGGACACCTGGCGCGTCGCTCCCGGCCCGATCGCGGCGCGCGAGTGGACGGTCGAGCCGGACCTGTCCAACGCGGCGGTGTTCCTCGCCGCCGCGGCCGTGACGGGCGGCGAGGTCACCGTGACCGGCTGGCCTGCGCGAGTCCACCCAGCCCGGCGCGGCGATCCTCCCGATCCTGCGGCAGTTCGGGTGCACGGCCGAGGCCGGGCCGTCCGGGACCGACCGTGCGCGGACCGGACGCCGCTCACCGGCGTGGACGTCGACCTGCACGACGTGGGCGAGCTGGCCCCGACCGTCGCCGCGGTCGCGGCGCTGGCCGCCACGCCGTCGCGGCTGCGGGGGATCGCCCACCTGCGCGGCCACGAGACCGACCGGCTCGCCGCGCTGGCCACCGAGATCAACGGGCTCGGCGGTGCCGCCTCCGAGACCGCCGACGGGCTGGAGATCCGCCCGCGCGCCCTGCACGGCCGCGCCGACCGGCCGTGGCGCGCCTACGCCGACCACCGGATGGCCACGGCGGGCGCGCTGGTCGGCCTGGCCGTCGCCGGCCTCATGGTCGACGACATCGGCTGCACCGACAAGACGATCCCGGACTTCCCCGGCCGCTGGGCCGCGCTGCTGTCGGGAGCCCTGCTGCCCGGAGCCGGCGACTGAGCGGCCGGGAGTACGACGAGTCCGACGTCCGGGTCCGGCCGGGGCGGCGGGGGTCGCGGCCGCGCAGCAAGCGCAGGCCGGACCACGCCGACGCCGCCGAGGCGATGGTCATCGCCGTCGACAGGGGCCGCTGGACCTGCGTGCCCGACGGCGACACCGCCCGCGCGCCCGTCACCGCGATGCGGGCCCGCGAGCTCGGCCGCACGCCGATCGTGGTGGGCGACCGGGTGGGGCTGGTCGGCGACGTCTCCGGCACGGCCGACACCATCGCCCGGATCGTGCGCGTCGAGGAGCGGACCACGGTGCTGCGCCGCACCGCCGACGACACCGATCCCTTCGAGCGGATCGTCGTGGCCAACGCGGAGCAGCTCGTCATCGTCACGGCGGTCGCGGACCCGGTGCCGCGCACCGGCTTCGTGGACCGGTGCCTCGTCGCGGCCTACGCCGGGGGGCTCGCGCCGCTGCTGTGCCTCACCAAGGCCGACCTCGGCGACCCCGCGCCGTTCGCCGCGAACTACGCCGACCTCGAGCTCCCGGTGCTGGTGACGCGCCGCGACCAGCCGCCGACCGAGCTCGCCGAGGCGCTCGCCGGCCGGGTGTCCGCACTGGTCGGGCCATTCGGGGGTGGGCAAGTCGACGCTGGTCAACGCCCTGGTCCCGGACGCCGAGCGGGCCGTCGGCATCGTCTCCGCGGTGGGCAAGGGCCGGCACACCACCGTCGCCGCGGTGGCGCTGCCGCTGCCCCGCGCGGCGGACGGCTCGCCCGGCTGGGTGGTCGACACCCCCGGCGTCCGCTCGTTCGGGCTGGCCCACGTCACCCCCGACGACGTGCTGGCCGCCTTCGACGACCTCGCCGCCGCCATCGAGGACTGCCCCCGCGGCTGCGGGCACTTCGGCCCGCCGGCCGACCCGGAGTGCGCGCTGGACGACCGGGTGGCGCGCGGCCTGCTCCGGCCGGGGCGGCTCGACGCGCTGCGGCGGGTCCTGGTCGCCCTGCGGTGACGGACCGCTACCGTGATCACCCGATCAGGACCACCGATCGTGCACGTGGAGGGCTGCAGGTGGCTGCCGGCTGGCGACGCCGCGTGCGGGCGTACACGTCCGTGCCGGTCGTCGTCGGGCTGGTCGCGCTGGCACCGGTCGTCGCGGCCTCGGCCGAGGGATGCTCCGCCGCGAGCCCGCCCGGGATCGAGCGGCACTACGACGTCGCCGACCTGGTCGCCGCCGTGGAGCAGCGGCAGCGCGCCGACCGGACCGCCCGGCTGAGCCTGCGGGGCGAGGTGGTCGCCGACGCCGCGCAGCTGCGGTTCACGGGCGAGGGCGTGCTGCAGGTGCTGCCCGACGCGGTCTCGGCGACGTTCACGCAGGTCGTCACGCAGGACGGCGCCGCACCGCAGGAGACGGGATTCGTCGTCCTGCCCGGCGCGGTCTACCTGCGGATGCCACCTGCTCCCGGAACCGAGCCCGCCAAGCCGTGGGTCGAGGTGGACCCGCGCAGCACCGACCCCGAGGCGCAGCGGCTCACCGACCTCGCCACCACCCTCACCGAGAGCGCCACCCCGACGCGCACCCTCGCCCACTACGCCGACGCCGCGCTGGTCGCCGACGCCGCCGACGACGTCGTCGACGGTGCGCCCGCCGTGCGGTACACGCTCGTCATCGACCTGGCCAGGGCCGCGGCGCTGGAACGGGACCGCGGGCTGCGCACGGCGCTCGACCAGCAGGTGCGCAGCGGGCTCACCCGGGTCACCACCACCCTCTGGCTCGACGGCGACGACCGCCCGGTGCGCAGCGCCGTGCGCCAGGTGCTCCCCGGCATCGGGACCGTGGCGGTCACCGGGGACTTCCGGCAGTGGGGTCAGCCGGTCCGGATCGAGCCCCCGCCCGCGACGCAGGTGCAGGTGCGGTGATCCCTCGTGGCGCCGCGGCACCCTCCCGATGGCAGGCTCCACCCCATGACGACCGGGGGCGAATCACTGCGCATCGGGACCACCGAGCGGACGGCCGCGCTGCACGCGCTCGACGAGCACCTCGCGGCCGGGCGGCTGGACGTCGACGAGTACGGCGACCGGTCCGCGAAGGCGGCCAGCGCCACCACCGCCGACGAGCTGAGCAGGCTGTTCGCCGACCTCCCCGCGCCGCACCCCGCGCTGCCCGGGCAGCAGGCCCCGGATCAGGCCACCGCGGGCGCGGTCAGCGCGGCCGCGGCGGCCCCGCAGGCCACGGTGGCCGGCCGCGCGGGCGGCTTCCTCAGCGACTGGCCGACGCGGATCGTCGCGGTGACCCCGCTCGTCGCGGTGGCGCTGTTCTTCATCACCGGCAGCTGGCTGTGGTTCCTGATCATCCCGGCGGCCGGCGCGCTGGTGTACGGCGCGGGCGGGTCCCGGGACCGCGATCGGGATCGGGCGGGACGGGATCGGGACCGCTACTGAGCCGCTAGCCCAGCTCCACCAGGAACGCGACCTCGGACGGGGCGTACCAGGCCAGCTCCTGGTCCTCGGCCTCGCCGACGAGGAACTCCGCGTCCATGTCGCCCAGGTCGGCGGCGTCCACCACGGCCGCCGCCTGGCGCACCGCGTACTCGGCCTCGTCGGTGTCGACGTGCACCGAGGCGATCGCCTCCAGCGGCACCCCGCCCGCGATCCGCACGGCGCCGTCGTCGAGGTCGGGCCGGAGGGTGACGTCGTCGAGGTCGGCGGCCACCACCACCCGGCGGGCGGGCGTGCCGTCCTCGCCGAGGCCGAACTCCACCGCCAGCAACCGCAGCGACGCCCGCGCCGCCTCCGACATCGCCGCGTACTCGAGCTCCTCCTCGTCGCCGCGACGTAGTGCTCGCGCAGCCGCGGCGTGAGCGCGAACGCGGTGCCGCCGATCGGGTCGAGCCGGCCGTTCTTCACCAGCTTCTGCAGCATCGGCCAGGTGGCCGGGACGTAGACGCGCATGCTCAGCCCACCGTCGAGACGAGCTCGTCGAGCGCCTCGCCGACCGTGCCGGCCAGCACGTCGACGTCGGGCATCGCGTCGCGGTCGCCGTTGAACCCGAAGAACACCCCGCCGTCGTAGGAGGTGAGCCCGATGGCCAGCGCCTGGCCCTTCGCCAGCGGCACGACGGGGAACATCTCGAGCATCCGGGCTCCTGCCGCGTAGAGGGGGAACTGCGGTCCCGGCACGTTGGTGACCACGAGGTTGAAGATGCGCTTGGACATGCCGCTGGCGGCGCGCGCCCCGAGCGCGTGCAGGGTGGGCGGCGCGAAGCCACCGATGCGGACGAGGGTGTCGGCACCCACGGACTGGCCGTTGGACGTGTGCTCGCGCATGGTGTGCCGGACGTGGTGCAACCGCACGATCGGGCTCGGCTCGCCCACCGGCAGGTCCACGAGGAACGACGACACCCGGTTGCCGTGCCGTCCGGAGTTCGCCGAGCTCGGCACGTCGTCCTGGCCGCGCACCGACAGCGGCACCATCGCGCGCACCGAGGTGGTCGCGGTGACGGGCTCGCCGCGCGAGAGCAGCCAGTTGCGCAGCGCCCCGGAGACCACGGTGAGCACCACGTCGTTGACCGAGCAGCCGTGGGCGGCCCGCACCTTGCGGTAGTCCTCGAGCTGGGTGCGGGCGATCGCGAACCGCCGGTGGGTGGAGATGTCGACGTTCAGCGGGCTGCCCGGGGCGCGGCGGGTGGCCGTGCGGGCCATCCAGAACAGCTTGCCGGCGGCCCCGACCACCTTGCCGGCGGTGGCGACGGCGTCACCGGCGGCGGAACGCGCGTTGTCGACGATCTCCCCGGGCCGCGCCACGGCGTCCGCGACGGCGCCGAGGACCAGCTGCGCCCCGCTGGGCTCCGGCCCGCGGCATCCACAGCTCGGCGCCGGGGCGGGTGGGCCGGTCGGGCGGGTCGGCGGACACGTCGAGGATCACCTGGCCGATGTCGACGGCGCTGATCCCGTCGACCATCGCCTGGTGGGTCTTGGTGAGCACCGCCGTCCGGCCGCGCGCCAGGCCCTCCACCAGGTACATCTCCCAGAGCGGCCGGGTGTGGTCCAGCGGTCGCGACATGAGCCGCGCGACGAGCTCGGTGAGCTGGGCGTCCGAACCGGGCTTGGGCAGCGCCGAGCGGCGCACGTGGTACGCGACGTCGAACTCCGGGTCGTCGACCCACACCGGGCGGGCGAGGTTGCCGGGAACGTGCCGCACCTTCTGCCGGTACCGGGGAACGAGCGCGATCCGCTGCTCGATGAGGTCGACGAGCCGGTCGTAGTCGAAGCCCGCCCGTGGCCGCCGGAAGATCGACACGCCGCCGACGTGCATCGGCGTGGTGGCGCCCTCCAGGTACAGGAAGGACGCGTCGAGGGCGGAGAGCCGGGGCGGCATGGGGGTGATCCTAGGCTGTCGTCGTGTCGACACCCCGTTCGCCGAAGGACACCTTCATCACCGTCTACGGCCGCAAGCCGGTGCTGGAGGCCCTCGACGACGACACCCTGCACGTCGACAAGGTCGTGCTGGCCGAAGGCCTGCGCGGGGAGCCGGTGCGCGCCATCCTCGCCGCGGCGCGCGGACGGGGCGTGCAGGTCCAGCGGGCGTCGGCGCACCGGGTGAAGGTGCTCGCCGGCAACGGGCGTCACGACCAGGGCGTGCTCGCCGACGTCGTCGCGCCGCGGATGGCCCCGGTCGCCGAGTTCCTCGACGCGCTCGACCGGCGACGCCGGCCGCGGTGCTCGTGCTGGACCGCGTCACGAACCCGGCCAACGTCGGGATGGTGCTGCGCAGCGCCACCGCCGCCGGGCTCGACGGGGTGCTGCTCCCCCGCCGCGGGGTGCCGGCGATCGACCCGCTGGTGGTCAAGGCGTCGGCCGGGGTGGCGTTCCGGGCGCCGGTGCTGCGCGCGAGCACCGCCGAGGAGGGCTGCGCGGCGCTGCGCGCGGCGGGGTTCGCCGTGTTCGGGCTGGACGCGGGCGGGGCGTCGCTGCTCGACCGCCGAGCTGCCCGGGCGCGTCGCGCTGGTGCTGGGCAACGAGACCGACGGGCTGTCCGCCGAGGTCCGCGCCGAGCTGGACGGCATGCTGGCCATCCCCATGCACGGCGGGGTCGAGTCGCTCAACGTCGCCAGCGCGGCCGCGGTCGCGGCGTTCGAGCTGCTCCGGCGCCGATCCCCGCACTCTGGATGCAGAACGCGCTCTCCGGACGGCGAATGACCGCGTCCTGCATCCAGAATGTGATGCATGGTGCAGCGCCGACTCCCCCGTCCCTCCGAACTGGGCCCGCTGCTGCGGCCCGCGCCGTTCGTCTGGAACGCGCACCGACCGCAGGCTGCGCGCGCGCGGCCAGCATCGCCGACCTGCGCGCCATCGCCAGGCGGCGCACCCCGCGCGCGGTGTTCGACTACACCGACGGCGCCGCCGACGGGGAGCTCAGCCTGCGCCGCGCCCGCGCCGCGTTCGCCCGCGTCGAGTTCCGGCCGAGCGTGCTGCGCGACGTCTCCGAGGTCGACACCGGCCGCGACATCCTCGGCGTCCGGCTCGACCCTCCCGTTCGCGTTCGCCCCCACCGGGTTCACCCGGATGATGAACCACGAGGGCGAGCGGGCCGTCGCGTCGGTGGCGCAGGAGGTGGGCATCCCCTACACCCTCTCCACCATGGGCACGACCACGATCGAGGACGTCGCCGCCGCCGCGCCGGACGCCCGCAAGTGGTTCCAGCTCTACCTGTGGCGTGACCGCGCGCCCGCCAAGGACCTCGTGCAGCGGGCCGCCGACGCCGGCTACGACACGCTGATGCTCACCGTCGACACGCCCGGTCGGCGGCGCCCGGCTGCGCGACGTGCACAACGGGCTGACGATCCCGCCCGCGCTGTCGCTGCGCACGTTCGTCGACGGCGCGATGCACCCGAACTGGTGGTTCGACCTGCTCACCACCGAGCCGCTGACGTTCGCGAGCCTGGCGTCCACCGACGGCACCGTCGCCGAGCTGATCAACCGAGTCTTCGACCCCGCGCTGACCATGGCCGACGTCGAGTGGCTGCGCGGCGCGTGGACCGGCAAGCTCGTGGTCAAGGGCATCCAGACGGTCGACGACGCGCGCCGCGTGGTGGACGCCGGCGCCGACGCGGTGCTGCTGTCCAACCACGGCGGCCGCCAGCTCGACCGGGCGCCCGTGCCGCTGGAGCTGGTCGAGCCGGTCCGCCAGGCCCTCGGGGACCGGGCCGAGGTGCTCGTCGACACCGGGATCACCCACGGCGCCGACGTCGTCGCCGCCGTCGCGCTCGGCGCCGACGCCGCCCTGATCGGCCGCGCCTACCTCTACGGCCTGATGGCGGGCGGGCGGCGCGGCGTCGAGAAGGCGGTGGCGCTGCTCGCCGGCGGAGATCGTGCGGACGCTCCAGCTCCTCGGGGTCAACAGCGTCGACGAGCTGCGCCCGTCGCACGTCCGGCTGCGGGCCGCATAGGGCGATCACCCGATCGGGCACGCCTGGGGGTCGCGCCGGGCCGTGTCGCGGTCCATGGTGGAGGGATGGGATTCCTCGACAAAGCCAAGGACCTCCTCGGGCAGCACGACGACAAGGTCGACCAGGGCCTGGACAAGCTGGGCGAGGCCGCCAAGGGCAAGTTCGCCGGGCACGACGAGCAGATCGACGGGCTCGTCGACCGCGCGCAGCAGGCCACCGGCGAGGGCGACACCACCGCCCCGCCGCCCCCGGCCGCCCCGACCCCCGAGGCCGCCACCGCCCACCCGACTCCGCCCCGCCGCGGCGGTAGGCCCCGCTCCAGGTGGCAGGAAAGCCACTTTCATGACGTCTCACGTCCTGAAAGTGGCTTTCCTGACACCGGCGAGCACCTAGTCGAGCGCGCGGCGGAGGAACCCGCGGATGCCCAGCGCCCCGAACAGCAGGGACGCCGCGACCGCGAGCACCAGGCACAACCAGTACGGCAGGTGCGGCACCTGGGGCACGAGCGCGGCCCGGATGCCCTCGCTGACGTAGGTCAGCGGGTTGAGCGCCGAGAGCACCTGGAACCAGCGCAGGTCCTCCAGCGAGAGCCACGGGTACTGCACCGATCCGGTGAACAGCAGCGGCGTGAAGATCACCGCGAACAGCACGCTGATCCGCCGCGGCGGCACCGACGTGCCGATCACCATGCCCATGGTCGCGCCGAGCAGCGCCCCCAGCACGATCATCACCAGGCCGGGCAGCAGCCCCGACACCGGCCACGACACGTTCACGAAGAGCAGCCCGATCGGCACCATGAGCAGGCTCGCCAGCAGGCCGCGGAGCGTGGCGAAGACCATCTTCTCGACCGCCACCAGCGGGATCGGCATCGGCGCGAGCAACCGGTCCTCGATCTCGCGCGAGAACGAGAACTCGAAGACCAGCGGGAACGCCACGCTCTGCAGCGCACCGAACATCGCGTTCATCGCGAGGAGGCCGGGCAGCATGATCGAGCCGTACTCGGGCGAGACGAACCCGGCGCGGCCGAGCACCGTGACGAACACCAGCAGGAAGAAGAACGGCTGGATCAGCACCTGCGCCAGGAACGACGGCAGCTCCTTGCCGGTGACGAACACGTCGCGGCCCAGCACGGCGAGGAAGGCCCGTCCGGGCCCGGCCCCCTCGGCCGGACCGGGGCCCATGTCGATCGCGGCGGCGCTCGGCGACGTGCTCGGCGCGCGCCCGTTCTGGTCGACACTCATCGCACTCCCTCGCCTTCGCTCGGTCGACGCTTCGCGGAGCGCTGGGCCGATGATTCGCTCGCACGCTCGCTCATCGCAGCTCCCGCCCGGTCAGTGAGATGAAGACGTCCTCCAGGGTGGGCTCCCCCAGCGCGACGTCGGTGACGCCGGCGCCGCGGGCGCCGAGCGCGGCGACGACCGGTCCCAGCAGCGCGGCCGGGTCGGCGTCGACGTAGAGCCGCAGCCGCACGCCGGTCGCCGTCGCGGTGCCTGCCCTGGCCTCGGCGATGCGGGCCGCCACGGCGGCGGGCATCCCGCCGCCACCGGACGGGAAGCCCGGCGGGGCTCCCGGCGGCGGGCCCGCCGCGGCCGCCGCGAGCTGCTCGACCTGCTCGACCCCCGGCAGGGCCGCGAGGTCGTCCACCAGGTCCGACGGCGGCGGGCCGTCCGGCGCCACCGTGACCTCGACGGTGCCGCGGCCGGGCAGCGACCGGATGAGCCCGGCCGGTGTGTCCAGCGCCAGCAGCTTGCCGTGGTCGACGATCCCGACCCGGTCGGACAGCTTCTGCGCCTCGTCCATGTCGTGGGTGGTGAGCACGATCGTCACGCCCTCGGACTGCAGCATGCGGACCTGGTCGTGCACGAACAGCCGCGCCTGCGGGTCCAGGCCGGTCGACGGCTCGTCGAGGAAGAGCACCTCGGGACGGTGCATGAGCCCGCGCGCGATCATCACGCGCTGGCTCTGGCCGCCCGACAGCGTGTCGATCAGGGAGCCCGCCTTGTCGGTCAGGCCCATCCGCTCCAGCAGGGCGTCGGCCCGCCTGGCCCGCTCGGCGCGCCCGACGCCGTGGTAGGCGGCGTGGAAGACGAGGTTGTTGCGCACGCTCAGGGAGCGGTCGAGGTTGACGCGCTGGGGCACCACGGCCAGCCGGGACCGCACGGCGACGGCGTCGGCGAGGACGTCGAGGCCCGCGACGCGCGCGATCCCGGCCGTGGGCACGACGCGGGTGGTGAGCACGCCGACGGTGGTGGTCTTGCCGGCGCCGTTGGGGCCGAGCAACCCGAAGACCTCGCCACGCTCGACGGCGAACGACAGGTCGTCGACGGCGTTGGTCGGGCTCTTCGGATATCGCTTCACGAGGTCCTGCACCTCGACGGCAGGTCCGGTCATCGTGCTGTCTCCTCGTCGCCGACTGCGGCCAGTACGGCCAGTAGATACTCCCGGACGATCTCCGCGTGCTCCGGGGTGGGTCGCGGCATCCGTTCCCGCATGCGCATCGCCACCTGCGCGAACGCTGTCATCAACCGCTCCCGGCCCGCCGGGGTCACCGACAGCCGCACGACGCGACGGTCCGCCGGGTCGCGGTGGCGGCTCAGCTCCCCTGCCGCTTCGAGCGCGTCGACCACGGGGGTCAGGGTGGCGGGTGTGAGGCCGAGACGGCCAGCGAGTTCGCGGTGGGACAGGCCGTCATGGTGTCCGAGCGTCCCGAGAACGCCCAGCGCCGTGGGCGTCAGGCCGTGCTCGGCGACCGCCCGCTGGTAGCTGCGCGAGACCGCGGAACCCACCCACGGCAGCAGCTTGCCCAGCGGCATGAGCTCGGGTCGGCACTCGAAGAACGCCTCGTCCATGCCGGAGAAAGTACAGCGGCATATCGTTTGTCACCATACCGTTCGTCGCCTGACGACCGCGAACCGAACACGTCGCCCACGCGGCCGGGCAACGCTCGCCGACATGACGATCACGGAGTCGGCCGCCCCGGCCGGGAGGCTCGTCCCCCGGCTCCGACCGGTGCGCTACGAACCGGATCCGGACGCCGCCGTGCCGACACCCGTCCCGGCCACGCCGGCACAAGACCCGGGCCCAGCCCCGGACCGGCCGGCCCTCCACGAACCGGACCCGGACGAGCGGGCGGCCGACGACGAGGCCCTCCGGCGCGCCCACGCCGTGCTCCGGCTCGCTCTGGAGGTGCTCGACGGCAGGCGCCCGGCGGCGCACCTCGTCGCCCACGTCGCGCCGCCCGCCCTGCGCTACGTGCGGGCCGCCGCGCGCCCCGGCTCCGCACCCGCACGCACGCCCAGCCGGCTCACGTCGCTGCGGGTGTGCCGCCCCCGCGCGCGCGTCGCCGAGGTGGCGGCCGTGTGCAAGGTCGACGGGCGGATCCGGGCGCTCGCCGCCCGGTTCGAACGGATCGGCGACGCCCCGTCCGGATGGCGCTGCACGGTGCTGCGGCTGGGCTGACGTCGTGCGCGGAAATCGTCGCCATGGCGACGATTTCCGCGCACGGGGTCAGGGTCGCGCGGCCGTCGGCGAGCCGTGGCACTGCTTGTACTTGCGCCCCGAACCGCACGGGCACGGGCGGTTGCGCGACGGGCCGGCTGCCCGCGACCGTGGCGTCGCCGCGGCTCCCGTCCTTGGCCGCGGCGCCGTTCCCCGAGCGGCTGCGGGTGGGCGTGCCGTCCTCGGCGGGGCCGGTGTAGCGCAGGTCGGCGGGCTTGGCCGCGCGCAGGGCGGCGGGCAGGACGTTGGGCGCGTCGCGCTCGCCCGGCCTGCCGCCCGGCGGCCTCCGGAACCGGTGCCGGCGGGCCGGTGCGGGTGGCCTGCGGCGCGGGCGCAGGCGCCGCGTCGGCGGGTGCCTGCTCCGGGGCGGCGGTCTGCACCCGCACGTTGAACAGGTGCCCGACGGTCTCCTCCTTGATGCCCTCGAGCATCGCGGAGAACATGTCGAAGCCCTCGCGCTGGTACTCGATCAGCGGGTCGCGCTGGGCCATCGCGCGCAGCCCGATGCCCTCCTTGAGGTAGTCCATCTCGTAGAGGTGCTCGCGCCACTTGCGGTCCATGACCTGCAGGAGGACCTGCCGCTCCAGCTCACGCATGCCGCCCTGCGCCGCGATGAGCGCGTCGATCTCGGCCTCCCGCCTGGCGTAGGCGTCCTGCGCGTCCTCCAGCACGACGGCCGCCAGCTCGTCGCGGGAGAGGTCGCTCGGGTCGTCGCCGTCTCCCGCGATGTCCTGCCAGCGGACGGAGACCGGGTAGAGGGTGCCCAGCGCCGTCCACAGCTTGTCGAGGTCCCAGTCCTCGGCGTAGCCCTCCGCGGTGGCGCCGTCGACGTAGGCGGTGACCACGTCGACGAGCATGTGCTCGATCTGCTCCTTGATGTCCTCGCCCGCGAGCACCCGGCGGCGCTCGGCGTAGATGACGGTGCGCTGCTTGTTGAGCACCTCGTCGTACTTGAGGACGTTCTTGCGGATCTCGAAGTTCTGCTGCTCGACCTGCGTCTGCGCGCTGCGGATGGCCTTGGTGACCATGCCCGCCTCGATCGGCACGTCGTCCGGCAGGTTGAACCGGTTCATGATCGACTCGACGATCTGGCCGTTGAACCGGCGCATCAGCTCGTCGCCGAGCGAGAGGTAGAACCGCGACTCGCCCTGGTCACCCTGCCGGCCGGACCGGCCGCGGAGCTGGTTGTCGATGCGCCGCGACTCGTGGCGCTCGGTGCCGAGGACGTAGAGCCCGCCCGCCTCCTTGACCTCCTCGGCCTCCGCCGCGACCTGCTGGCGGATCGACGCGAGGACCCCGTCCCATGCCGCCTCGTACTGCTCACGGGTCTCCACGGGGTCCAGGCCGCGCCTGCGCAGCTCCTCGTCGGCGAGGAACTCGGGGTTGCCGCCGAGCACGATGTCGGTGCCGCGGCCGGCCATGTTCGTCGCGACGGTGACCGCGCCGGCGTGACCCGCCATCGCGACGATGTGGGCCTCCCGCTCGTGCTGCTTCGCGTTGAGCACCTCGTGCGGCACCTGGAGCCGGAGCAGGAGCTTGGACAGGTACTCGGACTTCTCCACGCTCGTGGTGCCGACCAGCACCGGCTGCCCGGCCCGGTGCTTCTCGGCGATGTCGGCCGCCACCGCGTCGAACTTGGCCTCCTCGGTCTTGTAGATCAGGTCGGCCTGGTCGGCGCGGATCATCGGCCGGTTCGTCGGGATCGTCACGACGCCGAGCTTGTAGATCTGGTGCAGCTCCGCCGCCTCGGTCTGGGCGGTGCCGGTCATGCCGGAGAGCTTCTCGTAGAGCCGGAAGTAGTTCTGCAGCGTGATGGTGGCCAGCGTCTGGTTCTCCGCCTGGACCTCCACGCCCTCCTTGGCCTCGATGGCCTGGTGCATGCCCTCGTTGTAGCGGCGGCCGTGCAGCACGCGGCCGGTGAACTCGTCGACGATCAGGACCTGCCCGTCCTGACGATGTAGTCCTTGTCCTTCTTGAACAGCTCCTTGACCTTGAGGGCGTTGTTCAGGTACCCGACGAGCGGGGTGTTCGCGGCCTCGTAGAGGTTCTCGATGCCGAGCTGGTCCTCGACGAGCGCGACGCCCTCCTCGGTGACGCCGACGGTGCGCTTGCGCTCGTCCACCTCGTAGTGGGTGTCGCGGTGGAGCATCGGTGCCATCCGCGCGAACTCCTGCGTACCAGCGGGCGCTCTGCTCGGCCGGACCGGAGATGATCAGCGGCGTGCGGGCCTCGTCGATGAGGATCGAGTCGGCCTCGTCGACGACGGCGAAGTTGTGCCCGCGCTGCACCATGTCGGCCGGCGTTCCACGCCATGTTGTCGCGCAGGTAGTCGAAGCCGAACTCGTTGTTCGTGCCGTAGGTGATGTCGGCGCGCGTACTGCGTGCGGCGCACGGCGGGCGGCATCTCGGACAGGATCACGCCGACCTCGAGGCCCAGGAACCGGTGGATGCGGCCCATGTTCTCCGCGTCGCGCTTGGCCAGGTAGTCGTTGACCGTGACGAGGTGCACGCCGTCGCCGGAGATGGCGTTGAGGTACGCCGGGAGCACCGACGGTGAGGGTCTTGCCCTCACCGGTCTTCATCTCGGCGATGTTGCCCAGGTGCAGCGCGGCGCCACCCATGAGCTGCACGGTGAAGTGCCGCTGGCCGATGGTGCGCACCGCGGCCTCGCGGGCCACGGCGAACGCCTCGGGCAGCAGCTCGTCGAGGGTCTCGCCGCTGCGGTAGCGCGCGCGGAACTCGTCGGTCTTCGCCCGCAGCTCGGCGTCGGTGAGCGGTCTGGACGTCGACCTCGAGCTCGTCGATGTGAGCGGCGATCTTGCCCAGCCGCTTCACCAGCTTGGTCTCGCCGGCGCGGAGCAGACGGTTCAGGAGCGGCACTGCTCGACCTCATTCGCTGATCGTCGTCAGGACGCTGTGCGGGCAGGTGGCGGGCACCGGGCCACGGCACTCTGCCGGGACCAGGGTAGCGAAGCGTGCAGGCCCTACCACACAACGCCGTAGGGGCGGCGACCGTTCCGGTCGGAACGGTCGACCGCCCCTACGGGAGCGCCGTGGTGTCGCGGTCGTGCTCTGCGGTGCGGGCCGGTGGCTAGCGAGCCAGCCGGATCACGCCGTAGTCGTAGCCCTTGCGCCGGTAGACCACGCTGGGCTCGCCGCTGCCGGAGTCGGCGAAGAGGTAGAAGTCGTGGCCGACGAGCTCCATGCGCGACAGTGCCTCGTCGATGCTCATCGGGTCTGCGGTGTGCACCTTCTGCCGCACGATGCGGCCGGGGATCTGGTCCATCTGGTCGGGAGTGAGGTACTCGTCGTGCCCGCGGGGCGAGGGGACCTCGACCTCGGCCACGGACGGCAGGTCGTCGAGAACCGGCCACCGACGAGGCCCCGCCGCGGCCCATGAGCGACCCGGGACCGCCTGCTGCTGACCCGGCGCCTGTCGTGCGAGCGCCGCAGGCGGGCCTCCAGCTTGGCGACGGCGGCGTCGAGCGCGGCGTAGAAGTCCTTGGCACAGGCCTCCGCCCGCGCGACGGGACCGCAGCCCCGACCGGTGATCTCGACGCGCTGGCAGTTCTTCAGCTGCCGGCGGTTGCGCTCGTGGAAGAGCTCGACTTCCATTCCGACGATCTTGTGGTCGTACCGTTCGAGCCGGCCGACCTTCTCGGCGACGTGCACCCGGAAGTGCTCCGGGACCTCGACGTTCCTGCCAGTGACAACGATCTCCACTCGGACTTCCCTCGCTCTCGGCGTCGGGGTCGGCGTTGCAGATGCGCCGGGATCCTGCCCGGGCGCTGGATCGGTGGTTCCTCCTGTAGGCCTCAGCAGATGGCAGCACGGTAACCCGCATCACGTATCGGCAACAGACCTGTGCGACGGGTGACATGCGATTCGGCCGCAAGCGCCGAACGACATACCCGCGACGGCGCCGCGGCCGCTAGGATGACGCCGATTTCATGATCGTCCGCTCGCACGCGGCCGCTCACGCGCCGGTCGCGTCGCACAGCACCAGCGCGCCGTCCACGCGGATCCCGGCCCCGGCCAGCGCCGCCCGGCACGCGCGCAGCGTGGCGCCGGTGGTCACCACGTCGTCCACCAGCAGCACCCGGGAGCCGGGGGGCGGCAGGTCGTCCGTGGCGGACGCGGATGCGGCCGGCGAGGTTCGCGGCCCGCTGCGCCGGCGTCGAGACCCACGGAGTCGCGCGCTCCCCGAGCGAGCCGCGAGCCCGCGCGCCACCCGGACGCCCGGCCGCGTGGCGGCCACCGCCCGGCACAGCCGGTGCACGTGGTCGCCGCCGCGGGCACGGGCCGCGGCCCGCCGCGACGGCGCGGGCACGAGCCAGCCGGGGTGCGTGCCCGGGCCCGTGCCGTCGAGCAGGGCGGCCAGCACGCCTGCCAGCGGGACCGCGAGATCGCGCCTGCCCCGCTCCTTGTAGGCCAGCAGCGCCGTGCGCAACGGGCCGCGGTACCGCCCCGCCGCGACGGTCGCGCGGCCCACCCGGCAGCGACGGCGACGCTCGGCGGCCCGACGGCCGCCGCGCACTGCGGGCACCACGACGACCCGCGGCGCCGCACCCCCCGCAGTCGGCGGGGAGCACGAGATCGACGAGCGCGGCCGCGAGGCCCGATGACTGCCACGGCGCCAGCATCACCCCCGGCGCCGACGGGCGGGCGCGGTTGTCCACAGCCGCCGCCGCCCCGCCCCCGCCGCCCGTTGCCCTCGATGCAGGAAAGCCACTTTGCTGCCACGGGATGACCTGAACGTGGCTTTCCTGACATCCGGGCGAGGGCGGCGGGCGCGGACGGCGACGGGCGAGGCGGCGTCAGCCGGGGTAGAGGGGGACGGCGTCGGGGACGCCGCCGAGGACCTGGCGCCAGGTGTCCTGCTGGCCACCGGCGAAGCTCCACACCCCGCTCTGGTCGGTCACGAGGATCGGCCGGCTGGGGGCTGCCGTGACCGCCTTGAGCGGAGGTGTGAGGTTGCTGGTCGGCACCGGCTGGAGGCTGAGGCCGTCGACCGACACCTGGGCGACCGGCCGGTCGGCCCGCCGGGTGATCACGACGATCGACTCGACGGCCCGCCAGTCGGCCGCGACCACCTCGCCGAGGTCGGCGGGGCGGAGCCGGCGGATGTTGCGGATCGCCACGTCGCCGTCGACTCCGCGGGCGACCGCCGCCGTGTACAGCGCCCCACCCACGACCGCGACGACGCGCAGGCCGTCCCGGGACAGGCGCAGGTCCTGGATCGGGCCGAGCGCGGCCAGCTCGGCGCTGTTGACCTGCCCGGTGCGCGCCGGACCACCGCCGGCGTCGACCAGCACGCGGGCGACCACGGCGGAGTCGAGCACCGTCCAGACCTCGCTGCCCGTCGGCGTCCACGACGGGCGCGTCATCGACGCGGCGTCGAGCGCGACCGGCGCCACCGCGCCCTCGGGCCCGCCACCGACGAGCAGCCGCCTGCGGTCACCGTCGCGGACCACGACGGCCAGGCGCTGCCCGTCGACGGTCGACGCCGCCGACCGCGCGTCGACGCCGCCGGTGCCCGCGGGGCCGGGCACGCCTGACCCCGGCTCCGGTCCGGTCGAGGCGGCGCACCCGGCCGCCTGCCACCACGAGGCCGGGCACGTCGGCCCCCGGCTGCACCTCGGCGCTCAACGCCGCGACGTCCTGCCGGGTGAGGTCGACCTTGTCGGCCAGCAGCGGCGTGCCGTCGACGAGCAGGCGGACCCGCCCGACGTTGACCTCCGCCAGCGAGAGGACGACCTGCGCCGCGAGCAGCCGTCGGGCCGGCTCGTCGAGGTCCCCGAGCTCGGCGAGGTCGACGATCAGCGCGCCGTCCGGGCTCTCGGCGACGTTGGCGCGCAGGCGGGCGCCCGGGGCGAGCTGGCTGACCACCGCGCCCTGCAGGGCCCCCGACGGTCCCGCCAGCAGCAGCTCGACGACCCGCGAGGCCTGCGCGCGGGCGGGGGTGTTCGGGAGGTAGCGCAGGTCGGCCACGACGCTGCTCCGCGACGGGTCGACGAAGTACGTCTTCACCGTCCGGTACCGCTCGCGGAAGTCGGACATCCGCACGACGACGCCGTCGGACAGCCGGTTGATCCGCCACTGCCCGCCGTCACGGACGACCCCGACGTCGATCTGGACCGGGGCCTGGTCCGCCTCGAACGACCCCTCGGCGGTCAGTCGCCCGATCGACGGTGCCCCGGATGCGCACGGTGGTCGACCCGCTCGACGGGTCAGGGGAACCGGGCGGGTAGACCGTGTCGAACTGGCCGTCGAGCACGGTCAGGCCGACCCCGTCGTCCCAGCCCGCCGCCTCCGGCGCGAGGAAGCGCCGCGCCGCGCCATGCCGGTCGCTGCTGCTGCCCGACGCGTTGACGAAACCGCGCACGAGGTCGGCGGCGTTGCTGTCGTCCACCGGCCCCGGCGGGAGGACGGGGCCCTCGCCCTCGGTGACGCGGCGCAGGACCTGCACCGGCGAGCTGTCGGGCACGCTCGCGCAGCCGGCCACCCCGGCCAGCGCCAGCAGCAGCGCGACCAGCACGGCGCGCCGCCTGCCCGGGCCCCTCACGGCTGCGCACCGTGCGTCGCCGCGGCGTCGTCGTCCTCGGCGGAGGACCACGACGGGACGGCGACGGCCACGGGCCGCCCGCGCGGCGGGGTGGGCACCGACACCGCGGGAGCGGGTTCGGCGCCCGCCTCCGGTCCGAGTGGCAGCGGGCTGGACTCCACCGGGTCACCGATGGTGCGCGGCAGCGTCAGCCGGAACGCCGCGCCCGCGCCCGGTCGTCCCCACGCCTGCAGCCACCCGCCGTGCAGCCGGGCGTCCTCGACGCTGATGGAGAGCCCGAGGCCGCTGCCACCGCTGCGCCGTGCCCGGGACTCCTCGGCCCGCCAGAACCGGTTGAACACCAGCGCCGCCTCACCGGGGCGCAGCCCGACGCCGTGGTCGCGGACGAGCACCGCGACCGTGCGCTCGTCGCCCGCCAGCGTGACGCGCACCGGCCTGCCCTCGCCGTGGTCGATCGCGTTGGCCACGAGGTTGCGCACGATCCGCTCGACCCGCCGCGGGTCGACCTCGGCCAGCACACCCGTGGGCAGCTCCAGCTCCAGCACGGTGCCCGACTCGTCGGCCAGCCCGCGCACCGCCTCCACGGCGCGCGACACCACACCGTGCATGTCCAGCCGCTCCGCGCCGAGCTCGGCCACCCCGGCGTCGAGCCTGCTGATCTCCAGCAGGTCGGCGAGCAGCGCCTCGAAGCGGTCCAGCTCCGCGACCAGCAGCTCCGAGCTGCGCCGCAGGGCGGGCAGCAGCTCCTCGCGGGAGGCGTAGAGGACGTCGGCGGCCATGCGGACGGTGGTCAGCGGCGTGCGCAGCTCGTGGCTGACGTCGGAGGTGAACCGGCGCTGCAACGCGCCGAACTCCTCCAGCTGGCGGATCTGGGTCTGGATGCTGCTCGCCATCTCGTTGTACGACTCGCCGAGCCTGGCGACCTCGTCGTCGCCGTGCACGGGCATTCGCTCGTCGAGATGGCCGTCGGCGAACCGCTCCGCGATCTCGGCGGCCTGCCGGACGGGGCGCACCACCTGCCGGGTGACGAGGCTCGCGATGCCGGCCAGCAGGAGCAGCAGCACCAGCCCGCCCACGATGAGCGTGCTCTGCACGAGACCGAGCGTCCGGCGCTCGGCGTCCAGCGGGAAGATCAGGTAGAACTCCAGGTCGCGGCCCGCGGTGCGCACCGGCTGGCCCACCATGAGGGTGGGCATGTCCACGCCCTCGTCGGTGACGGTCCAGTACTTCCGGGCGAGGCCACCCTGCGCGACGGTGGCCCGCAGGTCGGCCGGGATGTCCTCGACGGTCCCCGCCGAGACCCCGGGGCCGCCGTCGCGCCTGCTCGTGGTCAGGACGGCGCGGAACTCCCCCGCCGTGGGCGGCGACGGCTCGGCACGGCTCGCGTTCGTCAGCCGGTCCAGCGCGTTGTTGAGGTCGCCCTGGGCGCCGTCGCGGTCCGGGTCGACGCCGGACAGGTCGCGTTCGAGCAGTGCTCGGCCGGCGTCGAGCCTGGCCAGGGTGTCGACCTCCTTGCCCTGCAGCAGCCGGGTGGCGATCTGGGTCTGCAGCACCAGCCCGAGTACCACGACCACGGTGGCCGACAGCGCCAGCGTGCTGATCACGACGCGCACCTGCATCGACCGGCGCCAGACCGCGCCGAACGCGGTGGCGATCTCGGTGGCGAGCTGACGGCCCTGCTGGGCCGTCCGCCGCAACCGGAGCGCGACGGTCCCCCCGGCGACCCGTCCGACCAGCCGCCGGACGGGGCGGGCCGCGTTCATGCGCGGTTGCCCACGAGGAGGCTCACGGCGGACCGGCCTTGTAGCCGACGCCACGCACGGTCAGGACGACCTCCGGGTGCTCAGGGTCGCGCTCGACCTTCGACCGCAGGCGCTGCACGTGCACGTTCACCAGCCGGGTGTCCGCGGCATGGCGGTAGCCCCACACCTGTTCGAGCAGCACCTCGCGGGTGAAGACCTGGCGGGGCTTGCGGGCCAACGCCACGAGCAGGTCGAACTCCAGCGGCGTGAGCGCGATCTGCTCGCCTGCCCGCACGACCTGGTGGGCGGGGACGTCGATGGTGACGTCGCCGATGGCCAGCTGCTCGGCGGGCTCGTTCTCCGTGCGCCGCACCCTGGCGCGGATCCGGGCCACGAGCTCCTTGGGCTTGAACGGCTTGACCACGTAGTCGTCCGCGCCGGACTCCAGGCCCAGCACGATGTCGACGGTGTCGCTCTTGGCCGTGAGCATGACGATCGGCACCCCGGACTCCGACCGGATGGCGCGGCACACGTCGATGCCGTTCATGCCGGGGAGCATGAGGTCGAGCAGGACGACGTCGGGCCGTAGCTCGCGGACGGCGGGCAGCGCGCGGGTGCCGTCGCTGACGACCGCGGTGTCGAAACCCTCACCCCGCAGCACGATCGTGAGCATCTCGGCCAACGCCGGGTCGTCGTCGACCACCAGCACACGCGACTTCATGTGCGTCAATATCCCATTCGAAGGTGTGGTCCCCGTTGGGGCCCGCCGTACCCCGTAATCTGCACCCATCTTGCATGCACTCCAGGTAGCGTGGGCGGATGCCGAAGAACGTCCAGATCCGCAACGTCGACGACGAGACGTACGAGCTGCTGCGGGACCGAGCGGCCGCAGCCGGCCTGTCGCTCACCCAGTTCCTCAGGCGCGAGCTGGATCAGGTGGCGCGGACGCCGACGATGGCCGATATGGCTCGGCGAGACCGATCGGTGGCGGGAGCAGCACGGAGGGGTCAGCCGGGAAGCGCTCGACGACGCCATCGCCGACATGCGCGCCTCGCCGCAAGTGATCGACTTCGTGATGGACGCCTCGGCGCTCGTCGAGCTCGCGGCCAGCGCCGACTCCCGACGGCGGGCTGCGTCGCCGCGCGTTGACCGGGACGGGTGCCGCTCCGGAACTGATCGATGTCGAGGCGCTGCAGGTGCTCCGGAAGCTGGTCCGTGGCGGGCGGGCTCGGCGAAGCCGCCGCTCGAGGTGCCGCCGCCGGTCTCCGCAACGCACCGCTCAGCCGGATGCCGCACCGCCCGCTCCTGTCTCGGATCTGGGAGCTCCGAGACTCCGTCAGCGCCTACGACGCGTGCTATGTCGCGCTCGCCGAGAGGCTCGGCGTGCCCCTGCTCACCTGCGACGCGCGGCTCGGCCGGGCGCACGGCCACCACGCCGAGGTCGTCGTCTACCCGAGGAGCTGATCGACGAGCGCAGCGGGGTCGATCGGGGCGGCGCCGTCGAGCACCGTCCAGGGGGAGAGCCACGCCGCCGCCGCGAGCTGCGCGTACACCGCCCCCGTGCGTTCCTGCAGCCCGCCGTCGGACTCGTAGGCGTCGCGTTCGCGGCCCGCCTCCGTGCGCTCGCGGTGCGCCGCCCGCTCGGCCGCGACCGCGCGTGGCACCTGCAGCAGGAGCTGGAGGTCCGGCACCGGCACCGCGAACCGCCCGATCTCGAGCTCCCGTACCCAGGCCACCAGCTCGCCGTCGGCGTGCTGGTGCAGCCGGGCCGCCCCGTACGCCGCGTTGGAGGCGACGTAGCGGTCGACGAGGACGGCGTCGTGGTCGCGCACGGCGGCGGCGAGGTCCGGTGCGGCGGCGCGGCGGTCGAGTGGCGAAGAGGACGGCCATCCCGTGCACCGACGCCGCGAGATCACCGAGGCGTCCGTAGAGGGCGTCGCGGGCGAGATCGGCGTGGACGTCGCGGCCGTAGCGCGGGAACGCGTAGCGGGCGAACCGGGCGCCGCGCGCGGACAGTGCCGCCGCCAGCCCGTCGGACAGCGTGCGCTTCCCGGCGCCGTCCAGCCCCTCGACGACGATCAGCCGGCCCACGCCGGGCAGCCTAGGGCCGGGGCCCGTCGAGGAGGCGAACCGCGTCCCAGGTCGCCGCGAATCCGGGGTGCAGCGGGAGCGCGTCCAGCTCGTCGACCGGGACCCACCGCACCTCGATGGTCTCGGCGGTGCGGGCCGTGAGCGCGCGGTGCGACGGTGGCCCGGCCCGCGACGGTGGTGTAGGACCAGCCGCCGTGGTCGTCGACGTACGTGCCGGTCACCGTGTAGGAGCCGGGCGGCAGACCGGCCTCCTCGGCGGCCTCGCGCGCAGCGGCCTGCTCGGCCGTCTCGGCCCGGCGCCTGGCCCCGCCGAGCAGGCCCCAGGTGCCGCCGTGATGGCTCCACAGCGCCCGGTGCTGGAGCAGGACGGCGCCGCCGTGCCACAGCAGCAGCCCGGCCGCGCCGTGGACACCCCAGTGCCGGTGCCCCTGCGCGCAGAACGCCCAGCCGTCGCCGTCCATGTGCACCTTCGGTGCTCGTGCGCGGAAACAGCGGCCCTGGCCGCTGTTTCCGCGCACAGCCGTCAGTATCGGTAGTGGTCCGGCTTGAACGGGCCCTCGACGTCGACGCCGATGTACTCGGCCTGGTCCTTCGAGAGCTTGGTGAGCTCGCCGCCGAGCGCCAGCACGTGGATCTTGGCGACCTTCTCGTCCAGGTTCTTCGGCAGCCGGTAGACGTCCTTGTTGTACTCCTCGTGCTTGGTGAACAGCTCGATCTGGGCGATCACCTGGTTCGAGAAGCTGTTGCTCATGACGAACGACGGGTGACCCGTGGCGTTGCCCAGGTTCATCAGCCTGCCCTCGGACAGCACGATGATCGAGTGGCCGTCCGGGAAGCGCCACTCGTCGACCTGCGGCTTGATGTTGAGCCGGATGACCCCGGGGTGGCGCTGCAGCCCGGCCATGTCGATCTCGTTGTCGAAGTGACCCACGTTGGCGAGGATCGCCTGGTGCTTCATCCGCGTCATCGCGTCGACGGTGACGATGTCCTTGTTGCCGGTGGTGGTGACCACGATGTCGGCCTTGTGGATGACGTCCTCGAGCCTGGCCACCTCGAAGCCCTGCAGCAACGCCTGCAGCGCGCAGATCGGGTCGACCTCGCTGACGATCACCCGGGCGCCCTGGCCTGCCAGCGCCGCGGCGCTGCCCTTGCCCACGTCGCCGAAGCCGCAGACGAGCGCGACCTTGCCGCCGATGAGGACGTCGGTGGCCCGGTTCAGGCCGTCGACCAGCGAGTGCCGGATGCCGTAGACGTTGTCGAACTTGCTCTTCGTGACCGAGTCGTTGACGTTGATCGCCGGGAACAGCAGCAGGTCCTGCTCGGCCAGCTGGTAGAGGCGGTGGACGCCGGTGGTGGTCTCCTCGGTGACGCCGCGGATGTCGGACGCCACGGTGGTCCAGTGCTGCCCGTCCGCGGCCAGCGAGCGGCGCAGCGTGTCGAGGATGATCCGGTACTCCTCGGACGTGGTCTCGTCCTCGTCGTCGACGGTCGGCACGACGCCGGTCTTCTCGAACTCCACGCCCTTGTGCACGAGCAGGGTGGCGTCACCGCCGTCGTCGAGGATCATGTTCGGCCCGACGACGTTGCCGTCGGAGTCGGTGAACTTGAACAGCTGCTCGGTGCACCACCAGTACTCCTCGAGCGACTCCCCCTTCCAGGCGAAGATCGGGACGCCCTGTGGCTCCTCGGCGGTGCCGTGCGGCCCGATCACCGACGCCGCGGCGGCGTGGTCCTGGGTGGAGAAGATGTTGCAGCTCACCCAGCGGACCTCGGCGCCGAGGCTGGTGAGGGTCTCGATGAGCACGGCGGTCTGGACCGTCATGTGCAGGGAGCCTGCGATGCGCGCGCCGTGCAGGGGACGCGCCTCGGCGTACTCGCGGCGCAGGGACATCAGACCGGGCATCTCGTGCTCCGCCAGGCGGATCTCCTTGCGGCCGAACTCGGCGAGCTCGAGATCGGCGACTGCGAAGTCGATGCCGTTGCGGGTCTGCAGCCGGCCGCTCGGGTCGGTCGTGGTGTCGGCAGTGGCGGTCATGGGTGGTGAAGCCTTCCTCGTCAGGGCCTTTCGGCCGGTCACGCTACCGCCAGGAGCGGGAGCGCGACCGCTGGTGGAACCCGCCACAGGTACGGACCTGGACGGGCCGGTCGCCCGCATGGCGTGCGGGGCCGGGCCGTACCGAGGTACGCGGCCGCCGCGCCGTGGGCGAGAAGTGAGATGTGCGGGGCTGCCTCCAGATGTCGGAAGGCGCCCTTCGGTGCAATGGCCAGGCGGTCGAGCGTGGCGGACCTGGTCCGTCGCAGCGCCCCTCGACCCCGACTACGCGATTGCCCGTCCAGCATCGCCAGCGGCGGCGCGTCCTGTCAACCGCGCGGGTCAGCCCAGCAGGTGGTCCCGCAGCAACGCCTCGGCGGCAGCGGTGCGGCCGCCCCGGCCAGCAACCCCGCCGGGGCGACGGTGAAGTCGGCGTCGACGACACCAGCACCCCGTCCAGCGCGGTGGCGAGCACCGGGTCCGACCGCAGCGTGGCGACGACCGTGGACAGCCCGCCGGGGTCGCGCTGGCGGAACACGCCGCCGGACAGCACGACCAGCCCGACGTCGCGGCCCGCGCCCGCGTGGGCCCGCAGGTGCCTGCGCACGGCGATGACCGCGGCCAGCGCGGCGATCCGCCGGTCCTCCGCCGCGCTTCCCGGGTCGCGGGGGACGTAACCGACCTCGGCGGCCATCCGCGAGACGGTCGCGGCGAGCAGGTCGGCCTCGACCGGGTCGACGATCCCCTCCGCCTGCCCCTCGACGAGCACCCCGCCCGCCGCGGCACGCACGCCCAGGTCGCCCTCGACGGTGCGCCGGGCGCCCCGTCGCCCGCGGAGTGGACGTCGGTGGTGGCGCACCCGACGTCGACGACCAGCACCCGGGCCTGCGCGATCCGGGCCAGCTCGACCGCCGCGTGCCCGACCGCGTCGGGCGTGACGACCCGCACCAGCCGCCGGAACCGCGGCGCGGCCGCCGGGCCGCGGCCGCCGAGCACGTGGCGCTGGTAGAGCTCGGCCAGCGCCGCCCGCGCCGGGCCCGGCACCAGCTCGCCGTGTTGCGGGGTCACGTTGTCGCAGGCCACGACGGTGCGGCCGGTGGATCGCAGCACGGCCAGCACGTCCTCCCGCACGGCCGCGTCGCAGGACAGCAGGATCGGGTGGCGGATCCGGGCCCGCGCCAGCCTGCCCGCGTTGTGCAGCAGCATGGCCGGGTCGTCGCCGTCGGCACCGCCGAGCAGGAGCACCACGCCGGGGCGCTCGCTGCGCAGGAGCCGGACGTCGGCGGGCTCGAGCGCGCCGGAGTGCACGTGCACCACCCGGGCCCCGGCCGAGCAGGCCACGCGGTACCCGGCGTCGGTGGAGGCGAGCGGTCGGGTCCGACGACGGCCATCCGCAGCCCCCCGCCCGCCGACGAGCAGGCCAGCAGCTGCGGGCTCGTCGCCCGCTCCCGACGGGCCGGCGGCGGTGACGGCGCGGACGGCGGCGTCCATGCCGGAGAGCACGTCCGTCGTGGTGGTGGGGTGCTCGGCGAAACCGGCGAGTGCGCCGTCGGCGTGCACCAGCACCGCCTTCGTCCAGGTCGAACCCACGTCGAGGCACACCGCGGCGCCTGGTCGGTGGGCAGGCACGGCTGCCGAGAGTAGTGCGAGATCCGCCGAGCGGCGTGCAGGGCCGAGCCGTGGTCGAGGGCGCCGACCGCCGGTAACGTCCCACGTGACGCACGACGCACTGCGCCACAGGAGATCCGATGCTCGGACTCATGCAGGACCGCCCGCTCGCCCTCCCGCACGTGTTCCACCGGGCCGAGCAGTACTTCGGGCACAAGTCGATCGTCACGGCGGACGCCGACGGCGAGACCACGACGACCGTCGCCGAGTGGGCGCAGCGGGTGCGGCGGCTCGCCACGGTGCTCGACACCCTGGGCATCAGCGCGGACGGGCGGGTCGGCACCTTCTGCTGGAACACCGGGCGTCACCTGGAGCTCTACATGGCGGCCCCGTGCACCGGCCGCGTGCTGCACACCCTCAACATCCGGCTGTTCCCCGAGCAGCTCGTCTACATCGCCAACCACGCCGAGGACGAGGTCGTGTTCGTCGACCGGTCGCTGCTGCCGCTGCTCTGGCCGCTGGTCGACAAGCTGGAGACGGTGCGGCACTACATCGTGATCGACGACGGCGCCGACGTGGCGGTGCCCGACGACCCGCGGGTCCACGACTACGAGGAGCTGCTCGCCGCCGCCGAGCCGCTCGAGGGCGAGTTCGTCGTCGAGGACGAGAACACCGCCGCGGCGATGTGCTACACGTCCGGCACGACCGGCAACCCGAAGGGCGTGGTCTACAGCCACCGCTCCGCGGTGCTGCACGCGCTGATCTGCCTGATCGCCGACGGCGCGGCGCTCGCCGAGCGCGACGTCGTCATGCCCGTGGTGCCGATGTTCCACGCCAACGCGTGGGGCCTGCCGTACGGGTGCCTGCTCGCCGGGTCCGACGTCGTGTTCCCCGGCCCGCGACATGACGCCGCCGGCGATCGTCGAGCTGCTCGAGCGCCACCGCGTCACCGTCACCGGCGGGGTGCCGACCATCTGGATGGGCGTGCTGCCGCTGCTCGCCGACCACGACCTGTCCGCGCTGCGGGTGATCCTCTGCGGCGGCTCGGCCGTGCCGAGGGCCCTGTCGGAGGCCTACCGCGACGCCATCGGCGTCCCGATGCTGCACGCGTGGGGCATGACGGAGACCAGCCCGATCGCCACGATGTCCACCCTCCGCTCCCACCACGACGGGCTGACCGAGGACGAGCGCGCGGACGTCCGCGCCCGGCAGGGCCAGGCCGTCCCGCTCGTCGACCTGCGGCTCGTCGACCCGGACACCGGCGAGCTGCAGCCGTGGGACGACGTCGCGACCGGGGAGATCCAGGCAGCGGGCCCGTGGATCGCGAGCGAGTACTACCGCGGCGAGGGCGGCGGCGCCCAGTTCACCGACGGACGGCTGGCTGCGCACCGGCGACGTGGCGTCCGTCGACCGCTACGGGTTCGTGCGGCTCGTCGACCGGACCAAGGACCTCATCAAGTCCGGCGGCGAGTGGATCGGCTCCGTCGAGCTGGAGAACGAGATCATGGCGCACCCGAAGGTGGCGGAGGCCGCGGTGATCGCCATCCCGCACGAGAAGTGGGTGGAGCGGCCGATGGCGTGCGTCGTCGTCAAGCCGGGCGAGACGCTCACGGCCGAGGAGGTCATCGACGTACCTGCGCCCCGCGTCGCGAAGTGGTGGCTGCCCGACGCCGTCGAGTTCATCGACGAGGTGCCCAAGACCAGCGTCGGCAAGTTCTCGAAGAAGACGCTGCGCGAGAAGTTCGAGGGCTACGAGCTCCCCGGCGCGACCGCGGGAGAGTGAACGGGCTCGACCGAACGGCGCCGCGGGGGACCGTTGGCAGCACCCCCAACGGCCGGTCGCCGATGCGGCCGCGCCGCGCCCGAACCATGGATGGCGATCTTCGGCCGGGGTCGCTAACCTCCGCGGCCGTCCGCTCGATGGAGTGCCCAGCACGGAGTCCGGACCTCGGTCCGGCTCCCCGGCCTGTCATGGGGGTAGCCACCGTGTCACGTCGTTCCGTTGGTCCCAGGCCCGCCGAGGTGTACCGCTCGTTCGTGAGTGAACTGGCTGCCAGGATGGACAAGCCCGACATGGTCGGGCGGCTACGGGCCGGGCACCAGCCCGACCGGCACGGCTGGTGCGACCACCCCGCCCACGCCCACCACTGGGAGCGCCATCCGTGTTCGACGCTGCGCCTCGCCGACCTGGTGGACGGCGTCCACGCCGGGCTGAACACCTGAGGTCGATACGCGGATCGCGGATCAGCAACTGCTCCGCAGGGCGTCGAGCAGCGCCGCGAGTTCGTCGTGGACGTCCAGCTCGGCGCGGAGGCCGACGAGCTCCGACAGCCGTGCGCGCGCGATCTCCACGAGGACCACGCCGGACCCGATGTCGTGGACCGTGACGTCCGGAGCCGGAACACGCGTCCCCCACCATGTCGTGCACGCCAAGATCGTAGGTGACAGAAGGCGGTCGGCGCGCGGGGAACCCGCAGGTTCCGCGCGCGCCCACGCCGGCCTTGCCCTCGTAGTAGTAGTGCTTTCGGCCGCCGACCGCCCGGCCGGTGCTGCCGAGAATGATCAGGACCACCCCGACGATCAGCAGGATCACGCCGAGGATCCAGAGCAGCTGGATCTTGAGGAAGAAGCCGAGCAACAGCAGGATCAGTCCGAGAATGATCATTGTGCCTCCGTGGATGCGATCAGGTCAGCGGAGCATAGGGTCGGCCGCTCGGCCGCGCTGGGGGCGACGCCGGATCGCAACATTGCGCCGCGATCCTGCCCCGAACGAGACCTGTCGATCGCCCGTAGGGCCCAGTCGACACGGCCGGTTCACCGAGCGCGGCGACACCGTGCACACGATCGTGTGCCGACCGGAGATCCGAGCACCACGGCCACGGAGGGAGCGGCATCGTGACGCAGGCCGGACCCCCGCCGACCGCGGTCCCGATCGACGAGATCGCCGCGAGGGTGCTCGCCGCGCCACCTCGGTGCGGGCCCACCCGGCTCGCACTCGTCGACGGGCCATCCGGATCGGGCAAGACGGTGCTGGCCGCGCGGCTGGCGGCGGCCCTCGGCGGGGCGCCCGTGGTGCCCATGGACGACCTCTACCCCGGGTGGGACGGCCTCGCCGACGGCGCGCGGCTCCTCGTCGAGCAGATCGTCCGGCCGCTGACGGCGGGCAGGTCGGCCCGGTACCGCCGCTACGACTGGAACCGGCGGGTGTACGCCGAGGTCCGCGACCTCGGCGCGCCGCACCTGCTGGTCGTCGAGGGGGTGGGGTGTGGCGTACGTCCTGCGGCGGCCGCCGCGTCGATGCTGGTGTGGGTCGAGGCGACCCGTGCCGTCCGGTTCCGGCGCGGGATCGAGCGCGACGGCGAGGCGTACCGGGCGCACTGGGAGCGCTGGGCCTGCCAGGAGGACACGCACTTCGCTGCCGAAGGCACCCGCGACCGGGCGGACGTCCACGTCGACGGCGAGGCCGATCCGCCCGGCTGACCAGAGCCCGGCCGAGGCTGACCAGAGAGCCCGGCCGAGGCGAGAGCGGCGCCCGGCCTCAGCCGCGGCGAGCCCGGCCGCGCAACCCGGCCAGCACGATCTCCAGACCCTCGTCGAGCTCGGTGGCCCCGTCGTAGACCGCGAGCGCACCTGCCAGCGAGCGCAGCCGCGGGTACTCGCGGGCCGGCAGGTCCGCGAGGTCCGAGCGGAGGCGGTCGGGCTCTCCGTCGGGTCGCGGACCTGTTCCTGCAGCTCGTGCAGGACGTGGCCGTAGAGGAAGCCGACGAAGAGGCGGTAGGCGTAGAGCGCCCCCCGCTCGTCGAACCCCGCCGCGACGAACAGCTCCAGTAAGCAATACGGAACCGAACCAAGGCCAACATAAC
>CAWAQQ010000012.1:0-419976 GCA_963784265.1 uncultured Actinomycetota bacterium
TGTACGGCGTTGCTGCTGATCGGCGGCGTGGCGTCGGGGATGTGATACGGCCACCGCGTGATCCTTCGAGTGCTTTGGGTTCTCGAGGGAGGAGACGCGATGGCCGCGTCAGACAGTGTGAACGATGTGCGGGCTGGTTGGATGATCGGCTCGCCGGGGCGAGCCCGGACCTGCTCCGGGCGATGGTCAAGCAGTTCGCCGAGGCGTTGATGACCGCCGAGGCCGATGCGGTGTGCGGTGCTGGTTACCGGGAACGCAGCGAGGAGCGGGTGAACTCCCGCAACGGGTACCGGTTGCGGGACTGGGACACCCGGGCCGGGAGCGTCGAGCTCGCGATCCCGAAACTGCGCTCGGGGAGCTACTTCCCGGAGTGGCTGCTGGAGCGCCGACGCCGGGCCGAGCAGGCGCTGGTCTCGGTGGTCGCCACCAGCTATCTGCTGGGGGTCTCGACGCGGCGGGTGGAGAAGCTGGTCGGCCAGCTGGGGATCGCGTAGTTGTCGAAGTCTCAGGTCTCGGAGATGGCCAAGAGCCTCGACGCCCAGGTGGAGGCGTTCCGGTCCCGCCCGCTGGACGCGGGCCCGTACACGTTCCTGTGGCTGGATGCGCTGACCCAGAAGGTCCGCGAGGGCGGCCGGACGGTGATCGTGCACGCCCTGATCGCGGTCGGGGTCACCGCCGACGGGCAACGCGAGGTCCTCGGGCCTGGACGTCGTCTCCGGGGAGGACGGGGCGGGCTGGTTGGCGTTCCTGCGCTCCCTGGTGGCGCGTGGTTTGTCCGGGGTCGCGCTGGTGATCTCCGACGCCCACGCCGGGCTGGTCGCGGCCATGGGGGCCACCCTGCGGCGGGGCGAGCTGGCAGCGGTGCAGAACCCATTACGCCCGCAACCTGGCCACCCGGGTGCCGAAGTCGGCGCAGCCGTGGGTGCTCACGTTGCTGCGCACGGTGTTCGACCAGCCCGACGCCGCCGAGGTGCACGCCCAGTTCGACCGGGTCGTCGAAGGGCTCGAAGCGAAGTTCCCCGCGGCCGCCGCGCACCTGGACGCCGCCCGGGCGGACCTGCTGGCGTTCACCGCGTTCCCCCGCGAGGTCTGGCGCCAGATCTGGTCGAACAACCCCCAGGAACGGTTGAACAAGGAGATCCGCCGCCGCACCGACGTCGTCGGGATCTTCCCCGACCGGGCCGCGGTGATCCGGCTGGTCGGCGCGGTGTTGGCCGAGCAGACCGACGAATGGGCCGAGCAGCGCCGCTACATGGGCGTCGAGGTCCTCACCAAAGCCCGCCAGACATCGCACCCGCAACGACCGAGGAGGTGGTGACACCGACCGCGATCAGCGCATAGCGTCATCAGCGAAGGTCACGAGGTGGTCGTCTCCCATCCACCACTTCCGCGGACGCAACCCACTTCTCGACCTGGTCAGGGCTTCACCGGCGCTCGCCGGTCGCGAGCCCGCTGCAACCCATCGATCAGATCCGCAATCCGATCCGCCGCGCTGATCCGATCAGGCGTGGTCTCCGGCCGGAGGTCACGGTTGCGGCACCACAGCGTGTCACCCGTGTGGGTGGCTGGAGCCATCACCGACCATGATGTCCGCGATCCTTCCGTTCACGCCAACCGACAGGACTCCCACGACAGTGAGCATGACCCCTGAAGCCCCGGTGGAGACGACCGGGGAGATTGTCCTGACCTGGGGCCCTGACGGCCCAATGGTGACCGCCCCCGACCGGGCCGTCGTCCCTGCCATGGAGTTGTTCGGGATGCGCCGGGTGACCGGCGACCCGCGGGCGGTGGAGCTCCCGGGCGGCATCCGCTACCTCATCGGCGCCGCGCACCGGCGGTGGCGGGGCGCTGTGTATCTGCATCGCATGCCGCACTAAGCCCCCAGAACAGCCGTGGGTTGGGCCAGGAGCGCCAGGGTCCCTACGCAGGCGGGAATCCCAGAGGTACGGCGCACCGAGAAGCGCTGAGGGCCAGCCACCAGCGCCGACGCCTTCCACCGGGTGGGAGACCGCCGTGGCTGCCGTAATGCCTCCGTCGCCACGGTCGATGGGGAAGCATGGGCAGCTCCCCGCACCGGCCCGCACGGCACACCGCGCAGCACGGGCGCCCGCACACGAGGCCCAGCTGCACACAGCACCGGCTTCAGCGGGTACCGCCTAGCTCGCAGCCGTTGTGGTGGCAGCCGGCCGCAAACCAGCCGTCCGCGGTCGCCCGCCTGCATCGGCGGTCCGGCGTGCCCGGCCGGCGCCCGGCCCCGTTGCGCGCGCTGCTGGTCGCGATGACCGCAGCCAGTCCCCCGACGACTCCACCGGGGTACTCGCGCCGCCGGTCAGGGCTTCGAGCAGCACCAGACCGAGGGCGTAGACGTCGGCCGCAGCCCCGGCGGCTTGCCCGCGGGCCCGCTGCCCGCGAGGTCGCCGCCCGGCTCACCGCGCTGACGACCGATGCCGGCAGCACCGCCACGACAGACCTGGCGCCACGCCCCCGCACCCCGATGCTGGTCGCCGCCGCGACGATCGTCGCGCTCATCGCCGTCGGGCTGGGTGAGATCCTCGTCGGCACCGCGACCCCGACTTCTCCCGCGGCGACGGCCGGCTCGGTTCCACCCGCTGCCGGACCGGTGCCGGTCCCCGGCTCGCCGACACTTCCTGCGCCTGCCGCTCCGGCGCCGGTCCCGGTCGCGGCCCGGCCGGCACCGGCTCCGTCGGTTCCCGGGAACAGCACGTCCTCACCACGGCGGACATCGGGCCGCTCCGAGACGGACGTACGACAGTACGACAGCGAGTCCGGCGATCCGGAGGATTCGTCCGGGGCGGGCGACGAGAACGAAGACGAGGAGAAGGGCAACGGCAAGGGGAAATCGAAAGGCAACAACGAGAGCTGACCAACGGACTGGAACCGCCGGTCGAACCGGTCGACGATCCACGCGCAGCCGGATGTTTACCCCCCATGGCCGCCGCCGAGCATGACGACGCGCCTCGGGTTGCGGGCCACCGATACACGCCGGTTGCTCCCCTAACGCGCGGTTCCAGCTTGACGACTCCTTCCGGACTTCGTCACTTCGTGCCGCGGTGGCGACCCCTACGGATGTGCGCTCCTCAGCAGCTGCCGAGCGCCGGCCCTGACCCGAGTGTCCTTGGTGACCTGAGTGCCGATGCACACAGCATGTGAGGCAGACCGTGGAGGCCGTGGGAGACCGGGTCGTCCTGGTCGGACACTCCTACGGCGGCATGGTTATCACCGAACTCGCTGATCACCCGGCGGTTGCGCACAGCGTTTACGTCGCTGCGGCCTGGCCGCAGCGCGGCCAATCGATGATGGACATCATGGCCGCCGGGTCGCCACTCACCTGGGCTTCGCCGCAGGACGACGGAACCGCGAGAGTCAGCGACGACCTTGAGCTCCTCCGGCAGACCTTGTGCGGCGACGTCGACCGTGACCGTGCCGAGCCGGAGCTACGTCGGATGCTTCCGCAGTCCTTGTCCAGCGCGGCGAGTCCGAGCACGGCGCCGGATCGCGGTCATCCGACCACCTACGTCATCTGTGAGCGGGACCAAGCCGTGCCGCCCGCCGCCCAGGAGCAGATGGCAGCCGCGGCCGACCACGTTGAACGGCTCCCTTCGTCCCATCAACCCATGGTGTCGATGCCGGAGCGTCTGGCGGCCGTTCTCGGCCAGGTGAAGTAAGCGCAGATGCGATCGGCGGGGCTGCTGAACACGGTTAGTGTCAGATCGATGAGCCGGCAAGCGGGATCCCGACGGGTGGCGCTGTCCCGGCAGGTTGCTGCAGAGATCGGACCTGACGACAGCCTGCCTAGGGGCGAACCTGTCCGGTGCCCGGCTCAACGAGGCGGGCCTAACCCGAGGCCCGCTATCCGCCACGCGCTCGATCAGCCGCAATCCGTTCGAGCACCGTAGCCGCGGGACTCGTTGCCTCTCGGATCGGTCGCGGCGGCAGCCGGGCGCACGCCAGTGGTCGAACCGCCGGACCGTGAGCCACGCCGAGCAGCCTCGGCCCCGCCGATCTCGGCGACGTCGCGGAACTGCTCGATGTCGTCGCCGAAGTCGGCGGCCACGCCGCAGCAGAAGCGTGGTTGATCGACCGAAAGCTGCGGTATTGGCTAGCGATCAGTTCTGCTTCGGGCTCGACGACGGCTGAGTCAAAAGCTTTTCGCGATAGCGGCGCGTCGCGTCGAGGTAGTTGACCAGTTCGGTCCGATAGTAGCGCCAAGTCATGAGAGAAATGTCCTCTTTTATGTCGTCGCCACTCTCGATCAGCTGGTTGAGCAGCTCCAGCGAGGATGCCAATTTGAGGGTCATGTCATCCATCGCCCGGGCGGCTATAGCCTCCGCATCCAGGTAGGCCCCTGCTAGGGGATCGAGCTCGCGCAATCGCTCATCATTGTTCACGCGGGGGAGGGTAACGCCTGGCGTGCCCGTCTCGGATCGGCGACGGCCGGTCGAACCGTGTAGGCGGCTTGCCGGTTGGTGGCTTCGGCGTACTGGACGAAGGTGTCGACGCTGTCCACCGTGGCCCGTGCGTCGATGGTGAGGATCTCGATGCCGACCAGCGAGACCCGCGAAGACGTCGAAGGCGAAGCCTTTGTCGAGGATCAGCTCGAAGGCAGCGACGCTGCTCGCGCCACCAGACCAATCGATGTTGGGTTTCGATCCATATGCCGCTGCAGACATTGCAATCCTTGACGTGTCCGTCGGTCCCAGGAGGCACCAACGTGTACCCGTTCCGACGCACGCCTAATCCGTCGGTTTGGTGTCTGCTGAGTCAGCGGCTCCTGCCGCTCCGGGCGGGGCGCGTCTTCGCCCATGCCCAGCTCAGCCCCCGGGCGGTGAGCCATCTAGCCGGCCGGAGGCGCCGTCTCGTTCGGTGAAACGGCGGGGCTGCTTAGTCGCCGCGCGGCGCCATCTCCCGCCGCAACGCGTCGGCCAGCCCCCGCACGGTCCGGCGAACACCTATCGGGACCGGCCGGCCGTTATCCAGCTCGATCGCAGTGGCGTGCAGGACGGCGGCGACCTGCCCGGCGACGTCGCGCCTGGTGATGCCCGGGTAGTCGGCCTCGATTTGCGCCAAGCGCAGGTCAAGGTCATCAAGGCGGGACTCAAGCCATTGCTCGATCGAGGCAGGCGGGGCGTCCGCGTCAGCGAAGTGCTTGCGCAGCACCGCGAGGGCGATGAGCACCCCGACGGCGATGAGGCCGTACTTGACCTTGGGGTCGGCGAGTCGCTGCTGCACTCTGGTGCGGTACTGGTCCACGAACCGCCGAGGGCTGGCGCGCTCAGTGAGCGCGTCGAGGTCCTCGGCGAGCGCATCCCTCTCCTTCTTGATCTCGCGCTGGATGGAGTCCGGGTCGCGCGCCACGACGCCTCCTGACGTGCCGATCGGTAATGGAACGCGGCCCCCCAGTCCAGTAGCGCGGGCGCCGGTCTCGGTCATGCCGCCGAGTGTGCGCCGTCCGCACAGGCAACGGAACCGACAAGCGCCCCGTTGTACCGAGGCGAAGGCAGATCGACGACCGTAGGTGTTGCGCGAGGCACGTGCCGGAACCGCTCCGGGCGGACATGACCGGCGCCGCCGGGTAACACCCGGCTCACGGTGGCGCGTGTCGAGCAGCAGCCCCGGCCGTGGTCGCGTTGCCGAAGGCCGGGGCTGCTACAAGTTGATCGAGGGCCAGCCTCAGCGACCGCGGGCGCTTAGCGAGGCCGGCCCCGGGTCTCTAGGCGACCGTCAACGTGGTCGTGACGTCGGACCCCAGCTTCGCCTTGGCCGCGGCGACGTTGGGCGCGGATCCTCGCGACCGTCATCCGGGTCACCGTCCCTGCCGATTGGCGAGGGACTCCCCACAGCCGCACCGCGTGCTCGCGTAGCTCAGCGCAGTCTCTCCTCGGTGCTGGAACGTAAGGTGTGTGGTCAGGGCAGCAGCGAGATATGCCAGAAGCGATGCTTCCGGCGGGCGCCCGGGGCGTGGTCTGTGCGGAACGGGGGCGTTCCTGGAGCCGGGCGGCGGCTGGAGATCAACGCCAGCGGGCGTGTCGTTCGCGGGCCCGCTATGTGACCACTGACCCGGGGCGAGTGACCACGGCCCGGCAGCGCGCGGCTGGTGCCTTCCGGGGTTGTGGAGTGCGGCGACGACGGTGCTGAGCAGGCGCGTCGGCGCCGGGTGCGAACTGCCTCGCCGCGGCGTCGGCAAGTGGTCGTGCGGTTCTCGGACGCGGAGCTGGTCGTGGTCCGGGAGAGAGCCGCGCTGAACGGTCTGGCGGTGGGGGCGTGGATCGGGCAGACGGTGTCGACGTCACGAGCAGGGCGACGTCCGCCGCTCGGCTTGCCCGACCTGGTGCGGTTGCACGCGGACGTCGTGGGGCTGGAGCGCGCCGCGCTCGCGGGTGGTGTCGCCGCGGCGCAGGTTGCGCACCTGTTGGCCCGGCTGGACGTGGCGGTCGATGCGGTGGTCGCGGAGTTCGAGCGGCGCCGTCGGTGATCACGAAGGTCGTGCAAGGGTGGGCGGGTCGCGGGTTGATCGCCTATTTGATGGGGCCGGGGCGGGCGCAGGAGCATGTGCGGACAGCGTGCACCAGGTGAGCTCGCCGCGCAGCGGGACTGCGCGTGCCCGTCGTCGTCCGCCGCCTCTACCTCCGGCGGCTGTCTGGGCCGCTGCTCGACCGGGTCGACCTGCGGGCTCGGATGTCGCCGGTCACGCCCGGTCCGTCGCGCCGCACGGGCTCTGAGACCCGGAGTGCCAGGCCCGTTGATCAGAACGTCGGTGACAAGAAGTCGCGCCCGACGGCGCGGTTCTGAGGCATCCCGAGGACCGTGTCGAGCGCTGATGGACCGTCCACAGTGGATCGCTCGGGGCACACTCGGGGCACACGAGAACGAAAAACGGTGATTGACGCTGGCAGACGCCGGAAGGCATCTGCGCAGGTCAACCACCGTTTCGGGTCTGCTCAGCAGGTCACGAACCTGCGGGGATCAGACGTCGTAGTACAGCGCGAACTCGTAGGGGTGCGGGCGGAGGCGGAGCGGGTCGATCTCGTTCTCCCGCTTCAGCTGGATCCACGTCTCGACGAGGTCGGGGGTGAAGACGCCACCCTCGAGCAGGTACTCGTGGTCCTCCTCCAGCCGGTCGATGACCGCGTCGAGGCTGGCCGGGACCTGGGCGATGTCCTTGGCCTCCTCGGGCGGCAGCTCGTAGAGGTCCTTGTCGATCGGGGCGGCCGGCTCGATCTTGTTCTTGATGCCGTCGAGGCCTGCCATCATCATCGCGGCGAACGCCAGGTACGGGTTGCCCGACGAGTCGGGGCAGCGGAACTCCAGGCGCTTGGCCTTGGGGTTGTTGCCCGTGAGCGGGATCCGGATGCAGGCCGACCGGTTGCGGGCCGAGTACACCAGGTTGACCGGTGCCTCGAAGCCGGGGACCAGGCGGTGGTAGGAGTTCACCGTCGGGTTGGTGAACGCCAGCAGGCTCGGGGCGTGGTGCAGCAGGCCGCCGATGTAGTAGCGGGCGGTGTCGGACAGCCCGCCGTAGCCGGCCTCGTCGTGGAACAGCGGCGAGCCGTCCTTCCACAGCGACTGGTGGGCGTGCATGCCCGAGCCGTTGTCGCCGAAGAGCGGCTTCGGCATGAAGGTGGCCGTCTTGCCGGCGTGCCAGGCGGTGTTCTTGATGAGGTACTTGAACAGCATCAGGTCGTCGGCGGCGTGCAGCAGCGTGTTGAACTTGTAGTTGATCTCCGCCTGGCCCGCGGTGCCGACCTCGTGGTGGCCGCGCTCGACGCTGAAGCCGCTCGCGATCATGTTGGAGACCATGTCGTCGCGCAGGTCCGCGTAGTGGTCGACCGGGGGGACCGGGAAGTACCCGCCCTTGTAGTTGACCTTGTACCCGAGGTTGCCGCCGACCTCCTCCTTGCCCGTGTTCCACCAGCCCTCGACGGAGTCGATGTGGCTGTACTGCTGGTGGGGGTCGGACCCGAACCGGACGGAGTCGAAGATGTAGAACTCGGCCTCCGCACCGAAGAAGCAGGTGTCGGCGACGCCGGTGGCGGCGAGGTACTCCTCGGCCTTGCGTGCGACGTTGCGCGGGTCGCGGCTGTAGCGCTCGCCGGTGACCGGGTCGTGCACGAAGAAGTTCAGGTTGAGCGTCTTGTGCTTGCGGAACGGGTCCAGCCGTGCCGTGGCGGCGTCGGGGAACAGCGCCATGTCCGACTCGTTGATCGACTGGAAGCCGCGCACGGACGAGCCGTCGAACGCGATGCCGTCGTCGATCAGGTCCTGGTCGAACGTGGACGCGGGGACGGTGAGGTGCTGCATCACGCCGGGAAGGTCGCAGAACCTGATGTCGACGTACTCGACCTTCTCGTCCGAGATGTAGCTCAGAAGCTCATCGGAGTTGCTGAACACCCTCTTGACTCCTTCGATCGACCTATGACTTGGGTCCGACGCTATGGGCGCGTTGTTGCCCGTCGGTCACTCGTGTGTTGCACAGAGGTTAACGGGCTCGTCGTGAGTCGCGGTCTCGTCACACGGGCCTAGGCTGACAGCATGGCCCGCTGGATCGACTCCTGGCTCCCCGGCACCCAGATTGGTCCGGATGCCCGCGGGTCCGGCGACCATCCGGGCGACCGGTTCGGGCTGCCCGCAGAGGGCGTCAGCTCGGTGGCCGGGTTCGGCCGCCGGTTCGCCGCGCTGGCCGTGGACTGGATGCTCGGTTACGCCATCGCCGCCCTGCTCATCGGCTCGGACGCGCTCCGCGACCCGGTCTTCCCGTGGGCCGTGCTGGGGGTGTGGTTCGTGCTCACGGCGATCCCGGTGGCCGTGTTCGGCGCGAGCGCAGGCATGACCGCCGTCGGCATCCGGGTGGCCTCGCTCGACGCCGCTGCCGTCATCGGCGTGCCGCGGGCGGTGCTGCGCACCGCGCTCGTCGCGCTCGTCGTCCCCGCACTCGTCCGGGACGACGACGGGCGCGGCTGGCACGACCGCGCCGCCCGGACGATCGTGGTCCGCACCCGTTGACGGTTGACCCTCCCCGTGCGGGAGACCGGACCGTGTGCGTCATGGACACCGACACGCATCACCACCGTCCCCTCGCTCGCCGACCTGCCTGCCCGTCCCGTCCTCGCGGTCGACGGGCGCGGCGCGCCGGAGGACCCGCCGTTCGCGGCGGCCGTCCGGGCGCTGTTCGCGGTACGGGCCGCCCTCGGCGCGCGGGAGGACGTCGCGCTCGAGGGCAGCTACGCCCAGGACGGCGACCCGCTCCGGTTCGACCTCGACGCCCCGGCGGGCTGGCACTGGACGCTGCTCGTCCCCGCCCCGCCGTGGCGCACGGCAGACGCCGTGGCCACCGCCGCCGCCCGCTTCGGGGCCCCGGTGGAGCTGCGGGACCAGCCCGCCCGCCGGGTGGCCCGGCTGCTGCACCACGGCCCGTACGACGACGAGGGACCGTCGCTCGCGGCGCTGTACGGGTTCGTCGCCGAGCAGGGCCTGCGCCCCGACGGTCCCCACACCGAGACCTACCTGACCGATCCCGGGCGGACCGCGCCGTCGGACAACCGGACGATCCTGCACGTGCCGGTGCGCTGATGGAGCGAGCCGAGTCGCAGGCGGGCGGGCTGATGCCGATCGGCGCGTTCGCCCGGCTCAGCCGGCTCACCGTCAAGGCGGTGCGGCACTACGACGCCGAGGGACTGCTCGTGCCCGCGTTCGTCGACCCGCACTCGGGCTATCGCTACTACCGCTCGGACCAGGTTCGGGTGGCGACCACGATCGCGTTGCTCCGCGGCCTGGACGTGCCGCTGCCCGTCGTCCGCGAGGTGCTCGCCGCGCCCGACGGGCCCGCGGTCGCCGGGGTGCTGGCCCGGGAGCGGGCCCGCCTCGCGGCCGAGCTCGCCCACCGGGAGCAGGTGCTGCGGTCCCTCGACGGACTGCTGCACCGGCCCGAGCGCGTCGGCTACGACGTGGCGATCGCCGATCGGGAGCCGCTGCACCTGAGCGGCTCGACCGGTCGCGCGCGGGCCGACGCGCTCGACGCGGACACCGCGGCACTCTGCGGGCGGGTCGTGCTGGCCGCGGCCGCAGCGGGCCGGCCCGTGCGCGAGCCGCTGGTCGCGGTCTTCCCGCTGGACCTCGTGGACGAGTTCGCGATCACGGTGGGCCTGCCCGCTCCGGCGCCCGCCGACCTCGCGGTCCCGGGGGGCGCGTGGGCGTCGACCCTGCACGTCGGGCCGTACACCGAGCTGCCGCTGGCCTACACCGCACTGCTGGAGCACGTGCGGGAGCGCGGGCACGAGGCGCGCGGACCGGTGACGGAGACCTATCTGACCGACCCGAGCACCGCAGCGCCGTCGGAGCTGGTGACCCGCATCGCGGTGGCGCTGGACCGCTGACGCCCGCGGTCAGCGACGGCGAACGGTCCGCTGCACGCTGCGCATCTTCGCGCCCTGGGGCAGCGGGCCCTTCGGCAGCGCCGCGGCACGGGAGCCGAGCGCGGCGAGCCGGGCCTCGATCGTGTCCATCTCCTTGGAGTTGATGTTGCGGGGCAGCTTCGCCAGGTGGCGCTGCAGCTTGTCCAGCGGCACCTGGCCCTCGTCGTTGCCGACGACGATGTCGTAGATCGGCATGGTGCCCGCGACCCGCGCGGTGCGCTTCTTCTCCTGGGCGAGCAGCGCCTTGACGCGGTGCGGGGCCCCCTCCGCCACGAGGATGATCCCGGGACGGCCGATCACCCGGTGCACGGCGTCGAGATGGGTGGTGCCCGCGATGCCCTGCGTGACCCGCCACTGGCCGCGCATGGTGTCCAGCGCCCAGCCCGCGGCGCCCGGCTGCCCTTCCGCCTTGGTGTAGACCGAGCGCTGCACCCGGCGCCCGAAGATGCTGACCGCGCCCAGCACCCCGATCGCGATGCCGATCGGCAGCAGGATCCACTGGAGGTCGAAGAACCACCCGACACCGAAGACCACGACGACCGACAGCAGGATCGCGCCCACCATCAACGGCACGAGCGCCTTGTCCTCGCGGCGCTGCATCTTGAACGCTTCGAAGATCTGCTTGCGGCGCTGCTTCGACGCTGCGCGCTTCTCGCGCTTGGCGGCGGCTCTCGCTGCCTTGTCGAGCTTGGGTTTGGGCGTGGCGGCCATACGCCGAGGATACGGGTCGAGGAGGTCGGGGCGTGCTCTCGGGCAGGGCTCAGCGGGCGAGCAGGCTGCGTGCCTCCTGGGCCGCGGGGCCCTGGGCCGCCAGGTGCGCCAGCGCGGCCGGCAGCTCCTGCCCGCGATGCTGCATGGCCTGGGTGTACAGGCGCCCCGCCCGGTACGACGAGCGCACCAGCGGACCCGCCATCACCCCCGCGAACCCCATCTCCTCGGCGGCGGTGGAGTGCGCCACGAACTCCTCCGGCTTGACCCACCGCTCCACCGGGTGGTGGCGGGCCGACGGCCGCAGGTACTGGGTGATGGTGACGATCTCGCATCCGGCACCGACCAGGTCCGCCAGCGCCGCGGTGACCTCGTCCGGTGTCTCGCCCATGCCCAGGATCAGGTTCGACTTCGTCACCAGGCCGGCCGCCCGCGCCTGCGTGATGACGTCGAGGGAGCGGTCGTAGCGGAACCCGGGCCGGATCCGCCGGAAGATCCGCGGCACGGTCTCGACGTTGTGCGCGAGCACCTCCGGGGCCGACGCCGAACACCTCGCCGAGCTGGTCGGCGTCGGCGTTGAAGTCGGGGATCAGCAGCTCGACGCCGGTGCCCGGGTTCAGCTCGTGGATCTGGCGGACGGTCTCCGCGTACAGCCAGGCCCCGCCGTCGGGCAGGTCGTCGCGGGCCACGCCGGTGACCGTGGAGTAGCGCAGCCCCATCTGCTGCACCGACTCCGCCACCCGCCGCGGCTCGTCCCGGTCCAGCTCGGCCGGCTTACCGGTGTCGATCTGGCAGAAGTCGCAGCGGCGCGTGCACTGCTCCCCGCCGATGAGGAACGTCGCCTCCCGGTCCTCCCAGCACTCGTAGATGTTGGGGCAGCCGGCCTCCTCGCAGACGGTGTGCAGGCCACCGGTCCGGACCAGCGACTTCAGCTCGGTGTACTGCGGCCCGGTCCGCACCCGCGTGCGGATCCACGGCGGCTTGCGCTCCACGGGGGTCTCGCTGTTGCGGACCTCCAGACGGAGGAGCTTGCGACCTTCCGGGGCGATCGTCACGGCCGTCAGGGTACGCGGTGGCGCTCATTTCGGATCGGGTCGCACGCCGGTCGCCGCCGCGGTCGCGGCCCAGAGGCGGCGGGCCAGATCCGGGTCGGCGGCCGCCGGGCTGCGCCGGGCCGGGCCGGGGCGGCCGAAGAGCTCGGCCGGTCCGCGGGGCCCGACGTGGTCCCCGCCCCGCACCTGCGGAGCGGTGGCGGCGTAGAGCTGCGGGAGCACGCCCGTGCGGACGGGCTGGGTGAACAGCGTGTTGAGCGGGGCCGTCAGCGTCGCCAGCAGCCTGCTGCGGTGGCGCAGCGAGTTGGCGAGCAGCTCCGTGCCGGTCATCCCGGGGTGCGCGGCAACGCTCGACCACGTCGGCTCCCGCCGCGCGCAGCCGCCGGTCCAGCTCGGTGGCGAAGAGCAGGTTGGCCAGCTTCGACTGGCTGTACGCCCGCGACGGGAGGTAGGGCCGGTCGGCGAAGTTCAGGTCGTCGACGTCCAGGCCCCCACCGCGGTGGGCGATGCTGGTCACCGTCACGACGCGCGCGGCGCCGCCGCGGCGCAGCGCCGGCATCAGCAGCCAGGTCAGCGCGGCGTGGCCGAGGTGGTTGGTGCCGATCTGCAGCTCGAAGCCGTCGATCGTGAAGGCCGGTGGCGTGCCCATCACCCCGGCGTTGTTCATCAGCACGTGCAGCGCGTCGTCCGTGCGGTCGCGCACGTCGGCCGCGGCCCGGTGCACCGACTCGAGGTCGGCGAGGTCCAGCTCCACCAGCTCGGCGCCCGGCCCGGCGTCGCGCTGCACGCGCTCCAGTGCGGCCTTGCCGCGCTCCGGGTCACGGGCGGTCAGGAGTACCCGTGCCCCGGCCCGGGTGAGTGCGACCGCCGACGCCAGGCCGAGACCCGACGTCGCGCCGGTGACGAGCACGGTGCGCCCGGTCTGGTCCGGCATCTGGTCGAGGGTCCACGCCATGATCGACGTACTACCAGCCGGACCGGCGTGGCGCCACCCGCGGCACTACGTTGTCCACCGTGGACTTCCGGATCTTCACCGAACCCCAGCAGGGCGCGAGCTACGACGACCTCCTGCGCGTCGCCCGGACGGCCGAGGCCGCAGGCTACGACGCCTTCTTCCGGTCCGACCACTTCCTCGCGATGGGCGATGCCTCCGGTGAGCCCGGGCCGACCGACGCGTGGCTCACCCTGGCCGGGCTGGCGCGCGAGACGGACCGGATCCGGCTCGGCACGCTGGTGACGTCGGCCACCTTCCGGCTGCCCGGGCCGCTGGCCGTCTCGGTGGCGCAGGTCGACCAGATGTCCGCCGGGCGCGTCGAGCTCGGGCTCGGGGCCGGCTGGTTCGAGGGCGAGCACGCCGCCTACGGCATCCCGTTCCCCGACGTCCGGGAGCGCTTCGACCGGCTCACCGAGCAGCTGGAGATCATCACCGGGCTGTGGGGGACGCTGCCGGGGGATCGGTACTCGTTCGACGGCGCCCACTACCGGCTGACCGACTCGCCTGCCCTGCCCAAGCCCGTGCAGCAGCCCGCCCCGCCCGTCATCGTGGGTGGCCACGGGAAGAAGCGCACGCCGGCGCTGGCCGCCCGGTTCGCGTCGGAGTTCAACGTCGGGTTCCGGCCGGCCGACCACGTCGCGGCGCAGTTCGGGCGGGTGGACGCGGCGTGCCACGAGATCGGGCGGGACCCCGCCGAGATCGTCCGCTCCGTCGCCCTCACCGTGTGCGTGGGACGCGACGACGCCGAGGTCGCCCGCCGCGCGCTGACGCTGGGCCGCGAGGTCGAGGACCTGCGGGACAACGGGCTCGCCGGCACCGTCGACGAGGTGGTGCAGCGGTTGGGCGAGTGGCGCGAGCGCACCGGGATCACCCGGATCTACCTCCAGCTCCTCGATCTGGCCGACCTCGACCAGGTGGAGCTGATCGCGTCCGACGTCGTGCGCCAGGTGCACTGACGGCCGCTCGTGGCGTGCGCACGGGCCGCGTAGCGTGAGCGGCATGCCCACGGGAGCCACCCTCCGATCCTGCCGCCGCGGCTCCGACCCGCTGCGGGTCGACCGGCTCGGCACCGTCGACTACCGCGTGGCCTGGGACGCCCAGCGCGCCAACGCCACGGCCCGCCGCGACGGCACCGGCCCCGACGTCCTCATGCTCCTGGAGCACCCGTCGGTCTACACGGCGGGCAAGCGCACCCAGCCCGCCGACCGGCCCACCGACGGCACGCCCGTCGTCGACGTGGACCGGGGCGGGCGGATCACCTGGCACGGGCCCGGCCAGCTGGTCGGCTACCCGATCGTCGCGCTGGCCGAGCCGCTCGACGTCGTCGACTTCGTGCGCAGGCTGGAGGAGGCCCTCATCGCCGTCGTGGTCGACCTGGGCGTCACGGCCGCGGGTCGCGTCGACGGGCGCAGCGGCGTGTGGCTGCCGGCCGACGACCGCGGCCCGGAGCGGAAGGTCGCGGCGATCGGCGTCCGGGTGCAGGGCGGCGTGACGTTGCACGGCTTCGCGCTCAACTGCGATCCCGACCTCGCCGCGTTCGACCGCATCGTGCCCTGCGGGATCGCCGACGCCGGGGTGAGCTCGCTGTCGGTCGAGCTCGGGCGCGACGTGCCCGTCGCCGAGATGATCGACGTCACGGAGCGGGCGGTCGTCGACGCGCTCGACGGGGCGCTGCCCGTCCGCGACCACGCGGTGGCCAAGCCTGCCGCGCCGGCGGGACTGGACCTGCAGCTCCACCCGGCACTGCGCTGACTCCGGGCTGACTCCGGGCTGACTCCGGCTGGCTCCGGCCTGGTCTACGGGACCCCGGCGAGGACCCCGACGACCAGGCCGAGCACCCCACCGCCACCAGCCCGAGCCCGATGCCGGCTCCGGCGCGCGTGGCGTGGCCCCGCCGCTCCCGTCCGCGCCTCGTGCGGCAGTCAGCGCGGTGCGGTGCCCGCGCCCAGCGTCACCATGATCGCCTCGGCGGCACGCCGTCCGCTGACCAGCGCGCCCTGGGTGGACGGGGTGTCACGGTGGTCGCCTGCGACGAAGATCCCGTCGCCGAGGTCGACGTCGTCCCGGACCGGTCGGCCCGGCCGGAACGCGGGCAGCGCCCGGCGGACCTCCGCGGTGTGCAGGTGCTCCCACTCCCCGGTGGCGACGCCGTGGATCCGCGCCAGCTCGCGCCGCACCACGGCCTCGCCGACCCGCTCCGCCGTACCGAGGACGGTGGACGACACGAGGGCACGGCCGTCGGGGGAGTAGCTCGGCGCCGCGGCCGTGAGCACCACGGTGTTGGCCACCGGGCCGCCGGTGCCGTCGAGATGGAGCAGCGGCGCCGTTGCCGGAGCGGCGGGTGCGACGTGGTAGTAGGTGGTGAGGGCGTGCATCTCCGGGGCGCCGACGCCGGGCAGCAGCGCGGCGGCGCCGTCCGGGTCGGTGGCGACGAGCACGGTCCGCGCGGTGATCTCGCCGTCGGCGGTGCGCACCCGGCCGCGTTCCACCGCGTGCACCCGTCGTCCGAGCCGGAGCACGCCGTCCGGGAGCCCGGCAGCGAGCCGGGCGGGGAACGCGCCCATCCCGTCGGCGGGCACGGCGATCGCGCCCAGCGCGAAGCTGCGCCACACCAGCCGGACGAACGCCGCGGACGTCGACAGCTCGGACTCGCCGAGCACCCCGGACAGGAAGGGCCGCAGGAAACGGTCGACGACGGGGCCGTCGAGTCCGGCGGCGGCGAGGTCCTGCCCGGCGGACCGGTCGATGAGCCCGGCGGTGCGGGCGGGCGGCGTCGCCAGCACCCGCGCGGTCCAGGCGGCGAGCGCCACCTTGCCGCGGAGCGGGAGCAGCCGGTCGGTGGCGGTGCTCCAGGCGCGGCGCGGGCGGCGCCGGGGGTCGGCGAGGGTGTGCAGCAGAGCCGTCGGCGCCGCGGATCGCCGCTCCCGGCTCGAACGTGCGCAGGCGCAGCGGGTCGAGGTCGCCCGCCAGCGCCGCCCGCAGCGCGGGGTAGGAGGTGTTGAGCACCTGGAAGCCGCGGTCGCAGCGGAACCCGTCGACGACGTCGGTGGCCATCCGGCCGCCCGGGCGGTCGGCGGCGTCGAGGACGAGCACGTCGAGCCCGCGCCTGCACAGGACCTGCGCCGCCCGCAACCCCGCGAGCCCGGCCCCGACCACCACCACGTCCACCCGCTCAGCCACGCCGCCCCCCGTCACTCGCCCCGCCGCCCCTTATCGCACTCTGGATGCAGAACGCGCTTTCCGGCACGCGCAGAACCGCGTAGTGCATCCAGAGTGCGCATATGGGGGCTGGACGGGAGGGGGTGGGGGTGGTCACGGGGGGACGGCCGCGGCGAGGGCCTGGGCGAGCGTGGGGTGGTGGAACCGGTAGTCCGCGGCCTGCAGCCGCACCGGGACCACGCGCGGACCGGAGAGCACCATCTCCTCCGCCATCTGGCCCAGGACCGCCTTGAGCGCGAAACCGGGCACCACGAACGGCGCCGGCCGCCCGACCGCGGCGGCCAGCTCGCGGGTGAAGTCGCTGTTCGTCGCCAGCTCCGGGCCGGCGAGGTTCACCGGTCCGCGTATGGAGCTGTCCTCCAGCAGGAAGCGGATGGCGCCCACCTCGTCGTCGAGCGAGATCCACGGGAAGGCCTGCGTGCCGGGGCCGATCCGGCCACCGAGCATGCACCGGAACAGCGGCCGGAGCCTGCTCAGGATGCCGCCGGACGGCGAGAGCACCGGCGCGGAGCGCAGCAGCACCACCCGGGCCCCGCCCCGCGTCGCCGGTTCGGTGGCCGCCTCCCAGTCGCGGCACACCTCGGCCAGGAACCCGCTCCCCGACGGCGCCGACTCGTCGACGACCTGAGGCCCGGTGTCGCCGTAGTAGTTGACCCCGGACGCGCTGAGCAGCGCGGGGACGCCGTGCTGGGCGACGGCGTTGGCCAGCACGTCGGTGGGGACGTTGCGGCTGTCGCGCACGAGCTGCTTGCGCGCCCCGCTCCACGGCCGGTCGGCGATGCCGACGCCGTTGAGGTTCACCACGGCGTCGACGCCGTCGAAGGTGCCGTCGTCGATCTGGCCTGCGGGCGGGTCCCAACCACGCTCGTCCGGCGCTGCGGGCGTGCGCCGGACCAGGCGCAGCACGTCGTGCCCGGCCTCCCGCAGGTGGGACACGAGGGACGATCCGATCATGCCGGACGAGCCGGCGACGACGACGCGCACGTCCGTGATCCTCTCCGAACCGGGCCGGACGCGCGAGTCGGCACGGTGCCTACAGGCCCAGGTCCGCCTCGAACGCGCCGTCCTCGAGCCGCGCCTTGACCGCGGAGACGAACCGGCCGGCGTCCGCGCCGTCGACGAGCCGGTGGTCGTAGGTCAGTGGCAGGTAGCAGACCGACCGCACGGCGATGACGTCCTCGCCGTCCGGGCCGGGCACGACCTTGGGCTCCTTGACGATCACGCCCGTCCCCAGGATGGCCACCTGCGGCTGGTTGATGATCGGGGTGTCGAAGAGCGCGCCGGCACTGCCGATGTTGGTGATCGTGAACGTGCCGCCCGACAGCTCGTCCGGGCCGATCTTGCTGTCGCGGGTGCGCGCGGCGACGTCGGCGATCCGCTTCGCCAGCCCGGCGATGTTCAGGTCCTCGGCGTTCTTCACGACCGGAACGAGGAGGCCGCGGGGGGTGTCCACCGCGATGCCGAGATGCACGGCGCCGTGGTAGGTCACCTCCTTCTTCTCCTCGTCGATCGACGCGTTGACCTGCGGGAACTGCTTCAGCGCCTCGACGACGGCCTTCGCGAAGAACGGCAGGTAGGTGAGCTTGACGCCCTCGCGGCGCTCGAACTCGGCCTTCGCCCGCGCCCGCAGCCGGGCGATCCGGGTGACGTCGACCTCCTGGACCGTCGTGAGCTGCGCCGACACGCGCAGCGACTCGTTCATCCGGTTGGCGATCACCTGGCGCAGCCGGGACAGCTTCACGGTGGTGCCCGGCTGCGGGCCGTCTGCAGGCGCCTTCGCCGCCGGGGCACTCGTCCGACCGGACGCGGCGGGCGCGGCCTGCGGCTCCTCCTCCGGCTCCGGCTCGGGCTCCGGCTGCGGTTCCGGTGCGGCCTTCTCGGCCGCGGCGAGGACGTCCTGCTTGCGGATCCGGCCACCGACACCGGAACCGCTGACCGACGCCAGGTCCACGCCGTGCTCGTTCGCCAGCTTGCGGACCAGCGGGGTGACGTAGGGCGCGCCCTCCCGGGCCTGCGCCGTTCTCCCCCTGCGGGCGCGCGGGCTGGTCGGCGGGGATGTCGTCGAGCTCGGCCTGCTCCTCGGACTCGTCCGCCGTCTTCTCGGCGGGCCCGGCGGGCTCCGCGCTCTTCGCCGCGGGCTCCGCCGGTTGCGGTCTCCTGGTCGGCTTCTCGTCGGCGGGCTCCTCGGCCGATCCGGCCGACGCGTCGCCGATGACGGCGAGCTGCCCGCCGACGTCGACCGTCTCGTCCTCGCCCGCCGTGATCTCCAGCAGCGTGCCCGCCACCGGCGACGGGATCTCGGTGTCGACCTTGTCGGTGGAGACCTCGAGCAACGGCTCGTCGACGGCCACGCTGTCGCCGACCTGCTTGAGCCAGCGCGTGACCGTGCCCTCCGTGACGCTCTCGCCCAGCTCCGGCATGACCACGGCGGTGCCCGACCCGGACGGGGCGGGCTTCGCGTCGGCCTGCGGGGCCTCCTGCGGCTCGTCCCCGACCCGCCGTCGGTGTCGTCGGTGTCGTCGGGTCGTCGGTCCGTCGGAGGCGGGCTCGGCCGCCTGGTTCGGCGGCGCGGGCGGCGCGTCGGCGTCGGCCTCCTCCTCGGCGGGCGCCTCGACGCCGACGAGGAGCCCTCCGAGCCGCTCCCGTCCGAGCCCGCCTGGTCGGACCCGGACCCGTCGGACCCGTCGCCGATCACCGCGAGCTCCCCGCCGACCTCGACGGTCTCGTCCTCACCGGCCACGATCCGCTCCAGCACGCCCGCGGCGGGCGAGGGGATCTCGGTGTCGACCTTGTCGGTGGAGACCTCGAGCAACGGCTCGTCGACCTCGACCCGGTCGCCCTCCTGCTTGAGCCAGCGGGTGACGGTGCCCTCGGTGACGCTCTCACCGAGGGCTGGCATCTGGACGGAGAAGGCCATGGCGGGTCGGAGCTCCTCTTCCTGCGGGGCGGGCGATCTGGGTGGGCGTTCCGGTGGGTGCCGGTCAGCCGTGGCTGTGCAGGGGCTTGCCGGCCAGTGCGAGATGCGCCTCGCCGAAGGCCTCGTTCTGGGTGGGATGGGCGTGGACGAGCGCGGCGACGTCCTCGGCCTGGGCGTCCCAGTTGTAGACCAGCTGCGCCTCGCCGATGAGCTCCCCGACCCGGGCGCCGACCATGTGGATGCCCACCACGGGCCCCGGTGTGCCCTCGGCGCCGGTCTTGACCAGCTTGATCGCGCCCTGGGTCTGCAGGATCTGGGACTTCCCGTTGCCCGCCAGGTCGTAGGTCAGCGTCTGGATCTCGCCGTGCCGCTCCGCGGCCTGCGCCTCGGTGAGCCCGACCGACGCCACCTCCGGCTCGCAGTAGGTGACCCGCGGGATGCCGTCCTCGTCGATCACCGGCGGGTTGAGCCCGGCGATCTCCTCGGCCACGAAGATGCCCTGGGCGAACCCGCGATGGGCGAGCTGCAGCCCGGGCACGATGTCGCCGAGCGCGTAGACGCCCTCGAGGTTGGTGCGCAGCCGCTCGTCGGCGAGGACGAACCCGCGCTCCATCGTCACGCCGGCCTCCTCGTAGCCGGTGTCGCCGGTGTTGGGGCCGCGCCCCACCGCGACGAGGAGGTAGTCGGCCTCGATCTCCTCACCGGACTCCAGGGAGACGGTGACCGCGTCGTCGGTCTGCTGCGCCCCGGTGAACTTCACGCCGGTCTTGTAGTTGATCTTGCGGCGGCGGAACGCGCGCTCCAGGAGCTTGGAGGCGAACTCGTCCTCGTTCGGCACGAGCCGGGGGAGCGCCTCGACGATGGTCACCTCCGAGCCGAAGCTCGTGAACACCGACGCGAACTCCACGCCGATGACGCCGCCGCCGAGGATGACGATGCGCCGCGGCACCTCGTCGAGCCGGATGGCCTCGTTGCTCGTGATGATGCGGCCGCCGATGTCGAGGCCGGGGAGGCTCTTGGCGTAGCTGCCCGAGGCCAGCACGACGTTCTTGCCGACGTACCTGTCGTCGCCGACCGTGACGGCGTTGGGCGCCTCGAAACGGCCGGTGCCCGCCACGAGGTTGATCTTGCGGGACTTCACCAGCCCCTGCAGTCCCTTGTAGAGCTTGCCGACGACACCGTCCTTGTAGGCGTTGACCCCGGCCATGTCGATGCCGGCCAGCGAGCTCTTGACGCCGACCTTGTCGCCCTCGCGGGCCGAGTCGGCCACCTCGGCCGCGTGCAGCAGGGCCTTCGTCGGGATGCATCCGTAGTGCAGGCAGGTTCCACCGAGCTTGTCGCGCTCCACGAGCACCACCGACATCCCCAGCTCGGCCGCGCGCAGGGCGCAGGCGTAGCCGCCCGACCCGCCGCCGAGGATGACCAGGTCCGCGTTGTGCTCGGGCACGTCAGTACTCCTTATCCGGGTGCCGGGTTCCGGACCGACCGGGTCACGGCCAGCCGCGACGCCCATCCTGTCATCCCGACGGTCCGCGCGCGGGGGCTGGGCCGTTCGGGAGAAAATCACCCGTATCCGACGTTGAGCGGTGAGGTGTACCGGCTCGGGAGGTGGGTGGGATGGGGCTGTTCGGAGAGGCTTCGCCGTGGTCGTCCGGGAACGCTGCGCAGGGCCGACGACGGCGACGAGGCCCACCTGCGTGCCTGGTCCGCGACGCCGCGAGGGCGTCGAGGCGTTCGTGGAGCCGCGCACGACCGTCACCGACACGACCATCTCCTGGTCGCCAAGGACGGGGAGTGGACCCGGCGGCGGATCGGCGGCCCCGACGCCGCCCGCAAGCTCGCCCGCTCGCTGAAGATGCCGGTGTACGACGTGCAGCTGGTGGGCTACCCGCAGCGGATGCGCGACCACGACACGCGCCAGAAGATCCTCCGCGACCGGGAGCGCCGCCGTGACCTCGGCGCGGCTGACCGGGCACCGCGCACGAGCGTCAGCCGTTCTCGGCGATGTCCTCCAGGACGGCGAAGATCGTGCGGACGGGCACGCCGGTGCCGCCCTTCGCCGTGAAGCCGTACGGGCCGCCGCTGTGGAACGCCGGGCCGGCGACGTCGATGTGCGCCCAGGCCAGGCCGTCCGGCACGAACTCGCGCAGGAAGATCCCGGCCGCCAGCATGCCGCCCCACCGGTGCCCGGTGACGTTGGCGATGTCGGCGACGCGCGAGTCGAGCTCCGCCCGGATGTGGTCGGGCAGCGGCATCGCCCACGCGTCCTCGCCGACGGCCCGCGCGGTCTCGGCCACGCGGTCGCGGAACGCGTCGGTGCCCATCACCCCGGCGGTGCGCAGCCCCAGCGCCACCTGCTGGGCGCCGGTGAGGGTGGAGGTCTCGATCGAGGTAGTCGGGCTCGTCCTCGACGGCGCGGACGATCGCGTCGGCCAGGATCAGCCTGCCCTCGGCGTCGGTGTTGAGCACCTCGACGGTCTTCCCGCCGTACATCCTCAGCACGTCACCGGGCCGGTAGGCGGTGTCGCGACGGCATGTTCTCGGCCATCGGCACCGTCGCGGTGAGCGCGAGCGGCAGCTCCAGCTCGCGCGGCGAGCACCATCGTCGCGATCACCGCGGCGGCGCCGGACATGTCCGAGGTCATGTGGTCCATGTTCGGCCGCCGGCTTGATCGAGATGCCGCCGGTGTCGAACGTGATCCCCTTGCCGACCAGCGCCACCGTCGCGCGCGGGGCGGGCCCGCCCGCCCAGCGCAGCCGCACCAGCCGCGGCTTGCGTGACGGAGCCGCGGCCGACGCCGAGCACCCCGCCGTATCCGCCCTCGGCGAGGGCGACCTCGTCGAGCACCTCCACGTCGAGGCCGGTGCCCGCGGCCAGCTCCCGCGGCGCGTGCGGCGAAGGTCTCGGGGAACAGGTCGTTGGGCGGGGTGTTGACGAGGTCCCGGGTGGTGCACACGGCGGTGGCGACGGCGACGGCCCGCCGCAGCGTCGCGTCCGCGTCCGGGGTGTCGCCGTCCTCGGTGCGACAGGCCAGGTCGACCCGGCCGACCGGCGCGCGGCCGTTGGACCCCTTGTACGCGGTGAACGCGTAGGCCCCGAGCAGCGAGCCCTCCGCGGCGGCGCCGAGGTCGATCCGGCCGAGGGTGCTCACGGCGTGGCCGGTGCCCGCCAGCGCGCGCGCCGCCGCGCCGGAGGCACGCCGCACCTGGTCCGGTCTCGGGCCGCTGCGGGCTCGGACTCCGCGGCCCCGTCCTGGCCTTGCCCAACCCGACGGCGACGAGCAGCGGGGCGGTGAGCGCGCCACGGGTGGGGAGCTTCACGATCTCGTCGGCCTTGCCGGTGGCCCCGGCGAGGGCGAGCAGGGCGGTGAGGCCGCCGTCGAACGCCGCGTCGACGTCGTCCGCACCGCGGCGCGAGCCGCGGGCCCTCCGTGTCGCCGTTCCTGTCGCCGCCCGGGCGGGCATCAGCCCGACCACGACGGCGTCGGCCTCGGCGGTCGCCGGCGGATCCGCTCGCGATGTGCAGCTCGGTGGGCACGTGTGCTTCCTCTCGGACGGGAACGGCCTCCTGGCGGGCGCACCGGCGCCTGCGGGCGAGACCGCTTCGAGATGCTAATGACACCGCGACGGCGCCCGGACCCGGCAGGTCCGGATGTCAGGGTTGCTGTCGTGCCTCCGAGCCTGCAGCGGCGCCTGGGAACCGCCGACGCGGTCGTCCTCGGGCTGGCGGCCATGCTCGGGACCGGGTGTTCGCCGTGTGGGGCCCGGCCGCCGCCGCCACGGGCGGTTGGTTGCTCGCCGCCGTCGTGCTGGCCGCGGCGGTCGCCGCCTGCAACGCGGCCTCCACCGCCGACCTGGCCGTGGCCCACCCCGAGAGCGGCGGCGGCTACGTCTACGGGCGCGAACGCCTCTCGCCGGGTGCGGGCCGGCTCGCCGGCGTCGCGTTCCTCGTCGCCAAGACGGCATCGGCGGCGGCCGCCGCCGGGGTCTTCGGCAGCTACGTGCTGCCCGCGCAGCCCCTGGTCGCCGCGGTCGTCGTCATCCTGGCGGTGACCGCGATCAACATCGCAGGCGTGCGGTGGACGGCGCGCGGAGCGTGGGCGCTGGTCGGCGGGACCCTCGCGGTGCTGGTCGTGGTGGTCGTCGTCGGTCTGGTGGGCGCCACCGGGGTCCGGACGCCGCGGTCCCGGCGCAGCCGGTCGCTCCGGCGCCGCCGATGCCGGGCGGCGTGCACGGGGTCCTGACCGCCGCCGGGCTGGTCTTCTTCGCGTTCGCGGGCTACGCCAGGATCGCGACGCTGGCGGAGGAGGTCCGCGACCCGAGCCGCACGCTGCGCAAGGCGATCGCGATCGCCCTCGGCGTGACCGTGGTGACCTACCTGCTCGTGGCGGCCGCACTGCTCGCCGGGCTCGGCGCCGAGCGGCTGAGCATGGAGAGCGCGCCACTCGTGGCGGTGGTCGACTCCGGGCAGGCGCCCGCGCTGGGGGTGCTGGTGCGGGTCGGGGCGGCCGTCGCGGCCGGGTCGGCGCTGCTGTCGGTCCTGGTCGGCACGAGCCGCACGGCCCTGGCGATGGCGCGCCGCGGCGAGCTGCCCCGATCGCTGGCTGCCGTCGGTGGGCGCGGCACCCCGTGGCGGGCCGACATCGCGGGCGGCGCCGTCGCGGTCATCGTCGCCGTGGTGGCCGGGCCCGCGGCCGCCATCGCGCTGTCGGCGTGCGCCGTGCTCGTCTACTACGCGGTGGTCAACCTCGCGGCGCTGCGGCTCCTCCCCGCCGAGCGCAGCCGGCCGCACTGGATGTCCTGGGCCGGGCTGGTGGCGTGCCTCCTGCTCGCCGCGCTGCTGCCCCCGCAGCCAGGTGCTCGTCACCGCCGGAGCGCTCGCCGCCGGCTGGATCCTCACCACCGTCCTGGGCCGCCGCACCCCCCGCCTGACCGCGAGCGGGGTTTTCCGCGCGCGAGTCGGGGTTTTCCGCGCGCGAGTCGGGCGTTTTCCGCGCGCGAGTCGGGGGCTCCGGCGGCTGTACCGTGCGCCGCGTGACCGATCCGACCGATCTCCTGCCGAGCCCGCTCCACGACCGCCACGTCGCACTCGGGGCGAACCTCGGGGCGTTCGGCGGCTGGTCGATGCCGATCTCCTACCCGGCCGGCACGGTCGCCGAGCACACCGCCGTGCGCGACGCCGTCGGGATCTTCGACGTCAGCCACCTCGGGAAGCTCGCCGATCACCGGGCCGGGGGCGGCGGAGTTCGTGAACCGGTGCTTCACCGCCGACCTCGGCCGGATCGGCCCCGGGCACGCCCAGTACACGCTGTGCTGCACGCAGACAGGCGGCGTCGTCGACGACCTCATCGTCTACCTGATCGGCCCCGACGAGGTGCTCGCGGTGCCCAACGCGGCCAACGCGGCCGAGGTGGCCAGGCTGCTGCGGGCGGACGCGCCCGAGGGCGTCACCGTGACCGACCGGCACCGCGACCTCGCCGTGCTCGCCGTGCAGGGCCCGCGCTCGGCCGGAGCTGCTGGCGGACGTGGTGCCGGGTGCCGCGGACGGCCTGGACTACATGGCCTTCGCGCGACGCCGGGACGGTCCGCGTCTGCCGGACCGGTTACACCGGCGAGCACGGCTACGAGCTGCTGGTGCCCGCCGCCGACGCCCCCGCGCTCTGGGACGCACTGCTCGCCGCCGCCGGGCCGCTCGGCGGCGGCCCGGCCGGGCTCGGCGCCCGCGACACCCTGCGCACCGAGATGGGCTACCCGCTGCACGGCCAGGACCTGTCGGTCGACATCACCCCGGTGCAGGCGGGCAGCGGCTGGGCCGTCGGCTGGGACAAGCCGGAGTTCTGGGGCCGCGACGCGCTGGTCGCGGAGAAGGCGGCCGGACCGGCGCGGCGGCTGCGCGGGCTGCGGGCCACCGGGCGCGGCGTGCCGCGGCCCGCGATGACGGTGCTCCGCGACGGTGAGCCGGTGGGCGCCACCACGTCCGGCACGTTCTCCCCGACGCTGCGCACCGGCATCGCGCTCGCGCTGCTCGACACCGTCGGCCGGTGTCGGGCTCGACGACGCCGTCACCGTGGACGTACGCGGGCGCCTGCTGGAGTGCACGCGTCGTCCGGCCGCCGTTCGTCCCGTCGCACGTGCGCTGACCTCCCGGTAACAGGCTCTCCGGAGGTTGCCCGACGCGTGTACCGTCATTCGCATGAGCGCGCAGTTCGCCCGGACCCCACACCCCGCTCCGACGCCGGAACCGCGCCGCGCGGAGATCGTCGCCGAACCCCGGCTTCGGCAGGTACTTCACCGACCACATGGTGACCATCCCGTGGCAGCGCGGACCAGGGCTGGCACGACGCCGCGGTGGTGCCGTACGGGCCGCTGACCCTCGACCCGGCGTCCGTGGTGCTGCACTACGGGCAGGAGATCTTCGAGGGGCTCAAGGCCTACCGCCAGCCGGACGGCTCGGTGGCGTGCTTCCGGCCCGACGTGAACGCCGCGCGCTTCCGGGCCTCCGCCGCCCGCATGGCGATGGCCGCCGCTGCCCGACGAGCTGTTCCTGGAGTCGCTGTCCGAGCTGCTCGGCGGCCGACCTCGCGTGGGTGCCGGCCGCGGGCGGCGAGGAGTCGCTCTACCTGCGGCCGTTCATGATCGCCACCGAGGTCGGGCTCGGCGTGCGGCCGTCGCGTCGGAGTACCTCTACCTGCTCATCGCCTCGCCGGCGGGCGCCTACTTCCCGGGTGGGGTCAAGCCGGTCGACGTGTGGCTGTCCACCGACTACACGCGCGCCTCGCCGGGCGGCACCGGCACGGCCAAGTGCGGCGGCAACTACGCCGCCTCGCTGCTGCCGCAGGCGCAGGCCGCCGAGCACGGCTGCGCCCAGGTCGCCTACCTCGACGCCGCCGAGCGCCGCTGGGTGCGAGGAGATGGGCACGAACAACCTGTTCTTCGTGTTCGGCTCCGGTGAGCAGATCGAGGTCGTCACGCCGGAGCTGTCGGGCAGCATCCTGCCCGGCGTCACCCGCGACTCGCGTGCTGATGCTCGCCAAGGAGCTGGGCTGCCAGGTCACCGAGCGCCGGATCTCCGCGCAGGAGTGGCTCGACGGCGCCGCCGACGGGCGGATCACCGAGGTGTTCGCGTGCGGCACGGCCGTCGTGATCAGCCCGGTGAGCGGGGTGAAGCACAACGAGGGCGAGGTCCGCATCGCCGGTGGCGAGCCCGGCCCGGTCACCACGAAGCTGCGCACCCTGCTGACCGACATCCAGCGCGGCACGGCGCCGGACACCCACTCGTGGATGCACACGCTGGTCCCGGCCTGACCGCTCACCCGGCGGCGAGCACGACGAGCGCCGCCGCGACGCCGAGCTCGTTCGCGGCGCCGAGCACGTCGCCGGTCGTCCCGCCGAACCGGCGGGCGGTGTGCCGGGACAGCCCGACCGCAGCACCGCGGCCGCGGCGACGGCCAGCGGCCCCTGCCACGGCCGTCCCGGCACGGCGCCGAGCCCGGCGGCCGCCAGCGCCAGCCACCACACCGGCGCGACCCACGGCGGCTGCGATCCGGCGACCGTCGCCCCGAGCCCGTCCGGGACGGGCGGCAGGCACCCCGCGCCGGCAGCACCACGCGAACCCGGCCCGGCCTGCCGCGCGCGGCCAGCCCGACCGCCAGCAGCACCGCGGCAGGTGCGCGGTCGACAGCTCGGCCAGCGTGGCCGCCTGCACGCCGAGCACCACGACCAGCGTGACGACGCGCGAACGGGCCGGCCCCGCCGTCGCGCATCACGGCGAGCGCCCGCTCCGGCGGCCCGTAGCAGCCGAGCCCGTCGGCGGTGTCGGCGAGCCCGTCGAGGTGCATGCCGCGCGTCGCCAGCGCGAGGAAGCCGACGGTGAGCAGGCCCGCGACCAGCGGCGGGACGCCGAGCGCGTGCAGGCCGAGCAGGACGCCGCGCAGCCGCGGCGCCGAGCAGCGCCCCGACGACCGGGGCCCACCGGATCGCGGCCGCGGCCACCCGCCGCGTCCACCGGCGGTGCGCGGACGGGCAGCACCGTGAGCCAGCTGAGGGCGAGCGCGAGGCCGCGCACCGAGCCCTCCGCGCCCGGGATCACGTCGGGGTCGCGGCGGCCCGGACGATCCCGCTGTCGGCCGCGGTGGCGGTCTCGCCGAGCAGCCGGGCGGCCATCTGCAGCAGCGGGACCACCGTCGTCGCACCGGTTCCGTCGCCGAGCCGCACCCCCAGCTCGAGGACCGGCGGCAGCTCCAGGCGGTCGCCGACCAGCGCCATCGCCGGCTCGGGGGAGCGCTGCGCGAGCAGCCACCAGTCCCGCGCCCCGGGCGCGAGCTCGTCGGCGACCATCGCGGCGGCGCCGACGACGAGCCCGTCGACCACCACGGGGGTGCGGCGCAGCGCGGCCTGCAGCGAGGAACCCGGCGAGCACCGCGAGGTCCGCGCCGCCGGCGGTGCGGAGCAGGGCCAGCGGGTGGCGCACGTGCGGCCTGGCCCGGCGCAGCGCGTCGCGCACGGCCGCCGCCTTGCGCATCCACCCGTTGTCGTCGATCCCGCTCCCGCGCCCGATGACGGCGACCGGTTCCGTGCTCGTCAGGGCTGCGACCAGCACCGATGCCGGGGTCGTCGCCCCGACGCCGAGGGAGGCGGGCACCAGCAGGTCGGCGCCGGCGTCCACCTCCTCGTCGGCCAGCGCGCGCCCCACGGTCAGCGCGCGGTCGACCTCGTCGGCCGTCAGCGCGTCCTCCCGGTCGATGCGCCCGCTGGAGCGGCGGACGCGGTAGCGGTCGTCGTCGGGCTCGCCGTCCAGCCCGACGTCGACGAGGCGCACCGTGGCCCCGGCCACCGGCGCGAGCACCGCGACGGGCGCGGTGCGCTCGCGGACGGCGCGGACCTGCGCGACGGTCACCCCGCCCGGGTAGGCCGACACCCCCGCCGCGGCGATGCCGTGGTCCGCGGCGACCACGACGATCCGCGTCCGGGCCGGCGGTCGCGGCGGGCAGGTGCCCTGCACCGAGGCGAGCCAGCAGCCGAGCTCGGCGAGGCGGCCCAGCGCGCCCGTCGGGACGGCGAGCTCGGCGTGCCGCGCCACGGCGGCGCGGCGGGCGTCGGCGTCCGGGGGGGTCACTGCGGGGAGATCCACGGTGCCTTCCTATCGCGGGGAGGGCGGGTCGTGCGGGGCGGGGCACGCCGGGCAAGAAGCCCGCGCGATGCCGTTTCGGCGGGCGCTGGAACGGCAGGAAGCCCGCGCGATGCCGTTCGGCGGGCGCGTGGCGCTGACTACTTCAGCCGCAGCGGCAACCCGGCCACGAGCAGCAGCACCTCGTCGCACTCGGCGGCGAGCAGCGCGTTGAGGGCGCCGAGCTCGTCGCGGAACAGCCGTCCGGCGCGCGTCGCGGGCACCACTCCCAGCCCGACCTCGGCCGACACGAGCACGACGCGGCCCCGGCAGCCGCGGACGGCGTCGACCAGCTCGGCCACCCTGGCCCCGACCTCGGCGGGCGCGCCGGTCCCGGCGCGGTCCCACGCGCCCGCGTCGTCGAGCACGGCGGTGAGCCACGTGGCCAGGTCGTCGACCAGCAGCGGGGGCGTGTCCGCTGTCGTCGCGCTGACCTGCGCCGCGACGTCGGCGCCCTCCACGGTGGTCCAGCCGCCGGGGCGGCGGGCGCGATGCGCCGCGATCCGCTGCGCCCACTCGGCGTCGCCGTCGACCGGCCGGGCCGTCGCCGCGTAGCGCACGGGCGCGTCGGCGGGCAGCAGGTCCTCGGCGTGGCGCGACTTGCCCGACCGGGTTCCGCCGAGCACCAGCGTGCGGCGCGCGGCGGCGATCACGACGTCACGCTACCGTCGCGCGATGATGAGCCCGTTGGCGACTTTCCGGTGGCGGTACCTCGACGCGGACGGTGAGGAGGTCGACGGCCCCGACGAGTCGTTCGAGGACCAGCAGGCCGCCGAGACCTGGTTCGGCGACACTGGGAGGAGCTGCGCGCGTCCGGCGTGGACGCCGTGCTGCTGCTCGACGGCGCCGAGATCGTCTACGGCCCGATGAGCCTGCACGAGGCCTGACGTCGGCTACGGGTTGGCGCCCCGCGCCACCCTCGGCTTCGGCACGCGCAGCTTGCGGAGCTGGCTCGCCCTGGTGAAGGTGTACCAGCCGATGCTCAACGCCTTGATCGTCTCGTCGGGGAACTTGGCCTGGGCCTTCCTCGCGATCGTGACGCCGAGGAACACGCCCTCGAGGATCATCGTCGTGAGCGCGATGAGGCTGAACAGGCTCAGGTACTGCTGCGCGGCCGGTATCGGCAGGACCACGGAGAGCAGGACCAGGCCGGCGAGGGGCATGAACAGGCCCATCAGGTGCGGGCGGGAGTCGACGACGTCGCGGACGTAGGCGCGGACCGGGCCGCGGTCGCGCGGCATCAGGAACTTCTCGTCGCCCGCCGCCATCCCCGCGCGGCGCTCGGCCGCCGCCTTGCGGCGCTCGCCCTTGTCCGGCCGGTTGGCGCGGGCCAGCTTGGACGCCTCGCGCTGGGTGCGCGGCGGGGGCGGCGCCGGCCCGCGGCGCTTGTTCTCGGCCTCCCGCCGCTTCGGCGTGGGCCGGCCCTTGCCGACGGTCCGTCCGGAAGTGCCTGCACCGTCCTCGGGCGCGTCGCCCTTGGACGCGGTGCCGTCGGCGCCGACCGGGGTGGGCGTGGAACTGCGCAGGAACCTCACGTGCCCAGGGTACGGGGGATACCCTCCGCGACGTGCGTGTGGTGGTCGCTCCTGACTCCTTCGGCGGAACGCTGAGCGCCACGGCCGCGGCCGAGGCCGTCGCGCTCGGCTGGCGCCGGCACGCGCCGTCGGACGAGCTGCGCCTCCTGCCGCTGGCCGACGGCGGTACCGGCTTCATCGAGGTCCTGCACGCCGCGCTCGGCGGGCAGCTGGCACGACCTGGCCGTCACCGGCCCGTTCGGGGATCCCGTCGCAGGCACGGTGGCTGCGGCTCGGCACCACCGGCTACCTGGAGTCGGCGGCCGCGTGCGGGCTGCACCTCGTCCCGCGCGAGCGGCGCGGACCCGGCGACGGCGCGGCGCGTCACGACCCGCGGCGTCGGTGAGCTGGTCGCCGACGCCCGCGACGCCGGCGTCGACGAGGTCGTCGTCGGGCTGGGCGGCTCGGCCACCACCGACGGCGGCGCCGGGATGCTCGCCGCGCTCGGTGCGGTCCCCGTCGACGACGCCGGCCACCGCCTGCCCGGACGGCGGCGCCGCCCTCGCCCGCTGTGCCCGGCTCGACGGCACGCCCCGCGCTCGACGGCGTGCGCCTGGTGGCCGCGGCCGACGTCGACAACCCGCTGCTCGGACGGCACGGCGCCGCCGCGGTGTTCGGCCCGCAGAAGGGTGCCGACGAGGCCGCGGTCGCCGAGCTGGACGCCGCCCTCGCCCGCTTCGCCGACGTGCTCGCCGCCGCGACCGGGCGGCGAGGTCCGCGACGAGCCAGGGGCAGGCGCCGCGGGCGGTCTCGGCGCCGCGCTGCTCGCGTGCGGTGCCCGCCGGGTGTCCGGTGCGGGGCTGGTGCGCGAGCTCGTCGGCCTCGACGCCGCGCTCGACGCCGCGGCGCTCGCCGTCACCGGGGAGGGCAGCTTCGACTGGCAGTCGCTGCGCGGGAAGCTGGTCACCGCCGTGGCGCGGGCGGCCGCCGACCGCGGGGTGCCGTGCGTGGTGCTGGCGGGGCAGGTGTCGGTGGGGCGGCGCGAGGCGGCGGCGGCCGGGCGTGGACAGCGCGTACTCGGTGGCCGACGACGCGGGCGGCGTGGAGGCCTCGATGGCCGACCCGGCCGGGACGCTCGCCGCGCTCGCCGAGCGGGTCGCGGCCCGATGGAGCCGATAGGACGTGGCGCGGATCACCCGCAGGCGCACCGGCAGCCGCGGGACGGCCTACTATGGGTGCATCCCTGGAATCCGGGGAAGAGCCCTGGAATTCGGGGAAGAGCATCGCCCCGCACGTTGTTGGGAGAGCCATGACCGTCGAGAACACCACCGAGGCCCCGGCCGAGACGCACGGCGTCGAGCTGACCGACACCGCCGCCCTCAAGGCTCGCACCCTGCTCGAGCAGGAGGGTCGCGACGACATGCACCTGCGCATCGCCGTGCAGCCCGGCGGCTGTGCCGGCCTGCGCTACCAGCTGTTCTTCGACGACCGGTCGCTCGACGGCGACCTGTTCCGCGACTTCAACGGCCTCAAGGTCGGGGTGGACCGGATGAGCGCGCCGTACCTGCAGGGTGCGGTCATCGACTTCGTCGACACGATCGAGAAGCAGGGCTTCACGATCGACAACCCGAACGCGGGCGGCTCCTGCGCGTGCGGCGACTCGTTCAACTGACGGCGTCCGCTCGAACCTTTGTGACTCAGCCACGAACCCCGGCTCCGAGCTTGGCTCCCGAGCCGGGGTTCTGTGCGTCCGGCGAGGGTAGGGTCGTGCCTCGTGTCCATCGCCGTGACCGGTTCCATCGCCACCGACCACCTCATGCACTTCCCCGGTCGGTTCGCCGACCAGCTGGTCGCCGACCAGCTCGAACGCGTGTCGCTGAGCTTCCTGGTCGACGACCTGGTGATCAGGCCGGGCGGCGTGGGCGGCAACATCGCCTTCGCCCTGGGCGTGCTCGGCCAGTCGCCGCTGCTGGTCGGAGCCGTCGGTGAGGACTTCGCCGAGTACCGGGCCTGGCTGGAGCGCCACGGCGTCGACTGCTCCGCCGTGCACGTCTGCGAGGACGTGCACACCGGCCCGCTTCGTCTGCACCACCGACGACGACATGCGCCAGATCGCGTCGTTCTACACCGGCGCGATGGCCCGGGCCCGGGAGATCAGCCTCGCCCCGCTGGTGGGCCGCGGCATCGACCTGGTGCTCGTCGGCGCCAACGACCCCGAGGCGATGCTGCGCCACACCGACGAGAGCCGCGAGCTCGGGCTGCCGTTCGCCGCCGACCCGTCCCAGCAGCTCGCCCGGATGGAGGGGCCGGAGATCCGGCGGCTCGTCGAGGGCGCGCGGTACCTGCTCACCAACGACTACGAGTGGGAGCTGCTGCTGCAGAAGACCGGCTGGACCGAGGCGCAGGTCGCGGAGCAAGGTCGACATCCGGATCACCACCCACGGCGAGAACGGCGTGGAGATCACGGCTCGGACGCGGGCGATCGTCAAGGTCGGTGTCGTCCCGGAGACCGGCGAAGGTCGACCCGACGGGCGTCGGCGACGCCTTCCGCGCCGGCTTCCTGGCCGCGGTGGCCGGTGGGCTCGGGCTGGAGCGCGCCGCGCAGCTCGGCTCGCTGATCGCGGTGCAGGTGCTGGAGTCCGAGGGCCCGCAGGACTGGACGTGGGACCGCGGGCACGGCGCTCGACCGGCTGCGCGACGCCTACGGCCCGGACTGCGCCTCGGAGATCGCCCCGGTGCTGCCGACGCCGACCGATCCCGACTCGCGCGCGGAATGTCCCGACTCGCGCGCGGAATGTCCCGACTCGCGCGCGGAATGCCCCGACTCGCGGTCAGAGGCGGACGGGGTAGGCGGGTTCGGGGATCTCGGGCCTGATCCGCTGCTCGACGAAGATCCCGTGCCAGATCAGGAACACCAGCAGCGTCCAGATGCGGCGGCTGTGGTCGACCGGGCCGTCGCGGTGGGCGTCGAGCATCCGGCTGACGGCGGTCGAGGTCGACGAGGTGGTCGGCCTGCGAGTCGCGGACGATGCTCGCGCGCCCAGTCGTACATCTCGTCGCGCAGCCAGTGCCGGATCGGCACCGGGAAGCCCAGCTTGCGCCGGTTCAGCACGTGCGCGGGCACGATCCCGTCCAGCGCCCGGCGCAGCGCGTACTTGGTGGTGTCCCGTCGGTCGCGCCGATCTTCTCCGACAGCGGCAGCCCGGACGCCACGTCGAACACCTCGGGGTCGAGGAACGGCACCCGCAGCTCCAGCGAGTTGGCCATGGTCATCTTGTCGGCCTTGACGAGGATGTCGCCGCGCAGCCAGGTGAACAGGTCGACGTGCTGCATCCGCGCCACCGGGTCCCAGCCCGCCGACTCGCGGTAGTGCGCCGCGGTGATGTCGGTGTGCGAGCGGCGCGGGTCGTAGCTGGCGCAGCACCCCGGCGAGCTGGTCGTCGCGGAAGATCCGCGCGTTGCCGTAGTAGCGCTGCTCCAGCGGCAGCGCGCCGCGGCGCAGCAGGTCCTTGCCGCGCATGCCCTCCGGCAGCCGGGTGGACAGCGCGGCCGAGCAGCCCGCGCAGCGCCCCGGGCACCCGCTCGAACGGCGCCAGCGAGAGCGGCTCGCGGTAGATCGTGTAGCCGCCGAACAGCTCGTCGGCGCCCTCGCCGGACAGCACGACCTTGACGTGCTGGCGGGCCTCGCGGGCGATGAACCACAGCGGCACCAGCGCCGGGTCGGCCACCGGGTCGTCGAGGTACCAGACGATCAGCGGCAGCGCGTCCATCATCTCGTCGGGCTTGACCGTGCGGACCACGTGCCGCACCCCGATCGCGGCGGCCGACTCGGCGGCCACGTCGACCTCGGAGTAGCCCTCGCGCTCGAAACCGGTGGTGAACGTGATCAGGTCCGGGTTGTGCTCCTTGGCCAGCGCCGCGATGGCGGTGGAGTCGATGCCGCCGGACAGGAACGCGCCCGACCGTGACGTCGGCGCGCATGTGCTTGGCCACCGAGTCGCGCAGCACCTCGGCGATCCGGGCGTGGTGCCGCCGGGCCCGGCGCCGCCGCGGTCGTGCAGCACCGGGGTGAAGTAGCGCTCGTGCTCGACCTCGCCGCCCGGGCGCACGGTGAAGTGCGTGCCCGACTCGACGCGCCGGATCCGGCGGTGCAGCGTGGCCGGCTCGGGCACGTACTGCAGCAGCAGGTAGTGCTGCAGCGCGGCCGTGGTCGAGGTCGCCGGCCGGCCCGGCCCAGGCCGAGCGCCGGGGCCAGCTCCAGCAGGCTCTTCTTCTCGCTGGCGAACGCCGACCCCGGCCGGCCCGGCCGCCACGAACAGCGGCTTGATGCCGAACGGGTCGCGCGCGCCGAACAGCACCCGCTCCTGGGCGTCCCAGATCAGGAACGCGAACATGCCGCGCAGCCGGCGCGACGGCCGGCCGGGCCCCAGTGGTGGTAGGCCGCGACGATCGCCTCGGTGTCGCCGTCGGTGGCGAAGGTGGCGCCGTGCTCGCGCGGCCAGCTCGGCCCGCAGCTCCAGGTAGTTGTAGATCTCGCCGTTGAAGACGATCGTGTAGCGGCCCGTCCGAGGTACGTGCAGCGGCTGGTGCGAGTGCGCGACGTCGATGATCGACAGCCGGTTGAACCCGAACACCACGTCGGCGTCGTTCCAGGTGCCGCTCTCGTCGGGGCCGCGGTGGCGCGCGCAGCGCAGCGCGCCGGCGATCGGCGCCGGTCCGCGTCGGCGGCGTCGGCCCCGGCGGTCAGCAGTCCCAGCAGTCCGCACACAGCGAGCCAGTATGCCGACGCGCCGCACGACGCCCGGGCGGCCGCACCCGACAGGCTGATCCGGGACTGTGCTCGGCTAGTCTCTACGCGAGGTCGAAGGTGCGCTCGCGACAGTGCCGCGACCTGCGGTGGGCGGCCAGGTTCGACGCAGCCAGGATCGACGGCAAGGAGGCGGCGAGCAGTGGGCCGAGCACAGCGCAGGGAGCCGGGACGCGGGCCGCGCGCACCGGGTTCGGACGGGCCGCCAAGCTGGCCGCGCTGGCCGCGCTGCGTCCTCCCGCTGACCACGGGTTGTTCGGTCGAGGAGGTCGCTCCGCTTCGGCTGGCCGGAGGGCGTCACGCCGCAGGCCGAGTCGCGATGCGCGACCTGTGGACGTGCGTCGGCGATCGCCGCCCTGGTCGTCGGGGTCGATCACCTGGGGCGCGATGTTCTGGGCGATCGATCTTCCACCGCAAGCGCAAGGGCGACGACGACACCGCTGCCCCGGCAGACCCAGTACAACCTGCCCGTCGAGATCGTCTTCACGGTCGTCCCGACGATCATCGTCGCGGTGCTGTTCGGGTTCACCGTCAACGTGCAGAACTACGTCGACACCGACGAGCCGAACCCGGACCTGCGCGTCGACGGTCACGCGGCTTCCAGTGGAACTGGCAGTTCGACCTACCCCGACAGCCACGGCGCCGGACGGCCAGCCGGTCAGCACGCTGGGCACGAGCGAGACGATCCCGCTGCTGGTGCTGCCGACGGACCGGCAGCATCGAGTTCACGCAGCGCTCCAACGACGTGATCCACAGCTTCTTCGTGCCGGAGTTCCTGTTCAAGCGCGACGTCTTCCCGATGCCCGAGAAGAACGACCAGGACTACGTCTGGCAGATCGACCGGATCGAGCGTGAGGGCGCGTTCGTCGGCCGCTGCGCCGAGCTGTGCGGCGCCTACCACTCGCAGATGAACTTCGAGGTCCGGGCGCTGCCGCCGGAGCTGTTCGACCGCTGGCTCGCGCTGCGCACGCAGGTCAACCCGGCCACCGGCGCGCCGCTACACCGCCGGTGAGGCGCTGCAGGCGCTCGAACTGCGGTGCAGCTGTGCACGCCGCACGCCATACACGACCTACCCGTTCACCACCGACCGGACGCAGCGCTCGGCGTCGCGAGCCGCACGACCGGCAGCTGAGGGGGAGAGCGATGAAGGTCGAGTCCCGGCTCTTCGAGATCGTCACGGCGTTCTTCTTCGTGCTGCGGCATCGTCTACGCGGTGCTCGCGCAGGAGCCGGTCGGCGTCGCCGGGCTGTTCCTCACCGGCGGCCTGTCGCTGATCATCGGCACCTACTTCCGGTTCGTGTCGCGCCGGCTGGAGGAGCGGCCCGAGGACAACCCGGAGGCCGAGGTCTCCGACGGTGCGGGCGACGTCGGCTTCTTCTCGCCGGGCAGCTACTGGCCGATCGCGCTGGCCGCTGGCGGCCGCCCTGCTGGGCATCTCGCTGGCGTTCTTCTACGTCTGGGCGCATCGTGATCTCCGGTGGTGCATCGCTGCTGCTCGCCGTCGGCGGGCTGGTGTTCGAGTACCACATCCGGCCCGCCGACCACTGACAGCGGTCGTTCCGTGCCGGCCGATGGACCCCGTAGGCCGCGTCGTCCGGCTCAGTCCAGGGCGCGGTGCATGACGTGCAGGCCGACCTCGCCCGCCGTCCGGTGCCGGAACGCGCCGGGCACCGTCCCGATGATCGTGAAGCCCAGTGACCGCCAGAGCGCGACGGCAGCGGCGTTCGTCTCCACGACGGCGTTGAACTGCATCGCCACGTAACCGCGCAGGCGCGCCTGCGCGAGCACGTGTTCGGCGAGCCGGCGACCGATCCCCGCGCCGGCGGACTCCGGGGCGACCATGAACGCGGCGTTGGCCACGTGCGCGCCGAGACCCGGCTGGTTGGGTGCGAGCCGGGCCGTCGCGACGACGCGAGGCACGCCGTCCGGGTCCGGCCGCTCGACGACGTACACCGCGCCCGGCGGTCCCGTCCAGATCCTGCGGGCGGTGGCCTCGTCCGTGTCCGGGTCCCAGGTGTAGGTCTCGCCGGTGCCGACCACCGCACGCCATATCGGCCAGATGGCGGCCCAGTCCTGCGCCGTCGCGAGCCTGATCAGCTCGCTCACCCGCGCGCGGCCCTGCCGAGGGCCTGGCGGGCGATGATGACCTGCTGGATCTGGCTCGTCCCCTCGTAGATGCGGAACAGGCGGGCGTCGCGGTAGAACCGCTCGACGGCCACGCCGCGCATGTACCCGGCGCCGCCGTGCACCTGCACCGCCCGGTCGGCGACGCGGCCGACCATCTCGCTCGCGAAGTACTTGGCCGCCGCGGGCCCCTGCATGCGGTCGCTCCCGTCGTCGTAGCGCCGTGCGACGTCGAGCACGAGCGCCCGCCCCGCGTAGTGGTCGGTCACCGAGTCCGCGATCAGGCCCTGGACCAGCTGGAACGACGCGATCGGCCGCCCGCCCTGCATCCGGGTGCGGGCGAACTCGACCGACTCGTGCACCAGCCGCCCCGCCATCCCCACGCAGATGCGCCGCGATGTGCGCCCTGCCGTGCGCGAGGCACTTGGCGGCGATCCGGAACCCGTCGTCGACGCCCGTCCACGCCGCCCACGAGCGCGTCGGCGGGCACGCGGACGTCGTCGAGGTGGACGTCGGCGGTCCAGGCGCCGAACTGGCCCATCTTCCGGTCCTTCGGGCCGATCGAGACGCCCGGCCGCGTCGGCGGGCACGAGGAACGTCGAGATCCCGCGGTTGGCCGGGACGTCGTGGTTGGTCCGGGCGAAGATCATGAGCACCTCGGCGACGGGCGCGTTGGTGATGTAGCGCTTCGAACCGTTGATCACCCAGTCGGTGCCGTCGCGGCGTGCGGTGGTGAGCAGCCCGGACGGGTCGGAGCCCGCGTCGGCCTCGGTGAGCCCGAACGACGCGGTGACCTCCCCGGAGGCGAGCCGGGGCAGCCAGCTCGCCCGCTGGTCCTCGGTGCCGCCCTCCAGCAGCACGTGTCCCGCGATGCCGTTGTTCGTGCCGAACAGCGACCGCAGTGTCGGGGTGGTCCAGCCCAGCTCGAACGCGAGCTGGACCTCCTCGGTCAGGGTCATGCCCGAGCCCGCCGTACTTCTCGGGGATGGCGAAGCCGTAGAGGCCCATCGCCTTGCAGGCCGCGACGATCTCCGCGGGCACGGCGTCGTCGTCCTCGATCCGTTCCTCGATCGGCACGACCTCGTCGCGGACGAAGGCGCGCACGGAGGCGAGGACGTCGGCCAGGTCGGAGGGGTCCACGGCCCAGACGCTAGTACCCGGCCGGATCAGGGGAGCACGAACGCCAGCGCGAACCCGTCGTGGCCCTTGCCCCCCACGGTCTGGATCACCGTGGCGTCCACCCGCTTCTCGGCGGCCAGCGCGGCCGCGAACCGGCGGGTGCCCGCGACCGCCGCGTCGTCGGTTCCGGGGTCGACCACCCGGCCACCGCGCACGACGTTGTCCACGACGATCACGCCGCCCGGGCGGGTGCGCTCCAGCGCCAGGGCGAGGTACTCGGCGTTCGACTGCTTGTCGGCGTCGACGAACACGAGGTCGAAGGGGCCGGTGAGGGTGGGCAGCGTGTCCAGGGCGGGGCCGACGAGCACGTCGACGACGCCGTCCAGGCCTGCCCTCGCGAGGTTGGCCCGCGCGACGTCGGCATGGCGCGGGTCGCGTTCGAGCGTGACCAGCCGACCGCCCGCCGGCAGGGCCCGGCCCAGCCAGATCGTGCTGTAGCCGCCCAGCGTCCCGACCTCCAGGATGGCCTGCGCCCCGATCGACCGGGCCAGCAGGTGCAGCAGCTTGCCCTGGGCGGGGGTCACGTCGATGGCAGGCAGTCCCGCTGCGGCGTTGGCCTCCAGCGCGGCGTCGAGCACCGGATCGGCCGGGAGGAGGAGCCCGCCGTAGTAGTCGTCCACGTCCTGCCAGCTCTGCTCGGTCATGACGCCTAGGGTGGCGCACATGGCCGAGGACTACGACCGGTTCGCCGCCCTGCGGTTCGAGCGGCCGGCGGACGGGGTGCTGCGGGTCGTGCTCGACGGGCCGAACCTCAACGCCGTCGGCGGCGCGGAGCACCAGCAGCTCGCCGACGTGTGGCCCGCGATCGACCGCGACGACTCCGTGCGTGCGGTGGTGATCCAGGGCGCGGGGAAGGCGTTCTCCGCCGGTGGCTCGTTCGACATGATCCAGGAGATGGTCGACGACCCGCTGGTCCGGACGCGGGTGCTGCGCGAGGCCCGTGACCTCGTCTACAACGTGATCAACTGCTCCAAGCCGATCGTCTCGGCGATCCACGGGCCGGCCGTCGGCGCCGGGCTGGCCGTCGCGCTGCTCGCCGACGTCTCGGTCGCGGGCCGGAAGGCCAAGATCGTGGACGGCCACACCCGTCTCGGCGTGGCCGCGGGCGACCACGCGGTGCTCAGCTGGCCGCTGCTGTGCGGGATGGCCAAGGCCAAGTACTACCTGCTGACCTGCGACGTCCTCACCGGCGAGGAGGCGGAGCGCATCGGGCTCGTGTCGCTGTGCGTCGACGACGATCAGGTGCAGGAGCGGGCGCTGGAGGTGGCCCGCACGCTCGCGGCGGCGTCGTCGAGCGCGGTGACGTGGACCAAGTACACGCTCAACAACTGGTACCGCGCCGCCGGACCGTCGTTCGACGCGTCGCTGGCGCTGGAGTTCTACGGCTTCGGGCTGCCCGACGTGCAGGAGGGCGTGGCCGCCCACCGCGAGAAGCGGGCCCCGGACTTCCACCGGCCGGACCCGCCGGACTCGTGACCCGTCAGGCCGGCACCGCGAGCGCGGGGAGCCGGCCGGCGGCCGCCCGCAGCAGCACGGCCACCCAGGTGCGGAACGGACGCCACGGCTCGGCGATCCGGGCCAGGTCGGCCGCCGACGCGGGGGCGCCGAGGTCGTAGAGCTGCCCGACGATCGCGGCGAGCCGCGGCTCGGAGTCGACCAGCACGTCGGTGGCGCCGGTGGCGCGGACCAGCACCAGCGACGCCGAGAACGGCCCGATCCCCGGGATCTCGCGAAGCGCGTCGATCGCGTGCGCCGGCTCGGCCGTTCGCAGCCGCTCGGCGTCGAGCCCGCCCGCGAGCGCGGCCCGGGCCACGCCGTGCAGGCGCTCCAACTTCAGCGCCGGGAGCCCGGGGAACCCGTCGACCGCGAGGAGCTGGGCCGGGGTGGGGAACGCCGCCATCGAGCGGCCCGCCACGTCGAGCACCGACCCGTGCGCCCGTGAGAGGCGCTCGCGCACCGCGGCGGCCTGGCGCTGGTTCCACCGCAACGAGAGCACGCACCACGCCGCGGCCTCGTAGGGCGAGTGGAACAGCGGCGGGCGCAGGCCGGGCGCCGCCGCGAGCAGCCGGGCCACCACCGGATCACGCATCCCGACGGCCTCGTACCCGGCTGCGTCGACGTCGAGCGAGAGCATCCGGGCGGTCTGGCTCCGCACCACGTCGAGCGGCGCGTGGCCGACGACGTCGGCGTGCACGGAGTCGCCCGCCTGGCGGACCGCGACACCGACCTGCTCGTGGTAGCCGTCGAGGCAGAACGCGAGGCGCAGGGTGCCGTCGAAGGACGTCTCGGTGCGCTGCCCGAACCCGAACTCGGCGGTCTCCCGCAGGGAGTAGGCCCCGCGGGTGGGGATGGTGAACGACGTCATGGCGCCAGTGTCGTCCGGGACACCGACAGTCCTGGGCGGCGACGGCCGGGCCGGTTCGGGTTGGCCCTACCCTCGCGTGGGAGGTGTACCGGCTGGGAGCGGACGGTGCCGCGGACGAGGGTGGGTGGCATGACCGACACAGTGCCCACCGCGCTCCCGCGGGCCCGCGCCGACCAGGGCGGTCGACTCCTGCGCGAGCTCGGCTACCTCCTGGCCGGGCTTCCGCTGGCGATCGTCGCCTTCGTCGTCGCGATCGCCGGTTTCGCCGTGGGCGCGGCGACGCTCGTCGTCTGGGTCGGGCTGCCGATCCTCGTCGGCACGATGCGGCGTGCCGGGCGCTGGCCGGCGTCGAGCGCCGCGCGACCGTCGCCGCGACCGGGCGTGACCTGCCCGCGCACCACTACCGCACGCCAACGGGGAGCACGATGGTGCGGCTGGTCGGTGCCGTGGGCGACCCGCAGTCCTGGCGGGACCTGGCGCACGCCGTGCTGGGCTTCCCGGTGCGTCTCGGGGCCGCCGTCGTCGCCCTGGCCTGGGCCGCGGGCGGGGTCGGTTCGACGCTCTACGCCGCATGGGAGTGGGCCCTGCCGCGCGACGGCGACTACAGCGGCCTCTACGGGCTGGTCACGGGCACGAACGCGCGGTCGGGCGAGATCGTCCTGAACACCGTGATCGGGCTCGCGTTGCTGGCCACCCTGCCCCGTGCTGGTCCGGGGCCTGGTCGCCGTTCGCGCCGGGCTGGCGCGTGGCCTGCTGACCAACGAGACGGCGGCGCTGCGCGCCCGCGCCGAGCAGCTCGCCTCCGGCCGCCGGGCCGCCGTCCGGGCCGAGGCGCAGACGCTGCGGCGCGTCGAACGCGACATCCACGACGGCCCGCAGCAGCGGCTGGTCCGGCTCAACATGGACCTCGAGGCCGTCGCCCGTCGCCTCGACGACGACCCCGAGCAGGCGCGGCCGCTCGTCGCCGAGGCCCTGTCACAGAGCCGGGAGGCGCTGTCCGAGCTGCGTGCGCTGTCGCGTGGCATCGCGCCCCCGATCCTCGCCGACCGCGGGCTCGGCCCGGCGCTCGCGGCGGCGGCCGCCCGCTGCCCGGTGGAGGTCTCGCTCGACGTCGCGCTTCCCGACGGCCGGACGCTGGCACCGGACGTGGAGAACACGGCCTACTTCGTGGTGACCGAAGCGCTGACCAACGTGGCCAAGCACGCCCACGCGACCGGATGCACGGTGACGGTGCGCGCCGACGCCGAGCGGGTGCTCGTGCAGGTGCGCGACGACGGCCGCGGCGGCGCGCACCTGGGCAAGGGCCACGGCCTGGCCGGGCTGGCCGACCGGCTCGCCGCCGTCGAGGGGGAGCTGGACCTGGTGAGCCCGCCCGGCGGGCCGACCGTCCTGACCGCGCGGATCCCGGTGGCCGGGCTGGGGGAGGGCTGATGCGCGTCGTGCTGGCCGAGGACTCGCTGCTCCTGCGGGAGGGGCTGGTCCGGCTGCTCGACGAGGCGGGCGCGCAGGTCGTGGCCGCGGTGGGGGACGGCCCGGCGCTGGTCGAGGCGGTGGAGTCGCACCGGCCGGACGTGGCCGTCGTCGACGTGCGGATGCCGCCGACGTTCACCGACGAGGGACTACGGGCAGCACTGGAGATCCGCTCGGCGGTGCCGACGACCGCGATCCTCGTGCTCTCCCAGTACGTGGAGGAGACCTACGCCTCCGACCTCCTCGCCGCCGGCGGCGGGGTCGGCTACCTGCTCAAGGACCGGGTGGCGCGCCTCGCCGACCTGTCCGACGCGCTGGAGCGGGTGGTCGGGGGCGGCACGGTGCTGGACCCCGAGGTGGTGTCCGCGCTGCTCAGCCACCGTCGCCGCCGCGACCCGCTGGCCACCCTGTCACCGCGGGAGCGTGAGGTGCTCGCCCTGATGGCCGAGGGCCGCACCAACACCGCCATCGGACGCGAGCTCGTCATCACCCAGGGGGCGGTCGAGAAGCACATCTCGTCGATCTTCGGCAAGCTCGGCATGCCCCCGTCGTCGGACGACCACCGCCGCGTCCTCGCCGTCCTCACCTGGCTGGGCGTCTGAGCGGGGCGACCGCCGCCCACCGCGCTGGCACGATCAGCGGCTGTTACGCGCTGTTGTCGCGAGGCATGCTGGGGGAGTGTCGCGTGGTTCGGGAGTGTCGCGTGGTTCGCATCAGCCCGGCGGGCCACCGCCGGTGCCTGCGGGCCGTCGACGCGCCGCCCGCGGCGGGGCGAACGTCGCCGGCTGGGTACTGGCCGTGGCGCTCGGCGTCGGAGCGCTGGGGGTGGTGCCGAGCGCGGCGCCGGAGACGTTCTACGCCGACCAGGGCCCGCGGTTCCCTGCCGTCCCGGCGTCGGCCGTTCCGACCGTCCTCGCCGTCGACGCCCCTCCGCTCCCGACGCCGCCGGTTCCCGGCCGCCTCCGGCCGCCCCGGCTCCGGCGACCACCAGCGCGGCACCCGTCGCCTACCGGGAGGCCACCTTCGCCAGCACGGCTCCGGACGGCCGTGCGCTCGTGGCGATCCGGACGGCGATGGCGCAGCTCGGGCTGCCCTACGTCTGGGGCGGCGACGGGCCGAGCAACGGCGACGACGGCTTCGACTGCTCCGGCCTCACCACCTTCTCCTACGCCGCGGCCGGGCTCCGGCTGCCCCGCACGGCGCACACCCAGTACTACGCGGGCCCGCACGTTCCCGCGGGCGACCCGCTGCAGCCCGGTGACCTGGTCTTCTACGGCACGCCGGCCCGGGTGCACCACGTCGGGATGTACATCGGCGGCAGCCGCATGATCAACGCGCCGACGTTCGGGCAACCGGTCCGGACGGCGTTCTACCGCTGGATCGGCGACGACTACCTCGGCGCCACCCGCCCCGCCGCGACCGGGCGACCCGGCAACGGGCTGCTGCCCTACGTCCGCCGGTGCCCGCGCCGCCCGCCGCGCCGCGGATCTTCGCCGCGCCGCCCGCACCGCCGCCCACGTCCCCACCCCCGCAGCCCGGCGACCCGGCGCCCCCCGAGGCCGACTCGGCCGCGGCCGCCATCGCGGGCGCGAACCCCGCCCTCGCTCCGACCTACGCCGGACACCGCCGCGGCGACCCCGACGGCGGGGACTCCCACACCTGGGACTCCCACACTCGGGGACTCCCTCGGGTGGGGCCCCGACCGTCGATCCCGCCAACGACGACGGCGCCACCGGTCACGGACCCATCGGTCACGCAACCACCTGCGGCCGTCGCTCCGGCGGCGCCGCCGCCCCCCGCCCAGCCCCGGGCACCCCGACCAGCCCGGGGTCCGTCGGTCCGGGTGGCCGTCGCTCCGACGACGTCGGCTCCGGGCACCCCGCGGCTAGCCCGTCGGCTCCGGGCACCCCGCCGCCCCGCACCCCGTCCACCCCGGGCACCCCGTCGGTCCCGGAGCCGTCGGTCCGGACACCCGACCGCCCCGCGGACCCCGTCCGCCCCGGGCACCCCGTCCGCTCCGGGCACCCCGCCGCCCCGAGCGCGCCGTCCGCTCCGGGGGCGCCGTCGGCTCCGGGCACCCGCGGCCCCGACCGCCGTCCGCTCCGGGCGCCCGTCGGCCCCGGCGCACGCCCGTCCGGGACCCCGTCCGCCCCGGGCACCCCGTCCGCCCCGGGCACGCCGTCCGCCCCGGACGCGCCCCGACCGCCCCGACGAGCCCGACCCCGACCGCAGCCCGACCGCGACCACCCCCGCCGCCACGACCCTCACGCTCGGTGGCGCCCCCGTCCCGGTGGCGGCCGTCCAGCCCGGGCCCGACGGGCTTCCGGCGGCGGTGGGGGTGTGGTCCAGGCCGTCGCGGCCCGTGGTCCGGCTGGGTCCGGGCGGCGTCCCGGCCGCGGCGGCACCGGGTTCACCGGTCACCGTGCGCTGGGCCGACGGCTCCACCGGGACCTACACGGTGGCGTCGAAGGCCGTCGCGACCACCGCCGCCGCGGCGGAGCTCGTCCGCGCGGCGCCAGCGGGCCGGCTCGTCGTGCTCGTCGCCGCGGGCGGTGGCCGCTGGACGGTGCTGACCGCGGACTGACGGCGCGCCGAGTTCGACGTGAGTCCGGTTCCGGCGGTGATCGAATCGGACTGTTGTCGATCTCGGCGGTCCCCGGCGCGCGCCCGCCAGGCGGCGCCGCCAGACTGGGTCGCGTGCCCGAACTGCCCGAGGTGGAGAGCGCGCGGAAGGTCCTCGAGGGGGCGCTGCACCGCGAGATCCGGTCCGTCGACGATACCGACGAGTGGGTCTGCCGCCCGCACCGCCCCGGCGACATCGCGAAGGCCCTGGTCGGCGCCGAGCTGACGGCGGCGCACCGGCGCGGGAAGACGATGTGGTGCGACACCGCGCGCGGTGGGGAAACCGGCCCGCGGCTCGGCGTGCACCTCGGCATGGGTGGCCGGCTGATCCTCAGCGGTGGCGGCAACCGGGACGACGAGCTCGCGGGCGGCGAGCCCGAGCGCCCGGACCGCACCCCGCGCAAGCCCGAATGGGACCGGTTCACCCTGACCTTCGACGACGGCGGCTCCCTGCGGTTGTTCGACAAGCGCCGGCTCGGCCGGGTCCGGCTCGAACCGGACCTCGACGGCATCGGTCCCGACGCCGAGTCGATCTCGCCAGGGGAGTTCCGCACGCGGGTCGGGCGCGGACACGCCCCCGTCAAGGCCAGGCTGCTCGACCAGGGCGTCCTCGCCGGGGTGGGGAACCTGCTCGCCGACGAGACGCTCTGGCAGGCCCGCATCCGCCCGTCGCGCCCGTCCGACGAGCTGGGCCGGGCCGAGCTCGACCGGCTCCACCGGGCGCTGGGACGGTCCCTGAAGGCCGCGATCGCCAACGGCGGGGTGCACACCGGCGAGGTCGTGCCGTTCCGGCGCGCGGACGCCACCTGCCCGCGCTGCGGGGCACCCATGCGCCACGGCAAGGTCGGCGGCCGCACCACGTGGTGGTGCTCGCGCGAGCAGGAGTGACCTCAGGCCGGGGCTCGCGTCGCCGTGGCGCGCCCGCCACGTCGACCAGGCGGCGACGCACACCGCCAGCCACGCTCCCCCCACCAGCCATCCGGCGACCACGTCGCTGAACCAGTGCACCCCGAGGTAGATGCGCGTGGCGCCGACCGCGCCGACCCACAGCGCCGCCGCTGCGCCGACGGCCAGCCGGGATGCGGCGCCCAGCCCGGCCCAGGCCAGCACCACGAGCGACCCGATCACGACGATCGACATCGTGGCGTGGCCTGACGGGAGCGACTCGTTCGTCTCGTTCACCAGCCGGTCGAACTCGGGTGGGCGGCCGCGGTCGAGCAGCATCTTGAGCCCGCGGAACAGCAGGGCCGCGCCGGCCATCGCGCCGACGACGAGCACGGCGTCGGCCGTCCGGCCCCGTGCCACCAGCAGCAACCCGACCAGCGACGCGAGGACGGCCATCGCGACGGTGCTCCCGAGCGGTCGTGACGACGACCGCTGCGGCCGTCAGGTCGGCGGAGCGCAGCTCGATCGACTCCGCGAGCAGCGGGCCGTCCGCCCTGGCCCAGCCGACGTCGGTCAGCCCGGCGAAGAGGCCCGCGCCGGCCAGCGCGGCCAGCAGCACCGGGACGAGCACGGCGACCAGCGCCGCACGCGGACGGCGGGCGCGGCCGGGCACGGGTTCCGCCAGCCCCGCGGGCGGCTCGCCTGCGCGACCGGTCTGCTCGGGCTCTGCTGCCATCACCGGAAATACTCACCCGTCCGGCGCGTGCCCGCTCGTCGGCGTCAGGCCGCCGCCGTGGACATCTCGGCGCGGTCCCAGAGCTTGATGCCGCCGAGCAGGCCCGAGATGTTGGGCACCAGCGAGCGGTCCGGGCCGATCGTCTTCGGGTCGAGCCGCTTGGCGTTCCCGCCGCCGATGAAGGTGTGGTCGGGGAGGATCATGTCGTCGAAGGCCGCCAGCGCGTCCATCACCTCGGCGCGCCAGCGTTTGGTGCCGATCTTCTGCCGATGGTGGTCGCCGCAGGCCACCTCGATGGACAGGCCCTCCCCGAAGCGCCCGTGCGAGAGCTCCATGTGCGGCAGCAGGGTGCCGTCGAAGAAGATCGCGCAGCCGACACCGGTGCCGAGGGTGATCACCAGCTCCAGCCCGTGACCGGTGACGACGGCGCAGCCCTGCACGTCGGCGTCGTTGGCCACCCGGACCGGCTTGACGAACTGCGCGCTCAGCGCCTCCTCCAGCTCGAAGCCCGTCCAGAGCTTGACGAGCTCGGGATCGGGCCCCTTGCCCGGCTTGCGGCGGGAGAACGCGGGCACCTCGCGGACGCGACCGCGGCGGATGGCGCCCGGGAACCCGACGGAGACGCGGTCGTAGTTCGGCAGCGCGGCGGCGAGCTCGCCCAGCTCGGACAGCAGCACCGGTGGTGGGCACGGGTACGGCGTCTCCCGGCGTACCCGCGCGGAGAGCATCTCCCCTTCCGGCGACAGCACCGATGCCTTGAGCCCCGTACCGCCGATGTCGATAGCCAGCGTGAGCGGTCCACCCATCGCCGATCCCTCCCCCGTTTGTCGTCCAGCGCCTCGCGGACGGTAGCCCGGACGGTGGGCATACGGCGAGTACCGGTTTTCAGCCGACGAACTCCTCGGCGAGGAGATCCATGAGCAGCCCGTCGTGCCAGGTGCCGTCGCCGCCCCGCTCGTAGCGACGCATGACACCGACAGGGCGGAAGCCGACCTTGCCGTACGAGCGGATGGCGGCCGCGTTGTCGGCGGCGGGATCGATCACGAGCCGGTGGTAGCCGTGGTCGACCAGGAGGTGGCGGGCGACCGTGCGAACCGCGTCCGTGCCGACACCGCGCCCGTGCACCGCGGGGTCGACGTAGATGTCGATGCCCGCGTGCCGGTAGTCCGGCTCCTCCTCGGCGTGCCACTGGACCCAGCCCACGACCCGGCCGTCGAACTCGATGACGTAACCGGTCGTGTCGGTCTCGGCGAGGTCCTCCTCGACCGCCGCGGTCATGTCGTCGCCGCCCCGCCAGCGCTCGAGCACCTTCGGCGTCCGGCGGATCTCGGCCAGGTGCGCGACGTCCTCCGGGACGGGTGGCCGGAGCCGCACCAGCGCTCCCCGCAATGTCGTCATCCGGGCTCTCGCTTCTTGAACGAACGTTCTACTATGATCGTGGTCGGCGATCGGAGGCATTATGGACACCAGGGAACGCATCCTCGACACGGCGGCAGGCCTGTTCCGCCGGCACGGCTACACGGGCGTCGGGCTCAAGCAGATCTCCCACGAGAGCCGATCACCGATCGGCTCGATGTACCACTTCTTCCCCGGGGGCAAGGAGGAGCTCACCGCGCATGCGCTCCGCCGGTCGGGCCACGGCTACCAGCTCCTCGTCGAGGCGGTCCTCGACGCCGCGCCGGACCTGCGCACCGGGGTCCGCGACTGCTTCACGGGCGCCGCGGACGTCCTCGAGGCCACCGGCTACGCCGATGCCTGCCCGATCGAGACCGTCGCGCTGGAGGTGGCGAGCACCAACGAGACCCTCCGGCTGGTCACCGCCGAGATCTTCGACGCCTGGATCGACGCGCTTGCCGGGCGCGTCGAGGCGGCCGGGGCGCCGCCCGCGCAGGCCAGGGCGTTCGCGCTCGCCTTCCTCGCCGCGCTGGAGGGAGCCTTCGTGCTGAGCCGGGCGCTCCGAAGTCCCGAACCGATGCACGCGGCGGGCGAGGCGACCGTCGCCGCCGTCGAGCTGGCCCTGCCGTGACCCGCGCGGCCGAACTCAGGCTCACCCGCCGGGTGCTCGTCGCGGCGGTCCTCGTCTCGATCGTGCACTACGCCGACAACACCGTCCGGTTCGCCGCCTACGAGCAGGGCAAGCCGACCATCGTCACGCAGGCCTCGATCCCGGTCAGCTGGGTCCTGTTCACCGCTGCCGCGGTGGCGGGTTACGTGCTGCTGCGGCGCGGGGTGCGCACGGCCGCCGCCGCGCTGCTCGCGGTCTACTCGGCGAGCGGCCTCGTCGGTCTGCTCCACTACACCGTCGCGCCGCCGGCGGCCTTCGACTGGTTCCAGAACACCTTCATCGTCGCGGACGTGCTCCTCGGCGTCGCGGTGCTCGTCGTCGCGATCCGGCTCGCCACCACGCCGGCACCGGCGCAGCCGTCAGGGGATCGCGCCGTCCCTCGGTAGCGTCGGGACGTCCACCGGCACCGTGTCCGGGTAGAGCAACCCGGTCCCGGTGTTCAACACCACCACGTCCTCGTCGGCGCCCAACCACCCCGACGCGCGCAGCTGCCCGGCCGCCGCGAAGCACGCGGCGCCCTCCGGGCAGACCCAGGCGCCCTCGGCGCGGGCCAGGTCGGCCTGTGCGGCGAGCAGCTCCTCGTCGGTCACGGCGACGGCGGTGCCGCCCGTCGAGCGGACGGCGTCGAGGACGAGGAAGTCGCCGAGAGCCTTCGGGACGGTGATCCCGAACGCCACCGTGCGGGCGTCGGCCGGGGTGACGCCCGCGTCCAGACCCTGCTCGAAGGCGTCGACGATCGGTGCGCAGCCCACCGCCTGCACGGCCACGAGCCGGGGAAGGTCCCCGAGCAGCCAGCCCAGCGCCCGCATCTCCAGCATCGCCTTGTGGATCCCGATGATCCCCACCCCACCGCCCGTGGGGTAGAGGACGACGTCGGGCGCGTGCCACCCGAGCTGCTCGACGATCTCGTAGCCCATCGTCTTCTTGCCCTCGATGCGGTAGGGCTCCCGCAGCGTGGACGTGTCCTGGTAGCCGGTTCGGGTCGCCACCGCGGCGGCGACCAGCCGTCCCGCGTCCCCGATCAGCCCGTCGACGAGGAACAGCTCCGCGCCCGCGGCGACGCACTCGCGCCGGGTGATCGTCGGGGCGTCGACCGGCATCGCGACGAGCGCGCGCAGCCCGGCGCGCGCGGCGTACGCGGCCCAGGCCGCGCCCGCGTTGCCGTTGGTCGGCATCGCGATGCCCTCGACGCCCAGCTCGGCGGCCCGCGACACCCCGACCGCCGCGCCGCGGGCCTTGAACGTGCCGGTCGGCACCAGCCCCTCGTCCTTCATCAGCAACCCCGGCAGCCCGATCCGCGCGCCGTACCGGGGGAGCGGGAGCAGCGGCGTCATGCCCTCGCCGAGCGTCACCACCCGCGCCGGGTCCCGAACGGGGAGCAGCTCGTGGTAGCGCCACAGGTCCGGCGGGCGCGCCGCGATCGCGGCGGGCGTGACGGTCGCCGCAGCGCGCTCCAGGTCGTAGCGGGCGAGCAGCGGGGCGCCGACGGCGGAGGTGCCCTGCACGACGTCGGCGTCGAGGCGCTGGCCGGTGCGCGAGCACTCGAGATGGCTCAGGGTCGAGTAGGTCACCGGGTGGACCCGTGCGCGGAAATCGCGGCCGGGGCCGCGCTTTCCGCGCACGAGGGCGTCAGCGCGACCGGCATCGCGTCGAAGCCGCGCAGCACGCGCGTGGGTCGCCGGTGCGGTGGTCCGGCCGGCGCGAGGTCGGGAAAGCGGTCGTACAGCGCCCGCAGCCCGACCTCGCCCTCCATCCGGGCCAGTCCGGCACCGAGGCAGTAGTGGATCCCGCTGGAGAACGCGATGTGGTCGCCCGCGTTCGGGCGGGTGACGTCGAAGCGCTGCGGGTCGGGGAAGACGGCCGGATCGTGGTTGGCCCCGCCGATCAGCAGGACCACGAACTGGCCCGCCCGCACCGGCTCACCCGCGACCTCGGTGTCGCGGTGGGCGACGCGACCGGTGCGCTGGACGGGGGAGTCGTGGCGCAGCACCTCGTCGACGGCACCGGGCCAGCGGTCCGGCTCCGCGGCCAGCAGCGCGCGCTGCTCGGGATGGGCGTTCAGCAGCGCGACACCGTTGCCGATGAGGTTGACGGTGGTCTCGAACCCGGCGGCGAGCAGCAGCATCGCGATGCTGCTGAGCTCGTCCTCCGTGAGGCCGTCGCCGTTGTCGCGGGTGGCGACCAGCGCCGACAGGATGTCCTGCCCGGGGGACCGGCGGATGTGTTCGAAGTGCCCCAACATCCACGTGTGCAGCGCCTCGACGTCGAGCTCCGAACCGCGGAACTCGCGGTACCCCAGGCCGGCGTCCAGCGACAGCGCAGCCCCCGCGCCCCACTTCAGGAACTGCTCCCGCATCTCGACGGGCGCCCCGAGCATCTCGGCGATCACCGTGGCCGGCAGCAGGCTCGCGTAGTGGTCGATCAGGTCGACGGGCTCGCCGCGGGCGGCGCGCGCCTCCATGGCGTCGAGCAGCTCCTGCGCGATCTCCTCGGTGCGGGTGCGCAGCGCCGCGACCTTGCGGGCGCTGAACGCCCTGGTGACGAGCTTGCGGTAGCGGGTGTGGTCGGGCGGGTCGACGGCGAGCATCGACGGCGGTTCCGCCGGCCCGAGCGATCCGCGCCCGCCGAGGCGGGCGGCCAGCCGGATCGGCGCGGGCAGCCTGCCGGTCGCGCGCGACGCGGTGCCGAAGTCGGCGCTGCGCAGGACGGCGGAGCAGAGGTCGTGGTGCGCGGTGGTCAGCGCGATGCCCGTGTCGACCAGCCTGCCCTGCTCGCGCAGCTCGTCGTAGTGCGGGATAGGGCTCCTCCAGCATGTCCCGGTCGACCATGATCCGGGCGCCGAGGTCGCCCGCCTTCACCCGCCGACCCACGGCATGGCGGACCAGCCCGTGCCGCAGCCCCCACCTGATCATCCGGCGCGCGCCCCGCGTTCCTGTCATCTCGACCTCCTCGTCCGGGCTTTACACCCGAAGCTACCGCGGTGGCCGTGCTCGTCACACCGAGACCTCGATCTCCGGTCAGCGACCTCGCCTTGATCGACGAGTTCGACGCGGGTACGCATGCGTGGTGACGAGACCGCGGCTGCTGGCCGTCAGCGACCTGCACGTCCGGTACCCGGAGAACCGCGCGGTCGTCGACGGCCTCCGCCCCACCCACGACGGCGACTGGCTGATCGTCGCCGGTGACGTCGCCGAGCGGACCGAGGACGTCGCCGACGTCCTCGACCTGCTCCGGTCGCGGTTCGCCTCGGTCCTCTGGGTGCCCGGCAACCACGAGCTGTGGACGCGCACGAGGGATCCGGTGTCGTTGCGCGGCGACGAGCGCTACCGCCACCTCGTCGACGTCTGCCGGGGCATGGGCGTGCTCACCCCGGAGGATCCGTACCCGGTGTGGACGGGCGACGGCGGGCCCGCGACCGTGGCGCCGCTGTTCCTGCTCTACGACTACTCGTTCCTGCCCGGCAGGCACGGCCACTCCCGAGGAGGGGCTGGCCGTCGCGCGCGCCGCGGGCGTGGTCTGCACCGACGAGTACCTGCTCCACCCCGACCCGTACCCCGACCGCCCCGCCTGGTGCGCGGCCCGGCTGGCCGACGCCGAGCGGCGGCTCGACGCCTGCGACGCGTCGATCCCGACGGTGCTGGTCAACCACTGGCCGCTCACCCGGACCCCGACGCGCGTGCTCCGCCACCCCGAGTTCGCACTGTGGTGCGGCACGGAGGCCACCGCCGACTGGCACGTCCGGTTCCGGGCCGTCGCCGTCGTGTACGGGCACCTGCACATCCCGCGCCTCATCGAGGAGGACGGCGTGCGCTTCGTCGAGGCGTCGCTGGGTTACCCGCGCGAGTGGCAGGCTCGCGACGAGCGCTACGGCACCGTCGTCACCGACCTGCTCCCGCGCCAGGTGCTGCCGGCCCCGTGATCCCGCGGTCCGGTCCCCGGATCGAGGACCGCCGACCGGGAGCCGCCGACCCGGCGCGACCCGCCGCTCGTGCCACCACACGGCCAGCCACAGCACCGGACCCGTCACGGCGAGGATCAGCAGCGCCAGCCACGCCGTGCGGTAGACGAAGCCGGTGGCGGCCCAGCCGAGGATCCAGACCGCCATCAGCCCGGTGCGGGTGCGGATCATCCGCCGGTGCACGGCGGCCAGCGGTTCGCGCAGGTCGGTGACCACCACCGCACGAGCGCGTCGCCGCATGCCGACCAGCATCCCGCGTCGGGCCGTCGGCGTGCTCGGTCAGCGCGCAGCAGCCGGCACGGCGGGCCAGAGCACGGCCGCGGCGTCCTGCCAGTCCCGCGGGTGGCCCGCCTCGACGCCGATCGGGCGCCGCCCGGCCACCGCCCCCACAGGGTGAGCAACCGGGCCGCCGGTTCGCAGGTCAGGACGACGTCGCCGCGGCAGGGACCGCCGGTGACGAGCTCGCACGTGCCGTCGTCGGTGTCGGCGACGAACACGACGTCGGGCTCGCCGGGAGCGCGGAGCACGATCCGCAGGCCGGAGACGTCGGCCAGCCGGGCGCGGGAGCGGGGAGTCTCGGTGAGCACGGGAAGGGTGTCGAGGATCTCCACGGCGTGCCGGGTGAGCTCCGGCTGGGCCAGCAACCCGTCGCCCACGGCGTCGTCACCGACGAGATCCCACCGGTGGAGCGCGGCCTCGCTGCGCACGTGCGTGGTGAGCTGGGCGGCGGTGAAGGGGCGGCCGGTGAAGCTGATGGTCCCGTGGCGCCGTTCCAGCGCCCCGACCGCGGCTTGGGCGCGTGCCCGCTCATGGACCAGCGCGTCGCGGAGCCGCTCGTCGGGCATCGCCGTGAACTCGGCCTCCCGCTCGTCGAAGGGCCGCGTGGGGCGGTCGGGGCGGCCCGCGAGCTTCTCCTCGATCAGGTCGGCGCGCTCCTTGGCCCCGGCGGCGAGGTGGGCGAGTACGTCGTGGGCGGTCCAGCCGGCGCAGGCCGTCGGGATGGGCGGCGATACCGGGGAGGGCGGCCGGCCGGAGCCCGGCCCTCCGCGGGCTCTCCCTGGTGGATGCGGCGGCGGTCGTGTGCGCGTCGCGGCGGGCCTCCTAGTCGCCGTAGCAGAGGTGGATCCCGACCGGGACGTCGCCAGGAACCCGGTCGACGCTGTGGGCCAGCCCCTCGGTGATCGACTCGAGGGGGAACCCGCCCTCCAGCATCCCGATCTCCACGGCGACGTCCCACTGCACGGCGATGTCGTCGTGGGGCAGGGCGGCCAGGAGGCGTTCGAGGTCGGCCACGAGCGCCCGTTCGTACGACGGGCCGACGCGCTGGTGGTCCTCCGGGACGACGAAGGCCGCGACCGGTGCGAGCGGGGTGGGGTACTGGATCTGGAAGCGGACGTCCGCGGGGACGACGCCGTCCGCGCGCAGCCGGTCGAAGGTCTCGAACGACTCCCGATAGACGTTGGCGTAACCGAGGTCCGGCCAGCTGATCGCGTCGGCGCGTCGGCGGCCGCCGCGACCCGGACCTTCGGCGTCCTGACGTAGTCGTCCCCGGTGGCGGCGACCTCCTCGAGACCCGGCGTCCGCAGGAACCGGTGCAGCTGGAACTGGATCCAGTTCCGGCGGTCGCCGGTCTCCCCGTCCGGGATGCGCCGGATCCCCGCGGGCACGCGGGCCGCGATCTCGCGCATGACCTCCTCGGCCGTGGCCAGGTTGACCGACCCGTTGAGGTGGACAGAGGTGGGTGGCATGGCGAACTCCCCTCGCTCGCGGCCGATCTCCGGCCTCGCCGAATCGCGTCGACACGTTACGCCGCGCCGGGGCCGTGCCGACCACGACGGTCAGCTCTGCACCAGCCGGTAGAAGCGGAAGAAGTCGTCGTGCACGTCGAGGACCTCGATCCCCGCGAACCCGGCTCGGACGGCGTAGCCGCGCAGCGTCTCGGGCCGCATGACCGTGCCGGTCGCCCTCCGACGGCTGGTGCGCCATGCCGTCGGCCAGGCAGCACATCACGCTGTAGCCGTACATCAGGCGCTCGATCTCGTCGCCGGGCGCGGTGAACGTCTCGGCCACCCGCTCGTCCATCACGATCACGGTGCCGCCGTCGCCTGCCAGTGCCCGCATCGACGCGAGCACCCCCACCGGGTCGGGCAGGTCGTGGATGCACTCGAAGGCGAACACCACGTCGTAGGGCTCCTCGGAGCCGTCGGCGATCGACCTCGCGACGTCGGCCGCGTCGGCCACGTGGAAGCGCACGCGGTCGCCGACCCCCGACTCGACGGCGTTGCGCCGCGCCGCCTCGATCGACGGTGCGTCGAGGTCGTAGCCGTCGACGGTCGTGTCCGGGTACGCCAGCGCGATCCCGATCGCGGACCAGCCGAACCCGCATCCGATGTCGGCCACGCGCCCGCCGCCGCGCAGGGCCGCGTGGACGTCCGGGATCGCCGGGAGGTGGTCGCGCCCGAGCGCGCCGAGGAACATCGGCCGGTTCGCGGCGGCCTGCCCCTCACGGGCGTCGGCGCCGTGCTGGGCCCAGCTCACGCCGCCGCCGCTGCGGTGGGCGTCGACCAGCGCGTCCACCTGCTTCCCGAACCCGACGAGCGCCCGTGCGATGGGCACGACGTGGTTGGGGCTGAGCACGTCGGTCAGCGGCTCGACGTGTCCGTCCGGCAGCGTGAACCGCCGCTCGGCGGCGTCCGCGTGCGCGCTCGCGGTGAGGATGCCGGTGACGGCCTGCTGCTCGAGCCACTCGCGGGCGTAGCGCTCCGCGGTGCCGGTGCGGGCCGCGACCTCCGCGGAGGTCAGTGCCCCGGCCCCGGCCAGCGCGCGGTAGTAACCCAGCCGGTCACCCAGGTAGACCGACTGGAGGTCCATCGTGGCGAGTACGGCGCCGAAGAGCCGCTCGACGAGCGCTTCGGTGGGATGAGCGTCGGTCGTGGTCATGATCGTCCCTTCGAGTGTCGGTCGTGGTCGGAGCACGCCGACCCGCCGGCGGTCCTGCTCGGACGTGCAGGGCTGAGGCGGTGGCGTGCTCGTGGCTGCGACGCTATGAGGGCCTGCTTGCACGGCACTGTCATCTCGATGTCAGTACCGGGTCCGTCGGGCTACGGTAGTCATGTCCGATTCCGTCATGTGGTTCGGCGGGGGATGGCCCCGATCTGGACGAGCAGGCCGAGCATGTCGGACGTGGTCCAGCGCTCGACGCACCGGCCATCGCGGTAGTGCAGAATCGTGATGCCGGGCAGGGCGATCTGAGTGCCCGTCGGGGGCACGCCCATGAAGGTGCCCCCGTGCTTGACCGGACAGCGTGAAGCGGCAGACCAGCCGGTCGTCGACACCGAAGACGTCCTCCAGGTCGAGCCGGTTCTGCGGGGAACGCCGCGAAGATCGCTTCGTAGAACGCTCGGGCGCCCCCCTTGTCCATCGGTTCCGGAGTGAAGCCGTGTAGGCGGACCTCGTCGTCGTAGATCCGCAGGTAGCCGTCGAGGTCGCCGGCGTTCCATCGTTCGATGGCCTGGGTCAGCGCGGTCTCGTTGCGGCTGAACGTTGTCGTGGTCATCAGTCCACTCCTCGCTCGTCGGGCACAGCGATACTGGCCCGGACGGGTCCGGCGGCACATCGGTCGTTCGGGTAATCCGTGCCCCCGGACCGACCGAAGGCCCCCTGTCCGTGCTGGTCAGGGGGCCTTCACGTGGGTGGTGGGCGATACGAGGATTGAACTCGTGACCTGTCCGGCGAGGATGCAGCAGTTGTTCGTGAATTGTGTCCAGCGAGGCGTTTCGTCGTCGTGACGCGCTGATACCGGCTCGGGGTCGGGGCCTCTCTATAGGCCTTGCGGAGGGCTGAACACAGGATCGTGCGCCAATCCTTACCGGAACAACTGACCACCGATCGATGACCTGCTGGCTGCGCTGCGGGGCGAGGATTGAGCACTGTCGCAGATCTCTTGGTATCTCTCGGATTCGATCGACTATCGCGGCCGCGTGCCGCGTGGGCCGGTGGACGCGAGGGGGTCGAATCCTCGTCGTAGGCTGAATCCCACGCGCGACGGACAGGAGGCGAGGTGGCCGAGACGACGGTGGCCGAGGTGACGGTGGCCGAGGTGATGGCCGAGCTGGCCGCGCTTGAGGACCCGAAGACCCGCGAGGTGAACGAGAAGCACGGTGACGACCACGGTGTGAACCTCAGCAAGCTGCGCGCGCTCGCCAAGCGGCTGAAGACGCAGCAGGAACTCGCACGAAAGCTCTGGGCGACCGATGACACCGCGGCGAGGCTCTTGGCGATCCTGATCTGCCGCCCGAAGGCGTTCGAGCGCGACGAGCTGGACACCATGCTGCGCCAGGCGCGCACCCCCAAAGTGCACGACTGGCTCGTGAACTACGTGGTGAAGAAGAACCCGCACGCCGAAGAGCTGCGCCTGGCCTGGTTCACGGACCCGGATCCCGTGGTCGCGAGTGCGGGCTGGGCGTTGACGACCGAGCGGGTGGCGAAGAAGCCCGAGGGCCTCGACCTCGCAGGGCTGCTCGACGTCATCGAGGCGGAGATGAAGGATGCTCCGGATCGCTTGCAGTGGGCGATGAACCACTGCCTGGCCCAGATCGGGATCGAGCACGCCGAGTACCGCGCCCGCGCGATCGACATCGGTGAGCGCCTGGAGGTGCTCAAGGACTACCCGACGCCCCCGAACTGCACGTCGCCGTTCGCGCCCATCTGGATCGCCGAGATGGTGCGCCGCCAGCATGATGAGTGAGGTGCGCGCTCACGCGCGTGCCAACGCTCGCTGAGAATGCGGTACCCGGTACCAACCGAAGCAACTACCCCGTCGGCGGTGGCGGCGGGACCGGTGGGCGGCGCCCACCGGCGCACTCTGCGCCGATCCCGGGATCTGGCCGCTGGACGACGAGGACGGCGAGTAGGTGCGCCGGCAGCCCTGGTGCCTTTCTGGTGCCTTCCCGCACCGCAGCGGCCGCCGACCGTGCCCCGGACAGACCGAAGGCCCCCTGTCCGTGCTGGTCAGGGGGCCTTCAGGTGGGTGGTGGGCGATACAAGGATTGAACTTGTGACCTCTTCCGTGTCAAGGAAGCGCTCTCCCACTGAGCTAATCGCCCGAGGCGGAGGCGGGAATCGAACCCGCGTACAGGGCTTTGCAGGCCCTTGCCTAAACCACTCGGCCACTCCGCCCGAGACCCGAGTATCGCGCGGGATGTCGGATCATGGAGGTCCGGTGCTGATCGAGGTTCCTCCGAGCGGACGACGGGATTCGAACCCGCGACCCTCACCTTGGCAAGGTGATGCGCTACCAGCTGCGCTACGTCCGCATGTGCAGCGAGTCCCCGCTGCGACTCCGAAACCCTAGCGCAGCGCCGCCAGGGTCTCCACACCGCCCCGAGTCAGTCCCGTGCGCGGTCGTTGTCCAGCAGGTCGGACAGGGCGAGGTCGAAGTCCAGCCACGAGTACTCGGTGGTGGGCGGCACGGCCTCGTAGGTGCGCTGGAGGAACTCGCCCAGTGCCTGGGCGCACGTGGTGAACAGCGCGTGCCCGGACGGGGAGGTGAGCTCCAGCTCCACCCGCGACGGGTCCGTCGGCATGGGCTGCACCCGGACGTCGCCCGTGCCGGCGGAGGCCATGAGGCCGTCCGCAGCAGGTCCCGGGCGAACACCCAGTCCACCGCGGTGCCCTGGCCCGTCCGGAACGACGCCTGCACCGCGTAGGGGTCGCGGCTGTTGTACGTCAGCTCGACCTTCACGGGAACAACGGCGGTGTCGGGGGCGATCAGTTCGAAAACTGCCGGTGAGCAGATGACCGTGTGCTCCTCGCGCATCCTGCGTCCTCTTTCGTGGTCCCGCGTGGTTCGTCATGCGGAAAAACGACCGTGTCGCCAAGATGTGACGGGTCGAGGGACAGACTCCGCCCAGATGACCGCCGGAGATCACCCTGACGGGGCAGCGCGGACCTCGTCGTGACGGCTCTGCGACGTGGAGCACGCCGGTGGGACTAATCTGAACCGCGCGCTGCGTCGGCAGCGAAGACTAGGACGTGAGGAACTCGCTGGTGGCCGATGTCGCCGACGCCCCCGACGCGCCGAACCGGCGCGACCGGGCGGCGGCCCGTCCGAAATCGGTCGGCCGAGGTCACGACCCGGCCGACGAGATGCTCGTGGCGCGCATCGTCGACGGCGACCAGACGGCGCTCGGCACGCTCTACGACCGCTACGGCCGGCCCGCCTACTCGCTGGCCCGCCGCATCTGCGCCGACGAGGGACTCGCGGAGGACGTCGTCCAGGAGGTGTTCCTGGCGTTCTGGCGCGACCCCAGGCGATTCGACGCCGGACGCGGCTCCTTCGGCACCTGGCTGCTGACGCTCGTGCACCACAAGTCGGTCGACGCCGTGCGCCGCGAGGCCACGATCCGGCGCCGGACCGTCCCGGCAGCGGAGGACGGCGACGAGTGGTCGGCGCCGCCCGGCCCGGGAGCCGACCAGGCCGCGCTCGGCTCGGTCGTCGCCGGTCAGGTGCGCGACGCGCTCGGCAGGCTCCCGGCCGAGCAGCGCCAGGCCCTCGCCCTCGCCTACTACGGCGGCTACACCCAACGGGAGGTCGCGACGCTCACCGGCGTCCCGCTCGGAACCGTGAAGTCACGGATGTTCACCGGTGTCCAGCGCCTGCGCAGCGTGCTCGGCCCGCTCCTCGGCGATTTCGCCACCGACTTCACCGGGGGTGCCCGATGACCGCCCCCGAGCAGCACCCCTGCCCGATGAACGCGCAGGCCGTCGGACTGGCCCTGCACGCCCTCGAGCCCGACGAGGAGATGGAGGTGCTCCTGCACCTCCCGCAGTGCACCTCGTGCCGGACCGCAGCGCAGGAGGCGGGTGAGGTCCTCGCCGGCCTCGGCGTGGCGGTCGAGCAGGTGGAGCCTCCGCGCGGCCTGCGCGACTCCCTCATGGACCAGGTCGCCCGCACCCCCCAGCTCCCGCCGGTGTGCCCCGCAGACCAGCCCGGAGCCCGCTTCCGACCCCGCCCCGGAGCCCGCCACCGAGACCCGCCCGCCCCCCGTCACCGCCGCGAGTCCGATGCGCCCGCCGCCCGGCCGCCCACCCGCGCGGCGGGAGGAAAGCCGCCCGAGGGGTCCCGGCGGCCGGGCGGGTCGTGGCTCTCGCGCCGCGGGCGCCGCGTCCTGGCCGCCTCGCTCGCCCTGGTCGCGATCCTGAGCATCGGCGGCCTCGCCGTGCGCACCATGCAGCTCGAGCAGCAGCGCGACGCCGAGACCGCGCAGGCACAGAGCATCGCCGACATGCTCACCCAACTCGACCGGCCCGGCGCCGAGCACGCGCTGCTGGCCTCTCCGGACGGCCAGACGATGGCGGCCGTGCTGGTGGCTGATGGCCAGCGCAAGCTCATCACCGTCGGCATGCCGCCCAACCAGACCGACCGGGACACCTACGTCCTGTGGGGCCTGCGGTCCGGGGTACCGGCCGCGATCGGGACGTTCGACGTCGCGCCGGCCGACCCGGGCACGCACAGCCTCGGGCCCGCGGCCCCGACGGAGGATTTCTCGGCCTACGCGATCTCCCTCGAACCCGGCCGCACGGCGCCGCCCCTCCCGTCGCAGGTGGTCGCGAGCGGGCAGGTCCAGGCCTGAGCGGACGCGGGCCTGGCTGGCGGGCCCGCCTGCCCGGTCCTGTAGGGTCCTCGTCGGCACGGGCGATTAGCTCAGGGGGAGAGCGCTTCGTTCACACCGAAGAGGTCACTGGTTCGATCCCAGTATCGCCCACGCTGAACGGCCTGGTCAGAGGCTCAGTCGAAGCTTCCGGCCAGGCCGTTCGTCGTCGATCGGGCCGGTTGACAGCTCGGTAGCGCACCATCCTGATGCATGGCGTAAGTGCTTGGGCTGGATGCCCCAGAGCCCTACCCTGTCTCCCTACGCCAGACGCTGGCGAACGAGGGGACGACATGCGGCACCGCGTCGTACCCACCGTCCTGCTCCGGACGACCGCGATCGCCGCCTGCCTGGCGCTGACGGCGTGCACCGGTGCGGGCGCCTCGGCGTCCTCGCGCTGCCGACCCGGCCTCGCCTCCCGGTGCTCCGCCGGAGACGACCGCGCTCGCGGTCGCGTCACCGCACCCCGCCCGGGCTGTCGCGGGCAGCGACGGGGCGACGCACCTCGAGTACGACCTCGTGATCACCAACGCGTTCACCGCGGACGCCACGTTGACCGAGCTCGTCGTCCAGGACGAGAACGGGCGCGAGCTCGGCAAGCTCCAGGGCGACGAGCTGAAGGCGGCCACGTTCAAGTTCCTCAGCGCGGAGCCGACGGCGACGGTGCCGGCATCGGCCACGGTCGTCCTGATCGTGGATCTGCTTCTGCCGAGCGGTGGTGCGGCCCCGGCCGCGGTCGACAACCAGATCACCTACACGGTGCCGGACGACGCGCCGTTCCGCACCATCATCGGTGCGACGACGGTGCGCGGACCGCGCGTCCCCGTCGACACCTCGGCCCCGACGGTCATCAAGCCACCGCTGCGCGGTGCCGGGTGGTTGGATTTCAACGGCTGCTGCATGCCCTCGGCGCCACACCGGAACGTGCTGCTCCCGGCCGATGGCGCCTACCGGGCGTTCGAGATGTTCGCCATCGACTGGGTGCGGATGAGTGAAGGCACCGTCTGGCGCGGCGACGGCTCCCAGCTCACCGACCATCACGCCTACGGCGCCGAGATCCACGCCGCGACCAACGGCGAGGTCGTCGACGTTCGCAACGACATGGCCGAAGCACCGATCAACCAGTCCATGGCAGGAAACCCGACGGTCAAGGAGCCGCGCGACTACGCGGGAAACCATGTCACCGTGCGCCTGGCCTCCGACCGCTTCGCCATCTACGCCCATCTCCAGACCGGCTCCGCCCGGGTCAAGGTGGGCGACCGGGTCAAGGAAGGCGATGTCCTCGGCCTCCTGGGCGGCAGCGGCAACAGCACCGCCCCGCACCTGCACTTCTCCATTCAGGACGGGCCGGACGCCCTCACCTCTGACAGCCTGCCGTTCGTCATCGACGGCTACCAGCTGACCGGAACCGCGGCCATCGGCCCGGACGGCCCGATCGTCAACCCCGCCTCCTCCCCCCAGACGAACACCTACCCGCTCACCAACAGCGTCATCGACCTCGGCACGTGAGGACGACCGCAACATCGTCCGCCGCGTCATTCAGCGGTGAACTCTGCGAGTTGGTCGGCGGCCGTGCGGTTGCCCAGGTCGGCGAGTCGTCGCAGCTCGTCGGTGTCGCCGCGCTCGGTGGCGAGTTCGATCAGCTGGTCGGCGGCCGTGCTGTTGCCCAGGTCGGCGAGTCGTCGCAGCTCGTCGATGTCGTCCCGCTCGGTGGCGAGTTCGATCAGCTGGTCGGACGCGGTGGTGCTGCCACGGTCGGCCAAGCGGCGCAGTTCGTCCATGTCACCGCGCTCGGCGGCCAGCTCGACCAGCTCGTCGACCGCATCGTTGTCGCCGCTCGCGGCACGTTCCCTCAGGTCGGACAGATCCGATTCCGTCATGACGCATCCTTCCGCGTCCTCGAGCCCATCGGCCTCCTCGCGGAGCTCGCTCCGCTGGTCGTGTAGAGCATGCTCCCGACGGCCAGTGCGCGAGTCGGGGATTCCGCGCGCGAGTCGGGGGATTCCGTGCGCGAGTCGGGGGATTCCGTGCGCGAGTCGGGGGATTCCGCGGGCGAGTCGGGGGATTCCGCGCGGCGAGTCGGGGATCGGGAGTGCCGTGGTCGGCGGATGCCGGGCGGCGTGGGTGTCCCCCGCCGCCAGGAGTGATCACCGGTTCGGAACGCCGCGCCGCAGGCCACGCGCCTGCAGGTTCCGAATCGCCGATCATCCCGCGCGTCGAGCACCGGCGTCCGCGGTGCTCACGGGTTGGAACCAATGGCTGTGTGCAGCGCGGTTGACGGTTCCGATATGACGATCACCCGGCCGGGCGCCCGCACCCGCGCACCGGGACCCGGCGCACGGGGAACCACCGTCCCCCGCACCCGGCGCACTCCACGCGCCGGGACCGGCACCGGATCCCCGCGCACCTGGACCCGGCGCACCGGCACCCCCGCGCACCGGCACCCCCGCGCACCGGAATCCACTCCCGCGTCGACCACGGGAGGGCATCGATCCGGCGAAGATCGATCCGGCGAAGGTGGTCATGGTGGCGCGTAGCCGGAGAGGAACGTGCGGACGCCTGCGTCGGCGAGGCGCCGGACGTCGTGCTCGGACGGAGGGGTCGGATCCAGGAGCCGCCGGTTCAGCACCTCGGCGGTGGTGAGGACGACGAGATGGGCAGCGGCGACGTCGCCGTCTTCGATCAGGAGGAGGCCGCGGTCGGCCAGCCGGCGCAGGTGCGAGGCGATCTCGGCGCGCACGCGGCGCGGGCCGGCGTCCTGCCAGGCCCGGATCGCGGCGGGGGGCACGTGCCGGATCTCGGCGTTGACCTGCCGCACCAGCGCGAAGTGGTGGTCGAACCGGGCGTCGGGGTCGGCCCAGGCGCGCCCGAACGCGATCAGGCTCTCCTTCAGGTCCTCGACCGAGCCCAGGTGCTGCCGGACCGTGGCGATCTGGGCTTCGGCCACGTGTCGGGCGCTGTCGACGATGACGGCCTGGAAGAGCGCCGCCTTCCCGCTGAACTGGTTGTAGATGGTGCGTGAGGAGACCCCTGCCCGCCGGGCGATCTCGTCCACGGTGGCCCGGCTGTAGCCGTCCGCGGCGAACACCGCCAGCGCGCCGGCGAGGAGGTCGCGGCGTTTGGTGGTCCCGCCGGGCCGCGTTCCCGATTCCGTTGCGTCGGTCGTCACGCCGAGAGCATGGCAGTACAACGCTGGTTGCACTAGTACAACGAGCGTTGTAGCTGGAGTTGCCGTTCAGGGGAGGTAGCAGATGATCCGCATCGCCATCGTCACCGGGAGTACGCGTCCGGGGCGCAGGGCCGACCAGGTCGCCGCGTGGGTGCTCGACACGGCCCGCGAGCACGCGCCCGGGACGGCGTTCGAGATCGTCGACGTCGCCGAACTCGGCCTGCCGCTGCTCGACGAGCCGGTTCCGGCTGCCATCGGTGACTACCGCAACTCGCACACCCTGCGCTGGGCCGCCGTGGTGGCCGGTTTCGGCGGCTTCGTGTTCGTGACCCCCGAGTACAACCACTCGATGCCGGCCGCGCTGAAGAACGCGGTCGACTACCTGTTCACGGAGTGGAACGACAAGGCCGCCGGCTTCGTGAGCTACGGCCTCGGCGGTGGCACCCGAGCCGTGGAGCACCTGCGTCTCACACTGGCCGAGGTCAAGATCGCCTGCGTCCGCAGCCAGGTCGCGCTGTCGCTGCACGCCGACTTCGCGATCACCGACATGAGCGAGCCCGGCGTCTTCACGCCGTCCTCGTACCACGCCGCGGTGCTGACGCGGATGCTCGACGAGGTGATCGCCTGGGCCGGTGCGCTGCGTGCCCTGCGCGAGCCCGTTCGCGCGTGACAGCACGGCAACCGGGAGGAACCATCGTGATCGTCCGTGACGAGTGTCCCTTCACCGTCCTCATCGAGTTCGCCGTCCCCGCCGAGCGGCAGGCCGAACTGCTCGACGCGCTCACCGCGCAGATCGACGCCGGCCTCCCCGGCGTCGACGGGTTCGTCTCCGCCACCCTGCACGCCAGCGTCGACGGGTGCACCGTCGTGAACTACGCGAGATGGTCCTCACGTCAGGCATGGGAACGGGCCACCGGCCTGTCCGCGCTGCAGACGGGCCGGCTCCACGACGACGGCTGGGCAGAGCGACGGCGCGACACGTGGTTCGACGACAGCGTCGACCGCAACCCGGTCCTCGACATCCTGGAGCGGCTCGGGGGTTCGACGCGGGGGGTCACCGCCTTCGAGAACTCCCGTGTGATCGTCGCACGCGTGCCCTCGGCATAGCGACCGTCGGAGCGTCGTTGAGTACCTGGAGGGTCGTCGACGAGAGGAGCCCGCCATGTCACGCGCCGTCCGGTTCGAACGCTACGGCCCGGTCGAGGTCCTGCACGTCGCCGAGGTCGAGCCCCCGAAACCGGCTGCAGGCGAGGTGCTGGTCGAGGTCGTGAGCGCCGGGATCAACCCGGGCGAGATCGCCATCCGTGACGGCCGGCTCGACGCCCGGTGGCCTGCCACCTTCCCGTCCGGCCAGGGCAGCGACTTCGCCGGACGCGTCGTCGAGCTGGGTGCGGGCGTGGGGGGCGTGGCCGTCGGTGACGAGGTCCTCGGGTTCACCGACGACCGCGCTTCCCAGGCCGATTTCGTGGTCGCCCCAGCGGAGCACGTGACGAGGAAGCCGGAGGCGGTGGACTGGGACCAGGCTGGGGCTCTCAAGGTCGTCGGAACCACCGCATGGTCCGCCGTCCGCGCGGTGGCCCCGCGGTACGGCGAGGCCGTGGCGGTCAGCGGTGCTGCCGGAGGCGTCGGCTCGTTGACCGTGCAGCTCGTGCGCCGCACGGGGGCCGAGGTCATCGGGATCGCGGGGGAGGCGAACGCGGAGTGGCTGCGGTCGCTCGGCGTCGTGCCGGTCGCGTACGGCGACGGTCTCGCGGAGCGGCTGCGCGCCGCGGCACCGGCCGGCATCGACGCGTTCGTCGACACGTTCGGCGGCGGCTACGTTGAGCTCGCCGTCGAGCTCGGGGTGGATCCGGACCGGGTGGCCACTGTCGTCGACTTCCCCGCCGCGGAGAGGGTCGGTGCGCAGGCCGTGGGCGGCGCCGCGGCCAGCACCGCGCCGGTACTCACCGAGCTCGTCGATCTCCTGGCCTCCGGCGAGCTGACCGTGCCGGTCGCCGCGACCTACCCCATCGAGGAGGTTCGCGACGCCTACACGGAGCTGGCCAGGCGCCACACCCGCGGCAAGATCGTGCTGCGGATGCGGTGACTCCGCGGTGGGACCGGCCGGTGCCGGATCGTCCTCCCGTTCCGATCACAGCTCCATCTCGACCCCGGCTCCCGCGCGCTCGGCCGCGGCGAGCACGACGGCCGCCGCCGCTGCGTCCTGGATCGCCACGCCGACCGACTTGTACAACGTGACCTGCTCGTCCGAGGTCCGGCCGGGATGCCGGCCGGCCACGATCTCACCGATCTCGACGAGGTCGGCGGCGTCGATCCCGCCGGTGTCGACCACCTCGAGGATGTCGTTGGACCCGACCGGATACGGCTGCAGCACGGTCTCGCGGTGCTCCACGACCACGAGCGCGTCCGCGAGCAGGGCCCGGTCGACCTCGCGGCCGCGCGGGACGTATCCGACGGAGGCGACGTGCGTTCCGGGGCCGAGCCGGTCGAGGCGGACGATCGGACGGGCCGCGCTCGTCGTCGCGCACACGACGTCGGCGCCCTCGATCGCGTCGTCGAGGCTGTGGACCCTCGCCGGGAGTCCCTGCGCGGCGAGGTCGTCGGCGAGTGCCGCGGTGCGGTCCGGGTCCCGGCCCGCGACCCGCACCTCGTCGAATGCCCGGACTGGCGCGGTGAGCAGGGCGTGCGCCCTGGCCTGCGGCCCCGTCCCGAGTACTGCCAGCACCCGTGCGTCGGGCCTGGCGAGCAGCCGGGTGGACAGCGCCGAGCCGGCCGCCGTGCGTGCCGCGGTGATGACGTCACCGTCCATCAGCGCCGTCGGCGCGCCCGTCGTCGGGTCGAAGACCGCGATCATCGCCTGGTGCACCGGGACCTCGGTACCCGCGTTGTCGGGGAACACCGACAGCAGCTTCGCCGCCAGGACACCGAGCGTGGCGCTGTAGCCGGGCATCGCCGCGAGCACGCCGGAACCTCCGGCGGTCGCCGCGATACGCGGGGGGACCGAGGCGCGGCCGGTGCTCAGGTCCGACATCGCGACGGCGACGGCGTCGACCAGCTCGCGGGGGTCCAGCAGTTCCTCGACGGCCGCACGGCCCAGGACGCGCATCCCGGAATGCTCATCGCTTCACGGGCGGCGGTCAATGTCATCGCCTCGGAACGTTCCGCCTCCGGTACCGCGGTTCCACGATCCCGGGTGACGATCAGTGCTCCTCGTCGCGCGCGGGTTCGGGGTTGCCGATGTCGGCGGGTGCCGGCGGGCGACGCACGAGCCAGTACGAGACGAGCATGCCGACGACGGCGATGGCCGTGACGGCCAGGAAGGCGACGGTGTAGCCGTAGGTCGAGGCGTCCCGGGCCGGGATCAGGTAGTCGGCGAAGTTCGGGTCGAACTGGTTGGGGTTCAGGCCGGTCTGCTCGGCGGACTCGATGGCGTCGCGGAAGGCCAGGTACTGGGCGTCGGTCAGGTTCGGCAGCGGGCTGGCGTCCACCCGCTCGTGCAGATCGGAGACGTAGGACGTGTGGAAGACGGCGTAGAGGAACGCGATGCCGATGGCACCACCGCCCTGTTCCGCGGTCGCGGAGACCCCCGAGGCCTGGCCCTGGTCGGCGTCGGGAATCGAGTCCAGGCTCACCGGGTCGTTGACCGTGAGCACGAGCGCGAGTCCCACCCCGTAGAGCAGCAGACCGGGCAGGATCTCGAGATAGGCCTGGCTCTGCACCCCCCAGGCGAGCGCGAGCCCGGAGACGGCGAGTACGCCGAAGCCGATCACCATCGGCGGTCTGCCTCCCGCACGGTCGTACCAGCGACCGGCGAGGGGAGCGAGGATGATCATCGGTAGGGTCGCGGGCGCGAGCGCGATGCCCGCCTGAGCCGGGCTCATCTCCAGGTTCAGGATCAGCAGCAGGGGGAACAGCACGCCGAGGCCCATCTCGGCCATGCCGGCCACGCCCTGGCTGATCGTCGCGCCCAGGTAGTTGCGCCGCTGACGCAGCATCGACAGGCTCATCAGAGGGTTCGTCGCGCGGCGTTCCCGCGCGACGAACAGCACGCCCGCGACGACGGCGATCGCCACCGGGACGAGGACGTCCAGCGCGGGCACGTCGTTGCCCTGGGTCTGGGACAGCCCGAAGACGAGCCCGACCAGCGTGACGCACAGCAGGACCGTGCCCGAGATGTCGATGTGCCGGCGCTCGGCGCGCGGCGCGTCCGTGGGCACTGCCCGGAGGGTCAGGACGACGCATGCCACGGCAAGAGGCACGTTCACGAGGAGGACGGCGCGCCAGCTCACCGCCGTGTCGAGCACGCCGCCTATCGTGGGTCCGAGAGCACCCGCCACCGCCGCGACGCCGCCCATCGTGCCCAGCGCGCTGCCCCGGCGCTCCGGCGGATAGGCCGCGCTGACGAGGGCGACCGAACCGGGGAGCATCAGCGCCCCGCCGACGCCCTGCGCGACCCGCGCGGCGAGGAGGACGGGGAACGCCGGCGCCAGACCGCCGACGGCGGACGCCCCGGCGAACACCACCGCGCCGATGACGAACATCCGGCGGCGCCCGAGCAGGTCACCGATCCGGCCGCCGAAGACCAGCAGGCCGGCGAGCGGCAGCAGGCTCCCGTTGAGGACCCACTGGACGGCCTGCGACTGCACCCGGAACTCCGCCATGATGTCGGGCAGAGTGAGCGGGACGGCCGTCTGGTCCACGAGGATCATGGCGTTGGCGAGCGTCATCGCGACGAGCACGAGGGTCGCGTTGCGGGTGTCCGTCCGACGGACCATCGCCAGACCCTATGTCGGCGGCGTGCGTTCGCGGGAGCATGACGTCACGTCGCCGACCAGCACGTGTCACCGCACCTTCGCGTGCGCCACACGGCGGATTGTCCGGCCGGATGCCGCTGCATAGCGTCGGGAGCGTCGCGAGATCCCCGCCGCCGTTGGAGGAGTCGAATGCAGCGCAGCACCGACCGGATCCTGACCACCCACGTCGGCGCCCTGCAACGGCCCGCGGACCTCTCGGAGGCGATGGTCCACAAGGGAGAGCACTCGCCCGAGGCGCAGGCTCTGCTCCGGACGTCCGTGCAGGACGTCGTGCGCAGGCAGATCGAGTCGGGTGTGGACATCGTCGACGACGGGGAGTTCGGCAAGACGCTCTGGATGTGGTACGTCCGCGACCGGCTCGAGGGCATCGAGGACCGGGACTGGGCCAACGCCGAGGAGGTCTATCTCAAGGGCCGCGACCGCGACGAGTTCGACGAGTTCTACGCGTGGGCCGACTCGAACGGAAGCCTCTTCGGGTTCATGGAGGACGCCTACTTCTTCGGCGCGATCACCACCCAGCCAGTGGTGACGGGTCCGATCAGGTACCGGCCCGAGGCCGTGCAGCGTGACATCGCCAACCTGCGAGACGCCCTGGCCGGGACCGACGTGACCGAGGCGTTCATGCCGGTGGTGGCACCGGCCAGCATCGAGGTCGGGGTCGGCAACGAGCACTACGCCAGCCGGGACGACCTGATGCGGGCGCTGGCCGACGCGATCCGTGAGGAGTACGAGGCGATCATCGAGGCCGGGTTCATCCTGCAGGTCGACGACGCGTGGGTGCCCGCACAGTGGGACCGGCGCCCTGAGCTCGACCTCGACTCGTTCCGGCGCTACGCGCAGGAGAGCATCGACGTGCTCAACCACGCGCTCGACGGGCTGCCCGAGGACCGGATCCGGTACCACATCTGCTGGGGGAGCTGGCACGGTCCGCACAAGCACGACGTTCCGCTCAAGGACATCGTCGACATCATGCTGCAGGTCCGCGCAGGCGCGTACTCGATCGAGGCTGCGAACTCCCGGCACGAGCACGAGTACCACCTGTGGGAGGACGTGAAGCTGCCCGACGGGAAGATCCTCGTTCCGGGCGTCGTCACCCACGCGACGAACGTCGTCGAGCACCCGGAGCTGGTCGCCGAGCGCATCGGCCGGTTCGCCGACCGGGTCGGCCGGGAGAACGTGATCGCCAGCGCGGACTGCGGGTTCGGCAGCCGGATCCATCCGCAGCTCGGCTGGGCGAAGATGGCGACACTGGCCGAGGGTGCGGAGCTGGCCTCGAAGCGGCTCTGGAAGCGGTGACCGCCGGGAACGTCAGGGGTTCACGGCGAGGAACAGGAACGACGCGAGCAGCACGAGGTGCACGCCGCCCTGGAGCCGGGTGGCCCGCCCGGGGACGACGGTGAGGACGCTCACGACGACCGTGAGCGCCAGCAGGATCATCTGGGTCGGTTCGAGGCCGAGCAGCAGCGGCCCGTCGATCCAGATCGACGCCACCGCGATGGCGGGGATGGTCAGCCCGATGCTGGCGATCGCCGATCCGTAGGCGAGGTTGAGGCTGGTCTGGATCCGGTTGCGCCGTGCGGCCCGGACGGCCGCCATCGTCTCCGGCGCGAGTACCAGCAGGGCGATCACGACACCGACGAACGACTGGGGGTAGCCCACGGCCGCCACCCCGGCCTCGATCGCGGGCGACTCGACCTTCGCCAGCCCCACGACGGCTACGAGCGCGACGACCAGCAGCCCGAGGCTCACGGTCGCCGTGCGGGTGGTGGGTGGGGGAGCGTGCTCCTCGGCGTCCGACCCAGCCCTGGCGTCGACGCCGTCGGCGGGGACCGGTACCGGGACCGGGAGGAAGAAGTCGCGGTGCCGCACCGTCTGGGTGAGCACGAACATCACGTACAGCGCGAGCGACGCGATCGCGGCGAACGTGAGCTGGCCGGGGGAGAAATACGGGCCCGGCTCGGACATGGTGAACGTGGGGAGCACCAGGCTCAGCGTGGCCAGGGTGGCCACGGTCGCCAGCGCCGCCCCGCTGCCCTCGGCGTTGAACAGCGTCACCCCGTACCGCACGGCTCCCACCAGCAGCGCTGCGCCGACGATGCCGTTGGTCGTGATCATGACGGCCGCGAAGGCCGTGTCCCGTGCGAGCGAGGCGGTCTCCGGCCCTCCCGAGACGGTGAGGGTGACGATCAGCGCCACCTCGATCACCGTCACCGCGACCGCCAGGACCAGCGATCCGAACGGCTCACCGACCCGGTGCGCGACCACCTCGGCGTGGTGGACGGCCGCCACCACCGCAGCGCCGAGTAGCACGGCGACGACCGCGACGAGGACGGCCCCGAGGTCGCGACCCAAAGTCAGGGCCAGCGCGACGATCGCGAGCACCGGCACGACGACCGTCCAGGACAGGAAGGGGGATCGTGTCGTGGCGGCCATGAGTCCACCCTGGCAGACGGCCGATTGGCCGCGTCGTCGCGGCACCCGAGGCCCGCGCTTCCTCGCCGGTGCCGCATCGCGGCTCTCGACAGCCTCGTCGAAGTGGATGACGGGCCGCGGGCGGCAATGCGTCAGCTCGTGGCAGGATTCCGGGCGGGGACCGGTCCGGTGAGGAACCGGTCGAGCACCGGTGTGACCACCGCGATCAGGGTTTCCGCGTCCATGGCGGCGACCGGCGGGAGCGCCAGGACGTAGCGGGTCAATGCGATCCCGAGGAGCTGGGTGCTGATCATGCCGGCGCGTACGTCGGCGTCGGGGTCGTCGTGGGTGACGGTGCGTACCAGCGTCACCACCTGACGGCCGAACACGGCGCGCATGCGGTCGGCTGCTGTGGGGTTGGTGATCGCGGACCGGAGCAGGACCATGATCGCCTCGTCGGCGAGGTCGCCTTCCCAGCGGCTGACGAAGTGCCGGGCCAGTACGGCGGCGAGCTGGTCGAGTGGCACGCCCGTCGCGTCGGGGAGGTGCAGGTCGATGTCGATCGCCGCGCTGAACAGGCCTTCCTTGTTCTGGTAGTAGCGCATGACCATCGACGGGTCGACCCCGGCGCGGAGGCGATGGAGCGACGTGGACAGCGTGTGGTGTCAAGGCCACCGGACGGGGCTACTGTTTGCCAACAGATGTTGTCAATAGAGGTGTGAGGAGTCTCCGATGAGCTCGAACCTGCCGTGCACGCCGCTTCCGGACCGGACGGCGGTGGTGATCGTCGGTGCTGGCCCGACCGGGTTGTCGCTGGCCTGCGCGCTGGCCGGGCGCGGGGTCCCGTTCGTGGTGGTGGACCGGGCCGCCCGCGGCGGCAACACCTCCCGGGCCGCGGTGGTGCACGCCCGCACCCTGGAGGTGCTCGAGGACGTCGGCGTGAGCGAGGAGCTGGTGCGCCGCGGGGTGATCGTCCCCCGGTTCACGATCCGGGACCGGGACCGGACGCTGCTCACGGTGCCGTTCGACGGGCTGGACACCGCCTACCCGTACACGCTGATGGTGCCGCAGAACGTCACCGAGGAGGTGCTGGGCGACCGGCTCGCCGAGCTGGGCGGCGTGGTGCACCGCGAACACGCGGTGACCGCGGTCGAGCCCGGTCCGGGCGGCGCGACCGTCGTCGTGACCGGTCCCGACGGGGCGGCCCGGCGTGTCCAGGCCTCGTACGTGGTCGGCTGCGACGGCATGCACAGCGCGGTGCGGGAGCAGGCCGGTATCGGGTTCACCGGGGACCGGTACGCGCAGTCGTTCGTGCTGGCCGACGTGCACCTGGACTGGCCGCTGTCGCGGGAGGAGGTGCAGCTGTTCTTCTCCCCGGCCGGGCTGGTGGTCGTGGCACCGTTGCCCGCGGACCGCTACCGGGTGGTGGCCACCCTCGACGACGCGCCCGATCGCCCGGACGTCGCCGACGTGCAGGCCCTGCTCGACGCCCGCGGGCCCGCCGCCGCGCCCGCGACGGTCCGCGACGTGGTCTGGAGCTCGCGGTTCCAGGTGCACCACCGGCTCGCCGAGGCCTACCGCCGCGGGCCGGTCTTCCTCGCCGGTGACGCCGCGCACGTGCACAGCCCCGCCGGTGGGCAGGGGATGAACACCGGGATCCAGGACGCGCTGGTCCTGGCCGGCCTGCTCGCCGACGTCGTCGACGGCGCCGACCCGGCCCGGCTCGACGGCTACCAGGCCACCCGCCGCCCGGTCGCCCTCGGCGTCGTCGCCACCACCCACCGGCTCACCCGGGCCGCCACCGCCCGCAACCCCGTCGCCCGGACCGTCCGCAACGCCGCGCTCGGCGTGGCCGACCGGATCCCCGCCGTCCGCCACAAGCTGGCGATGGACCTCTCCGAACTGGCCACCGACCCCACCCGGCGCCCGGCCGCCGCCCGGCATTGAGGCGCCCGGACCTCCCGACGCGCCGTTGGCAGGAAAGCCACTTTCACGCCATCAGGTGGCGGGAAAGTGGCTTTCCTGCCAACCCCGCGGCCGGACCGCGCCCTCAGCCGGGGAGGTGCGCGCGCAGGACGGCCGCCTCGCGGCGCAGCCGCTCGGCGTGCTCGCGGTGCCCCGAGCGCTCGTAGCCGTCGGCCGCCGCCAGCCGCTCGTCGACCTCGCCGCGGACGATCTCCTCCGTCCGGGCCTCGGTCAGCACCCGCCGCTCCACCTCGGTGGCCCACAGGCCACCGACCGAACCGGCGACGTCGGCATGCGTGGCGGCCGGGGCGGTGGTCCGGGCGGCGGCCTGGCCGGGGTCGGCGGCCTCGGCGTTCTCGATCGCGGCCAGCGCCGACCGCAGCGCCGCGACGGCGACCGCGTCGCGCGTCTTCATGGCGGTGTTCAGCGCACCTCGGAGGCGGGTTCGCATCGCCGGACGGTAACCGCCCCGGATGGCGCAGCGCACCGGGATTGTGCGTTTGACAGACTTTTCGCCACTCGATTAGCTTTTCAATTCGTGATGAATAGCAGGGGTGAACCCATGACAGCTCGCGCGGGGCGTGCCGCCGGGCGCCGGTCCTCCGCGTGACCGAGGTCCGGCCCGGCCGACCCCGCGGCCGCCGTCCGGCGGGCAAGGACACCCGCGCCGCCCTGCTCGACGCGGCGCGCGCGGAGTTCATCGAGCGGGGCTACGAGGGCGCGCCGGTCCGGGCCATCGCGCAGCGGGCCGGGGTCGACCCGGCCATGGTCAACCACTGGTTCGGCGGCAAGGACGGGCTGTTCGCCGCGGCGATGGAGTTCCCGGCGAACCCGGTCGAGGTGCTCCGTGCGGTGTCGGCGGGTGACCCCGAACAGACCGGGGAACGCGTCCTGCGGACGTTCCTGACCGTCTGGGACGGCAGCAGTGGCGGAGCCCTGATCGGGCTCATCCGCAGCGTGTCCAGCCACGAGGGTGCGGCGAGGATGCTGCGCGAGTTCATCGGCCGGGCGATCCTCGCCGGGGTCGTCACACCGATCGCCCCGGACCGGCCCGAGCTGCGTGCCGCCCTCTGCGCGACCCAGATCTCCGGGCTGGCCATCGTCCGCTACGTGCTCCGCCTCGAGCCGCTGGCCTCGGCCGACCAGGACACCGTCGTCGCCGCCATCGCCCCGAACCTGCAGCACTACCTGACCGGCGCGATCCCGTGATCGGCGGCACCGCGCTCCGGTGACGGACGGACAGATGAGTTCCGCGGCGCCACGCGGTCACAATGTCCGAATTGGGAAATACGGTCGCCCGCGACCGGTGCTGCACCGACAGGATGCGGTCCGTCCGCGATCCAGACGGTCAGGAGCCAGCGAGATGACCCACGCGATCCGAGCCGAAGGACTGGTGAAGCGCTTCGGGGAGGTCACCGCCCTGGACGGGGTGGATCTCGCGGTCCGCAGCGGCACCGTCCTCGGCCTGCTCGGCCCGAACGGTGCGGGCAAGACGACCGCCGTCCGCATCCTCGCGACCCTCACCGCGCCCGACGCGGGCCGCGCCACGGTGGGTGGCTACGACGTGGTCCGCGACGCCCACCAGGTGCGCCAGCTGATCGGGCTGACCGGGCAGTACGCCTCGGTCGACGCCGGCCCTCACCGGCACGGAGAACCTGCTGCTCATCGCCAGGTTGCTCGGGATGTCGCGGCAGGCGTCCCGGGACCGCAGCCGCGAGCTGCTGGCCAGGTTCGACCTCGACCGACGCCGCCGGTCGCGCCGCGAAGACCTACTCCGGGGGCATGCGCCGCCGCCTCGACCTGGCGGCCAGCCTCGTCGGCCGACCGGAGGTGCTCTACCTCGACGAGCCGACCACGGGGCTGGACCCCCGGAGCCGTCTCGACCTCTGGGAGCTGATGCGCAGCCTCGTCGCCGACGGCACCACGGTGCTGCTCACGACGCAGTACCTGGAGGAGGCCGACGCGCTCGCCGACGACATCGCGGTGATCGACGACGGCCGGGTGATCGCCACCGGCACGCCGGACGAGCTGAAGGCCAAGGTCGGCGGGCAGACGCTCGCCGTGCGCCCGGCGGATCCGGCGGACCTGCCGACCGTGGTCGCGGTGGTCGCCGACCTCGCGGGGGTGCCGCCGGAGGTGCAGGGGCAGTCGGTCACGGCGCCGGTCACCGATCCCGCGGTACTCCCCGCCTCGGTGCGCAGGCTCGACGACGCCGGCGTCGTCATCACCGAGCTGACGCTGCGCAACTCCAGCCTGAACGAGGTGTTCCTCTCCCTGACCGGGCACCCGGCCGAGGAGTCCGAGCCCGCCGACGAGACCGAAGGGGCCATGGCATGACCACCGCGACCGCGACCACCGCGTTCCCGGCGCGGGATCTCGCGCCCCGGGTCGGCGTCGTGCAGGGGCTGCGGCAGACGACGACGCTGGCCTGGCGCACGCTGGTGCAGATCCGGCACAACCCGTGGGAGCTGGGGGACTTCAGCTTCCAGCCGATCATGTTCGTGCTGCTGTTCACCTACGTCTTCGGTGGCGCGATCTCGGGATCGACCGGCGCGTACCTGACCTTCGCCCTGCCCGGGATCATCGTGATGAACATGCTCTTCGTGACCATGTACGTGGGCATGGGGCTGAACACCGACCTGACCAAGGGCGTGTTCGACCGGCTGCGCTCGCTGCCGCTCGCGCGGTGGGCCCCGCTGGCCGGCCGCATCACCGCCGACCTGCTGAAGCAGGCCTGGTCGATCGTGCTGCTGCTCGGCGTCGGCGCCCTGCTCGGCTTCCGGGTGGGCACCTCGGCGGTCGCCGTGCTCGCCGCGGTCGCGCTGATCCTGGTGTTCGCCCTCGCGTTCTCCTGGGTGTCGGTGCTCGTCGGCGTGCTCGCCTCGGACCCGGAGAAGGTGCAGATCTTCGGCATGACCGCGCTGTTCCCCATCACGTTCGTCAGCAACGTCTTCGTGCCGGTCGAGACGATGCCGGGCTGGCTGCAGACGATCGTGAACGTCAACCCGGTGTCGCTGCTGTCCGACGCCGTACGCGGGCTGATGGTCGGCGGCCCGGTCGCCGGCCCGGTCGCGTGGTCGCTGGCGTGGTCGGCGGTGATCCTCGCCGTCTTCGCGCCGCTGTCGATGCGCGCGTTCAAGCGCCGGGTGTGACGGGCGCGCACACCATGATCACGCGACGGGCACCGAATGCGTCAGTTCTGGCCGGACGACGCGCCCGTGCGGTGATCATGGCCTGGAGGTGATCATGGCCGAGCTGACAGGCGGGCGGACGGTGACCGGGTGACCGTGCCCGAGACCCGGGACGGGGCGGCGGCCGTACCGGCGTCGCGTGCGCCGGTGGCCTGGCCGGCGCTGGGCGGCGTCGCCGCTGCGGTCACGGCCGTGCTGGTGGCCACGAGCGGGCGCTACGGCTACCACCGCGACGAGCTGTACTTCCTGCGCGGCCGGGCAGCACCCGGCGTTCGGCTACGCCGACCAGCCGCCGCTCACCCCGCTGCTCGCCCGCGCCGCGAGCGAGCTGTTCGGCGACTCGCTGGTCGGGCTGAGGTTGGCGTCGGCGCTGGCCGCGGGTCTGGTGGTGCTGGTCAGCGGGCTGATCGCGAGGGAGTTCGGCGGCGGCCGCGGTCCCCAGGTGCTCGCTGCGGCGTGCATGGCGGTGTCGGCGGTCCTGCTCGCCGTTCCGCACCTGCTCTCCACGAGCACGTTCGACCTGCTCGCCTGGACGGTGCTGTCCTGGCTGGTGGTGCGGGCCCTGCGCGACGGCGGCCGGAGCTGGCTCCTGGTGGGCCTGGTCGCCGGGATCGGCCTGGAGAACAAGCTGCTGGTGGCGTTCCTGCTGGCCGGCCTCGCGGCGGGGTGCTCGTCGCGGGGCCGCGGGCGGCCCTGCGCGACCCGTGGCTGTGGGCGGGTGCCGCGATCGCGGCGCTGCTGTGGGCGCCCAACCTGGTGTGGCAGGCGCTGCACGGGTGGCCGCAGCTGGAGCTGTCGGCGGCGATCGCCGCCGGCAGCTCGGGCACCAGCGAACCGTGGTGGCTGTTCCTGCCGTACCAGCTCGTGCTGGTCAGCCCGGTGCTGGTGCCGGTATGGGTCGCGGGGTGGTGGCGGCTGGCCCGCGATCCCGCGTTGCGGGCGGCGCGCGCGTTCGCGGTGGCCTACCCGTTGCTGGCGCTGGTCTTCATGGCGACCGGTGGCAAGCCGTACTACCTGGCCGGGCTCTACCCGGTGCTGCTCGCCGCCGGTGCGGAGCCGACGCTGCGCTGGGTCCGGCGGCGGGCTCGGCTGCCCGCGGGGTGCTGCTCGGCGCCGCGCTCGCGGTGAGCGCGGCCGTCTCGGTGTTCCTCATGCTGCCGCTCGTGCCGGTCGCGGACCTTCCGGCCACCCCGATCGTCGACATCAACTACGACGCGGGGGAGACCGTCGGGTGGCCCGAGCTCGTCCGCACGGTGTCCGGGGTGTACGCGGAGCGGACCCGGCGGGGCGCGGATCGCGGTCGTGCTCACCCGCAACTACGGGCAGGCCGGGGCGGTCGACCACTTCGGCCCCGCGCTCGGCCTGCCTGCGGCCTACAGCGGGCACAACAGCTACCACGACTGGGGGCCGCCGCCCGAGACCGCGAGCACGGCCGTCGTCGTCGGGTACGACCGGGCGAGCCTGGAGCGGGTGGTTCGGCTCCGGTGGAGGTGACCCGGGTGGACAACGGCGTCGACCTCGACAACGACGAGCAGGGCACGCCCGTCTGGTTCTGCGCGGACCGGCGAGCGACCTGGGCCCAGCTCTGGCCGCAGCTGCGCCGCCTCGCCTGAGCGCTCGCTACCGCAGGGGTGCCGGCGCTCCGGCCAGCTTCCTGGCGTACGCGTCGTGCAGCTCGTCCCAGCCGTGGTTGCGCGCGTCCTCGCCCGCGGATCGGGCCGACCGGGTGCCCGGCGAGCAGGTGGTCGGCGACGGCCAGGCACAGGTGCCACCCGGCGGCCGTCCTGGCCAGCCCGTCGCGGTCGTCCATCGTGTGGCGCAGGGTCAGCCGGGTGCCGCTGCCGGTGTCGGCGAGCTCCCAGCGGAGCAGGTCCTCGCCCCAGGAGTACTCCAGCAGCGACGGTGGCTCGACCCGGCTGACCGCGGCGGGGAGGTCGGTGGCCGTGTCGCCGTCGACCATCGTCAGGGTGGCCGGGCCGGTGGTGGCGAGGTCGCGGTCGGCGACGAACGGCGCCCACTCGCTCAGCTGGGCCGGGTCGGTGAGCGCCGCCCAGACCTGCTGCGGCGCGTGCGGCAGGTCCCGCACGAAGACGAGTGTCCAGCGGTCGCCGTCGGCCTGGTAGGACGCGTCGGCGGGCGGGCCGGGTTCGATGCTCATCGACTCACTCCTGGTCGTCGAGGTGACGCTCGAGGGCGTCGAGGTGGGTGTTCCACAGCCGGCGGTACGGCCCGAGCCACGCGTCGAGCGGCCTCGAGCGGACGGGCCTCGATCCGGTAGATCCGTTGCTGCGCCGCGGTGCGGCAGGAGACGAAGCCGGCGTCACGCAGCACCTTGAGGTGCTTGGACATCGTCGGCTGGCTGACCGCGAGCGCGTCGACGAGCGTGCCGACGCTGCTCTCGGAGGTCCGCAGCTCGTCGAGGATCCGGCGCCGGGTCGGCTCGGCGAGGACGGCGAACGTGTCGGCGGGCACCGGCGTATATTCTCACACAGTTATATGCCTGGCAACGCCTATGAGCGGATGGCTGACAGCATGGGGCCGTGGTCCGTCTCGCGTTCGCCGTCCGGCCGCCTCCCGAGGTGCTCGCCGTCGTCGCCTCGCTGCCGAGGGCGCCGCTGGAGCACGTCGTCTGGTCGCGGCCCGAGCAGTGGATCGTCCGGCTGCGCCCGCTGGGCCACGTCGCCGCGCACCTGAGCGGACCGCTGGTCGACGCGGTGGCGGCCGAGCTCGACGGCGCACCGCCGATGCCGGTGTGCCTCGGCCCGGCCACGCGGCGCCTGGCCGGCCAGTGGCTCGGGGCACCGGTCACCGGGCTCGACGAGCTCGCGGCCGGCGTGTTCGCCGCGACCGAGCGGCTCGTGCCGGTGACCCACCCGCAGCCGTTCCACGCCGATCTCGTGCTGGCCAGGGGCCGGGTGCCGGCGGAGCTGGCCGGGCAGGAGGTCCGGGCGGAGTGGACGGTGACCGAGGTGCTGCTGGTCGCGGACCGCTCCTCGCCCCACGGGCCGCGCCTGGAGGACGTCGGCTCGATCGCCCTGGAGGGGTAGTCCCTTTCTCAGCGGAGCCCGACGCCCCAGCTCGCGGTGTGCGAGCCGCCGGGAGGGCAGGCGGATCAGGTGCTCGCCGGTGGCGAAGGCGTTGGGTGGGCAGGTCGTCGGCTCGCAGGCGAGACCGCGGCGCTGCCGGTCGGGGGCGAGGGTGTCGCCGGTGAAGAGCTGGACGAACGGGTAGTTCGAGTCGACCCAGAACGCCACGGTCGCGCCGTCCGGTCCCGTCAGGAGCGCCCAGGTGCGGCCGTCGGCGTCGCGGGTGAGATCGGTGTACGCCGCGTCGATCACCGCGTCGTCGATCCGTGCGCCACCGCGGAAGTCGTACTTCGTGCCGGCGACGGCCTCGCGTCCGACGGGCAGCATCCGCTCGGCGTCGACGACGACACGGGTGGCCGCGTCGAGCTCGAGGACACACGCGTCGACGAGCCCGGAGCCGGGCGACAGGTACGGGTGCTGCCCGTGGCCGTACGGGCAGGCATCCGGTCCGGCGTTGGTGGCCGTGGTCGTCACGACCAGGCCGGTGTCGCCGAGCCGGTACTCCACGCGGACGTCGAGGGTGAACGGATAGCCGCTCATGGGGTGCAGGCGCACCCCCATCACCACGCGGTCGGCGGCGTGCTCCAACGGTTGCCAGGCCCGCCAGCGCAGGAGCCCGTGGATCGCCGTGTTGGTCGGCGGCTCGTTGATGGGGACCTGGTGGTCCACGCCGTCGAAGCGGTAACGGCCCCCGTCGAGCCGGTTGGGCCACGGCACGAGCGGGGCGCCGTGTGCCCCGTCGACCATCGCGTCGCGCGGGTAGGGGTCCAGCACCGGCCGCCCGTCCACGGCGTACTCCCGGATGCCGCCGCCGACCTCCACGACGGTCGCGTGCTGCGCACCGTTGGTGATCTCGAACTGCCGACCAGATGGCGCGTCCACTCCTACCTCCACGGCGGTGAGTTCCGAGCGCGGGTGCGCTGCGTCAGCATGCCCGCCGGGTCGGCCGGGCGTCACCCGATGTCGACGAGCACCTTCCCGACGACGCCGTGCCTCGACCGCCTCCTGCGCCTGCACGATCTCGTCGAGGGTGAACCGGTGCACCGGAAGCTCGGTGAGCGCGCCGTCGCCGAGCGCGACGGTGACCTCCCGCGCCGCGGCGAGGAGCGCCTCGTCGCCGATGTTGTAGAGCAGCACGAACCGCAGCGTCACGTTCGCGGACATGCACCTGCGAACCGGGATCGTCGGGGTCCTGCGGGCCCGCGGCGTAGGTGACGATCGTCGTCGCGGGCCCGGCGAGGTCGAGGTCGAGGTCGGGAGGTTGTCGCCCAGCGCCACCTCGACGACCCGGTCGACGGGGCCGGTGACGGCCCTGATCTGGTCGGCGGCGTCGTCGTCGTGGTAGTTGACCACGACGTCGGCACCGGCGCGGCGGGCCAGCTCGGCCTTCTCCGGCCCGCTGACCGTGCTCGCGACCGTGGCGCCCGCCCACCGCGCCAGCTCGATCGCGAAGTGCCCGACCGACCCGGCCCCACCCGCGACGAGCACGCTGCGCCCGGCGGGCGAGCCGTCGGTGAACAGGCAGTGGAAGGCGGTCGTCGCCGGCACCCCGAGGCTCGCGCCCAGGTCGGCGGACGCGGAGTCCGGCATGGGCATCGCCTGGTGCTCCGGGACCACCGTCCACTCCGCCGCGGTGCCCCACCGCCGGGCGGCCGCCGCGAGCCAGATCCACACGCGCTGGCCCATGCGTGACGGGTCGACGCCCTCGCCGACCGCGTCGATCTCGCCTGCGCCGTCCTGGTGCGGGATCTGGAAGCCGTCGATCGGTCGCGGTGTGAGGCCCTCGCGGGTCTTCACGTCCGTCGGGTTGACCCCCGAGACCTGGACCCGCACGCGTACCTCGCCCGGGCCGGGTTCCGGGCGCTCGACCTCGCGAAGCTGCAGCACGTCGCGGGCCGGACCGGTCTTCTCGTAGTAGGCGGCTCTCATGCGGGCTCCTACCCGGCGGGCGCTGCCGCTACACGCCGCCTCGCACCGGTCGACGCCTCCCGGTGGCGGTGGTGACCGGCGGGAGATACAACGTTGCGTGGACATCTGGCCCGGATCGCCCTACCCGTTGGGCGCGACCTATGACGGCGGCGGCACCAACTTCGCGATCTTCTCCGAGGTGGCCGAGCGGATCGAGCTCTGCCTCCTGGACGACGCGGGGCAGGAGTCGCGGCTCGCGCTGCCCGAGCGCGACGGGCTCGTGTGGCACGGCTACCTGCCTCGCGTCGGACCCGGACAGCGCTACGGCTACCGGGTGCACGGGCCCTACGACCCGGCGGCGGGCCTGCGCTGCAACCCGGCCAAGCTGCTGCTCGATCCCTACGCCAAGGCCGTCGACGGCGAGATCGACTGGGACGAGGCGCTGTTCAGCTACTGGTTCGGGGACCCGCAGTCGCGCAACGACGCCGACTCCGCGCCGCACGCCATGCGGTCGGTGGTGGTCAACCCGTTCTTCGAGTGGGCGGGCGACCGGCCGCTGCGCATCCCGTACCACGAGACGGTGATCTACGAGGCACACGTCAAGGGCATGACGATGCGCCACCCCGACGTGCCGCCCGACGTGCGGGGCAGCTACGCGGGGCTGGCCCACCCCGCGATGATCGCGCACTACCGGAAGCTCGGCGTGACCGCCGTGGAGCTGATGCCGGTGCACCAGTTCGTGCACGACTCCACGCTCGCCGACCGCGGCCTGCGCAACTACTGGGGCTACAACACCATCGGCTTCTTCGCCCCGCACAACGGCTACGCCTGCTTCGGCACCCGCGGGCAGCAGGTGCAGGAGTTCAAGACGATGGTCCGCTCGCTGCACCGCGCGGGCATCGAGGTGATCCTGGACGTCGTCTACAACCACACCGCGGAGGGGAACCACCTCGGACCGACCCTGTCGTTCCGGGGCGTGGACAACCAGGCGTACTACCGCCTCGTCGCCGACGACCCGCGGTACTACTACGACACGACCGGCACCGGGAACAGCTTCAACGTCCGCCACCACGAGTCGCTGCGGCTGATCATGGACTCGTTGCGGTACTGGGTCACCGAGATGCACGTCGACGGGTTCCGCTTCGACCTCGCGGCGAGCCTGGCGCGCGAGTTCCACGAGGTCGACCGGCTGGCGGCGTTCTTCGACCTCGTCAACCAGGACCCGATCGTCAGCCAGGTGAAGCTGATCGCCGAGCCGTGGGACGTCGGCGAGGGCGGCTACCAGGTGGGCGGGTTCCCGCCGCTGTGGACGGAGTGGAACGGCAAGTACCGCGACACCGTGCGCGACTTCTGGCGCGGCGAGCCGTCGAGCCTGGCCGAGTTCGCGTCGCGCTTCACCGGCTCGTCGGACCTGTACGAGGCCGACGGCAGGCGGCCGTACGCGTCGATCAACTTCGTGACCGCCCACGACGGTTTCACCCTCGACGACCTGGTCTCCTACAACGACAAGCACAACGAGGCCAACGGCGAGGACAACCGCGACGGCGAGAGCCACAACCGCTCGTGGAACTGCGGGGCGGAGGGCCCGACCGACGACAGCGGCGTCCGGATCCTGCGGGAGCGGCAGAAGCGCAACTTCCTCGCCACGCTGATCCTGTCCCAGGGCGTCCCGATGATCGCCCACGGCGACGAGCTGGGCCGCAGCCAGGGCGGCAACAACAACGTCTACTGCCAGGACGGCGAGATCAGCTGGGTGGACTGGGAGGACGCCCGGGAGAACGAGGTGCTCACCGATTTCACCGCAGGGCTCGCCCGGCTGCGCGCCGAGCACCCGGTCTTCCGGCGCAGGCGGTTCTTCCAGGGCAGGCCGATCCAGGGCTCCAGCATCGAGGACATCGCCTGGCTACGCCCGGACGGCGAGCACATGCGCGACGGGGACTGGCACGCGGGCGCCCGGACGGTCGGGATCTTCCTCAACGGCCAGGGCATCCCGGAGCACGACGACCTCGGCGGCAGGATCGTCGACGACTCGTTCCTCCTGCTCGTCAACGCCCACTACCAGCAGGTGCTGTTCACCCTGCCGGACGAGAGCTACGGGCGGACCTGGGAGGTGGTCGTCGACACCGCGGACCCGCTGCTGGTCAACGCCAGGCGCCGCAACGCGGTGCCCGGCGGCCGCCTGCGCGTGCAGGCCCGGACGATGCTCGTGCTGCGCTCCCGGTACTAGCGCCCGCCGCCGAGGGCGGACTTCACCGCGCCGGTCGCGGTCTTGACGGCGGGCTTGGCGGTGTCGGTGGCGGCTTGACGGCGGGTTCGGCGGTGTCGGTGGCGGTCTCGATCACGGGTTTGGCGGTGTCGGTGGCCGCTCGACGACAGGTCTGGCGGTGTCGTGGCGGATCTCGTCACGGGTCTTGGCGGTGGTGCGGTCGAGGATCTCGACGAGAGGTCCGGCGGTGTCCTCGACGGGGTCGAGGATGTCGCCGACGGGTTCGAGGACGGGGGTGACGGGGTCGAGGATGTCGCCGACGGGTTCGAGGACGGCGTGACGGGTCGAGGATGTCGCCGACGGGTTCGAGGACGGGGTGACGGGGTCGAGGATGTCGCCGACGGGTTCGAGGACGGGGGTGACGGGGTCGAGGATCGTCGCCCACGGGTTCGAGGACGGGGGTGACGGGGTCGAGGATCTCGCCCACGGGTTCGAGGACCGGCGTGACGGGGTCGAGGACCTCGCCCACGGGTTCGAGGACCTCGCCGACGGGTTCGAGGACTTCGCCGACGGGGTCGAGGACCTCGCCGACCGGGTCGAGGACCGGGTCGAGGATCTCGCCAGGTCCGTCGAGAGGCGGTGGGAGGGACGGCGCGCCAGGGGGCAGGGGGAGCGCGGGCGGGTCGACCGGGTTCACACCGCCGGGCACGGGCACGGTGGCGACCGGGCCAGCCCCGGGGACCGCGACGTCGACGGCAGGGGGCAGCACCGGCACACCTGCGGCGGGCGGCGAGGCGGTCGGCTGGGCCAGGATGTCGCCGACGATCATGGCTCCGGTGACCTGGGCCGTGCCGCCCGGCGCGGCGGGTGCCTCGACCGTCAGGGCCGCGAGGCCCACAGCGGCGCCGACCCCGTCCGCGCGCGACGAGGGCGGCGGCGCCCGCGGACGGTGAGCCCGGGCCGTTCGGGCCTCCGTCGCCCGGTCTGATGACGTCGACGATGGAGTCGCTCATCATCGCGCCGCCGAAGACCGCACCCGCGGCGAGGACGGCGCCCGCCGAGGTCGTCGCCCTCTTCACGATCCGGCGCGGCGGCTGCGGCGGAGGAAGGACGCGGGGGCCGTGCTCACGCGGCTTGAGGGGGCGGTCGGTCGCGTGGGCGGCGCGGCCCTCCCGCCGCAGCAGGCTGCCGACCGAGACCGGTGCCTGCTCGCAGTCGGCCGGCCACACGAGCTCGGTGGTGGCGACCGAGTGCGCGACGATCAGCTCGACGACGCTGACAGCGCCGAACGACGCGTGGTGAGCACCTGCGCGAGCGATGAATGTCACTGTCGGTGACCTCCCGGTAGCAGCGAGGCCTGTTAACTACCGTGTTACCTGGGTGACGTACAGATGCTGTTCGCCCGCTCGCCGGCCATCACCTGTTCGGCCGAATCGCCGTTCGTCCGCCGTGGCCGCCCTCCCGTCGCGAAGGCCCATCACTGAAGCTGCCGAACGGTCGAACTGCTACAGCCGAACGGCTCTTCCGAGCTCGTATCACAACCGTGCGGCAGGTGCCACGACATCGCATCGAGCTCGGCAAAGCCGGGTCCACAGTGGTCGCGGATCACCACCACAGTGGCCCGTTGGTCACGCAGCGCACCCATCCCAGACGGGCAGGCACGCTCAGCCCGGTCGCCCACCGGGCTCGCGGGGTTCCGCCGCCTGCCCCGCGGCATCCCGGCTGCCCGCACGGGTGCGCATCGGGTCCGGTGCGCCGTCGTGCGGGAAGCGCCGCAGGAGCTCCTCCTCGAGGCCGAGCATCCGCTCGGTGTGCGTGCGGAGCGCGGACTCGCTGCCCCCGAGCACGGTCTCGTGGCGGGTCTCGTGCAGGTGCGCCAGCTCACGTCGCAGGTCGTCATCGGCGAGCTCGTGCGGGCTGATGCCGTGCGATCGGTCGGTCATGGGCAGGAGTTCCCGCGGACGCCCGCCGGCATGCCTGCTGCACCTAAGCTCCACCCATGGCCCGGTACTTCGACGTGCACCCGGACAACCCCCAGCGGCGCGCGATCGGCCAGGTCGCCGACATCGTCCGGGACGGAGGCCTCGTCGCGTACCCCACCGACTCGTGCTTCGCCCTCGGGTGCCAGCTGGGCAACAAGCAGGGGCTCGAGCGGATCCGGGAGATCCGGCACCTCGACGACGGGCACCACTTCACGCTGGTCTGCCGCGACTTCGCCCAGCTCGGCCAGTTCGTCCAGGTCAGCAACGCCGTGTTCCGGCTGGTCAAGGCCTCGACACCGGGCAGCTTCACGTTCATCCTGCCGGCGTCCAAGGACGTTCCGCGCCGCCTGCTGCACCCGAAGAAGAAGACGGTCGGGGTGCGGATCCCCGAGCACCCCGTCGTGCACGCGCTGCTCACCGAGCTCGGCGAACCGCTGCTGTCGAGCACCCTGCTGCTGCCGGACCAGGACGAGCCGTTGACGCAGGGCTGGGACATCAAGGAACGGCTCGACAACGCCGTGGACGCGGTGATCGACTCCGGCGACTGCGGCACCGTACCGACGACGGTCATCGACATGTCCCAGGACGAGCCCGAGATCGTGCGCCGGGGGGCGGGTGACCCCTCGCGGTTCGAGTAGGCCGCCCGAGGGCAGGCCGCCGCGGGTAGGTGGTGACCGGGCCGGGTAGGGCAGCCGACCCCGACGATCGGACGGGTCGGACCCGTACCGGCGGGCGAGGATTCGTCGGGCGAGCGCCCTCGCGCAGCTAGGCTCCGGCACGGACGACCAGCCGGAAAGGGGCGGGGATGGCGAGCAGCAAGGAGTGGTTCGAGACGGTGGCGGAGGCCCAGCGCCGTGCGAAGAAGCGGCTGCCGAAGTCGGTCTACATGGCACTCGTCGCGGGCTCCGAGCAGGGGCTGACCCTCGAGGACAACGTCAAGGCGTTCAGCGAGCTGGGCTTCCGGCCGCACATCGCCGACCTGCCCCAGGAACGCGAGCAGGCGACCACCGTCCTCGGTCAGGACATCTCGTTCCCGGTGGTCATCTCGCCGACGGGCGTCCAGGCCGTGCACCCGGACGGCGAGGTCGCGGTGGCCCGCGCGGCGGCGGCGGCGGGCACGGCCATCGGCCTGAGCTCGTTCGCCAGCAAGTCGATCGAGGACGTCGCGGCCGCCAACCCGCAGACCTTCTTCCAGATGTACTGGGTCGGGAGCAAGGACCGCATCCTGGAGCGGGCGGAGCGGGCCAAGAAGGCGGGCGCGAAGGCGCTGATCATCACCCTCGACTGGACGTTCGCCACCCGTCGCGACTGGGGGAGCCCGCCGATCCCCGAGAAGCTCGACCTCAAGGCGATGGTCAAGTTCGCGCCGGAGGGCGTCCTCCGGCCGCGCTGGATGCTCGACTTCCTCCGCAACGGCGGCCTGCCCGACCTCACCACGCCCAACCTGACCGGCCCCGGCGAGGAGTCCCCCACGTTCTTCGGCGCATACGGCGAGTGGATGGGCACGCCGCTGCCCACGTGGGGCGACGTGGCCTGGCTGCGCGAGCAGTGGGACGGGCCGTTCGCGATCAAGGGGATCATGCATCCCGACGACGCGCGGCGGGCCGTCGACGCCGGGGCCACGGCCATCTCGGTGTCGAACCACGGGGGCAACAACCTCGACGGCACCCCCGCGTCGATCCGGGCGCTGCCCGGCGTCGTCGACGCCGTCGGCGACCAGATCGAGGTGCTGCAGGACGGCGGCATCCGCCGGGGCAGCGACGTCGTCAAGGCGTTGGCACTCGGAGCGCGGGCCGTGCTGATCGGCCGGGCCTACCTGTGGGGGATGGCAGCGGGCGGCGAGCAGGGCGTGTCCAACGTCCTGTCCATCCTGCGCAGCGGGATCGACGAGGCGCTCCTCGGGCTGGGCCGGTCCTCGGTCCACGACCTCGTGCGCGAGGACCTGATCATCCCGGAGGACTTCACCCGGGCCCCGCGGAGCTGACGCGCATCTCCTCGATCCGCACCGGTCGGTGCTCGCGCAGCGAGGCGGTGGCCGCCTCGGCGATCCACGCGACCGCCAGCGCGTCGTCGACGGTGCAGGGTGACGGCCGGGTGCCGGCGACGACCTCGGCGAAGGCCGCGAGCTCGGCCCGGAACGCCGCGGCGAGGCGGTCCATGAAGAACCGGTGCGGCGGCCCGGCCGGGAACGCGACCCCCGGCTCGACCGACCGCAGCGGGAGGCCGTCGTCGAGACCCGCGGCGACGCTGTCGGCGGCGCCGTGCAGCTCCAGCCGCACGTCGTAGCCGCGCGGGTTGTACCGGCTGCAGGAGACGAGGGCCAGCGTGCCGTCGTCGAGCGTGAGCACGGCGGCGGCGGTGTCGACGTCGCCCGCGTCGCGGAAGAACTGCTCGCCACGGTTGGAGCCGGTGGCGTAGACCTCGACCACCTCGCGCCCGGTCACCCAGCGCACGGCGTCGAAGTCGTGCACGGCGCAGTCGCGGAAGATGCCGCCGGAACCGGCGATGTAGGCCGGTGGCGGGGGAGCGGGGTCGAGCGTCGTCGAGCGCACGGTGTGCAGCCAGCCGAGCTCGCCGCTGCGCGACGGCGGCCCTGGCGGCCCGGAAGCCCGCGTCGAAGCGGCGGGGGTAGCCGACCTGCACCGGGGTGCCCGCCTCCCGGACGTGCCGCGCCACCCGCACGGCGTCGGCGACGTCGGCGGCGAGCGGTTTCTCGCAGAAGACCGGGAGACCGGCGTCCACCGCGGCGCGCACCAGCCCGGGGTGGGCGGCCGTCGCCGCCGCCACCAGCACGCCGTCCACGCCCGAGGCGAGCAGCTCGGCGGGCGACCCGACGGCCTCCGCGCCGAGGCGGTCCGCGACCTCGGCCGCGATCGCGGGCACGGCGTCGGTGACCACGAGCGATGTGACGGCGGGCAGGTCGGTCAGCGTCTGGGCGTGGAACGCGCCGATCCGGCCCAGGCCGATCAGCCCCAGCCGCAGACCTCCGGGCCGCAGACCGTCGGGCCGCTGCACCGTCGGGTCGCATCAGCGGTCAGCCTCGGGCCGAGGCGAGCGGGGGCCGGGTCGCGGCAGGCACGCCGGGCTGGTCGGGCACCGTCACCCAGGCGCCGCTCGCCGCCGACTCGACCGCCGCCGCGACGACCTCTGCTGCGGACAGCGCGTCGTCGATCGTCGCGGCCCCGGCCGGTTCCCCGGTCACCGCGCCGAGGAAGCGCCGGGCCTCGACGACCTTGAGGTCGTCGTAGCCCATCGCGATGCCCGGTCCGGGCTGGAACCGGGCGTAGTCGCCGAGGTGCGCGTTGCCCAGGACGGTGGTGTAGCCGGCGTGCGCGCCGCCGTGCCCGATGGCCACCCGCAGCTCGTTCATCCGCTCGAAGTCCCAGGTGGCGGAGCCGTTCGTGCCGTAGACCTCGAGCAGGAGCCCGCACTGCGGCCCGACGGCCACCCGCGACACCTCCAGCGTGCCGATCGCACCACTCGTGAACCGCACGAGGGCGGCCGCGTGGTCCTCGTTCTCCACGGCGCCGAGCTCGCCGCCCTCGACGAGGTCGAAGTGGGTGCCCGTGCCCATCGCCTGGATCGGGCGCCTGGCGTGCACGATGCCCGACTGGGCGGTGACCGCCGCGATCGGTCCGGCGACGTACTGCACGAGGTCGGCGACGTGGCTGAGCAGGTCGCCGAGCACGCCGCTGCCGGCCAGCTCACGCCGGAACCGCCACGACAGCGCCACCCGCGGGTCGGCGGCCTGGCCGTTGAGGAACACGCAGCGGACGCTGGTGACGCGGCCGAGCGAGCCGTCGGCGACGAGCGTGCGGATCCGGTCGACCGCGGGCGCGTGGCGGTAGTTGTAGCCGACGGCGGTGACGACGCCCGCGGCACGGGCGGCGGCGGCGATCTCCGCCGTCTCCACGGCGTCGCGGCCTGCCGGCTTCTCGATCCAGAACGGCTTCCGGCCTCGGCGGTGGCGACCGCGATCTCGCGGTGCAGGGCGTTCGGGGCGCAGATCGAGACGACGTCGACGTCGGGGTCGGCGAGGACGGCCCGGTAGTCGGCGCTGCCGCGTTCGTAGCCGAGCACGTCGCGGGCGTGCCGCACCCGCTCCGGCGCGGTGTCGGCGACGTGCACCAGCCGTGGCCGCGCGGCCGATCGGGATACGCGAGGGGCACGCCCAGGTACGCGCGGGTGTGCAGCGTGCCCATCCAGCCGACGCTGACGAGCCCGACCCCGATCTCGCGCTGCCGCGCGCGGTCGTCCGGTCCGGTCATGCGGACACCTCCGTCCGAAGGGCCGCGGTGGACCGCCGTCCCGACTGCTCCGCGAGCGCGGCGCGCAGCACCGCCGGCTCCCATTCCTCGTCCAGCGCGCGCCGCAGCAGGTCGGCCTGGGTCGGCGGCGCCATGCCGTCGACGGGCTGGTCCCGGTCCAGGTTCGTGGGGAACGCGTAACCCTCCGCCGCCGCGGCGACGACGCGGCCGAGCGCCTCGGGGTCCACGCCGGCCGCCGGCGCGCCCGCAGGGCCGGGAACAGGGCGTCGCACATGCGCTCGCGGTCGACGGCCTCCATCGCGCGGCCGAACGCGGAGGACACCTGGAGCAGGTTGGCCATGCGCCGGATGTCGGTCGAGCGGTTGTGCCCGGCGGCGTGGATCACCGCGGGGTTGAAGAAGGCCGCGTCCCCGGTCCGCAACGGCAGGGCGACGTGGTGGTCCTCGAAGTAGGCGCGGAACTCCGGCCGGTCCGTCGCGAGGTAGCCCGGCCCGTACTTCTGCGAGTGCGGCAGGTAGCGGGTGGGGCCGCTCTCCACCGGCATGTCGGTGTGCGCCACGGCCCCCTGCAGGGTGAGCGCGGGGGAGAGCCGGTGCACGTGCGCCGGGTACTGCCCGACGAGCGAGGGGGGCAGGAACCCGAGGTGGTAGTCGCGGTGGCCGACCTGCGCCTGCCCGCCGGGGTTCACCACGTTGACCTGCGACGTCAGCTGGTGGCCCGGTCCGAGCCACGCCGTCGCCACCAGCGCGACGACGTCGTTCGCGTAGTAGTCGACGAAGACGTCCGGGGCGCGCAGCGCCAGCTTCTCCAGGGCGTTCCAGACCCGGTCGTTGGCACCGGGAGGGGCGAAGTGGTCGCCTGCGACGACCACCGGCGGCGCGCTGGTCCGCGATGAGGTCGTGGAACGCGGCGGACGCGCGCTCGACCACCGAGCGGTCCGGGAAGGCGTCGCGGAACACGACGATCCCCGGCCCGTCGGCCAGTGCGGCGACGAGCTCGGTCTGGACGGCCCGGCGGCCGTGGTCCGTCGAGACGGCCGCCCGCACCCGGGCACTGTCGTAGACCAGCACGCCCTCGTCGACCGCCGCGGCGTGCGGGTAGCCGGCGGGATCCGTGGGCTCGGCGAGCACGGCACGGAGATCGTCGAGGTGGCAGCCCTCGCTGCTGAACCATGTGGTGGCGGTCATCGCGGCGGGTCCTCCGTCGGGTCGCTCTCGGGGCAGGTCACGGGCACGGCGTCAGCCGACGTCGACGTAGACGGTGCCGCCGTCGACCCTGGTCGGGAAGGTCGCGATGTCGACGATGACCGGGGCGCCCTCGGCCTTCCCGGTGCGGTAGTCGAAGCGGCCGTTGTGCTTCGGGCACTCGATGATGTTGTCCATGACGAGCCCGTCGCAGAGCAGCTCCCGCTCGTGCGTGCAGTGCCCGGCGGTGACGAAGTACTCGTCGTCGGGCGAGCGGTAGACGGCGTAGTCGACGCCCTCGTGCCGGAACGGGATCACGTCCTCCTCGTCGACGTCGTCGGTGGCGCACGCGGCGACCCAGTTGGACATGGGGACTCCTTCGCTTCTGGCGATTTCGTCCGGGCGGTCAGGCGGTCCGGGCGCGGCTCAGGCCGCCCGGCCGTCGGCCGGCTCGTGGAACGGCGCGGCACCGGCGGGTAGCTCGCGGCGGACGTAGTACGTCTGGTCCTTCAGCTGGCGGAGCACCGCCGGGACGAGCTCCTTGTACGCCGCCCAGATCGACGGGTACGTCGGGGCGAGGTCATGGGCGATCTCGGCGTGCAGCTCGGGGAGCCGGTGGTACGGGACCATCGGGAACATGTGGTGCTCCACGTGGTAGTTCATGTTCCAGTACAGGAACCGGTTGAGCCGGTTCATGTGCACCGTGCGGGTGTTCAGCCGGTGGTCGAGCACGTTCTCGCCCATCCCGGCGTGCTGGGTGAGCCCGTACACGAGGTGCATGAACGTGCCGTAGATCCGCGGCCCGCCGATGAACACGACCGGCAGGATCGACCCGCTCACCACGCACGCCCCGACCGTGGCGGCGTAGATCAGCAGCCAGATCCGTGCGGTGCGGTAGACCCGCCACCGCTCGGTCTCCGGGATGAAGGTGGTCTCGGCGGCGGAGAGCCGGCCGCAGGCGTGCACGACCATGTCGCGCAGGGCGATCGGCACGTCGACCAGCCCGAAGAAGTTCGCGAGGATCCGGGTCAGCCGGGCCGGGCGCATCGCGACGATCTCGGGGTCGCGCCCCACGATCAGCGTGTCGGTGTGGTGGCGGGTGTGCTGCCAACGCCAGACGGTGGGGTCGCGCATCATCATGAACGACGCGAGCTGGTAGACGACGTCGTTCCAGCGCCGGGTGGCGAACGGCGTGCCGTGCCCGCACTCGTGCCAGCGGGAGTCGGCCGCCGAGCCGTAGAGCACGCCGTAGGCCAGGAAGAACGGGACGGCCACCCAGCTGCCCCAGAAGTACCAGCCGAGCCCGCCGAAGACGGCCATGCCGCCGAGCCACAGCACGGTGTCCCGCACGGCGGGCTGGTCGGGCGGCGCATCAGCTCCTTCATCCGCTTGCGCGGCACGTCGCTGCGGAACCACTGGACGCCCGGACAGCCCGGCGGCCACGGCCGCGTCCGCTCCGGGACCGGTCAGGTCGTACTGCTCCAGGCGCTCTCTCCCCATCGCCGTACCCACCTCCGCATCGGTGCCCATTACATCTCCGGGGTGGCAGGAAAGCCACTTTCCCGCCACCAGATGGCAGGAAAGTGGCTTTCCTGCCACCCCGGGGGCCATCCGCACAGGACGGGTTCGGGGCCGGCCACGGCGGTCCCGATAGCGTGGGCAACCCGTTCCGTCGCCGTGAGGAGACCCGCGATGCCTGCCCGTGACTCCGCCCCCGCCGGGGCGCCCTGCTGGATCGACCTGTTCAGCTCCGACCCGGACCGCGCCGAGGAGTTCTACGGCCGGATCTTCGGCTGGACCGCCGAGCACACCCCTCCGGAGTTCGGGGGTTACGTCAACTTCCTCAAGGATGGCGTGCGCATCGCCGGGATGATGCGCAACGACGGCAGCCAGGGCTACCCCGACTTCTGGACCACCTACCTGTCGACGCCGGACGCGAAGGCCGCCGCCGAGGCGGCCATCGCGGCGGGCGGCCAGGTGCACCTCGAGCCCATGCAGGTCGGCGACCTCGGCACGATGGGGATGGTGGCCGACCCCGGCGGCGCCGCGATCGGGCTCTGGGAGCCCGGCTCGCACAAGGGCTACGGGCTCGTCGGCGAGGCGGGCGCCCCGGTGTGGCACGAGCTGCACACCCGCGACTACGCCGCCGTGCTGGACTTCTACCGCTCGGTGTTCGGGTGGGAGACGCGGGTGGTCGGCGACACCGACGAGTTCCGCTACACCACGATGGAGGCCGACGGCGGCTCGCACGCGGGGGTCATGGACAGCAAGTCCTTCCTGCCCGACGGGCGTGCCGTCGACCTGGCAGGTCTACATCGGCGTCGACGACGTCGACGCCACGCTGGCGCAGATCGTGGACCTCGGCGGCACGATCGTGGAACCGGCCCGGGACACGCCGTTCGGCCGCCTCGCCACGGCCACCGACCCCACCGGCACGCTCTTCAGGCTGTCGTCGCTGGCGGGCTGACACCGCGGTCACACCGGCCGGGCGGTCGGTGCGCGGGTCTGGTCAGCCACGAGGGTCTGCGCCGAGAGGAGCGTCTCGGCCGCGAGGCGCAGGCCGTCCAGCTGGTCCAGCTCCTGGTCCTCGTGCTCGATGTTGACCGCCATGTCCGGGTCGATCCGCTCCAGTGCGCGCAGGAAGTCCGCCCAGAACGCCACGTCGTGGCCGCGGCCGACGGCCACGAAGTCCCACGACGAGCTCTCCGGCCAGCGGCTCAGCGTGTAGCGGCCGCCGAGGGAGACCGCGGCGGGGTCGTCGGGGCGCACCCGGCCGAACCGGTCGTCGAGCACGCCGTTGACCCGCGCGGCGTCGTTGATCCGGGTGTCCTTCGCCGCCGCGTTGTAGACGAGGTCGCCCAGCGCACCGAGCGCGGCCACCGGGTCGATGCCCTGCCAGAACAGATGGCTCGGGTCCATCTCGGCACCGACGTGCGTGGCGCTGATCTCGGTGGCGAGGCGCTGCATCGTGGCCGGGTTGTAGACGATGTTGTGCGGGTGCATCTCGATGCAGACCTTCACGTCCGCGTCGGCCGCGCGGGCCTGGATGTCGCGCCAGAAGGGCAGCGCCACCTCGTTCCACTGGTGGTCCCGCGCGTCGAGGTAGGCGCTGTCCCAGGGCAGCACCGTCCACGACGGGAGCCGGGCCCCCGGGTCGGAGCCGGGCAGCCCCGACATCGTGACCACCCGCCGCACGCCGAGCAGCGCGCCCAGCTCGATCGCGTCGCGGACGTCGCGCCCGTGCTTGTCGCGGACGTCGGGGTCCGGGTGCAGGGGGTTGCCGTTGCAGTTCAGCGCCGTGAGCTCCACGCCGGCGTCGGCGAACAGGCCGAGGTACTCCTGGCGGGCGTCGGCGCTCGACCGGATGTCGGCGACGGGCAGGTGCGGCGCGGGCAGGAACCCGCCGGAGTTGATCTCCGCGCCGCCAGCCCGAGCTCGCGCAGGATCCGCAGTGCTTCGGGGAGGGGCCTGTCGTGCAGGCACGCGGTGTAGGCACCGAGCTGCATCGTCCCGGCCGGTCTCAGAGGTCCAGCACGAGCAGAGGGCAGCGGGACCGCGAGACGCAGATCATCATGCAGTCGTTCGCCGCCTGCTCCTCGGCGGTGAGGACGGAGTCGCGGTGGTCGGGCTCGCCGTCGAGCACGGACGTCTCGCAGGTGCCGCAGGTGCCCTCGCTGCACGAGGACATGACGTTGGCGCCCGCCTCCTCGACGACGTCGAGGACGGAGCGGTCCGGCGGGACGGTGAGGGTCTGCTCGCTCTGCTGCAGGTACACCTCGAACGTGCCCGCGAGCACCGGCTCGGTGAGCGGCCTTCGGGGCGAACCGCTCGACGCGCAGCGCCCCGGACGGCCAGCTGCGCGCAACGCTCCTCGACCGCCGCCAGCAGGGGCTCCGGGCCGCAGCAGTAGACGAGCGTGTCCGCGCGGGGCGCGCCGAGCAGGGTGTCGAGGTCGAGGAGACCGGTCTCGTCCTGCGGGTGCGATCGTGACCCGGTCGCCGTACCGGGCGAGCTCGTCGAGGAAGGCCATCGACGAGCGCCGCCTGCCGCCGTAGACGAGCTCCCAGTCCGCGCCCGCGAGATCCGCCGCCGCGATCATGGTCAGGATCGGGGTGATCCCGATGCCGCCCGCGACGAACAGGTAGCGCGGTGACTCGCGCAGCGGGAAGTGGTTGCGGGGTCCGCGCACGCGGATCGGGGCTCCCGGGTGCAGCGCGTCGTGCACGAGCGCCGAGCCGCCCGGCCCGTCCGGTTCGCGCAGGACGCCGAGCCGCCAGAGGTGCTGGTCGGCGGGATCCCCGCACAGCGAGTACTGCCGGGTGAGGCCGTCGGCGAGCACCAGGTCGACGTGCGCGCCCGGCTGCCAGTCGGGCAGCTGGTGGCCGCCCGCCTCGCGCAGGGTGAGGACGACGACGCCGTCGGCGGCGTCGTGCCGGGACTCGACGACGGCGTCGGCCTCGAACTCGCCGTTGACGAGCTCGACGCTGGTGGTGCGGTTCATCGCGAGGGTCACGGGGTGCTCCGGGTGGGGACGAAGGAAACGGGCAGGTGGTCGAGCACGCGCATGTTGGGCGTGCTGCGGTAGAGCGGGTGGGGCCGGATATCGCGTAGTCGCCGAGGCGGGGCAGCGCCACCTCCAGCGCGACGCGGGCCTCCAACCGGGCCAGCGGGGCGCCGAGGCAGCCGTGCAGGCCCTCGCTGAACGACATGTGCCGCTGCTGCCTGCGCGAGACGTCGAAGCGGTCGGGTGCGTCGTACTGGCGCTCGTCGCGGTTCGCCGAGCCGTACACGAGGAAGACCCGCTTGCCGGCCGGGATCGTGACGCCGTGCAGCTCGACCTCGCGCGTCGTCGTGCGGCCGGCTACCTGCAGCGGGGCTTCGAAGCGCAGCGCCTCCTCCACGGCGGCGGGGATCCGGCTCGGGTCGGTCACGAGCTCGGCCCGCTGCTCGGGATGCAGCGCGAGCTCGCGGAACGCGGTGGACAGCAGCGCCGCCGTGCTCTCCACCCCGGCCATGAACAGCACGAACGCCAGCCCGACGATCTCGGAGTCGCGGGTGATCACCGGCGGCGCGTCCGGCACGCCGTCGTGGTCCTCGACGGCGGCGGTGACCAGCGTGGAGAGCAGGTCCTCACGGGGGTGGCGCCGCCGGTCCATGAGGGCCTCGGCGAGATGGTCCTTGGTGTTGTGCAGCGCGTCCCACGCGACGGGCGTGAGGCGGGGGTCGTCGTCGTCGCGGTCCTTGAGCCCGTGCGACCATCTGATCAGGTTCTCGCGGTCCGGTCCGGTGGCGGGCAGGCCGAGGACGTCGAAGAACACCGCGTAGGGGATCGGCCAGGCGAGGTCCTGGGCGATGTCGGCCTCGCCCGTGTCGGCGAAGCGGTCGACGAGCCCGGTGACGACACGGCGCACGTCGTCCTCCAGCTTGGCGATCGCGCGGGGGAGGAAGGTCCGCTGCACGATCCGGCGCAGCTGGTCGTGGCGCGGGTTGTCGATGTCGGGCAGGAAGCCCGGGGCGCTCATGTCCTTCGCGGTGTCGTCGATGTCGATGCCCTCGAAGGACAGGAAGGTCTCGGCGTCGCGCGCCGCGGCGCGGACGTCCTCGAACCGGGAGAGTGCCCAGAAGTCCCACTTCTCGCTGCGGTAGACGGGCGCCTCGTCGCGCAGGCGCCGGTAGACCGGCCAGGGGTCCGCCTTGAACTCCGCGGAGTAGGGGTCGTACACGACCGTGGAGCTGGGAGCGGACACGGTGGACCTCCTGGCCTTAAAGCGCTTTAATGACTCGTACTATCCGAGACCGGAGTCGTCGTGTCAAGAGGAGTTCGTGAGTGGGATCGAACACGGGGAGCCAGGCCAGGCGGCCGCGGCTGGAGGACGTCGCGGCGGACGTCGGGATGTCGACGGCGTCGGTGTCGCTCGTCCTGCGGGGGGTGCCGGGCCCCAGCGCCGAGACCCGCGAGCGGGTGCTCCGCTCGGCCGCCCGCCTGGGCTACCGCGCGGACCGGACGGCGAGCCTGCTCGCCCGCCGCCGCACGCGCCTGATCGGCGTGCCCGTCCTGCTGCGCGACGCGTTCCGCGGTGAGCTGGCCGAGGAGGTGCAGGACGCGGCGGACGGGCGCGGCTACTCGCTTGTGCTCAGCGCGATCACCGCGACCCACGACGAGAGCCGGGTGATCGAGACCCTCCTCGACATGCGCTGCGAGGCACTCGTCCTGCTCTCGCCGGAGCTCGCCCCGGCCGCGCTCGCCGAGCTGGGGGTCCGGGTACCGGTCGTGGTCGTCGGCCGGCACATGGCGCCGTCGTCGTTCGACGTGGTGCGGGCGGCCGACGAGGACGGGGTCGCGCAGGCCGTCGACCACCTCGTCGCGCTCGGTCACCGCAGCCTCGTGCACGTCGACGGCGCCGACGCCCCGATGGCCGCCGACCGCAGGGCTGGCTTTCTCGCCGCGGCGCGCCGGCACGGCCTGGTGGACGCGCCGGTGCTCCGCGGGGGCTACGACGAGGCGGCCGGTGCCGCGGCCGCGCGGAAGCTGCTCGCCGGTCCCGCGCTCCCCACGGCGGTGCTCGCCGCGAACGACCGCGCCGCCATCGGCGTGCTCGACGTATTCCTGCGCGCCGGTGTACGGGTCCCCGGCGACGTCTCGGTGGTCGGCTACGACGACGGCGCGCTCGCCTCGCTCGCGCACGTCGACCTCACGACGGTGAGCCAGGAGGCGGGCGCGCAGGCCGCGCACGCGGTCGCCGCGGTGGTCGGGCGGCTCGACGGCACCGACGTGCCGGGCCGCGAGGTCGTCGTGCCACCCCGCCTGGTGGTGCGGGGCACCACCGGCCCGCCGCGGCCGGGTGGCTGAACCGGCGACGCCGATCCGGCCGTGCCGTCATCGCGCGGGACTCGTACTCCTCGCGCGCGTTGCGACGCGCGCGAGGAGTGCAGGACGCGCGCGAAGACGAGGGATGCGCGTCGCGTCAGCCCGCGGGCACCACGGCGGGGCCTGCGGGGCGCGGGGCGAGACCGGCGGCCCGGTAGACCTCGTCGATCAGCTCGGCCGTCGCGACGGCGTCGTCGAGGTCGACGGGCAGCGGGGCGCTGTCGCGCAGGTGCGCCCGGAACGCCTCGAGCTGGTAGGTGTAGCTCGTGCGGGTGCCCAGGGTCTCCACCCGTTCGCCCGAGCCGGTCGACACCACGACGCGGTCGTCGTCGTGGGGGAGCACGAAGTTCACCGCCGTGGCCTCCCCGCGGTCGCCGATCACCCGGCAGGACCGGTGCCGTTCGTCGTCGGCCATGTCGCAGTAGGCCCGGCCGGTGGCCCCGCCCGGGAAGGCCAGCTCGACGTCCATCCGCTCGTCCACGCCGGGGTGCCCGGCCCGCTCGGCGGCCCGCGCGGACACGACCGCAGGCTCGCCGCCCGCCCACGGGGCGAGCATCCGCTGCGCGTGCAGCGCGTAGCAGCCGAGGTCCATCAGCGCCCCGCCCGCCAGCTCGAGGGACCACCGGGGATCGGAGTCCGGGGGAGCGGGCATCGTCACCCGGGTCTCCACCCGGCGGATCTCGCCGAGCTCGCCCGAGCCGACGATCTCGTGCAGCCGCCGCGTCACCGGGTGGTAGAGGTAGTGGAAACCCTCGACGACCACCACACCGGCCGCCACCGCCGCCGCCCGCACCGCCCGTGCCTCGGCGGCGTTGCTGGCGAACGGCTTCTCGCTGAGCACGTGCTTGCCTGCCGCCGTGGCGGCGAGGTTCCACGGCCCGTGCAGGCTGTTCGCGAGCGGGTTGTAGACGACCTCGACCTCGGGGTCGGCGAGGACGTCGGCGTAGGAGTCCAGCGCCCGCTCGACGCCGTGCTCGGCGGCGAAGGCAGCGGCCCGCGCGGGGTCGCGGGCGGCGACGGCGACGAGGCGGTCCCCGGTGACCCGCGCGGGCTCCACGATCGCGAGCCCGGCGATGCGGGCCGCTCCGAGCACGCCGATCCGCAGTGGCTCCGATGCCGTCACCTCCGTCACGCCGGTGCCGTCACGCTGCGCCGCAGGATCGTCCGCAGGTGCTCGACGCTGGTGTGCACGTCGGCCACCGGCCCCTCGCCCGCGCGGCTCCTCGGTGAGGATCGTGTCCTGCTCCAGGACGTACCAGCCGTCGTACCCGCTGGTGCGCAGGTGCCCGACGATCGCCGTGACGTCGACGTCGCCGTGCCCGAGCGGGCGGTACATGCCCTCGCGGACGGCGTCGGTGTAGGTCAGCCGGCCCGCCTGCACGCGCCTGGCCTTGGCGGTGTCGACGTCCTTGAAGTGGATGTGCGCGATCCGCTGCGGCGCCTGCCGCGCGAGCTCCGCCGGGTCGGTGCCCCCGATGAGCAGGTGCCCGGTGTCCAGGCAGAGCGCCACCGACGAGCCGTCGAGCACGCGTGCGACGTCGTCGCCGTTCTCGACCATCGTGCCGACGTGCGGATGCAGCACGGCGCGCACCCCGTGTTCCGTGGCGAGGGCGGCGAGCCGGTCGAGGTTCGCCAGCAGCGTGGCCCACCCGCGCTCGTCGAGGTCCGGGCGGGTGTCGTACCCGTCGGACCCGGTGACGGCGGACATCACGAGGGTGGTCGACCCGGTGGCGGCGTAGCCGCGCAGGACCTCCGCCACGTCCGGGACGGGGTCGTGGCCGGGGTCGTGGAGCAACAGCGGGGTGAAGCCACCGATCGCCTGCAGCCGGTGCCGGGACAGCGTGCTGGCCATCGCGGACGGCGCGGCGGGCAGGAACCCGTCGGGGCCCAGCTCGGTGGCGGCGAGCCCGACCGCCGCCATCTCGGCCAGTACCCGGTCCGGCGGCAGCTGGTAGCCCCACCCGGGCACCTCGCAGACGCCCCAGGAGATCGGCGCTCCCGCGATCCTGTCGTCGGGAGAGGTCACGACCCGACCCCGTGCTCGGTCACGTACTTCTCCACCCGTTCGCGGTTGAACACCAGCGACTCGCGCGCCCGCTCCTCCCAGGCGAACACGCAGACCGTCGCGATCCCGTCGAACCCGACCTCGGCCAGCGTGGCGAAGAACAGGTCCCAGTCGACCTCGCCCTGGCCGATGTCGAGGTGCTGGTGGATCCGCGCCGTGGAGCCCGGGGGGTTGACGATGTAGCGCAGACCCGAGGACCCGGTGTGGTCGAACGAGTCCGCGATGTGCAGCTGCGTGAGCAGTCGGGCCGGCGTAGCGCATGACGTCGGCCAGGTCGCCGCCCTGGTGGAACGTGTGCGGCGCGCAGTAGAGGAAGGTCACCGAGGTCGTTGTCGATGCCGCGGATCAGGTCGACCGCGCCTCGCCCGTCCTCCATGAAGTCGTCCGGGTGCGGCTCCAGCACCAGCCGCACGCCCTCCCGCTCGAAGACCGGGCAGCAGCTCCTCCATCGAGCGCCAGAACTGCGCCTCGCTCGCCGCTGCGCTCTCGGGACGGCCGTTGAACTCGGAGTTCATGACGTCGCAGCCGAGGTCGACGGTGACCTGGATGGCCCGCGCCAGTACCGGACGGCGGCCTGCCGCTCGTCCTCGTCGGGTCCGGACCACTTGTACAGCGGCAGGTACCGACGCGATCTCGACCCCCGCCGCCGTCGAGCGCGCGCCGCAGCGCCGCGATCTGCGTCGCCGGCCGGCCCGCGGGTGCAGGAAGAACGGCAGGAAGTCCGTCGCGCGGCGAGAGCTCGATGTACTGGTAGCCCAGGTCGGCGACGAGGGCCGGGCAGCTCGAGCAGCGGGGTCGTGCGCAGCATGTAGGGGTCGAGCGGCGATCTTCATCCGCTCAGGCCTCCCTGGACTGATCGGGCTTGTAGAGGTCGGGCTCGCTCCCGCAGGACGACGGGTTCGCGCTGCCCGGAGCGCAGGGCGGCGAGGCCCGTGTCGCACGCGACGGTGGCCGCGTAGCCGTCCCACGCGCTCGGCCCGGTGGTCCCGCCCGCCGTGCACCGCGTCGACCCACTCCTGGAACTCGATGTCGTACGCGAGGACGAACCGCTCCCGCCAGTCGGCGGGCACCCGGCCGGAGTACCCGCCCGGCCCGCTTGACGATCGGGCCCGCGCTCTCCGAGAGCTCCACGGTGCCGTCCTCGCCGACGACCTCGCCCCGGATGTCGTAGCCGAACCGGCGTTCACCGACGCCTCGACGTCGACGAGCACGCCGCTGCCCATCTCCAGGAGCACCAGCAGCGGGTCTTGAAGCCGGCGGCGGCCTTGCTGGCTCCCCGCGGCTTGAGCACCGTGACCGCGGCGATCTCCTCGTCGAACATCCAGCGGACGACGTCGATGTCGTGCACGGTGGTGTCGTTGATCGATCATGTCGCTGGTGTAGTGCGCCGGGACGGACGGGTTGCGGTGCGCGGCGTGCATGAGCAGCGGCACGCCGATCGCCCCGCTGCGTCACCGTGGCCTTCATCGCCCGGTACTGCGGCGTCGTACCGGCGCATGAAGCCCAGCCTGCACCAGCCGGCGGCCCGCCGCCACCTCGGCGTCGACGATCCGGTCGCAGGCCTCGCGGGTGGTCGCGAGCGGCTTCTCGCAGAACACCGGCTTGCCCGCCGCGATGCACGCGAGGACGTACTCCTCGTGGGTCGGGCCCCACGAGGTGACGACGACCGCGTCGACCGCCGGATCGGCGATGAGGTCCTGGCCCCGGTGCCGTGCACCGTGCCCGTCGCCACCGGGCAGGTCGTCGGCCACGGCCCGTGCCCGGTCCAGGTCGACGTCGGTCACCGCGACCACCCGCGCCCCGGAGAGCACGCGGGTGAGCCTGCGGATGTGGTCCTGGCCGATCATGCCGACGCCGATGACGCCGACGTCGAGTGTCACGTCGAACTTCCCTTCCGGACTGGTGCGGTGGATCAGCGCTCGAGCTCGTGCGAGAGCTCGGCGAGCTCCCGTCCGCCCGCCATCTCGGTGGTCAGCTCCTCGAGGGTGACCTCGGAGCGGTTCTTGTCCAGCACCCGGCGACCCAGCTTCAGGATGATGAAGTGGTCGCCCACCAGGTAGGCGTGGTGCGGGTTGTGGGTGATGAACACGACGCCGAGCCCCGCGTCGCGCGCCGGCCGCGGTGTACTTGAGCACCACGCCGGACTGCCGACGCCCAGCGCCGCCGTCGGCTCGTCGAGGATCAGCACCCGCGCGCCGAAGTACACCGCGCGGGCGATGGCCACGCACTGCCGCTGGCCGCCGGAGAGGGTGCCGATCGGCTGGTTGATGTCCTTGACGGTGATGCCCATCTTCTTCAGCTCGGCGTCGGCGATCTCGCGCATGCCCTTGATGTCGAGCGGGGCCATCGGGTAGTTGCCCTTGGTGAGCTCGGAGCCGAGGAAGAAGTTGCGCCACACCTCCATCAGCGAGACCACGGCGAGGTCCTGGTAGACGGTGGCGATGCCGTGGTCGAGTGACTCGCGGGGCGAGCCGAACTTGACGTCGTTGCCGTCGACCTTCATCGTGCCGGAGCTGTGCGGGTGCAGCCCCGACATGATCTTGATGAGGGTGGACTTGCCGGCGCCGTTGTCGCCCAGCACGCAGGCGACCTCGCCCGCGTTGACCGTGAGGTTGATGCCCTCCAGCGCGCCGGATCGCGCCGTAGGCCTTGCCGATGTCGTCCATCTCGATGAGCGGTGTGCCCCCTTGTGCAGGGTCGGGATCGGCGTGCTCGCTCAGTGTGTCGGTCATGTCGATGTCACCTCCTCGTCTGTGCGTAGTTCTTGACGTACAGGTTCACCAGCACGGCGAGCAGGAGCATCGCGCCGAGGAAGGTGAAGAACCAGTTCGGGTCCCAGCCGGCGTAGACGATGCCCTGGGTGGTCATGCCGAAGATGAACGCGCCGATCGCGGCGCCGATCGCCGAGCCGTAGCCGCCGGTGAGCAGCGCGCCGCCCACGACCGCGGCGATGATGTAGAGGAACTCGTTGCCGATGCCCGCGCCGGACTGCACCGTGTTGAAGTTGTACAGCAGGTGCATGCCGTAGAACCAGGCCAGGAACGCCGACGCCCATGAACAGGCCGATCTTGACCTTCGGCACCGGGACACCCACCGCGCGGGCGCTCGCCGCGTTGCCGCCGACGGCGAAGATCCAGTTGCCCACCCGGGTGCGCAGCAGGATCCACGTGGCGATGGCCACGAACACGAACCACCAGAGCACCGTGACCTTGATCGTCATGACCGCCGAGCGGGATGTCGGAGGCGAAGATGGCCTTGCCGAGGGCGAACCCGTCGAGCTCGGAGACGTTGGGCGTGGCCACCGTGCCGGTGACGACTTGGTGACGCCGAGGTTGATGCCCTGCAGCATGAAGAACGTGGACAGGGTGATCAGGAAGCTGGGGATCCCGGTCCGCACCACCAGGTAGCCGTTGACGAAGCCGATGACCAGCGCGACCCCCAGGCTGACGACCACGCCCACCCAGAGGTTGAGGCTGAGCTGGTAGCAGAACATGGCGGCCGTCAGCGCCGCGGTGACCACGGAGACGCCGGCGGACAGGTCGAACTCCCCGCCGATCATCAGCAGGGCCACGCCGACGGCGACGATGCCGATCGTCGAGCTCGCGTAGAGCACCGTCGAGAACGCCGGCGAGGGTGCGGAACGGCGGGGCGACGGCGAAGAAGAAGATGAAGATCGCGATGGCCGCGGCGACGGCACCGATCTCCGGTCGGGTGAGCATACTCGACCACAGCGACCGCGTGGGGGGCTGTGGATCCTCGGTGGCCTTCGGTGGCTGCGTTGCGACGGGTGAGCTCATGGACGGCTCCAGGTGTGGGCGGACCGGGGGGAGCCGGTAGCACCGGCTCCCCCCGGCTGTGGCACTAGCGCGTGTTGTTCTGCGGAGTACGGCAGGATCTGGTCGATGTTGGTCTGGTCGACGAACGACGGGCCGGTGAGCACCGGCTTCCCACCGCCGATGTCGTTGCCGTTGGTCAGGTTCAGCCACAGCGACGTGACGGCCATGTAGCCCTGGACGTAGGGCTGCTGGTCGACCGAGAACAGGATCTTGCCGTCCTGGATGGCCTGGGCGGCGTCGGGGTTCAGGTCGAACGTGGCGATCTTCGCCTCGCTGCCCGAGTCGGCCTTGGAGTTCAGCGCGGCCAGCGCGATCGGCGCGCCGAGGGTGACGACGTGGGTGATCGACGGGTCCTCCTGCAGCTTCGCCGCCGAGGGTGGCCTGCTCCGCCGGCTTGTCGGCGCCGTTGACCTGGAGGTTCTCGGTGTTCGGGCATGGTCTTCTTCACGCCGGCGCAGCGGGCCTCCAGCGCGACCGAACCCTGCTGCCTGGATGACGCAGAGCGTCTTGCCGCCGCCCGCCGACGTGATCCGCTGGCCCACGGCCTGCCCGGCGAGGTCCTCGTCGGAGCCGAAGTACATCGACGCGCCGTCTCCTTGTACGCGTCGAAACCCTGGTTGAACACGACGACCGGGATGTTCGCGTCGGCGGCCTTCTTCGCCACCGGGAGGACCGCGTCCGCGTTCGACAGCGTGACCGCGATCCCGTTCACCTTGCTGTCGATGGCGTTCTGCACGAGCGTCGCCTGCTCCGGGCCCTGCTCGTTGTCGAGTACTTCAGCTCCACGTTGTGCGTCCCGCGCCGCGTCCTGGGCGCCGGCCCGGATCTTGTCCCAGAACGTGTCGCCCGGCTGCTCGTGGGTGACCATCGCGATCGTGTAACGCTGACCGCCACCTGCGCCGGCGGCAGCGGTACCGCCGCCGCCGCCGCTCTGGCTCTGCGCGCCGCCCTGACTGCTGCACGCCGTCGAGCGCGGCCGCGAGCGCGGCCGTGACGGCCAGCCCACGCACTACCTTCCGGGTACTCATCATCGAGTGTTCCTTCCTGTGGACAGCCGACCGGGCGGTGGGCTGACGGTACGTGGGTTCTCAGACATGGCGGGAGCACGGGCCCGAGCCCGCAGCCTCCGAGGTACTGCGCGGTCCGCGTCGCGATCGGCAACGGGACGTCCGGCTCGCACGGGAACAGGTCCTGTTCCACGATCGCGAAGAGGTCGACGTCGAGGCCGTCGAGCACCTCGAGCAGCGGTTGCATCGCCGGGACGCCCAGCGGCGGCTCGACCATCGCACCGAGCTGCACGGCCTCGGCGAAGGACAGCCCCTCCTCGCGGACGCGGGTCATGACGGCCGGGTCGACCTGCTTGAGGTGGACGTAGCCGATCCGCTCGGGGAAGCGCGTGATGATCTCGACGTTGTCCCCTCCGCAGTAGGAGATGTGCCCGGTGTCCAGGCACAGCGCGACGTGCTCGGGGTCGGTGTCGGTGAGGAACCGCTCGACCTGCTCCTGGGTGTCGACGTGGCTGTCGGCGTGCGGGTGGAAGACCAGCTCGACGTCGAACTCGTCGTGCAGCGTCCTGGCCGAGCTCGGACATGCCGGCGGTCAGGTCGTTCCACTGCGCGGGCTCGAGCGCGCCTGGCTCGGTGGCGTCGCCGCTGTGCATGTCGGTGTACTGCTCGGGCAGGAGCACCAGGTGCCGCGCCCCGAGGGCGGTGAGCAGCCGTGCCTCCAGCCGGCACTCCTCGACGGCCTGGTCCAGCGCGTCGGCGCCGCGGTGCAGGCCGGCGAACACCGCGCCGCCGGACAGCCGCAGCCCGCGGCGGCCGAGCTCGTCACGCAGCTGCTCCGGGTCGGTCGGCAGGTAGCCGTAGGGGCCCAGCTCGATCCACGTGTAGCCGGCCTCGACGGCCTCGTCGAGGAAGCGGGACCACGGACCTGGTTCGGGTCGTCGGGGAACCAGACGCCCCACGAGTCGGGGGCCGTTCCCAGCCGAGCCGGGACGTGGCCGGTGCGTTCATCGGCACGCCTCTCAGCTCGCCGTCGGGAAGTGGTAGCTGGCGCCGCTGGCGGCCTCGACGTGCGGCCACCGCGAGGTGACGACCTTGGCGCGGGTGTAGAACGAGACGCCCTCGGGACCGTGGATGTGCTTGTCGCCGAACAGGGAGTCCTTCCAGCCGCCGAAGGAGTAGTAGGCCATCGGCACCGGGATGGGCACGTTGATCCCGATCATCCCGACGTTGACCCCGCGCTGGAACCGCCGCGCCGCCTCGCCGCGAGGACGTGAAGATCGCGGTGCCGTTGCCGTACGGGTTGGCGTTGATCAGCGCGATCGCCTCGTCCACGGTGTCGGCGCGCACGACCGAGAGCACCGGGCCGAAGATCTCCTCGCGGTAGACGTCCATCTCCGTGGTCACCCGGTCGATCACGGTCGGGCCCGACGAAGAAGCCGTTCTCGTGGCCCGTCGACGGTGAGCCCGCGGCCGTCGACGGCGAGCTCGGCGCCCTGCTCGGTCGCCGGTGCCGATGAGCCCGACGATGCGGTCCCGCGCCGCGGCGGTGACGACCGGGCCCATCTCGCTGTCGGGGTCGCGGCCGGGGCCCGACCTTGACCGCGCGGGCCTTGTCGCTGACGGCGGCGACCAGGTCGTCGGCCGCGGCAGCCGACGGCGACCGCCGCGGAGATCGCCATGCAGCGCTCGCCCGCCGAGCCGAAGGCGGCGGCGACGAGGTGGTCGGAGGCGTAGTCGAGCGTCGGCGTCGGGCAGGACGATCGCGTGGTTCTTGGCGCCGCCGAGGGCCTGCACGCGCTTGCCGTTGGCGGTGCCGCGCTCGTGGATGTAGCGGGCGATCGGGGTCGACCCGACGAACGAGACCGCGGCGACGTCGGGGTGGTCGAGCAGCGCGTCGACGGCCTCCTTGTCGCCGTGCACCACGTTGAACACGCCGTCGGGCAGCCCGGCCTCGGCCCACAGCTCGGCGACGAGCATCGACGCGGTGGGGTCGCGCTCGCTGGGCTTGAGCACGAAGGTGTTGCCGCACGCGATGGCCACCGGGTGCATCCACATCGGCACCATCACCGGGAAGTTGAACGGCGTGATCCCGGCGCACGACGCCGAGCGGCTGGCGGAACGAGAACACGTCGACGCCGGTGGACACCTGGTCGGAGAAGCTCGCCCTTGAGCAGCGTCGGGATGCCGCAGGCGAACTCGACGACCTCCAGCCCGCGCTGCACCTCGCCGCGGGCGTCGGAGACGACCTTGCCGTGCTCGTCGGAGATGAGCTCCGCGATGTCGCTGGGTGCGGGCGTTGACCAGCTCGCGGAACGCGAAGAGGACCTTCGTCCGCGTCGACAGCGACGACTGGCCCACGACCTCGAAGGCCGCCGCCGCCGTCCGCACCGCGGTCGTCGACGTCGGCGACGCTCGCCAGCGGCACCTCGGCCTGCTGCTCGCCGGTCGCGGGGTTCCAGACCGGGCTCGTGCGCGTGGACGTGCCCGACGGCGGGCTTGCCGCCGATCCAGTGCTTGATGGTCCTCAACTCGGGTCCCTCCTGGGATCGGGTGTGATCAGCGGGCGCTGTCCCGCCTTGTGCGCCTCGTAGGTCTTGCGGGCCTCGTTGGTGCTGTCGAGCGCGGCGACCTCGGAGACCGGCACGTCCCACCAGCTCTCCGACGACGGCACCGGCGCCAGCGGGTCGGTCTCGATGTGGACGCGGTGGTGCGGTCCGACGCCCTGGACCGGCGCGATCGCGGTCCGGAACTCCTCGATCGTCCGCACCCGGATGACGTCGGCGCCGAGGCTCTCGGCGTTGGCCGCGAGGTCGACCGGGAGCATGTCGCCGTCGAGCATCCCCGTGTCGGCGCTGCGGTAGCGGTAGCTGGTGCCGAAGCGCTGCGAGCCGAGCGACTCCGACAGCGCGCCGATCGAGGCGAACCCGTGGTTCTGCACGATGACGACGATCAGCTTGATGCCCTCCGACACGGCGGTGACGATCTCCTGGCCATCATCAGGTAGGAGCCGTCGCCGACCAGCGCGAAGACCTCGCGGTCCGGTGCGGCCATCTTGATGCCGAGCGCGCCGGCGATCTCGTAGCCCATGCAGGAGTAGCCGTACTCGACGTGGTACTGCTTCGGGTCACGCGCCCGCCAGAGCATCTGCAGGTCGCCGGGCATGGAGCCGGCCGCCTGGACGACGACGTCGCGGGCGGCCAGCTCCTCGTTGAGCGCGCCGAGGACCTCGGTCTGCGCGGGCAGCGGCTGGTGCCCGAGGTGGAACGCGTCGTCGACGACCCGGTTCCACCCGGCGGCGTGCTCGCGTCCAGGTGTTCTCCACGTGGTGGCCCGGCCAGCGCCTCGGTCAGCGCGTCGAGGCCCTCGCGGGCGTCGGCGACGAGCATCTCGCCGGCGTGCTTGGCCGCGTCGAACGACGCGACGTTGAGGTTGACGAACCGCACGTCGCGGGTGCTGGAACGCGGTGCGCGACGCGGTGGTGAAGTCGCTGTACCGGGTGCCGACGCCGATCACCACGTCGGCGTCGCGGGCCAGCGCGTTGGCGACGGGGGTGCCGGTGGAGCCGACCCCGCCGACGGCCAGCGGGTGGTCCCACAGCAGCGCGCCCTTGCCGGCCTGGGTGTCGGCGACCGGGATGCCGGTGGCCTCGGCGAACGCGGCGCAGCGCGTCGGTCGCCTCGGAGTAGATGCACCCCGCCGCCGGCGACGATCAGCGGCGCCTTCGCCGCGCGGATCACCGCTGCCGCGCGGGCCAGCGCGGCGGGCTCGGGCACCGGCCGGGGGACGTGCCAGACCCGCTTGCGCGAACAGCTCGTCGGGCCAGTCGTGCGCCTCGGCCTGCACGTCCTGCGGCAGCGCGATCGTCACGGCGCCGGTCTCGGCCGGGTCGGTGAGCACCCGCATCGCGCCGAGCAGCGCGGCGGGGAGCTGCTCGGGCCGCCACACCCGGTCGAAGAAGCGCGACAGCGGGCGGAACGCGTCGTTGACCGACACGTCGTAGCCGGAGGGGATCCTCCAGCTCCTGCAGCACCGGGCTCGCGACCCGGGTGGCGAAGACGTCGCTGGGCAGCAGCAGCACCGGGATGCGGTTGATCGTCGCCAGCGCGGCGCCGGTGAGCATGTTCGTCGAGCCGGGCCCGATCGACGCCGTGCAGGCCATCGCCTGGCAGCCGGTTGCGCATCCGGGCGTAGCCGACCGCGGCGTGCACCATGGCCTGCTCGTTGCGGCGCCAGGTGGTAGGGCAGCGTCGCCGGATCCGGTGCCTGCGCCTCCAGCAGGGCCTGGCCGACGCCGGCGACGTTGCCGTGCCCGAAGATGCCGAAGCAGCCGGCGATCAGCCGCTGCTCGACGCCGTCGCGCTCGCTGTACTGGTTCGCCAGGAAGCGGACGACGCGCCTGGGCGACGGTGAGCCGGGTCATGCGCGCTCCTCCGTGGTCGGATGCAGCGGGAGGCGGGGGTCGATCTCCTGGCCGTCCCAGGTGCCGCGGACCCAGGCGTGCGCGGGGTCGTCGCAGAACAGCCAGGCGCGCTCGCGCCGGCCCGGCCATGACGTTGAGGTAGTAGAGGTCGTAGCCGGGCGCGGCCATCGACGGGCCGTGCCAGCCGTGCGGGATGAGCACGGTGTCGCCGCTGCGGACCTCGGCGCAGACGTCGATCTCCCGGCCCGGTCCGGAGCCGTACACGCGCTGGTAGGCGACGCCGGCCGTGCCGTCGGCACCGGGCGACCTCGAAGTAGTAGATCTCCTCCAGCGCGGACTCGCCCTCGCGCTCCTCGTCGTGCTTGTGCGGCGGGTAGGACGACCAGTTGCCGCCCGGGGTGAGCACCTCGACGGCGATCAGCCGGTCGGCCTCGAAGCGTCCGGGCGTGCAGAAGTTGTTGACCTGGCGGCTGGCCTGCCCGGCGCCGCGCAGCTCGACCGGCACGTCCTCGGCCGGGCCGTAGCGGGCCGGCAGCCGCGCGGTCGGCCCGCGCCGCGGGCAGCGCGAACCGGCCGCCGCGCTCCGAGGACACGGTCGACCTCGGCGTCGCGCGGCACGTAGGCGAAGTCGGTGACCCGGGCGAAGACGCGTCCCGCGCCCGGTCAGCGTCGAACCGCTCGTCGTCGCAGGCGACGTCGCAGCCGCCGGCGAGCGGCAGCACGATCATCTCGTCGTCGCCGGTGTGCGAACGATGGCCGCTGCCGCCGGCGGCAGCTCCAGGACGCGCAGGCCGCTGTAATCCCCAGCCGGCGCGCTCCGGCGTCACAGCACCAGCGCGAACGGCGCCGTCAGCCCGCACGTGCGCCGGCGCGGACCGACGCTGCCGATGTCGCCGTCACAGCAGGCTCACCGCCCGGTCGACCGCGGCCGCGACGTCGCCGTCCGGTGGGTAGAGCAGGCGAGCGGCCGATCACCAGGCCCTGCACGGTGGGCAGCGCCAGCGCCTTGCTCCAGCTGCGCGAACGCGGCGTCCTGGTCGCTCGGCGACCTCGCCGCCGAGGATCAGCGCGGGCAGCGTGGTGGCCGCCATCACCCGCTCCATGTCCTCGACGACCGGGACCTTCAGCCAGGTGTACGCCGAGGTGCGTGCCGAGCCCGGCGGCGACCGTCATCGCCCGGATCATCGCCTCGGCGGTGAGCTCGTTGCGGACCCGGCCGTCGACGCGGTGCGAGATGAACGGCTCGACCATCGCCATCAGGCCGGTGCCGGCCAGGTCGCTGACGGCCCGTCGCGCAGGCCTCCAGGGTGGCGACGGTGCCGGGTCGTCGGGGTCGATGCGGAGCAGCATCTTGCCGCCCTCGAACCCGGCCGCGGCGATGCTGGCGGCGTCGTAGGCGGTGAACCGGTCGTCGATCTCGAACGCGGTGCCGGCGAGGCCGCCGCGGTTCATCGAGCCGATGACGACCTTGTCGTCGAGCGCGCCGAGCAGCAGCAGGTCCTCGAGGATGTCGGGGGTGCCGAGCACGCCGTTGACGCCGGGCCGGGACAGCGCAGGCGCAGATCCGGTCGCAGCAGGTCGGCCCGGTCGGCCATGGCGAGCGGGTCGGTCGCCGGCGCGCAGCGCGCCGCGGGCCGGGTGGTCGGCGGCGATGATCATCAGCCGGCCGTGCTCGCCGCAGCGACGACGGCGGGCGCGCGGCGGCCGGCCGCGCGCCTCGGCGATCGCGCTCCGGGCCGGCGCGCCCGGGTGCTCGACGAGCTCGGCAGCTGGCTCTCACGCACGGACGGCCTCCCGCAGCTTGGCCTCGACCTCGTCGGCCGGTGGGCATGGCGTCGGCGCAGGCCAGCCGGGACGGCGACGATCGCGCCGGCGGCGTTGCAGAACCGCATCGCGCGCTCCAGGTCCCAGCCGGCGAGCAGGCCGTGGCACAGCGCGCCGCCGAACGCGTCGCCGGCGCCGAGCCCGTTGACCACCTCGACCGGCACGGGCGGCACCTCGACCTCTGTCGCCGCCGTCGCGAGGCGAGCACGCCGGCCGGCCCCTGCTTGACGACGGCGAGCTCGACGCCCGCGTCGTGCAGCGCCTGGGCCGCGGCGCGCGGCTCCCGGACGCCGACCGCGGTGTCGCACTCGTCGAGGTTGCCGACGGCGACGGTGACGTAGCGGCAGGGCCTGCTCGCACCCAGCGCCGCGCCTCCTCCCGGGACGGCCAGAACATCGGCCGGTAGTCGAGGTCGAGGACGGTGATGCCCGGCTCGCTCGCGGGCCCGCAGCGCGTGCCAGCGTCGCGGCGCGGCTCGGTTCCTGGCGACAGGCCGGTGACCGGTGACCCAGAAGACGCCGGCGGCCCGGATCGCGTCGAGGTCGAGCTCGTTCGGCGCGGATCTCCAGGTCGGGCGCCGTCGGGCAAGCGGTAGAAGTAGAGCGGGAAGTCGTCGGGCGGGAAGATCTCGCAGAACGTGACCGGGGTCGGCAGGTCCGGGCACCGGCGGTCACGAACCGGTCGTCGACGCCGAAGCCGCGCAGCGCGTCGTGGAGGAACTCGCCGAACGGGTCGGCGCCGGTGCGGGTGATCACCGCGCTGCGGCGGCCGTACCGGGCGGCGGCGACGGCGACGTTGGTGGCGCTGCCGCCGAGGTACTTGCCGAAGGTCTCGACCTCGCGCAGCGACACGCCGACCTGCAGCGGGTAGATGTCGACGCCGATGCGTCCCATGGTCAGCACCTCGTCTGCGGGCATGCGTCACCCCTGGCGTCGCACCGACTCCGTGGCCGCAGCTCGGTCGCCCGGTCGGACGCTGCGTGAGCTCGTTCGATGTAATACGTTGAGCTTCCACGTCAATACTTTGTCATGACAAACTGAGAACCGAAGGGGGTCACCGTGGTCGACCGATGCGCCGTCGGCAGTCCGGTCGCGCCCGAGTGAGGTGGACCGGACCAGCCCGGTGCCCCTCTACTTCCAGGTCGCGACCCGCCTGCAGGAGCTGATCGAGGACGGGCGACGATCCCCGTCGGCGAGCGCGGCTGGAGAACGAGGTCGACCTGGCCGAGCGGCTCGGCGTGTCCCGGCCGACGATGCGCCGCGCGATCCAGTACCTGGTGGAGCGCGGCATGCTGGTCCGCAAGCGCGGCGTCGGCACGCAGGTCGTGCACCCCAAGGTCCGCCGGCCGGTGGAGCTGTCCAGCCTCTACGACGACCTGGTGAAGGCCGGGCCGGAAGCCGCGCACCGAGGTCCTGGCGCTGCGAGGTCATGCCCGGCCACCGACGCACGTCGCCAGGCGCTGGGCGTGCCCGGCGGCGCCGAGGTCACCTGGATCGAGCGGCTGCGCTACGCCGGCGGCGAGCCGCTGGCGCTGATGCACAACGCGGTGCCGGTGGACGTGCTGCCGGCTGCGCCGCGGCGACCTGGCCGGCGCGCGGGCTGTACGAGCTGCTGCGCGCCGGCCGGGCACGTGCCGCGGATGGCGACCCAGGTGATCGGCGCCCGGTCGGCGACCGCGGCCGAGGCCCGGATGCTGCGGCGAGAAGCGCGGCGCGCCGCTGCTGACGATGACCCGCACCGCGTGGGACGCGGCGCGGCCGGGCCGCTGGAGTACGGCTCGCACCTGTACCGGGCCAGCCGCTACTCCTTCGAGCTCAACCTCACGAGCTGACCCGGCGCGCGCGCCGACCCGACCGCGGAGCGACGGCACCCGCCTCGCGCCAGCTGGCGTCGAGACGGGTGCCGTCCCGGCCGGGCCGCAGTCCCGGCCGGTGACGCGGGGCGTCGAGGGGTCGCGCCCCGCGTCGCGCGGCGCCCCGTCAGTAGCCGTATCCGCCGTCGGACTTCTCGGCCGAGCGGTGCCGCCGGAGCGGGCGCCGGGGCCGGCGCGGCGGGGGCGGCGGGCGCGCGGTGCGGCGGGGGCCTTGGCCGGCTGGCTGCCGCGGCAGGCTTGCCGTCGGCACCGATCGCCCGCCACGTGCCGCCGACGCCCTCGCCGTTCACGTCGCCGGGCTTGGCGTCCTTGGCGAAGCGGTAGAGCGGCCAGCCGTTCAGGGTGAGCTGCTGGGTGCCGTCGGGCCGGCCGACCGTGCCGACGAGGTCCTGGCGGATGCCCTGCACCGCGGGGACGCCGTCGCCGAGGACGGGTGGCCACTTCGACGCGCAGTCGCCGGTGCACGTGGACTGCGACGGCTTCGCCACGTCCTTCTCGAACCGGTAGAGGGTGAGCCCGTCGCTGGTCACGACGTTGCCGATGGGGGTCTGCGCGACGGCGAGACCACCCGGGACGGGCAGGGCGGAGGCGGGCGCGCCGACCGGCGTCGCCTGGCTGGCGGGCACGCTCGTCGGGGCGCCGCACGCAGCGGCGGCGAGGAAGAGGGCGGCCACGGCCACGCCGCGGAGGGTGCGCGTCGACTGTCGGGGAACGTCAACGGTCATCAGGAAGGTCCTTACTGGGGTCGGGGAGCGATCAGTCGCCGGAGCCGATGGGCCGCGAGTCGGGGGAGCGGACGGCCGGGGGTTCCGTGACAGAGATGAAACCTAGGGACGTGGCACCGCTCGGCGTTGCAATCCTGAGGAGCCGCCGCGGCCCGCGGTGTCCGAGGCGCGTCCAACGGCATCCGATAGGCTCCGGATGGACGCGCCCCGCCGTCCGAATGCCGCGCGACGGCCTCAGGGACGGCCGTCCGGGGTCCGCGCCGAGCGGTCGCCGCGGTCATGGAAAGGTGGCGCCAGGCCGACCGGCGGGCTACCGCCGAGCCGCTCACCGCGTGCCGCTTGGGACATTCTGTAAGCGTTACACGGCATTCAGCCCAACTTGTACGGCGAACAGAGCAATGTAGGACCGCTCGTCGCGGCTGCGGCCACTCCGAGCCCACTGCGCTCTCAGCTTCGCAACCCGTTCGAGAGTGGGCCTCGTACGGTCCCGCCATGACCGACAGGCTCTCCCGCACCATCTGGCTCGGCGTGCTCGGCGCGATCATCGCCGGGCCCGCCCTGCTGTGGCTCGCGACCGCACCGGCGGAGCCGCTGTGGTCCCGGCTGTCGGTGATCACGGGCCTCTTCGCGCTGTCGGCCCTGGTCTGCGCGGCGATCGTGCCCAGCCGGATCCGGTCGCTCAACCGCGCGTTCGGGATCGAGAGCGTGATGGAGGTCCACCGCTTCCTCGGCGTCGCCGCCACGTTCCTGGTGCTCGCCCACCTCGCGTGCGTCGTCGCGGCGGACCCGGCCAACGCCGCCCTGCTGGACGTCTTCCGGTCCGGGCCTCCCGCGAAGGCGGCCGTCGGCGCGACGGTCGCGCTCGTCGCACTGGTCGCCGCGGCCGTGCTCCGCCGGGTCATGGGCGTGTCCTACGAGACATGGCGATGGCTGCACGTGGGGCTCGTCGCCACGGTGATCGTGCTGTCGGTGCTGCACGTGTGGTGGCTCGACCACCTCGTCCGCAACCCGGGAATGCAGCTCCTGCTGGGCGTGCTCGTCGCGATCTTCGTGATGGTCGCGGCGTACCGGTGGGTCTGGCGCACGCTGCTCGACCCCGCCACCGAGTTCGTGGTCCGCGAGGTCCGCGCCGAGAACGCGACGGTCAGCACCCTGGTCCTGGGCCCACGCGACGGCCGGCACTCGCTGACGGAGAGCTGGGCCTTCGCCCCGGGCCAGTTCGCGTGGCTGCGACTGGAGCGCACGCTCACCGCCGAGGAGCACCCGTTCACCATCGCGTCGAGCGCCCACCACGACGGCACCGAGTTCACGATCCGGCACGCGGGCGACTTCACCCGCGAGCTGCGTCAGCTGCCGCCCGGCAGCTCGGTCTGGGTGGACGGTCCGCACGGCGCCTTCACCACGGACGTGGGTCCCTGCCACGGGTTCGTGATGATCGCGGGCGGTGTCGGCATCACGCCGATGATGAGCATGCTCCGCACGGCCGCGCACCGCGGGGACACGCGCCCCTACCGCCTGATCGTCACGGCGACCTGCCCCGAGGACCTGCTGTTCCGCGACGAGCTCGGCCGCATGCGCGACGACCTCGACCTGGAGGTCACCGAGGTGCTCAGGCGCCCCCGCGACGGCTGGGACGGTCACACCGGCGACCTCGGCGCCGACCTGCTCTCCCTCGTGCTCGGCACCGTGGACGACGCCGAGCACCTCGACTACTTCATCTGCGGCCCGCCGGGCCTGGTGGACGCCGCGATGGACGTCATCGACGCCCTGGACGTCGCGCCCTCCCGTGTGCACACCGAGCTGTTCGACCTCGTCTGAAAGAGGAAATACCCCCATGCTCCGTCGGATCCCCCGATTCCTTCGATTCACCGTGCTCATCGCGGTGCTGCTCGCGATCTCCGTGTCGGTCTTCCAGTCCTGGTCCTCGGGCACGCCCGGGACCGGTGGCTGGGTGCAGACGCGGTGGGGCCCGCTCGGGCCCGCCGACCGGGACTTCCTCGCGAAGATCCGGATGGCGGGTCTGTGGGAGGGCCCGACCGGTCAGCAGGCGATGCAGCAGGCCAGCACCCCCGAGGTGCGCGAGGTCGGCCGCATCCTGTCCACCGAGCACGCCGCGCTGGACGAGGAGCTGCGCCGGGTCGCCGACCAGCTCGGCGTCCTGCTCCCGACCAGCCCCAGCGCGCAGCAGCTCGCCTGGATGTCCGACATCTCGTCCCGCACCGGCTCGGACTACGACCGGACCTTCATCCAGCGTCTCCGCGAGGCGCACGGCATGGTCCTGCCCGTCGTCGCCGAGATCAGGGTGAGCACCCGCAACGACCTGATCCGGACGTTCGCCGGCACCGCGGACCGGTTCGTGACCGGGCACATCCAGCACCTGGAGGGCAGCGGCCTCGTCGACTTCGCGAACCTGCCCGACTCGCCCGCGCCCGGCCTGCTCTCCGGTGAACGGACCGTCCAGGACCTGATCGTTCCGATCCTGATCTTCGTCGCGTCCCTGCTCGGGGCGTTGGCGCTCGGCTTCGCGCTCCGGCGCCGCTCCACCGACCGCCCGCGGCGCCGGGACGTGGCCAAGGCGACCAAGGCGACCAAGGCGACCAAGGCGGCCCCCGCCGATGCCGAGGCGCGCGGTCCCGGCCGACGAGCTGGAAGAGGAGGCCCGGCCCGCCCCCGAGGGGGCGCTCCCGACGCCCCGGCGGCCGCTCGACGACACCGGACCGATCCGCGTGGTGGCGCCCGTGACGGCGGCGCCCAGGCCCCCGCCGGCCGAGACGACGGGGCCGATCCCCCGGGTGCGCCCCACCGCGCGGGTCGAGTCGACCGGGCCGCGGCGTCCGGTGCCGGCGACGCGGGTCGTCGCACCCGTCCAGTCGACGGGGCCGCGCCGCCCGGTCCCGCCGGCCCGGAACGCGCCCGTCGAGACGACCGGACCCCGCCGCCGCGTGCCCGCCGGGTACGTCGCACCCATCGAGACCACCGGACCGCGGCACTCGGTCCGCCGCTAGCTCCCCGACCCCGACCCTCCGGCGTCCGCTCCCCGCAACCGCGCCGGCCCGACGGCGGCCACCCGGCCACCGCCGAATCCCCGCTCCCCGACCCCGAACGGAACCCCGATGTCCCCGACCCCTCCCGAGCTCCCCACCGGGACCCCCCTCGACACCCCGACCGAGGTCGCCATCGAGCGACAGCGCAGGTCCCGCCGCAGGCTGGCGATCGTCGCCGCCGCGATCTTCGTGGGCATCGTCCCGACGGCCTGCGACGTCGCCTCCGCCCAGCCGGCCCGGCCGCCGTCCGCACCGGTCACCGGCTCGAACGGCCAGGACGGGCGGGCACGCCGGCCACACGACCGGGGTCGTCCCGGTCGGCAACACCGTCGACGCGACCGCGACCGACGAGCCGGAGGACTCGGACGAGGGCACGCGCACCCGTGGCCCCGGCCGCACCCGGCCCACCGAGCCGTCCACGGCGCCGACCACCGCGCCCACCACGACGGCGCGCACCGACCGGCGCCCCGAAGCCGGATGCCCCGAACAACGGGCTCGACGTCCTCGGCCGGGACTGCAAGGGCAGCGACCTCGAGCCGCACAAGGGCTTCCAGACCGCTCCCGCCTGCGTGAGCACCGCGTTCGGCGAGGTCGCCGACGAGGACAAGAGCCCGTCGCTGCTCATCACGGAGGCGCCGCGCGTCGTCCGGACCGCCGCGCCGTTCACGATCTCGGTGAGCACGCGCAACCTGGTCCGCGACCGCTTCCTCGGCGCCGCAGCGGGCGGGTACTACCTGGAGAGCTCGTTCCTCAACGAGGACGGCCTGCAGCGCGGGCACTTCCACACCGCCTGCCGGATGCTGGAGCGGACCGACAGCGCTCCCGACTCGGGCCCGCCGCCCGCGTTCTTCCTGGCCACCCAGGACAAGGGCGGCAGCGCCGAGCCGGACACCGTGACGATCACCGTCACCGGCCTCCCGACCGCCGGTACCGCGCAGTGCGCCGTGTGGGCGGGCGACGGCTCGCACCGCGTGCCGATGATGCAGCGGGCGAACCAGACGCCGGCGTTCGACGCCGTCCGGATCAGCGTGCGGTGACGTCGATGACCCTCACCACCGACATCACCGACACGTCCACGCACCGCACCCCAGCACCCGGGCTTCGACGTGCGCGCCGCCGACGCACTCGCCCCGATGGTCGAGATCTGGTTCCGGATCCTCACCGACCACGTGCCCGACGAGAACCACCGCTGCTCGGCCTGCACCACCGCCGGAACCGGCGCGCGCCGCACCCCGTGGCCGTGCTCGCTCCGCGCCGTGGCGGAGTCGGCACGGGAGCGCCACGCGGCCGAGGCGCCGGGCTCGCCGCACCGCGCGCCTGGCAGGCGGCGGTTGCAGGGCGAGCGCGGCGCCTCGTGCCCCCTGACCCCCCGGGAGCAGGAGTTCCTGCAGCTAGCCGCGGACGGCTGCTCGGACGCCGAGATCGCCGAGCGGCTCGGCTTGCCCGAGCGCACGGTCGGCACCAGCATCCGCCGGATCATGCGTGGCGTGGGGGTGCCCCGCCGCGACGCCCTGCTGGTGCTCGCCCTGCGCACGTGGACGATCGCCTGAGACCGGGTCGCCGGGCCGGTCCTCGGCCGGCCCGGCGGTGAGCGGCGGGCAGTACCAGTCGCACCGGTCCACGTCCCAGTAGCAACGGCGGCCGTGGACGTGTGCGCTCATGGGTGGCCTCCTCGGCAACGAGGGTGTGCACCCGGACGACGTGGCCGTCCGGGTCGGGAACGTCGGCGGCGTCGCCGCGGTGCCCGGCGACCGGCGCGGTGTGCGCGATCCCGGCGGTGTCGAGGCGGGCGAGCAGCGCGTCGAGGTCGGCGCGCGTGCCGACGGCCAGGCAGATCGAGTCGAAGCCGGCGAGGGCGCGGGCCCGCTCAGGGTCTTCCCGCAGGGTCAGTACCAGCCCGCAGTCGGGCTGGCGCATCCCGACCCCGCGCAGGACGCCGTCCTCGCGGAGCTCGACCTCCACCGCGAACCCGAACGCGCTCGCGTACCAGTCGCGGCTGCGCTCGACGTCGACGACGGGCAGCGTGAGGTGGTGCAGGCCCGACGGCACCCCGCCTGCCCAGTCGTGCTGCACGACGACGCGGGAGTCCACGACCCGCCGCGCGTGCTCGGCGATGAAGCGGCGGTGCGGTTCGGCGTCGACGTAGCGCCGGGCGGCGGCGAAGTCGGGGAAGTCGAGGACCGCGACGAACTCGTGGTTGCCCGGGAACCGGGCGGCGTCGTCGCCGTAGCGCAGGTCGGTGAGCTCCGGGATCTCGCGCAGGGAGTCCATCGCCGCGCGGAAGCCCGCGCGGTCGGCGTCGGTGGTGCCCGGCGCCCAGCGGTGCGCGACGACCTGACGGAACACGGCCAATCCCCCTCATTGATCTACCGTGCATCTAACCAAGATGTGCACGGTAGGGTGTAGGCGTGACCGACGTCAAGGACTCGCGGCGCGGGTACTCGTCGCCGTTGCGCAGCCGGCAGGCCGCCGCCACCCGGGCGGCCGTGCTCGCCGCGGCGCGGGACCTGTTCCTGAGCCAGGGCTACGGCGCGACGACGGTCGAGCAGGTCGCCGGCCGCGCGGGGGTGAGCAAGCCGACCGTGTTCAGCGCCGTCGGCAACAAGCAGACCCTCCTGTCGGTCGTCCGCGACGTGGCGATGGCGGGCGACGACGAGCCGATCGCGATGGACGAGCGGCCGAATGCGCGGGCGATCACGGACGAGCCGGACCCCGCGCGCGCGATCGACCTGCTGGTGGACCACATCGCCGCGGTCTCCCGGCGCTACGCCGGGATCGACGACGTCCTGCGCGGCGCGGCCGAGAGCGGGGAGGAGGGTCCGCGCGAGCTGTGGCGGACCAGCGAGGACCAGCGGCTCGCCGGTGCCCGGCACTGGCTCGGCGCGATCGCGGCCAAGGTGCCGCTGGCCGCCGGGCTCGACCACGACACGGCCGTCGATCTCCTGTGGCTGCTCATGGTGCCCGACCACTACCGCCGCCTCGTCACCGACCGCGGCTGGCCGCAGGCGCGCTACCGGCAGTGGCTCGGCGGCCAGGTGCGGGCGCTGTTCGCGCTCACCTGACCGGGCCGAGGTGGCGCTGCTCGCCGACGCGGTAGGCCTCGGCGAGCCACCCGGCGAACTCGTCGTCGACCTCGGCGGGGTCCAGCAGCCGGAAGGCGTGCAGCACGTTGCGCGGCGAGTACACCTCGACCGTCCGGAACCGCGGGCTGTCGACCCGCCTGGCGAGCACGAGGTGGCCGTTCAGCCACTGCCTGCGCGGCACGAACGCCGCGAAGCTCATGCGCACGTGCAGCGCGATCCGGGTCTTCTCGGCCAGGACGCTGACCGGCCCGATCCCGTCCAGCACCGCGAGGATCCGGTCGAAGGTGGCGCGCACCGCGGGAGCGGACGTGGCGAAGTGCCGGTCCAGCCCGCCGAGCGGGGCGCACGTGTGGGTCTGGTTGCGGTTGGCGAACGTGCGCCCGCAGGACGGGCACTGCCACAGCGGGCCGGCACCGGGGGTCGGGCGCGTGGTCATCGGGCGGCCTCCCGGTGCGGTGCGGGCTTGTGTGCAGAAGTACGCGTTCGGAGCTGTCGGGCGACGTCGGGTATCGGGCCGCTCGCGACCAGTGTCGTCGGACATGAGGACACCGATTCGCAGCCACGTCAACCACTCGGTCCGCCGCCCGTGCACCGGGCCGTGCGCGGGTCTGTGTCGCGAGGACGGGATGGCCGCGGCCTACCGCGACCACCGCTCCGTGCTGGTCGGCAAGGCCCGTGCGATGCTCGGCGACGCCGGCCTGGCCGAGGACGCCGTGCAGGAGGTCTTCCTCCGCGCGTGGTCCGCGTGCTCGTCGTTCGACCCCGCAGGTGGCCCGCCACTGGTGAGCTGGCTGCTGACCATCACCCGCAACGTCGTGATCGACACGGCGCGGGCGCGGGCCGTGCGGCCCCGGCTGCTCCGTACCGCCCCCGCCGACGACGCCGACCGCGCGGTCGCCTCCAGCGCCACCGACACCGCGACCCTGCGCTCGGTGCTGCTCGACGCGCTGGCCCGGGTCAGCGAGGAGCACCGCGACATCGTGCTCAAGACGGTCGTCCACGACCGCTCCTACGCCGACGTCGCGGCCGAGCTGGACGTCCCGGTCGGCACCGTGAAGAGCCGCGTGCACTACGCCCTGCGCGGCATGCGCGGGATGCTGGACCGCTACGAGCTCGCGTCCTGAGCGTCACTTCCGCCCGGGATCGCCGATCATCTCGCACGCTCGGCGTGCGCTGCTCGCGGTCGCACACGGCCACCGCGGCGCCCCGAGCCCGCACCCGGTGCACCGTCCGTCCACGCCGCGGCGGTGTCTCGCCAACGCCCGATCGACCGCCCCGGGTTGGCTCGCCAGGTAGCGCGCTGCCATGTCGATGCAGTCCGCAACGCTCGGCGACATGCCTTGCTCTCGTGACATGCCCGAACGATCATGGTGGCTCCGGTGACGTGGGAATGCCACCCCGGCTGACATCTGGTGCCATCCGCTGACGTGTGCCGCGCAGACTCGTGCTGATGATCTACTTGGCCTTACGGTGGATGGACCAGGACCGAGGCAGGGATGGCGAGTGGATTCACCGCGCACGAGGCTCGAGCAACTGCTCAGGCAGCGCCACCTGACAGTCGACGACTTCCGAGCGCAGTACGAACGGCTGTCCGGCGACGCGCTCTCGGCCCGGCAGGCCTACAGGTGGGTTGCCGGGCATCTGACCGGCCTGCCCTACCCGCGGGCACAGGACGTCGTGGAACGCATGCTCGGCGAACCGGCGGCGCAGTTGTTCGGTCCGCCGCTGGGCGCCGGCTTCGGAAGCTCGTCGAGAGCCTCGGGAACCGCTCTGCCGGCCAGGGGAGGCTGGCCCGACCAACTGGTAGCGACGAGCGCCGCGCGAGCTCGTGACTTCCTGCGGACGGCCGAGGCCACCAACGTGGGGGACGAGACCATCGACCAACTCGCCGACGACGTGCGCAGGCTGGCGGGCGTTGTCCTATCAGCAACCTCTCATGGTCATCATGAAGACATCGTCGATGCGCAAGGCCTGCGCGTTCAAGTTCCTGGAAGGTCGCCAACGTCCCGCCCATACTCGCGATCTGTACCTCTGGCCGGGATCGCCTCTGGCCTGATGGCGAAGGCATCGCACGACGTCGGCGCCCGTCATCGAGGCGATGATCCATGCCGGGCCGCGTACACGTGTGCGGACAACGCGCCGGGCACGACGGGTCTGCGAGTGCTGGACCGGGGGTACAGGCCCTGGATCTGTACTGGGCCGGACGCCTGCGAGGACTCGGCGAGCTACGCGCGAACGCGGCGCGGCACCGCAGGTCGACTGCCGCGGCACGTGCAGTGGTGCGCCTTGCCGTCACCGGGCACGCAGCCCTCGCCGCCCTCGGACGAGTTTCCGAGGCGCGGCGTGCCGATCGAGGGGCCCGCGATGCCCGCGAGAGCGTCCGCCCGATGAACTCGACGATCTCGGTGGCCTGTTCATCTTCAGCCGGCCCGCCAGCTCTACTTCGCCGCGGACGCTTACCGGTGGGGCGGCCGCGAGGAGGCAGAACACGCGAACGGCTGGCTAGCGAGGCGCTCGACGGCGTACGAGCAGGGCTCCTGAGAGGACAGGGCGTTCGGTGACGAAGCGGGGGCCCGGTGTGTGCTCGCCGATCGCGCGCGTCGAGCGCGGCGAGGTCGAGGGGGCCGCCGAGGCGATGGGGCCCGTACTGCAGCTCCCCTCCGCGCAACGGATCCACGGAATCGTCAGATCGGTGGAGCACCTGCAGAGCGTGCTCGACGGATCGTCCGTCGAAGAGCGAGAGGTGGCGGAGTTCCGAAGCACTGACGGAATTCAGCGCCAAGCGGTTGTGCAGTGTGTCTGCGAAGACGCGTCCGACCTAGGCGATCAATCGATACCGGGCCGGCACTCGTCCGATCGGTCTATCGCCTGGTCGGCACCCCGGCGCAACCGGCATCGCCCCGTGCGACGCGCCGTCTAAAGGGCGCAGCGGTTACCGTCAGGCCATAGAATCCGGACCCTGCTGTCGGAAAGGTCCTGATGCGCCCGACGCCACGGTCCGCGGTGTGGACCTTCCACCTCGTACTGCCGCTGTTGGGGCTGTGGCTGCTCGTCGCCGTGCCCGCGGCGGACGTCCGGTGGGAGCACCACCCCACGCACTTCTGGCTGGTCCTGCTCACCGCCGTGCTCAACCTCGTGCTCGCCATGCAGGTCGACCGGGCGGCACGGCGCCGCGGGGACGCGCGCCTCATGCTCGTCGGGCTGAGCTTCCTGGCCGCCGCCGCGTTCCTCGGCCTGCACGCCGTGGCCACGCCGGGGGTGCTGCTCGACCGCAACGCCGGGCTTCGCGCTCGCGACGCCCGTCGGCCTGGTGCTGGCCGCCCTCCTCGCCGCGGCGTCGGCGTGGGACTTCTCGCCGTCCGCCACGGCGTCGGTGCTGCGGGCGGGCACCGCGTTGCGCGCGGCCCTCGTGGTGCTGATCGTCGCCTGGGCGGTGGTCTCGCTCGCCGGCCTGCCGCCGCTCGCCGATCCGGCGATCGCCGAGCAGGCCAGCGGCCCGCTCGTCGTCATCGGGGTGGTCGGCGTGGTGCTGTACGTCGCCGCGGCGGTGCGCTACTACCTGCTCTACCGGCAGCGGCGGTCGGTGATGTTGCTGTCGATCCTCACCGCGTACGTGCTGCTCGCGGAGGCGATGGTCGCCGTCGTGCTCGCCACGAGCTGGCACCTCTCCTGGTGGGAGTGGCACGTGCTGATGGCGGCCGCCTTCGGCTACGTCGGCTACAGCGCGTACGCCGACTTCCGCCGGGAGGGCAAGGCGAGCGGGCTCTTCGACGCGATCGCGACCGAGCAGACCCTGCAGGAGATCCGGGCGGAGTACGGCGGGGCGCTGGAGTCGCTGGTCAACGCCGTCAAGCGGCAGGAGGTCGGCGAGCTGTCCACCGAGGAGATGGGGCTGCTGACCGCAGGCCTCGCCAGCCGGTTCGGGCTGACCGAGGGACAGACGGCGGTGCTCGGCCGGGCGGCGGCGGCGCTGCGCGCCGAGCGCGAACAGATCGGCAGGCTCGACGCGCTGGTCGCCGTCGGCCACGAGTCGCGGGTGCGGCTCGACGAGCGGGACCTGCTGCGCCGCGTCGTGCGCCGCGTCGGATCGGAGTTCGGCCGCGACGGCCTGCGCGTCGGCCTGCTCACCGACGGGCACCTGGAGTTCCCGGCCGAGCTGTCGACCGACTCGACCTGGCAGGTCGACGGTGACCTCGTCGGGCGCACCGAGCGGTCCCTCGACGGACACGTCGACCCTTTCGTCGTCGAGGGCGGGATGCTCGGCTTCCCGCTCACCGTCAAGGACCACCCCGCCGGGGTGCTGCTCAGCCGGCCCACCGGCGAGCTGTCCGAGCGCGACCGGACCCTGCTCGCCTCGCTGGCCAGCCAGCTCTCCATCGGGCTGGAGAACGCCCGGCTCTACCACCAGCTCGACGGGCTGTTCCACCAGTTCATGTCGCCCGACGTGGCCACCGCGCTGCTCGCCGACCCCGAGCGCGCGGCCCTCGGCGGCGCGGTCGTGGACGTGACCGCCGTCTTCGCCGACCTGCGCGGGTTCACCGGCTTCTCGGAACGCTCCACGCCCGAGGAGATCGTGGCGATGCTCAACCGGTACTTCGAGGTCGCCGCGGGAGTGATCCTGGCCGAGGGCGGCACCGTGGTGCAGTTCGTCGGGGACGCGATCATGGCGCTGTTCAACGCCCCCGCCCGCCAGCCCGACCACCCCCTGCGCGCCGCCCGTGCCGCGCTCGCGCTGCAGGAGCGCGTGGAGGGCCTGGCGACCAGCCACGAGGGCTGGCCCCGCTTCCGGGTCGGCATCAACACCGGCCCGGCGCTCGTCGGCAACATCGGGAGCGAGGAGCTGCGCAACTTCAACGCCATGGGTGACGCCGTCAACGTCGCCGCCCGCCTGGAGTCGATGGCCGAGCCGGGCCAGGTGGTGGTCGGCGAGTCCACCCGTCGATGCCTCCCCGCCGCCACCGAGTGCGAGGCGCTGGGGGAGCGTGCCGTCAAGGGCCGCGCGGAGCTCGTGGTCGCGCACCGGCTGATCCGGCTGCCCTCATGACGACGCCCGACGAGCCGAGCAGGAGTTCCTGGACCGGATCGGGCCGGCGGACCGCGACGCGCTGAGCGGCCGCGGGCGGACCCGACGCTGGCCGCCCGGGGCGTCGCTGTTCCTCGAGGGCGAGCGTTCGACGTCGGTGCTCGTGGTGACGTCGGGGCGGGTCAAGATCTTCTCCCTCACCGAGGAGGGGGAGGAGATCGTGCTGGCGGTGCGCGGACCCGGCGCGCTGCTCGGGGAGATCTCCGCGGTCGACGGCGCGCCCCGCTCGGCGTCGGTCGCCGCGCTGGAACCGGTGACGGCGCTGGTCCTGCCCGTCGCGGCGTTCCTCGACTTCCTCGGCACCCACCCGGCCGCCGCGATGGTGCTGCTCCGGTTGATCACCTCGCGGCTGCGTGACGCCGACCGCAAGCGGGTGGAGTTCGCCGCGTACGACATCGCGGGACGGGTCGCGCGGCGGCTGGTGGAGCTGGCCGACCGGTTCGGCGAGCCGAGTCCCGACGGTGTCCGCATCACCGTGGCGCTGTCCCAGGACGAGCTGGCCGGCTGGGTGGGGGCGTCCCGGGAGGCCGTGGCGAAGGCGCTGCGGGTGCTGCGCGACCGGGGCTACCTGTCGACCGGCAGGCGGACCATGACCGTGCTCGACCTCGACGGCCTGCGCGGCCGCGCGGGCGGCTAGCTCACCCGAGGCGCAGGACCGCGGTGAGCACCGGGCCGCCGCCCTCCTGGTCCTGGCCGGAGTCCGGGTCCTCCGCGGCGTCGGCCGGACCCGACTCGGCCTGACCCGACTCGCTGTCGGCCTGACCCGGCTCGCTGTCGGCCTGACCCGACTCCGTGTCCGCCGGACCCGATGCGGGCTCGCTGTCCGGCGAGCCTTCGCGGGCCGGGCCGGGGTTGCTCGGCGGGTCGGGGTTCGCGGCAGGTGCGGAGGGCTCGCTGTCGGTCTCGACCGGCGGCAGGAGATCCGGCAGCCGGGGCTGCCTGCGGCTCCGGACCCGACCCGTGCGAGGAATCGGACTCGGGCTCGCTGCTCTCCGGTTCGGCGGAGCCCTCGGACTCGGCGGAGCCCTCGGACTCGGCGGGGCCCTCGGACTCGGGGCGCTGGTGTCCGGCCGGGTGGGTCGGCGTCGGGCGCCGGTTCGGTGGTCGACGACGGCGCCGTGGTCGGCGTGGTGCCGGCGGCCGCGGCGGACGGTGCCGCGGGGGCGGGTGGCGCGGCCGTGGTGGTCGGAGGCACCGGGTCCGGGGCCGGGGCAGCCGCCGGACCGGGTGCGGCGAGTGCGGGACCGGCAGGCGGTGCGGCGGGCGGGTCCACCGGGTCGGGCGGCAGCATCGCGGGGAGCCCGGCCGTGAGCTTCTCCCGCTCCCGCTCCAGCTCGTGGCGGCCCTCCTCGTCGCGCACCCCGTGGAGCTGCTCGCGGGCGCCGGCCAGCTCGTGGGCGGCCGCGTCGGTGCGGCCCTCGATCAACGCCGCGCGGGCGCGTGCCAGGCGCGCCTCCACCTGGATCACGGCCTCGACCGAGCTCGCCCGTTCGGCGTAGAAGACCTTCGACACCCCCCAGAGCGAGTCACCGGGGACCGCCTCGCCTGCGCTGAGCGCGACGCCGACGAGCAGCACCGCAGCCGCGGCCGCCGCGGACAGCTGCCGCAGCGGGAGCCGCCACCGTGGCCGGTCCGGGACGAGTGTTCCGGGGCGACGTGTTCCGGGGCGACCAGGTCCGGGGCGACCCGGTCCCGGCAGGACCGCTCGCGGGTGGCCCGGTCCGGCGCGACCTCGTGCGCCCACGCCACCAGGATCCCGACCAGCGGGTCACGAGGGTCCGCCAGGTCGGCCAGCGAGTCGAGGTCTCCTGCGGCCAGCGCGTCGATCAAGGCGTCGTCGGCGTGCACGGCAGCGAGGTCGACCGGCTCGTCGTGCGCGTCGTCGTCCCCGCGCACGGGCCGGCCGGCAGCGCGCCGCCACGGGTCCCGCACCACAGACCTCCCCTTGCCGCCTCCTGTCGAGGCGTGAGGGAAGTCGGTCCTGCGGGCTGGGCCGTTACCGATCCTTGATAGGTGAATTGCTTTCAGGGCGTGGGAAACCCGAACTCGTAACCCTGGCCGACCAGCCACGGCAGCAGCTGCTCCAGCGCCGCGAGCGTCTGGTCGCGGTGGCCGCCGCCGTCGTGGAGGAGGATCACCGCACCCGGATGCACCTGCTGCTGCACCGCGGTGACGATGGCGGCGACGCCGGGGCGGCGCCAGTCACGCGCGTCCACCGACCAGCCGAGGGCCTGCATCCCGTCCGACGAGGCCATGTCCAGAATCGCGGGCGACCAGTTGCCGCCCGGCGCCCGGAAGTAGCCCACGTGCGCGCCGCCGCTCGCGTCGGCGATCGTGGCGCGGGTGCCGGTCACCTCGCCCGCCAGCTGTTGGGGCGACCTGGCCGGCAGGTCGAGGTCGTGGGTGCGGCTGTGGTCGCACAGGCGCATCCCGGCGTCGACGACCGTGCGCACCAGGTAGGGGTGGGCGGCGGCCTGCGTCCCGATCATGCAGAAGGTGGCCACCGCCCCGTGCCGGTGGAGCACGTCGAGCACCTGTGGGGTCCAGCGCGGGTCCGGGCCGTCGTCGAAGGTGAGCGCGACCGTCCGGACGGCGCCTGCCTCGTCGGGGAGGTCGGACAGCACGAACGGCCGGGCCGTCCACGCCGGGGCGGGAGCGGTGACCGGCGGTGGTGCCGGTGCCGCCGCTGTGGCGGGCATCAGCTGCACGGCGATGCCGAGCGCCAGGGCGGCGACCACGCTCTCCCGTACGTCACGGCGGTCGGTGGCCGGCATCGGGTCCCCCCGCTCGTGGCGCAACTTGACGGCTGCCCACGATTACTACCTGATCGGGTGAGGCGGGCCGGGGCGACACGCCGCTGGTCACAGGGCCGCATGTGGTCAGGGCAGGAGATCGAGTGCCCTCGCGATCGGCACGCCTGGTCGGTAGGCGAGGTGCAGGTGGCTGGGTGCGTCGAGCACGGTGAGGTCGGCGCGGCGGCCGGGTGCGAGCACGCCGACGTCGGGCCTGCGCAGCGCGCGCGCCCCGCCCGCCGTCGCCGCCCGGAGCGCCTCCGTCGGGGTCATCCCCAGCTCGCGGACGGCGAGGGCGACCATCAGCGGCATCGACGACGAGTAGCAGGTGCCGGGGTTGCAGTCGGTGGCCAGCGCGACCGTGACGCCGGCGTCGAGCAGCCGCCGCGCGTCGGGATACGGCGAGCGGGTGCTGAACTCCACCCCGGGTAGCAGGGTCGCCACGGTGTCACCGCCCGCGAGTGCGTCCACGTCGGCGGCGGCGAGGTGGGTGCAGTGGTCGACGCTGGCCGCCCCCAGCTCAACGGCGAGGCGGACGCCGGGCCCGTGCGCCAGCTGGTTGCCGTGCACCCGCAGGCCCAGCCCGGCCCCCCGCCCCGCCTCGAGCACCGTGCGTGCCTCGTCGCCGTCGAACGCGTGCGGGCTCGCCGGCTCGCAGAACACGTCCACCCAGCGGGCGTGCGGCGCGCACGCGGCGAGCATCTCCCCGGTCACCAGCCGCACGTAGGCGTCGCGGTCCGCGCCTGCGGGCACGACGTGGGCACCGAGGAACGTCGTCTCCGGGGTCACCTCGGCGGCGAGGCGCAGGCTGCGCTGCTCGTCGGCGACGGTGAGCCCGTAGCCGCTCTTGACCTCGACGGTCGTGGTGCCCTGGGCGCGCATCTCGGCGACCCGGCGGCCGAGCAGGGCGCGCAGCTCGTCGTCGGTGGCGGCGCGGGTGGCGGCGACGGTGGCCCCGATCCCACCGCCGTCGTAGCGCGCCCCCGCCATGCGTGCGGAGAACTCGGCGGCCCGGTCGCCCGCGAAGACGAGGTGGGAGTGGGAGTCGACGAAGCCCGGGACGGCGGCGCGCCCACCCAGGTCGACGCGATGGTCGGCGGCCGGCGCGGCGGCCTCTGCCCCGACCCAGGCCACCACGCCGTCCACGGCGACGAGCGCCGCGGAGGTGCGCGTGCCGATCTCGGGGTCGTTCGTGACGAGCTCGGCGATCCCGGTGACGACGGTGCTGCTCACCGGTCCTCCCACAGCGGCTCGATCGCGTCGCGCAGCATCGTGGCGACGTCACCGAGCACGTGCCGGCCGTCCTCGACGACCACCCGGCCGTCGACGATCGAGGTGTCGACGTCGGCGGCCGTCGCGGCGAGCACGATCTGCGCGGGGTCGCTCCCGGCGGTGCGCGGCGAGCCGGTGCGCACCGCCACCAGGTCGGCGCGCGCCCCGGCCGCGAGCCTGCCGGCGTCGGGCCACGCCAGCGCGTCGTGGCCGGTCATCGCCCCCAGCAGCGCAGCCGGGGTGAAGCGGCCGCGCTGCCCCGAGACGAGCCGCTCGTGCATCTCGACGGCCCGCGCCTCCTCGAACAGGTCGATCACCGCGTGCTGGTCGCTGCCGAGCGACAGCCGGACACCGGCGTCGTGCAGCGCACGCGCGGGGCCGATGCCGTCGGCCAGGTCCCGCTCGGTGGTCGGGCAGAGGCACACCCCGGTACCGGTGCCGCCGAGCGCGGCGACGTCGGGGCCGGTCAGGTGGGTCGCGTGCACGGCCGTCGTGGCCGGGCCCAGTGCGCCTTCCGCGGCGAGCAGCCCGGTCGGGGTGCGGCCGTGGTGGGCCAGGCACGCCTCGTTCTCGGCGGGCTGTTCGGACAGGTGCACGTGCAGCGGCCGCCCGGCCGCCACCGCGACCACCGTCGCCAGCGCCGGTCGCGGCACCGCGCGCACCGAGTGGACGGCGACCCCGATGCGCGTTCCGGGGCACTCCGGCAGGTCCGCGACCCTGGCCGCCCAGGCCTCGGCGCTGCCGTCGGAGAAGCGCCGCTGGACCGGGTCGAGCGGCAGGTGGCCGGCACCGTCGAGCCCGCCCGCGAGGTAGCAGGTGTCGAGCAGGGTCAGCCGGATCCCCGCGTCGGACGCGGCCTGGCGCAGCGCGTGCGCCATCGCGTGGGGGTCGTCGTAGCGGCGCCCGCCCGGTCCGTGGTGCAGGTAGTGGAACTCGCCGACCGACGAGACCCCGGCCAGCGCCATCTCGGCGTAGGTGGCACGCGCCAGTGCGAGGTAGCTGTCCGGGTCCAGCCGCGCCGCGACCGCGTACATCCGCGTCCGCCACGTCCAGAAGGTGCCGCCGTGGTCGTGGGTGCGGCCCCGCAGCGCGCGATGGAAGGCGTGGCTGTGCACGTTCGCGAACCCCGGCAGCACCACGCCCGGCAACCGCCGGGCCGGCACCGGGCGCCGTGCCCGCGGTGACGGCCGTGAAGCGCCCGTCCTCGACGTCGAAGGTCACGCCTTCCGCGAGCCCGCCGGGCAGCAGCGCGTGCGTGGCCCAGTAGCTCATCGGGCCCAGTAGCTCATCATCGGGCGAGGTACTCCACGACGTCGGCCAGGGCGTCGACGCCGGTGAGGCAGTCGGCGTGCTCGGCGTGCTCGGCGGGCGAGTGCGAGACGCCGGTGGGGTTGCGGACGAACAGCATCGCCGTCGGGATCCCGGCCGCGGACAGGACGCCTGCGTCGTGTCCCGCGCCGGTGGCGAGCACCGGTGCGTCGCCGAGCAGGCCGGCGAGGCGGGTGGCGAGGTCCGGGTCGAACGGCGTCGCCGCGGTCCAGGACTCCTCGGTGAGCCGCCCGCCGTGCGCGGCGACGATCTCGGCGACGTCGCCCACGACGGCGCGGACCCGGTCCGGGTCGGGAGCGCGCGCGTCGAGCCAGCCGGTGACCAGCGCCGGGATCGCGTTGACCCCGTTGGGCTCCACTCGAACCTTCCCGCACGTCGCCAGCGCGTCGTGGCGCACGGCGGCGACGCGCGCCGCCAGCACCGCCGAGGCGAACGCGAGCATCGGGTCGCGGCGGTCCGCGAGCCCCGTCGTGCCCGCGTGGTTGGCCTCACCGGGCAGCTCGAAGCGCCATCGTCCGTGCGGCCAGATCGCGGAGCCGACCGCCACCGGCCGGTCGAGGTCGGCCAGCGCGCGCCCCTGCTCGACGTGCAGCTCGACGAACACCCCGACCCGGCGCAGGGTCTCGTCGTCGCGGCCGAGCCGGGCCGGGTCGTGTCCGGCGCGTGCCATCGCCTCGGCCAGCGCGATGCCGGACGCATCGGCCAGCCCGCGTGCCCGTTCCGGGTCCAGCGCGCCCGTGACCAGCCGGGACCCGGCACACGCGACGCCGAAGCGGGCGCCCTCCTCGTCGCCGAAGTGGGCCACGGCGACCGGCCGTCCGGGGCGGAAGCCCCGTTCCCGCACCAGGTCCAGTGCCGCGAAGGCCGACACGACACCGAGCGGGCCGTCGAACGCGCCGCCGTCCGGGACGGAGTCCAGGTGCGAGCCGAGCACGACCCCGGGCCGTCCGGCCTGGACCGCGCCGTCCGCGTCACCCCACCAGGCCCACTGGTTGCCGGCCCGGTCGGTGGTGAGGTCCAGCCCGCGCGCGGCCGCCTCGCCCGCGAACCACTCCCGCAGCGTCGCGTCCGCGCCCGTCCAGGCGTGGCGGCGGTACCCGCCGGTGGCGGGGTCGCGCCCGATCTCGCCGAGCGCCTCCCACATCCCGTCGAACGTCGCGCCGGAGGTCACTGCTCGGCCATCGGGATCCGCAGCCCGTGGGCGTCGGCGACCTCGCGGGCGCTGTCGTATCCGGAGTCCACGTGCCGGATCACGCCGGTCGCCGGGTCGTTCGTCAGCACGCGGTCGATCTTCTCACGCGGCGAGCGGCGGTGCCGTCGGCCACGGTGACCTGCCCGGCGTGCAGCGACCTGCCGATCCCGACCCCGCCGCCGTGGTGGATGGACACCCACGACGCGCCCGAGGCCGTGTTGACCAGGGCGTTGAGGAGCGGCCAGTCGGCGATCGCGTCGGAGCCGTCGGCCATCGCCTCGGTCTCGCGGTAGGGCGAGGCGACGGACCCGGTGTCCAGGTGGTCGCGGCCGATCACCACCGGCGCGGACAGCGCCCCCGAGGCCACCATCTCGTTGAACCGCGCCCCCGCCAGCGCGCGGTCACCCTGCCCCAGCCAGCAGATCCGGGCGGGCAGTCCCTGGAAGGCCACCCGCTCGCGGGCGGAGCGGATCCAGCGGTGGAGGTGGTCGTCGTCCGGGAAGAGCTCCAGGACGGCGTCGTCGGTGGCGTGGATGTCGGCCGGGTCCCCGGACAGCGCCGCCCACCGGAACGGGCCCTTCCCGGCGCAGAACAGCGGGCGGATGTAGGCCGGGACGAAGCCCGGGAACGCGAACGCGCGGTCGTAACCGCCCTGGCGGGCCTCGTCGCGGATGGAGTTGCCGTAGTCGAAGACCTCGGCGCCCGCGTCGAGGAACCCCACCATCGCCTCGACGTGGCGGGCCATCGACTCCCGGGCCCGGTCGGTGAACTCCTCCGGCTTGGCCGCCGAGTACTCGGGCCAGTCGTCGACGTCGACCCCGGCGGGCAGGTAGGCGAGCGGATCGTGCGCGGACGTCTGGTCGGTGACGACGTCGACGTCCACGCCGCGGCGGAGCAGCTCGGGCAGCACCTCGCAGGCGTTCCCGACCACCCCGACCGACAGTGCCTCACCCGCCCCTTTGCTCTGCGCACACAGACGCAGCGCCTCGTCCAGCGAGCCCGCGAAGACGTCGAGATAGCGGCTGTCGATCCGCCGCTGCACCCGCCCCGGGTCGCACTCGACGACCAGCGCGACACGCCGCCGTTCATCGTGACCGCCAGCGGCTGCGCGCCGCCCATCCCGCCGCAGCCCGGCCGTGACGACCAGCCGGCCCCTGAGCGTGCCGCCGAAGCGCTGCGCCGCGAGCGCCGCGAACGTCTCGTAGGTGCCCTGCAGGATGCCCTGGGTGCCGATGTAGATCCACGAGCCTGCGGTCATCTGCCCGTACATCGTGAGCCCGAGCTTCTCGAGGCGGCGGAACTCCGGCCAGGTCGCCCAGTCGCCCACCAGGTTGGAGTTCGCGATCAGCACCCGCGGCGCCCACTCGTGGGTGCGCAGCACGCCGACCGGCCTGCCCGACTGGACGAGCATCGTCTCGTCGTCGGCGAGCGTGGTGAGCGTGCGCACCATCGCGTCGAACGAGGCCCAGTCGCGCGCGGCACGGCCGGTGCCGCCGTAGACGACGAGGTCGTCGGGCCGCTCGGCGACCTCGGGATCGAGGTTGTTCATCAGCATCCGCAACGGCGCCTCGGTCTGCCAGGACCGGGCGGTCAGGGCGGTGCCGCGGGGGGCGCGGACCGGACGGGCGCCTTCCATGGCCATTCCTGCCTCCTTCGTCGGCCCGTGCGCGGAAATCGCGGCCAGGGCCGCGATTTCCGCGCACGGGCGCGTCAGCGCAATGGTCCCGCGAACGGTTCGGCGGCGGCCAGGGCGGCTCCGGTCGCGACGAAGTCGACCGCCTCCTCGATCTCGGGGGCGAGCAGCCGGTCGGGGCCCGGGCCGTCGACGCGCGTGCGCAGCGCGGCGACGACGGCGGCGGTCGCGGCGGCGGGGACGAGCGGGCGGCGCAGGTCCAGAGCGCGCGCCGCGGTGAGCAGCTCGATCGCCACCACCCGGGTGAGGCCGTCGACGGCCCGGCGCAGCTTGCGGGCCGCCGACCAGCCCATCGACACGTGGTCCTCCTGCATGGCGCTCGACGGTATCGAGTCCACCGACGACGGCACCGCCAGCCGCTTGAGCTCGGCGACGATCGCGGCCTGCGTGTACTGGGCGATCATGTGCCCGGAGTCCACGCCGGGGTCGTCGGCGAGGAAGGCGGGGAGCCCGTGGTTGCGGGCGACGTCGAGGAACCTGTCGGTGCGCCGCTCGGAGATCGAGGCGACGTCGGCGGCGGCGATGGCCAGGAAGTCGAGCACGTAGCCGAGCGGGGCACCGTGGAAGCTGCCGTTGCTCTCCACCCGCCCGTCGAGCGTGACCACCGGGTTGTCGACGGCCGCGGCGAGCTCCCGGGACGCGACCAGCTCGGCGTGCGCCACCGTGTCCCGCGCGGCGCCGTGCACCTGCGGCGCGCACCGCAGCGAGTACGCGTCCTGCACCCGCGTGCAGCCGGGGTTGCGGTGGCTCTCCATGATCCCGGAGCCGACGAGCAGCGCGCGCATGTTCGCCGCGGAGTCGGCCTGGCCGGGGTGCGGTCGCAGCGGCGGTCAGATCGGGGGCGAAGACGGCGTCGGTGCCGAGCAGCGCCTCGACGCTCATCGCCGCGGTGACGTCGGCGGTCCGCAGGAGCATCCGGAGGTCGTGGCAGGCCAGCACGAGCATGCCGAGCATCCCGTCGGTGCCGTTGATCAGCGCCAGCCCCTCCTTCTCGCGGAGGGTCACCGGCTCGATTCCGGCGGCGGCGAGCGCGTCCGCGGCGGGCCGGAGCACCCCGTCGGCGTCGCGCACCTCGCCCTCGCCGGTGATCGCCAGCGCGCAGTGCGCCAGCGGGGCCAGGTCACCGGAGCAGCCCAGCGACCCGTACTCCCGCACGACCGGGGTGATCCCCGCGGTGAGCATCGCGGCGTAGGCGCGCGCCGTCTCCACCCGCACCCCGGTGCGGCCGGTCGCCAGCGTCGAGAGGCGCAGGAGCAGCAGCGCCCGCACCACCTCGCGCTCGACCTCGGGGCCGGAGCCCGCCGCGTGCGACCGCACGAGGTTGCGCTGCAGCCGGGTGCGCATGTCCGCCGGGATGTGGCGGGTGGCCAGCGCGCCGAACCCGGTGGAGACCCCGTAGTGCGGCTCGACGTCCTCGGCCAGCGCCTCGACGACCTTGCGGCTGTGCCGCGATCTCGGTCTCCGCCTCCGGGTCGAGGACGACGGCGGCACCGTCGCGGGCGACGGCGACGACCTCGGCGGCGGACAGCGGACCGATCCCGACGGTGATCTCGTGCATCCCCCCATCGGACACCCGGGAGGGCCTCGTCACCACGATTTTGCGCCCAACGCCGCGGCGGCCCGGCGAAGTTGCGACGGTCGGCGGAGCGTGTCATTCGGGATTCGGATGCTCACCCCGCCCCGGACGCCAGCGGGCGTGCCGGGTGGCCGGCGCGCCGCGGCGGACGAGGTCCAGGCGCGGGCGGGGGCCGTCGGTCCGGCCGGTCTGCGGTCGCCTGCTCCCGGCCCGGTACGGCGCGGGCCACTCGGCGGCGGGCCCGGCGTAGTCCTGCTCCGCGGCGGCGTGCAGCGTCCACTGCGGGTCGTAGAGGTGCGGGCGCGCCAGCGCGCACAGGTCGGCACGGCCGGCGAGCAGGATCGAGTTGACGTCGTCCCACGAGGAGATGGCGCCGACCGCGATCACGCCGACGCCGTACTTGCGGCCGATCTCGTTGCGGATGCGGTCGGCGTAGGGGGTCTGGTAGCTGCGCCCGTACGCGGGCCGCTCGGCCTTGAGCACCTGGCCGGTGGACACGTCGATGGCGGCGGCGCCGTGCTCGGCGAACGCCCGCGCGACCTCGACGGCGTCGTCGACGTCGGTGCCGCCCTCGTGCCAGTCGGTGGCGGAGATGCGCACGGTGACCGGCCGGTCGGCAGGCCACTCGGCGCGCACGGCGTCGAAGACCTCCAGCGGGTAGCGCAGCCGGGCGGCCATCGTGCCGCCGTAGCGGTCGGTGCGGGTGTTGGACAGCGGGGAGATGAACGACGAGAGCAGGTAGCCGTGCGCGCAGTGCAGCTCCAGCACGTCGAACCCGGCGCGGGCGGCGGCCCGTGCGGATGCGGCGAACTGCTCGCGGATGGCGGCGAGGTCGTCGACGGTGAGCTCGCGGGGCACCTGGTTGGCGGGGGAGTAGGGGATCGGCGACGGCCCGACGACGTCCCAGTTGCCCGCGGGCAGCGGCTCGTCGATGCCCTCCCACATCAGCCGGGTGGAGCCCTTGCGCCCGGAGTGCCCGAGCTGGACGCCGATCGCCGCCGCGCTGTGGCCGTGCACGAAGTCGGCCACGCGCTTCCACGCCGCCTCCTGCTCGGCGGTGTAGAGCCCGCCGCAGCCCGGGGTGATGCGGCCGTCCGCGGAGACGCACACCATCTCGGTCATCACCAGCCCGGCGCCGCCGAGCGCCTTGCTCCCCAGGTGCACGAGGTGGAAGTCGCTGGGCAGGCCGTCCTGCGCGCAGTACATGTCCATCGCCGAGACGACGACGCGGTTGCGCAGCTCCAGCTCCCCGAGCCGGTAGGGCTGGAACATGGGCGGCCGCACCTCGGCGGGCGCGCCCCGCGGCGCACTGGTCGCCGGCGAACCACGCGTCCACGCCTGCGACGAACTCCGGGTCGCGCAGCCGCAGGTTGTCGTGGGTGACCCGGCGGCTGCGGGTGACGATGTTGAACGCGAACTGCGTCGGCGTCCTGGTGCACGTAGTGCCCGATGTCCTCGAACCACTCCAGGCTCGCCTGCGCCGCGCGCTGCGTGGACAGCACGACGGGCCTGCGCTCCTCCTCGTACGCCGCGAGCGCGGACTCCAGGCCGGCGGCGTCGCCGACCGGCTGCTCGTGCAGGCACGCGGCCAGCGCGAGCGCGTCCTCCATGGCGAGCTTGGTGCCCGAGCCGATCGAGAAGTGCGCGGTGTGCGCGGCGTCGCCGATCAGCACCACGTTGCCGTGGCGCCAGGTCTCGTTGCGGACGGTCAGGAAGTTGAGCCAGCTCGAGTTGTTCGCGAACACCCGGTGGCCGTCGAGGAGGTCGGCGAACAGCTCGCGGACCAGCGCGATCGACGTGTCGTCGCTGTGCGCCCGGCCCGCGGTCGGGCGTGGCGACCGGGCCGAACGCCCGCGCCCAGACGTCGTCGTGCATCTCGACGATGAACGTGCTGGCGCCCTCGTCGTACGGGTACCCGTGGAGCTGCATGACGCCGTGCGGGGTCTCCCGGATGTCGAACGTGAACGCCTCGAACACGAGGTCGGTGCCCAGCCACATGTACTTGCTGCGCCGGGTCTCGAGGGTGGGCGCGAACACGTCGGCGAACGCCGTGCGCACCCGGGAGCGGGCGCCGTCACCGGCCACGACCAGGTCGTACTCCGCGGCGAGCCGCACCGGGTCGGGGGCCGGGGTCCGGAACCGCACCGTCACGCCCAGCTCGGCGCAGCGGCGTTGCAGGATTCCCAGCAGCGCCTTGCGGCTCATGGCGGAGAAGCCGTGGCCGCCCGAGGTGGTGACCGTGCCCCGGTGGTGCACGTCGATGTCGTCCCAGCGCGCGACGTGGCGCTGCATCTGCGGCGAAGACCACCGGGTCGGCGTGCTCGATGCCGCCGAGGGTCTCGTCGGAGAACACCACGCCGAAGCCGAACGTGTCGTCGGCGGCGTTCTGCTCCCAGACGGTGACTCGTGGCTCGTGTCGAGCTGCTTCACGAGCGCGGCGAGGTAGAGCCCGCCCGGCCCGCCGCCCACGACCGCGACGCGCACGTCAGCCGCCCGCCCGCAGCCGGAAGCGCTGCAGCTTGCCGGTGCTGGTGCGGGGCAGCGCGGCGACGAACTCCACCGCGCGCGGGTACTTGTACGGGCGCGATCGCGGACTTGACGAACGCCTGCAGGGCCGTGACCTCGTCCGCGTCCGGGGTGGCGCCGTCGCGGAGCACGACGAACGCGGTGACGACGGCGCCGCGGCGCTCGTCGGGCAGGCCCACCACGGCGCAGTCGACGACGTCGGCGTGCCCGAGCAGGGCCTGCTCGACCTCCGGCCCGGAGATGTTGTAACCGGACGAGACGATCATGTCGTCGCTGCGGGCCTGGTACCAGAAGTAGCCGTCGGCGTCGCGGACGTAGGTGTCGCCGGTGTAGTTCCAGCCGTGCCGCACGTAGGACTGCTGCCGGTCGCCGTGCAGGTAACGGCAGCCGGTGGGGCCCTGCACGGCGAGGTTCCCGGGGGTGCCGTCGGGCACGGGCCTGCCGTCGTCGTCGAGCACGGCGGCCCGGTAGCCGGGGACGGCGCGACCGGTGGCGCCGGGGCGGATGTCGCCGTCGGCCGCGGAGATGAACACGTGCAGCATCTCGGTCGACCCGATGCCGTCGATGATCGCGAGGCCGGTCCGCTCGCGGAAGTCGTGCCAGACCGCCGCGGGGAGCGCCTCGCCCGCCGAGACGGCGCGGCGGAGCCCGGCGAGCCGGTCGGCCCGACCGGCGGCGAGGATCGCCCGGTACGCGGTGGGTGCGGTGACCAGCACCGTCGCGCCGTGCGCGGCGACCGCGTCGGCGAGCTCGGCGGGGTTGACCCGGTCGAGCAGCACGCTGCTCGCGCCGTCGCGCAGCGGGAACACCACCAGCCCGCCCAGGCCGAAGGTGAACGCGATCGGCGGCGTGCCGGTGACGACGTCGTCGGGCCGCAGCCGCAGCACGTGCCGGGAGAAGGTGTCGGCGATCGCGAGCACGTCGCGGTGCAGGTGCATCGTGGCCTTCGGCCGCCCGGTGGTGCCCGAGGTGAACGCGAGCAGCGCGACGTCGTCGGCGGCCGTGTCGACGTCGGCGTGGGTGCCGGGCGCGGCGGCGCAGCGTGCGGCGAGTTCGGTGGGCTCGCCGTAGGCGACGACGGGGAGCGCGGGCGCCCCGGCCCGCAGGTCGGCGAGGTAGTCGTGGTGGCAGAGCGCGAGTGCCGGCGCGGACAGCTCGGCGATCGTGGCGAGCTCGGACGCCCGCAGCATCGGCATCGTGGCGACCGCCACGCCGCCCGCCTTGAGCACCGCGAGCCAGCAGGCCACGAGCCAGGGCTCGTTGGGCCCCCGCAGCAGCACCCGGTTGCCGGGGACGAGCCCGTCGTCGGCGAGCACGTGCGCGAGCTGGTTGGCCCGGCGCAGGACCTCCCCGTAGCTCCAGTCGAGACCGGAACCGCGCATGCACGGCCGGTCGGGGCCGAAGCGCTCGATGGTGCCGTCGAGCAGCGCGCTCGCGCAGTTGAGCCGCTCGCCGTAGTGGAGCTCCGGCAGGTCGAACCGCAGCTCGGGCCACTGGTCGGCAGGCGGCAGGTGGTCGCGGCAGAACGTGTCGACGTGTGCGGTGCGGGTGAGCTGCATCTCGGCACCTCCGGCGCTCCCTTCCGAGTATGCCGTTGCCGTGACGACAGTCAAGAGCACGCGAGCCGGTTATCGTGTGTCCGTGACCGCCGTCGAGGAGATGACCGAAGCGGGCGGGCAGATCCAGCCCCGGCAGCTCATCGTCACCCTCTACGGGCTCTACGCGCGCGATCGGCGGGGCTGGCTGTCGGTCGCCGCGATCGTGCGGCTGCTCGGCGACCTCGGGGTCGAGGAGCCCGCCGTGCGCTCGTCGATCTCCCGGCTCAAGCGCCGCGGGCTGCTCGACGCCCGCCGGGTGGGAGGCGCCGCGGGCTACGAGCTCTCCGCGGACGCCCTCGACATCCTGGCCGACGGCGACTCCCGGATCTTCGGCCGCCGTCCCGCCACCTCCGACGACGGCTGGGTGCTGGTGGTCTTCTCGGTGCCGGAGTCGGAGCGGGAGAAGCGCCACACCCTGCGCACCCAGCTCGCGCGGCTCGGTTTCGGCACCGTGGCACCGGGGGTGTGGGTGGCGCCGGGGCACGTCGCGGACGAGGCCGTCGAGGTGCTGCGCCGCCGCGGGCTGGACCGCTACGTGGAGCTGTTCCGCGGCGACCACCTGGCGTTCGGCGAGCTGCGGGAGAACGTCGGCAGGTGGTGGGACCTCGACGCCCTGCGCGGCCTGTACGCCGACTTCCTCGCCCGGCACGCGCCCGTTCGCACCGGCTGGGAGCGGCGCGGCGACCCGGATCCGCGCGCCGCCTTCGTCGACTACGTGCGGTTGCTGACCGACTGGCGACGGCTGCCGTACGCCGACCCTGGCCTGCCCCCCGAGCTGCTGCCCGCCGGCTGGAACGGCGCGCGTGCGGCGGAGCTGTTCGCGGAGCTGGAGCGACGGCTGGCCGCTCCGGCCCGCGAACACGCGGCGTCGATGATCGGGGACCCGTGCAGCGACCGGCGGGCATCGAATGGGGACACCGACGACGGTTCCGCTGCCCGGCTGGTGATCACCGGGCCGTGATCAGGGCAGCACCGCCGTGCCCTGCACCTCCACCAGCGCGTCGGCGTCCCAGAGCCGGCTGACTCCGACGCCTGCGGTGGCCGGGTAGGCGGTGCCCATCAGCCGCCGCCAGACCTGGCCGATCGCGCGGGCGTTGGCGCGGTAGTCCTCGACGTCGACGATGTAGATGGTCAGCGCGGCCAGGTGCTCGGGGCCGCCGCCCGCCGCACGAAGCGCGGTGAGCAGGTTGCCCAGCGCCTGCTCGAACTGCTCGACCACCCCGGCGCCGACGATGCGGCCCGAGGTGTCGAGCGCGGTCTGACCGGCCAGGAACACGGTGCGCCCGGTGGCCACCACCGCGTGCGCGAAGCCCGACGGCCTGGCCAGCTCGGGCGGGTCGACCCGCTCGATCACGGCACGCTCCTCACGACTGCACCGCCCCGCCGTCGACGTTGATGCCCTGCCCGGTGATCGCCCCGCTCGCGACGCACAGCAGCACGGCGTCGGCGACCTCGTCGGGGGTGACGAGGCGGCCGATCGGCTGGCGGCGCTCCAGCGCCTCGCGGGCCTGGTCCGGGGTGCGGCCGGTGGTGGCGCTGATCGACGCGACGGTGTGGTCGGTCATCGGCGTGTCCACGTAGGCGGGGCACACGGCGTTGACCGTGACGCCGGTGGTCGCGAGCTCCTGGGCCGCCGATCGCACCAGCCCGAGCAGCCCGTGCTTGCTGGCCGTGTAGGCGCAGATGTAGGGCTCCCCGCGCTTGGCCGCCACCGACGCGACGGCGACGACGCGGCCGAAGCCGTGGTCGACCATGCCCGGCACCGCCCGGCGCAGCATCCGGAAGGGTGCGGTGAGGTTGAGGTCGAGCATGCGCTGCCAGTCGTCGTCGCTCGTGCGGTGCAGCGGCGCGGACGTCCCGGCGCCCGCGTTGAGCACCAGCACCTCCACCGGACCCCACGCCCGCTCGACCGCGGCGAAGACACCGTCGACGGCACCGGCGTCGGTGACGTCGGCGGGGAGGGCCAGCGCCGGGCCCGGCAGCTCCGCGGCCAGTGCCTCCAGCTCGCCGGAGGAGCGCGCGGTGAGCGCGACGCGGTGGCCCGCGGCCGAGAGCCGGCGGGCCACCGCTGCCCCGATCCCGCGCCCGGCCCCCGTGACCAGGCAGCGGCGACCGTCCGGTGGCTGTGACATCCGGCGAGCTTGTCAAGCGGCGGTGACGGCCGTCAAGATTGCGACATGCTGCCCGCGGAGTTCACCGACATCCGGTACGAGGTCGAGGAGGACAACCACGCGGTGCTCACCATCGACCGCCCGGAGCGGATGAACTCCTTCCGCGGCCGCACGGTCGACGAGCTGAACTCCGCGTTCAAGCACGCATGGGCCGACCGGCGGGTGGCCGCGGTCATCCTCACGGCCACCGGCGACCGCGCGTTCTGCACCGGCGGCGACGTCAAGGAGCGTGCCGAGACGGGCGGGTACGGCGAGACCGAGTGGGGCACGTTCGAGATCGAGCGGCTGCACCGGATCATCCGCGACATCCCCAAGCCGGTGATCGCCGCCGTCAACGGCGTCGCGATCGGCGGCGGGCACGTGCTGCACGTGCTGTGCGACCTCACGGTCGCCTCGGACAACGCGACCTTCGGGCAGGCCGGGCCGCGGGTCGGCTCGTTCGACGCCGGGTTCGGGTCGGCGTACCTCGCGCGGGTCGTGGGGGAGAAGCGGGCGCGCCAGATCTGGTTCCTGCTCGACCGCTACGACGCCACGACCGCCGAGCGGTGGGGGCTGGTGAACGAGGTGGTCCCGCGGGCGGAGCTGCTCGACACCGCGCGGGCGTGGGCCCGCAAGATGGGCTCCTACTCGCCCACCGCGCTGAAGTTCCTCAAGCACTCGTTCAACGCCGACACCGACCACATCAGCGGCATCTCCCACATCGCCTTCGACGGGCTCGAGGAGTACGCGCACGGCGAGGAGGGCATGGAGGGCGCCACGGCGTTCGCGGAGAAGCGGCCACCGGACTTCTCCCGCTTCCGCTGAGCCGCGGGAACAACCCCTTTCCAGGTCGCGTTCCGACGGCATGCAGTTCGGAATCTTCAGCGTCGGCGACGTCACCCCCGACCCGACCACGGGACGCGCCCCCACCGAGCACGAGCGGATCCGCTCGATGACCACGCTGGCCGAGCACGCCGAGGCAGTCGGACTCGACGTGTTCGCCACCGGCGAGCACCACAACCCGCCGTTCGTGCCGTCGTCGCCGACCACCCTGCTCGGCTACGTCGCCGCACGGACCGAGCGCCTCACGCTCTCGACGTCCACCACGCTGATCACCACGAACGACCCGGTGAAGATCGCCGAGGACTACGCGATGCTGCAGCACCTGGCCGAGGGCCGGGTCGACCTCATGCTCGGCCGCGGCAACACCGCGCCGGTCTACCCGTGGTTCGGCAAGGACATCGCCGACGGCGTCGCCCTGACCGTCGAGAACTACCAGCTGCTGCGCAGGCTGTGGAACAGCGACGGAGCCGGGGAGGTCGTCGACTGGGAAGGGACGTTCCGGACGCCGCTGCGCGGCTTCGTGTCGACGCCGCGGCCGCTCGACGGCATCCCGCCGTTCGTCTGGCACGGCTCGATCCGCACGCCGGAGGTCGCCGAGATCGCCGCCTACTTCGGCGACGGGTTCTTCGCCAACAACATCTTCTGGCCCGCCTCGCACTACACGCGGCTGATCGGCCTCTACCGCGAGCGCTACGAGCACCACGGCCACGGCCGTGCCGACCAGGCGATCGTCGGGCTCGGCGGGCAGTTCTTCATGCGCCGCCGGTCGCAGGACGCATGGAACGAGTTCCGGCCCTACTTCGACGAGGCCCCGGTGTACGGGCACGGGCCGTCGATGGAGGACTTCACCTCGCAGACGCCGCTGACCGTGGGCAGCCCGCAGGAGGTGGTGGAGAAGACGCTGACCTTCCGCGAGCACTTCGGCGACTACCAGCGCCAGCTGTTCCTCGTCGACCACGCTGGGTTACCGCTGAAGACCGTGCTGGAACAGCTCGACCTGCTCGGCGAGATCCTCCCGGACCTGCGCCGGGAGTTCGAGGCCCGCCGTCCCGCGCACGTGCCGGCGGACCCGCCGACCCATGCGAGCCGCAGGGCGGCGCTGCGCGCCGCGGCGAACGCGACCTCGGCCTGACCCGGCGGGCCCCAGGCCGCGCCCGCCACGGGCGACGGCTCAGATGGCGCGGACGCCCTGGGCCTGCGGGCCCTTCGTGCCCTGCCCGATCTCGAACTCGACGCGCTGGTTCTCGTCCAGGCTGCGGAACCCGTTCGCCTGGATCTCCGAGTAGTGCACGAACACGTCGTTGCCACCCCCGTCGGGGGTGATGAATCCGAAGCCCTTCTCGGAGTTGAACCACTTCACGGTGCCTTCGGGCATGACGTTCTCCTCGATCCGCCGGTGGCCGCTAGGGATGGCGGACGGGCACCGGGCAAGGGATGCAACCACGCTCCGTGCATGAGCGCCACCCTCCGCCCGAATTGCGAAGTTGGTCAGTCGGACCGGGACGCGGCCGAGACGGAGCGGCGACGCAGGGCGAAGCCGGCCCACGAGACCGCGACCAGACAGGCGACCAGCAGCTGTGCCGCCACGAGATAGCGGTCGGGGTACACCACGCCCGTGAGGTAGGTGTCGACGAACCCCCGGGGCAGTCCCTGCTCGCCTGCCCGGCGCCGCGCGGCGTCCTCCCAGTCGGTGAGCGGGCACGCCATGCCGACGGTGACGCTCAGGATCCCCCAGACCACCACGGCGACGTGCGGGAGGATCAGCCGGGGCCGCCACCACGCCAGGAACCCGCCGAGGGCCATGTAGACGAGGAACGCGAAATGGGCGGCCATCACGGCGTCCGCGAGCAACGACCAGGCCACGGCTTCACTCTAGGACGAGGACGGTGGTTGAACGTGGGGACGAATCGGGGCACGGCGCTGCGCCTCAGCAGGCGGGACAGCGGGCTGCGGGAGGCGGACAGCAACATCGGGATCGCGGGCCACGACGAGATTCGCATCCGGACGGTGGTGAACACCGACAGCGATGTGACGGCCTCGGCCTCGATGCCGTCGAGGTCCACGATCAACGCCGCCGGCTGCTCGGCGGCGTGCCCGAGCAGCGCGTCTCGCAGCAACGGATACGTCGAGAGGTCGAGCCGGCCGACCGGACGCACGACGACCGCCGCGTCGTGCACGACGTGCCCGATGTCCAGGGTCGACATGGTCATCGTCACATCCCCGCCAGGGCGTCGTCGCCGCCTGCCGAAGTGCTGACGGCGATGATGTCCCGGGGGGCACGGGCCACGGACTTCCGACTCCAAAGTTATCGACAGGGCGTGACACAGCTGGTGCGGTTCAGGCAGCGTGACGAATTGGTCCGCGCCACGATGCCCGCAGGTTACCCCGCACCCGCTGCGGCTACACCCGTTCGGCCCTGCGGGACAGGGATCAGACGGCCGAGCGGCGACGGCGGTCGCCCAGCGCGCGCATCCCGCCGAGTACCCGCAGGCCGATCCCCGGCAGGACCGCCCCGGTCCGCGACAGCACGGCCCAGTGCAGCGGCATCGAGCGCGACGATGCGGCGGCCGTCGAGCAGCCCCACCGCGGCGTCGGCGACCGCGTCGGCGCCGAGCAGCGCGCGCTGGGTGAACAGGATCGCCGAGTCCGGCTCCGAACGCGCGCCGCGCACCAGGTCGGTGTCGGCGGCGTGCGGGCACAGCGCGTGCACCCGCACGGGCACGCCCGCGCGGTCCAGGTCGCCCTGCAGGCTCGTCGTGAAGCTCACGATCCCCGCCTTCGTGGCGGCGTAGACGGCCAGGCCGGGTACCGGGCCGAGTCCCGACATCGAGGCGATGTTGACGACGTGCCCGCCGGAGCCGCGCATGGCCTCGACCGCCACCCGGCAGCCGTGGATCATGCCGACGAGGTTGGTGTCCACGACGAGCCGGACGTCGTCGTCGCCCTGCTCCCACGCCTTGCCCGCGCGGGCCACCCCGGCGTTGTTGACCCAGACGGCCAGGCGCCCGATCCCGGCCGCCGCCGCTGCGACACCGCGGTGGTCCTCGGCGCTCCTGGCGTCGGCCGCGATCCCGGTGACGCCGAGCCGGTCCGCCGCGGCGGCGACGCCCGAAGCGTCGACGTCGGTGATCACCACCCGGTACCCGCGCGCCACCAGCCTGCCGGCGATCTCGTAGCCGATCCCGCGCGCGGCGCCGGTGACGACCGCGACGCCATCCGCTCCCGCCCGCCGCGCACGCCGCCCGGAACCTGGTCATCCGTCGGCCTCCAGCAGCTCGCGCAGCGTCGTCAACCCGCGGTGGACCTCGGCGAAGCTCGTGCTCAGCGGGGCGAGGCCGATCCGGATGCCGTCGGGCTCGCGGTAGTCGGGGACGACGCCGCGCTCCCACAGCCGGTCGAGCACGGCCCGGAAACCCGGCCTGCGCAGCGTGAGGTGCCCGCCGCGGCGGTCCGGGTCGCGCGGTGAGACGACGTCGACGCCGTACGCGGCGGGCCAGCCGTCGACGATCTCGAGCGCGTACGCGGTGAGCTGCATCGACTTGGCGCGCACCGCCGCGATGCCGGCCTCCTCGAGCATCTCCAGGCTCGCGAGCGAGCGGGAGCATCGCGAGGATCGGCGGGGTGCCGCTGACGAGGCTGCGCGCGCCGGGCGCCGGGAGGTAGCCCGGCCCCATCTCGAACGGGTCCGCGCGGCCCATCCAGCCCTGGACGGGCTGCCGCAGCGAGTGCTGCAGGTCGCGCCGCACGTAGCCGAACGCCGGGGAGCCCGGGCCGCCGTTGAGGTACTTGTACGTGCAGCCGACGGCGAGGTCCACGCCCCAGGCGTCCAGCTCCAGCTCCACGGAACCGGCGGAGTGGCTCAGGTCCCACAGCACGAGGGCGCCCGCGTCGTGGACCAGCGCGGTGACGGCGGCGGCGTCGGCGATCCAGCTCGACCGGTACGCGACGTGGCTGAGCAGCACCAGCGCCGTGTCCGGGCCGACCACGGCGGCCACCTGGTCCGTGCGTGACACCGGTCGCCGGGATCGGGCTCGATCCAGCGCAGGACGCGCCCGCGCTCGGCCGCGATGCCCTCGGCGACGTAGCGGTCGGTGGGGAAGTTGTCGGTGTCCACGACGATCTCGCGCCGGTCCGGGCGCGCGTCGACGGCCGCGCGGGCGAGCTTGTAGAGCATGACGGTGGTCGAGTCGGCGACCACGGTCTGGCCGGGCGCCGGCACCCAGCGCGGCCGCGGCCAGCCGGTCGCCGACGCGCTCGGGCCACTGCATCCAGCCGTCGGTCCAGCCGCGGATCAGCCGGCCCGCCCACTCGTCGCGGACGAAGCGCTCCAGCCGCTCGGCCGTCAGGTCGACGGGGCGGCCGAGCGAGTTGCCGTCCAGGTAGGCCACGACGTCCGGGCTGGGCAGGAAGCGCTCCCGGAAGCGGGCGAGCGGGTCGGCGGCGTCCAGCTCGGCGGCGCGGGTGGCGGTGGCGGTCCCGAGCCCGCGTCACCGGCCGATCTCCGTGCGGACGGCGTAGAGCTCGGGGAAGAAGGTCAGCTCCAGCGCCGCGCGCAGGAACGGCACCCCGCTGGACCCGCCGGTGCCCCGCTTGACCCCGATCATCCGCTCCACCGTCTTGAGGTGCCGGAACCGCCAGAGCTGGAAGTTCTCCTCCAGGTCGACCAGCTCCTCGCACGCCTCGTACGCCTCCCAGTGCTCGTCGGCGGACTCGTAGATCCGCTGGAACACCGGCAGCAGGTCGGGGGAGAACTCGTGCGCGACGGTCACGTCGCGGTCGAGCGAGCCGCGGCCGGCACGTCGTGGCCGTGCCGCGCGAGGTAGCGCAGGAACTCGTCGTAGACGCTCGGCTGCGCGAGCTCCTCGGTCAGCAGGGCCAGCGCCCGCTCGTCGTGGGCGAACACCTCGAGCATCGCGCGGTTCTTGTTGCCCAGCACGAACTCCACGGCCCGGTACTGGTCGGACTGGAAGCCCGACGACGTGCCGAGGAAGCTGCGGAACTCCGCGTACTCCGAGGGCGTGAGCGTGGCCAGCACCGACCACTGGTCGGTGAGCTGGCGCTGGATGTGCTTGACGCGGGCCAGGCCCTTCAGCGCCGGCCGCAGGTCGTCGGCGGCCAGCTGCCGCCGGACGGCGTGCAGCTCGTGGAGCACGAGCTTGAGCCAGAGCTCGGAGGTCTGGTGCTGCGACGATGAACAGCAGCTCGTCGTGATGGACGGGCCTGCTGACCGGGTGCTGGGCGGCCAGCAGCTCGTCGAGGTGCAGGTACCGGCCGTAGGACAGGTCGGTCCGGCCGCCGCCCGGCCGCACGATGCCCTCCTCGATCGGTCGGATGGAGCTGGCATCGGCCATGCCCGCACTCTCCTGATCTCCGCCGTCGCGGGCAAGCCCCGCCCTGCCGCGACCGGGTCAGCGCGCGGCGGTCGGGTCCGCCGCCGCTTCGGTCGCGGGCGCAGGCGCGACGCGGACCCGGGCGACCCGGCGCCCGTCCATCTCGGTCACCACGAACCGGTGGTCGAGGGCGTCGACGGTGTCACCGACGCCGGGGACGCGCCCGAGATGGGTCTGCACGAAGCCCGCGAGCGTCTCGTACGGGCCGTCGGGCAGCGTGATCCCGGTGCGCTCGGCGACCTCGTCACGGTGCAGCAGACCGTCGAGCTCGGTGTCCGGGCCGCGGCGGCGCGCCGGGTCGTACTCGTCCTCGATCTCGCCGACGAGCTCCTCGATGATGTCCTCGAGCGTGACGATCCCGTCGGTGCCGCCGTACTCGTCGACGACGACGGCGAGGTGGTTGCGGTCGGCCCGCAGCTCGGACAGCGCCGGCAGCAGGGGCTTGCTCCCCGGCAGCATCGGCACCGGCCGGGTGATGTCGGTGACGGTGCGCCGGTCCACGTCCTCGCGCACCGACGAGCGCGGCGGTGAGCAGGTCGCGCACGTGCACGACGCCGACGACGTCATCGACGGTCGTGCCGATCACGGGGTAGCGCGAGTGCGGCTTGTCCAGTACGTCGCGGGCGGCGTCGGCGAGCGGCGTGTCCGCGCGCAGGAACGCCACCTCGGTTCGCGGTACCATCACCGCCGAGAGCTGGCGGTCCGCCGCGCCGAAGACGTCGGAGAGCACCCGCCGCTCCTCGGCCCCGAGGTCGCCGTGCGAGCTGACCATGTCGCGCAGCTCCTCCTCGGAGACCTCGTCGCCGCCGCCGCTCGGGTCCAGCCCCAGCAGCCGCACGACGACGTCGGTGGAGCGCGACAGCAGCCAGATGACCGGGCGGCATGCGACGGCGACGCGGTCGAGGGCGGGCGCGACGGACAGCGCCACCGCCTCCGACCGTTGCAGCGCCAGCCGCTTGGGCACCAGCTCGCCCAGCACCAGCGACAGGTAGGAGATGAACGCCGTGACCAGCACGAGGGCCACGGTCGCTGCGAGGCCCTCGGACAGGCCCCAGCCGGTCAGCACCGCGGCCAGCGGGCCGGAGAGCGTCGAGCCCCCGTACGCGGCGGAGAAGAAGCCCGCGAGGGTGACGCCGATCTGGACCGCGGCGAGGAACCGGTTGGAGTCCGCACGCAGGTGGGCGACGCGCGCACCACGCCGTGCTCGCCGCGGCCATGCGCTCGACCTGCGAGTCGCGCAGCGAGACCAGTGCCAGCTCCGAGGCCGAGAAGAACCCGCCGATCAGGACGAACAGGAGTACCAGCGCGAGATTGGTGAGAACGCCTTCCACCACTCCAGGATCCCCCGGGGCCGGCTCGGCAACCGAGGGACCCGTCGACCGTGTGCGCGGGCGCCGCCGTGGGCCAGGATGGGCCGCGACGGGAAGAGGTCACAGATGATCGTGCGTTCGCCGGGCGAGGACGCCCCGCTGCTCGTGCTCGTCGACGCGTCGAGCGAGGTCGAGCGCACGCTGATCGAGGACTGGATGCGCGACTCCGAGCTGCGTCCTGCGGCCGTGCTGCCGGCCAGCGGCACGGCACTCGCGCAGCCACTGGCCGGGATCGACGGCGACGCCGTCGTCGCCGCCGTCCGGGTGGCCTGGCTGCCGCGCGAGCGCAACGGGCAGCGCCGGGTGCGCTGGTCGGACCTGGCGTCGCTGCGGGACCCGCGGCACCCGAACGCGCGCGAGCAGGCGCGGATCGTCCGCCGCGAGCCCGACCGGGTCGCCGTCGTGGCCGCGGAGCCCGCCACCGTGACCGAGCTGCGGGACCGCTGGGGCGGCCGAGGGACGGGCGCCGCGTTCGGCGAGTTCGTGGCGCGCCAGGCCGCGCTGGCGCTGGACCGGGCCGAGCGGGCGCTCGTCGGCGGCCGGTACAAGGTGCCGAGCCACATCGTCGAGGCGATCGTCGGCGCGCCGGATTTCCGCCGCGACGTCCGCGAGCTGGCGGCCCGGACGGACCTGCCCGAGGCCGAGGTGGCCGCGAAGGCCGAGGCCGACCTGCACGGGCTGGTCGCGTCGATGAGCCCGATGGCGGTGGACCTGCTCTCGGCCGCGCTGCGCCCGCTGCACGCCAGGGCGTGGGACGTGCAGGTCGACACGGCCGGGCTGGAACGGCTGCGCGAGCTCAACCGCCGCTACCCGCTGGTGTTCCTGCCGAGCCACCGCTCCTACGCCGACCCGCTGCTGCTCGCCGACGTGCTGGCCGAGCACGACTTCCCCCGCAACCACGTGCTCGGCGGGGACAACCTGCGGTTCTGGCCGGTCGGGCCGCTGGCCAAGCGGGCGGGGATCGTCTTCATCCGCCGCAGCTTCGGCGACGACGAGGTCTACAAGCTCGCCGTCCGGGAGTACTTCGGGTTCCTGCTGTCCAAGCGCTTCAACCTGGAGTGGTACATGGAGGGCGGCCGCTCGCGCACCGGGAAGCTGCGCCCGCCCCGCTACGGGCTGCTGGCGAACGTCGCCGAGGCCGTCGAGCGGGGCCGCGCGCAGGACGTCTACCTGGTGCCGGTGTCGATCGCCTACGACCAGCTCCGTGAGGTCTCGGCGATGGCCGCCGAGCAGCGCGGCGCCGCGAAGAAGGGCGAGGGCCTCGGCTGGCTCGCCAGGTACGCGAAGGCGCAGCTGAGCCCGATCGGCAACGCGCACGTCCGATTCGCCGAGCCGATCTCGCTGCGGGGGGCGCTGGAGGCGGGCGCGGACGCCGAGGATCCGGACGCGCGCAGGCTCACCCTGCAGAAGGTGGCCTTCGAGGTGGCCGTCGGGATCAACCGGGTGACGCCGGTGATGGCGACGGCGCTGGTGACGCTCGCGCTGCTCGGCGTGCGGGACCGCGCGCTCACCCTGGGCCAGGTGCGGCGGGTGCTGGAGCCGGTGCGGGAGTACGTCCTCGACCGCGGGCTGCCGCGCGGGGGCGACGCGCTGAGCACGCAGCGAGGGCGTGCGCCGGATCCTGGGCGCGCTCGCCGCGCAGGACGTCGTGACGATCTACACCGGTGGCGAGGAGCCCGTGTACGCGATCGAGCGGGGCCAGCACCTCGTCGCGGCGTTCTACCGCAACAGCGCGATCCACCACTTCGTCGACCGTGCGATCGCGGAGCTGATGCTGCTCTGCGAGCCCGCCGACCGCGCGGAGGAGGCGGCCCGGCTGCGCGACCTGCTCAAGTTCGAGTTCTTCTTCCCCGACCGGGCCACCCACAACGCGCAGCTCGACGCGGAGCTGGAGCGCATCGACGCGGACCACGCCACGGCCGACGGCCGGGCCGTGCTGGCGCGCACCGGTTTCCGCTGCGCCCACCGGGTGCTGCGCTCCTTCTTCGACGCCCAGCTGGTGGTGGCCGAGCGGCTCGCCGCACGCGACCCGCGCACCCCGGTGGTGGAGAAGGAGTTCCTCGACGAGTGCGCGGGGGTCGGCCAGCAGATGCTGCTGCAGGGCCGGCTGCACGGACCGGAGTCGCTGTCGCGGGAGCTGTTCGGCAGCGCGCTGCGGCTGGCGGCGAACCTGGACCTGCGAGATCCGAGGCCGCGAGACGAGCTGGCCGCAGCGGCGGCAGGCGTTCGCCGCGCAGCTGCGCGACGTCGTGGCGCGGGTGATCGAGATCGACGAGATCGACGCGGCATCGCGTCGGGAGGCAGTGGGTGTCGAACCGTGACTGGTACTGATCCCTGGACCGAGGACCGGCTGATCGCCGACGTCGAAGCGGGCCCGCAGGGGCCCGAGATCGGCGCGTTCTTCGACTTCGACGGCACCCTGATCGACGGCTACTCCCTGGGTGCGTTCGCCCGCCACCACCTGCGGTCGTTCCAGGTCACCCCGGGCGACATGGGGCGGATGCTGCTGATCGGGCTGCGCGGGGTGACCACCGAGGAGGACTTCGAGCAGTTCTTCCTGCTCGGGATGCGGGCGTGGGCGGGCCGCAGCGAGGACGAGCTGACCGAGCTGGGGGAGCGGCTGTTCGTGCAGGGCATCGCGGGCGCGCTCTACCCGGAGGCGTGGCGGCTGGTGGAGGCGCACCGCCGGGCCGGGCACACCGTGGTGCTGGCGTCGTCGGCCACGCGGTTCCAGGTGGAGCCCGCCGCCCGCGCCATGGGGGTCGAGCACGTGCTCGTCACGCCCGTCGAGATCGAGAAGGGCATCTGCACCGGCCGCCCCGGTGGCCCGCCGCTGTGGCGGGCGGGCAAGGCGGCGGCGGTGCGGGCGTTCGCCCCGGAACACGGGGTGGATCTCGCCCGGAGCTACGCCTACTCCAACGGCGACGAGGACGTCCCGTTCCTGCAGACCGCAGGCCGCCCGCGTGCGCTCAACCCGGGTTCCGGCCTGGCGGAGGCGGCGGCGGAGTACGGCTGGCCGATCGCCCGGTTCCGGCCACGCGGCCGGGCGGGGGCGCGCGAGGTGGTCCGCACGGCGGCCGGGGTCGGCGGCATGCTCACCGGCTTCGGCGCGGGCCTCGCGCTGGGCGCGCTCAACGGGTCGCGGCGCGACGCCATCGACCTGGGCACCACGCTCGCCGGGGAGCTGGGTGCCGCGCTCGCCGGTGTCCGCCTCGACGTCCGGGGTGCGGAGAACCTGGTGGTCCGCCCGGCCCGCGGTGTTCCTGTTCAACCACCAGAGCCAGCTCGACGTGCTGATCCTCGCCAAGCTGCTGCGCGGCGGGTTCACCGGCGTGGCGAAGAAGGAGGCGGCGAACGTTCCGGGGTTCGGGCTGATGTTCCGCCTCGCCGACGTCGCCTTCGTCGACCGCGGCAACACCGCGCAGGCCAGGACGGCCCTCGAGCCGGCGGTCCAGCGGCTGCGGGAGGGCATCTCGCTGGTGATCGCGCCGGAGGGCACCCGCTCGGCGACCCCGGCGCTCGGGGCGTTCAAGAAGGGCGCCTTCCACGTCGCGATGCAGGCCGGGGTGCCGATCGTGCCGGTGGTGATCCGCAACGCGGGCGAGCTGATGTGGCGCGGCGCGTCCACGATCCGCGAGGGCACGGTGCAGATCGTCGTGCACCCGCCGATCCCGACGGACGGCTGGACGGTCGAGGAGCTGGACAAGCACGTCCAGGACGTCCGCGGGCTGTACCTCGACACGCTCGAGCACTGGTCCCCGGCGCGTGGCCAGGCCGGCCGTCGAGGTCACCACGGGCCCGCGCGGGCCCGTCGCGGCTCCGCTGGAATGGGGCACGGCGCCGGAGATGAACCCGCTGGAGACCGCGATGTGGCGCGGCGAGGCCGCAGACCCGCGGCTGCGGTCGAACGTCACGCTGCTGGAGATCCTGGACCGGGCGCCCGACTGGGACCGGCTCGCCGGTGCGCACGAGTGGGCGTCGCGGATGGTCTCCCGGATGCGCCAGCGCGTGGTCGAGCCGGCACTGGGCGTCGGCTCGCCGACCTGGGTGACCGTGGACGACCTGGACCTGTCGCGCCACCTCAGCCGCACCAGGCTGGAGGCGCCGGGTTCGGTGCGCCAGCTCCTCGACGTGGTGCAGGAGTTCGCGTCCCGGCCGTTCGACCGCGAGCGCCCACTGTGGGAGGTGCTGCTGGTGGAGGGGCTGGAGGGCGGCAAGGCGGGATACGCCGTCAAGACCCACCACAGCGCGACCGACGGCCTGGGCGCCGTGCAGCTCATGGGCCGGCTGCACAGCCGCACGCCCGAGCACGACCCGGACCGTCCGGAGCCCGCGGTCCCGGCCGCGGGCGAGGCGTCACCGGTCGGCCTGCTCGGCGACCAGGTCGGGCGCACCGTCCGCGCCGTGCCGCGGAGGGCGTTGCGGCAGGGGGTCGGCCTGCTCGGCAGGCTGTCCCGGCCCCTGACCACCGCCTCGCACGCGGTCGGTGTCGTGCGGTCCCTCGGGCGCATCCGTCGCGCCTGCGGCGAACGGCTCCCCGCTGCTCGCCGCGCGCAGCGGCGCGTGGCGCTTCGATCTGGCGGAGGTGGGGCTCGCCGAGCTGAAGGCGGGCGCGAAGGCGGGCGGGGGCTCGGTCAACGACGGGCTGCTCGCCGCTGTGCTCGGCGGCTTCCGCCGCTACCACGAGCGGCTCGGCTCCGAGGTCGGCACGCTCCCGATCGGCATCCCGATCAGCCTGCGCACCGAGGACGACCCGCAGGGCGGCAACCGCTTCACCGGCGCCCGGTTCGCCGGCCCGATGGCCGAGACCGACCCGGTGGCCCGTATCGCGGCGGTGCGGGAGTTCGTGCTCACCGCCCGCGCCGAGACCGCATCGGACGCACTCGGGCTGCTCGCCCCTGCGCTGGGCTGGCTGCCGGCGCCGGTGCTCGGCGCGGTGTCCGGCCGGTTCACCTCGGCCAACGACGTGCAGGTCAGCAACCTGCCCGGCGTCTCGCACCCGGTCTACGTGGCGGGCTCGCGGATCACGCGGATGTTCCCGTTCGGCCCGCTGCCCGGATGTGCGGCGATGATCACGCTGCTGTCCCACGAGGGGACGTGCTGCATCGGGATCAACACCGACCCCGCCGCCGTGACGGAGCCCGCCGTGCTGACCGAGTGCCTGGAGGAGGGGATCGCCGAGATCGTGGCGCTCGCGGGGTGACGGACGATCCGACGAGACGAGCGCTGTGGTGCTCAGGCACCCGCGAGCACGCCACAACGCTCATCTCGTGGCTCGTTCCCGCACCGCGAGCATCCGCCCGACGCTCTCCAGCACCTGTCGCGGGTGGCGCATGTCGTCGACGGTGAACCGCATCGTCTCCCACCCGAGCTCGGCGAGCGCGGTGTCCCGGCGGTTGTCGGCGGTCCGCCGGTGCAGGTGGGTGCCGCCGTCGTACTCGATGGCCAGCCGGACGTGCGGGTAGGCCAGGTCGGCACGGGCCAGTACGAACCCGTGTGCGTCGAGGATCTCGTGCTGGACGGCGGGGGCCGGCAGCCCGCCGAGCACGAGCAGGAGCCGCAGCCGGGTCTCCATCACCGACTCCGCACGCGCATCGGCGAGCGCGACGACCCGGCCGAGCTGCGCCGCACCGCGTGCCCGCGGGCGGTCGGCCCGCCTGGTCAGCAGGTCCGACGGCGGGAACCGGCCACGGCGGGCCAGCGCGTCGACGGCCACGACGGCTTCGACGAGCGGCCGCCGCCGCGCGAGGTCCCAGGCGGTGCGCAGCGGGGAGGTCACGCGGCAGCCGCCTGCGCGCCACACGTCCTCGGGCGGCAGCGCGTCGCGGTGCACGACCAGTCCCGGCCGGGCCCGGATCCCGGTGCCGGGCGAGACGATCTCGGCGGGCGCTCCCGGGGGCGCGCACGATGCGCCCAGCAGCTCCGCGGCCGAGTGCCCCGCGAGCGCCCCGCGGTCGCCGACCAGCAGGAACGCGGCCCGGGAGAGGTCCGCGAGGCCGGGTGGCCGGTCCCGGGCGCGCAGGTAGACGCCGCGGAACGGCGAGACGTAGCGGTCCGTGCGCAACGCCGCGCGGGTGAGGAGTCCGCGAGCCACCGCCTGCGCGCCGAGAAACGGGTCGTCCAGCACGGCGCCGAGGTTCGCGCACGGGGGCGCGTTCCCGTGGCGTTTCGACGAGACGAGCGCTGTGGTGCTCAGGCGCCCGCGCGCCCGCCACGGCGCTCGTCTCGGTCACGAGGCAGGATCGTGGGGTGCTGCCGCTGACCGGAGTCCTCGTCGTGGCCTGCGAGCAGGCCGTGGCCGCCCCCTTCGCCACCCGTCAGCTGGCCGACCTCGGTGCCAGGGTGATCAAGGTGGAGCGCCCGGGCGGCGGCGACTTCGCCCGGCACTACGACGAGACCGTGAACGGCCTCTCGAGCCACTTCGTGTGGCTCAACCGGTCCAAGGAGAGCCTCACGCTCGACCTGAAGGCCGACGCCGCGTCCGACGAGCCGGTCCTGCCCCGGCTCCTCGAACGCGCCGACGTGTTCGTGCAGAACTTCGCTCCCGGCGCGGTCGAGCGGCTCGGGCTGGGCGCCACCGAGCTGCGGGAGCGCTTCCCGCGGCTGATCACGTGTTCCATCTCCGGATACGGCTCCAGCGGGCCCTACCGCGACGCCAAGGCCTACGACCTGCTCGTCCAGTCCGAGGCGGGGCTCGTCTCGGTCACCGGCACGGAGGGCGAGCCGGCGAGGAGCGGCATCCCGGCCGCGGACATCGGCGCGGGGATGTACGCCTTCTCCGGCGTCCTGGCCGCGCTGTACGACCGCGAGCGCACCGGCGTGGGCACGCACCTGGACGTCAGCCTGTTCGACGCGCTCGTCGAGTGGATGGGCTTCCCGCTGTACTACACCGACTACGGCGGGACGCCGCCCGGCCGCACCGGCACCAGCCACCCGGCGATCGCCCCGTACGGCACCTTCGTCGCGGGCGACGGCACCGAGGTGGTGCTCGCGATCCAGAACGAGCGGGAGTGGGTGGCGTTCTGCGCCGACGTCCTGGAGAACCCGGGCCTCGCCACCGACGCGCGGTTCGACACCGGCGCCCGCCGCGTCGAGAACCGGCCCGCGCTGCACGCCGAGATCGACGCCGTGTTCGGCGCCCTCACCGGGGAGCAGGCGACGGCGCGGCTCGCCGCCGCCCGGGTCGCCCACGCCAGGCGCCGGGAGGTGGCCGAGGTGCTGGAGCACCCCCAGCTGGCCGCCAGGGACCGCTGGACGACGGTCGGCTCGCCCGCCGGTCCGCTGCGCGCGGTGCTGCCGCCCATCGGACTGCCGGGCCGCCCGCCGCGGATGGACCCGGTGCCCGCCGCCGGCGAGCACACCGAGGCGATCCTGCGGTGGCTGGACGAGAGCCCGGGCCCGGTGTGACAGCGGCCCTACTGTGTCGGCATGGAGAACGAGCGGCTGGGGCGGCGGGTGTGGGCGCTGTTCACCCCCTACCGGATGAGCCTCGTGGCCATCGTCGTCGCCGTGCTGCTCAGCAGCGGGCTGGGCATCGTCACCCCGTTCCTGACCAAGGCCGCGTTCGACAGGGCCCTGTTCCCGGTCGACGGCGGCCCGATGAACCTGGACCTGCTGACGTGGCTGGTCGCCGGGATGATCGTGATCCCGATCGTGACGGCGCTGATCGGCGTCTGGCAGACCTACCTGACCACCCTGCTGGGCAACCGGGTCATGGCCGACCTGCGCGGGCGCCTGTTCGAGCACCTGCAGCGGATGGACCTGTCGTTCTTCACCGCCACCCGCACCGGTGCGATCCAGTCGCGGCTGGCCAACGACGTCGGCGGCGTGCAGTCGGTGCTCAGCGAGACGGCGAGCTCGATACTGGGCAACGTCGTCACGGTCGCCGCCGCGCTGATCGCGATGGTGCTGCTGTCCTGGCAGCTCACGGTCGTGGCGGTCGCGCTGGTGCCGCTGTTCGTCCTGCTCCAGATCCGGGTGGGCCGGGTCCGGCGCAAGATCGCCGGGCACACCCAGGAGTCCCTGTCGGACATGACGGCGATCACCGAGGAGTCGCTGTCGGTGTCCGGGGTGCTGCTGGCGAAGGTGTTCAACCGGCAGGCCTACGAGATCCGGCGCTATCGCGACGAGAACGTGCGCCAGGTCGACCTGCAGGTCCGGCAGGCGATGACCGGCCAGTCGTTCTTCGCCGTGGTGCAGACCTTCCTCGGCGTCACCCCGGCGCTGGTCTACCTCACGGCGGGCTTCCTCATCGCGGCGGGCAGCGACGTGACGCGGCGGGCACGATCGTCGCGTTCACGACGCTCCAGACGCGCCTGCTCTTCCCCACGGTCAACCTGCTGCGCGTGTCGCTGGACGTGCAGACCTCGCTGGCCCTGTTCGGGCGGATCTTCGACTACCTCGACCTGCGCCCCCGCATCGTCGACGCGCCGGACGCCCGCATACTCGACGCGAGCGCCGTCGCCGGCCGGGTGGAGCTGGACGGCGTCTGGTTCGCCTACCCCGCTGCGGAGGTGGCCGGGGTGCCAGCCGCGGTGGCCGAACGGCACCGGGGTCGGCGGGGCCGACCACAACGCGGCAGGCAGGCCGTGGGCCGTCCGCGACGTGTCGTTCACCGTCGAACCGGGCCAGCTCGCCGCGATCGTCGGGCCGAGCGGCTCGGGCAAGACCACGCTCTCCTACCTCATCCCGCGGCTGTACGACGTCGACCACGGCCGGGTGCTCATCGACGGCCAGGACGTGCGCGGAGCTCACCCAGGCGTCGGTCGCCGACGCCGTCGGGATGGTCACCCAGGACACCTACCTGCTGCACTCGACGATCGCCGACAACCTGCGCTACGCCAGGCAGGACGCGACGCAGGAGGAGATCGAGGCCGCGGCGCGCGCGGCCAACATCCACGACCGCATCGTCTCGTTCGCCGACGGCTACGACACGGTGGTCGGCGAGCGCGGCTACCGCCTGTCGGGCGGGGAGAAGCAGCGCCTCGCCATCGCGCGGGTGCTGCTCAAGGACCCGCCGATCCTCATCCTGGACGAGGCGACCAGCGCGCTCGACACGACCAGCGAGCGCCTGGTCCAGCGGGCACTGGAGGCCGCCACCCGCAAGCGGACGACGATCGCGATCGCGCACCGCCTGTCCACCGTGCTCGGCGCCGACGTCATCCTCGCCGTGGACGCCGGCCGGGTGGTCGAGCGCGGCACCCACGCCGAGCTGCTGGCCCAGGGCGGGCTCTACGCCCGGCTCTACACCGAGCAGTTCGCCGGCGGAGCGGTGGAGGCCCGCTGCTCCGACGGCGTGCTCTTCCGCGACGGGCACGCGCTGATCACGCAGCACAAGGCACCGGAGCGGGTGGCCTGACCCGTCACCCCGGACCCTCACCACGCGGCCGGGGCGTAGTCCTTGAGGAAGCAGCCGTGGAGATCCTCGCCCGCCTCGCCGCGGACGATCGGGTCGTACACGCGGGCCGCGCCGTCGACGAGGTCGAGCGGGGCGTGGAAGCCCTCGTCGGCCAGGCGCAGCTTGGTGGGGTGCGGGCGCTCGTCGGTGATCCACCCGGTGTCGACGGCGGTCATCAGGATCCCGTCGCGCTCCAGCATCTCGCCCGCGCTGGTGCGGGTGAGCATGTTGAGGGCGGCCTTGGCCATGTTGGTGTGCGGGTGGCCCGGGCCCTTGTAGGCGCGGCCGAACTGGCCCTCCATCGCGCTCACGTTGACCACGTACTTGCGCCGGGCGCTCGCTGCGGCCATCGCCGGCCGCAACCGGCTGACCAGGATGAACGGCGCGGTCTGGTTGCACAGCTGCACCTCGAGCAGCTCCAGCGGATCGATCTCGTGCACCCGCCTGGTCCAGCTGTTCGCCCCAGCGGTGTCGGGGACGAGCCCGCCTGCGTCGACGGCCACCCCGGCGGCGACGCGTTCGGGCGAGGCGGACCGGGCCGTCAGCGCCAGCTCGGTGAGGGCGTGCGGGGCCTGGTGGTCGGCGAGGCTCCCGGCGAGCGCGGCGGGATGCGCGTCGCCGACGTGGTCGAACGTGATCACCTCCGGCAGCTCGCCTGGCGGGAGCGGCGCGTGCTCGGCCGCCACGAGCGGGGCGTACGAGCCGGGTGAGCGGCGGACCGTCTGCGCGGCGTTGTTGATCAGCACGTCCAGCGGGCCGTGCGCGGCGACCGTGTCGGCCAGCGCGACGACCTGCGCCGGATCCCGCAGGTCGACGCCGACGATGCGCAGCCGGTGCAGCCACTCGCCGCTGTCGGGCATCGCGGCGAAGCGGCGGACCGCGTCGTGCGGGAAGCGGGTGGTGATCGTGGTGTGCGCGCCGTCGCGCAGCAGCCGCAGCGCGATGTACATCCCGATCTTGGCCCGGCCGCCGGTGAGCAGCGCCCGGCGGCCGGACAGGTCGGTGCGGGCGTCGCGCCTGCTCCGGTTCAGCGCCGCGCAGGGCGGGCAGAGCTGGTGGTAGAAGGCGTCCACCAGGTGGTAACGGTTCTTGCAGGTGTAGCAGGCGCGCGGGCGCAGCAGGGTGCCGGCGCTGGCGCCGGCCGCCGCCGGCACCAGCGGAAGCCCGTGGGTCTCGTCGTCGATGCGGCCGGGTGCGCCCGTGGCGGTGGCCGCGGTGACCGCGCCGTCGGCGGCCGCGACGGCGTCACGCTTGGCGTGGCGCCTGCGGATCTTCACGGACTTGTAGATCCCGGCCGTCGCCCGGCGGACGGCGACGGCGTCGGGATGCTCGACGGGCAGCCGTTCCAGCTCGGCGAGGACGCGCAGGCAGGTGCGCAGGTCCTCGGGGTCGATGCTCGCCTCGCTGGTCATCGCGTCCTCGCCGTCCGTACGGGGTGGGCGCGAGGACCCTACGGGACGGTCACGATCGTCGCGGCGGCCTTCGGCTCGGTGACGTCCATCGCGGCGAGCGCCTTGCGGGCCTGCTCCAGCTCGGCCTCCAGCGCGGCCACCCGTGCCGCGCGCTGTTCACGCGCGGACCCGATCTCGGCGTCGATCGGGCCGGACAGATCGGCGTGCAGCTCCCGGGCGGCGCGCGACACCGCGGCGGCCGTGACCGGGAGGCCGCGGGTGAGCCAGGTGCTGCCCTGCTTGAGCTCGGCCTGCCACTCCCCGTCGGCCGTGCCGCTGACGGTGAGGATCAGCTCGATCGTGCGGGTGGGGCGCGCGCTGGTGGAGCCCTTCGGCCGGCCCCTGCGACGCCGCGGCTCGCCGTCGGGCTGCTCCGCGGCGCTCGCCCCGACGGGGCCGGTCTCGACGGAGCTGGTCCCGAGAGGGCTGGTCCCGAGAGAGCTGGTCCCGACAGAGCTGGTCACGGCGTCGCTGGTCACGGTTCTCCTTCGTGCGGGGTGGGGGGCGGGCCGATCCTAGAACAGGTGTTCGACGCGTCCGGCGGCGGTCGAGATCAGCCCCGGCGGGCGCGGGACGGCCCGCGGGACGGCTGCGCGGTGCGCGGGTCGGTCGGCCAGTCGTGCTTCGGGTAGCGGCCCCGCAGCTCGGAGCGGACCTGCGGGTACCCCGTCTCCCAGAACGAGACGAGGTCACCGGTCACCGCGGCCGGGCGCCCGGCGGGGGAGAGCAGGTGCAGAACGACCGGGAGCCGCCCACCCGCGACGGACGGGGTCCGGGTCCAGCCGAACACCTCCTGCACCCGGACCGCGAGCACGGGGTGGTCCCCGCTGTAGTCCAGCGCGATCCGGGAACCGGACGGGACCTCCATCCGCTCGGGCGCCAGCTCGTCCAGCCTGGCCGCCGATCGCCGGTCCGGGAGCGCGCGCAGCACGGTCGTGGCGTCGATGCGGGCGAGGTCGGCGCGGCGGCGGGCGGAGGTGAACGGGCCGGTCCACCAGTCGTCGACCGCGGCGAGCAGCGCGTCGTCGTCGACTGCGGGCCAGGGTGGGCCGAGGGCGCGGTGGAGGGTGGCGAGCCGGTCCCGGAGCGACCGCGCGCCCGCCGTCCACCGCAGGAGTCCGAGTCCCTCGGAGCGCAGCCCGTCGAGCAGCGCCGCCCGCACGGCGTCCGGGTCGGGGTCGGTGAGCTGCCGCTCCTCCAGCACGATCGCGCCGAGCCGTCGCACCCGCCTGGCGACGACGTCGCCGCCCTCCCACGCCACCTCGTCCGCCTCGTCGAGCAGCGCGGGCGCGGCCAGCTCGGCGAGCTCGCGGTCCGCGGCCGCAGCGAGGCGGATCCGCCCGTTCTCCGCGCCGGGTGTGCGGTCGGCGACGGCGACCGCCAGCCACTCGGAGTCGGGCGCCCCGCTCCCCGGTGCGAGCTCGACGGCGGTGCCGCCCGCGAGCAGGTACAGCGCCGACCCCGGCGCCGCCGCCGCGCCAGCCGCTCCGGGTGGGCCAGGGCGACGACCAGCGCGCCCGGGGTGTCAGGAAAGCCACTTTCCGGACGCGTGGTGTCAGCAAAGTGGCTTTCCTGACGTCCGGAGACCCGCCGCACCTCGCCCCGCAGCCGCCGCACCTCCGCCCGCCACCGGGACGAGCCGCGGCGCCGAGCCGTCCCGCAGCCGCGCGAGCCCCGTGTCGACGTCGGCCCCGGTCACGAGGGTGTCGTCGTCGAGCAGGGCCACCACCTCGGCGGCGGCCGTGGCCCCGACCAGCGCGGTGCCGTCGAGCAGGGCCCGCGCGAGCCGGGGGTGCAGCCCGAGGCCCGCCATCCGCCTGCCGCGCGGCGTGGCGGCACCGTCCGGGTCGACGGCGCCGAGGGCGCGCAGCACGGCCTGCCCGGCGCGCAGCGGCCCGGCGGGCGGTTCGTCCCACCAGCGCAGGCCGCGCCCGTCCGGCGTGCCCCAGCACGCGAGGTCCAGCGCCAGGCGGGTGAGGTCGGCGGTGCGGATCTCCGGTTCGGGGTAGCGCGCCAGCACCTCGCCGTCGGGCCAGCAGCGGTAGCACGCGGCCGGGTGCCACCCGGCCCGCCCGGCCGGCGCGCTGCTCGGCCACCGCCGCCGACACGCGCACGGTGACGAGCCCGGCCAGCCCGCGGCGGTGGTCGACCCGCGGCACCCGCGCCAGCCCGGCGTCGACGACCGCGCGGACGCCGGGGACGGTCAGGCTCGACTCGGCGACGGCCGTGGCGAGCACCACCCGCCTGCCCGGGCCCGGGCCGCAGCGCCGCGTCCTGCTCCGCGGCGGGCAGCCGCCCGTGCAGCGCCACCACGTCGGCGTCCGCTCCGGTCAGCGCGGCGGCCGTGCGCCGGATCTCCGCGACCCCCGGCAGGAAGGCGAGCACGTCGCCGTCCCCCTCGGCGAGCGCGGCGCGCACCGCGCGGGCGACGCACGCCTCGATCCGCTCCCCGCGCGCGGGCGGCGTGTGCCGCACGGCGACGGGGAACATCCGGGCCTCGACCCGCAGGACCGGGGCCGGGCCGCCGTCCCGGAGCCGAGCAGGACGGCGGGCCGGTCGGTGCCCACCGTCGCGGAGGTGGCGAGCAGCCGCAGGTCCGGACGCAGCCCGGCGCGGGCGTCGAGCAGGAGGGCGAGCAGGAGGTCGGCGTCGAGGTGGCGTTCGTGGCACTCGTCGAGCAGCGACCGTCCCGACGCCCGTGAGCTCCGGGTCGGCGGCCAGCCGGCGCAGCAGCAGGCCGGACGTCACCACCTCGACGAGCGTGCCGGCCGACGTCCGGGAGTCACCGCGCACCGCGTAGCCGACGGTGGCGCCCACCGGCTCGCCGAGCAGTGCCGCCATCCGCGCCGCGGCCGCGCGGGCCGCGAGCCGCCGCGGCTCCGCGACGAGCACCCGCCGCCCCCACGCCGCGGCCAGCGCGAGCGGCACGAGGGTGGTCTTGCCCGTGCCGGGAGGCGCGACGAGGACGGCGGACCCGCTCGCCGCGAGCGCGCCGGTCACGTCGTCGAGCGCAGCCCTGACGGGCAGGTCGGGCAGGTCGGGTGGCAGGCGCATCGCGGTCCAGTCTGCTCGGGGCGCGCCGGGGCCGGTGGGATGCGAGGCTGGTGATCGCCGCCGCACCCGTCGAAAGGTCGTCCCGATGTCCTGGTTCCCCCGAACGCTCGGCGTGCTCACCGCCGCCTACGGCGTCGCCACGCTGGTCAGGCCGGCGATCCTCGCGGGGCCCGCGGGCCTGGCCGGGCCGGACGGTCAGCCGTCGGAGCCGGTGTCGATCCTGGTCAGGGCGGTCGGGGTGCGCGACACGGTGAACGGGGTGGCCGTGGCGCTCGCGCCTGCCGGGGCGCCGCTGAAGCTGGCGCTGGCCGCCCGGATCGCGGCCGACCTCGGCGACGCCGCCGTGTTCGGGCTCTCGCCAGGCGACCCCGCGGCCAAGCGCAAGGCCGTCGTGGTGGGCCTCGCGTGGGGCGCGCTCAACGCGCTCGCGCTGGCGTCCGCCCGCTGATCACCCTTCGCATTCTGGATGCAGAACGTCGTCACCGGACCTTCGAGAACCGCGTTCTGCATCCAGAACGCGGGGTACGGGGACGGCGCGGCGCGGGGGGTCAGGGGGCGCTGCCCGCCGCCCGGGGGGCGTCGGCCAGCGGCCGGCGCAACGCCGAGCGTCCCTCGCCCCACCGCTCCAGCAGCAGCGCGCCGAGCCGGGCCGCCAGGAACCCGCTCGCCTGTATCCCGAAGACGACGTCGGCCGCGAGCTCCGGCTCGGCGGCCAGCAGCGGGGTGAGCACCCCGCGGCGCACCAGCTGCTCGTGCACCGCGTCGGCCTCGACGTGCTCGGCGTAGAACTCGATCGCCGCCGCCGGGCAGCCCAGCCTGCGCATGGCGCGCACCAGCCGGTCGGAGCCCGGGGAGGACGTCAGCTCGACCGTGGCGAACTGGCCGATCAGCGCTCCGCGCAGGCCGCGGTGGAGCCCGCAGACGGACATGAGGTTGACCTCGGCGAGGGTCTCCGCGGGCGCGACGTCGAGGAAGTGGCCGTACGCGGAGGGCAGGTCCAGCGCGTCCATCATGTCCGCGAAGAGGCCGGCGTGCATCCGGTCGGGGTCGCCGCCGCCGTACTCGTCGTGCTCGACGGTCACCAGCGCGGCCTTCGCGGCGCCGCTCAGCCGGGGGATGACGAACGCCTGCGGGTCGGCCTCCTTGAGGTGGTAGAGCGAGCGGTGGGCGACGTACTCGCGCAGCTGCCACAGCTCGCCGCCACGGTGCAGGTGGTGGGACACGCCGCAGGCGTCGACCGGCTCGACGAGCAGCGCCTCGACCTCGCCGTCGACGTCGGCGCCGCCCGGCACGTCGGCCCGCAGTGCGGCGAGGAACGCCCGCTCCATGTCGGCGCGGACGGCGAGCAGCGCCGGGTCCCACTCGCGGTCGTCGTCGACGCCGGCGAAGCCGCGGTAGTGCAGCTCGTAGCAGCAGTAGAGAGCCAGCTGCAGGTCCTCGCCGTACGGGTCCGCCCCGCCCACCACGGGCAGCACGGTGGTACGGCGGCGCAACGCGTCGAGGACGACGGCCGACAGCGGCCCGCGGGCCTCGGGCAGCGGCGGCGGCGGTTCAGCGCGCTGCGGCGGGATCCGGCTGAGCACGGTCCCCTCCTGCCTCGCTGCCGTCCGTCGCTCGTCGCCGCTGCCGGCCCGGACCCGGCGGCGATGGCTGGTGTCGCAGAACGGCGCGCGGCGGCTGCGGCGGCACGTGCACAGCGCCGTGACGGGCCGGTCGGACCGGACCCGGGAGCCGTCGGGAAGCACGATCTCCAGCGGTCCGGACACCAGCAGCGGACCCTCGTCGGTGACGACGACCTCGCGTGCCGGCTCACCGCCCCGCATGGTGCGCCCCGACCACGACGAGCTCCTCGGAGCGCTGGCCGGGCCGGATCAGCCCGCGGGACTCGAGCATCGCCGACCGCGCCCGCATCACCGGTCCGAACGGCACCGTCGCCCTGGCGAGCACCTGGGCGTGCAGCCCGGCGGCGGCCAGCGCGTCGAGCGTGGCCCCGGTCGCCGCAGAGGGCGGAGTGCACCATCAGGAGGTCGCCGTCCGGGGTCAGCACGTCGGCGACCCCGGCGCAGATCCGGTCGACGACCGCCCGCCCGTCGCTGCCGGCGTCCCAGCAGCGCGCCTTGCGGTGTCTCGGCAGGATGTCGGTGGCCGCCGGCACGTACGGCGGGTTGGTGATCACCAGGTCGAACCGCTGACCGGCGACCGGGGAGAACAGGTCACCGCGCCGCACGTTCACGGTCGCCCCGTGCGCCCGGCTGTTGAGCCAGGCGGCGAGGACCGAGCGCAGCGAGAGGTCCACCGCCGTCACGGAGGTCGCGCCCGCCCGTACCGCGGCCACCGCGAGTGCGCCGCTGCCCGTGCCGATGTCGAGCACCCGCCTGCCGAGGGCGAAACCTCCACGGCGCATCGCGTCCGCCAGCATCGACGTGTCGCCCTCGGCCCGGTAGACGCCCGGGGGGCGCAGCAGGATCACAAGCGGTATTTGCCCGCCGTGGGCTACGGCAAACATCGTGAAGCAGGCCAGGACGCGGCGGACGGGGCCGGCACCTCGTGGGTACCCGCCCGGATGCGGGGCGGCACCGCCCGACCGGCGGGTGACGGCCGCCGCTCTCGTGCCGCTGTCAGCTCCCGCCGAGGGCCTCCCACCGCGCCCGTGCCCGCGCCGCCCGGGTGGTCGCCGTCGCGGCCTCCCGCGCCGACGTGCGCAGCGCCGACTCCGCCGCCCGCACGGCCTCCGCGGCGGCCCGTTCCCGCTCCCGGGCCGCCTCCAGCTCGGAGGTCAGCTCCGCGACCCGGTCCCGCAGACCGCTGTGCTCCTCGCGCGCCAGATCGCGCGTCGACTCGTCGGCCGCCTGCCGGTCCCGTGCCGCGGCGGCCTCGTCCTCCGCCGCGTCGAGCTCCCGCTCCCGCTCGGCGCGCTCCCGCTCGCGGGTGGCCCGCTCGTCGTCGGTGTCGGGTTCGGGCGGCCGCTCGGCAGCCCCGTCGCCGGGAGCACGGGCCGGAGCGGGCCGCGGGGTCGCGCCGGGTTCGGACTCGGGGCCGAAGCCCGTGTAGCTCAGGGTCCTCGTCAGCCTGCCCGCCCGGACCTCCTCGGCGACCTCGGGCTGGGCCAGCGCCGCCTCGAGGATGCCCTGCAGCTCCCGGAGCTGGGCGTCGGTCACCGGCGACCCGGCGCGCTGGGCGAGGCGGCCTGCCTCCCGGGCCATCTGGGCGACGACCCGGTGCCGTTGGGACGACAGCGCCCGCAGGGATGCGCCGTCGAGCGTCTTCTGCGCATCGGCGAGCCCCGCGGAGAGCGCGACGAGCCCGTCGAGCTGCTCGCCACGTTCCCGGGCGAGCAGGTTGGCCAGCCATGCCGGGCGGGTGGGACGGCGCAGGCGCCCGATGGCACGGGCCAGGTCCCGGTCGCCGCGCTCCTTGGCCGCGGCGACCTGGTCGTCGCGGGCGGGAACGAAGTCCTCGGGGGGCAACCCGTAGAGCTCGTCCGCGATCCCGTCCAGCCCGGTCGGGTCCTCCTCCTCGCCGTCGGCCACGGGTGCACCCTATTGCGGTCACCGGTCGCCCGGGTACTGGCAGGCTGGACCCGATGGCTCCGACGACCGACGCGTCCCGGCCGCTGCCGGAACCGGTGGCGCCGATGCTCGCGACGCCCGGCGACCCCCCGTCGGGCGACGGCTGGATCGTCGAGTTCAAGTGGGACGGCGTCCGGGTCGTCACCGGCGTCGCGGGGGACCGGCTGCGCGCGCACAGCAGGCGTGGCAACGACGTCACCGCCGGCTATCCCGAGCTGACGGCACTGCCCGAGCTGCTCGACGGCCGGGCGGCCCTGCTCGACGGGGAGATCGTCGCCCTCGACGCGGGCGGCCGCCCCGACTTCGGTCTCATCCAGCACCGGATGCACGTCCGCTCGCCACCGCCCGAGCTGGTCGAGCGGGTTCCGGTGTCGTACCTGGTGTTCGATCTCCTGCACCTCGACGGCGTCGCGCTGCTCGGGGAGACCCAGGAGCGGCGCCGCGAGCTGCTCGACGGCCTGGGGCTGGCCGGGCCGCGGGTGCGGGTTCCGCCCGCCACGTCCGGCGTCAGCGGGCGTGAGCTGCTCGACGTCGCGCGTGCCCACGGGCTGGAGGGCGTCGTCGCGAAGCGGCGCACGTCCCGGTACGAGCCGGGACGGCGTTCGGCGGCCTGGATCAAGACGGCGCTGCTGACCACGCAGGAGGTCGTCGTCGGCGGCTGGACACCGGGGGAGGGCCGCCGCTCGGCGACGCTCGGCGCGCTCCTGCTCGGTGCCTACGACGCGGACGGCCGGCTCCGCTACCTCGGGCACGTCGGCACGGGGTTCACCGACGCGGCGTTGCGGCTCCTGCTCGCGCGGCTCGGGCCGATCGAGCAGCCGCACAGCCCGTTCGACGACGAGGTGCCGCGCGACGAGGCCCGCAAGGCGCGGTGGGTGCGCCCGGAGCTGGTCGGCGAGGTGGTGTTCCGCACCCGCACCCACGACGGCCGGCTCCGGCACGCCGCCTGGCGGGGGCTGCGGCCGGACAAGGCCCCGACCGACGCCCGCCTCCCCTGATCCACCGTCCTCGCACGGCCGTTGTGCTCCGCGCAGAGGTCACGGGGTCTGCGGAGCACAACCGGTGTGCGAGGCGTCAGGTCCGGGACCGGCGCCGGAGCCCGCGCACCAGGAGCAGCGCCGCGAGCACGGCGACGGCCCCCACGACCACGGGCCGCCCGCTGATGACCTTCTCGACGGCCGGTGCCCGCTCGGCCAGGACGCCGCGGGCCCGCTCGACCTGGTGCTGCAGCTTCTCGGTCGTCTCGTCGCGCTTCGCGCGCACGCGGCCGGCACGTCGACCCGGTTGGCCAGCTCCTCGACGGTGTCGCCCAGATCGGTGCGCAGGCCGGCGAGGTCCTCCCGGAGCTCTGCGGGCGTGCGATCTTCCGGCGTCCCGGCCGGGCGCGGTTCCTGGGCGGCGGTCATCGCCGGATCCCCTCCTTGACGGTCTCGACGTCGCGCTTGATGCCCTCGACCGCCTGCTCCGGCACGGGCGGGGTGGCCTGCCGGATCTGGTTGCGGCCCACGAGTGCGAGCACCCCGGCGACCAGGAGCAGGACCACCCCGACGATGACGGCGGCGAGCCAGACGTCCAGCGACGAGCGCGAGCGCCGCCACCCCGGCGGCGACGAGGGCGCCGACGCCGTAAAGGGCGACCACGCCCGCGGCCCCGGCCAGCCCCGCTCCCGCGCCGACCCGCTTGCCCTTCTCGGTGAGCTCGGCGCGAGCCAGCGCCATCTCGCCCCTGATCAGCTCGGAGAGCTGGGTCGACAGCCTCGTGACGAGCTCGCCGGTGGTGGCCGCGGCCGGATCGCCCTCGGGAGATGCGGGCGGTGCGGCGCCGCCCTGTGTGGTCTGCGAAGTCATGGTGACGCCGTACCCGCTGTGCCGCCGCCTACACAGTGCGAACCGCCCGTCACTCCGCAATGCAGGAGAAGCCCCGCTCGGTGCGGGCGCCTACGGTCGCCGCCATGGATCTTGCGACGCTGCGCGCCTGGTGGGCTCACCGTCAGGGTCTCGACGGCGCGTTGGCGCACGTTCCCGCCGCCGACGTGCTCGCCGCCACCGGGTGGGCTCGCTCCGTCGGCGGCGCGAACCCGTACCTCACGCTGTTCAGCCGGGCCGGGACGGCCCGTGCCGAGGCCGACGCGGCCGTCCGCGACCTGGAGATCCACGAGCTGCCCAGCGCACGGGGCTGCACGTACGTGTTGCCGGCGGCGGACTTCGCGCTGGGGCTGCAGGTCGGACGGGCCGCCGCGCTGGCGCCCCTGGCCACGCTCGCGAAGCTGGGCGTGGAACGCGCGGAGGTCGACGCGCTCGCGACGGCCGTGCTCGACGCGCTGGACGCGTGCCCGGCCGGGATGGATCCCGCCGCGCTGAGGGGCGCGCTCGGCGACCGGGTGCGCAGCCTCGGCGAGGCCGGACGGCGTCGCGGTGCCGGCACGACGCTGCCCGCGGCGCTCGGGCTGCTGCAGGCCGCGGGTGAGATCCGGCGGGTGCCGGTCAACGGTCGCCTCGACCAGCAGCGGTACTCCTACGTCCGGTGGCACGCCCAGCCGGGCCCGCCGGACGAGGAGGCCCGTGTCGAGCTGGCCCGCCGCTACTTCCGGTGGACCGGTGGTGCGAGCGTCGCCCATCTGCGCTGGTTCACGGCGTGGTCGGCGCGGACCGCCGCCCAGGTGCTCGGCGCGCTGGAGCTCGTGCCGCTGGAGCCGGGGTCCGAGCTTCTCGCGCTGCCCGACGACGCCGCCGACGTTCGCCGGGTTCGACCCACCCCGCCTCCCGCGCTACGCGTTGCTCGCCGGTATCGACGCGCTCGTGCTGCTGCGCCGCGACCTCCCGCCGCTGCTCGATCCGGCCGACGGCGCGCGGACCGTCCCCGGGGAGCGCGGCACGCTCGCGCAGGCCACCGACCTCCCGGACCATCCGATCGTCGACCGCGGCCGGATCGTCGGGCTGTGGCAGTACGACGTCGCGGCCGCCGAGATCGTCTGGTGGTCGTTCGCGCCGCCCGACGACGAGATGCGCGACGCCGTCGCCGCCACCGAGGCCTACGTCCGCGAGCAGCTCGGCGACGCCCGCAGCTTCAGCCTGGACAGCCCCGCCTCCCGCGAGCCACGGGTGGCCGCGCTCCGGGCGGCCGCCGGCCGGTGAGTACGCCATGAGGCCTACTCGATCTTCGCCGAGAGGCGAACTCGATGCGGCGGACGGGCGAGCAGACCCGGATAGGCGCCGGGCGACGTTTCAAACCCCACTCGCGCGTGGAAGGAAGTAGGTATGGCTTCCGAAGCGATCGGTCACGTCGAGTTCGTGCACCGCAGCTGGCCAGCCGACCCCGAACAGCTCACCACGATTCGGCGCGAGCTGGCCGAATGGCTCGCGCCGCTCTCGCTGACCGACGAGGAGAACGCCGACGTCGTCCTGGCGGTGGACGAGGCGGCGGCCAACGCCGTCCGGCACGCCTACGGCCCGGGCGAGTCGGGCGTCGTCGAGCTCACGCTGTGGACCGAGCCCGGCACCCTCTGCGTGGAGATCGTGGACCACGGCCAGTGGCGCGTCCCGGGTGCACCCGACGGGCCGGGTGGTCGCGGCATCCAGCTGATGAACACCATGTCCGAGGCGGTGCTGATCCACTTCGACGAGCGGGGCAGCCGCGTCCTGCTGCGCCATCACGTGCCCGGCGTCGGCGACGGCCCCGGTGCCGGCAAGCCCGCTGTCACGGGTGCGGGGGCCGGGGCCGGAGCCGCCGACCGGACGGGACCGGGCCACGGCACAGCGCCGATGTCGGGGCCGACGTCGGGGCGGCCGACGAGGCGACGTAGGCCGCCACCCCCGGGCCCGGCTCAGTGGGCCGGACCGCGGGCGAGCAACGTCTCGTCGAGGCGCTCGTGCAGCTCGCCGGGCGAGTCGAACACGGCGAGCGCGCCGGACTCGCACAGCTCGTCGACGGAGAACCCGCCCGTGCGCACCGCGTAGCCGGCCGCGCCCAGGTTCGCGGCGGCCCGGAAGTCCCAGACGGAGTCGCCCACCAGCACCCCGACGCCGCCGCCGACCTTGCGCAACGCCGCCTCCAGCAGGTCCGGTGCCGGCTTCGTGCGTTCGACGTCGTCGGAGGTCGTCCAGCCGTCGGCGAGGTCCTTGCCGTCGAAGAGCCCGAGATAGTGCTCCACGTGGTCCGTGCGGCCCGAGCTGGCCAGCACGATCCGGAAGCCGCGGCGCCGCACCTCGACGAGCAGCTCGTGGACCCCGGCGAAGGGCCGGACCTCGTCGAGCATGGGCGCGAACTCCTCCGCCCACGCGTCGCGCAGGTCGTCCCCGAGCCGGTTCTCGACGTCGTCTCCGGCGACCGCGCCGACGAGCTGGTCGCCGCCCATCCCGATCGCCCGGTGCAGCCGCCACAGCGGCAGCGTGATGTCGTGGCGGCGGAAGGCCCGGTACCAGGCGAGGGCGTGCTGGTAGTTCGTGTCGACGAGGGTGCCGTCGACGTCGAACACCGCGGTGTCGGGGTTGGTCGGCATCCGTGCGGTTACCCGCCCGGCAGCGCGGCAACGCGCCGAATCCCCCGACTCGCGCGCCAAATCCCCCGACTCGCGCGACCTCCCCCGCGAGTCGGGCGCGAGTCGGGGTCGCGCGAGTCGGGGGTTTTCGGGCGCGAGTCGGGGGATTCAGGTCGCGCGCAGCTGGTCCCAGAGCTGGGCGACGTGCTCGGGGCCCGTGGCGACGGAGCCGATCGCCACCCGGATCACGTAGCGGCCGTCCACCACGGTGTGGGTGAGCAGGGCCGTGCCCGACGCGTTGACCCGCTCCAGCGCGGCGCGGGTGGCGGCGTCGTCGGCCGCGGGCCCGTCACCGGTCAGCACGCGCAGGCAGACCAGCGCGAGCGAGGGTGGCACGGCGACCTCGAAACCCGGGTCCGCTTCCGCCCATGCCGCGAGGTCGGCGGCGAGGGCGACGTGGCGGCGCAGGTGGTCGCGCAGGCCGTCCAGACCGGCGGCGTGCAGCACGGTCCACAGCTTCAGCGCCCGGAACCGCCTGCCCAGCGGCACCTGCCAGTCCCGGTAGTCGACCACCGCGCCGGAGTCGGACGCCGCGTTGCGCAGGTACTCCGGCGTGATCGACAGCGCGTCCGGCAGCGCCGCGGCGTCGCGCACCCACAGCAGCGAGGCGTCGAACGCGGTGAGGAGCCACTTGTGCGCGTCGGTGCAGAACGAGTCCGCGAGCTCGACACCGTCGAGCAGCCCGCGGAACTCCGGGCACAGTGCTGCCACCCCGGCCCAGGCGGCGTCGACGTGCACCCAGGCACCGTGCTCCCTGGCGACCGCGGCCAGCTCCCGCACGGGGTCGACGGCCCCGGTGCCGGTCGTGCCCACCGTCGGGCAGACGAGCACGGGCCGCAGCCCGGCGGCCGCGTCCGCCGCCATCGCGGCCGCGAGCGCGGACGGCGACATCGACTGCGTGCCCGGCTCGACGTCGACGAGCCGCAGGCCGCGCGCGCCGAGGCCCGTCACCCGCACGGCCTTGGCCAGCGACGAGTGGGTCTCCGCCGTGACGTAGACACGCTCCGTGCCGTCCACGCCGCTGTCGCGCCAGGCACCGCCCGAGCTGCGGTGGAGAGCGGCGAGCAGCGCGACGAGCGCTGCCGACGACGCCGAGTCCTGGATGCACCCGCCGCCCCCGCCGCCGAAGGTGAACCCGGGGTCGAGGCCCAGCGCGTCGGCGAGGGAGTCCATGAGCACCTGCTCGACCTCGGTGCAGGCCGGTGAGGTCGACCAGAGCATCCCCTGCGCGCCGAGGCCTCCGGACAGCAGGTCGCCGAGCACGGAGGTCAGCGAGGCGTTGGCCGGGAAGTAGCCGAAGAACCCCGGATGCTGCCAGTGCGTGCTGGCGGGGACCACGACGCGGTCGATCTCGGCGAGCAGGGCGTCGAGCGGCTGCGGGTGGTCGGCGAGCTTCGTGGGCAGCTGCGACCGCACCCACCCCGGCTCGACCTCGGGCCGGACGGGCAGCTCCGCGATCCCGTCGCGGTACCCGGCCACCCAGTCGACCACGGCGTACCCGAGCCGCCGGAACTCTTCGGGATCGAGATCACTCACGGCCACGACCTTAGGCCGCCCGACCCCCGCACTCTGGATGCAGAACGTCGCTCGCGGCCCCGGGCCGAACCGCGTAGTGCATCCAGAATGCGGTGAGGCTCACGGTGCGCGCGGGGGGCGGGCGGCGGTGGGGAGGAGGATGGTCGGAGCGTGTCCACCGGCGCGTGCCGCCGCCGTGGGGGAGCGCGGACGCCTGCGCCTCCTCCAGCTCGCCGCGCTCACCAGCACCTGTGACCGCTTCGCCCTCCCGCCGATGCTCGTCGTGATCGGCCTGGACCTCGGCGCCTCGCTGGCCGCCGTCGCCGCCGTGGCGAGCGCCTACTTCCTGGCCTACGGGCTGATGCAGCCGGTGTGGGGAGTCGTCAGCGACCGGATCGGCCGGGTACCGGTCATGCGGCTGGCGCTGATCGGCGCCTGCGTCGCGGGTATCGGCTCGGCCCTCGCGCCCGACCTGCTCGTTCTGGGGATCACCCGCATCCTCGCGGGCGCGTGCTTCGCCGCGCTGATCCCGACGACGCTCGTCTACGTCGGCGACGTGTGGCCCGCGGACGTGCGCCAGCGACCGCTGAGCGACGTGCTCGCGGCCTCCTCGCTCGGCATCGCGGCCGCGACGGCGGGCGCGGGCGCACTGGCCGGTCTCGTCAGCTGGCGTGCCGTCCCGGCCGTGACGGCCGTGGCCGCCGGCCTCCTGTGGCTGGCGCTGGCCCGGCTGCCCGAGCCGCAGCGCGATCCCGTGTCCGGCAACCCGCTGCGCTCGGTCGGCGGGGTGCTGCGGCTGCGGTGGGCCCGGGTCGTGCTGATGCTGGTGTTCGTCGAGGGGGCGGTGGTCCTCGGTGCCCTCACCTACCTCGCGCCGGCGGTGCAGGGCCTCGGCTCGTCCGCGGCCGTCGCCGGGCTGGTGGCGGCGAGCTACGGCGTCGGGGCGCTGCTGTGGTCGCGGCTGGTCCGGCTCCTGGTCGGCCGGGTGCCGCCGGCCGGGCTGGCGGCGATCGGCGGGGCGTTCCTCGTCGCCGGGTGGGCGGTGCCGTCGGTCGCGGTGAACATCGTGACGGTGACGGCGGCCGGGCTGAGCATCGGCGGGGCGTGGGCGTTCCTGCACTCGACGCTGCAGAGCTGGGCGACGGAGGTGGCACCGGGGGAGCGGGCGACGGCGGTCGCGCTGTTCGCGGCGTTGCTGTTCCTGGGGAGCGCCGCCGGTACCGCCGCCGCCGCGCCGCTGGCCGAGGCGGGTGCGTACGAGACCGTGTTCCGCGTCGCGCTCGCCGTCTCCGTGCCGCTCGTGGTGGCCGCCGCGGTGGCGCGGGCCCGGTACGGACGGCACATCCGGGCCGACGCCTGACGCCCGCCGCGGTTCTCGCGGCTGGCCGTCAGCCATCCAGCTGCTCACCGTGTGGTGAGCAGCGCTCCCGGATCGGAACAGCCGCGGGCATCGGGCGCCGTGCGGCGCCCGATGCCCGGCGGAGTTCAGCGGCTCCGGTGGTAGGCCTCGAGCACATTGGACGGGATGCGGCCGCGTTCGGAGATCTTCATCCCCTGCTGCTGGGCCCATTCCCGAATGGCCTGGTTCTGCTCGCGGTCCGCGGAGGACCGCGAGATGGTGGCCGTACCGGAGCCACGCCGCCCACCGGAGCGGCGGGCCGCGGAAATGAACGGGGCGAGCGCTTCGCGCAATCTCGCGCTATTCGCCGTGGAGAGATCGATCTCGTAGGTCTTGCCGTCCACGGCGAACTCGACCTGCTCGTCGGCCTCGCTGCCGTCGAGATCGTCGACGAGGGTGACCGTTGTCTGCTTTGCCACGTGCGTTGCCTTTCGAGGCTATGCGGGTATGCGGACGATCCTCCGGTGTTGACCGGAGGTCGCGGGACTGCGGACTGGAAGGGGACTGCTGATCGGAAGGACTGCGGGTCTTCATGGCGCTCGATTTACCCGCCCTACGATAATGGACGCGGTGGCGCATTGTCGATCGGGGGGATGGTTCGGTGTGTCGGCGGGTCCGACCTGCGGTGGGTCGCCCGGAATGCCCCCGAATGGCCCTGGTTTACGACGTAAAGGTCCGGTCAGGTGACCGGGCTCCACCAATCGCCCACCCCGCCGGGGCACTCGGCGTCGATCCGCTCACCCGGTCGCGGCACCGCCAGCGCCACGCCGCGCGGCGCCGCGGCGGCCACGAGGCGCTCGACCGGCTCGGCCCACGTGTGGAACCCGAGGTTGAACGTCGCCCAGTGCACCGGCGCGAGCAGCCCGTGCCCGGCGTCGCCCCGCTGGAGGTCGGCGTGCGCGCGGACCGCCTCCTCCGGGGTCATGTGCATGTCCGGCCACAGGTCCGCGTACGCCCCGATGGGGACCAGCGTCAGGTCGAACGGGCCGAGTCGCGCGCCGATCTCGGCGAACGCGGGCGAGTAACCGGTGTCGCCGCCGAAGAACACCCGGTGCCGGGGGCCGGCGACCACCCACGACGACCACTGCGTGGTGTTGCGCGTCAGCGCGCGCCCGGAGAAGTGCCGGGCCTCGGTGCAGGTGAGCGTCAGCCCGGCGATCTCCACCGAGCCGTTCCAGTCCCGCTCGACGATCCGCGCCGACGGCACGCCCCACGCCCGCAGGTGTGCGCCGACGCCCACCGGCACGACGAACGGGGCGTCGCTCAGCGCCACGAGCGCGCGCACCGATGTCACGTCGAGGTGGTCGTAGTGGTCGTGCGAGATCAGCACGACGTCGACGACGGGCACTCCCGCCAGCGGCACCGGTACCGGATGCATGCGGCGCGGGCCGATCCGCCGTGACGGGGAGGCCCGCTCGCTCCACACCGGGTCGGCCAGCACGCGTCGGCCGTCGATCTCGAGCAGCACGCTGGAGTGGCCGTACCAGGTGAGGGCCAGCGGCCCGGCCACCGCCGGCACGTCGACCGGGGCGAGCGGGACCGGCCGGGCGGGGCGGCCGGTCCGGCCGCGCGCGATCAGCGCGCGGGCGAGCGCCGGGAGCCCGCCCCGGATGCCGTCGCCGGGCAGGGTGTTGCGGAACAGGCCACCGACCGCGCGCGGCGACGAGGCCGCCGCGCCGCGCAGGGCCGACGGCCGGGCCCCGAGGGCGGTCGGGACCCCGCGCGCGGCACGGGCGAGGGAGATCGCCCCGGCGGCGGCGCAGGCGAGCAGGACGGCACGGCGGGCGGTCACCGACCCAGCCTAGGGACCAGCCGCCGACGCGGGGCCCGACCGGTGATCACCGCCCGATCCCTCGATCGTGGAGGTAGGTTGCTCCGCGTGGATCACGCGGGCCAGGCCGCCGTGCGGCGGCGCGACGAGCTCGTGCAGCTCCTCCAGGTGTACGCCACGGAGGCGGACCGGCTCGGCCAGGTGTTCGCCGAGCGCCACGGCCTGCACGCCACCGACCTCGCCGCGCTGATGGCCGGCGGTTCCTCACCGAGACCTGCGCCATGATGAGCCGCTACCGGACGGAGGTGGCGCGGGTCAGCCCGCGCGACTCCGAGCGTTGACGCCGTCGCCCGGCGGGAGGGTCACGCCGATCTCGCCGCCGAGCCGGAAACCGCTGCGCAGCGCCAGGTCGTCGCCGCTCCAGAAACGGCCGGGGTCGTACCAGTTGGGGCGGCGCTCCGGCAGGAGGCCCATCTCCTCGTAGGTCACGGCGACCACCTCGGCGCAGTACGCGGTCTCCAGCGGCGCCTCGGACGGGACGGCGTCGTCGTCCCCGCCGGTCGCGCGACCGCGCGCGCCGCCACGGAAGGGACGGCAGCGGAGGCAGGACCGCCGCCCGGCCACGCAGCCACCGCGTGGCCAGCCGGGTCGTGGAGGGGAACGGGGTGCCGTCGAGGCGGGCGATGGTGCGCAGGACGGCGTCCTCCATGTCGCGGTCGATCGTCCCGTCGGGATGGTCGGGGCCTTCGAGTTGGCGCAGCCACCCGCGCTGGCCGTAGCGGCGGCCCCACAGCAGCACGGCGTCGCGCAGGTCGTGCAGCTGCACGCCGCGCTGGTGGGTGCCCGACCACAGGTCCGGCAGCGACCGGCCCAGCTCCGCGTGCCACATCAGCGGAGGCAGGTCGTCGATCACGACGGCCATGCCGACGTGGTTGACGGGGGAGTTGGTGAGGCCGCGGATCGCCCGGTCCGCGCCGCTGCGGCCCCTGAACAGCCAGACGTCGCCGGTCCGCGCGAGCTCCACGGCCCGGTCGAGGGTGATCGTCGTGCCGCGCACGGGCCGTAGCCTAGGGCGATGCGATGGTGGAAGGTGCTCGGGCTGGCGGGACTCGCGGGTGTCGCGGCCACGGGAGTGGTCACGGCTCGGGCCGAGCGGCGGCGCAGGGCGTACACGCCGGAGGAGATCCGGTCCCGGCTCCACGAGCGGGTGGCCGAGGCACGCGAGCGCGCCGCGGACGGCGCGAACGGCCCCGTCGACCACTAGGTTCGTTCGAACGTGCCGTTCGCTCAGCGACGGGGCTACCCGTAGAGCACCGACAGGTCGGCCGTCCACTCCATGAGCCTGCCGTCCACGGGGTCGGTGAACCCGAACGGGCGGTAGACGCCGTGCGCGTCGCGGGTGGCGAGCATGATCCGCCGCAGCCCGTAGGCGGCGGCGCGCTCCATGACGGCGCCGACCAGCGCCGTGCCCACCCCGGCGCCACGGTGCTCCGCGACCACGAACACGTCGGCCAGCCAGCCGAACGTGGCCCGGTCGGTCACGAGCCGGGCGAAGCCGAGCATGGCGCCGGAGTCGTCGAGTGCCGACCAGCAGTCCGAGCCGGCGATCGCGGCCTCGACGACCGACCGCGGGACGCCGGGGGACCAGTAGCTCGCCGCGAGCTCGCGGTGCACGAGCTCGACGTCGATCCGGGAGCGGTCGTCGGTGATCAGCACGGTCGCCACGGTAGGCGGAAAGCCGATCCGCGCGCGAAGCTGTCAGCCATGTCCGACCTTGCCGCGCTCTCCTTCGAACCGCTCACCCCGGTGTCCTACCTCGACCGGGCGGCCTCGGCGCACGGCGACCGCACGGCCGTGGTCGACGGCGACCTCCGCTACACCTACGCCGAGATGCAGGACCGCTGCCGCCGCCTCGCCGGGGCGCTCGCCCCGCTCGCCGACGGTCGTCCGGTCGCGGTGCTGGCCCCGAACACGCACGTGCTGCTCGAGGCCAACTACGGGGTGCCCTGGGCGGGCGTCCCGCTCGTCGCGGTGAACACGCGGCTCTCCGCGGCCGAGGTCGCCTACATCCTGGAGCACTCCGAGGCCTCGGTGCTGGTGCACGACCCGGTGTTCGACGACCTCGTCGGGTCGGCGCTGGAGAAGATGGACGACCCGCCGCGCACGATCCGGGCAGGCGAGGGCGACGACGGGGAGTACGAGGAGCTGCTCGCCGGGGCCGAGCCGCAGGCCGTCACGCCCGACGACGAGCGCGCGCTGCTGTCGATCAACTACACCTCGGGGACCACCGGCAAGCCCAAGGGCGTGATGTACCACCACCGCGGCGCCTACCTGCAGGCGCTGTCGATGGTCGGGCACACCGGGCTCTCGCCGTCGGCGGTCCACCTGTGGACGCTGCCGATGTTCCACTGCAACGGCTGGTGCTTCCCGTGGGCGGTCACCGCGGCGGCGGCCACGCACGTCTGCCTGCCGAAGGTCGAGCCCGCGCAGGTGTGGCGGCTGATCCGCGAGGAGGGCGTGACCCACCTCAACGGGGCCCCGACCGTGCTGTCCATGATCGCGTACGCGCCCGAGGCCAAGGAGTACGAGCCGGACCCGGCGGCGCCCCCGATCCGCATCGCGACCGGCGGCGCCCCGCCGAGCCCGGCGATCCTGCGCCGCATGGCCGAGCTCGGCATGGACGTCACGCACCTCTACGGCCTGACCGAGACCTTCGGGCCCGCGATGATCTGCGACTGGCGACCGGAGTGGAACGAGCTCGACGCCGACGAGCAGGCGCGCCTCAAGTCCCGCCAGGGCGTCGGCAACATGATCTCCTTCCATCCCCGCGTGGTCGGCGAGGACGGGGCCGACGTGCCCGCTGACGGGGAGACGGTCGGCGAGATCGCGCTGCGCGGCAACAACGTCATGCTCGGCTACCTCAAGGACGACGAGGCGACGCGGGAGGCGGCCCCCGACGGCTGGTTCCGCACCGGTGACCTGGGCGTCGTCCATCCCGACGGCTACGTCGAGCTCCGCGACCGCAGCAAGGACGTGATCATCTCCGGCGGCGAGAACATCGCCTCGGTGGAGGTGGAGCAGGCCATCCTGGAGCATCCAGGCGGTGCTGGAGGCGGCGGTGATCGCGGTGCCCGACGAGAAGTGGGGCGAGGTCGCGGCGGCGTACGTGACGCTGCACGACGGCGAGGAGGCGACGGAGGAGGACATCATCTCCCACGTCCAGGAGCGGCTCGCCCGGTTCAAGGCGCCGAAGTCGGTGGTGTTCGGCGAGCTGCCCAAGACGTCGACCGGGAAGGTCCAGAAGTTCGTGCTGCGCGACCGCGCCGGGGAGGGCTCCGAGGAGCCCGCCCGGTAGGCACGTCGGTAGGGTCGGCCGCCGACGTCACCCGATGGGGGCTTGCCTGGTGAAGATCGTGCACGTGGTCCGGTCGCTGCACCCCGACGACCCCGAGTACGGCCTGGTCGATCTCGCCGGAGCGGCCGCGGAGGCGGGTTTCGGCATCGCGGTCGTGGTCCTCGGCAGCACGTCCGCCACGCCCGCTGCCAGCCGCCTGCGCAGCCGCGGCGTGCCGGTCGTCGAGCTCGGCATGGCGCCGTGGGACCCGCGTGCGGTGACGCGGACCGTCGCGGTGATCCGTGAGCAGCACGCCGACGTCGTCCACACCCACCTGCGGCAGGCCGACATCGTGGGTGCCGCGGCCGCCAGGCGCGCCGGCGTGCCGGTGGTCTCCACGCTGTACCGGATCGAGGACGTTCCCGGCCGACCGCGTCGACCGGCTGCGGCGCACCGCCAAGATCCTCATGCGGCGGCGGTTCGTCGCACGCACGATCGCGATCTCGCACCTGCAGCGCGACCGTTACCGGGCCCTGGCCGGTTCGGGGCGCAACCTGGTGGTGGTGCACAGCGGCGTCACCGACCCGGGGCTGCCGTCGGCGGCGGCCCGGGAGCGGACCCGCGCGGACGTCGGCGTGGAGGACGGCGCCGTGCTCGCGGTCTCGGTGGTGCCGATGCGCCGCGGCAAGGGCCAGGACCTGCTGCTCGACGCCCTCGCCACGGTGTCGCCCGGGTGCCGCTCGAACGTCGTGCTCGCAGGTGACGGCCCGCTCCGGCCGTGGCTGGCGGCCCGTGCCGACCAGGACGACGTGCTGAGCGCGCGGGTGCGGTTCCTCCCGCGCCACGACGACGTCGTGGGCCTGCTCGGTGCGGCCGACATCGTCCTGCACACCACGCGCTCGGACGCGCTGCCCGCCTCCCTGATGCAGAGCCTGGCCGTGGGAGCGCCGACGGTCGCGTCCGGCGTCGGGGGCATCCCCGAGATCGTCACCCGCGACACCGGGGTGCTCGTCCCGCTCGACGCGGACCGGATCGCCGACGCGGTGGCCCGCCTCGCCGCCGACCCCGACGGCCGGGCGCGGATGGGTGCCGCCGCGCGGGCCCGCTACCTGGCGGAGTTCGAGGCCACCGGGTGGGCGCGCCGGCTGCGCGGGGTCTACGACAGCGTTCTCGCCGGGCGGTGACGGCGGGTCAGCGGTGGGCCCGCACCGTCCTCGCCAGCAACCCGATGCCCGCGACCACGGCCAGCAGGCCGATCACCAGCCACAACCGGGACCCGGTCATGAAGCTGCCGCCGATCACGTTCGCACCCTGCAGCGTCCACACCGCGCCGACGAGCAGCAGCACGACGCCGAGCGCGGGCAGCAGCCAACGGGTCATGGGCAGATCATGCCGGACCCACGGTGGCGGTCAGCGCGCGGTCGAGGTCGGCGACGAGGTCGCGCGGGTCCTCCAGGCCGACCGAGAGCCGCAGGTGCCCCCACTCGCGGAACTCGGCCGGGAGGTGGCCCCCACGCCCTTCGGCCTCGCTGTCGCCGCTCACGTGCACGATCAGTGACTCGTCGTGGCCCAGCGACACCGCCGAGGTGATGACGCGCAGGTTCGCGACGAACTCGTTCTGCTGCTGCGGGGTGCCGCGCACCGCGAACGCGAGCATGCCGCCGAAGCCGCCGTCCAGGGTCCGGGCCGCCAGCGCGTGCTGGGGATGCGACGCCAGCCCGGGGTAGGCGACGTAGGCCACCCGCGGGTCGGCGGCGAGGAACTCGGCCACGGCCATCGCCGCACGCGCAGTGCGCGCGCATCCGCATCGGCAGCGTCACCGAGCCGCGCATGATCAGCCAGGCGTTGAAGGGGCTGATCGCGCCGCCGACGTTCACCATCGCCTCGGCCCGGATCCGGTCGATCAGCGCCGCCGCGCCCGATCACGACGCCGCCCATCGCGTCGCCGTGGCCGTTGATGTACTTCGTGAGCGAGTGCACGACGAGGTCGGCGCCCAGCGCGAGCGGGCGCTGCAGCACCGGGGTGGCGAACGTGGCGTCGACGCTGCACAGCGCGCCCGCCTCGTGCGCGATCCCGGCGACCGCCTCGACGTCGGTGATCCGGGTGCTCGGGTTGGCCGGCGTCTCGACGTGCACGAGCCGCGTCTGCGGCCGGACGGCCGCCCGGACGGCGTCGAGGTCGGCGGAGTCGACCAGCGTCGTGGTGATGCCGTACTTCCGGGGAAGCAGCTCGGCGAGCAGGCGGTAGGTGCCGACGTAGGTGTGGTCGGAGCTCACCACGTGGTCGCCGGTGCGCAGGAAGGTGAAGAACACCGAGTGCAGCGCGGCCACCCCGGTGGCGAGCGCGACCGCCGCCTCGCCGCCGTCGAGCGCGGCGAGCTTCTCCTCCAGCCAGCCCTGGTTCGCCCCGCCGTTGCGGGTGTAGAGCGGGGTGCCGGTGCCCGACCAGCTCAGCTCGGACGGGTCGTCGGGCAGGGCGTAGGAGTTGGCGGGCACCAGCGGGCGGCGGATGGCCCGGGTGCCGGGGTCGACGGCGTTGCCGGCGTGGACGGCGAGGGTGGCGAGGTGTGGGCGGTCGTCAGGCACGGGTGTCTTCGTACCCGAGCGCCCGGTAGGCCGGGCGGAGCAGGTCGGTGACCGGTCGCCCCCGTACCGAGATCGGGAACTCGGGCACCTGGTCGAGCAGCGCGTCGCTCGGGGTGGCCGGGCCCGCGAGGCGTTCGGGCTCGGCCCCGGTGAAGAACCGGTCGAGCACGTCGGCGAGCGGGGCGGCGCCGGACGCCTGCTCCGGAGGGCTGGCCGCCGCCCGCCGGGCGCGCAGGTCGGCCAGCAGCGTCTCCCGGTCGCGCCCGCGCAGGGCCAGCACCTCGAACGGGTCGGCGTCGAAACGCTCGGCGAGCAGGTAGAACACCGCCGCGAGGTGCTTGCAGGGCACCTCCACGTCCGGGCAGGTGCAGTCCATCGTCAGGTCGCGGGCGGCGGCCGGGAACAGCGCGAGCCCGTGCGCGGCGAACAGGCCCTCGATCTCGCGGGGCATCTCGCCGTTGAGGAGGGCGGCGGCGTAGAAGGCGTCGTCGGCGAGCGCGGCCGTGACCGCCACCCACTCGGCCTTGCCGAACGCGGGCACGCCGATGCGCACGCGGTACGGCCGGACGGCACTGCCCTGCACGGTCGCGACCGCCGCCCCGGCGTCGACCCGCACGGACACGATCTGCCCGCTCCGGGCGTAGCTGCGGCCCCTGGCCAGCCGGCCCCCGACCCCCAGCGACTCCACGACCTGGATGAACCGCTCGGACCACCACGTGCGGGCGACCGCGCCCCGGGTGCTGTTGATCTGGATGCCGCCCTCGACGCGGCGGGGCCGGGTCGGCCCGGTCGTCGCGCCGTCGGGGTCGCCGGGGCGCAGTCATGGTCGCTCACTCATCGTCCAGTGGTCCCCTCGTCCAGTGCGTCGGCGCCCAGCGCGAACACCTCGCGGAGCGCGTCGGTGGACAGCTCCGTGAGCCAGCCCTCGCCGTCGCCGATCACCATGTCGCGCAACGCCTTCTTCGAGGTGATCATGGCGTCGATCCGCTCCTCGACGGTGCCCGGGCAGACGAACTTGCGGACCTGGACGTTGCGTCGCTGGCCGATCCGGAACGCGCGGTCGGTGGCCTGGTCCTCCACGGCCGGGTTCCACCACCGGTCCAGGTGCACCACGTGGTTGGCGCCTGTGAGCGTGAGCCCGGTGCCGCCCGCCTTGAGCGAGAGCAGGAAGATCGACGGGCCCTCGCCGCTCTCGAACGTGCGCACCATCTCGTCGCGGCGGCGCTGCGGCACCCCGCCGTGCAGGAACGCCACCTCCTGGTCGAACCGGGCCGACAGGTGCGGCACGAGCATGTGCCCGAACTCGGTGAACTGCGTGAAGCACAGCACCCGGTCGCCCTCGGCCAGGATCTCGGCGAGGATCTCCTCCAGCCGGACGACCTTCCCCGACCGCCGCCCCACCGCCGACCCGTCGTGCAGGAGCTGGGCCGGGTGGTTGCAGATCTGCTTGAGCTTGGCCATCGCCGACGAGCACGTTGCCGCGGCGCGCGATGCCGTCGGAGCCCTCGATCTTCTCCATCATGTCGTCGACGACCGTGCGGTAGAGCGAGGCCTGCTCGCGGGTGAGCCGGTAGTGCTGGGTGATCTCGATCTTCTCCGGCAGGTCGTCGATGATCGACGGGTCGGTCTTCACCCGGCGCAGCAGGTACGGCCGGGTGGTGCGGCGCAGCAGGTCGGCGGCGTCCGCGTCGCGATGGCGCTCGACGGGGATCGCGAAGCGGGCGCGGAACCGCTCGGCGGGCCCCAGCAGGCCGGGGTTGAGGACGTCCATGATCGACCACAGCTCCGACAGGCGGTTCTCCACGGGCGTGCCCGTGAGCGCCACGCGGTGGGCGGCGTCGAACCGGCGCACGGCACGGGCGGGCGCGGCCCGGCTGTTCTTCACCGCCTGGGCCTCGTCGAGCACCAGGCGCCGCCACCCGACGGCGGCCAGCGCGTCGGCGTCGCGGGTGGCGGTGGCGTAGGTGGTGACGACCAGGTCGGTGGCGGCGAGCGCCGCGGCCAGTGCGTCGCCGCGCGGCCGGTCCGGGCCGTGATGGACGTGCACCCGCAGGCCGGGCGCGAACCGGGCGGCCTCGCGCTGCCAGGTGCCGACGAGCGACATGGGGCAGAGCAGAAGCGTCGGGCTCCGTCCCCGGACGCACGCTCGTGGGCCTCCAGCGCGAGGAGCTGCACGGTCTTGCCGAGCCCCATGTCGTCGGCCAGACAGGCACCGAGCCCCAGCGAGGACAGGAACGCGAGCCACGCGACCCCGCGCCGCTGGTAGGGCCGCAGCTCGGCGGTGAACCCCGGGGGTGTCGCGATCGGCTGCAGCGTGCGTTCCGCGGCGCCGTCGAGCAGGTCGCCGAGCCAGCCGTCGGCGCGCACGGACGTGACGGGCAGCGGCGTGTCGGAGTCGGCGGGATGGCGCTGGAGCAGCGCCAGTACCTCCGCTGCCGTGGCGGGCGTGCGCCGCGAGCGGGCGCGGCGCAGGAACTCCAGCCCGCTGCGCAGGCGGTCGGCGTCGACGCTCACCCACAGCCCGCGCAGGCGCACGAGCGGGGCCTTCGCGGCCACCAGCTCGGCCAGCTCGTCCTCACCGAGGATCTCGTCGCCGACGGCGATCGACCAGCGGAAGTCGGCCAGCTCCTCGCGGCCGAGCCCACCGCGGACCACCGCGGTGTCGGTGGGGGTGCTGCGCACCGACAGCCGCAGGCCGAGCCCGCGCGAGCCGTCCCAGCCTGCGGGGAGCTGGACCCCGAAACCCGCCTCGACCAGCAGTGCCGCCCCCGAGGTGAGGAACTCGTGGGCACCGCCCGCCGCCAGCTCCAGCACCTCGGGGCGGGCGCCGCGCAGCGCGGGCGCCAGCGGCGGCCAGACGTGCGCGGCGCGTCCGAGCTCGCCGAGCAGCAGCTCCTGCGGTTCGGCGATGATCCGGCCTGCCGCGCCGCTCCACACCTGTGCGGCCGGCACGAGCAGGCTGGGGTCGGCGGTGGACTGCAGGAAGAACTCGAGCTGCCAGCGGGTGCCGTCGCCGGTCTGGTCGTGCGGGTCGTCGCCGGGGTCCGACGGGTCGTGCAGCGTGCGTGCCTCGACCAGGCGCAGGCTCGCGCGCGCCTCGCCTGCGGGTGCCGTGCCGAACCCGTCCCAGGCCGCCAGCTCGGTGACGAGCGTGTCGACGGCGCGCCCGTCGGCGTCGATGCGGGCGTCGGGGGTGAGCAGCGCGCTCAGCCAGGCCTCGGTGGCCGTCGGGCGTGAGCGACGGGGCGGGACGAGCGCGACGGGGGTGTCGGCGCGGGCCAGCCGGTCGCGGACCGCGGTGTCGGTGAGCACCGCGAGCGCGTCGGTGAGCAGGGCCGCGGGATCGCGGCCGACCGGCCCGCCCGCGCCGGCATGCTCGGCGCGGCCGACCGGTGGCATGGCGTCGACCAGCGCGTCGAACGCCACCTCGTCGAGTCCCTGGACCACCGGGCGCCAGCGCGCGAACGCCGCCGCGCCGTCGCGCACGACGGTGGGCAGCACCCGCCCGCGCGCGGCGAGGTCGGCGGCCAGCTCGGCCACCGCGCGCAGGTGCACGACCGAGGCCCCGTAGCGGACCTCGTCGGCGGGGTCGGCCAGCTCGGCGGCGTCGACGACGAGCGCGGGCACCGACCACGGCCGCAACCGCACCTCGGCCCGGCTGGTGCGGTGCGCCGCCCGGACGAGCTCGGGGGAGCCCACCGGCCCGTGGCCCTGCGCGGGCAGCAGGAGCGTGACGACCGTCGGCTTGCCCGGGTGGACGTCGGCGAGCGCCGCGGCGGGGGCAGCGAACGGGTGCGGGGCGGCCGAGCGCAGCGGGCGGCTGCCACCCCGCGCCGGGCGCTCGCCGTCCTCCGCCCACAGCACCACGCCCCGTCCCGGGGACCAGAGCGCGTGCACGGCCAGCACACCGTCACCCTACGGACGGGGTCCGACGCCGGGGCTCAGAGCCCGAAGGACGCCCGCCGGGCGGCGGGCACCAGCTCCACGTACTCGGGGTGCTTCGCGATCCAGCTCCGGACGAAGGGGCAGCGCGGCAGCACCGCCAGCCCGCGCGCGCGTGCGGCGTCCAGCGCCGCCCTGGCCAGTGCACCGCCGACGCCCTGGCCCGCGAAGGCGTCGTCGACCTCGGTGTGGGTGAAGGTGATCTCGCCCGGACGCGTGCGGTAGGCCACGAAGCCCGCGGGCGAGCCGTCGACGACGGCCTCGAACCGGGACCGTTCGGGAGCGTCGGTGACCGTGGCTCCGGCCACCGTCAGCTCTCCCCGCCCAGCGACCCGTGCGGCACGTAGCTCGCGGGGACCACGCCGAGCTTGCCCTTCTGGTAGTCCTCGAACGCCTGCATCACCTCGGCCTTGGTGTTCATGACGAACGGCCCGGCCCAGGCCACCGGCTCCCTGATCGGCAGCCCGCCGAGGACCACGACGTCGAGCCCGGCGAGGCGGGACTCCTGCTGCTGCGCCCCCGCCACCGTGATGACGTCACCGGGCCCGAAGACGGCGAGCTGGCCGGTCCGCACCGGCCGATGGTCGGGGCCGACGCTGCCCGCGCCGGACAGCACGTAGACCAGCGCGTTGAAGTCGCGCCGCCACGGCAGCCGCAGGACCGCGCCCGGGCTGATCGTCGCGTGCATCATCGCCATCGGCGTGTAGGTGGAGCCGGGGCCCTTGTGGCCCGCGAGGTCACCGGCGATCACCCGGATCAGCGCGCCGCCGTCGGGAGTGGTGAGCAGCGCGGACTCCCGGGCGCGCAGGTCCTGGTACTTGGGCTCGAGCCACTTGTCGGCCTTGGGCAGGTTGACCCAGAGCTGCAGGCCGTGGAAGAGCCCACCGCTCACGACGAGCGACTCCGGCGGGCGCTCGATGTGGAGCAGGCCCCCGCCGGCGGTCATCCACTGCGTGTCGCCGTCGGTGATCGAACCGCCGCCGCCGTGGGAGTCCTGGTGCTCGAACGTGCCGTCGATGATGTAGGTGACGGTCTCGAACCCACGATGCGGGTGCCACGACGTGCCCTTGGGTTCGCCGGGCGCGTACTCGACCTCGCCCATCTGGTCCATGTGCAGGAAGGGGTCGAGGTCGCGCAGGTCGACGCCCTGGAAGGCACGCCGGACCGGGAACCCCTCGCCCTCGAACCCGGACGGGGCGGTGGTGACCGACCGCACCGGCCGGTCGACGGCCGCCGCACCCGGCTCGGGCACGCGCGGCAGGGTGGTGACGTCGGAGACGGTGACGGCGGGCATCGGGACCTCCAGATCATTGATCGTGCAACTACTGCCTCTCAACGGCACGGGCCCTCCGGGCATTCCGCGGGAGTGCGGTTCGGTGGTCGTCTCGACGATGAGCGCACGGTCAGGCGGCCTGAAGCCAGCGAAGCGCACGTCGGCGGCGACACGGTTCGGCCTGAACAGCACGGTCTCGGCGTCGAACCGCAGGATCGTCCAGCCGAGCTGGGTGAGTATCGCCTGTCGTTCCAGGTCGCGACGGGCCCGGTCCTGCTGGCGGTGCTCGCCGCCGTCGTACTCGACCGCGCAGCCGCGCCGCTGGGTAGGCCAGGTCCAGCCGGAAGGATCGGCCGCGCCCGGTCACCGGGTGCTGGACGGCCGGTGCCGGTAGACCGTGCGAGACGCAGCGCGACCGGGTACGGGGCTCCATTGGGGACTCCGAACGGGGGTCCACCAGGCTGAGAACGTGGTGGCAAGGCCACCGCTGCCGCGGGCTCGGAGGTGCTGCGGGCCACCGCCGCGGACGGTGTCGGGCGTCGGACCGGTGGCGATGGGCGAGGGTGTCGCCGCCACGACCCGGATGGGCTTCGACATCGGGCGGCGCGGCACCCTACTCGATGCTGTCGCAGATCGGATGCCGTTCGGTGAGGGTCGGTGCCCAGCGGCGCGAGGTCCGAAGGCCGTGCGCACGGGTGTCGTCAGCGAACACGGGCCGCACCGCATCGTCTCGGCGTCGGTGACGAGGTCGCGGTGGACGATGAGGCCTGCGTCGGCTTCGACGTTGCTCGGGTCATCACGCATCCAGGCACCGTGGCGGGTGATCCAGGCGGGCCGCACGAGGCGTCGAGGAGTTCGGCGGCGGAGTAGCCGGCGAGCATGCCGCGCCCGTGGACCAGCAGGTAGGCGGCCCGCGACCGCAGCTGCGAGGTCCGGTTCGCGCGGGGCCGGGGCGTAGATGTCGGGGAACAGCCGCCGGAATCCGGGGCCCGCGGAGTTCACCCCAGGTGACCAGGCGGGCGGCGACGGCGGTCGAGCCCCGGAAGGGGCCGGTCAGATCCATGGCGCCGTCGACGGATCCGGAGACGGATCGGTTCCGGTGATCGCCGAGATCGTTCGCTCATGGCAGCGTCGACGACGATGAGCGCACGATCCAGGGTGGGTCAGCGTCTTCGCGCCCGCCAGGAACCGGCGCAGCACCTCGCGGCCGCCGTCGAGGATCTCCGGCCCGTGCGTGAAGGCCACGCGCTCGTAGTCCAGCTCTCCGAGGACGTGCGCCGATCGCTGGGAGAGGCGGAAGTCCGAGCACAGCAGCCGCGGGGAGTAGCGCATGTGCAGCACGTTGAAGATCGCGTCGCCGGTGATCAGCAGGCTGGTCGGCTCGTGGAGCAGGGAGACGTGTCCGGGGGAGTGGCCCGGCGTGGCGATCACCCGCAGCCCGCCGCCGACGTCGAGCACCTGGTCGTCGACGAGCACCTCGCTCACCCCGACCGGCGGGAAACCGCCACCGGGCAGCCGCGCGACGATCCGCCCGGCGAGCAGCGACGGGTCGGGCGGCGGCGAATGGCCTGCCTCGGCGTACTCCGCGTCGCGGCCGTGGATGGCCACCTCGGCGCCCGTGCGCCGCGCCATCTCCGCGGCACCGCCCGCGTGGTCCTGATGGGCGTGGGTGAGCACGATCCGCGTCACGTCCGACGGATGTGTCCCGATGGACTCGAGGCCGGCGACGATCGTCGCGGGCGCGGACGTCAGCCCGCAGTCGACGAGGGTCACGCTGCCGTCGGCGTCGACGAAGGCGAAGGAGTTGACCGCGGACGAGCCGAGCGTCGGGATGCGCCACGCGCCGGGGGCGAGGGCGGTCGCCGGGGGATGCGCCATTGCCGAGATCGTAGTCTGACGCGATGGGAAACGAGCCGGCTGTCGTCCTCGACGGGTGCTCCTTCCTGGAGTCCCCGCGCTGGCGCTCCGGGCGGCTGTGGCTCTCGGACTTCTACGCGCACACGGTCCTCTCGGTGGACGGCGACGGCGGTGACGCCCGCGTGGAGGTCGAGATGCCCGGGCAGCCGTCCGGGCTGGGCTGGCTGCCCGACGGGCGGCTACTCGTCGTCTCGATGCGCGACCGGCGCGTCCTGCGCCGCGAGCCCGACGGGTCGCTGGTCACCCACGCCGACCTGGCGCATCTCGCGACCGGGCACCTCAACGACATGGTCGTCGACGCCGTGGGCCGGGCCTACGTCGGCAACTTCGGCTTCGACTTCGTGCGGGGTGCGACGGTCCGCACCGCGGCGCTGATCCGGGTGGACCCGGACGGCGCGGTCGCCGTCGCCGCCGAGGACCTGTCGTTCCCCAACGGCGCGGTGCTGCTCGGGAGCACGCTGGTACTGGCCGAGACCCTCGGCAACGCCCTGCTCGCGTTCGACGTCGGCGCCGACGGCGCGCTGTCGGGCAGGCGCGACTGGGCGCGCTTCGGCCCCGCTCCGTCGGCCACCGGGGTGGGCGAGGTCGTCCGTTCGGTCGCGGTGGCGCCCGACGGGATCGCCGCGGACGCCGAGGGCGCGATCTGGGTGGCCGACTCCCGCAACAACCGCGCGATCCGGGTCCGCGAGGGCGGCGAGATCGTGCAGGAGGTCTCGACGGGCTCCACCGGTGTGTACGCGTGCGCGCTGGGCGGCGACGACGGCCGCACGCTGTTCCTGTGCTGCGCGCCGGGCTTCGTCGAGGAGGAGCGCAGCACCACCCGGGAGGCGACGCTGCGCGCGCTCCGGGTCGAGGTGGGCGCCTGGCCCGGTGCGGCCTGATGCCCACCGTCGACGACCCCGACGAGCTGCGGGCCCGGGTGTCCGCTGCCCGCGTCGCCCGGCTCGCGACGCTGCGCCCCGACGGCACCCCGCGCCTGGTGCCGGTCACGTTCGCGCTGGTGGACGGGCTGATCTGCACCGCGGTGGACGAGGTGAAGCCGAAGCGGAGCACGCGCCTCGCGCGGCTGGCCGACATCGCGCACGATCCGCGGGTGGCGCTGGTCGTGGACCACTACGAGGAGGACTGGCGCGGCTTGTGGTGGGTGCGCGTCGACGGCACCGCGGCGGCGCACTCCGACGGTGAACTGCGGTCCCGCGCCCTCGCCGCGCTGGTGGCGAAGTACCCGCCCTACGCCGCCGCCCCGCCGGACGGGGTGGTGCTGGTGGTCACCCCGCAGCGGTGGTCCGGGTGGACGGCGTCCTGATGATCAGAGATTGCCCCGCAGCGCCTGCTCGCGCTCGATCGCCTCGAACAGCGCCTTGAAGTTGCCCTTGCCGAACCCCAGCGACCCGTGCCGCTCGATCAGCTCGAAGAACACCGTGGGCCGGTCCTGGACGGGCTTGGTGAAGATCTGCAGGAGGTAGCCGTCCTCGTCGCGGTCGGCGAGGATGCCCAGCTCGCGGAGGGTCTCGACGGGCACGCGGGTGGAACCGACCCAGTCCGTGAGGGTGTCGTAGTAGCTGTCCGGGGTGGCCAGGAACTCGACGCCGAGCTCCCGCATCGCCCGCACCGACCCGACGATGTCACCGGTGGCGAGCGCGATGTGCTGCACGCCGGGCCCGCCGTGGAACTGCAGGAACTCGTCGATCTGGGAACGGCGTGCGCTCACGGCAGGCTCGTTGAGCGGGAACTTGACCTTGTGGTTCCCGCTGGCCACGACCTTGCTCATCAGCGCCGAGTACTCGGTCGCGATGTCCTCGCCGACGAACTCGGCCATCTTCGTGAAGCCCATGACCCGCCCGTAGAACTCGACCCAGCCGTCCATCCGGCCGAGCTCCACGTTGCCGACGCAGTGGTCGACGGCCTGGAAGTAGCGCTTCGGGTGGTGCGCGGGCCGCCCCGGGAACACCGGCCCCCGTGCGACGAAGCCCGGCGCGAACACGCCGCGGTACCCGGAGCGGTCGACGAGCGTGTGCCGCACCTCCCCGTACGTGGCGATCGCCGCGGTCCGCAGCGTGCCGTGCTCGTCGGCTCACCGACTCCGGCTCGGCGAGGATCCGCGCGCCGGTGGCACGTGCGTGCGCGACGGCGGCGTCGACGTCGGGCACGGCGATCGCGAGGTCGACCACGCCGTCGCCGTGCGCCTCGACGTGCGCGCCGGCCCAGGTCCCGGCCCGGACGCCGCCGGTGATCACGAACCGCGCCGAACCGGACGTCAGCACGTACTCGGCGAGGTCGGGGTGCCCGGTCTCGGGCCCGCGATAGGCGACGACGGTCATCCCGAACGCCGACGAGTACCAGTGCGCGGCCTGCCGGGCGTTGCCCACGGCGAACCGGACGTGGTCGAGGCCGAGCACGGGGAACGCGTCGGCGCCTGCGTCGTGGGCCACCTCGCCGATCAGCGGGTCGGTCATCACCTCGGTCATGCCGCCAGTAGAGAGGGAGCTAGGCGATCTGGCAAGCTCACCCGAACGAGATAGGCGCAGCGCCTATTTCCGACGACGCGGGAGGCGCGGAGATGGCATCGACGACCAGCTCGCTCGACGCCCTGGACGTCGAGCTGATCGAGCTGCTCACCGCGCATCCACGGGCGGGCGCGCTGGAGCTCTCGCGGCTCGCCCGGGTGGCCCGCGCCACCGTCACGGCCCGGCTGGAGCGCATGGAGCGGGCCGGGGTGATCACCGGCTACGGACCCGACGTCGACCTGGGGGCCGCCGGGTTCCCGGTGCAGGCCTTCGTGTCGCTCGAGATCGCCCAGGGCGCGATCGACGACGTGGCGGCCGAGCTCGGTGCCATCCCCGGCGTGCTCGCGGCGCACGCCACCACGGGCACGGCCGACGTGTTCTGCCGGATCGCCGCGGCCTCGCACGAGGATCTGCACGCCACCCTGCTGCAGATCGACCGCTCATCCGCGGTGATGCGCTCCACCAGCGTCGTCGTGCTGTCCGAGGTGGTGGCCCCGAGGTACCTGCCGCTCCTGCGGGCCGCCGAGCGGCCCGGCCCGTCCCGGGCCCCGGCCTACCGGTCCTGACCCCGACGCCCCGTCACCGGACGGCCTGGCGCACGTCTCGTGGATCAACGCCGCCAGGCGGAGGTCCACGAGGGAAAGGACTCTAGTCGAGACCGCGCAGGAACGTGCCGACCGCGTCCTCGGTGGCGGCCGGTTCCTCCAGGTGCGGCGAGTGGCCGCAGTCGAGGACGAGCAGCTCCACCGGGCCCCGCACCCGGTCGCGGATCGCCTCGACGTGCGCCACCGACCCGTAAGGGTCCGACGTGCCCTGCACGGCCAGCACCGGGCAGGTGATCCCCGCGAGGTCGGGCCCGATGTCCCAGTCCCGGAAACCCGGGTGCAGCCACACGTCGTTCCAGTTCCAGAACGCCGTGTCCGGGTCGCGGTGGTGGCGCGCCATCCGCGCACGCAGGTCGCCCTCGGTGTACGCGCGGCGGGCCGACTCGATGCCGCCCAGCCCGACGTCCTCGACGAACACGTGGGGCGCCAGGACGGCGAGCCCGCGCACCGGGTGCGCCGCGGCGTGCAGGAGCGCGATCGAGGCACCGTCGCTGTGCCCGACGAGCACCGGGTCGGTGCAGGCCGAGCGCCGCCCGCAGTGCCGGGACGACCGTCGAGGCCTCCTCGTGCATGAACGACGGGGTGCGCGGCGCGGGCGGGAGGTCGGACCAGCCGTGCCCGAGGCGGGAGTACGCGACCGCACGCCTGCCCGTCGCCGCGGCGATCCGGTGGTGGAACCCGCGCCAGAGCCCGACCGACCCGAGGCCCTCGTGGAGGAACAGCAGCGGCGCGAGACCGGCGTCGCCCGGCACGTCCTCGTAGGAGTAGCGGTGACCGCCGAGCTCGACCGTGGGCAGGACGGGCGGAGCGTCGGGCACCCGGTGATGCTAGTTGCCGTCGAGCAGGGCGATCAGCTTCTTCGGGGCGACCTCGCGGTAGGCGTCCGTGACGATCTCGGCCAGCTCGGTCCAGTCCACCTCGACGTCGAGCCACACCCCCAGCCACCCGCGCCCGCCGACGTAGGGCGGGCGGAAGAACGCCCCGGGACGCTCCGCCACCAGGGCCTCCTGCGCACCGGGTGGCGCCGCGCACCAGAACGCCACGCGGTCGTCGTGGTGGTGGTCGGCGTAGGTGACGAACGTCTTGCGGACGAACCACGTCGGCTCGCCGTGGCTGCCCTTCTCCGTGACCTCCGGCAGCGCGAGGCAGATCGCGCGCAGCCGGGGGAGCGGGTCGTCGGTCACGAACGGGCGGCGGGCGTGGGCCGGTAGGTGCCGAAGGTCCACACGTTGCCCTCGGGGTCGAGCGCGGCGTACTCCCGCGACCCGTACGGCTGGTCGGTGAGGCCCATGGTGACCTCGGCTCCCGCGGCCACCGCGCGGTCGTGGTGCGCGTCCGGGTCGTCGACGGCGAGGTAGAGCACGGCGCGGCCGGTGTCGAACGGTCCGGGCGGGGCCTGGCGGGTCCCGACCATGACGATGCTGTCGCCCCAGGACAGCTCGGCGTGTCCGACCGATCCGTCGTCTCCGATCATGACGTTCTCCTCGACCAGTCCGAACGCGCTGGTCAGGAAGGCCATCGCGGTCTTGGCGTCGTCGTAGCGCAGGGTGGGGTAGATGCTCATGGCGAGCACGGTAGGCGCGGCGGGCCGGGTGGGCTTGAACGAATGGGAACTGCGGCTTCAGCCCGCGCCCGCCTGCAGCTCGGCAGGCATCCCGCCATTCCGCGACGAACTGCGACGGCGTGCAGCCGGCGAGTGCCCGGAACTCCCGGACGAGGTGGCTGTGGTCGGCGTAGCCGCAGGTCGCCGCGATGTCGGCCAGGGTGGCGTCGCCGAGCGGGCCTGCGGGCGGCAGGTCCGGCCCGCCGCCGGGCCCCGGCGGGACGAGCAGCCCCGAGGCGCGCCGGAACCGGAGCACCCGCGCGGTCGCCTTCGGCGCGAGCCCCACCTGTGCGCGGAACCGCCCGAGCAGGTGGCGGCGGCTCCACCCGGTGTCCTCGGCCAGCTCCCGCACACCGACGGCGCCCGCCGTCCGGACCAGCCGCCCCCACGCCCACGCCACCTCGGCGTCGGGTCGGGTCCGTGACGCCTCCAGCAGGGCACGCAGCGCGGCGTCCACCCGTGCGAAGCGCTGCGGCCACCCGGCGTCGGCGGCGAGCCGCTCGGGAAGTCGCGCCAGCTCGGGCACGCCGAGCTCGCCGAGGTGCGGCACGCGGTTGGTGAGCTCGGACATCGGGCGGTCCAGCAGGACGTGGGCCCCGAGCGGTGTGAGGTCGACCTGCACGCCCGCCTGGACGCCGCTGAACTCCGTGACGACCGCCTCGTCGTGCATCCCGGCGAGGAAGGCCATCGGGACCGTGGGGCCCGCCGGGCCGTGCAGCCGGAGGGGCCCGCCGAACCCGAGGATGACCGTGCATCCCCCGCTGGGCGCCTGCCGGCGGCGGACCGGGCGGGCGGAGCGCTCGAGATAGCCGGTGTAGCCGAGCACGTGCGCCCGCAGCGCCGGGGTGCGGGCGCGCCCGGACGTACTCGCCCGTGCCGGGCTCGGTCACGCCCCGAGCATGGCACGCCGGTCCGACGCCGGCACCAGACATCGCGCCAGGATCCGGGCACCCCCATACGATGTCGCGGACCCGGGCCTGCCGGGTCCCCGGCACGGCGGAGGACGATGGACCGGACCGACGGCCCGCGCGGCGGGGCAGCCGTCGTCGGCGTCGTGCCGGACGTCGCCGACTCCCGCGCGGGCGACGAGGCGTTCGCCCTGCTCGACTCGCTCTGGGCGACCGCGCCGGTGGGTCTGGCGTACGTCGACACGGACCTGCACTACCGCCGCGTCAACGGCGGGGTGCTCGACATCGACGGCGGCACCGTGGACGACCGGCTGGGCCGCACCCTCGAGGAGATGCACGTGCTCGCCGTGCGCGTCCCGCGGTGACGGGCGGGCTCCGGGGCGCCGACGCTGGGCGGCCTGGCTCGCGCGTGCGCGGGCCCTGGCCGGGGGCGGGCGCGCCCTGCTGGGCGTGACCGGGAGCCCGGGGGCGGGGAAGTCGACGCTCGTCGCGGCGCTCCTCGACGCCCTGCGCCGGGACCCGCCTGCCGGCCTCGGGCGCGACTGGGTGGCGCACGTGCCGATGGACGGGTTCCACCTCGCCGACGCCGAGCTCGCGCGGCTCGGGCTCGCGCGGGCGCAAGGGTGCCCCGGAGACCTTCGACGCGGGCGGCTACCTCGCCGTGCTGCGCCGGCTGCGCGCCGACGACCCCCGCGACGACCCCGTCTACGTCCCGGCGTTCGAGCGGGATCTCGAGCAGCCGGTGGCGGGTGCGATCCCGGTGCCGCACGCCGCGCGCCTCGTCCTCACCGAGGGCAACTACCTGCTGCTCGGATCCGGACGGTGGGCAGAGGTCCGCGCCGAGCTCGACGAGGTGTGGTTCTGCGAGCTGGACGACGGCGAGCGGCTCGCCCGGCTCACCGCGCGGCACGTCGCGTTCGGCAAGACCCCCGACGGTGCCGCCGCGTGGGTGCGCGCGGTGGACGAGCCGAACGCCGCCCTGGTCGCGGCCACCCGCCACCGCGCCGACCTCGTGGTCCCCATCCGTGCGCGGAAATGAGGGCCCCAGCCGCTGTTTCCGCGCACGAGCACGTCAGTGCAGACGTGGTACGGGCGTAGACCGCGATCGCGTCGCGCAGGTAGGCGGCCAGGCCCGGTGCCTCGGCGTCGATCGAGGCCGTGAACCGCTCGTCGTCGACGTAGAGCTGGCCCAGACCCGTGTAGGCATCGCGCCCGGGCGTCCAGAAGTGGCTCACCCACGCGTGGTGCTCGGCCACCAGATCCTGGACGGTCGCGTCGTCCGCGGGCGTGCCCGCGCGCATCGCGTCGGCGATCCGGCGGTTCACCGAGTCGCCCTCGGCCTTGATCCGCCCCGCCGTCGCCGGGTCCCAGCTCGCCGGCGCGGCGCTGGGACTCCACGGCGTCCTCGCCGTAGAGCTCGCGCGCCTCGGCGGCGTACGGGTCGTTCGCGAACCCCTCGAACAGCTGCTCGGCTGCCATCTCACGTCCTTCTTCTCGTTCCTCGATGGTCCTGGCGACGGTGGTGGCCAGCCTGCGCAGCCGGTCGGCCTCCGACAGGAGACGCTCGCGGTGCCGGCGCAGGGCCGCCACCTCGTCGGCGCCGTCGAGCACGGCGCCGATGTCGTCCAGCCCGAGGCCGAGCTCGCGCAGCAGCATGATGTGCTGCAGCCGCAGCAGCTCCGGACGGCCGTAGTAGCGCAGTCCGCCGTGCCCGGTGTCGGCAGGCGGCAACAACCCGACCTGGTCGTAGTGCCGCAGTGTCCGGGAGCTCACCCGGGCGATCCGCGCCACCTCGGTCGTCGACCACCGCATGGTCCCTCCTCCGTCCGTCTCGACCGTAGGAGTTGACGCCGCGTCAACCGCAAGGGGCGCGCCGCGGGCCTCAGCGGAGGTGGTGCTCCGCCCGGTGGGCGGCCAGCACGTCGAGGCCGAAGTCGGCCTCCGGGTCCCGCCACACGGCGTGCGCGTGGTTGACCTGGCGCTGCGTGTTGTCGTACTCGACGAGCAGCCGGGGCCCCTGCAGGCGGTAGTAGTGCGGCTCGCCCGGTTCCGTCGGCCCGGCCCATGCCACGTGCACCTCGTCGAGCGCGCGGTCGTCGGAGTAGCGGGCCAGCGGGGACAGCGCGTCGGGTACCCGGCCGAGGTAGGCGCCGAGCAGCGCGCGCAGCCGCTCCCGCTGGCCCGCGTCGAGCGCGCTCGCCGGCAGGCCCTTCGGGGTGGCGCTCAGGGCGAGCCGGTCGTGGTCGGCGGCGTCGTAGCCCGAGCCCTCCTCGGCGCGCTCGTCGATCGCCGAGAGCAACCCGGCGGTCTCCGGATCGGCGAATCGACCCCGCCAGAGCTCCGAGAGCCGCATCATCCGGTCGCCCTCATGCAGGCGGCTCCGGTTGCCGCCGACGATGTCCGACGGGGCGCGGTCGAGCAGCGTCGCCCGGGCCGCGAGGTCGCGGTCGAGGGAACGGACGAGATCGCGGGCGAGGTCCTCGGTGGCGCCGAGCGGCCGCAGCGTCGACCCCGCGCCGAGCAGCGGGGAGGTCGCCGGGTCGGCGCCGAGGAAGCACGGGGTGGTCGAGCGGACCGCGCCGTCGACGACGAGGTTGTTCAGCGACACGTGGTGCCCGCCGAACCGCCAGCCCCACGGCGCACGCCCGCCCGGCTGCCCGAAGACCCGCAGGTAGTACATCCCCGGGTCGCGGCCGCGCTCCCGGCCCCAGCCGACCCCGAAGCCCTCGGTGCGGTCCAGCACGTTCTCCAGCCCCATGATCGTGCTCGCCGTGACGTACCCGGCGGCCGAGAGGCCGCTCGCGACGAGCTGCATGGCCCGGCTCTGCTGGGCGGGGCGCTGCGCGCCGACGGCAGCCCGCCGTGGTCGGTCGGGGTGTAGAACCAGCGCAGCCGTTCGGCGTCCGACTCGGCGTCGGCCCCGGGCGTGGCGCCGGTCGCGAGCTCCCGCTGCTGCGGGTCGAGGGAGTCCAGCCAGGCCTGTGCCGCGGCGGCCATGCGGGTCGCCACGGCTTCGCGCGTGCTCTCGTCCGTCGCCGACGTGGTCATCCTCGCACCGTAGAGGGGCGCTGCCTGGCCTGCACCGGTCAGGCGCCCGCCTGCCCGCCGGGTCGGCCGACCCGGATCTCGCACCGGAAGGACCCGACGGCAGCCCCGTCAGGTCGGAGATCAGGTCCCTGGCCGCGCCGTCGGCCTCGCGTCCATCGCGAGGACGCTCGTCGCCGCCTCGATCTCGGGCACGTACAGCACCAGCCGACGCTCGGCGATCAGAGCGATCACCACGAAGACCCGTTCCGTACCCGGTGAGCGGGTGCCGCGTCGGCGGGTTCCGGTTCGTCGGCGGGCACCTGCCGACGGTAGCCGCAGCCGACGGCGGCGGTCAGCCGCAGGCGATGATCGAGCAGTCGGATCCCGTCGTGGGTTCCGGCTGGCGTGTCGTCGTGGGTGTCGGCTGGGACCCACCCGGCGCCGGTGCCGCCCGCGGATCCGGCTGGCCGCCGGGGCGCGCCCGGCGGGACGGGCTCGGCCGGCGGGAACGGCGGACCGTTCACGCCGGTCGGCGGTGGCGGCGGGGTGGGGGTCGGGACCGGCGGCGGGGGCGGAGGCGGCGGCGGGGTGGTGCCCGGCTCCGCCGTGGACGGCGCCTCGCCGATCGGCCGGAACGGGGCGAACGTCTCCACCGGCTCGCTCGCGCAGCGCGGTGCCCATGAAGTCCTTCCAGGCCTCGCCCGGGAGGCTCGCACCCTCGATCGGCTTGCCGCCCGCCGTGCGGATCGGGGGAGTTCATGTCGGTGCCGATCCAGACCGACGTGGACAGCGACGGGGTGAAACCGGCCATCCAGGCGTCGTTGTTCTCGCCCTCGAACCGCGACTGCACGGTGCCCGTCTTCGCGGCGACGGGGCGCCCGTCGGGCAGGCTCAGGCCGTCGCGCTTCGCGACGCCGAGCATCGTCTCGGTGACGTTGCGCGCCACCCGCTCGGGGAAGCGCTGCTCGCCCTCGGGGGCGGCCTCGTACAGCACGCGGTCGTCGGCCGTGACGACCTTGGCGACCAGGTGCGGCGGGTGCCACACGCCGCCGGCGGCGATGGTGGCGTACGCCGAGGCGAGGTCGACCGTGCTGACCTCCTTGTTGCCCAGCGCGATGCCCTCGTTCGGGTTGTCCAGCGGTGCGGAGATGCCCGCCGCCCGCGCGGCGTCCGCGACGGCCTCGGGCCCGACCTTCCTGGCGAGGGTGTTGAAGACGACGTTGTTCGAGACGGTCATCGCCTGCTTGAGGTCGCACCGGTCGCAGTCGGCGCCCTCGGCGTTGCGCAGCCCGGGCACCGCCGCGCCGTCGAACGTCTCGCCGAGGCCGACGGGCGGGTTGCGCTGCAGCCCGGCCAGCACGACGAACGGCTTGAACGTCGAGCCGGCGAGCCTGCGGACCCGCGCGTAGTCCAGGCCGAGGCCGTTGTCACCGCCGTAGTACGCCAGGATCCCGCCGCTGCCCGGGTCGACGGCCACCATCGCGCTGCGCAGGTTGGCCGGCTGCCCGGAGAGGGCGTCGTGGGCGGCGGCCACGGCCTTCTCCTGGCGGCCGGGGTCGATGCGTCGTGCTGATCCGCAGGCCTTCCTGGCTGAGGTCCTGCTCGGAGATGCCCAGCTCCTCGAGCTCGGCGGTGACCGCGTTGATGATGTGTCCGCGGTTGTCGCCCGGCACGCCGCCGGACGCCGGCTTGCGCGCCACCGTGGGCGGGAACAGCGCCGCCCGCCGGTCGGCCGGGCTGAGCCAGCCCTGGGTGGCCATGCCGTCGAGCACGAAGGTCCAGCGCTGCACGGCACGGTCGGGGTTGATGGCCGGATCCCAGCGCGACGGCGACTGGATCAGGCCGGCGAGCAGCGCGCCCTCGCTCGGGTCGAGGTCGGTGACGTTCTTGCCGAAGTACGCCTGGCTGGCCGACTGGATGCCGTACGCGCCGCGGCCGAAGTAGATCGCGTTGAGGTAGTCGCCGAGGATCTCGTCCTTGCTCCGCTCCTGGGAGATCTTGACGGCGAGGACGACCTCCTTGTACTTGCGCCACAGGGTCTGCTCGTCGCCGACCAGCGTCTTCTTGACGAACTGCTGGGTGATCGTCGAGCCACCGCCCGCGCGTCCCAGCAGCTGGTTCCAGGCCGCGCGCGCGATCGCCGTGAGGTCGAATCCGGGGTTGGAGTAGAAGCTGCGGTCCTCGGCGGAGAGCACGGCCTGACGGACGTGCATCGGCACCGACTCGATCGGCACCTTGATGCGGTTGCCCTGCTCGGGCACGAGCCGGGTGAGCTGGGTGCCGTCGGCGAAGGAGACGAGCGCGACCTGGTTGTTCACCGCGTCGTCGGGGTTCGGGACGGTGAAGAACAGGTAGCCGAACGCGAAGGCCAGCACGGGGCCGAGCACGATCGCCGCGGCCGAGCCCAGCAGGGAGCGGCGGATGAGCCTGCGCCGTCGACCTGGCCTGCTGCTCCTCCGTGAGCGGCCGCCGGTGCTGCGACGACCTGCGCCGCGGAACCGGCAGGCGCCGCCCGGGCGCCGCGACGGGGATCAGGTCCGTCGGCTCCGGGATCCGGTGCCGTGCCGGTTCCTCGGCAGGGGCAGGAACCGTTCCCGTGCCGGCCGACCGGCGGCTCTTCGGTGGCTGCCACCAGGGCACGCCGCTCGAGCCGGAAGCGCGCCGGGAACGCTGGACCGGGACCTCGGTCCGCCGTGGCGCATGGGTACGGGTCGGACGCGACGGGGGCGAGGTGTGTGCTCCGGGCACCCGGTTCCGCCCCCTTCGCTGCCGTCGCCGCTCGATCCGGCCTCGGTGATCCAACGGAGTGCCCGGGCACGCGATGTGGCGGCGAACCCGACATCACTCGATGGGGTGAGGTCCGAATCGACCCGGAACGGTCACGACGGGCAGTTCTCGTCACTTGGAGTAGTCGGTTGCTCCGGCCGGTCGACCTCGGCGCCGCGTAGATTCGGGCTCGGGCGGCGTGGATCCTGCTGGCCCTCCGACACCGTCGATCAAGAGGAGCCCCGTGACCGGTCTGACGAGGGACGGGCGGGCTCGGACGAGCGTGGGGAACGGTCCCGGTGGTGGTGGGCCTGGCGGGGCTGCTGGCGGCGGCAGGGGCACGGCGCCCGCTGATCCGGCGCTGGCCCGCGTCGATCCTGCAGGCGGCACCGTGCACGGTGGCGTCGGAGTTCCCCGGCCCGCTCACCGTGCTGCACGGGGCCGTCGGGGCCGCGTCACTGCTCGGCGGCAGGCGCGGCCTCGCGGGCGCCGCGGCGAACGCGCTCGCCGTCGCCGCGCGTCGCCGACCTGCGCCGCGACGCCGCCCGATCGGCGGCGGTGCTGGACGAGGCACTGGCGGCCATGCCGGGAGCCCTCGACGCGCCTGCCGGGCGCGACGGCCGCGTGCCGTTCGGCCCCGCGGTGCGGCGCCGCTACGAGCGGGCGGTCGACGTGGCCTACGGCGACGCGCCCGCGCAACGCCTGGACGTCTGGTCCCGCCCTGACCTCGACCCGGCGGGTGCGGCACCGGTGCTCGTGCAGGTCCACGGCGGCGGGTGGACCGGGGGCGACAAGTCGGGTTCGGCCGCACCGCTGCTGTCGCACATGGCGGAGAGCGGCTGGGTGTGCGTCAGCGTGAACTACCGGCTGGGGCCGCACGAGCGGTGGCCCGCGATGATCGTCGACGTCAAGCGGGCGATCGGCTGGGTCCGGGAGAACATCGCGGGCTTCGGCGGGGACCCCGGGTTCGTGGCGATCACCGGCGGGTCCGCAGGCGGCCACCTCGCCGCGCTCGCCGCGCTCAGCCCGGACGACCCCGACTTCCAGCCCGGCTTCCCCGCCGTCGACACCACCCTCGCCGCGGCCGTCCCGTTCTACGGCGTGCACGACTTCAGCATCGACGAGTGGGGGCTGTTCGCGCTGCTGGAGGGCAAGGTCATCGGCACGACGCACATCGAGCGACGCGCGGTCGTGGCGCCAGGCGTCACCGATGCACCGCGCGGGCCCGCACGCCCCGCCCTTCCTGGTGGTGCACGGGAGTGCGGACACGATCTCGTCCGTCGGCCAGTCGCGGCGCCTCGTGGAGCGGCTGCGGGAGGTGAGCGGCAGTCCGGTCTGCTACGCCGAGCTGCCCCGGGCCCAGCACGGGTTCGACCTGCTGCCCACGGCCCGCACCAGGTACACGGTCCGCGCGGTCCACCGCTTCCTGACTGCCGTGCACGACGGGTACCTGGCAGGCGCCGATCAGGTGGGCGGCGCGGCACCGCACCGTCATGCGGCGAGGTCGGCCAGATCCACCGCGTCGGCGAGCAACTCGTAGGAACGCAGCCGGTCCGCCCCGGCGTGGGTGTTGGTGACGACCATCAGCTCGTCGACCCCGGTGCGCTCGACGAGCTCCTGCACGCCGTCCCGGACCGTCGCGGGCGCGCCGATGATCTGCCCGGCCAGCCGGTCGTCGACGAACCGGCGCTCCTCGGCGGAGTACGGGTACGCCGCCGCCTCGTCCGGGGTGGGCACGACACCCGGGCGGCCCTGACGCAGCTGGAGGAACTGCAGCGCGCCGGGCATCGACAGCCGGTGGGCCTGCCCGTCGGTCTCCGCGCACAGCACCGAGGCGGCGATCATGGAGTAGGGCCGGTCGAGGGTCGACGACGCCCGGAACGTCTCGCGGTACAGCGCCAGCGCGGGCAGCGTGTTCTCGGCGCTGAAGTGGTGCGCGAAGGCGAACGGGAGCCCGAGCAGGCCCGCGACCTGCGCGCTGTACCCGCTGGACCCGAGCAGCCAGACCGCGGGCTGCTGCCCCTCGGCCGGGATGGCCCGCACCGGCCCGCCGCCGCGGAAGTACCCGGTCAGCTCCATGAGCTGCTCGGGGAAGTCGTCGGCGCCGAGGGGGTCGGTGCCGCGACGCAGCGCGCGGGCGGTGCGCGGGTCGGTGCCGGGGGCGCGGCCGATGCCGAGGTCGATCCGCCCGGGATGCAGGGCGTCGAGCGTGCCGAACTGCTCGGCGACGACGAGCGGCTGGTGGTTGGGGAGCATGACCCCGCCCGAGCCGACCCTGATCCGGGTGGTCGACGCGGCCAGGTGCGCGACGAGCACGGCGGGCGAGGAGCTGCCGATGCCGGGCATCCCGTGGTGCTCGGCGACCCAGTAGCGGCGGAAGCCCAGCTCCTCGGCCCGTCGCACCAGGGCGGTGCTGTGCGCCAGCGCCGCCGTGGCGGTCGAGCCGGAGCCGATGGGGACGAGGTCGAGCACGGAGAGAGGCACCACGGACACGGCAACGGCGTCGGTGTCCCGGAACTTCCCGGCGGCCGCCGACCACCGCCGTTCGGTCCATCCGGTGCGGCCGGACGGGTGCGGTGCGCCGGCTGTCGAGCCACCGCGGGAAGCTGACGTGTGGCCGGACTGGACGACGTACTCACGCGCCTGCTCGCCGGGACCGGGGCGTCCACCGCCCGGGTCGTGGGCGAACACGGCGCGAAGGTGCTCGGGCGCGGTCGGTGCGGACGCCGCGCCGCTGCCCGACGGCGGCGCGCTGGTGGGGCTGGCGGGTGCCGCGGGGGCGCTCGGGGCCGGGGTCGAGGACGTCGTCGTCGCCGGAGGCGGCCACGTCGACGTCGTCCGCCGGATCGCCCCGCCCGGCCGGGCTCCGGTGGTGGTCCACCTGCGGCTGCACCCCGGCCGCGGGGACATCGGCGCGGCCCGCCGCGCGCTGGCGTCCACGCTCCTGCACCGCGACCTCGTCGACGGGGATCGACGTGACGGCGCAGCCGTGGATACCCGCGCAGCGCATGCCGGGAGCGCCAGGCCGACCGGCAGGCGCCGGACGGGGGGCAGCGGTGGGACGAGCAGCCCGCGCTGGTGACGCTGCACGCGGGCACGCGGCCGCCGTCGTCGCTGGCCGCCGCGTCGGCGGTGCTCGACGTCGCCACCCCGCTCCCGCGCCGGACGTGGCGGCCCGTCCCGCCACCCGCGCCGCCCGGGGCGGCCCTGCCCGGTCCGGCCCTGCCCGCCCCCGGCCCGTCCGATCAGGCGCAGGCGCCGGGCCCGCAGCGGGTGTGGCCACGCTGGGCGAGCGACCTGGACACGCTGCGCAGGCTGGTGACGGGGCTGCGGCAGCTGGACTGAGCCGCCTGCACCGACCCGGTCCGGCCGGGAACCCGGTCGCGCCCGCCCTCTAGCATCGAGGTTGTCAACCCCCGAAACGTCGTAGGAGGCCACCCGTGTCCGCGCCCGCATCCACCCCCGCGTCCGCCCCCGTCCGGGTGCCGGCCGGGACGACCGCGGGTGCGGCGGTGCGCGCGGCGGGCCTGCCGACCAGCGGCCCGAGCGCCGTCGTCGTGGTCCGCGACCCGGACGGCCGGCTGCGCGACCTGGCCTGGGCGCCCGAGTCCGACGCCGAGGTCGAGCCGGTCGCGCGCCGACACCGACGACGGCCGCAGCGTCATCCGGCACTCGGCGGCGCACGTGCTCGCCCAGGCCGTGCAGCAGCTGTGCCCGGAGGCCAAGCTCGGGCATCGGCCCGCCGATCACCGACGGCTTCTACTACGACTTCGACGTGCGACGTCCCGTTCACCCCGGACGACCTGCCGAAGCTCGAGTCGGCGATGAAGAAGATCATCAAGGCCGGGCAGCGGTTCTCCCGCCGCCGCTTCGACTCGCTCGACGACGCCCGCAAGGAGCTGGCCGACGAGCCGTACAAGCTGGAGCTGATCGACCTCAAGGGCGGCGACCGACGGTCGACACCAGCGAGGTGATGGAGGTCGGCGAGGGCGAGCTGACCGTCTACGACAACGTGCACGCCCACACCGGCGAGACCGTCTGGTCCGACCTGTGCCGCGGCCCGCACATGCCCACCACCAGGTTCATCCCGGCGTTCAAGCTGACCCGCTCGGCCGCCGCGTACTGGCGGGGCAGCGAGAAGAACCCGCAGCTGCAGCGGATCTACGGCACCGCGTGGGAGAGCGCCGAGGCGCTGGACGCGTACCTGGACCGGATCGCCGAGGCCGAGCGCCGCGACCACCGCCGCCTCGGCGCCGAGCTGGACCTGTTCTCCTTCCCCGACGAGATCGGCTCCGGGCTGGCGGTCTTCCACCCCAAGGGCGGCGTCATCCGCAAGGAGCTGGAGGACTACTCGCGGCGCCGGCACGAGGAGGCGGGCTACGAGTTCGTCAACACCCCGCACATCACCAAGGGCCAGCTGTTCGAGACCTCGGGGCACCTGGACTGGTACTCCGAGGGCATGTACCCGGCGCATGCACCTCGACGAGGAGCTGAACGCGGACGGCACCGTGCGCAAGCCCGGCCAGGACTACTACCTCAAGCCGATGAACTGCCCGATGCACAACCTGATCTTCCGGTCCCGCGGCGCGGTCGTACCGGGAGCTGCCGCTGCGGCTGTTCGAGTTCGGCACGGTCTACCGCTACGAGAAGTCCGGCGTGGTGCACGGGCTCACCCGGGCCCGCGGCTTCACCCAGGACGACGCGCACATCTACTGCACGCCGGACCAGATGCAGGGCGAGATCGCGCTCGCTGCTGCGGTTCGTGCTCGACCTGCTGCGCGACTACGGCCTCGACGACTTCTACCTGGAGCTGTCCACCCGCAACCCGGAGAAGTCGATCGGCAGCGACGAGGACTGGGAGCGGGCCACCGACGCGCTGCGCGAGGCCGCCGAGGCCAGCGGGCTCGAGCTGGTGCTCGACCCCGGCGGCGCCGCGTTCTACGCGCCCGAAGATCAGCGTGCAGGCCAAGGACGCGATCGGGCGCACCTGGCAGATGTCCACCATCCAGGTCGACCTGATGCTGCCGGACCGCTTCGACCTGGAGTACACCGCCGCCGACGGCTCCCGGCAGCGCCCGGTCATGATCCACCGGGCGCTGTTCGGCTCGATCGAGCGGTTCTTCGGCGTGCTCGCTGAGCACTACGCCGGCGCGTTCCCGGCCTGGCTGGCGCCGGTGCAGGTGGTCGGCATCCCGGTCACCGACGAGCAGCTGCCGGCACGTGCGCGAGATCGCGGCGGCGCTGCGCGCGCGCGGGGTCCGGGTCGAGGTCGACGCCGGCGACGACCGGATGCAGAAGAAGATCCGCACCCACACGCTGCAGAAGGTGCCGTTCCTGCTGCTGCGCGGGCGCCCGCGACGTCGAGGCGGGCGCGGTGAGCTTCCGGTTCCGGGACGGCACCCAGCGCAACGGCGTGCCGGTGGCCGAGGCCGTCGACGGCGATCGTCGACTGGATCGCGCGCCGGCGACAACGCATCGCCCGACCGCCGACGGCGTTCGCCGCTGCCCGTGCCGCGACCTCCGGCAGGCACGCCTAGGATCGGCGGCCATGAACGAGCGGGCCAGCCGGCCGGACGGCCGATCCGGCCGAGCCGGTGCGAGCCGCGCGACGGGGTCGGCACGCCCGACGGGTTCCGCCGGCTGTGGACCCCGCACCGGCTGGCCTACATCAAGGACGCCGGGTCGGACGACCGGCTGCCCGTTCTGCCGGATCCCCGACCTGCCCGACGACGAGGGGCTGGTCGTCGCCCGCGGGCGACGACCGTGTACGCCGTGCTGAACCTGCACCCGTACAACCCCGGGCCACCTGATGGTGCTGCCCTACCGGCACGTGGCCGAGCTGGAGGACCTCGAGCCGAGCCGAGGCCGCCGAGCTGATGGCGTTCACCCAGGCCGCGGTGCGCGCGATGAAGACGGGTCGCCGCGCCGCACGCGTTCAACGTCGGGCTGAACCTGGGCACCGTCGCCGGCGGGTCGCTGGCCGACCACCTGCACCAGCACGTCGTGCCGCGCTGGGGCGGGGACGCGAACTTCATCGCCGTCGTCGGCCAGACCAAGGTCATCCCGCAGCTGCTCTCGGAGACCCGCGACGCTGCTCGCCGCGGCGTGGGCCGGCGCGCGCCGAGGGGCGGCGAGCCGCCGGACTAGCCTGGAGCACCGGCTGGCTGCCTCCCGCGGCCCGTCCCACAGGCAGGGAGTCCATGCTCAACGTCTTCGCCCGCGTGCACGTCGACCGGGTGACCGAGCCGATCGGTCGCTGGCTGGTCGGGCGCGGCGTCGCGCCCGACGTCGGTGACGGTCGCTCGGCACGGTCGGCGCGGTCGCCGCCGCCGTCGTGGTTCCTGCCCCGCGGCGAGCTGTTCGTCGGCGCCGTCGGTGATCACCGTCTTCGTGCTGTTCGACCTCGTCGACGGGGCGATGGCCCGGGCCCGCGGCCGCGGCCACGCCGTTCGGCGCGGTGCTCGACTCCACCTGCGACCGGCTCGTCGACGGCGCCCTGTTCGCCGCGCTGGCCTGGTGGTGCCTCGGGCGTCGGGGAGCAGCCGGCGCTCGGCGTCGCCGCGCTGATCTGCCTGGTCGCCGGGCCAGCTCGTCTCCTACATCAAGGCCCGGGCCGAGGGCGCCGGGGCTGACCGCCGACGGCGGGCTGGTCGAGCGGGCCGAGCGGCTGATCATCGCGCTGGTCGGCACCTGCCTCGAGGGCCTCGGCGTGCCCTACGCGCTGGCCGTGGCGCTGTGGCTGCTCGCCGCCGCGTCGGTGTGGACCGTCGGGCAGCGCATCGTGGCCGGTGTACCGCAGCGGCGCAGGCCGCCGCCGGGCCGGCGACCCGTGAGCGGCGGCATCGCAGGCCGCTGGCCGCCGACGCCGGGTACGCCGCGGGCTGGCGCGCCGTGCGTGCCGCTGCCCCGAGCCGCTGGCGCTGGGGGCGTTCCGGGCCGGCGCCGACCTCGCCGCCCGCCGCGACGGGCCGGGGTCGCGCCGGCTGCGCGCGAACCTGGCCCGGGTGCGTCCCGGACGCGCGGACCCGGCCGAGCTCGACGAGCTGGTGCGCGCCGGCGCTGCGCAGCTACGCCCGGTACTGGTGCGAGGCGTTCCGGCTGCCCTCGATGGACCTGGCCGCGGTCCACCGCTCGATGGACGCCGCACGTGCGCGGGGCCGAGCCCGCGTTCGACGGCCGTCGACGCCGGGCCGCGGGGTGGTCTTCGCGCTGCCGCACAGCGGCAACTGGGACGTCGCCGGGGTGTGGCTCGTCGAGACGCTGCGCGCGGCTCGGGCCGCGAGCCGGCGTTCACCACGGTGGCCGCAGCGGCTGCGCCCCGAGTCGCTGTACCGCCGGTTCGTCGCCTACCGGGAGTCGCTCGGGCTTCGAGGTCGTCGCGGCCGACGACGGGCCAGCCGCGTACCGCGCGCTGACCCGGCGGCTGCGCGCCGGCGGCGTGGTCTGCCTGCTGGCCGACCGCGACCTGCACCGGCGTCCGGCGTCGAGGTCGTCGTTCTTCGGCGAGCCGGCCCGGCTCCCGGCGGGGCCGGCCCGGCTGGCCGGCGATGACCGGCGCCGCTGCTGCTCCCGGCGTTCCCGCGGTTCACCCCCGACGGCTGGGCGCTGCCGATCGGCCGCGCCCGGTCCCGGTGCCGGGCCGCGCCGGCGGTGCCGGAGGCCACCCAGGCGCTCGCCGACGCGCTCGACCGCGCTGATCGCCCAGGCGCCCGCCGACTGGCACATGCTGCAGCCGATCTGGACGGCCGACCGCGCCCCGACCGCGCTCCGCCCGGTGGCGCGATGACCGAGCCGCCGCTGCGGATCGGCACTGGTCTGCCCCTACTCGCTGGACGTGCCCGGCGGGGTGCAGGCACACGTGGTCGAGCTGGCCCGCGCGCTGCGCGCGCTCGGCCACGGCGTCGAGGTGCTCGCCCCGGCCGACGAGGACAGCCCGCTGCCCGGAGTTCGTCACCCCGGCCGGGCGGTCGGTGGGGGTGCCCTACAACGGGTCGGTCGCGCGGGTGACGTTCGGGCCGGTGTCCTACGCGCGGGTGCGCCGCTGGCTCGCCGAGCACGAGTTCGACGTGCTGCACCTGCACGAGCCGACCACGATGAGCATCTCCGTCGCTGGCGCTGTTCGCCGCCGACGGCCCGATCGTGGTGACCTTCCACACCTCGACCGAGCGCTCCCGCGCGCTGAGCGCCTTCGGCGGGATGGCCCGCCCGCTGATGGAGAAGGTGACCGCCCGGATCGCGGTCTCGCCGCTGGCCCGGCGCGTGCAGGTCCAGCACCTCGGCGGCGACGCCGTGGAGATCCCCAACGGCGTCGACGTCGCCCGGTTCGCCGTCGGCCCGCTCCTGCCGGGGTACCCGCGGCCGGGCACGGTCGGGTTCCTCGGCCGGTTCGACGAGCCCCGCAAGGGCATGCCGGTGCTGCTCGACGCGCTGGCGCGAGCTCGCGCCCGCACCGCCCGGACCTGCGGCTGCTCGTCGTCGGCCGGGGCGACGCCGATGCGCTGCGCCGCGCGGCAGGCCCCGCGCTCGCCGACCGGCTGGACGTGCTCGGCGCCGTCGACGACGCCACGAAGGCCGCGGCGCTGCGGTCGGTGGACGTCTTCTGCGCCCCCAACGTCGGTGGCGAGAGCTTCGGCATGGTGCTCACCGAGGCGATGGCCGCCGGTGCGCCCGTGCTGGCCAGCGACCTCGACGCCTTCCGCGCCGTGCTCGGCGCCGAACCCGCGGGGGCGCTGTTCCCCACCGGCGACGCCGGCGCGCTGGCCCGCGGCGCTGGCGACCCTGCTCGACCACCCGGCGCGGCGGGCCGCGCTGGCCGCCGCCGGCCGCGCGCCGGGCGGCCGCGTTCGACTGGCCGGTGGTGGCGGGTGCGGTGGTGCGGGTCTACCGGGCCGCCATGGCCGCCGACCCCCGCCGCCCCGACCCCGTGGGCGCCGCCGTCCCGTCCCGCACTCTGGATGCACTACGCGGTTCCGGGCGGGCGCAGAACCGCGTTGTGCATCCAGGACGCGCCGGCCGGCCGGCCGGCCGGGCGGGTGAGGGGTGAGTGTCGTGGCCTGGACGGCGCTCGCCGCCGTCGCGGTCGTCCTCGTCGGCTGTGTGCTGCTCTGCGTCGCGCGGGCCAGGCGCCTGGACCGGCTCCACGTCCGCACCGACGGTGCCCGGGCCGGCCTGCAGCGGCGCTGGACCGCCGGATCGAGGTGGCGCTGCGGGTGTCGGCGGCACTGGCGCGGCAACGGCTCGGCGGGCCTCGGCCCGGCGGCCAACGGCTCGGCGGGCACGGCCGGCGGGCATCGGCTCGGCGGGCAACGCGGCTCGGCGGGCCTCGTCCCGGCGGCGCGCGCCGCTCGCGCCGCGGGCCCGGACCGGGAGGCTGCGGAGAACACCCTGAGCAGGCGCCTCGCGGCCGTCGACCGGTCCGCGCTGGACGACGCGTTGTTCGCGGACCTCGCCGACGCCGAGCAGCTCGTGATCCTCGCGCGCGGGTGCACAACGACGCCGTGCGCGACACGCTTGCCCTGCGTTCGCGCAGGCTCGTCCGCTGGCTCCGGCTGGCCGGGAGGACGCCGATCCCCGCGTACTTCGAGATCGCCGATCCCGAGCCGGGTGCCCGGGCATCGGCCGATCGCGGCCTCCGGAGTTGACGTACGATCGGCGGACCGACCGTTCCGCGAACTGAGAGGTATGCCGTGTCCCGCCCCGATCCCCTGACCGACGACTCCGCCCCCCGGCTGGGCACCGCGCGCGTGAAGCGCGGGATGGCGGAGATGCTCAAGGGCGGCGTGATCATGGACGTGGTCGACGCCGGAGCAGGCGAAGATCGCCGAGGACGCGGGCGCGGTCGCGGTGATGGCCCTGGAGCGGGTTCCCGCCGACATCCGCGCCCAGGGCGGCGTGGCCCGGATGAGCGACCCGGACATGATCAGGGCATCGTCGAGGCCGTGTCCATCCCGGTGATGGCCAAGGCCCGGATCGGGCACTTCGTCGAGGCGCAGGTGCTGCAGTCGCATCGGCGTCGACTACGTCGACGAGTCCGAGGTGCTCACCCGGCCGACGAGGCGCACCACATCGACAAGTGGGCGTTCACCGTGCCGTTCGTCTGCGGCGCCACGAACCTGGGCGAGGCCCTGCGCCGCATCTCCGAGGGCGCGGCGATGATCCGCTCCAAGGGCGAGGCGGGCACCGGCAACGTCGTCGAGGCGACCCGGCACATGCGCTCGATCCGGGGCGAGATCCGCAGGCTGGCACGCTCGACGAGGCCGAGCTGTGCGTCGCGGCCAAGGAGCTGCGCGCGCCGGTCGAGCTGGTCGCCGAGGTCGCCGCGGCCGGGAAGCTGCCGGTCGTGCTGTTCACCGCGGGCGGCATCGCCACCCCGGCCGACGCGGCGATGATGATGCAGCTCGGCGCCGAGGGCGTGTTCGTCGGCTCGGGCATCTTCAAGTCCGGCGACCCGGCTCGGCGCGCCGAGGCGATCGTCAAGGCCACCACGTTCCACGACGACCCCGACGTCGATCGCGAAGGTCTCCCGCGGGCTGGGCGAGGCGATGGTCGGGATCAACGTCGCCGACCTGCCCGCCGAGCAGCGCTACGCCGACCGCGGCTGGTAAGCCGCCACCTGATCGGGGCCTTCTTCAACCGCTCGCCCGTTCGGCCTGCCGTTCATCGCTTCCCGACGCCCGGTCGTCTATGCTCTCGTCAAGCATTGCGACGGTGTGTGGCGAGTCCTGACGCCCTTCCGTACACGGTTTGGTGAAAACACCCGCGCATGCGAACACGCGCCGCTAGAGTTCTCGGCGTTGGTTGTGGGACAGTTGTGACGAGTGAGACTGGCGAGACGAGACCATCCGGGTCGGCCTCGGCAGCGCCGCGACAGAATTTCGGGGAAGACTGGCGTGGCGCCGCCGGCACAGGCCGGGCGCCGGGAAGGCATCGGGCGGGCGGGACACGCTGGGGAGCGGTGTTCCGCCCGCCCGCTGCGCATCCGGCCGCAGCGGCGGCGGCACCTCGCGGATCAGCGGTACTCCATGACCAGCACGGCCGCGCTGCCCGCGACGAGCGCCCGGTAGCAGTGCGGCTCGGTCGCCGGGGAAGCGGGCGTAGTCGCCCGGCCCGAGCTCCACCTCGCCGCCGACCGGACCGGCCGACCAGCGCCCGGCCGTGACGAGCAGGTGCTCGGTCGGTGCCGCGGATGTGGGCGTGCGCCTCGCGGGCGGCGCCCGGGCTCGGCGGTCACCACGTGCAGGTCGCGGCGGGCGCCCGGGCGGGCAGGCCGCGAGCAGGGTGCGAGGTGAACGGCGGCCTGCTCGGACGGGATGGCGTCGGCCCTCGCCTGCCCGCACCACGCTGCACGGCGGGCGACCGGCGGGTCGACCAGCCGGCTGAACGGCACGTCGAGGACCACGGCCAGCGCCCAGAGCGTCTCGACGCTCGGGTTGCCGGCGCCCGCCTCGAGCTGCGAGAGCGTGGACTTCGCGATGCCGGCCCGGCGGGCCAGCTCGGCGAGCGAGATGCCGAGCCGCTCGCGCTCGCGGCGCAGCGCGGCGGCGATGGTCGCCAGCGGGCGCTGTTCGGTTCATCGGACTCCTCGTTCGGCTTGACGAACGCGTGCGGTGGTGTTCAGTGTAGGGGACCATGCGTTCGTTGTTCCGAACGATCCACCGGGGCGACCTCCGCGACGCGCTCGCCCTCGCCGCGGCCGTCGGGGTGGTCGGGGCGTCCTTCGGCGCGCTGGCGACCGCGGCCGGGGTGCCGCCGGCGATCGCGGTGGCGATGTCGGTGCTGGTGCTTCGCGGGCGGGTCGCAGTTCCTGGTCGGTCGCGGTGGTCGCGGCGGGGGCAGCGCGGTGGCCGGCGGTGGTCGGCGGCGCTGCTGCTCAACGCCCGGCACCTGCCGTTCGGGCTGGGCGATGGCCGACGGTCGTCGGCGACCGGTGGCCGGCCCGGCTGCTCGGGCGCACATCCTCATCGACGAGGTCCGTGGCGTTCTCGCGGGCGCGCGGCCCGAGCGCGCCCGCGGGCGGGCGGCGTACTGGATGTGCGGCGTGCCGCTGTTCGTCGTTCTGGAACGTCGGCACCGTCGTCGGGCGTGCTCGCCGGCGCCGCGGTGCCCGACCCGGCGGCGTTCGGGGTGGACGCCGCGTTCCCGGCCGCGCTGCTCGCGCTGCTGCTGCCCGGCCTGCGACCGGCCGACGCGCGGCCGGCGTCGGGCTCGCCGCGCCGGCCGTGGCGCTGCTGGCCACGCCGGTGCTGCCGGCCGGGCTGCCGGTGCTGGCCGGGCTGCTGGGGCTGCTGGCGGCAGGGCGCCGGGTCCGCGGGGCGGCGCGATGAACTGGCCGGCCGTGCTGGCTCTCGCCGCCGGGCACCTACCCGCTGCGGCTCGCCGGGATCGTGCTGCGCGGCGCGGGTCTGCGATGCCCGAACGGGTGACCGCGCCTCCTCGACCTCGGCGCCACGGCGCTGCTCATGGCGCTGGTCGCGACGGCCGCGCTGACCGACGGCGGCGGGTTCGCCGGCTGGGCGCGGCCGGGCGGGGTGGCGGTCGGCGCGCTCGCGGCGTGGCGGCGGGCGCCGTTCGTGCTGGTCGTGGTGCTGGCCGCCGCCACCACCGCGGCACTGCGGTACCTCGGCGTGCGCTGACGCGCCCGTGCGCGGAATCGCTGCCCTGGCCGCGATATCCGCGCACGGCGCCGGAGGCGCCGATGGGGGAGGCTCGGGGGGTGCATTGTCTGGTGATCGGGGCGACCGGCTACGTCGGCGCCCGGCTCGTGCCCCGCCTGCTCGCCGACGGGCACCGCGTCCGCTGCCTGGTCCGCGACGAGGCCAAGCTGGAGCGGCAGGCCTTCGCGGACGAGGTCGAGGGGATGCGCGGGCGACATGGCCGACCGCGCGGCGGTCCGGGCGGCCTGCCGCGGCGTCGACGCCGTGTTCTACCTCGTGCACTCCATGGACGGGCCCGACTTCGCCGACCGCGACCGGCGAGGCGGCCGCCGGTCATCGCCGCGAGCCGCGCGTTCGGCCGGGGTGGGCCGGATCGTCTACCTGGGCGGGCTCCAGCCCGCCGGAGCGCGCAACTCCGCGCACCTCGCGTCGCGGCGGGAGGTCGGCGAGGTCGCTCCTGGCCAGCGGCGGTGCCGACGGCGGTCCTGCAGGCCGGCATCGTCGTGGGTTCGGGCTCGGCGAGCTTCGAGATGATCCGGCACCTGTCCGACGCCTCGCCGGTGCTGCCGATGCCGGACCGCGCCTGGAACGCCGTGGTCCCGATCGGGATCGACGACCTCCTGCACTACCTCGTCGGCTGCCTGGACCTGCCGCCCGAGGTCAACCGGACCTTCGACGTCGGCGGCCCGGACGTGCTCACCTACCGCGAGCTGATGGTCGGCTACGCCGCTGCGGCGGGCCGGGCCCGGCCGCTCACGGTGCCCGTGCCGCTCTCCGCCCCGCGCCTGATGGCCCGCGCCGTCCAGGCGCTGACCCCGGTGGACCGCCACCTCGCCGGCCCGCTGCTGGGGTCCATGGCCTACGACCTCGTGTGCGCCGAGGACGACCCGCCGGGTTGGTCGGCGCGCCGCCCGGCGGGCCGACGAGCTATCCCGAGGCCGTCCGCCGCGCGCTGCCGAGGACGGCGCCCGGGCCGAGGCCGACGGCTCCGCGGGAGCCGGAGCTCGAGCAGCGAGCAGGTCGAGGAGGTCGACGCTCCCGCCGCCGCGCTCTGGGCGGTGATCAGCGGCATCGGCGGCGACGCGGGCTGGTACACGGTGCCGGGGCTGTGGGCGATGCGCGGTGCGGTGGACCGGCTGCTCGGCGGGATCGGCGCGCGCCGGACGCGCCCGGAGCGGCTGGAGCCGGGTGCGCCGTTGGACTGGTGGCGCGTCGAGGAGGTCGAGCCCGGCCGGTCGTTGCGCCTGCGCGCGGAGATGAAGCTGCCCGGGCACCGCCCGGCTCGAGCTGCGCGCCGAGCCGACGGGGCCGGACACGAGCCGATACGTCCAGCGCGTGACGTTCCGCCCGAACGGGCCGGCCGGCCGCGCCTACTGGTACGCCCAGCTGCCCGCACACCAGTTCGTGTTCGCGGTCATGGCGCGCACGATCGCCGGCGTGGCCACTCCCCTCCCTCCCCCGGCCCGCGCCGCTCGCGGCCCGTGACCGCACTCTGGATGCAGAACGCGACTTCCGCACGGCCGGAACGACGTAGTGCATCCAGAGTGCGGGTCAGGTGGAACGAGGAGGCGGGCGCGGGGGAGGGCGAGGGCCGCGGCCACCACCGCGGTGACGACGGCCAGCCCGGCCAGCGGGTAGCGGAAGCCGTCCGCACCGCCGATCACCGACAGCAGCAGCGGCACGCCGAACCCGAGGTAGGCGCACGCGTAGAAGGTGCCGGTGAGCGCGCCGCGGGCGCGTGGGGGCCGCGAGCCGCGCGACCATGGTCAGCCCGGCGGCGAGGCACAGCCCGTAGCCCATGCCGAGCAGCAGCGCCACCGGGACGAGCACCGGCCAGAGCGTCGACGCCGACCCCGACCAGGCTCAGCCCCAGCCCGGCCGCGCCGATCGGCCAGCCCGGTCGGTCCGGCCCGGACCGCGCCGAGACGGCGTCCGAGCGGCTGCGCGAGCACCCCGGTGAGCAGCGTGACCCCGGCGACGAGCCCGGTGATCGGCGACCGCGATCTCCGGCATCGACGGCATCAGCAGCAGCGGCAGCACGGTGACCGCGGTGGACGGGAAGGTGAACACCCCGACCGCGACGGGCAGCACGACCAGCGCAGAACGGCCGCCGCGCCGCCGCGGGCACGCCGAGGTTCGACCAGCGGCCCGCCCGCCCGCCGGGCCGAGCGGGGCAGCGTCTCGGGGACCCGCGGCAGCAGCGCGAGCCCGACGAGCATCAGCGCGACGTGCACCAGGTAGGGCAGCACCGTCGGCGCCGGCACCCATTGCGCGAGCAGCCCGGACATCAGCGGCCCGACCGCCCAGCCCGCCGCCGAGCGCCGCGGTGGTCAGCCGCGCCGAGCGGGCCGGGTCGCCCGACCAGCTCGCCCAGCCAGGCCGTGCCCACGCTGAACACCACGCCCGGACACCGCGCCCTGCAGGAACCGGCCGAGGAACAGCAGCAGCACCGAGGACCCGGCGCCGAGGAACAGCAGCGAGGTGAGCCACCGACAGCACGACGAACGGGACCACCACCGGCCGCCGGCCGAAGCGGTCCGACGCCGGCCCGGCGAGCAGCAGCGCCGGCACCAGCCCGGCGGCGTACACGGCGAACGCGCCGGTCAGGGCCGTGGGCGACAGGCCGAGGGTCGTCGCGGTAGACCAGCAGCAGCGGGGTGGGCACGTTGGTGCCGAACGCGACGACGAACACCACGGTCCACAGCGCCCGCGGCGCGGACGTGGAGGCGGGCACGCCGCACCGTAACCCGGCGGGCCCGCCTTGCGGGCCGGCTCCGGCGCTCGTCGACCTGCGCGACGGCGTCGGTCCGGACGTGCAGGCGTCTCAGCGTCCGGGGCGGCGTCGTAGCGGGCGAAGCGAGCGGGTGAACGTCGCCGTCCCCGACGTCATCGCCCGCAGGTCCACCGCGTAGCGCAGCAGCTCGGTGCAGGGCACCTCGGCCCGGACGACGGTCCGCCCCGGACCCGGCGACGTCGGTGCCCAGCACGCGCCCGCGCCGTCCGGACAGGTCGCCGAGCACGGCGCCCAGGTGCTCGTCCGGGATCCGGACGGCCACCTCGTCGAGGGGTTCGAGCAGCACCGTGCCGCAGGCCTGCGCGGCCTCCCGCAGCGCGAGCGCGCCCGCGGTCTGGAACGCGGCGTCGGAGGAGTCGACGCTGTGCGCCTTGCCGTCGACCAGCGTCGCCCGCAGGTCGACGACCGGGTGGTGGGCGTCGGTGAGGCCGCGGTCGAGCTGGGCGCGGATGCCCTTCTCGACGCTCGGGATGAACTGGGTGGGCACCGACCCGCCCACGACCTTGGAGGCGAACTCGAACCCCGCGCCGCGGGGCAGCGGCTCGAACTCGACGTGGCACACGGCGTACTGGCCGTGCCCGCCGGACTGCTTGACGTGCCGGCCGGTGACGCGCGCCGGCTTGGCGATGGTCTCGCGCATCGGCACCCGACGGGCTCGGTGTCGACCTCGGCGCCCCCCGCCCGCAGGCGGGAGAGCACGACGTCGGCGTGCGCCTCGCCCATGCACCACAGCACGGTCTGGTGGGTCTCGACGTTGCGCTCCAGGCGCAGCGTCGGGTCGGCGGCCACGATCTTGGACAGCGTCTTGACCAGCGCGTCCTCGTCGCCGCGGGTGCGGGCCACGACGGCGACGGGCAGCAGCGGCTCGGGCAGGTGCCCAGCGGCGTGAGCAGCAGCGGGTGCTCGGCTCGCCGAGACCGTGTCGCCGGTCTCGGCCGAACCGAGCTTGGTGAGCGCGCAGATGTCGCCCGCCACGCATCGCGTGACCTCGCGCAGGGTGGCTCCGAGCGGGGTGTAGACGTGCGCGAGCCGCTCGTCGGCGTCGTGGCCGCGGTCGTCGTCCGCACCACCGTCGCCCGCGCGTGCGCGGCCGGGGGATCGCGGCGTCGTGGTGACCGCTGACGTGCACGGTCGACTCCGCCCGCAGCGTCCCGGAGAACACCCGGACCAGCGAGACGCGGCCCACGTAGGCGTCGGCCGACGGTGCGCACGACCTCGGCGGCGAGCGGCCCGTCGGGGTCGGCGGTCAGCGGCGGGTGCGTGGCGCCGTCGACGCCCGAGACCGGTGGCAGCGGGTGCTCCAGCGGGGACGGGAAGCCGCCGACCAGCACTTCCAGCAGCGCGTCCAGGCCGATCCCGGAGCCTGCGCACACCGGGATCACGGGATGGAAGGAACCGCGGGCGACGGCGGTCTCCAGGTCGTCGATCAGCGTGGCGACGTCGAGGTCCTCGCCCTCGAGGTAGCGCTCCATGAGCGACTCGTCCTCGGACTGCTCGATGATGCCCTCGATCAGCTCGCCGCGGGCGTCGTCGGCGCCGGCCGGGGCGGCGTCGGCCGGGGTGCGGCTGAGCAGCCCGTAGAGCCCGCTGACGGAACCGCCGTCGGAGCGCAGCGGCAGGTACAGCGGCGCGACGCCGGCCCCGAACGCCTCCTGGCAGGCCGCGACCGTGGCCTCCAGGTCGGCGCGGGGGTGGTCACAGCGGGCCACGACGACCGCGCGCGGCATGCCGACCGCGGCGCACTCCTCCCACTGGGCGACGGTCGCGGGGTCGACCTCGCCCTCCCGTCCCTCGCTGGCCGGCACCACGAACAGCGCGGCGTCGGCGGCGCGCAGCCCGGCGCGGAGCTCGCCGACGAAGTCGCCGTAGCCGGGGGTGTCGACGAGGTTGATCTTGATGTCGTCGTGCAGCAGCGGCGCGACGGACAGCGCGACCGAGCGCTGCTGCCGGACGGCGGCGGGGTCGTGGTCGCAGACGGTGGTGCCGTCGACGACGGAACCCTGCCGGGGGATCACGGCCGAGCGTGCGAGCAGCGCCTCCACCAGCGTCGTCTTCCCTGCACCGGAGGGTCCGACGAGGACCACGTTGCGCACCCGGGCGGGATGGCTGACGGTGGGAACCCCGTTCGACCGGCTCCCCGTGCGCTGCCCGCTGTCTGCTCTGACCGCCATGGCGACCACCTCCGCGACCTTGCGACGTGTGTGCCCGATCTCACACCCCGCGACGCCATGGTCACAAGCCCCTGACCCGGCCGGGCTGTCGCGGGCGCGCCGCGCCGGTAAGGTGCCGCGATGCCCGTCCCCGGCCCCGGATACGCCATCACCGCGCGGGTCGAAGTGCCCGCCTCCGCCAGTGCCGCCGGTGACCTCACGGTGGCCGTGGGTCGCGTGGGCGGCGTCGTCACCGCGTTCGACGTCGTCGAGGCGACGACGTCGACGCTCGTCGTCGACATCAGCTGCAACGCGCTCAACGAGGACCACGACCAGAAGATCACCGCCGCGCTGGAGGCGCTGGACGGCGTGCACGTCCGCAAGGTCTCCGACCGGACGTTCCTGCTGCACCTGGGCGGCAAGCTGGAGGTCCATTCCAAGGTCAGCCTGCGCAACCGCGACGACCTCTCCCGCGCCTACACCCCGGGGGTCGCCCGGGTCTGCCTCGCGATCGCCGCGAACCCGGCCGACGCGCGCCGGCTGACGATCAAGCGCAACACCGTCGCCGTCGTCACCGACGGGTCCGCCGTGCTCGGGCTCGGCAACCTCGGGGCCGCCGCCGCGATGCCGGTGATGGAGGGCAAGGCGGCGCTGTTCAAGCGGTTCGCCGGGGTGGACGCCTGGCCGGTGTGCCTCGACACCCAGGACACCGAGGAGATCATCCGGACGGTGCAGATCCTCGCCCCGGGCTACGGCGGCATCAACCTCGAGGACATCGCCGCGCCGCGCTGCTTCGAGATCGAGGCCCGGCTGCGCGAGCTGCTCGACATCCCGGTGTTCCACGACGACCAGCACGGCACCGCGGTCGTCGTGCTCGGGGCGCTGCGCAACGCGCTGCGCGTGGTCGGGAAGTCGCTACCGGACTGCCGCGTGGTGGTCTGCGGCGTCGGGGCGGCGGGCTCGGCGATCATCAGGCTGCTGCGCTCCGGGAACCCGGGCGACGTGCTGGCCGTCGACATCGACGGCATCGTGCACCCCGGCCGCGACGGGCTCGACGAGAACCTGTCGTGGATCGCGGACCACACCAACTCCGACGCCGTGGCGGGCACGCTGGCCGACGCGCTGGTCGGGGCGGACGTGTTCATCGGGGTGTCGGCGCCCGACCTGTTCGGCGCCGCCGAGCTCGCGACGATGGCCCCGGACGCCGTCGTGTTCGCCCTGGCCAACCCCGACCCCGAGGTCGACCCGGCGGTGGCCCTGCAGCACGCGGCTGTCGTCGCCACGGGCCGCTCGGACTACCCGAACCAGATCAACAACGTGCTCGCGTTCCCCGGCGTGTTCCGCGGGCTGCTCGACGCACAGGCCCGCGACATCACCGACGAGATGATGCTGGCCGCGGCCGCCGCCATCGCCGACGTCGTCCCCGAGCCGAACCCGTCGTTCATCGTGCCGAGCGTCTTCGACGCCTCCGTGGCCCCCGCCGTCGCGGACGCCGTGAAGGCCGCCACCGCCCGCAAGGACGTCGCCCCCACCTGACCCGCGAGTCGGGGTTTTCCGCGCGCGAGTCGGGGTTTTCGGCGCGGGCGAGTCGGGGTTTTCCGTGCGCGAGTCGGGCGATCGCGCGGCGACTACCCTGGATCTCGTGCTTCCCGTGATCGGCGTGCTCGCCCTCCAGGGCGACGTCCGCGAGCACCTCGCGGCGTTGACGGCCTGCGGTGCGCGCGCGGTGGCGGTGCGCCGTCCGTCCGAGCTCGACGCGGTCGACGCACTGGTGCTCCCCGGCGGGGAGTCGACGACGATGAGCCGGCTGCTGGTGACGTTCGAGCTGCTCGACCCGATCCGGGCCAGGCTCCGGGCGGGCATGCCCACCTACGGGTCCTGCGCCGGGATGATCCTGCTCGCGTCCGACGTGCTCGACGGCCGCCCGGACCAGCGCCAGCTCGGCGGCCTCGACGTCGTGGTCCGGCGCAACGCGTTCGGGCGTCAGGTCGACTCGTTCGAGACCGACCTCCGGTTCGACGGGCTCCCGGGCGACCCGGTCCACGCGGTGTTCATCCGGGCGCCGTGGGTGGAGTCGGCCGGGCCGGGGGTGCGGGTGCTCGCCACCGTCCCGCGGCTGTCCCGCACCGGTGCCGACGCAGGGGCCGCCGCGGGCCGGATCGTCGCCGTCCGCCAGGGCTCGGTCCTGGCCACGGCGTTCCACCCGGAGCTCACCGGGCGACCTGCGCGTGCACGCCCTGTTCTGCGACGTGGTGCGCGAACACCTCCGCCGCGGCCTGATCGCCGCCGACCCGGGCGGCGGCCGCGCACCGGGCGTTCTGGCGGTCGGTGTCGCGCCGGTAGCATCGGGCCGGGCACGGACGGGAAAGGGCATGTGATGAGCGGCCACTCCAAATGGGCGACGACGAAGCACAAGAAGGCCGTCATCGACGCCCGTCGCGGCAAGATGTTCGCGAAACTGATCAAGAACATCGAGGTCGCGGCGCGCACGGGCGGGGGTGACCCCGACGGCAACCCCACCCTCTACGACGCCATCCAGAAGGCGAAGAAGAGCTCGGTCCCCAACGACAACATCGACCGCGCGCTCAAGCGCGGCTCCGGTGCCGACGCCGGCGGCGCCGACTACCAGACGATCACCTACGAGGGCTACGGGCCCAACGGCGTCGCGGTGCTCATCGAGTGCCTCACCGACAACCGCAACCGGGCGGCGACCGAGGTGCGCACGGCCATGACCCGCAACGGTGGCGCGATGGCCGACCCGGGCTCGGTGGCCTACCTGTTCACCCGCAAGGGCGTGGTGATCGTCCCGAAGAACGACCTCGGCGAGGACGACGTGCTGCTCGCCGTGCTCGACGCGGGCGCCGAGGAGGTCAACGACCTCGGCGACAGCTTCGAGGTCGTCTCCGAGTCCTCCGACCTCGTCGCGGTGCGCACGGCGCTGCAGGAGGCGGGGATCGACTACGACTCGGCCGACCCGACCTTCCTCCCGTCGATGTCGGTGCCGCTCGACGCCGACGGGGCCAAGAAGGTGTTCCGGCTGATCGACGCGCTCGAGGACAGCGACGAGGTCCAGAACGTCTACGCCAACTTCGACGTGTCCGACGAGGTCATGGCCGAGGTCGGGTGAGGGCCGGGACCGGTTGAGCGCGACGGCGGTGCACGTCGGGCCGATCGGCCCGGAGCACGCCGGTGAGGCGCTCACCGTCCAGCGCGCCGCGTACGTCACCGAGGCCCAGCGCTACGCCGCTCCCGGCATCCCGCCGCTGCGGGAGTCCCTGGCCGAGATCACCGCCGACCTCGCGCGCGCGGACTGCCCCGAGCTCGTCGCACGTGGCGCGTGGATCGGGACGCGGCTCGTCGGCTCGGTGCGCGGGCGGGTGGTCGGCCGCCGGTTGGAGGTCGTCCGGTTCGCCGTGGCGCCCGACGTGCAGGGCCGCGGCGTCGGGCGCGCGCTGCTGGCCGCCGTGCACGCGGCGGCCCCGGCGACCGTGACGACGTTCTGGCTGGTCACGGGGGCGCGCAGCCCGGAGAACCTCGGCCTGTACACCTCGGTGGGCTACCGGGCCGTCGGGACCGTGACCGACGCCGCGGGTGTCGAGCTCGCCCGGATGGACGAGCTCGCACGCAGCCGCGGCCTGCGCGTCGGATCGGCTTCGCAGCTCCCGACTCCGCGCCCGCCTGGAGTCGGCCGGCGACGTGAGCGCGGGTTCGGACCGGCACCGGGGCTTGTCTGCGCGATCAGGTCGTACGGCCGGGTCGACGGGACCGGCCCCGACCTGTCGGGGCGCGGTCCTAGACTCGGCCCCGATGAGCCCCGCCACCCCTGCCCCAGCGAAGCCGAAGCCGGGCGACGCCGCGGCCGCCGCACCGTCCACCGGCAAGCGCCTCCTGCTGCTCGACGGCCACTCCCTCGCCTACCGCGCGTTCTTCGCGCTGCCCGCCGAGAACTTCCGCACCGGCACGGGCCAGACCACCAACGCGGTCTACGGCTTCACCTCGATGCTCATCAACCTCCTGCGCGACGAGCAGCCCACCCACCTCGCGGTGTGCTTCGACGTCTCCCGCACCACGTTCCGGTCCGAGCGCTTCGCGGCGTACAAGGCCAACCGCACCACCACGCCGGACGACTTCCGCGGCCAGGTCGACCTCATCAAGGAGGTGCTCGCCGCCCTCGCCATCCCGGCGTTCGGGGTGCCGGGCTTCGAGGCGGACGACCTCATCGCCACCCTCGCCACCCAGGCGGAGGACGCGGGCCACCAGGTGCTCATCACGACGGGCGACCGCGACGCGTTCCAGCTGGTCAGCGACAACGTCACGGTGCTGTACCCGCGCCGCGGCGTCTCCGACCTCGGGCGCATCGACCCGGCGGAGGTCATGGAGCGCTACGGGCTCACCCCCGCCCAGTACCCGGACTTCGCGGCCCTGCGCGGCGACCCGAGCGACAACCTGCCCAATATCCCGGGCGTCGGGGAGAAGACCGCCGCACGGTGGATCCGGGAGTTCGGCTCGCTGGCCGAGCTCACCGACCGCGTCGACGAGGTCACGGGCAAGGCGGGCGACGCGCTGCGGGCCAACCTCGCGAACGTCCTGCTCAACCGCCAGCTCACCGAGCTGGTCCGCGACGTCGAGCTGGACGCCGCACCCGACGACCTCGAGGTCCGGCCGTGGGACCGCGACGCCGTGCACCGGCTGTTCGACGAGCTGGAGTTCCGCGTCCTGCGCGAGCGCCTGTTCGCCACGCTGGTCAGCGCCGAGCCCGAGGCCGAGGGCGGCATCGAGGTGCAGGGCGGGGCCGTCGAGCCCGGCGGGGTACGGGCGTGGCTCGACGCGCACGCCCGCGACGGCCGCCGGGTCGGGCTGGCGTTCCACGGCCTCACCGGCGGCGCCACCGCGGGCGACCTCGCGGGTCTCGCGCTCGCAGCGGGCGAGCCGAGCCTGGAGGCCCGCGCCGGCATCGGCTCGGGACCCCCGGCCACCGCGGGGGTGGCGCAGACGGCCTACCTCGACGTCCGCGGCCTGCTCCCGGACGACGAGGCCGCGCTGGGGGAGTGGCTGGCCGATCCGGCGCTGCCGAAGGCCGCGCACGACGCCAAGGCCGCGATGCACGCGCTGCGCGGTCGCGGCTGGACCCTGGCCGGGCTCACCAGCGACACCGCGCTCGCCGCCTACCTCTCGCGGCCCGGCCAGCGCAGCTTCGACCTCGCCGACCTCGCGCTGCGCTACCTGCGGCGTGAGCTGCGGGCCGAAGGCGAGGCCGAGAACGGGCAGCTCTCGCTCCTCGGGGGCGAGGAGGAGGCCGACGCCGCCCGTGCGCAGGTGCACATGGTGGCCGCGCAGGCCGTCGCCGAGCTGGCCGACGCCCTCGACGCCGAGCTGGCCGAGCGCGGCGGCACCGAGCTGCTCGCCGACATGGAGCTCCCGCTGGAGTACGTGCTCAACGAGCTGGAGACGGCCGGCATCGCCGTCGACGTCGAGGCGCTGTCCGCGCTGGAGGCCGGGTTCGCCGCCCAGGTCACCCAGGCCGCCCAGGACGCGTACGCGGTGATCGGCAAGGAGATCAACCTGGGTTCGCCCAAGCAGCTCCAGGTGGTGCTGTTCGACGAGCTGGGGATGCCGAAGACCAAGCGCACCAAGACCGGCTACACCACCGACGCCGACGCGCTGCAGAACCTCTTCGAGGCCACCGGCCACGAGTTCCTCAACCACCTGCTGGTGCACCGCGACGCCACCCGGCTGAAGGTCACGGTCGACGGCCTGCTCAAGTCCGTCGCCGACGACGGCCGCATCCACACCACCTACAGCCAGACGATCGCCGCCACCGGCCGGCTGTCGAGCACCGAGCCCAACCTGCAGAACGTGCCGATCCGCACCGCCGCGGGCAGGCGCATCCGCGAGACGTTCGTCGTCGGCGCCGGGTACCGCGAGCTCATGACCGTGGACTACAGCCAGATCGAGATGCGGATCATGGCGCACCTGTCCGAGGACGCCGCCCTGATCGAGGCGTTCCACTCCCGCCACGACTTCCACGCCGAGACCGCCGCCCGGGTGTTCGGCGTGGAGGCCGCATCGGTCAGCCCGGAGCAGCGGGCCAAGATCAAGGCGATGAACTACGGGCTGGCCTACGGGCTGTCCGCGTTCGGGCTGTCCAACCAGCTGCGGATCTCCACCGAGGAGGCCCGTGGCCTCATGGACGAGTACTTCACGGGGTTCGGCGGGGTGCGTGACTACCTGCACACCGTCGTCGACCAGGCCCGCAAGGACGGCTACACCGAGACGATCCTGGGTCGCCGCCGCTACCTCCCGGATCTCACGAGCGACAACAGGCAGCGCCGGGAGATGGCCGAGCGGATGGCGCTCAACGCCCCGATCCAGGGCAGCGCGGCGGACATCATCAAGGTGGCGATGCTCAACGTCCACCGCGGGATCGTGGCCGAGCGCCTGCGCAGCCGGATGCTCCTGCAGGTCCACGACGAGCTCGTCCTCGAGGTCGCCGACGGCGAGCGCGAGGCGATCGAGGCGCTCGTCCGCCGGGAGATGGGCGCGGCCTACCAGCTGAGCGTGCCGCTGGAGGTCTCGGTGGGCTACGGGCGCAGCTGGGACGACGCCGCCCACTAGCGAACCCCTGGAACCGCTCGGCCGGGCCGACCCCGTTGCCCGAGCGGCCCCGGCGCATCCTCGTGGCGGGCTGCACCGGCTCGGGCAAGACCACCCTGGCGGCGGCGCTCTGCGCCCGGTTCGGGCTGCCCCACCACGAGATCGACGCGCTGTTCCACGGTCCGGGCTGGGTGCCGCGGCCGGAGTTCGCCGCCGACGTCGACGCCTTCGCGCGGATGGCTGGCCGGTCCCGTCGCGCAGATCGCGGCATGATCGTCGTCGGTGGACCCGCAGGTACCGGATCCGGGCCCTTTCCGTCCCCGAACGGCGATCATCGGACCATGACCGGCGGAACGGGCTGCGCCTCGACCGCGGCGCCGAGACCGTGGCCGACGCGGGGTGGAGGTCACCGGAGCGCGCGCTGCATGAGCACGACGTCCAGCGTCCGGCCGAACTTGTGGCCGACGCCGCGCAGCACCCCGGCCTCGGTGAACCCGAGGCGGGCGTGCACCGCCGTGGAGCCGATGTTGTCCGAGCCGCCGATGGCGGCGACCATCTGCCGGAAGCCGGCGGCGGTCGCGTGCTCGACGAGCGCCGTCAGCAGGGTGGTGCCGATCCCGGTGCCGCGCACGTCCGCGCGGACGTAGACGCTGTCCTCCACGGTGTAGCGGTAGGCCGACCGCGTGCGGTACGGGCCGTAGTAGGCGAAGCCCAGAGCCTCGCCGTGCACCTCGTCCGCCCGCGCCGCCGCCACGGCCACCAGCCAGTGGCCGCCCGCGGCAAGGCCCGTCCACATCCGCTCGGCGAGAGTGGCACCGTCGGGCGGCTCCTCCTCGAACGTGCCGACCTCGTGGAGCACGTAGTGGGCGTAGATCGCGGCCAGCTGCGCGGCGTCGGCAGGACCGGCGTCGCGCACGCGTGGCGGCGGCACTACTCGACCGTCGTGAACGCCCGCCTGGCCGCGCCCAGCCGCACCGTCTCGACCCTGCGGCGCTGGTCCCGGGCCCGCGCGGCGAGCGCGGGCAGGTCGAGGGCGGTGAGCTGCGGGTGGGCGGGCACCACCTCCATCAGGGCCAGCCAGAGGCAGAGCTTGCCCTCGACACCCAGCGACAGGGTCTCCGCCTGCAGCAGCCGGGTGAGGTGCGGGCTCCCGGTGACCGCCTCGGCCACCCCCACCCGGTGCGCCTTCTCGGCCACCCAGCCCGCGGCCTGCTTGACCGGGTTCGTCGTGCTCCCGATCAGCTCGACGACACCCCGCAGCGTCTGCACGTCCTCCTCGATCTCGTCCGCCAGGCCGGCGAGTACGGCGCCGTCCGGTTCGCCCTGGACCTCTTCCTCGAGGTGACGGGCCATCTCGATGCCGGCGTTGGCGCCACCGAGATGGTCGTTGAGGTAGGTGACCAGCAGCTCGGTCGCGGACATGGTGGCTCCTCGGTCGGGAGCGGCAGACTACCCGTCGGGCCGGGAATGCAACCGCGGCGGCGCGTCCGGTGCCGGTCCGCCGGACCGCGCCGGTAGCCTGCTGCCTCGAACGGCTGTTCGCTGCGGGGCGGGAGGAGTGCGCGTGCGGGTGCTCGGCGTGGACCCGGGGCTCACCCGGTGCGGGCTCGGGGTGGTGGACGGCGGCGCCGGCCGCAGCGTCGAGTGCGTGGCGGTGGACGTCGTGCGCACCCCGGCCGACGCCCCGGTCGCCGAGCGCCTCCTCACGGTCGGGGCCGTGGTGGAGCGGTGGATCGCGCGTGCACCGGCCGGACGTCGTGGCGATCGAGCGGGTCTTCAGCCAGCACAACGTGCGCACCGTGATGGGCACCGCACAGGCGAGCGGCGTGGTCGCGCTGCTCGCGGCCCGGGCGGGGCTGCCGGTGGCCTTCCACACCCCCAGCGAGGTCAAGGCGTCCGTCACCGGAGCAGGCCGGGCGGACAAGCACCAGGTCACCACGATGGTCACCCGGCTGCTCGGGCTCGCGGAGGCGCCCCGGCCCGCCGACGCCGCCGACGCGCTCGCGCTGGCGATCTGCCACTGCTGGCGCGCGCCGATGCTGGACCGGATGGCGCAGGCCCAGGCCCGGTCCGCCGAGCTGGCGCGCGTGCACCGCGCCCGGCTGGCGGCAGCGGCGAAGGCGGCGCCGTGATCAGCTCGGTGCGCGGGGCGGTGCTCGGGATCGAGCTCGACCACGCCGTCGTCGAGGTCGGGGGCGTCGGGCTGGCGGTCCACGCCACGCCCACCACCCTCGCCGGGCTGCGCCGCGGTGAGCAGGCCCGGCTCGCGACGGCCCTGATCGTGCGCGAGGACTCGCTGACCCTCTACGGGTTCGCCGACCGCACCGAGCGGGAGCTGTTCGACCTGCTGCTGACGGTGAGCGGCGTCGGGCCGCGGATCGCGCTGGCCACCCTGGCCGTGCTCGACCCGGACACGCTCTGCCGGGCGCTGGCCGACGGCGACCTGGCGGTGCTCACCCGCGTGCCCGGCATCGGGCGCAAGGGCGCGGAGCGGCTGGTCGTCGAGCTGCGGGACAAGGTCACGGCGCCAGCGGCCGTTCCGGCGACCGGTGCCGCACCCGCGGCCACCGGTGACCCGCGTCGCGACCAGGTCGTCGAGGCGCTCGTCGGCCTCGGGTTCACGGCCAAGCCCGCCGAGCAGGCCGTCGACGCGGCCCGCGCCGGGCAGGAGGACGCCGACCCCTCCGTCCTCCTGCGCGCCGCCCTCTCCCACCTCGGCCGTTCCCGGTGACCGCACTCTGGATGCAGAACGCGGATTCCGGGCCGCCCGGAACCGCGTTCTGCATCCAGAGTGCGGACGGGGCGGGAGGCGGCGGCCATGGGTGAGCTGTCGGCGGAGGTCGAGCCGGAGGACCTGGACCTCGACGTGAGCCTGCGGCCCCGGATGCTCACCGAGTTCATCGGGCAGCCGCGGGTGCGCGAGCAGCTGGAGCTGGTGCTGGAGGGCGCGCGCAGGCGGGGGACCCCGCCCGACCACATCCTGCTGTCCGGCCCGCCGGGGCTGGGCAAGACCAGCCTGGCGCTGATCGTCGCCGCGGAGCTGGGCGCGCCGATCAGGCTCACGAGCGGCCCGGCGCTGGAGCGGGCGGGGGACCTCGCCGCGATGCTGTCCAACCTCGTGCCGGGTGACGTCCTGTTCATCGACGAGATCCACCGCATCGCCCGCCCCGCCGAGGAGATGCTCTACCTGGCGATGGAGGACTTCCGGGTCGACGTCGTGGTCGGCAAGGGCCCTGGCGCCACGAGCATCCCGCTCGACATCGCGCCGTTCACCCTCGTCGGTGCGACCACCCGGTCCGGCGCGCTCACCGGCCCCCTGCGCGACCGCTTCGGCTTCACCGCCCACATGGAGTTCTACGAGCCTGCCGAGATCGAGCTGGTGCTGCGCCGCGCCGCCACCATCCTCGACGTCGACCTGCGCCCCGACGGCGCCGTCGAGATCGCGGGCCGCTCGCGGGGCACCCCCCGGATCGCCAACCGCCTGCTGCGCCGCGTGCGCGACTACGCCGAGGTGCGGGCCGACGGCGCCATCACCCGACGCGTGGCACGCGAGGCCCTGACCGTCTACGACGTCGACGAGCTCGGCCTCGACCGGCTCGACCGGGCCGTGCTGCACGCGCTCGTGCGCTCGTTCGGCGGCGGCCCGGTGGGCGTGTCGACGCTGGCCGTCGCGGTGGGCGAGGAGCCCGGTACCGTCGAGGAGGTCTGCGAGCCCTACCTCGTGCGTGCCGGGATGCTGGCGCGCACGCCGCGCGGCCGCGTGGCCACTGCTGCTGCCTGGAACCATCTGGGTGTGGTTCCGCCACCGGACGTCACCCGGAACGGCCCCTCCCGCGTTGTTCTGAGGTCGGGGCTGGCAGACTCGAAAGCCCACGACGTGCGGAGATACGGAGATCATGGACCTCACCACGCTGTTGTTCCCGTTGTTGGCCATCGTGCTGTTCGGCTCGGTCTTCCTGTCCAGTCGGCGCCAGCGCCGCCAGGTGCACGAGATGAAGGCCCTGCAGGCGTCGCTCGAGGCGGGTGACGTGGTCGTCACCACGTCCGGCCTGCGCGCCACCGTCGTCGACGCCTCCTACGAGGAGACGATCGACCTGGAGATCGCCGACGGGGTGGTCACCACCTGGGTGCGGGCGGCCGTGCGGGAGAAGGTCAACCCGGTGGCCGACGATGCCGGCGAGCCGGACGCGGTCACGGAGGCCCCGGTCACGGGACCCCCGACTCGGGTACCGCCGCGTCCGGGACCGTCCGGGAACCGACCGTGTCCGGGACCACGGCAGCCGAGCCGGGCGCCTCCGAGATCGCCGGGTCACCGGTGAACGAGGAGCACCCCAACGGCGCATCGGGTTCGCGCAACTAGATCCACCACCACGCGACGCCCGGCACCCGGGCGCCGTGACGTCAGGAAGAGACCTCAGAAGTGGCAACAACCCCGGGGCAGATCCGCCCCTGGCGGTACCTGGCAGCCTTCGCAGGCATCGTCGTCGTGCTCTACGGGCTGGTGTTCTTCACCGGCGACGGCAAGGCCACGCCCAAGCTCGGCATCGACCTGCAGGGTGGGACCCGGGTCACGCTGTCGGCGCGCACCGCCGAGGGCGCGGTGCCGCCGCGCGAGCAGCTCGTCCAGGCGCAGGCGATCATCGAGGAGCGCGTCAACGGCCTCGGGGTCAGCGGCGCCGAGGTCGTCCTCGACGGTAACAACCTGACGATCACGGTGCCGGGCGAGGAAGGCGACCAGGCCCGCTCGCTCGGGCAGACCGCCCAGCTGCGGTTCCGCGAGGTGCTCGGCCAGCCGATCCCCGCCCCCCGCGGCGCCGGCACCCCGGGGGCGGGGACGACCGGCCGATCCCACTCGCGCCCACGCACCGGCCCGCGACCGGGTGAGCAACCGGCCAGCCCGGTGACCAGCCGCAGGGGGCGGGGCCCCGGGCCCCGGTCGAGCGCGACGTCGCCCCGGTCGCCGTCCAGACCCCGCTGCCGGGATCCACCCCGGCCGCCCCGCGCCGGCCGCCGCGACCCCGGCGGCGCCCGAGCCGCCGCCGGGGCCGGGCCAGCCCCCGCCCCGGGCCGGCCGACCCGGCGGAGGCGCCTCGCCGCCGCGGCCGACCCGGAGCTCGCGGCCGCGATCGCGCAGGCCCGCGAGACCAGGCAGAGCCAGGACCCGGCCGTCTGCAGCAGGCGCAGCTCGCGCTCGACTGCGCGGCCCAGGACCCGCTGCGCGGCTACGACGACCCGACGCTCCCGCTGGTCGCCTGCGACCAGGACGGCACCGAGAAGTACATCCTCGGCCCGGCCTTCCTCGAAGGCACCCAGATCGAGTCGGCGCAGGCCCAGCAGAACCAGCAGGGCGTCGGATACGTGATCAGCCTGACGTTCAAGAGCGAGGGCGCCGCGATCTGGGGCGAGTACACGTCGAACAACGTCGGCAAGCGCTCCGCGTTCGTCCTCGACGGCGAGGTCGTCTCCGCGCCGACGATCAACCAGCCGATCTTCGGTGCCACGGAGATCTCCGGGCAGTTCAGCCAGGCCGAGGCGCAGCAGCTGGCAGGCGTGCTGCGCTACGGGTCGCTCCCGCTGTCGTTCGAGGCGTCGGAGGCGCAGACGGTCTCGGCCACCCTGGGGCTCGCGTCGCTGGAGGCCGGACTCATCGCCGGTGGCATCGGGCTGCTGCTGGTGTTCGTGTACTGCCTCCTCTACTACCGCGTGCTCGGGCTGCTGATCATCCTGTCGCTCCTGCTCTCGGGCCTGATCGTCTACGGCGTTCTCGTGCTGCTCGGGCGCTGGATCGGGTTCACGCTCGACCTCGCGGGGGTCGCCGGGTTCATCGTGGCCATCGGCATCACGGCGGACTCCTTCGTGATCTTCTTCGAACGCCTGAAGGACGAGGTACGGGAGGGCCGGACGTTCCGCTCCGCGGTCCCACGGGGCTGGGTCAGGGCCCGGCGCACGATCCTGTCGGCCGACGCCGTCAGCTTCCTCGCCTCGGCCGTGCTCTACATCCTCGCGGTCGGCCAGGTGAAGGGCTTCGCGTTCACGCTCGGCCTGTCCACGGTGCTCGACCTCGTCGTGGTGTTCCTCGTGACCCATCCGCTCGTGGTACTCGCGTCGAACTCCCGGGTGTTCGGCAACCCGGCCCTGTCCGGGCTGGGCTCGGTCACGCGGATCGGCGCGGAACGGCGACGGGCCGCGGCGGCCGCCGCGAAGGGAGCCTGACATGACGACCACGACGGCCAACCGTGGCGCCAGGCGGCGCGGCAACCTGTTCTCCCGCCTCTACGTCGGCAACGGCGCGCTCGACATCGTGGGGCGCAGGCGCACCTGGTACATCGCCTTCGGGCTGCTGGTGCTCGTGTGCCTGGCGTCGATCGTCTTCCGCGGGTTCAACCTCGGCATCGACTTCACCGGTGGCACCCAGATCCAGTTCCCGGCGACCGGGACCAGCGCCCGGCCGACGTCGAACAGGTCCGTGTGGTCTACGAGCGGGTGGTCGGCGCCGAGCCGGCCGCCGTGCAGGTCGCCGGTGCCGGTGGGTCCGAGACGGTGCTGATCCGGTCCGAGACGCTCGACCCGGTGCAGCTGGTGGCGCTGAAGCAGGCACTGTTCGACACGTTCCAGCCGATCGGCGCGACCGGCGCGCCGTCGCCCAGGCCATCAGCGACAGCGCGGTGAGCGGCAGCTGGGGCGGCCAGATCACCACGCAGGCGGTCATCGCCCTCGCGGTGTTCCTCGTGCTGGTGACGATCTTCCTGGCGTTCTACTTCGAGCGCTCGATGGCCGTCGCCGCGCTCATCGCCCTGGTGCACGACATCGTGGTCACCGCGGGCATCTACTCGATCGTCGGGTTCGAGGTCACCCCGTCCACGGTGATCGGGCTGCTGACCATCCTCGGCTTCTCGCTCTACGACACGGTCGTGGTGTTCGACAAGGTCAAGGAGAACACCCGCGGCCTGCTGGGGCTGACCCGCCGCACCTACGCGGAGGCGGCCAACCTCGCGCTCAACCAGACGCTGATGCGCTCGATCAACACCTCGCTCATCGCGGTGCTGCCGGTGATCGGGCTGATGGTGATCGGGGTCGGCCTGCTCGGGGTCGGGACCCTCGCCGACCTCGCGCTGGTGCAGATGGTCGGCATCGTCGCCGGCGCGGCGTCGTCGCTGCTGCTGGCCACGCCGATCCTGGTGGACCTGAAGATGCGCGACCCGCGCTACCAGCAGCAGGCCCAGCGGGTGCTCGCCCGGCGCAAGCGTGCCGCGCCGCGGCGGCCGGCGCGCCGGCCGGACGCGGCCGACCGCCGACGCCGACCCCGACCTCACCGACGACGCCACCCTCGACGGCGAGCTCCGCCGGGAACGCGCGATGGCCGCGGCCGCGAGCGTCCCGAGCCGCACGGGCAAGACCGGCGGCGGCCGCCCTGCCGCCCGCAGTGCCCGTCCGACCGGGAAGGCGTCGCGCCCGAGCGGCAAGAAGCGCCGGTGACCCCCCGACCGCGTGGGCTCCAGGGGTGGGGAGCCGGACGGCGACGGGGAGGACGAGGCGTCGCTCGCGCGGGTCCTCGGACTGATCCGGGACGTGCCCGACTTCCCGAGCCCCGGGGTCATGTTCCGCGACATCACCCCGGCGCTCGCGGACGGGGCCGCGCTCACCACGATCGCCACCGAGCTGGCCGCGCTCGTGGGCGTCGCCGACGTGGTGGTCGGGGTCGAGGCGCGCGGGTTCCTGATCGGGGCCGCGGTCGCGGTCGTGGCCGGCACCGGCGTCGTCCCGGTGCGCAAGGCGGGCAAGCTCCCGCGGGTGGCGGCCGCGCGGACCTACGAGCTGGAGTACGGCACCGCGACCCTGGAGCTACCGGCCGACACGGTGGGTGCGGGATCGCGCGTGTTCGTCGTCGACGACGTGCTGGCCACGGGGGGTACGGCGGCCGCAGCATGTGCGCTGCTGTCCGACGTCGGCGCCGAGGTGGAGGGCGTGGGTTTCCTGCTGGAGCTGGCCGCGCTCGGCGGCCGCGACCGGCTCGCCGGCGTCCCCGTGCACGCCCTCCTGCGCGCGTAGGCGATTCCCGGCCGTGCGGGGATGAACGATCACCGGGTGGCCGGACTATCCTTTTCTGGGTGGAGGCTCCTCGCGCATGACCGACGCCGCACCGGTCGCGCCACCGGTCCCCAGCCCGGACGGGCCCGCGAGGAGCCGTCGGCCACCCGGCGCGTGCGTGCCCGGATCGCCCGGCGGATGACCCCGCAGCGGGTCGGTGTCGTCGCACCGGTCCTGGAACCGCTCGCGAGCGTGCACCGCGCGCTGCACCCCAAGGCTGACCTCGGCCTGCTGCAGCGGGCCTACGACGTGGCCGAGGCCAAGCACGAGGGCCAGCAGCGCAAGTCCGGCGACCCGTACATCACGCACCCGCTGGCGGTGTCGACGATCCTCGCCGAGCTGGGCATGGACACCACCACCCTCGTCGCGGCGCTGCTGCACGACACCGTGGAGGACACCGACTACAGCCTCGACCGGCTCCGGCTGGAGTTCGGCGAGGACGTCGCGCACCTCGTCGACGGCGTCACGAAACTCGACAAGGTCGAGTTCGGCACGGCCGCCGAGGCCGAGACCATCCGCAAGATGGTCGTCGCGATGGCCCGTGACCCGCGGGTGCTGGTGATCAAGCTGTCCGACCGCCTGCACAACATGCGCACGATGCGGTTCCTGACGCCCGAGAAGCAGGCCAAGAAGGCCCGCGAGACCCTCGAGGTGCTCGCCCCGCTCGCGCACCGGCTCGGGATGGCCACGGTCAAGTGGGAGCTGGAGGACCTCTCCTTCGCGATCCTGCACCCGAAGAAGTACTCCGAGATCGTGCGGCTGGTGGCGACCAGGGCACCGTCGCGCGACACCTACCTCAAGCAGGTCATCGACGAGGTCACCCAGCAGCTCGACTCGGCGCGCATCGCCGCCACCGTCGAGGGCAGGCCCAAGCACTACTACTCGATCTACCGCAAGATGATCGTCAAGGGCCGCGACTTCGACGACATCCACGACCTGGTCGGCGTCCGGGTGCTCGTCGACGAGGTGCGCGACTGCTACGCCGCCATGGGGATGGTGCACGCGCTGTGGCAGCCGATGCCCGGCCGGTTCAAGGACTACATCGCGCAGCCCCGGTTCGGGGTCTACCAGTCGCTGCACACGACCGTGATCGGGCCGGACGGCAAGCCGCTCGAGGTGCAGATCCGCACGCACGAGATGCACCGCACCGCCGAGTACGGCATCGCCGCGCACTGGCGGTACAAGGAGTCGCGCGCGGCGGCGGCGTCGGCGGGCACCGTCGAGGTCGACGAGATGTCCTGGATGCGCCAGCTCCTCGACTGGCAGCGGGAGGCCGCGGACCCCGGTGACTTCCTGGAGTCCCTGCGCTACGACCTCGCCTCGCAGGAGATCTTCGTGTTCACGCCCAAGGGCGACGTGATCACGCTGCCGTCCGGATCGACGCCGGTGGACCTGGCCTACGCGGTGCACACCGAGGTGGGCAACCGCTGCATCGGCTCGCGGGTCAACGGCCGCCTCGTCGCGCTGGAGCGCAAGCTCGAGTCCGGTGACGTCGTGGAGATCTTCACGTCCAAGGCCGAGGGAGCGGGACCGACCCGCGACTGGATGGCGTTCGTCGCCTCCCCGCGCGCCAAGACCAAGATCAAGCACTGGTTCGCCAAGGAGCGCCGCGAGGAGGCGATCGAGGCGGGCAAGGAGGCCATCACCCGGGAGGCCCGCCGCACCGGGATGCCGTTGCAGCGGCTCGTCTCCGCGGACGCGATGGCCGCGCTCTCCCGCGAGCTGCACTTCCCGGACCTGTCGGGGCTGTACGCGGCGGTCGGGGAGGGGCACGCGAGCGCGCGGCACGTGGTGCAGCGGCTGGTGGCGCTGCTCGGCGGCGTGGAGGACGCCGAGGAGGAGCTCGCCGAACGGGCCACGCCGTCCACGGTGCGCCTGCGGCGCGGGGTGAGCGACGCCGGCGTCGTGGTGCGCAGCGAGAGCGAGGTCAACGGGGGCGATCTCGGCGATCTCTACACGAAGCTGGCGCGCTGCTGCACCCCGGTGCCCGGCGACGACATCCTCGGCTTCGTCACCCGCGGCGGGGGCATCAGCGTCCACCGCACGGACTGCACGAACGCCGAGGACCTGCAGGCCAGGTCCGAGCGGCTGGTCGACGTGGCGTGGTCCGTCTCGCCCGGCTCGGTGTTCCTCGTCGCGATCCAGGTGGAGGCGCTCGACCGGCACCGGCTGCTGTCGGACGTCACGAAGGTCCTGGCCGACGAGAAGGTCAACATCCTGTCGGCGTCGGTCACCACCTCGCGCGACCGGGTGGCGGTCTCGCGCTTCAGCTTCGAGATGGGCGACCCGAAGCACCTCGGGCACGTTCTGCGCGCGGTGCGCAACGTGGAGGGCGTCTACGACGTGTACCGGGTGACGTCCGCCGGCTAGGGCCACGTCGTCACGGCCTCGTCACGGCCTCGACGGAGGTGTCCGCGAGCCGGCTCAGCAGCCGCTTCAGCTGGTCGGCCTCGGCCTCGTCGAGCTCGGCCGCGATGTCGTCCTCGGCCCGTGCGACGACGGGGGCGAGCCGCCGGTGCAGGCCGGCCCCGTGCTCGGAGGTGAGCACGAGCACCCGGCGGCGGTCGGAGTCGTCCACGCGGCGGTGCACCAGCGCGGACTCGACGAGCCGGTCGACGATCTTGGTGAGCGTGGGCGCCGGCACCATGGCATGGCCCGCGATCTCGGTCATGGAGTGGCCACGCCCGTCGGAGAGCAGGGCGAGGACCCGCCACTGGTCGAGGCTGAGACCGGCCGGGCAGAGCACCCGCTCCACCCGCGTCGCGACGCGTCGCTCGACCTGGGCGAGGAGCTGGCCGAGGGAGCGCCGGGGCGCGGTTGGGCCGGGCGAGGGTTGAGCGTGGCCCACGGCGCATCCTCTCGCGTGCCGTTCGGTGGAGTGACAGCGAACGCGTTCATCGTAAACACTGTCATATAGAAGCGAAAATCGTGGTCTGCCCATCCCGGGAGGTGTCGGTGGAGCGAGGGGCAACGATTTCTCGAATCCGGCGGGACCGCCTCGACGTCGCGTTCGTCGTGCCGCGCAGCGGTCCCGCGGGGATGTTCGGGCCGTCCTGCGAGGCGTGCGGCGGCTGGCGGCCGACGAGATCAACGCCGACGGCGGGCGTGCTCGCCCGCGAGCTGGGCCTGCGGATCGTCGACGGCGGGGCGGCCGCCGTCGGTCGTGGCCCGCGACGTCGACGCGCTCATCACGGCGGGTGAGGTGCAGGCCGTGGCGGGTTGGCACATCTCGGCGGTGCGCCAGAAGGTGGCGCCGGTGGCGGTCGGCCGGGTGCCGTACGTGTACTCGCCGCTCTACGAGGGCGGCGAGCAGACCGAAGGAGTGTTCCTGGCGGGGGAGACCCCGGAGCGCCAGGTGCTGCCCGCGATGCGCTGGATGGCGCGGGAGCTCGACGTGCGGACCTGGTGCATCGTCGGCGACGACTACGTCTGGCCCCGGGCGTCGGCGCGGGTGGCGCGGCGGTTCGCGCGCGCGTCACCGGAGGTCCAGATCCTCGACGAGGTGTTCGTCCCGCTCGGCACGGAGGACTTCTCCGCCACCATCGGGCGGGTGGTGGCCAGCGGGGCACAGGGTGTCCTGATGTTCCTGGTCGGATCGGACGCGGTGCAGTTCAACCGGGCGTTCGCCGCCGCGGGGCTGGATCGGCTGGTGGTCCGGCTGAGCCCGCTCATGGAGGAGAACATGCTCCTGGCGACGGGAGCGGAGAACACCCACGGGCTGTACGCCGCGGCGGGGTTCTTCGAGGCGCTCGCGACGTCGTCGGGGCTGGAGTTCTCGCGTCGCTACACCGAGCGGTTCGGCGTCGAGGCGCCCGTGCTCAACTCGATGGGGGAGTCCTGCTACGAGGGGCTGACGCTGCTGGCACACCTGGCCGAGCGGGCGGGAACCCTGGACCTGGACGGCCTGTGCGGGGCCGCCGACGACCTGGCCTACGAGAGCCCGCGCGGCACGGTGCGGATGTCGGGGAACCATCTGTTGCAGAACGTGTACCTGGCCCGTGCCGCGGGCCTGGAGTTCGATGTGCTCGCCCAGCTGGCGGGCCTCGCGGGCTGACCTGCGCTCTTGACGGCACGAGGACGCCGGAATACTTTGCGATGACAGTATTCCGATCGACAGGATCCTCGGAGGGCCGGTGCCCACCTACTCGTACCGCTGCGTGGTGTGCGGCCCGTTCGACCTCGTCAGGCCCATGTCCGCCTCGGGATCGGCCAGCTCGGTGCCCGGCCTGTGACCGCGAGGGAAGCCGGGTCTTCGGCGCGCCCGCCCTGCGGTCGTTGAGCTCCGGACTCCGCAGGGCGCTCGACGCCGACGCGCGCAGCGCGGACTCACCGGAGGTCCTGTCCACCGTCCCCGCGGCAGGCCGGCGGCCCGGCTCCACGACCCGCCACACGACCGATCCGCGGCACGCCCGGTTGCCTCGCCCCTGATCGGGGGCGGATCGGTCCGAACCTCGGAGGTGCTCGATGCCAGAGGTCGTCTTCAGCGTCGACCAGTCGAAGTCGATGCGTGACCAGGCGGTGCCCGGCCACAACCGGTGGCACCCCGACATCCCGCCTGCCGCGATGGTCCGGCCGGGCGCGGAGTTCCGCGTCGAGTGCCGGGAGTGGACCGACGCCCAGCTCGGCAACAACGACTCGGCCAACGACGTGCGCGACGTGCAGCTGGACCGCTGCCACATGCTGTCCGGCCCGATCGGGGTGGAGGGCGCCGAGCCGGGTGACCTGCTCGTCGTCGACATCCTCGATCTCGGCCCGGTCCCGCAGGAGGTGGGCGACGCGCCGGGTCAGGGCTGGGGCTACACGGGGATCTTCGCGAAGGAGAACGGCGGAGGCTTCCTCACCGACCACTACCCCGCGGCCTACAAGGCGATCTGGGACTTCCACGGCCAGGTGGCGACGTCGCGGCACATCCCCGGCGTCCGCTTCACCGGCATCACCCATCCCGGGCTGTTCGGCACCGCCCCGTCCGCCGAGCTGCTGGCGCGCTGGAACGAGCGCGAGCGGGCCCTGATCGCGACCGACCCGGACCGGGTGCCCCCGCTCGCACTGCCACCGCTGGCGGTCGACGTGCTCGGCGGCCAGGCCACGGCGACGCGCTCGCCGGCATCGAGCGCGACGGTGCGCGGACGGTGCCGGCCCGCGAGAACGGCGGCAACCACGACATCAAGAACTTCACCCGCGGATCACGGGTCTTCTACCCGGTGCACCAGGCGAACGCGCTGCTCTCCGGCGGCGACCTGCACTTCAGCCAGGGCGACGGCGAGATCACCTTCTGCGGTGCGATCGAGATGGGCGGCTTCATCGACTTCGGCGTCGACCTCATCAAGGGCGGCATGGAGACCTACGGGGTCACCCACAACCCGATCCTGATCCCGGGCAACGTCGAGCCGCGCTACAGCGAGTTCGTCACGTTCATCGGCGTCTCGGTGGACCACGACACGAACGAGAACTACTACAACGACGCGACCGTCGCCTACCGCAACGCCTGCCTCAACGCGATCGAGTACCTGAAGAAGTTCGGCTACTCCGGGGAGCAGGCCTACCTGCTGCTCGGCGCGGCGCCCATCGAGGGCCGCGTCAGCGGGGTCGTCGACATCCCCAACGCCTGCTGCTCGCTCTACCTGCCCACGGCGATCTTCGACTTCGACATCACGCCGTCCGCCTCCGGGCCCGCGCGCGCGGACCGCGGCAGCTGCGCGGTGTCGTCGTGAGTCCCCTGTCCGCGTCGCACCACACCTGACCATTCGCCACCGGCATCGCGCCGGCCCTGCGGCCACCCGGCCGTGCCCGTCATCGCTGGAGAGGTACCGCACCATGGCTGCTGTCGGACTGCTCTATGTCGGAGCCGTGCTCTTCGTCAACGGCGCGATGCTCCTGGGCTGGGTCGACGCCCGGGCCGCGGCGCCGCTCAACATCTTCGTCGGCCTCCTGCAGGTGATCACGCCGACCTACCTGATCTTCACCGCGAACGGCGACCAGAACATCATCCTCAACGCGTCGGGCCTGTACCTGTTCGGTTTCACCTACCTCTACGTCGCGTTCAACCTCCTGGGGGACTTCGACGGCACCGGGCTCGGCTACTTCTCCCTGTTCGTCGCCATCTGCGCCGTCGTCTACTCGGGGCTGAACTTCTTCCTGCTCGGCGACAACACGTTCGGCGTCATCTGGCTCTACTGGTCGTTCCTCTGGGTGCTGTTCTTCCTGCTGCTGGGCCGGGGCGCCGAGGGGCTGACGCGCTACACCGGCGCCGTCGCCGCCGTCCAGGGCTGGGTGACGGGCGTCATCCCGGCGTTCTTGCTGCTCACGGGCCAGTGGGGGCAGGCAGACAACACCACAGCGGCGGTGTTCGCGGTCTTCGGGATCGTCGTGTTCGTCGCGCTGTACGTCGCGCTCCGGCCCGGCCGCACGCCGTCGCCCACGACCGGGGCACATCACGAGTCGAGCACCAGCAGCACACCGAGCAGTCCGACGGCACCACGTCGGTCCGGCCGGCCACCAGCTGACCGGCAGGTCGCAATCCGCAGCGGTCGCCAGTCGTCGGCCGCGACACTCGAGACGAAGGACAACCCATGCCCGAGGTCGTGTTCCCACTCGATTCGACGAAGAAGTTCACCGAGCAGCAGATCGTCGGTCACAACCGCTGGCATCCCGACGTACCGGCCCACGTCCACGTCAAGCCGGGCGACTCGTTCCGCGTGCACTGCCGCGAGTGGTTCGACGGCGCCATCCACAACGACGACTCGGCCGACGACGTCCTCAACGCCCCGCTGCCCGGGGTGCACGTGCTCGTCCGGGCCGATCGCGGTCGAGGGCGCCGAGCCGGGTGACCTGCTCATCGTCGACATCCTCGACGTCGGCCCGATCCCGCAGGAGGACTCCGGCCCGCTCGCCGGGCAGGGCTGGGGCTACACCGGCGTGTTCGCCACGCAGAACGGCGGCGGGTTCCTGACCGAGCAGTTCCCGGACGCGTACAAGGTGATCTGGGACTTCACGGGCGGCATCGCGACCTCCCGGCACGTGCCGTCGGTGTCGTTCACCGGCATCGTGCACCCGGGCCTGATGGGCACCGCGCCGTCGGCCGACCTGCTCGCCAAGTGGAACGCCCGCGAGCAGGAGCTGATCGACACCGATCCGGACCGCGTCCCTCCGCTGGCCCTGCCCCCGCTCCCGGACTCGGCGATCCTCGGCAGCCTCACCGGCGACGACTTCGACCGCGCCGCGCGCGAGGCGGCCCGCACCGCCCCACCGCGGGAGAACGGCGGCAACCAGGACATCAAGAACCTCACCAAGGGCACGCGGGTCTTCTACCCCGTCTTCGTCGACGGCGCGAAGCTGTCCATGGGTGACCTGCACTTCTCCCAGGGCGACGGCGAGATCACGTTCTGCGGGGCGATCGAGATGGGCGGGTTCATGGACCTGCACGTCGACCTGATCAAGGGCGGCATGAACACCTACGGGGTCTCGGAGAACGCGATCTTCATGCCGGGCAACGTCGACCCGCAGTACAGCCAGTGGCTCGCGTTCTCCGGCACGTCGGTCACCCTCGACGGCAAGCAGCACTACCTCGACTCGCACCTGTCCTACCAGCGTGCCTGCCTGCACGCGATCGACTACCTGCAGAAGTTCGGCTACAGCGACATCCAGGCCTACATGATCCTGGGCGCCGCACCGATCGAGGGCCGTCTCTCCGGCGTCGTCGACATCCCGAACTCGTGCTCGACGGTCTACATCCCGACGGCGATCTTCGACTTCGACGTCCGGCCGGGCCCGGGCGGGCCGCACCAGGTGGACGCCGGCCAGGGGGTGCCGAAGTCCAGCTTCTGAGGGTCGGCCTCGCACGGTCGGCGCCGCCTGCCCGGCACCCCAGGCGGGGTGCCGGGCAGGACGCCGTCGGTCAGCCGACGGTGGCGGTCTGGATCTGGACCGGCTCGATGGGCGCGCCGCCACCCGCGCTCTGGTCGAACGACCCGTTGTGGCCCTTCTTCGCGATCGCGTCGACGACCTGGAGCCCCTCGGGGCTGATCGACCCGAACGCGGTGTAGTTCGGCGGGAGCTGGCCGTCCCCGTAGACCATGAAGAACTGGCTGCCGTTGGTGTTCGGGCCGGCGTTGGCCATGGCGAGGATGCCGCGCCCGTAGGTCAGCTCCGGGAACGTCTCGTCGGCGAAGCTGTATCCCGGACCGCCCGAGCCCTTGCCCGTCGGGTCGCCGCACTGCAGCACCTGCAGGCCGGGGTCGGTGGTGAGGCGGTGGCACGGTGTGTCGTCGTAGTAGCCCTGCTGCGCGAGGCCGACGAAGCTGTTGACCGCACAGGGGGCGAGCGCCCGGTCGAGGCTCAGCGGGATCGCGCCTGCGCTGGTCTGCAGGGTGACCGGCACGGTGCCCTGTGCGCTCACGTTCTCGCCCGACGGCGGGGTGGCGGGCTTCGCGGCGGGGCTGCCGTCGGTCGGGTACTGGCACGTGACGGTGGCCGGCAGCGGCGTGGGCCGGACCGGCGGCGCGGCGACGGCGGTGGGGATCTGCGCGGGCGCGATCCCGGCGGGCGCGGGCGGCGGGCTCGCGTCGCCTGCCGAGGGGTCGTCGCCCGAGCCGCCGCCCATGGTGCTGAGCAGCACCACGGCGACGACCACCACGACGACGACGGCCGCGGAGGTGAACACGCGCGACCTGCTTGCGCCGCTTCGCCTGCTGCACCCGCCGCTGCTGCTGGCGTTCGAGCTTGCGCTTGGCCGCCTCGCGACGCATCTGGTTCGTGGCCACTGCTGAACGACCTCCCGGCTCGCGTGGACGAACCTGACCCTAGCGAGGGATCCGCGGCTTCCGGTGCGCGGCCCGGACCCCCGCGCGCGACCCATTAGGCTGGTGGGGTGCTCGTCGCAGGTTTCCCGGCCGGTTCGTTCCAGACCAACTGCTACGTCGTCGCGTCGGGTCCGGGGGAGGCGTGCGTCGTGGTCGACCCCGGCCAGGACGCCGTCGAGCCCCTCGAGACGCTGCTCGCGGAGCACCGGCTGACTCCCGTCGCGGTGCTGCTCACCCACGGCCACTTCGACCACACCTTCAGCGTCGCCCCCGTGTGCGAGGGCCACGACGTGCCCGCGTGGATCCACCCCGAGGACCGCGAGATGCTCGCGGACCCCATGAAGGGCCTCTCCCGTGACGCGGTCGCGTTCTTCGGCGGCCGGATCGAGCTGCGGGAGCCCCGCGAGGTGCGCACGCTCGACGACGGGGCGGCGCTGGACCTGGCCGGGCTCACCCTGCGCGTCGACCACGCCCCGGGCCACACGCGCGGATCGGTCCTGTTCACCACGCCCACCGAGGAGGGTGTCGAGGTGATCATCGCCGGGGACACCCTGTTCGCCGGGTCCATCGGCCGCACCGACCTGCCCGGCGGCGACCACGCCCAGATGCTGGCGAGCCTGCGCGACAAGCTGCTCACCCGCGACGACTCCGGCGTCGTCCTGCCGGGGCACGGGCCGACCACCACCATCGGCCGCGAGCGCGGCTCCAACCCGTTCCTGCAGGGCCTCGCCCCGATCCCCGGACGCGGGCTGTGACCAGCGTCGACGCCGTGTCGAACGAGGTCGGACCGGACCGGGTCGCGAAGCAGGCCGCGCTCGCCGCGCCCAAGGGCGTGCCGGAGTACCTCCCCCCGGGGTCGGCGGCGTTCGAGCACGTGCGCGACACGCTGGTCGCGGCGGCCGACCGGGCCGGCTACGCGCTCGTCGAGCTGCCCGTCTTCGAGGACACCGCGCTGTACGCGCGCGGGCGTCGGCGAGTCGACCGACGTCGTCAGCAAGGAGATGTACACCTTCGCCGACCGTGGCGAGCGCTCGGTGACCCTGCGGCCCGGAGGGCACCGCGGGCGTCGTCCGGTCGGTGATCGAGCACGGCCTGGATCGCGCGGGGCTGCCCGTCAAGCTGCGTTACGCGGGCCCGTTCTTCCGCTACGAGCGGCCGCAGGCCGGGCGCTACCGGCAGTTGCAGCAGGTGGGGGTCGAGGCCATCGGGGTGGACGACCCGGCGCTGGACGCCGAGGTCATCGCGGTGGCCGACGAGGGCTTCCGGGCGCTCGGGCTCACCGGCTACCGCCTGGAGATCACCTCGCTCGGCGACGCCGAGTGCCGTCCCGCGTACCGGTCGCTGCTCGCCGACTTCCTCGCGGGGCTGCCGCTGGACGAGCCCACCCGCGTCCGCGCCGCGGCTCAACCCGCTGCGGGTGCTCGACGACAAGCGGCCCGAGGTCCGGCGGCTGCTCGCGGACGCCCCGCTGCTGGTCGACCACCTGTCCGCGGCGTCGGCCGAGCACCACGCCGCCGTCACCGGGCACCTCGACGACCTGGGGGTGCGCTACGTCGAGAACCCGCGGATGGTGCGCGGGCTCGACTACTACACCAAGACCACCTTCGAGTTCGTGCACGACGGCCTCGGCGCGCAGTCCGGGATCGGCGGCGGCGGCCGCTACGACGGTCTGATGGCCGTGCTCGGCGGCCCGCCGCTGTCCGGGGTCGGCTTCGGCATCGGGGTGGACCGCACCCTGCTGGCGTGCCGCGCCGAGGGCGTCACGCCCTGGTCGGAGGCCCGCTGCGAGGTCTTCGGGGTGCCGCTGGGCGAGGAGGCGAAACGGCGGCTCGTCGTGCTCGCCGCCGAGCTGCGCCGGGCGGGGGTGCGGGTCGACCTCGCCTACGGCGGGCGTGGCCTCAAGGGCGCGATGAAGGCGGCCGACCGCTCCGGCGCGCGCCTGGCCCTCGTGCTGGGCGAGCGCGACATCGCGGCGGGCACGGTCGGGGTCAAGGACATGGTCTCCGGTGAGCAGCAGGCCGTGGCACTGGACGGCGTGGTCGCCGAGGTCCGCGCCCGCCTGGCGTGAGCGACGCCGACCGCGAACGCTGGGACACCCGGCACGCCGTGGCGGGCATCGGTGCCCCGATGCCGCCGGACGCCCTGCGGGGCCGCTGCCGGGCTGGTACCCGGCACGGGCCGCGCCCTGGACGTGGCCTGCGGGCGCGGCGCGACGGCGGTGTGGCTGGCGATGCGCGGCCTCACGGTGGACGCCGTCGACGTGTCCGAGGCGGGGCTGGAGGCCGGTGCCGCGCTCGCGGAGCGGTCCGGGGTGGCCGACCGGGTGCGGTGGTGGGCGCACGACCTGGACGCCGGACTGCCGGCCGGGTGCGCGGGCCCGTACGACGTCGTGGTGTGCCAGCGGTTCCGGGACCCCGCGCTCTACGCCGCGCTCGCGGACCGCCTCGCCGCGGGCGGCCTGCTGGCGATCACCGTGCTGTCCGCGGTGGACGCGGGACCCGGGGCGTTCCACGCCGTCCCCGGCGAGCTGCGCGCCGCGTTCGACGCGCTCGACGTCGTGTCGCACGTCGAGGGGAACGGTGAGGCGACCCTCGTCGCGCGCCGTGGCTAGTGCGGCCGTCAGGTCCGCATGGCCTCCGGGCTCTCCTGGACGGCCACCACGGCCGCGAGCGCGGTGGTGATCGGCACCGACGCCACCAGCCCGATGCTGCCGACCAGCATCCGCACCACCTCCGTCGCCACCGTCCCGGCGGTGATGGTCTCGCCGAGCCCCCGTCCCGCGAGGCTGAACAGCAGCAGCAGCGGCAGCGCCGCGCCCGCGTAGGCGAGCACCAGGGTGTTCACCGCGGAGGCGACGTGGTCGCGGCCGATCCGCATCGCCGCGGTGAACAGCGCGGGAGCGCCCAGGTCCGGGTTCGCCCGGCGCAGCTCCCACACCGCGCTCGTCTGCGTCACGGTGACGTCGTCGAGCACGCCGAGCGCCCCGATCACGATGCCCGCCAGCAGGAGCCCGCGGGTGTCCACGCCGGTGCCGAGCGTCGCGATGAGGTTGTTGGTCTCCTCGTCGAGACCCGTCAGCCGGGCGGCGGCGGAGAACACCGCACCCAGCACCCCGATGAGGGCAAGCGACAGCAGCGTGCCGAGCACCGCGACCGACGTACGGGCCGACGGACCGTGCGTCAGGTAGAGCACCGCGAACATGATCAGGAACGAGCCGACGACGGCCACGGCGAGCGGGTCGCGACCGCTGAGGATCGCCGGCAGGATGAACAGCAGGAGCACCGCGAAGGCGATGCCCAGCGCGACGAGCGCCGCGAGCCCGCGCCACCGTCCGAGCAGCAGCACCGCGGCCGCGAACAGCAACGCCAACCAGATCAGCGAGCTGCCGCGCTGGAAGTCCAGCACCTGGTAGGACCCGGGGTCGGCGGGATCGGCCCCCGCCCAGCCGAGCACCACCTCGTCGCCAACGGCGTAGCGCGGCGTGGCCGGCTCGACCGGGACGAGCTGGACCAGGTCACGGCCCGGAAGCGGCCCGTCCTCCATCCGCACGACGATCGCGATGCATCCCCCCGCACCGGAGCCGGGCGTGCAGTCCGCGGCCTGCACGGAGGTGACGCGCGCGTCGACGGGCTGCTGGGTGGAGGTCTGGGTGGTCGGCGGCGGCCCCCCGACCGGCCGCAGCAGCACGAGGCCGACGAGCGTGGCCAGCGCACACGGCACGAGCAGCGCCGCGATGAGCACCCGGACCCGCCGCCCGGACGGCGGCCCGGGAGCGTGGCCGTGCGCGTGGCCGTGGCCCCCGGACGCCGGGACGGACGGGGGTGCGGAGGGGCGCCGGTGCCGGCGGTGCCGCCCGGAGTCCGAGCGCAGGCCGATCTCGGCGGACCCGGGCTCGGACGGCTGCACGGGGCCCATCCTGTCAACGCGGTCCTCCCGGCCGGCAGGCCCGGTCACCCGTTCGGGAAACGCTTCACCCGGTCCCGTCCAGGCCCAGCTCCCGCAACGCACGCGCGGCCACGTCGGCGGGGGAGCCCGTGGTCTCGACCTCGGCGCCCGGTTCGTCGGGGTCGAGGTCCTCGAGCGTTGCGAGCTGGCTGTCGAGCAGCGACGGGGGCATGTAGTGGCCCTGACGTGCGTTGATGCGCTCCGCGATCAGCTCGGGCGGCGCCAGCAGGTGGACGAACCGGACCGACGGGTGGCCGTCGCGCAGCAGGTCCCGATAGGAGCGCTTGAGGGCCGAGCAGGTGACGACCGCGCCCCGGCCCGCGGCCTCCTGCTCGCCGATCCACGACGCGATGCGGCGCAGCCACGGCCAGCGGTCGTCGTCGTCGAGCGGCTGGCCCGAGGCCATCTTCTGGCGGTTGGGTTCGGGGTGGAAGTCGTCGCCCTCGGCGAACCCCCACCCCGTGCGGGCGACGAGCTCGGCCGCGACGGAGCTCTTGCCGACCCCCGACACCCCCATCACCACCAGGGTGGCGCTGCGGTGTTCCTCGACCATGCGGGCAGCATGGCGCACCCCACGCCGCTGACCATCCGCCCACCGGCCTACCGGGGATGGCGCGCACCCCACGTCCGTTCGACCTGCCGCATGAGGGCCGGGTAGACGACGAGGTACCGGAACGGGGCGATGAGCGCCATGTACGCCGTTCCGAACCGGCCGCGCGGCTTCACGTAGACGGCCAGCTGTCCGTCGTAGCGGCCTGCGCCCCGATCTACCCAGGCCAGGTGCAGCACGCCGTGCACGGTCCGGTTCGAGAACTCCGCGGCGAACTCGACGTCGGTGCGGTAGAGGGGGGTGAACGGCAGGGAGCGGAACTCCAGGTCCGACGCCGTGTCGCGCAGGTCGGCCGGCAGCCGGTCGGTCAGCGAGACATCGTTCGTGCCCGGGATCGGCAGCCTGTCCGCGGCGGCGTCGGGACCGCTGTCGATCGGGGCCGAGATCGTCCCGAGGCCGAACCAGCTGCCGAGGCAGATCCGGACACGCCACAGGGTGCGGGACGCGAAGGACTCCGCGTTGGCCGGATCGGAGGAGACCATGAGATCGAGCAGCGCCGGGAAGTCCTCGGCGCCTCCGTGCGCGGGAAGGGCCCAGACGTCCTCCACCGTGAAGTCCGGCGCGATCTCGCGGATACGCCACGGGCCTGCTTCGTGCGCCGCGGTCGGCAGCCGCGTCCCGTCGGACGGCCGGCCGGAACGGAGAGCCGGTCACCGCGGCCGCGCCGGGTCGCGGGCCACCCGGCTGCCGAGGGCGCCGAGATACACGCCGGGGGCGATGGTGGCCCGGTAGGCGCGTCGCAGCGACCACGCGGGGAGGTGGCGGTGACGCTCCTCCTCCCAGACCCGCGCCCGCGGATGGGGGGCGAGCAGCCGCAACGGGAACGCCGTGGACCGTGTCTCGGCTCGGCGGTGTGGACCTCGATGCGGCAGAGGTGCTTGGTGTTGATGTAGCCGTACTGCCGGGGGCTCACCAGCCTGGCGGGAGCGCCGTGGTCGCTGTCGAGCGGGCGGCCGTCGAGTCGCTCCGCGATGAGCACGTCGTCGGCGAGCGCGTCCTCGATCGTCACGACCGACCGCCAGCCGTCGAGACCGCAGCACAGGAAGTGGGTGACCGAGGTCCCGGGCGGGAGCGCCGGTTCGATGAGCGCGCGGTACACCGTCTCGAACGCGACCCCCTCCCAGCGGAGGTTCGTGGCGGACCAGCCGGCCACGCAGTGGAAGTCGGCGGTGATCTCGCGGCCGGGAAGAGCGGCCAGCGCGGTCAGCGGCACGTCGAACGCTCGGCCACCACCCCGCGGATCTCGATGACGGGGTCGGCGGGGACGGGGGCGCCGGTCGGGAGAGATGCCCGCCGAAGCGCGGGAACCCGCCGATCAGGCGTTGGCCGGGCGGAAGGGTCAGTCGGACGCCTCATGCTGCTCCTCGATCCATACGGTGTCGTATGGATGCTAGGCGCGGCGGTTTGCCTCCGTCAATACGGTGCCGTATAGATAGTCGGGTGGCGAACGTCCGGACTCCGCGCGGCGCCTGGGTCGACGCGGCGCTGACAGGCTGTGGCCGCAGGGGGCCCGGATGCCGTGCGGGTCGAGGCGCTGGCCGCGCGGCTCGGGGTGTCCAAGGGTGGCTTCTACTGGCACTTCACCGATCGCCGGGCGCTGCTCGACGAGATGCTGGACACCTGGGAGAAGGCGATGGTCGACGACGTCATCGCGCGCGTCGAGAGCGGGCCCGCCGACCCGCGAGCCAAGCTGCAGCACCTCTTCGACCTGGCCCCCTCGGCCGACTTCGCCGTGGAGCTGGCCCTGCGGGACTGGTCGCGCCGCGACAAGGACGTGGCCCGACGGCTGCGCCGGGTCGACAACCGGCGCATGGCGTGGCTGCGCTCGCTGTTCGGGCAGTTCTGCGCGGACGAGGACGACGTCGAGGCCCGCAGCATGCTGGCCTACTCGCTGCTGATCGGCAGCTACTTCATCGTCGCGCAGCACGGTGACCGGACCCGGGCCCAGATGCTGCAGCTCGCGGTCGACCGGCTGCTCGGCGAGTCGTGGGAGCTGACCGTCCGGCCACCGAGCCGCAACGCCGGGGACGCGCACGTGGGGTGTGGAGGGCGTCGGTAGTCGTCGACAACGGGTTCATTCGGCAGACCGGTCGGCGTTCTCCTGCTCGAACGCGACCGCACGTCAGGTGAGCAACGTCGCCATGCGGTCCCGCAGAGCCGTGGCCGCCGAGAGCGGCCGCACCATCACCGTCAGCTCCGTGAGAACGCCGTCGGAGCCACGCAGGATGTCGACGCCCTGCAGCTCGCGGTCGCCCACCCTGGCGGTGAAGCCGAACACGTGCCCGTCCTCGCCGCGTAGGAGGAGGTGTAGCGGAAGTCCTCGAACACCGTGGCCACCGCACGGAGGATCGCCCGCAGCGGCTCGTGGCCCACGTACGGCTTGTGCACCACGGGCGAGCGGAAGTGACGTCGTCGGCGAACAGCGACACGGCCGCGTCGACGTCATGGGCCTCGATGGCCGCGCGGAAGGCGGTGAACGGAATCGGTCACCCCGCTGCCGGCCATCGGAACGACGGAGTCAGCATCCGGACGGCGGTTCATCACGATGCCTCCGGTCGAGATAACACTGCTATGCCCGAAAGAGTGCATGCTATGGCCGGTGTCAACGGTGCGTGTGAAAGCGCGCCGACCTGGGCGACGGCCCTGACGGCCGACCGGGCGATTGCCACGGGGTCGAACATGTGTTCGAATTCCGCCCATGCGATGGAGCGGGCAACAGGTACTGGACGACGGTGTCGGGGCCGAGTCGGCGCTGCCCGGCCTGCGGGGGCTGCTCCGGTCGGTCCGCACCCCCGAGTTCGCGGGCACGGTGTTCCACGAGGTCGAGGCGCGTTCGGCGCTCAACCGCGTGCCCGGGTCGTCGCCGTTGCCGTTCCGGTGGACCGTCAACCCGTACCGGGGATGCTCGCACGCCTGCGTCTACTGCCTCGCCGGGCCCACCCGCGTGCTGCTCGCCGACGGGCGCACCCGGCCGATCGCCGACCTGCGCGTGGGCGACGCCGTGATGGGCACGCAACGACGTCGACGGCAGGCGGGAGTACGTGCGCACCACCGTGCTCGCGCACTGGTCCACGACCAAGCCCGCGTTCCGGGTGCGGCTGGCGGGCGGCACCGTGCTCGTCGCGAGCGGCGAGCACCGGTTCCTCACCGACGGTGGGTGGCGGCACGTGACCGGTGGCTGGTGCCGGGCGGGACGGAGGCCGCGGCTGCGCACCGGCAGCGCGCTGCTCGGCCCCGGGCGGAGCGGTCCGGTGCGGGAGCACACCCCGTCGTACCGGCAGGGCTACCTGTGCGGGCTGGTGCGCGGCGACACGGGCCCGCAGCGACGGTTCCCGTCGGGGCATCTCGACCTGGAGGCGCTCGGGCGCGCGCACCACTTCCTGGCCGACACCGGGCAGCCCGTACTCGAGCTCTCGCCTGCCGGGGGCCGGGTGCCGCGTCCGGTGCCCTACCGCGGGCCCATCGCGCCGGTCGGCGAGGTCGTGCGCTGGCCCACCGACCCCGACGACGGCTGGTGCGCCGGGTTCCTGGCCGGTGCGGTCGACGCGCTGGGCGAGTCGGCACGCGGGGAGCTGCGGCTCGCCAGCACCGACGAGGAGATCGTCGGCCGCGCGGCGGGAGCGCTGCACCGGCTGGGTTTCCGCTTCACCGTGGAGCCCGGGCCCGGCGGTGCCCGTGGGGTGCGCCTGCTCGGCGGCCCGGCCGCGTTCCTGAGGTTCCTGCACACCGTCGACCCCGCGGTCGGACGGCACCGCGACCTCTCCGGCGCGCCCGTGGTGGGCGGCGAGGCGCTGGAGGTCACCTCGGTGCGACCGGTGGGCGTCGACGTGCCGATGTTCGACATCACCACCGGCACCGGCGACTTCGTCGCCGAGGGCGTGGTCAGCCACAACTGCTTCGCCCGCAACACCCACACCTACCTCGACCTCGACGCGGGCGCCGACTTCGACAGCCAGATCGTCGTCAAGGTCAACGTCGCGCGCGTACTGGCGAAGGAGCTGCGCTCGGCCCGCTGGGCGCGCGAGCCGGTGGCCATGGGCACCAACACCGACCCCTACCAGCGTGCGGAGGGCCGCTACCGGCTGATGCCGGGGATCATCGACGCCCTGGCCCGCTCCGGCACGCCGTTCTCCCTGCTCACCAAGGGCACGGTGCTCACGCGTGACCTGCCGCGCATCACGGCCGCCTCCGCGGACGTGCCGGTCGCGGCTCGGCGTGTCGATCGCCCTGCTGCACCGCGGGCTGCAGGCACGGCTCGAGCCGGGCACTCCCGCGCCGGAGGCCCGGCTCGACCTGGTGCGCCGGATCACCGACGCCGGCCTGCCGTGCGGGGTGATGGTGGCGCCGGTGCTGCCGCTGCTCACCGACTCAGCCGAGGCGCTCGACGCGCTGCTCGGCCGGATCGCGGCGGCCGGGGCCACCGGCGCCAGCGTGCTGGCCCTGCACCTGCGGCCCGGCACCCGCGAGTGGTTCCTGGCCTGGCTCGCCCGCGAGCATCCGGCGCTCGTCGAGTCCTACGCGCGGTTGTACCGGCGGGGCGCCTACGTCGACCCGGAGTACCGGCGGGCCCTCGGCGCGCGGGTCGCGCCCCTCCTGCGCCGGCACGGCCTCACCGGCGCCGTCACCACGCTTCGGGGGCAGGTGGCTGCGGAGGAGCCTGCGCCGGGACCGGCGACCCGTGCCGTGCGGGGAGCAGCTGAGCCTGCTCTGAGCCGGCCGAGCGGTGCCGTGCCGGCGGGAAACCTGCTGGCAGGCCTCCCCGGGGGCCCGGATAGCCTCGGACCCGTGATGCGCACCCACCCCGCCGGCACGCTTCGTGCCGAGCACGCCGGACAGACCGTGACCCTCGCCGGGTGGGTGGCCCGCCGCCGCGACCACGGCGGGGTGATCTTCATCGACCTCCGCGACGCCTCCGGCTCGGCCCAGGTGGTGTTCCGCGAGGGTGAGATGGCCGAGCGGGCCCACCGGCTGCGTGCGGAGTTCTGCGTCCAGGTCACCGGCGAGGTCGTGCGGCGCCCGGCCGGCAACGAGAACCCGGACCTCGCCACGGGCGCGATCGAGGTGACGGCCACGGAGCTGACGGTGCTCTCGGAGTCGGCCCCGCTGCCGTTCCCGCTGGACGAGCACACGGAGATCGGCGAGGAGGTCCGGCTCAAGCACCGCTACCTCGACCTGCGCCGGGCCGGTCCCGCCGCGGCGCTGCGGCTGCGCAGCGAGGCCAACCGGATCGCGCGCACCGTCATGCACGAACGCGACTTCGTCGAGGTCGAGACGCCCACGCTCACCCGGTCCACGCCGGAGGGCGCGCGCGACTTCCTGGTGCCGGCCCGGCTGCGGCCGGGTTCCTGGTACGCGCTGCCGCAGAGCCCGCAGCTGTTCAAGCAGCTGCTCATGGTGGCGGGCGCCGAGCGGTACTACCAGATCGCGCGCTGCTACCGGGACGAGGACTTCCGCGCCGACCGGCAGCCGGAGTTCACCCAGCTCGACATCGAGATGAGCTTCGTCACCCAGGACGACGTGATCGAGCTGGGCGAGGCCGTCACCGCCGCCCTGTGGAGGGAGCTGGCCGGGTACGAGATCCCGCTGCCGATCCCGCGCCTGACCTACGCCGACGCGATGGCCCGGTACGGGTCCGACAAGCCCGACCTGCGGTTCGCGATCGAGCTCACCGAGCTCACCGAGTACTTCACCGACACCACGTTCCGGGTGTTCCAGGCGCCCTACGTCGGCTCGGTCGTGATGCCGGGCGGCGCCGACCAGTCCCGCCGGCAGTTCGACGCCTGGCAGGAGTGGGCCAAGCAGCGCGGCTCCCGCGGGCTCGCCTACGTCACCGTCGGCGCGGACGGCGAGCTGGGCGGACCCGTCGCCAAGAACCTGTCGGACGGCGAGCGCGACGGGCTGGCGAAGGCCGCAGGCGCCGAGCCCGGCGACTGCGATCTTCTTCGCCGCGGGCCATCCCGCGGACGCCCGCGCGCTGCTCGGTGCCGCGCGCGGCGAGATCGCCCGCCGGTGCGGGCTGGTCGACGAGAGCGCGTGGTCGTTCGTCTGGGTCGTCGACGCGCCGATGTTCGAGCGGATCAGGGACGACAAGGGCAACGAGCTGGGCTGGACGGCCGTGCACCACCCCTTCACCTCGCCCAACGACGAGTGGGCCGACCGGTTCGAGGAGGCGCCGGACGAGGCGCTGGCCTTCGCCTACGACATCGTCTGCAACGGCAACGAGATCGGCGGCGGGTCGATCCGTATCCACCGCTCGGACGTGCAGGCAGCGCGTGTTCGCCCTGCTCGGGATGGACGAGGCGGAGCAGCGGGAGAAGTTCGGCTTCCTGCTCGACGCCTTCGCCTACGGCCCGCCGCCGCACGGCGGCATCGCCTTCGGCTGGGACCGCACCTGCATGCTGCTGGCGGGGGCGGACTCCCTGCGCGAGGTGATCGCGTTCCCGAAGACCGGCGGCGGCTACGACCCGCTCACCGCCGCGCCCGCGCCGATCACCCCGGAGCAGCGCAGGGAGGCGGGGGTCGACGCCGTGCCGCCGAAGCCCGCCGACCCGGCCGACTCACCGGCCGCGCCGCCGGTGTCGAAGCCGCGCTGACGCGTCGGTGCTGCACCTGCGGGTGATCTCCCCGGCCGGGCGCACCGCCGCGGTCCGGGACCTGCTGCGCGGCGGAGCCGGGCGCCACCCACGTCGTGGTCCTGCCCGGGGTCGCCGTGCAACCCGCCGGCGACGTCGTCGAGGCCGACGTCGCCAGGGAGACGGCGGACGGGATCCTCGACGCGCTCTGCGGCATCGGGATCGACCACGACGGCGGGATCACGCTGGAGGCGATCGACACGGCGCTGTCGGACGCGGCGGACACGGCCGAGGAGGCCGCACCCGGCGACCCGACCGACGCCGTGATCTGGGACGAGGTGATCGCGCGCACCGGTGAGGAGTCCCGGTTCTCCGTCAGCTTCCAGGTGTTCCTGACCATCGCGTGCCTGCTCGCCGCGATCGGGGTGATCACCGACTCGCCGGTCACCGTCGTCGGCGCGATGGTGTTGGGTCCGGAGTTCGGGCCGCTGGCCGCCGTGGCCGTCGGCGTGGTGCTGCGCCGGGGCGACCTCGTGCGGCGCGGCGCCTTCGCGCTGGCGGTCGGCTTCCCGCTGGCGATGGCCGTCACCGCGGTCGCCGCGGTGGTCTTCGACGCCACCGGGCTGCTCTCCACCAGCTCCCTCGACGAGCTCGACCAGGTCGACTTCGTCTACAAGGTCGGGCCCTTCTCGTTGATCGTCGCGTTGCTGGCCGGCGCGGCCGGGATGCTGGCGCTCACTCGGCGAAGTCGGCGACCCTGGTGGGGGTGTTCATCTCGGTCACCACCGTGCCCGCCGCGGCCCTCGCCTCGGTCGCGCTGGTCGAGGGCAGTTTCGCGCAGGCGGCGCAGTCCGCGTTCCAGCTCGGCGTGAACCTGGCCGGGATCGTCGTCGCCGCGATCGCCGTGCTGGTGGTCTCCCGCCGGGCCGGAGTCCGGCGGCGGGGCGGCCGGCGGCTGTCCGCGGGGTAGGGTCGCAGGCGATGGTTCGCGACCTGGGCAGCATCCCCAGGCCGGTGCTCGCTGCGCTGGCTGCCGCCGAGCGGCTGCTCAGCCGACGGGCCGGTGCCGGCATCGAGCTGGCCGATGCGGAGGACCTCGGCGGCAGTGACCGCTCCGTGGTGGCCCGCGCCCGGGTGGCGCGCAACCCGTTCTCCCTGCCGCGCACGCTCGTCGTCAAGCACTACCTGGGCGACCCGGAACCCGGGCGGCCCGACCCGTTCCACTACGAGGTCGCGAGCTGCCAGCTGTTCACCGCGCTGCCCATCGACGTCCGGCCGAGCCCGGTGCTGATCGCCCACGACCCGCAGTCCCGGCTCCTGGTGCTGGAGGACCTGGGGCGCAGCTCGACGCTCGCCGACAAGCTGTTCGGCCCCGATCCGGCCGCGGCCCAGCGGTACCTGGTCAGCTGGGCCCGAGGCCTCGGCCGCATGCAGGCCGCGACGGCGGGCCGGGAGAACGACTTCGGTGCGCTGCTGCGCCGGCTCGGCGAGCGGTCGTGGCGCGACCCGATGGCCGAGGACGCCCGCGCCGCGATCGCAGGCGTGCCCGGGCTGCTGGAGCACGAGCTCGGCGTCCGCGTGCCGGCGGCCGCCGAGGTCGAGGCGCGCGAGACGGCCCGGTTGCTGGGCGGCACCAGGTACCGGGCGTTCAGCCCGTCGGACACCTGCCCGGACAACAACCTGGTGACCAGCCGTGGCGTCCGGTTCGTCGACTTCGAGTGGGGTTGCTTCCGCGACGTGGCGCTGGACGCCGCGTACTTCCGGGTGCCCTTCCCGGGGTGCGAGGCGAGCTTCGCGCTGCCCACCGGGATGGCCGAGACGATGTTGGAAGCCTGGCGCGACGAGATCGCGGCCGTCTGGCCCGACCTCGACGACGCCGAGCGGCTGGAGCACCGGCTGCGCCACGCCCAGCTGCTCTGGGTGTGGCTGTGCACCTGGTGGCTGCTGCCGCGGATTCGCGAGCGCGACATGCCCGTCGGCGCCGACGCCACCCGCTCGCCGCGGATCAGCACGGCGCTGGGCCACTACTGGCGCGAGCTGGCGACCGCGGCCGCCGTGGGAGGCCTCCCGGCGAACTCCGACACTCGGCCGGTCCGTCGCCGACGCGCTGGGCGAGCGGTTCCCGGACGCCCCCGGTGCGCTGCCGGTCTACCCCGCGTTCCGCACGCTCGCCTGAGCCACCGGCGCGGGATCGTTCGCACCGGCACGACGGCCCTCGCCGCCGCCGGCAGGCGTCAGGCGGCGCGCCGCATCGGCGTCGGAGCCACGGGTGCCGTCGGTGACGCCACGGCCAGCATCCCCTCGATCCGCCACAGCATGGCGCGGGTGCAGGTCGGGCAGATCCAGGTGACGGCCCCGTCGGGTTCGTGCTGGCTGCTCCACTCGACGCCGAGCGAGTCGGCCGTGGTGCGCGGGCGTGCGCAGAGCGGGCAGGGAAGGGCGGACTGCGTCGCGGGCTCCATGCCGACACAGCATGACGCGCCCGCTTTGCGCCGGCGTGAACGCCGCGGGTTCGCGTGTTGCGATCCGGGGTCGAACGTGTTGCCGCCCACCAGGGCTAGCCGGAGTGCAGGAACCGGCCGATGCGCTCCAGCGCCTCCTCGAGCAGCGGCAGGGCCGTGGCGTACGAGCACCGCACGTGGCCCTCGCCGGACGGGCCGAACACCCCGCCAGGGACGACCGCCACCTGCTCCGCGTGCAGCAACCGCTCGGCGAACGTCTCGGAGTCCATACCCGAGGTGCGGATCGACGGGAAGGCGTAGAACGCCCCACCCGGCTCGGGGCAGTCCAGCCCGAGCTCGCGGAGCCCCTTGACGAACACCCGGCGCCTGCGGTCGTAGTCGGCGACCATCTCCGCGACGTCGTCGTCGGGTCCGCTGAGCGCCTCGACCGCGGCGAGCTGGGAGACGTGCGGGGCGCACAGCATCGTGTACTGGTGCACCCGCACGCACAGCTCCGCGACCGCCTGCGGTGCGCAGATCCAGCCCACCCGCCAGCCCGTCATCGCGTGCGCCTTCGAGAACCCCCCGAGCAGGACGGTCCGCTCGCGGGCGCCGGGCAGCGCGCCGAGGCAGGTGTGGGCCCCGGTGTAGGTGAGGCGGTCGTAGATCTCGTCGGAGATCAGGTAGAGGTCGTGCTCGGCGGCGAGCCGGACGAGCGCCTCGAGCGCGGCCCGGGGCTGCACCGCGCCCGTCGGGTTGGCGGGCGAGCCGATGAGGATCGCCTTCGTCCGCGGGGTGATCGCCGCGGCCACCACGTCGGCGTCGACGGCGAAGTCGTCCTCCCAGCGGGTGGGCACCCGGACCGGTGCGCCGCCCGCGAACGCGATGCACGGCTCGTAGGCGACGTAGCACGGTTCCGGGACGATCACCTCCTCACCGGGGTTGAGCAGCACCCGCAGCACCAGGTCGAGGCCCTCGGAGACGCCCGTGGTGATCAGGCACTCGTCGCCGGGGGAGTAGCGCACGTCGTAGCGGCGCGCCAGGTCGTCGCAGATCAGCTCGCGCAGCCGGGGAAGCCCGGCGTTGGACGTGTAGGTGGTGTAGCCGTGTTCGAGGGCGTAGATGCCGGCCTCGCGGATGCGCCACGGCGTGACGAAGTCGGGCTCACCGACGCCGAGGGAGATGACGTCGTCCATCTCGGCCGCGATGTCGAAGAACCGGCGGATGCCCGACGGCGGGCAGGCGGCGATGACGCCGTTGAGCGGCCTCACGGCGTCACCGGCAGCCGGTGGTCCGGCTCGGGGTCGAGGAAGGCGTCGCCGTCGCGCTTGTAGGTCTTGAGCACGAAGTGGGTGGCCGTGGCCCGCACCCGGTCGATCGTCGAGAGCTTCTGGGAGATGAAGTCCGACACCGACCGGATGCTGCTGCCCGTGACGGTGCACCGCAGGTCGTGCCCGCCGGAGACGAGGTAGACGCTGCGCACCTCGGCGAAGCGGGAGATGCGCCCGGCCACGTCGTCGAAGCCGACGCCGCGGGCCGGGGCGACCGCCACGTCGATGAACGCGGTGACCTCCTCGGTGCCGGTGTCCTCCGCGACCGCGTCCCAGTCGACCACCGCCTTGTACCGCCGGATCGCTCCCGCCGCCTCCCAGTCCGCGATCCGGGCCGAGACCTCCGCGACCGGGAGCCCGGTCATGGTGGCGATCGTGTCGTGGGACAGCTGGGCGTCGCGCTCCAGCAACTCGAGGATCTGTCGCACGCGCCCGACCCTACGTGCCGTTGCCCGGCGCGAGGATCGCGCCTCGCGCGGCTCCCGGACGGGCGTCAGCGACGGGTCAAGGCGCCGAGGTCGATCGCCACGGGGCTCCCGGCCACATCGAGCGTGACGGCGCCGGAGTGCTCGCCGGAGAGCTCGTACGTGTCGCCTGCCAGCACGTAGGACAGCAGGGTGGTGGGTTCGCCGAGGTCGACGATCCAGTACTGCGGGATACCGGCGTCGGCGTACTCGGAGAACTTCAGCACGCGGTCGACGCGGCGGGTGCCGTCGGAGAGCACCTCCACGGCGAGGAGCACGTCCGATGCGCCGTACCGCGGAGGGTTGGCGTCGAAGAGCTCCGTGCGGGTGACGACGACGTCGGGGACGCGGATGGTGAGCGGCCCGTCGGCGAGGACGACCTCGACCTCCGCGAGCGCGATGAGTGCAGGTGGCAGCTGGTCGTTCGCCTTGTAGGTCAGGCGGTTCGCCGCGTGCTGGTGCCAGGAGAACGGCTGCGGTGACATCACGAGCACCCCTTCGGACAGCTCGAGCCGCAGCGTCTCGTCCGCGGGGAGTGCCTCCCACTCCGCGAGCGTGAGCAGGTGGTTGGGCCACGAGAGGGTCATCGCCGTTCCTTCCGACGCCGGGATCGTCCCACGGTCGGCCGACGGCCGCGGCGTTTCCCGCGAGGCGGCGTGGCCGGGGAGTTGACAGCGGGAGGGTGACGAAAGCCGCGAAAATTCACCCGGATTCCGATCTTGTCACTCTTTCGTGCAGAGCTGCGGGCAAGGAACCACGCTCTGTAACGATCATCGGCACCGGCGCGAAAGATCAGTGTGGCAGGCGAGGGCGCGGACGGTCCCACGTCCGTCAAGAAGGCCTGACCGGAGCAGACGTCGGAGAGACCATATGCGACAGCGAGCGGTGCGGACGATCGGGGTCCCGATCGCGGTACTGGCGACCCTGATCGCAGCCGGGTGCGCCGCAGCGGCACCGGTGGCGCCGTCCGCCCCCGCCACCCGCTTCGCCCCCTACGTCGACGTGATCACCTCCGGGGGCCAGCTCGCTGCCATGGCCGACGCGACCGGCGTGAAGGACGCGGTGCTGAGCTTCGCCACCTCGGCGGGCGGGCGCTGCGAGCCGGCCTGGGGAGGTGTCCGGCCGATCACCGACCCCGCGGTGCGGCAGGCGACGAGCGACTTCGCCGCTCGCGGCGGGACGATCACCGTCGCGACGGGCGGCGCGCGCGGCCCGTACCTGGAGAACTCCTGCGACACGGCCGACGAGCTGGCCGCCGCGTACGGCGCGGTGCTGGACGCGACCGGCGCCGAGCGGCTCGACGTCGACATCGAGGCGAAGGTCCCGGACGACACCGTGGTCACGGCCCTGCGCCGGCTCCAGGACCAGCGGGGCACCGACGTCAGCCTGACCCTGCCGGTCGCCGACCAGGACGAAGGCCTGGACGACGACGCGATGGAGCTCGTCCGGCTCGCCGACGAGGCAGGCGTGCGGTTCACGGTCAACGCGATGGTCATGAACTTCGAGCCGCGTGGCGACTGGGGCCGGGCCATGGTCGACGCCGTCGACGCCACCGGCACCCACCTGCACGAGGTGTGGCCCGCGGCGAGCGACCGGGAGATCGCCGCCCGCATGGGCGTCACCTTCATGATCGGGCGCAACGACCAGGGCATGCTCACGACGATCGAGGACGCGCGCACCGTGGCGGCCGACGCCGGTGCCAAGGGCATCGCGGACGTCGGTCTCTGGGCCGTCGGCCGGGACAACGGCGGCTGCCCGGGGCGCGCTGCCGCCGCCTTCGACTGCAGCGGGATCGCGCAGGCGCCCTTCGCCTTCACCGAGACCGTCCGGGACGCCGTGGCGACGGGGTGTCACGACCGTGACCGGGGGCTGGGGGGTTCCAGAGGTGTCGGCGACGGGCCGCGGGTCGAGCGCGACGGTCCGATCTTCGTCGACGGCACCGGGCGCCGCGCGCGCCTGGCTCGGAAGGCCGCCTACGCTCGCCACGTCGATGTGTGCGGTGTACATCGCGGTCGTCGGGGTCAGCCTGGCCGTCGGCCAGCGCACCCCGATGCTCCAGCTGCCCGACCCCGACGTGAGCGCGTCCGAGCTCGCACCGGCGGACGTCGGGGGGCTGGAGAACCCGTCACTGGCACTGCCCCCACAGCCGTCGCTGTCGACGGCGCCCCACGTCGCGCGCGTCGTCGCGCCCGCGCCGCTCACGCCGAAGCCGGCGCCGAAGCCCGTCGCCGCTCCGAAGCCCGTACCCGTCGTGCCGGCGCCGGTGCGCCGGCCCCGGTCCGGTCCGCTGCCCGACGCCGGCCCCGCGCCCCCGCGCCCGCTGCCCCTGCGCCCGCCCCGGTGCCGGTGCCTGACCGGTCCCCGGTGGGCCGGAAGGCGGCGTCGACGATCCGCCCACGAGTCCTCCGTCGAGCCCTGGCCCGACCGCCAGTCCCACGACCAGGACGTCCGGGACACGGACAGCCCATGAGCAGGCATCTGAAGGTGCCGCCGCCCGGCGCAGGGTCGCCTGGCTGAAGTGGATCCTCCTGGTCGGCCAGCGCTGGCGATGATGGTGCTCGGTGCTGGCCCTCAACGGGCTGGTGCACCCGACAGATCGGTTCCGACGTCCGAGCGGCAGGCGGATCGCGGCGCCGCAGGACAAGGTGCCGGCGGCAGGTCAGGAGGGCGGCGTCGGTCGTCGACGCCGACCCGCGGCCACGGTGCGGAGCCTCGCCGTGCCGGCCAAGACCGTCGCCCTGACCTTCGACGACGGCCCCGACCCGGTGTGGACCCCGGCAGATCCTCGAGGTCCTGCGCCGCCACGAGGTGCCCGGGCACGTTCTTCGTGCTCGGGTCGCATGGCCGCGCCAGCACCCCGATCTGCTCCGCGAGATCCGCGCCTCCGGCTCCGAGATCGGGCTGCACACGTTCACCCATCCCGACCTCACGACCGTCTCGCCGGAGCGGATCGACGCGTGAGCTGACGCCAGACCCAGCTGGCCATCGCGGGCGCGACCGGGCGAGATCAGCTACCTGATGCGGCCGCCGTACTCCTCCGGTGTGTCTCGGCTGGACAACGACCAGTTCGAGGTCGTGCGGGAGCTCGGCGACGTGGGTTCGTCACCGCGCTCACGCGACGTGGACAGCCGCGACTGGGAGCGCGAGGGCGTCGACACGATCGTCGCGGGCGTCGACCCCGCCGGACGGGCCGGCGGCGCGGTCCTGCATGCACGACGCCGGCGGGGACCGCGTCGCAGACCGTCGCCGCGCTCGGACCGGCTGATCCCGCAGCTCAAGGCCGAGGGATACAGGTTCACGACGGTCAGCCAGGTCGGTCGGGCTGCCCGCGCCGCCGACCAGCCGGCGGCGACGGCGCGACCGAGACATCGGCGGTCGCCCTGGTCGACGCGGCGTGGCGATCGCGGGCGCGGTCGTCGGCGTTCCTGGAGTGGGCCTGCTCGTCGTCGGCGGTCCTGGTGATCCTCCGGCTGCTGGTCATGGTGGTCGTGGCCTGGCGGCATCGGCCGGCACGCAGGCGGTCGGCGGACGGACCCGGCGGTCCGGCGGTCACCGCAGCCGGTGTCGGTCGTGATCGTCCGGCCTACAACGAGAAGGAGTGCATCGCGGCGACGGTGCGCGTCGGTCGCCGCGAGCGACCACCCGGTGGAGATCATCGTCGTCGACGACGGGTCGACCGACGGCACCGGCCGACATCGTGCGAGCGCCTGCGGCATGCCCGGGCGTGCGGGTGATCCGGCAGGCCAACGCGGGCAAGGCGGCGGCGTTGAACACCGGCGTCCGGCGCGGCCAGCCACGAGCTGATCGTCATGCTCGACGGCGACACGGTGTTCGAGCCCGACACGGTCGGGCGGCTGGTCCAGCCGTTCGCCCGACCCGACGTCGGCGCGGTGGCCGGAAACGCGAAGGTGGCGAACCGCGACGCGCTGGTGGCCCGCTGGCAGCACATCGAGTACGTGATCGGCTTCAACCTCGACCGCCGCGTCTACGACCAGCTGGCAGTGCATGCCGACGGTGCCCGGCGCCGTCGGCGCGTTCCGGCGGCACGCGCTGCTCGACGTCGGCGGCGTCAGCGACGACACCCTCGCCGAGGACACCGACCTCACGATGGCGCTGGGCCGCGCCGGGTGGCGCGTCGTCTACGAGGAGCGCGCGCGGGCGTGGACCGAGGCGCCCGGCCACGCTGGGCCAGCTGTGGCGGCAGCGCTACCGCTGGAGCTACGGCACCATGCAGTCGCTGTGGAAGCACCGGCCGCGGTGTCCCGCGGGGCCGTCGGGACACTACGGCCGGGTCGGGCTGCTCGGCGTCGCCCTGTTCCAGGTGGTGCTGCCCCTGCTCGCGCCACTGGTCGACGTCTACCTCGTCTACGGGTTGATCTTCCTCGACCCGCTCACCACCCTGCTCGCGTGGGGCGGCGTGCTCGCGATCCAGACCGCGTGTGCGGTGTACGCGTTCCGGCTGGAGGGGGAGAAGCTGGGCGTCCTCTGGCTCCTCCCGTTGCAGCAGCTCGTCTACCGGCAGCTGATGTACGCGGTGCTGATCCAGTCGATCGCGACCGCGCTCGCGGGCATCCGGTTCGGCTGGCAGAAGCTGCGCCGGGTCGGTGACTTCGACGGGGTCCCGGTGGCACCGGGCGGCGACCGCGCCGTCGGTGCCCTCGATCCCGCGTCAGATGCGGCGGACCCGCATCCGGTCGGCTGCCCGGTACGCCGACGGGGCGGATTCCGAGACGCGCACCGGGGCACCCCGCCCGGCACTCGAAGCGGCACGCCGCGGCGCCCTGACCGGTATGGGGAGCTACGTCGCGGGCCAGCACTTCCCGGCGGCGAACAGCGGGCGGGTGTCGACCGGCCGCCCGGCGGGCGGGTTGATCTCGATCGGCACGGGCCGGTCGGGAGTGAGTGCATCCTCGCAGCGCGTGACGGACCGGTCGGTCCCGCCGGGGATCCACAGGGCGACGTGGGGCCGCATCGAGGCGCCCCACTCCTCGATGCACGGGCCGCACTCGTCCTCCATCACGAAGTACTTCCGCAGCGTCGAGGAGTAGACGACGCGGCCCACCGGGAGCTCGCGCGGGTCGCTGGCCAACGTGATGGGGTCCTCGAAGGTCCCGGTGCCGCTCGCGCCCGTGCGGCCCTCGCGCGGATGGGCGATCTCGGTGCTGCCCGCTCGGCTCGTTGTCGAAGCTCGAGTAGAAGCTGACGCTCACCAGCACGGTGGCCGGCGCGCGGGCCGTGGTCGCGGGCAGCGGGGCGGAGGCGGCCGGAGCGCTGGACGGGGGGCCCATCGGAGGAGCCTGGGCCGCGTTGCCGCACGCCGCGACCAGCAGCAGCGACACCGTCAGGAGCACTGGCGCGCTCAGTGCCACGGGCACCGTCGCCGCGCGCGCCGGGACGCTCGAGCCCGGACGCCGACGTGAACCTCTCACCGGTGGCGGATGGTAGCCGACCCGGGGGCCTGCGCGATCACCGGCGCCGATGGCAGGCTGGCGCCATGAGCTCCGAGGCCGACGGGCTGTTCGAGCTGGCCGAGCCCGATGCCGAGCCTGCTGTCGCGCCCGGCCCCGCCCCGCGACCGCACCGCTCGCCGTCCGGATGCGGCCGCGGACGATCGACGAGGTCGTCGGCCAGTCCCACCTGCTGCGCCCTGGCGCACCCCTGCGCCGGTTGGTGGAGGGCGGCGCCCCGGCGTCGGTCCTGCTCCACGGGCCGCCCGGCACCGGCAAGACCACGCTGGCCCGGCTCATGACGGGCGAGGGCAGGCACTTCGTCGCGCTCTCGGCGCTGTCGGCCGGGGTCAAGGAGCTTCGCGCGGTGATCGACGACGCGCGGCGCAGGCTGGACCGGCACGGGCGACCGACCGTGCTCTTCATCGACGAGGTGCACCGCTTCTCCAAGACCCAGCAGGACGCGCTGCTCGGGGCGGTCGAGGACCGGATCGTGCTGCTCGTCGCCGCGACCACCGAGAACCCGTCGTTCTCGGTGGTGTCCCCGCTGCTGTCGCGCTCGCTCGTGCTGCAGCTCGATGCGCTGTCCGACGACGAGGTGCGCGAGCTGCTGGGCCGTGCCGTGGCCGACCGGCGTGGCCTGGACGGCGCGGTCGAGCTCGCGCCCGAGGCGCGCGACGCGATCGTCCGGCTCTCCGGTGGGGACGCGCGCCGGGCGCTGACGGCTCTGGAGGCGGCGGCCGACGGGGTGCTCGCGGAGGGCGGGCACCTCGTGGACGTGGCCGCCGTGGAGCGGGCCGTCACCGAGGCGACCGTGCGCTACGACCGGGCCGGTGACCAGCACTACGACGTGATCAGCGCGTTCATCAAGTCGATCCGGGGTTCCGACCCGGACGCCGCCCTGCACTACCTGGCCCGCATGATCGTCGCTGGCGAGGACCCGCGCTTCATCGCCAGGCGGCTCGTGGTGCACGCCAGCGAGGACATCGGGCTCGCGGACCCCACCGCGCAGCTGGCCGCGGTGGCCGCCGCCCAGACCGTGGCGCTCATCGGGATGCCGGAGGCGAGGCTCGCGCTGGCGCAGGCCACCGTGCACCTCGCCACGGCGCCCAAGTCGAACGCGGTGATCGTCGGGATCGACGAGGCGATGGCCGACGTGCGCGGCGGCGCGGCAGGCGCCGTGCCGCCGCACCTGCGCGACGGGCACTACGCGGGCGCGCGGAAGCTGGGCAACGCCATCGGGTACCGGTACCCGCACGACACGGCCGACGGCGTGCTCCCCCAGCAGTACCCTCCGGACTCCCTCGTGGGGCACGACTACTACCGGCCCACGCAGCACGGCGCCGAACGCGTGCTCGCCGAACGCCTCCCCAAGCTCCGCCGCACCGTCCGGGGCGATTAGCGCACTCTGGATGCAGAACGCGGTTCCGGCCGGGCGCGGAACCGCGTAGTGCATCCAGAGTGCGGGATCGGGCGCGGGGTCAGGTGGGGTCGCGGCGGATCGGGCAGCTCATGCAGCGGGGGCCGCCGCGGCCGCGGCCCGAGCTCGCCGCCGGGGATGTCGAGGACCTCGATGCCGTGCCGGCGCAGGAACGTGTTGGTCGTGACGTTGCGCTCGTAGGTCACGACGACGCCGGGCGCCACGGCCAGCACGTTGCAGCCGTCGTCCCACTGCTCCCGCTCCGCGGCGTGCACGTCCTGCTCGGCGGTGAGGACCCGGATCGACGGCAGGCCGAGCGCCGCGGCGATGGCGTCGTGCATCTGGTCCGGGTGGTGGTCGGTGACGTGCAGCTCCTTGTCGTCGTCGCCGGGGCGCACCGTGTAGGCGGGCAGCATCCCCAGGCCCTCGTACTTGGTGAACGTCTCGGGGTCGACCATCGTCAACGCCGTGTCCAGGTGCATGAGCGCCCTGGTCCGCGGCATCGAGAGCGCGACGATCCGGTCCACGTCGCCTCCGGAGAACAGCCGCCGCGCCAACCGCTCGACCCCTGCGGGCGTGGTCCGCTCGCTCATCCCGACGAGCACGGCGCCGCCTCCGAGCACCAGCATGTCGCCGCCCTCGGTGGTGGCGACCCCGTTCACCGAGCCCTCGGACCAGACCTCGAACGACGCGTCCGCGAACAGCGGGTGCCAGCGGTACACGGCCTCGTAGTGCACCGTCTCGCGCATCCTGGCCTTGCGACGCATGCTGTTGATCGACACGCCGCCGTGGATCCAGGCCGACGTGTCGCGCGGTGTAGAGGTGGTTGGGCAGCGGTTCGAGCACGAAGTCGTCGGCGGCGAGCACGTGGAAGGCGATCGAGCGGGGCTCGGGGATCCGGTCGAGCACCTCGCGCTTGGTGATCCCGCCCACGAGATGGTCGGTCAGGGTGTCGCCGTCCATCGCGTCGAACGCGTTGCGCAGCGCGTCGATGGCCAGCGGGCCGTACACGCGGTCGTCGAAGATCCGGTCGAGGACGTACTTCTTGGCCTCGGGCATGGCGACCGTCGCGCGCAGCAGGTCACCGAACATGTGCACCGTGACCCCCCGGTCCCGCAGCAGTGCCGCGAAGACGTCGTGCTCCTCCTGCGCGCGCGCCACCCACAGCACGTCGTCGAAGAGCAGCCGGTCCTTGTTGCCCGGGGTGAGGCGTTTGAGCTCGAGTCCCGGCCGGTGCAGGATCACCTGCCGCAGCCGGCCGACCTCGGAGTCGACCCTGAACGTGTCCACCCCACGATCCTGCACCGGGCTGGTGAGATGGGGTCGTGCGACTCGACCACCTGGACGCCCAGATCGTCGCGCTGCTCGTCGACGACGCGCGCCGCACCTACGCCGACGTGGGCTCGCACGTCGGGCTCAGCCCGTCCGCGGTGAAGCGGCGCGTCGACCGGTTGCGGGCGGCGGTGCGATCACCGGGTTCACCGTCGCCCTCGACCCGGGCGCACTCGGCTGGGCGGTCGAGGGCTACGTCGAGCTGTACTGCCGGATGAGCACGCCACCGGAGGCGATCCGCAGCGCCGTCGCGCGGTTCGCCGAGGTGGTGGACGCGAGCACGATCTCCGGGGAGGCGGACGCGATGCTGCGCATCCTCGCCGCCGACATGCGCCACTTCGAGCAGGTGCTCGAGCAGATCGGGGCCGAGCCGTTCGTGGCCCGGACCAAGTCGGTGCTCGTGCTCTCGCCGCTGCTGCGGCGCCCGGCCGCCCCGCCGCCACCGGCCTGACCGCCCGGCAGGCGCCACGATCGGCGCAACGATCGCGCGCGTCCGGCCGCCCGGACGCGCAACGGAACGCCGTCGGCGGGCAATCCATCGCGATTGTCCGCATATCGGGGCCTGCCTAGCGTTGTCCTCGACCCGTTTCGCGTCAGGAGGTGCGCGCATGACCGCGACGATCGACCGGCCGGCGACGGTCGACGGGCCCGGCACCGAGACCGCCCGCCACCAGCATCTGATGGACGAGCACTCCGCGCACAACTACCGCCCCCTGCCGGTCGTGATAGCCGACGGTGCCGGCGCCTGGGTGACGCGACGTCGAGGGCCGCCGGTACCTGGACTGCCTCGCCGGGTACTCGGCGCTGAACTTCGGGCACGGCCACCCGGCACTGCTCGCCGCGGCACACCGCCAGCTCGACCGCGTCACGCTCACCAGCCGGGCCTTCGGCAACGACCAGATCGGCCCGTTCTGTGCGGAGCTCGCGGCGCTCGTCGGCAAGCAGATGGTGCTGCCGATGAACACCGGCGCCGAGGCGGTCGAGAGCGGGCTGAAGGTGGCGCGCAAGTGGGGCTACGACGTGAAGGGCGTGCCGGCGGGCGAGGCCGAGATCGTGGTGGCGGCGAACGGCTTCCACGGCCGCACGATCAGCGTCGTCAGCTTCTCCACCGACCCCGAGGCGCGCGGCGGCTTCGGGCCGTTCACACCCGGGTTCGTCGTGGTGCCGTTCGGGGACGCCGACGCGCTGCGTGCCGCCATCACCCCGCACACCGTCGCCGTGCTGATCGAGCCGGTGCAGGGCGAGGCCGGGGTCGTCCCGGCACCTCCCGGGTACCTGGCCGCGGTCCGCGAGATCTGCACCGCGGAGCGGGTGCTGTTCGTCGCCGACGAGGTGCAGTCCGGGCTCGGCCGCACCGGCCACGTGCTCGCCACCCGCGCCGCGGGCGTGGACGCCGACGTCTACCTGCTCGGGAAGGCACTCGGCGGCGGGATCATGCCGCTCTCGGCGGTCGTCGCGGACACCGACGTGCTCGGGGTGCTTCAGCCGGGCCAGCACGGCAGCACGTTCGGCGGCAACCCGCTGGCCTGTGCCGTCGGCCGGGCGGTGATCGGCCTGCTCGCCGACGAAGGACCCGCAGGGCTGCTCGCCAGGGCCGGCCGACATGGGTGCCCTGCTGGCGCACCGGCTCGCGGCACTCGTCGGGCACGGCGTGGTCGCCGTGCGCGGGGCGGGGCTGTGGGCGGGGATCGACGTCGACCCGCGGCTGGCCACCGGCCGGGAGGTCTGCGAGCGGCTCGCCGTGCGGGGCGTGCTCGCCAAGGACACGCACGGCTCGTCGATCCGGCTGTCCCCACCGTTGGTGATCACGGAGGACGGAGATCGGGACCGCCGTCGACGCGCTGGCCGACGTGCTGGCCGAGCTGGACCGGCAGCGTCCGGCCGTTCAGCGCTCCTGGCGGAAGGGCCGGTCGCCCGCGGCGGGCGCCACCAGCAGGTCGGGGCGCAGTGTTCCGAAGAGCACGGTGAGTAACAATTCGGCAGTCACCTCGGGTGGCTCGAACGGCCGGTTGACGACGCGCAGCAGGAGCAGGTTGACGACCAGCCCGCTCAGCTCCGCGGCAGTCGGATAGCCGCGAAGCGCGCCGGTCCGCTGGCCGTCCTCGATCAGGATGCGGATCGGCTCGGGCATCGGCGCGAGCGTGCGGGGATCCATGTCGTCGTCGGCATCGGGCGGGCCCTCGACCCGGCTGGTGTAGTCCTGGACCGCCGAGCAGAACGCCGCGGTGAGCACGCGATGCCTCCTGCAGATCCGGGACAGGGCGCTGACCTGGTCCATCAGGGCGGCGACGACCGGCCGCCCGGCGGCGAGGTCCCGCTCGGCCTGCACCAGCAGCGGGTGGACGAGCGGTTCGTAGACCTGCCCGATGAGCGTGTGCTTGGTGGGGAAGTGGTTGTACGCGGTGGCGACGCTCACGCCCGCTGCGGCCGCGATGTCCTCGACGCGCGTGCGCGCCCAGCCGCGGGATCCGAACGTCGCTTCGGCCGCATCCAGCAGCGCCCGCCTCGTCCGGTCCCGTTTGGTCTGGGCTGCACGAGCACGGGGATCGCCCGTTCGTCGCGCCTCGGGGGAAGACATTGAGCGCAGAGTAGCGAAGTTTGGCCCCACTTTCCCTTGACTCCATTTGGGGTGTCACCCAAAATGGTGACTCGAATAGGTTGGCCACGCAGGGCACAGCGGGGTCGGCAGTTGTTCCGAGGGGCCGGCCGGGGGCCGGGCACGTGGGGTCGGACGTTCGTCGGGGGACCGCGTCGACACCACGAACCCCTCAGCTGTACCGCACCATCGGCCGACGGCCGCGTCCTGGGGGAGGCGACTGGCGGCTTCGTGAAGCGTCGGCGTGTCCGCCGGCGCCGGGGGAGGGGAACCCGACATGTCCGAAAACGCCGCCGGCGGCCAGGCAGTCCGATGACCACCGCGCTGCCCGCAGACGACGCGGCAGACGGCGCGCCTGCGCACGGACCCGCTGTCGTGGCGCCCGCCGGATGGATGCCTGCGACACCGACCACGTCCGCCTCCTCCGGGCTGACTCCTTCCGGGCTGGCTTCTTCCGGGCCGGCCCCTTCCGGGCCGCCCGAACCGGCACCGCTGGAGCGGCTCGTCGCCGACGCGGTGGGCGGTGACCTGGCGGCCCGCGCCAAGCTGCTCGCCGAGATCCACCCGCTCGTGCTCCGCTACTGCCGGGCCCGCCTCGGCCGCCAGGAGACCGTGATCGGGTCGGCCGACGACGTGGCGCAGGACGTCTGCCTCGCCGTGATCGGCGCACTGCCCGGCTACGAGCTGAAGGGCCTGTCGTTCCGCGCCTTCGTGTACGGGATCGCCGGGCACAAGGTCACCGACGCCTTCCGCGCCATCGGCCGCAACAGGTCCGAGCCGATGGCCGACCTGCCCGACGCGCCCGTCCTCAACGACGGCCCGGAGCACCGGCTGCTGGCGGGCGAGCAGGCCGAACGGCTCGGCGACCTGCTGCACACCCTCACCCCCCGGCAGCGGGAGGTGCTGGTGCTGCGCATCGCGGTGGGGCTCAGCGCGGAGGAGACGGCGCAGCTCGTCGGCTCGACCCCGGGCGCCGTGCGCGTCACGCAGCACCGCGCCCTCGGGCGCCTGCGCCGCGGGCTCGGCCGGATGCCCGACGAGATGCCGGGTGACGACGACGTCCGGGTGAGCCGCGGCCGATCAGCGTAGGACGGGGAGTAGCCTTTCCGGCGATCACGGGAAGTGTTGTCGTCGGGGGCTAGGAGGGCCACGTGTCGGCTGGTCAGATCGCTGCGCTGATCGCCGCGGGGGCATTCGTCGTCCTGGTGCTGCTGCTCGCGGTGCCGCTGCTGAAGCTCGGCAAGACCCTGGACGAGGCGACGGTCGCGATCCGCAAGGCGCACGAGGGCAGCGCGCCGCTGCTCGACGACGCCCAGACCACCCTGCACCAGGTGAACACCCAGCTCGAGCGCGTCGACGGCATCACGTCGAGCGCGAAGACGGTGGGCAGCAACGTCGCCGTGCTCACCTCGCTGTTCACCGCGACCCTCGGCGGGCCGCTGGTCCGGGCGGCCGCGTTCTCCTACGGCCTGAACAAGGCCGTGAAGGCGCGCCGGGCCGGGAGGGACGCCGGAGCGCACTCGTTGACCGGCCGGCCCGGCCGCGGACGCAAGGGTCGCAAGCGGTGAGGCGGCTGTTCTGGCTCGGCGTCGGACTCGCGGTCGGGGTCTACGCCACGCGGCGGGTCACCCAGGCGGCGCAGAACCTCACCCCGGCCGGCGTCGGGGCCAACCTCGCCGACGGCCTGCGCGAGCTCGGAGCCGGGCTCGGGGCGTTCGGCGCCGAGGTCCGCGCCGGCATGGCGGAGCGCGAGCACGAGCTCACCGAGCTGGTCGAGCGCCGCACCGGCGCGATGCTCCCGACCGTGGGGGACGCGCTGGCCGAGCCGCCCGCGCAGTCCCCGGTGCGAGCGCGCCGGGCGGCGCGCTGAGCGGCACCGCCCCGCACGCCGCCGCCCCGGCGTCCATCCGCACCGTCCAGGACCAACCAGAGAGTCTCCCGTGCAGACCCACGAGATCGCCCGCCGGTTCACCGACCACTTCACCGGGTCCGGGCACGTCAGTGTCCCCAGCGCGTCGCTGATCCTGGACGACCCGAACCTGCTGTTCGTCAACGCGGGCATGGTCCAGTTCAAGCCGTACTTCCTCGGCGAGGCCCCGCCGCCCTACCCGCGGGCCACGTCGATCCAGAAGTGCGTGCGCACCGGCGACATCGACGAGGTCGGCGCGCACCACACGGCACAACACGTTCTTCCAGATGGCCGGCAACTTCTCCTTCGGCGACTACTTCAAGGCCGGCGCCATCGAGCACGCCTGGACGCTGGTCACCGGGTCGCGGGAGGCGGGTGGCTACGGCTTCGACCCCGACCGGATCTGGGTCACCGTCTACCTCGACGACGACGAGGCCGCGCAGCTCTGGCAGCGGATCGCCGGCATCCCCGCCGAGCGGATCCAGCGGCGCGGCATGGCCGACAACTACTGGTCGATGGGCGTCCCGGGCCCGTGCGGGCCGTGCTCGGAGATCTACTACGACCGGGGTCCCGAGTTCGGCCGCGAGGGCGGGCCGGTCGTCGACGAGGACCGCTACCTGGAGATCTGGAACCTGGTCTTCATGCAGAACGTCCGCGGGCAGGGCGGCACGAAGGACGACTTCCCGATCGTCGGGGAGCTGCCGGCCAAGAACATCGACACCGGCATGGGCGTCGAGCGGGTCGCGTACCTGCTGCAGGGCGTGGAGAACGTCTACGAGACCGACCTCGTGCGGCCGGTGATCACGCGCGCCGAGGAGTTCTCCGGTCGCCGCTACGGCGCGAACCACGAGGACGACGTCCGGTTCCGGGTGATCGCCGACCACGCCCGGTCCGGCGTCATGATCATCGGCGACGGGGTCACGCCGTCCAACGACGGGCGCGGCTACGTGCTGCGCCGGCTGCTGCGCCGGATCGTCCGCTCCGCGCGGCTGCTCGGCGTGCACGAGCCGGTGCTCCCGGCGTTCGCCGAGGTCGTCCGCGACGCGATGGCGCCGTCCTACCCCGAGCTCGTCACCGACTTCGAGCGCATCTCCGCCGTGGTGCGGGCCGAGGAGGAGGCCTTCCTCCAGACGCTGACGGCGGGGTCGAAGATCTTCGACACCGCCGTCGCCGCCACGAAGGACGCGGGCGGGACCGTGCTGGCCGGCGACCGGGCGTTCCAGCTGCACGACACCTACGGCTTCCCGATCGACCTCACCCTGGAGATGGCGGCCGAGGCCGGGCTGTCGGTCGACGAGGAGGGCTTCCGCACGCTCATGGGCGAGCAGCGCACCCGGGCGAAGGCCGACGCCGCCGCCCGCAAGATCGGCTGCGGCGACGGCGGTGCCTACCGCGTGGTGCTCGACGCCGCGGGCGGCACGGAGTTCCTCGGCTACACCGAGCTCGTCGCGGAGTCCCGCGTGGTCGGGCTGATCGTCGACGGGACCGGTGTGCCGGCGGCCGGCGCGGGCACCGCCGTCGAGGTGGTGCTCGACCGCACCCCCTTCTACGCCGAGGGCGGCGGCCAGCAGGCCGACAGCGGGTGGCTCCGCGGCGACGGGTTCACCGTGCGAGGTGTCGGACGTGCAGTCCCCGGTCGCCGGGCTGATCGTGCACCGCGGCACCGTCACCGACGGCGAGGCGCTGCGTCGACGCGGCCGTGCAGGCCGACGTCGACACCTCCCGGCGCGCGGCGATCTCGCGCTCCCACTCCGCCACCCACCTCGTGCACGCCGGCATGCGGCGCGCGCTGGGTGACGCCGCCGCGCAGGCCGGTTCGATGAACGCTCCCGGGCGGCTGCGGTTCGACTTCACCTCGCCAGCGGGCGCCGTGCCGTCGTCGGTGCTCGCCGACGTCGAGGACGAGGTCAACGCCGTGCTGGCCGACGACCACGAGGTCCGCTCGTTCGTCACCACTCCCGACGAGGCGCGGCGGATCGGTGCGATGGCGCTGTTCGGCGAGAAGTACGGCGACGCCGTGCGCGTGGTCGAGATCGGGGACTACTCGCGCGAGCTGTGCGGCGGCACCCACGTGCACCGCTCCGGGCAGCTCGGGCTGGTCAAGATGCTGTCCGAGGCGTCCATCGGGTCCGGGGTGCGCCGGGTCGAGGCGCTCGTCGGGATGGACGCCTTCCGCTTCCTCGCCCGCGAGCACGTCCTGGTGTCCCAGCTCGCCGAGCAGTTCAAGGCGCGGCCCGAGGAGCTTCCGGAGCGGATCAACGGCATCGTCGAGCGGCTGCGGGTGGCCGAGCGCGAGCTGGAGAAGGTGCGGGCCGACGCCGTGCTGTCCTCGGCGGGTGCGCTGGCCTCCGGGGCCGAGGACGTCGGCGGCGTGGCGCTCGTCGCGGCCACCGCCCCCGACGGGGTGGGCGGCAACGACCTGCGCGCGCTGGCGTCCGACGTCCGGGGCCGGCTCGGTGCCCGGCCCGGGGTCGTCGCGCTGTTCAGCGCCGACGGCGGCAAGGTCGCGTTCGTCGTGGCCACCACCGCGGCGGCCCGCGAGCAGGGTCTGGCCGCGGGCGCGCTCGTCCCGTCGTTCGCCCCCGCGATCGGCGGCCGGGGCGGCGGCAAGCCCGACCTGGCCCAGGGCGGCGGCACCGACCCGTCCGGCGTCCCCGCCGCCGTCGAGGCGCTCCGCCGCGCCCTCGCCGCCCCCCGGTGACCGCCGCCTCGTTCCGCACTCTGGATGCACAACGCGGTTTCGCTCGGGGCCGGAACCGCGTTCTGCATCCAGAGTGCGGATGGGGGGACGGCGTGAGCGCGGGGCGGGGGAGGCGGCTCGGGATCGACGTCGGGGCCGTGCGCGTCGGGGTGGCCCTCTGCGACCCGGACGGGGTGCTCGCCACGCCGCTGGTGACGGTGCCCCGCGACGTCGCGGGTGGGGCCGACCTGCGCGCGCTCGCCGCCCTCGTCGTCGAGCACGAGGTCGTGGAGATCGTCGTCGGCCTGCCGCGCACCCTGGCCGGGCGCGACGGACCCGCGGCCGAGGCGGCCCGTGCCTTCGCGGCCGCGCTCGACGACCTGGTCGACGTGCCGATCGTGCTGTCCGACGAGCGGCTCACCACCGTCGTCGCCACCCGGCAGCTGCGCGAGAGCGGGCGCACGGGCAGGCGGCAACGGGCCGTCGTCGATCAGGTCGCGGCGGTAGGGATCCTGCAGGCCTGGCTGGACACCAGGCGATGACCCCGTCCCCCGCGCGGGAGCGGAGCTGGCTACCCTGCGGCGTTGTGAACCGGATCGGCGGGATCGTCCCCAGCCCTGCGTGCGACGACGCCGCCGCAGCCGGTGACCGACCGGTTGGACGTCTTCACGACGCGCAGCGCGGAGCTGGGCGCCAAGCGCGCGCGTGCGCGGGCCGCCGCCCGCCGCCGTCGCCGCCGCGTGTACGTGCTGCTGCTCGCGGTGCTGCTCCTGGTCACCGTCGTCGTCGGCGGCGGCTACTACCTGTACCGCTCGTACTTCGCCGTGCCCGACTTCGAGGGCACCGGCCAGGGTGAGGTCGTCGTGCAGGTCGCCGACGGCGACTCGACCACGCAGATCGCGGGCGTGCTCGCCAGGGAAGGCGTGGTGGCCAGCGCCGGGGCGTTCACCGAGGCCGCCGCCGACGAGGACCGGGTCCGTGCGATCCAGCCCGGCTACTACCAGCTGCGCGCCGGCATGTCGGGCGAGTCCGCGGTGGCGTTGCTGCTCGACCCGCCGTCGCGGGTCGGCCGCCTGGAGATCCGCGGGGGAGTGCAGCTCGACGACACCCGCGCCCCGGACGGCAGCGTCGTGCCCGGGGTGCTGAGCCTGATCTCGCAGGCCACCTGCAGCGCCCGCGACGGCCAGCGGCAGTGCATCACGGCCGACGAGCTGCGCTCCACGATGGCCGGCACCGACCCCGCCGAGCTCGGCGTGCCCGCGTGGGCCGTGGCCGACGTCAGCAAGGCCGAGCCGGCACGGCGCCTGGAGGGGCTGCTCGTACCCGGCCTCTACGACGTCCATCCCGGCACCCCGGCCGTCGACGTGCTGCGGGAGCTGCTCACCGTCTCCGGCGCGCGGCTGGAGGCGACCGGGCTCGTCGCGGGCGCGAAGCGCGCCGGCTACTCCCCCTACCAGCTGCTGGTCATCTCCTCGCTGGTGGAGAAGGAGGGGATCACCGCCGGACATGCCCCGGGTCGCGCGGGTGATCTACAACCGGCTGGCCGCCGGGCAGCGGCTCGAGCTGGACTCCACCGTCAACTACCCGCTCGACCTGCAGGCGCTGCGCACCACGGCGGAGGACCGGGCGCGGGTCGGGCCGTACAACAGCTACGCGGTCGCCGGCCTGCCGCCGACGCCGATCGCCGCTCCCGGGCGGACGCGATCGCCGCCGCGCTGGCCCCGGAAGCCGGCCCGTGGCTGTTCTTCGTGCGCTGCCAGCCCGACGGCACCTCCTGCTTCGCCGACGACGCTGGCGGAGCACCAGGGCAACGTGCGGCTGGCCCTGGCGAACGGGGCCTTCTGAGCCGGGCGGGGTGTCCTGCTGGGTCGGCTCAGCCGGGACGGCCGAAGAATCCCGGTGGCGGTGTCGGCGAGGGGACGGCGGTCGCGTCGGTGACGGCGGCGGCGTCGCCGGTGAACCGGCGCAGGGCCGCGCCCACCTCGACGCGCGCGGGGAACGGGTCGCCCGCCACCCGGCGGGCGAGGGCGGCGGCCGGCAGGTCCGCGGCTCCGACGAGCACGACGTTGCCGAACCGGCGGCCGCGCAGCACGTCCGGCGCGGCCACGACCGCGAGCTCACCGAACACGCTCGCGGCCGTCGCCACCTGGGCGCGGACGAACGGGAACGGTGCGACGTCGGCGAGGTTCGCGGCGTAGACCCCGCCGGGCGCCAGCGCCCTCGCGGCGGCCCGCACGAAGTCCACCGACGTCAGGTGGGCCGGGATCCGGGCTCCCGGCGAACGCGTCGAGCACCACGAGGTCGACCGACGAGGCGGGCACCCGCTCCAGCCCGTGGCGTGCGTCGTCGACCAGCACGTCGATGCCCGTCCCGTCGGCGGGGATCCGCGCGGCGACCAGGTCCACCAGCGCGGCGTCCAGCTCCACCACCTGCTGCGTGGAGCCCGGTCGGGTCGCGGCGACGTAGCGCGCGAGCGTCCAGGCCCCGCCGCCGAGGTGCAGCACCCGCAACGGCGCGGGCCCCGGCGGGTCGAGCACGTCCACGAGGTGGGCCAGCCGCCGGACGTACTCGAACTCCAGGTGCGTCGGGTCGTCGAGGTCGACGTGCGACTGCGCGGTGCCGTCGACGAACAGCGTCCAGGCCTGCGGCCGGTCCGGGTCGCCGACCAGCTCGGCGTCGCCGTGGTCGGACTCGGCGCGGACGACGGCAGGTGCCCTCCGGTATCCGCTGCGGGCACGCACGCTCCGATGATGCACCGCCGACCGCTGTGGACGGCCGGGAGGGTTGTCCACAGGGGTCTGGCGCGCGGCGCCGCCGCGCCGGAGCATCGTGATCATGATCGTGCTGGCCGGAGCGCTCGGGGCGGTGGCCGGGGCCACGGCAGGCGCTGGTGCGCGGGTGCTCGTCGCCCGCCTGCGCCGGGGTGCCCGCGTCCGCCCGCCGTGGTGCGAGGTGGTGACCGCGCTGCTGTGGGGCGCCTCGGTGGCGGCGGCGGCAGCGGGTGCGGTGGCGATCGCGTGGCTGCCCGCCCTGCTGGCGCTGGCGTGGCTGGGGGTGGCGGCGGGCGCGGTCGACCTGCGCCACCACCGGCTCCCCGACGCGCTCACCCTCCCCGCCGTCCCGGTCGCGTTGGCGGCACTCCTGCCGCTCGGGACCGACGCCGTGCTCCGCGGGCTGGCCGGCGCCGCCCTCGCGTTCGGCGCGCACGCCGCCGTCGCGCTGGTGTCCCCGCGGGCGATGGGGGCGGGTGACGTCAAGCTGGCCGCGTCGCTCGGCGCCGTGTCGGCGGCCTCGACGTGGGCGGCGCCGGTGCTCGCGGCCCTGCTCGCCGCGCTGTTCACCGGCCTGGTCGCCGCGGTGGGGCTGGCGTCGGGGCGGCTGGACCGCGGCGCGGCGGTCCCGCACGGGCCCTCGATGCTGCTCGCGGCGTGGCTCGTGGTCGCGGGCGCGGCCGTCGCCGCGGCGGCGGGATGAGAGAATCCCGGTCGTGCTGCGTTGGATCACCGCCGGGGAATCCCACGGTCCCGCGCTGGTCGCCGTGCTGGAGGGCATGGTCGCCGGGGTGGAGATCACCACCAAGGAGCTGGCCGCCGAGCTGGCCCGCCGCCGCCTGGGCCACGGCCGCGGCGCGCGGATGAAGTTCGAGGCCGACGCGCTGGAGGTGATCGGCGGGGTTCGGCACGGGATCACCCAGGGCGGCCCGGTGGCCGTGCGGATCGGCAACAGCGAGTGGCCCAAGTGGGAGACGGTGATGGCCGCCGATCCCGTCGACCCGGACCTGATCGCCAACCGCGCGCGCAACGCCCCGCTCACCCGGCCCCGGCCGGGCCACGCCGACCTGGCCGGGATGACGAAGTTCGGCTTCGACGACGCCCGTCCGGTGCTGGAGCGGGCCAGCGCGCGGGAGACGGCCTCGCGGGTCGTGCTCGGCACCGTCGCGCGGGCGTTCCTGAAGCAGGCGCTCGGCGTCGACATCGTGTCCCACGTCGTGTCGCTCGGCGCCGCCGAGGCGCCCGACGGCGTCGCTGCCCGGGCCGGGCGACCTCGAACAGGTCGACGCCAGCCCGGTGCGCGCCTACTCCGAGGCGGCCACCGCCGCGATGGTCGAGGAGGTGGACGCGGCCCAGCGCGACGGCGACACCCTCGGCGGGGTCGTCGAGGTCATCGCCTACGGGCTGCCGGTGGGGCTCGGCTCCTACGTGCACTCCGACCGCAGGCTCGACGCGCGCCTCGCCGGTGCCCTGATGGGGATCCAGGCGATGAAGGGCGTGGAGATCGGCGACGGGTTCCGCACCGCGCGCCGCCGGGGCAGCGCCGCCCACGACGAGATGGTCCCGTCCGAAGGGCGCTTGCGGGCCCGAGCGTCGGCAGGGCGCCGATCACGCGGCTGACCAACCGGGCGGGTGGCATCGAGGGCGGGATGACCAACGGCGAGCCGGTGCGGGTGCGCGTGGCCATGAAGCCGATCTCCACGGTGCCGCGCGCGCTGCAGACCGTCGACGTCGCCACCGGCGAGGCGGCGCAGGCCATCCACCAGCGGTCGGACGTCTGCGCCGTGCCGGCGGCAGGCGTGGTCGCCGAGGCGATGGTCGCGCTCGTGCTCGCCGACGCCGCGCTGGAGAAGTTCGGCGGCGACTCGCTGGCGGAGACGCGCCGCAACCTCGCGTCCTACCTGGAGGCGTCCGGCTCGTGACCGACGACAGACGACCCAGGCTCGTTCTCGTCGGGCCGCCCGGTGCCGGCAAGACGACCGTCGGCCGCGCGATCGCCGGCCGGCTCGGCGTGGGCTTCACCGACATCGACGTCCTCGTCGAGGCCCGCGCCGGCAAGACGATCGCGGACATGTTCCTGCAGGACGGCGAGGACGCCTTCCGCGCGCTGGAGCGCACGGTCGTCGCCGAGTCGCTGCGGTCGACCGACGGCGTGCTCGCGCTCGGCGGCGGATCGGTGCTCGCCGCGGTGACCAGGGAGCGGCTGCGCGGGCACCGCGTCGTCCACCTGGACGTCGGGCCTGAGCGACGGGCTCCGGCGCACCGGGATGTCCACGGCCCGCCCGCTGCTGGCCGGGGTCAACCCGCGGGCCACCTTCAAGGCGCTCCTGGAGTCCCGCGCGCCGCTCTACCGGGAGGTGGCGACCGTGCAGATCGACACCTCGCGGCGCAGCCCGAACCAGGTGGTCCGCGCCGTGCTCGTCGCGCTGGGCGAGGTGTCCCCTGCCGCGCCGGAGGCCGTGCCCGACCCCGACGACCCGCTGGACCGGCCCACCCCGCACGACGGGGCTCCGCTGCCGGACCCGACCGTCCGGCCGTGAGGCCGGGCTGCCGAGGCCGGCCGCAGCCTGATCACCGGCCGGGCGCGAACCGCCGGTTCGGCAGGTCGCGACCGGATCGGTGACCGACGGGCCCGGGTCACCGCGCGGTCGCCGAGGCCGGCCGCCGGGCCGGGCCGCTGAAATAGGGTCGTCCCATGACCGAACCGGTACGGATCGAGGTGGCCGCGGAGCGGCCGTACCCGGTGCTCGTCGGCCGCGGTGTCCGGGCGCTGCTCAGCGCCACCGTCGCCGAGCTGGGCGCCTCGACCGTCGTGCTCGTCCACCAGCCCGCGCTGGCAGGCGCCGCCGAGGACGTCCGCGCCGAGCTCGCGGCCGCCGGGGTCGACGCGCACCGCGTGGAGGTGCCCGACGCGGAGGACGGCAAGGCGCTCGCCGTCGCCGGCTTCTGCTGGGAGGTGTGCGGCCGGGTCGGGCTCACCCGTCGTGACGTCGTGGTCGCCCTCGGCGGGGGAGCGGTCACCGACCTCGCCGGCTTCGTCGCGGCCACCTGGATGCGCGGCGTCCGGGTGGTGCACGTGCCCACCACCCTGCTCGCGATGGTCGACGCGTCCGTCGGCGGCAAGACCGGCATCAACACGGCCGCCGGGAAGAACCTGGTCGGGGCGTTCCACGAGCCGTCGGCGGTGCTCGTCGACCTCGCGACCCTGGACACCCTGCCCGCTCCCGAGCTCGTCGCGGGCATGGCCGAGGTCGTCAAGGCCGGGTTCATCGCCGACCCGCGCATCCTGGAGCTGATCGAGGCGCACCCGGCCGCCGCGCTGGACCCGGCAGGCCCGGTGCTGCCCGAGCTCGTCGACCGGTCGATCCGGGTGAAGGCGGGCGTCGTCGCGGCCGACCTGCGCGAGTCGCACCTGCGTGAGGTGCTCAACTACGGGCACACGCTCGGCCACGCGATCGAGCGGCGCGAGGAGTACCGCTGGCGCCACGGCGACGCCGTGAGCGTCGGGCTGGTCTTCGCCGCCGAGCTCGCCCGCGCGGCGGGCCGCCTCGACGACGCCACGGCCGACCGGCACCGCGAGGTCCTCACCGCGCTCGGGCTCCCGGTCTCGTACGCGCCCGGGGTGCTGCCCGAGCTGGTGGAGTCGATGCGCGGCGACAAGAAGTCCCGGGCGGGCACGCTGCGCTTCGTCGTGCTCGACGGGCTGGCCGCGCCGGGCCGGCTGGAGGGACCGGAGCCGGCGCTGCTGGAGCGGGCGTACGCCGTGGTGTCGGGGGCGGCGACGTGACGGGCGCCCGCCGGGAGGCGCTGCGCGTGCTGCTCCGCGCGGCCGACGTCGACGCGCTGCTGGTGACGTCGCTGGTCAACGTCGCGTACCTCACCGGCTTCACGGGCTCGAACGCGGCGCTGCTCGTGCACGTCGACGGCGACGCGGCGAGCTGGTTCTGCACCGACGGCCGGTACACGACGCAGGCGGCCGCCGAGGTGCCCGACCTGGAGCGGACGATCGACCGCGCATGCGCCCTCGCCGTCGTCGGCGCGGCGGGCGGCCGCGGGGTGCGCAGGCTCGGCTTCGAGTCCGACGACGTCACCGTCGACCAGCACACCGCCCTCGCCGCGGCGGCCGGTCCGGTCGCCCTGCACCGGGTGCCCGGGCTGGTGCAGCGGTTGCGGGTGGTCAAGGACGACAGCGAGGTCGCGGCGCTGCGCGCGGCCTGTGCGGCCGCCGACGCCGCGCTGGCCGACCTGCTCGCACGCGGCGGTGTGCGACCGGGCCGCACCGAGCGCGAGGTGGCCCTGGAGCTGGAGACCCGGATGCGCGGCCACGGCGCCAGCGGCCCCGCGTTCGAGTCGATCGTCGCGGCAGGCGCGCACTCGGCGGTCCCGCACCACCGCCCGACCGACGCCACCCTGCGCGCGGGTGACCTCGTCACGATGGACTTCGGTGCGCTGGTGGGCGGCTACCACTCGGACATGACGCGGACCGTGGTGCTCGGCCCGGCCGCAGGCTGGCAGCGCGAGGTCTACGAGCTCGTCGCCGCCGCGCAGGCGGCCGGGCGCGATGCGCTGGTGCCCGGCGCGGACGTCGCGGCCGTCGACGGCGCGGCCCGCACCGTGATCGAGGCGGCGGGCCGCGGCCCGGAGTTCCCGCACGGCCTCGGCCACGGCGTGGGGCTGGAGATCCACGAGGCGCCCGCGCTGTCGGCCACGGGCACCGGTGAGCTGGCCGCCGGCATGGCGGTCACCGTCGAGCCGGGGGTCTACCTGCCCGGCCGCGGCGGGGTGCGGATCGAGGACACGCTCCTCGTGGGCGACGGCGGGCCGGCACTCCTGACGCGCACCGGCAAGGAACTGGTGGAGATCTAGGCGAGGATCGCCGCGAGCACGAAGGCGGTGGCGTTGTTGACGCCGTGCGCCACGGCGGCGGGCCAGATCGACCGCGACCGCTCGTAGAGCAGCGCGTTGATCACGCCGAGGAGGATCGCGGCGGGCAGCACCACGTTGATCCCGTGCGCGACGCCGAAGAGCAGCGCGCTGACGATCGTCGCGACCGCGACGCCGTAACGCCGCAGCGCGCCGTAGCCGATGCCGCGGAACAGCAGCTCCTCCGCGAACGGCACGAGGACCGCGCCCGCCAGCAGCAGCCCGGCCAGCTCCAGGCCCGGCCCCGCGGCCGCTCCCGCCAGGTTCGCCTGCGGGTTCGACTCGTCGCCGGTGATCGCGACGTAGGCGATGATCACGAGCCGGTTGAGGAGGTACGCGAGCAGCCCGGCGCCGACGCCGAGCAGCAGCCAGCGCGCGGTCGTCGGCCGCAGGCCCACCGCGGCGAGGGATCGCACGCGGACGGCCAGCGTCACCGCGACCGCCGCGAGGGTCCCGAGACCGATGGCCACGGTGAGGGGGACGGTGCCCGGCCGGCCCCCGGTCACCAGGCCGGCCAGGATCACCGCGACCGAGGTCATGACCAGGTACGCCACGACCGCGACGACCAGCTCGGTCCAGCCGATCGACGGCCGGCCCGGAGCACCCGTGCCGGGGGTGGTGTCCGGGGCCGGTCCGACGGCGGCATCAGGGCCGGCTGGTTCAGCCACGGCCGCAACCTTACAGCGTCCGGCCCGACGTGCAGGGTGGACGACCGCGGACCCGCCGCGCACCGGTACCCTGGACCGCGGACGACGGCGCCGGCGCGGCGCCGTGCGAAGGACACCCCGGCGCGTGACGGCGGTACCGGTTCCCGGCACCCCCCAGCCGATCTACGCGGCCCGGCACAGACGCAGGAGACATCCGCACGTGGCCACCACGAACGACCTGAAGAACGGCTTGGTGCTCAACCTCGACGGCCAGCTGTGGACGGTCACCGCGTTCCAGCACGTCAAGCCCGGCAAGGGCGGCGCGTTCGTGCGCACCACGCTGAAGAACGTGATGACCGGGAAGGTCGTCGACAAGACCTTCAACGCCGGCACGAAGGTGGAGACCGCCACCGTCGACCGCCGGGACATGACCTACCTCTACCGCGACGGCGCGGACTTCGTCTTCATGGACGGCGACACGTTCGACCAGATCCCGATCCCCGAGGTCACCGTCGGCTCGGCGGCCGGTTACCTCCTGGAGAACCAGCCGGCCATGGTCGCGCTCCACGAGAGCGTGCCGCTCTACATCGAGCTGCCGACGTCGGTCGAGATCGTCATCTCCCACACCGATCCGGGCCTGCAGGGCGACCGGTCGACCGGCGGCACGAAGCCGGCCACGCTGGAGACGGGCGCTGAGATCCAGGTGCCGCTCTTCGTCACCACCGGCGAGAAGGTCAAGGTCGACACCCGCGACGGCCGTTACCTCGGCCGGATCTCCAGCTGATGACCCGATCTCGCTCATGCTGAGGGCCCGCACGAAGGCCCGCAAGCGCGCGCTCGACATCCTCTTCGAGTCCGAGGCGCGCGGCGACGACCCGCTCGCCGTCCTGGCCGCCCGCCGGGAGACCGACGACGCCCCGCCGGTGTCGGACTACGCGGCGATGCTGGTCGAGGGCGTCGTCGCCCACCAGGAGCGGATCGACCAGCTGCTCGCCGAGCACGCCGAGGGATGGTCGGTCGCGCGCATGCCCGCCGTCGACCGCATCCTGCTCCGGATCGGGGTCTTCGAGCTGCTCTGGGTGGACGAGATCGACGACCCGGTGGCGATCACCGAGGCCGTCGAGCTGTCGCGCACGCTCTCCACCGACGACTCGCCCCGATTCCTCAACGGCGTGCTGGGCCGCATCGCCGACATCGCCGAGCACCTGCGCGCCACCCGCTAGCCGCTCCTCGACGGGCAGCTCGTCCAAGATCGTCGCGAGAGTCACCTCAGCGTCCTCGCAAGGACCATGGGGTGCGTCTCGCGGCGATCTTGTGTCCCGGCCGCGGCGGTCAGCCGGCCAGGCGCAGCGCGGCGCCCACCGCCAGCCCGATCACGAGCAGCGCGCCCGCCTGGCGGACGTGCACCCAGGCCAGCGCGGCGTACCACAACGGCCAGACGGGGAAGCCCGGTGGTGGTTCGTCGGGTGGCGGCCGCCGGAAGCGGGGCCACACCTTGGCCAGCCGGGGCAGCGCGAGCACGACGAGCAACGCGGGCCATGGCATCGCACCGAGCAGCACCGCGACGGCGACGAGCACGTAGAACCCCGCCATCAGACCCAGGGTGACGGCCCGGGCCCTGCGCTCGCCCAGGATCACCGGCAGCGTGCGGATGCCGAGCGGGCCGTCGAACGGGATCTTGTCGATGTGCTTGCCCATGAGGACCGTGGTGCACAGCAGGCCGTAGGGGACCGACGCGAGGAGCACCGGCCAGGGGAGCGCCCCGACGGCGGCGTAGTAGGTGCCGCCGACCATCAGCGGGCCCCACACGACGAGGACGTCCGGCTCGCCGAGGCCGCGTTTCTTCAGCCGCAGCGGAGGCGCGGTGTAGGCGACGCTGAGGACGAACCCGGCCACCCCGAACGCCGCCACCGGCCAGCCGCGGGCCAGCACCAGCACGACGAGGATCGCGAGGTCCGCGGCGTTGACGGCGACGATCGCGGCCAGGAGCGTCCGCCGGGAGACCAGGCCCGACAGCACCGGATGGGGCGCGTACAGCGCCCGCGGGTAGGTGGCGCTGTCGCTGCCGGACTGCGTGTCGTACAGGTCGTTCATCAGGTTGTTGGCGACGTGCGCCAGCGTGATCCCGACGATCGCCAGCACCAGCCACCGCCAGTCGAGGCCGGGAACCCCGATGGCCAGCAGCGCGGCGACCAGCCCGGACACCACGGTCATCGGCAGCACGGCCGCCCGGCTGACCACGATCCAGCGCGTGACGGCGTCGACCCGGACGCCGGGCGGTGGGTTCGTCGTGCGCATCGCGTACGCCCAGGAGCGCAGGCGTTGCTGCGCGATGCCGATGGTGCTCACTCGGCCCGGTGGACCGGCCGTGCCTCGGGGGGCAGGACGCCCCAGTCGATGAGCTGGTCGGTGAGCTCGCCGGGCGTCATGTCGTAGATGATGGCCAGCGACCGCAGGTCCTCGGCCCTGATCGAGAGCACCTTGCCGTTGTAGTCGCCGCGCTGGCTCTGGATGGCGGCGGCGTAGCGGGCCAGCGGGCCGACCTTGTCGGCGGGGAGCTGCTGGAGTCGCTCGAGGTTGATGACGATCTTCGTGGCCGGCTCGGAGCCGGACGGGACCCGGCCCTCGGGCAGGAGCTCGGCGACGGGCACGCCGTAGAAGTCGGCCAGTTCGGCCAGCTTCTGCACGGTGACGGCGCGGTCGCCGCGCTCGTAGGACCCGACGACGACCGCCTTCCAGCGGCCGCCCGACTTCTGCTCGACGCCGTGCAGCGACAGCCCTTGCTGCTGCCGGATGGCTCGCAGCTTGCTGCCGAGCGCCTTGGCGTAGTCGCCCATGTGGCGACCTCCTTCTTCGCTGGCGTCGGCACGGGGCCGACGTCTGTCGTACTACGGGATGCTGGGGAATCCGGCCGGCCCGGGATGTGTGGCCGCCGCCTGAGGGGGTCCCCCCGCTGTCGCGGCCACCTCAGGACAGTGGATCAATACGGAGAGTAATCATGCGCTGCACGCGGCCTTCCGGTCAAGCCGCTCGGCCCCTCGCGGCGCCTGAACCCGGCGAGTCCACCCGATCGGCTGATCGACATGCCCCTGAAGTGCTTGACGTGCGGCGTTCCACCTGTTCCGCGAGGCAGGGCGCGACGGTGCCGGTGACGCGTGTGACGCCAGTGAGTGCCACTCGATGTGAGCCACGCTCCGCGGACGCGCGTCGGGGCCGGTCCGGCCCCGCTGGTACGGTCGCGGCGGCGGCGCGCCCCCCGCATCGCCGACCTGTTCCTTTAAGCCCGTCCGGTGAGGCGGGGAAGGAGAGACTCGTGGCGACCGAACGCCGCGGGCCCTCGGCAGGCGCTGGCCCTCCCGCGCGGGAGCTGCTCAGCGACGCCGACGTCGCCCGCACCATCGCGCGCATCGCGCACCAGATCATCGAGAAGACCGCCTTCGAACCGTCGCGGGCCGACGAGGTCGTGCTCATGGGCATCCCGACCGGAGGCGCCGTGCTCGCCCGCCGCCTGGCTGCCGCGATCGCCGAGTTCACCGGCACCGCTCCCGCCGTCGGCACCGTCGACCCGACGCTCTACCGCGACGACCTGCGCCGCAAGCCGGCCCGTGCGCTGGCGGACACGGCCGTGCCCGAGGGCGGGATCGACGACCGGCTGGTCGTCCTGGTGGACGACGTGCTGTTCTCCGGGCGCACGGTGCGGGCCGCCCTCGACGCCCTCGGCGACCACGGCCGTCCCCGCGCCGTGCAGCTCGCCGTGCTGGTCGACCGGGGGCACCGCGAGCTGCCGATCCGTCCCGACTACGTCGGCAAGAACGTGCCGACCTCGCTCGACGAGCAGATCGAGGTGCTCCTCGCCGAGACCGACGGGCGCGACGGCGTCGCGCTGCGCCAGCTCCCGGCCTCCCCGGCCCCTGGCCCGGCACGGCCCGCAGCCGGCGACACGGGGCGTGACGGATGAAGCACCTGCTCTCCGTCACCGACCTCGACGCCGCGGCGGCCACCGGTCTGCTCGACACGTCCGACCGGCTCCGGCAGGCGCTGCTGGGCCGGGAGGTGCGCAAGCTGCCGACCCTGCGCGGGCGCACCGTCGTCACGATGTTCTACGAGAACTCCACCCGCACCCGCGTCTCGTTCGAGATCGCCGGCAAGTGGATGAGCGCCGACACCGTGAACGTCAGCGCGTCGGGCTCGTCGGTCGCGAAGGGGGAGTCGCTGCGCGACACCTCGCTGACGCTCTCGGCGATGGGCGCGGACTGCGTGATCGTGCGGCATCCGGCGTCGGGCTCCGCCCACCGGCTGGCCGCGTGGGCCGACCGGGACGCGGCACGCGGCTCCGAGGCGTCCACCGGTACCCACACCTCGATCGTCAACGCCGGCGACGGCACGCACGAGCACCCCACGCAGGCCCTCCTGGACGCGGCCACCCTGCGCGACCGGCTGGGGACCATCGCCGGGCGCCGGGTGGGGATCGTCGGCGACGTGCTGCACAGCCGGGTCGCGCGGTCCAACGTCTTCCTGCTCGCCACCCTCGGGGCGGAGGTCGTGCTCGTCGCCCCGCCCACGCTGCTGCCGGTCGGGGTGGAGCAGTGGCCCTGCCGCGTGAGCCCGGACCTCGACGCCGAGCTGCCCGCGCTGGACGCGGTGATGATGCTGCGCGTGCAGGCCGAGCGGATGCACGGCTCGTTCTTCCCGTCCGTGCGCGAGTACGCGATCGGCTACGGCCTGTCCGAGGCCCGCGCCGCGCTGCTGCCCGAGCACGCCGTGGTGCTGCATCCGGGCCCGATGGTGCGGGGCATGGAGATCGCCCCCTCGGTGGCCGACTCGCCGTCCTCGGCCGTCCTCGCCCAGGTGCGCAACGGCGTGCACGTGCGGATGGCCGTCCTCTACCACCTGCTGGCGGGAGCGCCCGAGTGAACCTGTTCCTGTCCGCCGCGAGGCCGTACGGCACCGGGGACCCCGTCGACGTGGTCGTCGAGGACGGCGTGGTCACCGGGATCGGCCCTGACCTCACCGCTCCCGACGGCGCCGAGACGGTCGACGCCGCGGGGCTCGTCCTGCTGCCCGGCTTCGTCGACCTGCACACGCACCTGCGCGAACCGGGGCACGAGGAGTCCGAGGACATCGCCACCGGCTCGGCCGCCGCCGCGCTGGGCGGCTTCACCGCGGTGTTCGCCATGCCGAACACCGACCCGGTGGCCGACACCGCCGTCGTCGTCGAGCACGTGCGGCGCCGCGGCGCCGAGGTCGGGCTCGTCGACGTGCACCCGGTCGGCGCCGTCACGGTCGGGCTCGAGGGCGTGAAGATGGCCGAGCTCGGCACGATGGCGCGCTCCCGAGCGCAGGTGCGGATGTTCTCCGACGACGGCCGCTGCGTGCACGACCCGTTGGTCATGCGCCGGGCGCTGGAGTACGCCACCGCGCTCGACGTCGTCATCGCCCAGCACGCGGAGGACCACCGGCTCACCGCGGGCGCGCAGGCGCACGAGGGCGTCGTGGCGTCCCGGCTGGGCCTCACCGGCTGGCCGGCCGCGGCCGAGGAGACCATCGTCGCGAGGGACTGCGCGCTGGCCAGGGAGGCGGGCGCGGCACTGCACGTCTGCCACGTGTCCTCGGCGCGCACCGTCGACGTGCTGCGCAACGCCAAGGGGGCCGGGGTGCGGGTCTCGGCCGAGGTCACCCCGCACCACCTCCTGCTCACCGACGGCCGCCTCACCGGCTACGACCCGGTCAACAAGGTCAACCCGCCGCTGCGCACCGCCGCGGACACCCGCGCGATGCGGGAGGCGCTGTCCGAGGGGGTGATCGACGTCGTCGCCACCGACCACGCCCCCCACGCGGCGCAGTACAAGGACACCGAGTGGGCCGCGGCCCGGCCCGGCATGCTCGGCCTGCAGACCGCCCTGTCGGTACTGGTCCACACGATGGTCGAGCCCGGGCTGCTGGACTGGCACGGCGTGGCGCGGGTGCTGTCCGAGCGGCCCGCCGAGATCGTCGGCCTGCCCGACCAGGGCCGCCCGATCGCGGTGGGGGAGCCCGCCACGTTCGCGCTCGTCGACCCCGAGGACGCGTGGACCGTGCGCGGGGCGCGCCTCGCGAGCCGGGCGTCGAACACGCCCTACGAGGGCATGCGCCTGCCGGCACGGGTGGTCGCGACGGTCTTGCGGGGCCGGGTCACGGCGCGCGACGGGGTGGTGCGGACGTGAGCGCCACCGGATCCGCCGTGCTGGTGCTGGAGGACGGCCGGATCTTCCGCGGCCAGGCGTACGGCGCCACCGGCGAGGGCCTCGGGGAGGCGGTGTTCACCACCGGCATGACCGGCTACCAGGAGACGCTGACCGACCCGTCGTACCACCGGCAGATCGTGGTGCAGACCGCCCCGCAGATCGGCAACACCGGCTGGAACGACGAGGACGACGAGTCCGCCCGCATCCAGGTCGCCGGGTACGCGGTGCGCGACCCGTCGCGCAGCCCGTCGAACTGGCGGTCCCGCCGGTCGCTCGACGACGCCCTCACCGAGCAGGGTGTCGTCGGGGTGGCCGGGATCGACACCCGCGCGCTGGTTCGCCACCTGCGCGAGCGCGGGGCCATGCGGGCAGGCGTCTTCTCGGGTGCCGCGCTCGCCGCCGACGACGTGCTGCTGGGGCGGGTGCTCGACAGCCCGCGCATGGAGGGCGCCGATCTCTACGGCGCGGTGTCCACGCGTGCGTCCTACGTCGTCCCGGCGGTCGGCGAGCGGCGGTTCACCGTCGCGGCGCTGGACGTCGGGATCAAGTCCAACACCCCGCGGATGCTCGCCGCACGGGGGATCGAGACCCACGTGCTGCCGGCGTCGTCGACGATCGAGGACGTGCTGGCGCTCGGTGCCGACGGTTTCTTCCTGTCCAACGGCCCCGGGGACCCCGCCACCGCCGACGCGCCGGTCGCGCTCACCCGCGAGGTGCTGGCGCGGCGGCTCCCGCTGTTCGGGATCTGCTTCGGCAACCAGATCCTCGGCCGGGCGCTCGGGCGCGGAACGTACAAGATGCGCTACGGCCACCGCGGCATCAACATCCCCGTGATCGAGCACGCCACCGGCCGGGTGGCGATCACCTCGCAGAACCACGGCTTCGCCGTGGAGGGGGAGGCGGGCGAGCGGTTCGACACGCCGTTCGGCGCCGCGGAGATCACCCACACCTGCTCGAACGACGGCGTCGTCGAGGGCATGGCCGCGCTGGAGGTCCCCGCGTTCAGCGTCCAGTACCACCCGGAGGCGGCGGCGGGCCCGCACGATGCGGCCGCCCTGTTCGACCGCTTCTCCGAACTGATGGACCGCGCCGGACGGGGGAGGTCCTGATGCCCCGCCGCGAGGACATCCGGCACGTGCTGGTGATCGGCTCCGGGCCGATCGTCATCGGGCAGGCGTGCGAGTTCGACTACTCCGGCACCCAGGCCTGCCGCGTGCTGCGGGAGGAGGGGATCCGCGTCTCGCTGGTCAACTCCAACCCGGCGACGATCATGACCGACCCGGAGTTCGCCGACGCCACCTACATCGAGCCGATCACGCCGGAGTTCGTCGAGCAGGTGATCGCCGTGGAGCGGCCGGACGCGATCCTGGCCACGCTGGGCGGGCAGACCGCGCTCAACATCGCCGTCGCCCTGCACGAGAACGGCGTGCTGGAGCGCTACGGGATCGAGCTGATCGGCGCCGACTTCGAGTCGATCCAGCGTGGCGAGGACCGCCTGAAGTTCAAGGACATCGTGCTGTCGGTGGGTGGTGACGTGCCGCGCTCGGCCGTCTGCCACTCGATGGCCGAGGTGCGTGCGGCCGTCGCCGACCTGGGGCTGCCCGTCGTCATCCGGCCCTCGTTCACGATGGGCGGGCTCGGTTCGGGCATGGCGCACGACGGCGCCGACCTCGAACGCCTCGCGGGCGGCGGCCTGGCCGCGTCGCCGGTGCACGAGGTGCTCATCGAGGAGTCGGTGCTCGGCTGGAAGGAGTACGAGCTCGAGCTGATGCGGGACCGCCACGACAACGTGGTGGTCGTCTGCTCGATCGAGAACGTCGACCCGATGGGCGTGCACACCGGCGACTCGATCACCGTCGCGCCCGCGATGACGCTCACCGACCGCGAATACCAGCGCATGCGCGACATGGGCATCGCCGTGCTGCGGGCGGTCGGGGTGGACACCGGCGGCTGCAACATCCAGTTCGCGGTCCACCCGCGGACCGGACGCCTCGTGGTCATCGAGATGAACCCGCGGGTGTCGCGGTCCTCGGCGCTGGCGTCGAAGGCCACCGGCTTCCCGATCGCGAAGATCGCGGCCCGGCTGGCGATCGGGTACACGCTGGACGAGATCCGCAACGACATCACCGGCGAGACGCCCGCCGCGTTCGAGCCCACCGTGGACTACGTCGTCGTCAAGATCCCGAGGTTCGCGTTCGAGAAGTTCCCCGGCGCCGACCCCGAGCTGACCACGACGATGAAGAGCGTCGGCGAGGCGATGGCGATCGGGCGGTCGTTCCCCGAGGCGCTGGGCAAGGCGCTGCGGTCCATGGAGACCGCGGCCGCGGGCTTCTGGACGCAGCCGGATCCGCCCGATGCGCAGTGGTGTGCAGAGCAAGCTCTGCGCACACCGACCGACGGGCGGATCTACGCCGTCGAGGGCGCGTTGCGGGCCGGTGCGACGGTCGCGGAGGTCGCCGGGCACTCGGGGATCGACCCGTGGTTCGTCGACCAGATCGCCGGGCTGGTCGAGCTGCGGGCGGAGGTGACGGAGGCGCCGGTGCTCGACGGGCCGCTGCTGCACCGGGCGAAGCGGGCCGGGCTGTCGGACCGCCAGCTCGCGGCGCTGCGCCCGGAGTTCGCGGGCGAGGACGGCGTGCGGACGCTGCGCCACCGGCTCGGCATCCGTCCGGTCTACAAGACCGTCGACACGTGCGCAGCGGAGTTCGCCGCGAGCACGCCCTACCACTACAGCGCGTACGAGACCGACCCAGCCGCCGAGTCGGAGATCGCACCGCAGCCCGACCGGCCGAAGGTGCTGATCCTCGGTTCCGGGCCCAACCGCATCGGCCAGGGCATCGAGTTCGACTACTCGTGCGTGCACGCCGTCATGGCCCTGCGCGACGCGGGGTTCGAGACGGTGATGGTCAACTGCAACCCCGAGACGGTCTCCACCGACTACGACACGGCGGACCGGCTCTACTTCGAACCGCTCACGTTCGAGGACGTGCTGGAGGTGCTGCACGCTGAGCAGCGCAGCGGCACCGTCGCCGGGGTGATCGTGCAGCTCGGCGGGCAGACCCCGCTGGGGCTCGCGCAGCGCCTCACGGCGGCGGGTGTGCCGGTGGTCGGAACGAGCGCGGCGGCGATCGACCTCGCCGAGGACCGGGGCGCGTTCGGCGAGGTGCTCCGCAAGGCGGGCCTGCCCGCGCCCGCGTTCGGCATGGCCACGTCCTTCGTCCAGGCGCGGGAGATCGCCGACCGCATCGGCTACCCGGTGCTGGTGCGGCCGTCCTACGTGCTCGGCGGGCGCGGCATGGAGATCGTCTACGACGAGGAGACGCTGGCGGGCTACATCGCGCGGGCGACGGCCGTGAGCCCCGAGCACCCGGTGCTGGTCGACCGGTTCCTCGACGACGCCATCGAGATCGACGTCGACGCGCTGTGCGACGGCACCCCGGGTTCCGACGGGGTGTTCATCGGCGGGGTCATGGAGCACATCGAGGAGGCCGGGATCCACTCCGGGGACTCCTCGTGCACGCTCCCGCCGATCACGCTGGGCCGGTCGGTGCTGGCGACGGTGCGGCGCTCGACCGAGGCCATCGCGCACGGGGTGGGGGTGCGCGGGCTGCTCAACGTCCAGTACGCGCTGCACGGCGAGACCCTCTACGTGCTGGAGGCCAACCCGCGCGCGTCGCGCACGGTGCCGTTCGTCTCGAAGGCGACGGCGGTGCCGCTGGCCAAGGCGGCGGCGCGGATCATGCTCGGCGCGACGATCGCGTCGCTGCGGGAGGAGGGACTGCTCCCCGCCACGGGCGACGGCGGCGAGTTCCCGCAGGACGCGCCGGTCGCGGTCAAGGAGGCCGTGCTGCCGTTCCACCGGTTCCGCACCCGCGAGGGCCACGGCGTCGACCCGCTGCTCGGGCCCGAGATGAAGTCCACCGGCGAGGTGATGGGCATCGACGCCTCGTTCGGGCCGGCGTTCGCCAAGTCGCAGGCCGCCGCCTACGGGTCGCTGCCGACGTCGGGGCGGGTGTTCGTGTCGATGGCCGACCGCGACAAGCGCGCGATGGTGTTCCCGGTGCGGCGCCTCGCCGACCTGGGCTTCGAGGTGCTCGCCACCGAGGGCACCGCGGAGGTGCTGCGCCGGCACGGGATCCGCACGATCGTCGTGCGCAAGCACTCCGAGGGCGACGAGGACGGGTCGGGCACGATCGTCGACCGGATCCTCGCAGGCGACGTCGACCTCATCGTCAACACCCCGTACGGCAACTCCGGGCCCCGCATCGACGGCTACGAGATCCGCGCCGCCGCCGTGTCGCGCGGGGTCCCGTGCATCACGACGGTGCAGGGCGCGGCCGCTGCGGTGCAGGGGATCGAGGCGTTGATCAGCGGGTCGATCGGCGTGCGCTCGTTGCAGGACGCGCACGCCGCCCTCCGCAAGGCCCGCCCGTGAACCCCCGCGGCCGCCGCGCTCCGCCCCGTTTTCCGCACTCTGGATGCAGAACGCGGATCCGGCCGGGGCCGGGTCCGCGTTCTGCATCCAGAGTGCGGGTCGGGGTCGGGGTCGGGGTGCGGGTTCGGGGGTGGGGTGTGAGCGGGGGGTTCGGGGGGCGGCTGGTCGGGGCGGTGGCCTCCTACGGGCCGCTGTGCGTGGGGATCGACCCGCTGCCCGGGCTGCTGGCGGAGTGGGGGCTGCCGGACGACCCCGACGGCCTGGAGCGGTTCGCGATGTCCTGTGTGGACGCCTTCGCCGGTCACGTCGCGGTGGTCAAGCCGCAGTCGGCGTTCTTCGAACGGCACGGCTCGGCAGGCGTCGCGGTGCTGGAGCGCGTGCTCGCCGGGCTGGCGGGCAGCTCGACACTGACCATCCTGGACGTCAAGCGCGGCGACATCGGCTCCACGATGGACGGTTACGCCGACGCCTACCTCGGGGTCGGTGCTCCGCTGGCGGCCGACGCCGTCACGCTGTCGCCCTACCTCGGGCTCGGTGCGCTGTCCTCGGCGATCCGCACCGCGGAGGACGCCGGGCGCGGTGTCTTCGTGCTGGCCCGGACGTCCAACCCGGAGGGTGCCGAGGTGCAGCTCGCCGACTGGGCGGGCCGCTGCGTCGCGCAGACCGTTGTGGACGGGGTCGCCGCGCTCAACGACGGCGCCGTGCCCCTCGGCGACGTCGGCGTGGTCGTGGGCGCGACCGCCGAGCACGGGCTGGACCTCTCCACGCTGAACGGCCCGGTCCTCGCTCCGGGGCTCGGCGCGCAGGGCGCCGGGCCGGGCGATCTGGCGGCCCGGTTCGCGGGAGCCTCCGGCGTGGTCGTACCGGCCGCGTCGCGCTCGGTGCTGCGGGCCGGACCGGACCCTCAGCCCTGCGCGCAGCCGCCGAGGCGCTGCGCGACGAGCTGGCCGCGGCCCGGGACGGCTCCTGACAGCGCCTGGCAGGCGGCCGCCCCGCCGTCCGGTCCCGGCGGTGCGCGCCGGCGCGGCACCGCCGTGCGCACACCGCCCGCTCCGGACGGTGACGTGCCGGCGCGGCCGCGGCGACCGGCCATGATCGTCGGCCGGGCGCGTGAACGGGACAGATCTGGCGGTTCCTGCTCCGGGGCGGTGATCATGGGACGGCCGCCGGCGGCCGGGACCGTCACCCGTCGCGCAGGGCCAGGCCCGCGGCCGCCCAGCCACCCATGCCGTGCACGCCGCCGCCCGGCGGGGTGCTCGCCGAGCACAGGTACAGCCCCGGCACCGGCGTGCGCCACGGCGTCATGGAGAGGACGGGGCGGGCGACGAACTGCCGCAGGTCGGCCGCTCCGCCCGCGATGTCACCGCCGACCTCGTTCGCGTCGTGCGCTTCCAGCGCCGCCGGACCCATGACGTGCCGGGCGAGCACGCGCTCGGCGAAACCGGGTGCGAACCGCTCGATCTGGCCCTCGATCGCGGCGGTCATGTCGACGCCGGAGCCGTTCGGCACGTGGCAGTAGGCCCAGAACGTGTGCTTGCCGGCCGGTGCACGGGTCGGGTCGGCCACGCACGCCTGGACGCCGAGCACGAAGGGCCGGGCCGGGTGCCCGCCACGCGCGACCGCCCGTTCGCCCGCGGCCACCTCCTCGAGCGTGCCCCCCAGGTGCACCGTGCCGGCGCCTGCCACGGCCGGGTCCCGCCACGGGACCGGGCCGTCCAGCGCGTAGTCGATCTTGAAGACGCCCGGCCCGTAGCGGAACCGTTCGAGACGGCGCCGGTAGCGCACCGGCAGCCGGTCGCGGCCGATCTCCAGCACCTGCCGCGGCGTGAGGTCGAGCAGGATCACCGGCGCAGGCGGCAGCTCCGCGAGCGTCCGCACGCGGTGCCCGGTGACGACCTCCGAGCCGAGACGCCGCAGCCGCGCCACGAGCGCGTCGGCCAGCACCTGCGAGCCGCCGCGCACCACGGGCCAGCCCACGGTGTGCGCGAGGGCCGCGATCAGCAGGCCGTACCCGGCGGTGATCGGCGCGTGCAGGTCCAGGATCGAGTGCGCGGCCATGCCCGCGAACGCGGCACGCGCCGCCGGTTCGCGGAACAGGGCGCCGGTGACGGTGGCCGGCAGCGCCCCGAGCATCCCGTACCGGAGGGCGGCCAGCGGCGCGGCGGGCGGCAGGTCGAACGGCGCCAGGAGGGTGTCGACGAGCGGGAACCCGGCACGGGCCGTGGCGCCGACGGACGCCCGCCACCGCCCGGCGTCGCGGCCGAAGCCGATCGCGGTGGCGTCGGCGTCGCGCAGGACGAGGGCGGCAGGCCTGCCGTCGAGGGGATGCGCGGCGGGGATCGGGGGGTGCGCGAACTCGACACCCGGCCCGAGGGCCCGGAACGCCGGTGACGCGAGCGCCAGCGGCACCGCCGTGGCGCAGACGTCGTGCCGGAACCCCGGCAGGGTCAGCTCCTCGGTGCGCAGCCCGCCGCCGTGGGTACCGGCTGCCTCCACGACCAGCACGCGGCGGCCGGCCTCGGCGAGCCGGACCGCGCCGACCAGCCCGTTCGGCCCGGACCCGACGACCACGGCGTCGTACCCGTCGCCGGTCACCGGGCGTCACCGGGGACGAGCGGGAGGTCCACAGCGTCGACGTGCACGCGCACCAGCGTCGCAGCGACGGCTCCGGCGTGCCCGTCCGGCACCGGATCCGGGTCCGCGCCGCTCGTCGCATCGGCCGTGCGACTCGCCGCGCGTCGCGACGATGCGCGTCCGGGCGCGGCCGGGTCGCCCGCAGGCGGGCCGATCGCCCGCTGTCGTGCACGCGATCCTGGGTGCGGTCCTCGCGGTGCGCCGAACGGACGTGTTGCCCGTGCCGCCGACGGGCCGGCCGTGGTATCCCTCGGACGGGTGGATCGTTCGGAGAATCCACAGGTGGCACCCCCGTTCAGCGTCCCGAAGGGGTCGTGAGTACGTTCGATGAGCCCTGATCGCTGAGCTGCATGACGAAAGACGGAGGAGATCGTGGCCCTTCCCCAGCTGACCGAGGAACAGCGCGCTGCCGCGTTGGAGAAGGCGGCCGCGGCGCGCCGGGCCCGGGCCGAGCTGAAGGACCGGCTCAAGCGCGGCGGCACGACCCTCGGCGAGGTCCTCAAGCAGGCCGACTCCGATGAGGTGCTCGGCAAGATGAAGGTCTCGGCTCTGCTCGAGGCCATGCCGGGCGTCGGCAAGGTCCGCGCGGCCCAGATCATGGAGCGGCTGGAGATCGCCCCGAGCCGCCGCCTGCGCGGCCTCGGCGACCGCCAGCGCAAGGCGCTGCTCGCCGACTTCGCGGGGTGACAACCGGCCGGCCCGACGGCCGGCGGGGGCGGCTGATCGTCCTGGCCGGCCCGTCCGGTGTCGGGAAGAGCAGCGTCGTGGCCCGGTTGCGCGCCGAGCTTCCCGACCTGTTCTTCAGCGTCTCGGCCACCACCCGCGCCCCGCGGCCGGGCGAGACGCACGGGCGGGACTACCGGTTCGTCACACCGGCCGAGTTCGACGCCCTCATCGAGCGCGGTGAGCTCCTCGAGTGGGCCGAGATCCACGGTGGCCTGCAGCGGTCGGGCACCCCGCGGGAGCCCGTGGAGCGGGAGCTCGCGTCCGGTCGCCCGGTACTGGTCGAGGTGGACCTCCAGGGCGCGCGCGCGATCAAGGCGGCGCTACCCGAGGCGGTCACCGTGTTCCTCGACCCGCCGTCCTTCGACGAGCTGGCCCGCAGGCTGGCCGCGCGCGGCACCGAGTCCGACGCCCAGCTCGCCCGCCGTCTCGAGACCGCCCGCGCCGAGCTGGCCGCCCGTTCCGAGTTCGACAAGTCCGTCGTGAACGACGACCTGAAGCACGTCGTGGCCCGGTTGGTAGACTTGCTGGTCGGACCCGGGCCGTCGGCCTGCACCCCGTCCGCCAGCACGCCAGTCACAGGAGTCCATGAGTGAGTATGCCGCTGACCGGCGCTGTCGCCGGTGCCATCCCCGAGGGCATCACCAACCCCCCGATCGACGACCTCCTCGGACAGGTGAGCTCGAAGTACGCGCTGGTGATCTACGCCGCGAAGCGCGCCCGCCAGATCAACGACTACTACTCCCAGCTGGGCGAGGGCCTGCTGGAGTACGTCGGACCGCTCGTCGAGCCCGGTCCGCGCGAGAAGCCGCTGTCGATCGCGATGCGTGAGATCCAGGCCGGCATGCTCGAACACACCGAGGGCGAGTAGGCGGCCCCTGTTGTCCCAGCAGCCCGGGTCCCAGCAGCCCCGGGTGCTGCTGGGCGTGTCCGGCGGGATCGCGGCCTACAAGAGCGCGGAGCTGCTGCGGCGGCTCACCGAGACGGGCCACTCCGTGCGGGTGCTGCCCACGGCCGCGGCGCTGAAGTTCGTCGGGGCCGCCACGTTCGAGGCGTTGTCCGGGCAGCCGGTGCACACCGGCGTGTTCACCGACGTCCCGTCCGTGGCGCACGTCCGGCTCGGCCAGGACGCCGACCTCGTCGTGGTCGCCCCTGCCACCGCTGACCTCCTGGCCAGGGCTGCGCACGGGCGGGCCGACGACCTGCTCACCGCGTCGCTGCTCACCGCACGGTGCCCGGTGCTCCTCGTGCCGGCGATGCACACCGAGATGTGGGAGCACCCCGCCACCCGTGACAACGTGGCACTGCTGCGTTCCCGCGGCGTCGTCGTGATGGAGCCCGCGTCGGGCCGGCTCACCGGGAAGGACACCGGGGCAGGCCGGCTCCCCGAACCCGCCGAGATCGCCGAGGTGGCCCGGCTGCTGCTGGAGCGGCCCGACGCGCTGCCCCGCGACCTGACCGGCAGGCGGATCGTCGTGTCGGCGGGGGGCACCCGGGAGGCCCTGGACCCGGTGCGCTTCCTCGGCAACCGGTCCTCGGGGCGGCAGGGCTACGCGCTCGCGCGGGTGGCCGCCCAGCGGGGCGCCGCCGTCACCCTCGTGGCGGCCCACACCGCCGACCTCGGCGACCCCGCCGCGGTCGACGTCGTGCGGGTCGGATCGGCCGCCAGAGCTGCGCGACGTGATGCACCGTTCCGTCAAGGGCGAGGGGGCCGTCAAGGGCGCCGACGCCGTGGTCATGGCGGCCGCCGTGGCCGACTTCCGGCCGGTCGCCCTCGCCGAGCACAAGATCAAGAAGAGCGGGGCCGACCCCGACCCCGTGGCGTTGACCCGCAACCCGGACATCCTCGTCGAGCTGGTGGGTGCGCGGGAGCCCGGCCAAGTCGTCGTCGGCTTCGCCGCAGAGACCGGGGACGAGGCGGGCGACGCGCTGCACCACGGGCGCGAGAAGCTCGCCCGCAAGGGCTGCGACCTGCTGGTGGTCAACGTCGTGGGCGACGGCCGGGCGTTCGGGACCCCCGACAACGCCGGCTGGCTGCTGGCCGCGGACGGCGCCGAGACGGAGCTCGCGGCGGGCTCGAAGGCCCTGCTGGCGTCGCGGGTCTGGGATGCGGTCGCCGCGCGGCTATAGCGCGCGGCGAGGCCGAGTCGGCACGCACGCCCGCAACTGGACGAACCGGCAGCGCCCGTGATCCCAGGCGTCGTCGCGGTACGGCGTCGGCGCAGACTGAACCCGCGGGGCGGGGGCTGTCAACGGGTCGTTCGGGGAACCCGGAGCACCCCGCCCCGCGGGGAGGCCGCGCGCGGCGGTGACGTCAGCCTGACGTCACCGCCTGGGCGTCACGACGCGCGGTGTCACGCCCCTCCGAGCAGGCCGCTCACCGGGTTCGGCGGCGGCGTCGGGGCGGCCGCTGTCCGACTCCGGCTCCTCCGTCGGCTCGGGGGTCGCGGTCGGTGAGACGCGGGGAGCGGAGCGCCGGGAGTCCTCGTCGCCTGCTTCGGAACCGCCGCGCGGTGCGGCCTCCTGCGAGGGCGTGGGGGTGGCGCGCGAGCTGCGCGAGTCCGGAGCGGTGGACGAGCGGGGTGCGGTGCTGCGCGGGGCCGTGGTGGCGGAGCCGCGGTCGCGCGGCGCGGTGGTGGCGCGCGGCGAGCGGGCGCCGTCCACGGCGACGTACTCCGCGGAGGCCCAGCCGCCGAGCTCGGGGAGCTGGACGAAGCCGTCGCGCTTCTCCCCGACCGTGACGGCCTGGTCGGCCCGGCACTTGCCGACGATGGTCGCGGTCGGCCGGGGCTGCTCGCGCACGTTGACGTTGTCGGTGCAGCGGCCGGGGACAGCCGCCGACGCCGTCCCGGCGACGAACGCCATGAGGGTGGTGGCGCTGACCGCGACCACCGCGCCGACCACGGCGGCCACGCGGCCAGGTCGTTGCAACGCGTTCATATGTCTTGTACCTCCCGTTGGGTGGAGCCTTCTCGGGGCCCAACGAGTGACGCCGTTACCGATTCGCTACCTGGAGCGACATCACCGGATGCGGTGAACGTGTGACCGGAGTACCGGGCATGTCGTGACGCAGAGTGAGACGAGCGCCTCACTCGGCAGTCCGCGAGCCCTCCGGCGGTCTACTAGGCTCGGGGCAGGTGATCATCGAGGAGAGGTGGAAGTGGCGTGGCGAACGTGGGACGGCGGCTGTTCACGAGCGAGTCGGTGACCGAGGGTCACCCCGACAAGATGTGCGACGCCATCAGTGACTCCATCCTCGACGCGCTGCTCGCGCAGGACGCGCGCAGCCGTGTCGCGGTCGAGACGATGGTGACCACCGGCCAGGTGCACGTCGCGGGCGAGGTCACCACCAGCGGCTACGCCGACGTCCCGACCCTGGTGCGGGACCGGATCCTGGAGATCGGCTACGACTCGTCCGCGAAGGGCTTCGACGGCAACTCGTGCGGGGTGAACGTGGCGATCGGTGCCCAGTCCGCCGACATCGCGCAGGGCGTGGACACCGCGTTCGAGAGCCGGACCGGCGCAGGAGGCGGCGACGACGAGATCGCCCGCCAGGGCGCGGGCGACCAGGGTCTGATGTTCGGCTACGCCAACACCGACACCCCGGAGCTGATGCCGCTGCCGATCGCCCTCGCACACCGGCTCGCGCGGCGGCTCACCGACGTGCGCAAGGCAGGCGTGCTGCCCTACCTGCGGCCGGACGGCAAGACCCAGGTCACCATCGAGTACGACGGCGACAAGCCCGTGCGGCTGGACACCGTCGTGGTGTCCAGCCAGCACGCCGCGGACATCGACCTCGACGGCCTGCTCGCCCCCGACATCCGCGAGCACGTGGTCGACCCGGAGGTGGCCGAGCTCGGCATCGACGTCTCCGACGTGCGGCTCCTGGTCAACCCCACCGGCCGCTTCGTCGTCGGCGGCCCGATGGGTGACGCCGGGCTGACCGGCCGCAAGATCATCGTCGACACCTACGGCGGCTACGCGCGCCACGGCGGCGGCGCGTTCTCCGGCAAGGACCCGTCGAAGGTCGACCGCTCCGCCGCGTACGCGATGCGCTGGGTGGCCAAGAACGGCGGTCGCGGCGGGCCTCGTGGACCGCATCGAGGTCCAGGTGGCCTACGCGATCGGGACGGCGGCGCCGGTGGGTCTGTTCATCGAGACGTTCGGCACGGAGCGGGTGGACCCGGCCCGGATCCAGTCGGCGATCATCGAGGTCTTCGACCTGCGGCCCGGCGCGATCATCCGCGACCTCGACCTGCTCCGCCCGATCTACGCGCAGACCTCGGCCTACGGGCACTTCGGGCGCACCGACGTCGCGCTCCCGTGGGAGGACACCTCGCGGGCCGACGCGCTGAAGGCGGCCGCCGCGGGCTGACCGGCGAGGACGGCGGCCCAGCCGGTGCCGGTCCACCGGGGTCTGATAGACCCGGCGGCGTGAACCGACCCGGTCGCAGGCGCGGGGAGTGGCGACCGGCACCGGGACGACCGGTCGCCCGCGTGGCCGTCGACGTCGCGCTCGCACACCTGGACCGGCCCTTCGACTACCGGGTGCCCGAGCACCTCGACGAGTCGGCGCAGCCGGGGGTGCGGCTGCGGGTGCGGTTCGCCGGCCGCCTCGTCGACGGGTTCCTGCTGGAGCGCGTCGACGGGTCCGACCACGCCGGCGCGCTCGCCTGGGTGGAGAAGGTGGTCTCGCCCGAGCCGGTGCTCACCCCGGAGGTGGCCGCGCTGTGCCGCGGCGGTCGCCGACCGCTACGGCGGCGTGCTCGCCGACGTCCTGCGCCTGGCCGTGCCGCCGCGCCACGCCCGGGTGGAGGCGGAGGTGCCGGTCGCCCGCGAGCCGCGCCGCGAGCCCGGCCCCGCCCGCCGCGGGTGCCTGGGAGCGCTACCCGCGGGGTCCGGCGCTGCTGCAGGCCCTCGCGGGCGGGCGCGCGGCGCACGCGGTGTGGCAGGCGCTTCCCGGGGAGTGCTGGGCCGACCGGCTCGCCGAGGCCGCCGCGACCACCGTGGCGGCGGGCCGCGGCGCGTTGCTCGTCGTGCCCGACCAGCGTGACGTCGACGCGCTGCACGCCGCGTGCACGGCCCGCGCTCGGGCCCGATGCCGTCGTCGCGCTCACCGCGGAGCTGGGCCCCGCGGAGCGCTACCGGCGGTGGCTCGCGGTCCGGCGCGGGCTGGTCCGCGCCGTCGTCGGCACCCGGTCGGCGGCGTTCGCGCCGGTGGCGGAGCTGGGCCTCGTCGCGGTCTGGGACGACGGCGACGACCTGCACTCCGAGCCGCGGGCGCCCTACCCGCACGTCCGCGACGTCCTCGTGCTGCGCGCGCACACGGCGGGCGCGGCCCTGCTCGCCGCCGGGTACGCGCGCACCGCCGAGGCGCACCTGCTCGTCGAGTCCGGATGGGCGCGCGAGGTGGTGGCCGACCGTGCGACGGTGCGCGCCGCGCGCCGCGCGTCACGGCGATGGGCGAGACCGACGCGCAGCTGGCCCGCGATCCCGACGCCCGCGCGGCACGGCTGCCGCACGTCGCGTTCGAGGCCGCCCGCGCCGCGCTCGACGCCGGGCGGCCGGTGCTGGTGCAGGTGCCCCGCGCGGGCTACCTCCCGTGGCTGGCCTGCGCGTCGTGCCGGGAGACCGCCCGCTGCCGGCACTGCGCCGGGCCGCTCGGGCTGCCGGCGCGGCGGCCGGACCGGCGTGCGGACGGCGAGCCCGACGCGGCGCGCCGCCGCAGTGCCGCTGGTGCGGCCGGGCCGAGCCGGCCTTCCGGTGCCCGGCCTGCGGGTCGCGCCGGCTGCGTGCCGGGGTCGTCGGGTCCGGGCGCACCGCCGAGGAGCTGGGCCGGGCGTTCCCCGGCACCGCCGTGCGCTCCTCGGGTGGAGGCGCCCCCGTGCTCGCCGCGCGTCGCCGGCGCGGCCCGAACTGGTCGTCGCCACCCCGGGCGCCGAGCCGGCCGCCGAGTGCGGGTACGGCGCGGCGCTGCTCCTCGACGGCTGGGCCCTGCTGTCCCGGCCCGACCTGCGGGTGGCCGAGGAGACGCTGCGGCGCTGGCTCGCCGCCGCCGCGCTGGTCGTCCCGCACGACGACGGCGGCCGGGTCGTGGTGGTCGCCGACAGCGGCCTCGCCGGTGGTGCAGGCGCTGGTCCGGTGGGACCCGGCGGGGCACGCGGCCGCCGAGCTGGCCGCCCGTGCCGAGGTGGGGTTCCCGCCGGTGATGCGGATGGCGGCCGTCGAGGGCACCGCCGGACGCGTCGGCGAGCTGCTGGCGGCCCTGCCCGACGGCGTCGAGGTGCTCGGGCCGGTCGAGATCGACCCCGACCCGGGAGCCGAGCCGCGGACCCGGCGGGAACGGGCGCTGCTGCGGGTGCCCCGCGGCGGAGGGTCGTGCGCTGGCGGCCGCGCTGCACGCCGCGCAGGCCACGCGCACCGCGCGCAAGGCGCCCGAGACGGTCCGGGTGCGGCTGGACCCGGTGGAGATCGGCTGACCCGCCCGGCGAGCGCGCGTGGCAGAATCGGGTGGTTGCCGGTGCGCCCGTCCGCGCCCGCCCCCGCCGCCCGAGAACCGATGAGGAGATCCGTGTCCGTCCAGCCCGTCCGGCTCTTCGGCGACCCGGTGCTGCGCACGCCCGCGATCGAGGTCGTGACGTTCGACGCCGAGCTGCGCAAGCTGGTGGCCGACCTCACCGACACGATGCACGAGGAGGGTGGGGCCGGGCTCGCCGCGCCGCAGATCGGCGTCGGCCTGCGGGTGTTCACCTACGAGGTCGACGGGTTCTCGGGGCACCTGGTCAACCCGAGCTTCGCGGTGGTCGGTGACGAGGAGCAGCTCGGCCCGGAGGGCTGCCTGTCGATCCCGGGGATGACGCTGGGACTGCCGCCGGCACCTGCACGTCGTCGCGACCGGGTGGGACGAGCACGGCGAGCCGGTGACGATCGAGGGCAGCGAGACGCTGGCCCGGTGCATCCAGCACGAGACCGACCACCTCGACGGCGTGCTGTTCGTCGACCGGCTCGACCCGGACGACGCGCAAGCAGGCGATGGCCGAGATACGGGCCGCCGGATGGTTCGGGGCGAACGAGCCGGTCCTGCGGCAGAGCCCGCATCCGCTGTTCGGGAAGGCGCGGTAGCGGCGGTGAGGTTGCTCTTCGCGGGCACGCCGGAGCCCGCCGTCCCGGCGCTGCGGGCGCTGCTGGAGTCCGCGCGGCACGAGGTGGTCGCGGTGCTCACCCGGCCCGACGCCCCGGCCGGGCGCGGCCGCCGCCTGACCCGGTCGCCGGTCGGTGCGGTGGCCGACGCGGCCGGCATCCCGGTGCTCACCCCCCGCAGGCCGTCCGAACCGGGGTTCCTCGACGCGTTGCGCACGCTGGCGCCGGACTGCTGCCCGGTGGTCGCCTACGGCGCGCTGGTGCCGCCCGCCGCGCTCGAGGTCCCGGCGCAGGGGTGGGTCAACCTGCACTTCTCGCTGCTGCCCGCGTGGCGCGGCGCCGCGCCGGTGCAGGCCGCGATCCGCCACGGCGACGAGATCACCGGCGCCACCACGTTCCTGCTGGAGCAGGGGCTGGACACGGGGCCGACGTTCGGCGTCGTCACCGAGCCGGTCGGCCCGGCCGACACCGCGGGCGAGCTGCTCGCCCGGCTCGCGACGTCGGGTGCGGCGCTGCTCGCGGCCACGATGGACGGGCTCGCCGACGGCACCCTGGCAGCCGTGCCGCAGCCGTCCGACGGGGTGTCGTACGCGCCCAAGGTCACCGTCGCCGACGCACGGGTCGACTGGGCGGCACCACCGTGGGCGGTCGACCGGCTCGTCCGCTCGACGACTCCGGAGCCGGGCGCGTGGACCACCTTCCGCGGCGAGCGGCTGGGGATCGGCCCGGTCGGCCGGGGCGCGGTCGTGGGCCCGGCCGGACCCGCCGGGGAGCCGCCGCCGAAACCGGGCGAGCTGCACGTCGAGAAGCGCCGCGTCCTCGTCGGCACCTCGGGTGGGCCGGTGCAGCTGGGTGAGGTCCGGCCGGTGGGCAGGCGCGCGATGCCCGCGGCCGACTGGGCCCGCGGCGTCCGGATCGAGACCGGGGAGCTCCTCACATGACGGCCCGAGACACGACAGCCCGGGACACGACGGCGAGGCGCCCGACATGACGGCGCCGCGCCGGCCGCGGCGCCCCCAGCGACGGGACAAGCCGGCTGGCCCGCGCGGTGCCGGTCCGCCGCGTGGCCGCGCCGGGCCGCCCCGCCCGCCCGAGCTCGACCCGTCCCGGCAGGCGGCGTACGAGCTGCTCGTCGCGGTCCGGGAGCGCGACGCCTACGCCAACCTCGCCCTGCCGTCGATCCTGCGCAGGCACCGCCTCCACGACCGGGACGCCGCGCTGGCCACCGAGCTGGGCTACGGCACCCTGCGCGCGAAGGGGCTGCTCGACGCCGTGATCGAGGCGTGCACCGACCGGCCGCTGATCCGCGTGGAGCCCGCCCTGCTGGACGCGCTGCGGCTGGGCGCCTACCAGCTGCTGCGCACCCGGATCCCCGCACACGCGGCCGTCGACACGACCGTGGAGCTGGTACGGGCCGGGGCGGGCACCCGAGCGGCGGGGTTCGTCAACGCCGTGCTGCGCCGGGTCGGCGAGCGCGACGAGCAGGAGTGGGTGGCCGCGCTGGCGCCCGCCGCCGCGGAGGACCCGGTCGGGCACGCGGCGTTCGCGCACGCCCACCCGCGCTGGATCGCCCAGGCGTTCGCCGACGCGCTGGGCGGTACGGCCGAGCTGGACACCGCCCTCGACGCCGACGACTCCCGCCCCGCCGTCCACCTCCTCGCCCGCCCCGGCGAGATCACGGCCGAGGAGCTGGCGCTGGTCACCGGCGGTGCGGAGGCGCCGTACTCGCCCTACGGCGTGCACCTGGAGCCCGGTTCCGGCGACGTGGGCGACCTGGACGTCGTTCGCGAGGGCCTCGCCGTGGTGCAGGACGAGGGCAGCCAGCTCGTGGCGCTGGCACTGGCGCGTGCCGCGCTCGACGGCCCCGACACCGGCAGGTGGCTCGACCTGTGCGCCGGGCCCGGTGGCAAGGCCGTGCTGCTCGGCGCCCTCGCCGCGCTCGACGGCGGCACCGTCGACGCCGTGGAGGTCAGCGAGCACCGCACCGAGCTGGTGCGCAGGGCGGTGGCCGGGTTGCCGGTCACCGTGCACACCGCCGACGGCCGCGAGGCCCCGCTCCCCGACGGCAGCTACGACCGCGTGCTGGTCGACGCGCCCTGCACCGGGCTCGGTGCGCTGCGCCGCCGTCCCGAGGCGCGGTGGCGCCGCCGTCCCGAGGACGTGCCGGGGCTGGCCAGGCTGCAGCGCGAACTGCTCACGGCCGCGCTGCGGCACGTGCGGCCCGGCGGGGTCGTCGCCTACGTCGTGTGCTCGCCGCACCTCGCGGAGACCGTCGGCGTGCTCACCGCCGTGCTCCGCCGGCACCCGGACGTCGAGCGGGTCGACGCCCGGCAGGTGCTGCCCGAGGTGCCCGATCTCGGCGCGGGGCCCGCGGTGCAGCTCTGGCCGCACCGGCACGGGACCGACGCGATGTTCCTCGCCCTGCTGCGCACCCCCGTGCGCGGAAATGAGGGCCAGGGCAGCGATATCCGCGCACGTGCGCCGGAGGCGCCCGCGTAGCCTGCCGAAATGCACCCGATGATCGCGCCGAGCATGCTGGCGGCCGACTTCGCGCGGCTCGCCGACGAGGCCGACGCCGTGACGGGCGAGCCGGGCGCGGGCGCCGACTGGCTGCACGTCGACGTGATGGACGCCCACTTCGTGCCCAACCTCACCCTCGGGCTCCCGGTCGTGGAAGCGCTGCTGCGGGCCACGTCGGTCCCGCTGGACTGCCACCTCATGATCGACGACCCGGACCGCTGGGCCGTCGGCTACGCCGAGGCGGGTTCGTACAACGTCACCGTGCACGTGGAGGCGGCGGCCGACCCGATCGCGCTGGCGCGGAACCTGCGCGCTGCGGGCGCGAAGGCGGGGCTGTCGGTCAAGCCGGACACGCCGCTCGAACCGCACCTCGAGACGCTCAGGCACTACGACACGCTGCTGGTGATGAGCGTCGAGCCCGGTTTCGGCGGGCAGAGCTTCATCCCCGACGTGCTCGACAAGGTGCGCACCGCCCGCCGCCTCGTCGACACCGGGCACCTCACGCTGCTCGTCGAGATCGACGGCGGCGTCGGCGCCGACACGATCGAGGCCGCCGCGGAGGCCGGGGTGGACTGCTTCGTGGCGGGTTCGGCCGTCTACGGCGCCGACGACCCGGCCCGCGCCGTGCGCGCCCTGCGCGAGCTGGTCGTGGCGGCGTCCCCGCACCGCTGGACGTGAGGTGAGCGGGCCGGCCGATCCCCGGATCGTCGACGCGATGCGCCGCGCGCTGGCCGCGTCCGCACTCGTGCACGGCACCACCAGCCCCAACCCGCCGGTCGGCGCCACGGTGCTGGACGCGGCGGGCGAGGTGGTGGGCGTGGGCGCCACGGCGCCGCCGGGTGGGCCGCACGCCGAGGTGGTGGCGCTGCGTGAAGCGGGGGAGCGGGCCAGGGGCGGCACGGCCGTCGTCACGCTGGAGCCGTGCGCGCACCACGGGCGCACCCCGCCCTGCACCGACGCGCTGCGCGCGGCGGGAGTGGCGGCGGTCCACGTCGCTGTCCGGGACCCGCACCCGGAGGCCGCGGGCGGGGCGGAGGTGCTGCGCGCCGCCGGCATCCGGGTCGAGCTCGACGTCCTGGCCGACGAGGTCGCCCGCGGACCGCTGCGCGCGTGGCTGCACGGCGTGCGCACGGGCCGTCCGCACGTCACGTGGAAGCTCGCCGCCACGCTCGACGGCCGCAGCGCCGCCGCCGACGGCTCCAGCCGGTGGATCACGGGACCGGCCGCCCGCGCGCAGGTGCACGCCCTGCGCGCCACCGCCGACGCGATCGTGGTCGGCACCGGCACCGCGCTGGTCGACGACCCGGCGCTGACCGCCCGCGAGGCCGACGGCAGCCCCAGTGCACGGCAGCCGTTGCGCGTGGTGGTCGGCCACCGCGACGTCGCCCGGGCTCGCGGCTCGACGCCCCCGACGTCCTGCACCTGCGCACCCGCGACCCCGATGCCGTGCTGCGCGCGCTGGGCGAACGCGGCGTGGTGGACGTGCTGCTCGAGGGCGGCCCGCGCCTCGCAGGGGCGTTCGTGGCGGCCGGCCGGGTGGACCGGGTGCTGGCCTACGTCGCCCCGGCCCTGCTGGGCGCGGGCCCGTCGGTGCTGGCCGGGGCGGGTGTGGGAACGATCTCGGACATCAAGCGGTTGCAGGTGGAAACGGTGTGCCGGGTGGGCGGCGACGTACTGATCGACGCGGTTCTCGCCGACGCGGTCGCGCGCCCCGTCGACGCGAGCCCCGAGCAGGAGGGACGGCCCTAGATGTTCACCGGGATCGTCGAGGAGGTCGGCGAGGTGGTCGCCGTGCGTGCGAGCGCGGAGGTCGTCGTGCTGACGGTGCGCGGGCCGACCGTCACCGGTGGCACCCGCCACGGCGACTCCATCGCCGTCAACGGGGTGTGCCTCACGGTGATCGACCCCGACGGCAGCACCGACGCCACGTTCACCGTCGAGCTCGTTCCGGAGACCCTCGCGCGGTCCAGCCTGTCGGCGGTCACCGCCGGCTCCCGGGTGAACCTCGAGCGGGCGCTGCTGGCGAGCGCGCGGCTGGGCGGGCACATCGTGCAGGGCCACGTCGACGGGGTCGGCACGCTGGTCTCCCGGACGCCGGGCGAGCGCAGCGACGAGCTGCGGTTCAGCCTCCCGCCCGGCCTCGCCCGTTACGTCGTGGAGAAGGGGTCGATCGCGGTGGACGGGGTGTCGCTCACGGTCGCCGCCGTCGGACGCGCGACGGCTTCACCGTCGCCTTGATCCCCACGACGTTGGCGCACACCACACTCGGTTCCCGCGCTCCAGGAGATACGGTCAATCTGGAGGTCGACGTGGTCGCCAAGTACGTCGAACGGCTGGCCGCCGGCTACCTGCACGGCGCAGCCCAGGCGACGACGGCGGCGGAGCGAGCGGTGGGCCAGTGAACGGGTTCGAGTCGATCGAGCGGGCGGTCGCCGATCTGGCGGCGGGCAAGGCCGTGGTCGTGGTCGACGACGAGGACCGGGAGAACGAGGGCGACCTGATCTTCGCGGCGCAGATGGCGACGCCGGAGCTGGTGTCGTTCATGGTCCGCTACACGTCCGGTTACATGTGCGTGGCGCTGACCGAGGACGAGTGCGACCGGCTGGACCTGCCGCCGATGCACCACACGAACTCCGACAGCTTCCGCACCGCGTTCACCGTGACCGTGGACGCGAAGGCGGGGATCACCACCGGGATCTCGGCGTCGGACCGGGCGCACACGATCCGGCTGCTGGCCGACCCGGCGGCCGGGCCGGGTGACCTGGTCCGGCCCGGGCACGTGCTGCCGCTGCGGGCCCGCGAGGGTGGGGTGCTGCGCCGCCCGGGTCACACCGAGGCGGCGGTGGACCTGGCCCGGTTGGCCGGGCTGTCGCCGGCGGGTGCGCTGTGCGAGATCGTCTCGCAGAAGGACGACGGCGAGATGGCCCGCGTGCGACGAGCTGGCCGTGTTCGCCGCCGACCACGACCTGACGCTGATCACGATCGCCGATCTGATCGCCTACCGGCGGCGGTTCGAGAAGCACGTGGTGCGGGTGGCGCAGGCGCGGATCCCGACCGCGCACGGGGAGTTCCTCGCCTACGGCTACGACTCGCTGCTGGACGGGATCGAGCACATCGCGATGGTCCGCGGGGACGTCGCGACGCCCGAGGGCACCGGCGAGGACGTGCTGGTCCGGGTGCACTCGGAGTGCCTGACCGGCGACGTGTTCGGCTCGCTGCGCTGCGACTGCGGGCCGCAGCTGGACGCGGCGCTGGCCGCGGTGGCCGCGGAGGGCCGCGGGGTGGTGCTCTACATGCGCGGGCACGAGGGCCGCGGGATCGGCCTGCTGCACAAGCTGCAGGCCTACCAGCTGCAGGAGGCGGGCGCGGACACCGTCGAGGCCAACCTGGCGCTCGGGCTGCCCGCCGACGCCCGCGACTACGGCATCGGCGCGCAGATCCTGGTCGACCTCGGGGTGCGGTCGATGCGGCTGCTCACCAACAACCCGGACAAGCGGGCCGGGCTGGAGGGCTACGGTCTGAGCATCACCGGGCGGGTCCCGCTGCCGGTGCGCGCCAGCCCGGAGAACCTGCGCTACCTCCGCACCAAGCGCGACCGGATGGGCCACGACCTGCCCGACCTGGACGAGCTCCGTCGCGACGGGCTGCGGTCAGCGAGGGGACCGGCGCAGTGAGCGGTGAGGGACGGCCGGTCCGGCGAGGAGCTGCCGGACGGCGACGGGCGTGCGGCTCGGCGTCGCCGCGGCGACCTGGCACGCCGACATCGTCGACGCGCTGCTGGAGCGGGCGCTGGCCACCGCGGGCAAGGCCGGCATCGAGCGGCCGACGGTGGTGCGGGTGCCGGGCACGATCGAGCTGCCGGTGGTGTGCCAGGAGCTGGCCCGCAGCCACGACGCGGTGGTCGCGCTGGGCGTGGTGATCCGGGGCGGCACCCCGCACTTCGAGTACGTGTGCGACGCGGTGACCGCCGGGCTGACCCGGGTGTCGCTCGACGAGCGCACCCCGGTGGGCAACGGCGTGCTCACCTGCGACACCCGGTCGAGCAGGCGGTGGCCCGCTCCGGCGGCCCGGGCGTCGAGCGAGGACAAGGGCGCCGAGGCGTGCGTGGCGGCGCTGACCACCGCGCTGGTGCTGCGCGGGCTGCGGAGCGCGGAGACGGCCCGTGAAGCCGCCGTCGGCGAGGCGGCGTGGTGGTGCGGCCGCGGAAGGTGCTGGTGGCGGCCTGGGTCGGCGCGGTGCTGGTGGTCGCGCTGTTCACCGTGATCGCGGTCGTGCTGCGCAACAGCCCCACCGGGGTGTACTTCCGGCTGGCCGACCAGGTGGCCATGGTCGTGCTGGGGCTGTTCATCGCCGGCGGCGTGCTGCTGCTGGCCCGGCCCCGGGTGCGCGCCGACGCGTGCCGGCATCGAGGTCCGCAACATCGGATCCGCCCGGTACCTGCCGTGGGAGGTCGTGCTCGCGGTGTCGCCTTCCCGGACGGCGCGTCCTGGGCCCGGCTGGACCTGCCCGACGACGAGTACCTCCCGGTACTGGCCATCCAGGCCGTCGACGGGCGGCGCGCCGTGGACGCGCATCACGAAGGTCCGCGCCCTGCACGCCGCGTCGCGGGCCCCCTGACCGATACGCCCGTAGCATCGGCCACGTGCTGCGCGCCCGGGAACGGTCCGCCGGACGTGGGCGGTAGGGAGGGCGTCCGGCTCGGCGACATCGTGCTCCGCAACCGGCTGGTGACCTCGTCCAGCCTGCTCGGGTACGGCGTCGTCGAACTCGCCGCTGGTGCCCTACGGGATGAGCCCGATCTCGCGGTTCGTGCCGCTCGCCGAGTTCGGCGCGGTGACCACCCGCACGCTCACCGTCGAGCCGCGGGAGGGCCACTTCAGCACCCGCGACGACTACCGGCTGCGCGAGCTGCCCGCGCTGCTGCGCCGCTACGGCACCGTGCTGCGCGGCACCGACGGCGGCTGGCTGAACGCGTTCGGCTGGTGCAACGTCGGCATCGACGCCTACCTGCGCGACTACTACCCGCGCACCCGGGACCAGCGGGTGATCATCTCGCTGGGCGGGTTCTCGGCCGCCGAGTTCGTGACCCTGGTCGACCGGGTCAACGCCGCCGTGCCGGCGGGCGACATCGCCGCGGTCGAGCTCAACGTGTCCTGCCACAACGTCAACTTCGACTTCTCGACGATCCTGGCAGGCGGTGCTGGCCGAGGCCGTGCCGCGCAGCACGCACCCGGTGATCCTCAAGCTGTCGCCGGACTACGACTACCTGCACAACGCGCGGCAGGCCGCCGCGCGCCGGGGTGTCCGCGCTGACCGCGATCAACACCGTGAAGGCGCTGCGGCTCGATCCGCGCACGGGCGCGCCGTGGCTGGCCAACCGCTACGGCGGGCTGTCCGGGCGGGCGATCAAGCCGATCGGGCTGCGGGTGGTCGCCGAGCTGCGCGACGCCGGGCGTGACGCTGCCGATCATCGCCACCGGCGGCATGCGCACCGTGGACGACTGCCGCGAGTACTTCTGGGCCGGCGCCGACGCGGTCAGCCTGGGCAGCGCGACCTGGCTGGCCAGCTACCCCGGCTACGCGCTCGCCCCGCTGCGGGCCCTGCGCGTTCGGCGCGTCCTGCGGGCCGTTCGGCGCTACCAGCCGCTGCCACGGCGCTACCGGGCCGTCGCTGGAGAAATCTTCACCTGGATGCCGACCATGGATCCGCCAGGCAGCCGAGATGTGAGGTGGTGTCACCATGGGCGCGGAGGATGCCCGCACCGATGCGGGCGGTGGCCGCGCCGTCGGCCCGCCGGCCGCGGGTGGTGCTGATCGACGTCTTCGAGACCATGCTGCGGGTCGACGCGCTGCGCGCCCGGTTCGTCGACGTCGGGCGCCCGGAGCACGAGTGGGAGCTGTTCTTCACCCGCACGCTGCGCGACGGCATGGCGCTCACGCTGGCCGGCGGGGTCCGCCCGTTCGCCGAGGTCGCGCGCGCCGCGCTGCGCACCACCACCGGGCACGAGCTCTCCGAGGAGGCGCTCGACCACGTGCTGGCCGGCTTCCGGGAGCTGCCGCCGCACCCGGACGTGGAGCCGGCGCTGCGTGGCGCTGGCCCGGGCCCGGGTGCCGGTCTACGCGTTCACCCACGGCGACGCCGCGGTGGCCTGCGCCGCGCTGGACCGGGCCGGGCTGCGCACCTACCTGCGCGGGGTGCTCTCGCACCGAGGAGATCCGCTCGTTCAAGCCGCCGGCCGCGGGTCTACCACTGGGCCTGCCGGCAGGTGGACACGCCGGCCGACCGGGTCGCCGCTGGTCGCGGCGCACTCCTGGGACGTGCACGGCGCCGTGCGCGCCGGGCTGGTCGGCGGGCTGGCCACCCGGCTGGAGGGGCCGGTGCCGGCCGTGGTGAGCCGCGCCGCACGTCGTCGCCGAACGGGTGGACGACGTCGTCGAGCGGCTGCTGGCCCTGCCCGGCCTGAGCACCCGTGCGCGGAAATCGTCGCCGGCGCGACGATGTCCGCGCACGGGCGGGTCCTACGCTGGACAGGCCATGCCCGATCCCACCACGTACCGCCCGGCTTCCGGCTCCATCCCGGAGGCCCCCGGGGTGTACCGCTTCTCCGACCCGCACGGCCGGGTGATCTACGTCGGCAAGGCCAAGAGCCTGCGCCAGCGGCTCAACTCCTACTTCGCCGACCTCTCGAACCTGCACCCGCGCACCCGCCAGATGGTCACCACGGCGGCGGCACGTGCAGTGGACGGTGGTCGGCACCGAGGTCGAGGCGCTGCAGCTCGAGTACAACTGGATCAAGGAGTTCGACCCGCGGTTCAACGTCCGCTACCGCGACGACAAGACCTACCCGGTGCTCGCGGTGACGATGAACGAGGAGTTCCCGCGGCTGCACGTCTACCGCGGGCCCGCGGCGCAAGGGCGTGCGCTACTTCGGGCCCGTACGCGCACGCCTGGGCCATCCGGGAGACCCTCGACCTGCTGCTGCGCGTGTTCCCGGCCCGCACCTGCAGCGCCGGGGTGTTCCGGCGGCACGGCCAGATCGGCCGGCCCTGCCTGCTCGGCTACATCGACAAGTGCTCGGCGCCCTGCGTCGGCCGGGTCGACGCCGACGAGCACCGCGACGATCGTGGAGGACTTCTGCGACTTCCTGTCCGGCCGCACCGACCAGCATGGTGCGCGAGCTCGAGCGGCGGATGGCCGAGGCGTCGGAGGAGCTGGAGTTCGAGCGGGCGGCCCGGCTGCGCGACGACATCGGCGCGCTGCGCCGGGCGATGGAACGCCAGGCCGTGGTGCTCGGCGACGGCACCGACGCCGACGTGGTGGCGTTCGCCGAGGACGAGCTGGAGGCCGCGGTGCAGGTCTTCCACGTGCGCGGCGGGCGGGTCCGCGGCCAGCGCGGCTGGGTGGTCGACAAGGTCGAGCCCACCGACACCGCGCAGCTGGTGGAGCGGTTCCTCACCCAGTTCTACGGCGAGCAGGCGGCGCTGGCCGGCTCGGCCGACGACGCGCAGCAGCCGGTGCCCCGGGAGATCCTGGTCCCCGAGCTGCCGGCCGAGGTCGACGCGCTCGCCGAGTGGCTGTCGCGGGCTGCGCGGCTCCCGGGTGCAGATGCGGGTGCCCCAGCGCGGCGACAAGCGGGCGCTGGCGGAGACCGTCGCCCGCAACGCGGCCGAGGCGTTCACCCAGCACAAGCTGCGCCGGGCGGGTGACCTGACCGCGCGCTCGGCGGCGCTGCAGGAGATCCAGGACGCGCCTGGGCCTGGACTCGGCGCCGCTGCGGATCGAGTGCGTCGACGTCTCCCACGTGCAGGGCAGCGACGTCGTCGCCTCGCTGGTGGTCTTCGAGGACGGGCTGGCCCGCAAGTCCGAGTACCGCCGCTTCGAGATCCGCGGCGGCGCCGAGGGCGGCGACGTCGCCGCGATCGCCGAGGTCGTGCGCCGGCGGTTCCGCCGCTACCTCGCCGAGACCGGTAACGGGGCGGCAAGATCGGGGCGATGCCTCCGGGTATCGCCGCCCCGGATCCCACCCACCGGCCGGGCATCGACCCCGAGACCGGGCGTCCCCGCAAGTTCGCCTACCCGCCGAACCTGCTCGTCGTCGACGGCGGCCAGCCGCAGGTCGAGGCGGCCGCCGACGTGCTGGCCGAGCTCGGCATCACCGACGTCGCGGTGTGCGGGCTGGCCAAGCGGCTGGAGGAGGTCTGGCTGCCCGCCGAGCCCGACCCGGTGATCCTGTCCCGCACCAGCGAGGGGCTCTACCTGCTGCAGCGGGTGCGCGACGAGGCCCACCGGTTCGCCATCACCTACCACCGCCAGCGTCGTTCCAAGGGCATGACCAGCTCCGAGCTGGACGCCGTGCCCGGGCTGGGCCCGGCCCGCCGCACCGCACTGCTCAAGCCACTTCGGCTCGGTGCGCAAGCTGAAGGCGGCCGGCGTCGACGAGATCGCGGCGCTGCCCGGCTTCGGGCCGCGCACGGCCGCCGCCGTGCTCGCCGCGCTGCAGCCCGCCGACGGGAGCGGGCTCGTGAGCCGACCTGCCGCCCCACGGTACGGCGGCCCCGCCGGTGGTCGAGCAGCCGGGGATCGAGGTCGCGCTGGTCAGCGGCCTGTCCGGGGCCGGGCGGAGCACCGCGGCGAAGGTGCTGGAGGACCTCGGCTGGTTCGTCGTGGACAACCTGCCGCCGGAGCTGATCGCCACGATGGTCGACCTCGGCGCCCGCGCCCGCGGCGAGGTCACCCGCATCGCCGTGGTCATGGACGTCCGCAGCCGGGCGTTCACCGCCGACCTCGGCGCCGTGATCAAGGACCTCGACACCCGCGGCTACAAGCCGCGGCTGCTGTTCCTGGAGGCCGTCCGACGCGGTGCTGGTGCGCCGGTTCGAGCAGGTGCGCCGCAGCCACCCGCTGCAGGGCGACGGGCGGCTGGTCGACGGCATCGCCGCCGAGCGCGAGCTGCTGCGCCCGCTGCGCGAGACGCGCCGACCTGGTGGTCGACACCTCCACCGTCGTCGGTGCCGCAGCTGCGCGCCACCCTGGAGCGGGCGTTCGGCACGCGAGGCCGAGCAGGTCACCCGCGTCACCGTGCTGTCGTTCGGCTACAAGTACGGGCTGCCGATGGACTCCGACCTGGTCGTCGACGTCCGGTTCCTGCCCAACCCGTTCTGGATCCCGGAGCTGCGCGAGCTACACCGGCCGCGACGACGCGGTGCGCGACTACGTGCTCAGCCAGGAGGGCGCGGAGGAGTTCATCGGCCGCTACCTGGAGCTGCTCGCGGCTGATCGGCGCCGGCTACCGCCGCGAGGGCAAGCGCTACCTGACGGTCTCGGTCGGGCTGCACCGGCGGCAAGCACCGCAGCGTCGCGATCAGCGAGGAGATCGCGCGCCGGCTCGCCGGCACGGAGCGGCGTCGACGGTCAAGGTCGCGCACCGCGACCTGGGGCGCGAGTGAGCGATCCGGCACCGGCGGGCGAGGGCCCCGCGAGGGGTGCGCCGCGCGCTGTGGCGCTCGGCGGCGGCCACGGGCTGCACGCCACGCTGTCCGCGCTGTGCCGGCTCGCCGACCGCGGCCGCGTCGCCGAGGAGTCACCGCCGTCGTCACGGTGGCCGACGACGGCGGCTCGTCGGGGCGGCTGCGCCGCGAGCTCGGGCTGCTGCCGCCCGGCGACCTGCGGATGGCGATGGCCGCGCTGGCCGACCGACGACGACGCCGGCAGGCGCGCTGGCGGGCGCTGGTGCAGCACCGCTTCGGCGGCACCGGCGCGCTGGCCGGGCACGCCGTGGGCAACCTGCTGCTGGCCGGGCTGATGGAGGTGCTGGGCGACCCGGTGGCCGCGCTGGACGAGGTGGGTGCGCTGCTCGGCGTGCGCGGGCGGGTGCTGCCGATGAGCCGCGAGCCGCTGGACATCGAGGCCGAGGTCACCGGCCTCGACCGGACGAGCGGTGACCCGGACGCCGTGCACCGGATCCGCGGCCAGGTCGCCGTGGCGTCCACCCCCGGGCGGGTGCAGCCGGGTGTGGCTGCGCCCGGACGCGCCCGCGGGCGTGCGCGGAGGCGGTGGCCGCGGTGCGCGACGCCGACGTGCTGCGTCCTCGGCCCGGGATCGTGGTTCACCAGCGTGCTGCCGCACCTGCTGGTGCCCGAGCTGCGCGACGCGGTGCATCGGCAGCCGGGCGCGCCGGGTGGTCGTGCTCAACCTGGCGCCGGAGCCGGGGGAGACCGCCGGGTTCTCCCCCGAGCAGCACCTGGCCGTACTCTCGCAGCACGCTCCGGGGCTGCGGGTCGACGCGGTGCTCGCCGACGTCGCCGCGGTCCCGGTGCCGGACCGGCTGCACCGCGCCGCCGCGCCGATGCTGTCCCCCGGCGGGCGGGTCCGGCTGGCCCCGGTCGCCGCAGCCGATCCGACCGTGCCCCGGCACGATCCCGCGGCACTGGCCGAGGCGCTCGCCGCGGTGCTGGCGGGCGACCCCGATCCGTCCGATCCGTCCGACCCGGACGGACGTCGCCGACAGGAGGACGTGAAGGTGGCTCCCGCTTCCGTGTCCGCCCGCCTCCGAGTCCGCTGCCTCCAGGAGGTCTGTGCGATGGCGATGACCGCCGCGGTCAAGGACGAGCTGAGCAGGCTCGTCGTGACCAAGCCGTGCTGCCGCCGCGCCGAGGTGGCCGCGCTGCTGCGCTTCGCGGGCGGGCTGCACATCGTCGGCGGCCGGGTGGTGATCGAGGCCGAGGTGGACACCGGCTCGGTCGCGCGCCGGCTGCGCCGCGAGATCCACGAGCTGTACGGCCACACCTGCGAGGCGCACGTGATCACCGCGGGCGGCCTGCGCCGGGGCGCCCGCTACGTGATGCGGGTGGTGCGCGACGGCGAGGGGCTGGCCCGCCAGACGGGCCTGCTCGACGCCCGCGGCCGGCCGGTGCGCGGGCTGCCGCCGCCCGTCGTCTCCGGCGGCGTGTGCGACGCCGAGGCGGCGTGGCGCGGCGCGTTCCTGGCCCACGGCTCGCTCACCGAGCCGGGGCGCAGCTCCGCGCTGGAGGTCACCTGCCCGGGCCCGGAGGCGGCGCTGGCGCTGGTCGGGGCGGCGCGCCGGCTCGGCGTCACGGCGAAGGCCCGCGAGGTGCGCGGCGCCGACCGGGTGGTGGTGCGCGACGGCGACGCGATCAGCGCGCTGCTCACCCGGATGGGCGCGCACGAGAGCGTGCTGGCCTGGGAGGAGCGGCGGATGCGCCGCGAGGTGCGGGCCACGGCCAACCGGCTGGCCAACTTCGACGACGCCAACCTGCGCCGTTCCGCCCGGGCCGCGGTGGCCGCGGCGGCCCGGGTGGCAGCGGGCGCTGGAGATCCTCGGCGAGGACGTCCCGAAGCACCTGCTGGCCGCGGGCCGGCTGCGCGCCGAGCACACCCAGGCCTCGCTGGAGGAGCTCGGCCAGCTCGCCGACCCGCCGATGACCAAGGACGCCGTGGCCGGCCGGATCCGCCGGCTGCTGCACATGGCCGACAAGCGGGCCGCCGACCTGGGCATCCCGGACACCGAGTCGGCCGTCACCGCGGACATGCTCGACGAGGGCTGAGCAGCCCGATCCGCGCCGATCACCGCTGGATGCGAGTGTCCGAACAGGTGGGAGCGATCCCGAACCGGCTGCCGGACGCTCGGGTCCGGACGCGAGTCCGGCGACCTGGTTCCGCGAGGAGTGACTCTGCGCACGAGGATCGAGGAGGCACGGCGTGACGGTGCGCGTGGGCGTGAACGGGTTCGGCCGGATCGGCCGCAACTTCTGGCGGGCGGTGGACGCCCAGCGCGTGGCCGGACCAGCCGACATCGAGATCGTCGCGGTGAACGACATCACCGACAACGCCACCCTGGCCCACCTGCTGAAGTACGACTCGCATCCTCGGCCGGCTGCCCTACGACGTGTCGGCCACCGACGACGAGATCGTCGTCGACGGCAAGGGCTTCAAGGGCCTGGCCGTGCGCGACCCCGCCGAGCTGCCGTGGAAGGACCTCGGCGTCGACGTCGTCGTCGAGTCCACCGGGCTGTTCACCAAGCGCGACGCGGCGGCCAAGCACCTCGACGCCGGGGCCGAAGAAGGTCGTCATCTCCGCGCCGGCCACCGGTGAGGACCTCACGATCGTCAAGGGCGTCAACGACGACGCCTACGACGGCTCGCAGAACGATCATCTCCAACGCGTCCTGCACCACCAACTGCCTGGCGCCGATGGCCAAGGTGCTCGACGACCTGGTGGGGATCGAGACGGGCCTGATGACCACGATCCACGCCTACACGCCAGGACCAGAACCTGCAGGACGGCCCGCACAAGGACCTGCGCCGGGCCCGCGCGGCCGCGCTGAACATCGTGCCCACCTCGACCGGCGCCGCGAAGGCGATCTCCCTGGTGCTGCCGCACCTCAAGGGCAAGCTCGACGGCTACGCGCTGCGGGTGCCGATCCCCACCGGCTCGGCCACCGACCTCACCGCCACCGTCGGCCGGGAGACCACCGCCGAGGAGGTCAACGCCGCGATGAAGGCGGCGGCCGAGGGCCCGCTCAAGGGGATCCTGCCCTACACCGAGGCCCCGATCGTGTCCTCCGACATCGTCACCGACCCGCACTCGTGCATCTTCGACTCGGGGCTGACGAAGGTGATCGGCAACCAGGTCAAGATCGTCGGCTGGTACGACAACGAGTGGGGCTACTCCAACCGCCTGGTCGACATCACCGGCGCTGGTGGCGTCGAAGCTGTAGCCGCGTGAAGACACTCGACGACCTGATCGACGACGGGCGTCGCCGGCCGCGCGGTGCTGGTCCGCTCCGACCTCAACGTCCCCCTCGACGGCCGGACCGATCACCGACGACGGCCGCATCCGGGCCTCGGTGCCCGACGATCTCGGAGCTGTCGGGCGCGGGTGCCCAGGTGATCGTCGTCGCGCACCTCGGCCGGCCGAAGGGCGGCCCGGACCCGGCGCTGTCGCTGGCCCCGGTCGCGGCGCGGCTCGGCGGAGCTGCTCGGCGCGCCCGGTGCGCCTCGTCGAGCCGGCCAAGGGCGTGCCGGACATGGCGGCGGGCGACGTCGTCCTGCTGGAGAACATCCGGTTCGACCCGCGCGAGACGTCCAAGAACGACGACGAGCGCGCCGCGCTCGCCGCGCGAGCTGGCCGCGCTGACCGGCGCGGACGGCGCGTTCGTCTCCGACGGGTTCGGGGTGGTGCACCGCAAGCAGGCCTCGGTCTACGACGTGGCGCAGGATCTGCCGGCCTACGCGGGCGGGCTGGTCCTCGCCGAGGTCGAGGTGCTGCGCAGGCTCACCGAGCAGCCCGGAGCGGCCCTACACGGTCGTGCTCGGCGGCTCCAAGGTCTCCGACAAGCTCGCGGTGATCGAGGCGCTGCTGCCCAAGGTCGACGCGCTGCTCGTCGGCGGCGGGATGTGCTTCACCTTCCTGGCCGCGCAGGGCCACGGCGTCGGTGGCGTCGCTGCTGGAGGCCGACCAGGTCGACACCTGCCGCACGCTGCTGGAGTCCGGGAAGATCGTCCTGCCGACCGACGTGGTGGTCGCCGACCGCTTCGCCGCCGACGCCGACACCCGCACCGTCGCCGCCGACGCGATCCCGGACGCGCTGGATGGGCCTGGACATCGGCCCGGAGTCGGTCGCCGCGTTCGCCGAGGTCCTGGGCGGTGCCCGCACGGTGTTCTGGAACGGCCCGATGGGCGTGTTCGAGCTGGCGCCGTTCGCCGAGGGCACCCGGGGGGTCGCGCAGGCCGATCATCGACGCCACCGCAGGCGGTGCCTACAGCGTCGTCGGCGGCGGGGACTCCGCCGCGGCCGTCCGCGCGCTCGGGCTGGCCGAGGACGGCTTCTCGCACATCTCCACCGGCGGCGGAGCGTCGCTGGAGTACCTGGAGGGCAAGGACCTCCCCGGCGTCGCCGTTCTGGAGGACTGATGGCCGCCCGCAAGCCGCTCATCGCCGGCAACTGGAAGATGAACCTCACCCACCTCGAGGCCATCGCACTGGTGCAGAAGCTCGCCTTCGCGCTGCCGGAGAAGTACTACGACAAGGTCGAGGTGGCGGTGCTGCCGCCGTTCACCCACATCCGCAGCATCCAGACCATGATCGACGGCGACGGGCTGCTCATGGTGCACGGCGCGCAGGACCTCTCCCCGCACGACTCCGGCGCCTACACCGGCGACGTGTCCGGGCGTGATGCTCGCGAAGCTCGGCTGCACCTACGTCGTGGTCGGGCACTCGGAGCGGCGCGAGATCCACGGCGAGGACGACGCGCTGGTCAACAGCAAGGTGCACGCCGCGCTGCGCAACGGACTCGTGCCGATCCTGTGCGTCGGCGAGGGACTGGCGGTCCGCGAGGCGGGCGAGCACGTCGCGCACACCACCCGCCAGCTCGACGCGGCGCTCGAGAAGGTCACCGCCGCAGCAGGCGCAGGCGCTGGTGGTCGCCTACGAGCCGGTGTGGGCGATCGGCACCGGCCGGGTGGCGAGCGCCGCCGACGCCCAGGAGGTCTGCGCCGCGCTGCGCGCGGCCGTGGGGGCGAAGTACGGCGAGGCGGTCGCGGCCGGCGTGCGCGTGCTCTACGGCGGCTCGGTGAAGGCGAAGAACGTGGGCGAGATCGTGGCGGAGGCCGACGTCGACGGCGCGCTCGTCGGCGGGGCCAGCCTCGACGCCGACGAGTTCGCGCAGCTGTGCGCGATCGCCGCGGGCGGCCCGCTGCCCGTAGCCCCGGGCGGCCGGCGTAACCGGCGTCCCGGGTACCCGTGGCGACGCCCGTAGTGAGAGATGAGGATGGGATGAGGCTCGCCCTGCAGATCGTGCTGATCGTCTCCAGCGTCCTGCTGGTGCTGCTGATCCTGCTGCACCGTGGGCGCGGCGGCGGGCTGTCGAGCCTGTTCGGCGGTGGCGTGCAGTCGAGCCTGTCCGGGTCCAGCGTGGTGGAGAAGAACCTCGACCGGCTGACGCTGTTCGTCGCCGCGATCTGGCTGATCGCCATCATCGGTACCGGGCTGCTCATCAAGGTCGGGATCTAGTCGTCCCGCTCGGGCGAACGCGAGGGAAGGACATGGCGATGGCCGGCGGCAACGCGATCCGTGGCACCCGGGTGGGTGCGGGTCCGATGGGCGAGTCCGAGCGCGGTGAGACCGCCGCCGCGCGTGCACATCGCCTACTACTGCGCGGGCGGGCACGTGACGACGCCGTCGTTCGCGTCCGAGGCCGACATCCCCGACTCGTGGGACTGCCCCCGGTGCGGTCTCCCGGCAGGCCGGGACAACGAGAACCCCCCCGCCGCACCGCGCACCGAGCCGTACAAGACCCACCTGGCCTACGTGAAGGAACGGCGCAGCGACGCCGACGGCGCGGCCATCCTGGAAGAGGCGCTGGGCCGGCTCAGGGCCTCGCGGGAGCTCTGCGTCCCGACTCAGCGGCCGCCGATCCGGCTGAGCTCGGCGGTGAACGTCGCGGCCAGCCGTTCCGCCGTGGTTCCGGCGGGCACCGCCGACGCGGCCACCGTCGTCACCTCCCGTCGCGCGACGAGCGCGGAGAACACGCTCCCTCCCTGGTACCGGCAGACGAACGCACCCTCGCCGGCGGGCACGTCGCTGCGGGATGCCGTCGTCGCAGACCCCGGCCAGTGCCGTCGAGCTCGGCCGCGGCGGGACCGGTGAACGGCGCCACGTCCACGCCGATGAAGTCGAGCGGGTCGGCACCGGCCGCGTCGTAGATGCAGCGGGTGTCGCTCGCGGTGAGGGCGTTCGGCGTCCACACCAGACCCGTCCCGGCGGCCAGCGCCGCGGCGTCGAGCACGCACGCGGCCGGGGGCGGCGGGGGACGGGTGCGGCGGCGGTGTCGGTTCCCGACGGCGCCTGCACGCCGCCCGTCGTGCACGCGGTGAGCAGAACCGCGACCCCCAGAACCGCGACGCCCAGCACCACGGGCATCGGGTACCCGCGCAGCGCCGCGCCGTGATGCGTCACGTGAGGCACGGGACCTCCGTCTGTCCGGGGGACGGAACGGCCTGGTGGGGAGCCGGAGGCGAAGTGTCGCGCACCGCAGGTCACCGTGCGTCGGCGGCCTCCGCCGGCATCTCCGCCACGGCCGCCCGGAGCAGGGCCCGCGCCGACCAGCGCATGAGGTCGACGGCGTCCTCGCGCGGGAGCCCGGCGACGTCGGTCAGCCAGACGAGGGCCTCGATCCCGGTCGCGCTGCGGATCGCCAGTGCCAGCCGGTGCAGCGCCTGGTCGGAGGCCTGCCCGCGCAGGGGGGCCAGCGCCTCCTCGATCCAGGCGATGGCGCGGCCCTGGCGCAGGGGCAGGGCGGCCCGCTCGGCGTCGTCGGCCTCGAGGGAGAGCCGCAGCATCGTCCGCTGCTGGGCCTCGGTGTCCGTGACGATCTCCGTGAACGCCCGGACCACCGCTGCCAGGCGCTGCTCCGGGTCCGCCGGGGCATCGTCGGGGAGCAACGACGGGGCGGCCGTCTCCGGGTGGGCCGCCGTCAGCAGGGTGCGCTGGTTCGGGAAGTAGCGGTAGGCCGTGGTGCGCGAGATCGCCGCCGCGTCGGCCGCGTCCTCGATCGTCGGGGTGACGCCGGCCGCCACGAGGTCGCGGGCGGCCGCGACGAGTGCGTCGCGGGTGCGCTGCTTCTGGCCGGTGCGCCCGCCGAGCTCGTAAGGGGTTGACACGACGGAGATGGTACTTCAGTCTCTTCGTGGTACTCAAGTACCACAAAGCGAGGGGAGTGTGGGTCGTATGGCCACAGTCAGCACGCCGGTACCGATCGTCCGGGCCGCGCAGGACGGTGAGCGACGCTGGTTCTACGGCGGTGGGGTGCACACGTGGAAGGCCACCGCTGCGGAGACCGCCGGCGCGTTCCTGCTGTTCGAGGACGTCATGGAGCGGGGGAAGGTGACGCCGCTGCACCTTCACCCCGAGTCGGACGAGACGCTGTACATGCTGGAAGGGGAGATCCTGGTCCACATGGACGGCCAGGAAGCAGCGCCTCGGCGCTGGCGGCGTCGTGGTCGCGCCCCGCGGGGTGCCGCACGCGTTCATGGTGGTCTCGGAGACGGCCCGGCTGCTCTGCCTGCACACGCCGGGCTGCACCGAGGAGTTCTACCGGGACGCGAGCGAGCCCGTCGCGCCCGACGGCCAGGCGGGACCGGTCGACTTCGACCGGATCCGCGCCTCCGGCGAGCGCAACGGCGGGATCGAGATCCTCGGGCCGCCGCCGTTCGCGCGGAGCTGATCGGCCCTTTCGCAACGGAGCGGCGGGTCGTAGCCTGCGCCGATGACCCGCTGGACGTTGCCACCGGACCGGATCCCCAGCTCGTGGTTCAACGTGGTGCCGCATCTGAAGAACCCGATGCAGCCGCCGCTGCACCCGGGCACCCGCGAGCCGGTCGGGCCGGACGACCTCGCGCCCCTGTTCCCGATGGAGCTCATCGGGCAGGAGGTCAGTGCGGCGCCCTGGATCGACGTTCCGGGTGAGGTGCTCGACATCCTGCGGCTGTGGCGTCCGACCCCGCTCGTGCGTGCCGTCCGGCTGGAGAAGGCGCTCGGGACACCGGCCCGGATCTACTTCAAGGACGAGTCGGTGTCGCCGGCGGGCAGCCACAAGCCGAACACGGCCGTCCCGCAGGCGTTCTACAACAAGCGGGAGGGCATCGCCCGGCTGTCGACGGAGACCGGGGCCGGCCAGTGGGGCACCGCCCTGGCGTTCGCGTGCGCGCAGTTCGACCTGGAGCTCAAGGTCTACATGGTGCGGGCGTCCTACGAGCAGAAGCCCTACCGGCGCATCGCGATCGAGACCTGGGGCGGCAGCGTCGTGCCCTCACCGGTGGACGAGCCGGACCACCCCGGGTCCCTCGGCTCCGCGATCTCCGACGCGGTGCGCGACTGCGTGGGCCGCGAGGACACCCACTACTCGCTGGGTTCGGTGCTCAACCACGTGCTGCTGCACCAGACGGTGATCGGCCTGGAGGCCCGCGAGCAGCTGGAGCTCGCGGGGGAGCGGCTCCCGGACGTCGTCATCGCCCCGTGCGGCGGCGGCTCCAACCTCGGTGGCATCGCGTTCCCGTTCGTGCCCGACGCGGGCGTGCGGATCATGGCGGTGGAGCCGCTGTCGTGCCCCACCCTCACCCAGGGGCGGTTCGACTACGACTTCGGTGACACGGCGGGCTTCACGCCGCTGCTGCCGATGTACACCCTCGGCCACGACTTCGTGCCGCCGTCCATCCACGCGGGCGGGCTGCGCTACCACGGCGACTCGCCGCTGGTGTCGGCGCTCGTCCGCGACGGCCGCATCGAGGCGGTCGCCTACCCGCAGGGCAAGGTGTTCGACGCGGCCGTGCAGTTCGCGAAGGTGGAGGGCAAGATCCCGGCCCCGGAGTGCGCGCACGCCATCCGCGCGGCGATCGACGAGGCACTGGCCGCGAAGGAGACCGGCGAGGAGAAGGTCATCCTCTTCAACTACTGCGGCCACGGCTTCCTCGACCTCTCGGCCTACGACGACTACCTCAACGGCCGCCTGCCCGACGAGCAGGGCTGACCTCCCGGCGAGCGGTCGCGCGATGACCGGCCCCGTGCTCGCGGTGTCCGACCAGGGAGCCGTCCTGCGCTTCGGCTGGGCCGACCTCATGCGCTACCACGGTCCGGCCGCACCCGGCGGAGTCGCGCACGGGTTCACGGCCATGCGCCGGGCGTGGCCGCTGCTCGCCCCGGACGGCCCGCCCGAGCGGCGCGAGGTCCGCCTCGCGACCGCGTTCCCCGGACCGGGCGCCCGCGACGCGGTGGAGCTGGTGACCCGAGCGGTCACCGAGGACCGCTACCTGGTGGACCCAGCTCTCGGGCGGCCCGAGCGCGGGCGGACCCTGGAGCGTTACGTCTTCCGCTTCGGCTACCGGGACCGGGTGGTGACACTGTCGATCCGCGAGGGGTTCGTCACCGACGAGTTCATCGCGCTGTCGCGCGCCCCGGACCGCAGCGCCGCCGAGGAGGCCCACCTCACGGTGCTCAAGCAGGAGATGGCGGACCGGTTGCTGGCGGTGTCCCCCGAGGAGGTCTACGACGCCGACGCGCCGTGACGGCAGCGACGGCCGTGGCGAGGGTTCAGTCCACAGGCGGCAAGCGCGTGCAGCAGGACACCCGGGCCGACCGTCGAGCCACCCTCGGCGTGCACCCGCTCGCGGAGCCCGCGGTCGGCCGTGACGACCACCACCCCGGCCCCGCCGAGGTCGCGCACCAGCTCCACGATGCTCGCGTCGCCGTCGGCGGGGGCGCGCACGACGTCGAGGCGGGGATGGGTGGGCAGGTCGGCGTCGCGGGCGGCGCCCTCCAGCACCATGTGCACGCGCAGGTCCGCGGCCGGTTCCCGGTCGACGGCAGCCGCGAGGGCGGCCGGATCGGCGACGAGCGCGGCGACGAGCTGGCCGGCGAGCCGCCGCGCCGCGCCCGCCCGGTCGCGCCACCAGCCGTCCGGTCGGGAGCCCGACGACGTTGGCCCCGTCGACGACGACGTGGAGCGGGCTCATCCGATCGGCGGGACCAGGTCGCGGGGGAGCTTGGACGCCGCCGCGCGGTCGAGCAGCCAGCGGGTGCGCCGTCGCCCGCGCGCGCCTGCCACCGGGATCGCCACCTCGCCCGCCCCGCCGAGGGCCATCGCCACCGCCGCCGCCTTCGAGGGGCCGGTGGCGAGGATCCAGACCTCGGCGGCGCGCCGGATGGCGGGCAGGGTGAGCGACACGCGGGTGGGCGGGGGCTTCGGGCAGCCGTGCACCGCCACGACGCTGCGCTCGGTCTCGTAGACGGCGGGGGAGTGCGGGAACATCGACGCGGTGTGGCCCTCGCCGCCCATGCCGAGCAGCAGCACGTCGAACGACGGGACCGGCCCGTGGTCCTCCGGGCGGGCCTTGCGGCGCAGCAGCTCGGCGTAGTCCTCGGCGGCGCGCCTCGGCGCCCGGACGGGCCGGTGCCGCGGTCGGCGCCCATCGGGTACACCTTGGCCGGGTCGATCCGGAGGTGGTCGAGCAGCGCCTCGCGGGCCTGGGTCTCGTTGCGCTCCGGGTCGTCGGGCGGGAGGAACCGCTCGTCGCCCCAGTAGAACTCGACCTGCGACCAGTCGACGGCGTCGCGGGCCGCGCATGCCCCGCAGCTGCTCGAGCAGCGCGATCCCGATCCCGCCGCCGGTCAGCACCAGCTTCGGGATGTTGCCGGCGGCCTGCAGGTCGACCAGGCGGGTGACGAGCCGGGCCGCGGCGGCCGCGGCCAGGACGTCGGGGCCGCGGTGGACGACGATGTCCGGCTCCGGTCCGTTCGTCACGATCGGGCCCCCACGGGGGGCGACTTCGACCGGGCTGCGGCCGCGGGACACCCGGCCGACCCCGGCGAGCGCCGCGGCGTAGATCTCGTCCGGGTCGAGCCGGCGCAGCTCCTCGGCGAGGCAGTCGGGCACCACCGCGGCGGGCCAGCGCGACCAGCCGTTCCGGTTGGCCGGGCTGGCGCAGGCTCCCGACCTTGCCGTCGGGTCGGAGCAGCTCGACCGGGCCCGGACGCCCGGTCCAGGCGCACCGAGACCAGGCCCTGCCCGCGTTCGGCCTGCGACCGCTTGACCTTGACGCCGAGCCGCGCGGCCAGCCAGCCCGCCATGCAGCTCGGTGGACGGCGAGACCGCCTCGCCGCTCACCACCGCGCTCGTGACGGGCTCGTGCGGCGGGTGCGTCGAGCGCGGTGGCCAGCAGCGCCCGCCACGAGGTCAGCCGGGTCCAGGTGAGGTCGGTGTCGCCTGCGACGTGGTTGGCGCGGCGGTGCTCGAACGCCTTCGTCGGGTTCCTCGACGACAGCGCGTCGGTGATGCGCCGCTGGGCGAGCGCGCCGATCGCGTCGGCCGACGGGACCGCCGGGGCGTCGGCCGGCCACCAGGCGACGACCGGGGCGTCGGGCAGCAGCAGCGGCATCACCATGCCCGCGCCCGGCTCGTCCGCCGCGAGCGCGCCGTAGCCGCGCAGCACGACCACCTCGCTGGCCCCGGCGTCGCCGCCGACCCGGATCTGCGCGTCCAGCCGTGCCGCGGCCTTGCGCTGGCCGCGGGCCAGCACGATCACCCGGCACGGGTGCTCGCGGCTGGCCGCGTTGGCGGCCTCGATGGCGTCCTCGATGCTGGTGCCGTCGTCGGTGACGATGACCAGCGTGAGCACCCGGCCCAGCGCCAGCACCCCGCCCTTCTCGCGCAGCTCCACGAGCTTCTTGTTGACCGCCGAGGTGGTGCTCGACGGCAGGTCGACGATCATGGTCGGCTCCTCGTCTCGGTCGGTGCGGCCCGGTCGCGGTGTCATGGACGGCGCCAGGTGCGGCCGGTGCGGGCCAGCATGGCCTCGGCCGACTCCGGGCCCCAGCTCCCGGCGGGATACGGGTCGGGCCCGTGCTCCTGGGCGGCCCAGTGCTCGATCACCGGGTCGAGGATCTTCCAGGACCGCTCGACCTCCTCGTTCACCGGGAACAGCGACGGCTCGCCGAGCAGCACGTCGAGGATCAGCCGCTCGTAGGCCTCGGGCGACGCCTCGGTGAACGCGGTGCCGTAGCCGAAGTCCATGGTGACGTCGCGGACCTCCATCTGGCTGCCCGGCACCTTCGACCCGAACCGCATGGTGACGCCCTCGTCGGGCTGCACCCGGATGACGAACGCGTTCTGGCCGAGCTCCTCGGTCATCGTGGAGTCGAACGGCAGGTGCGGTGCCCGCTTGAAGATCACCGCGATCTCGGTGACGCGCCGGCCCAGCCGCTTGCCGTGGCGCAGGTAGAACGGCACCCCGGCCCAGCGGCGGGTGTCCACCTCGCAGGTGATGGCGGCGTACGTCTCGGTCCGCGACTCGGGGTCGAAGCCCTCCTCCTCCTTGAGCCCGCGCACCAGCTCGCCGCCCTGCCAGCCGCCGGAGTACTGGCCGCTGCGCGGTGGTCTCGTCGAGCGGGCCGACGAGCCGGGTGGCGTTGAGCACCTTGATCTTCTCGGCGCGCAGCTCGTCGGAGGAGAACGAGGTGGGCTCCTCCATCGCGGTGAACGCCAGCAGCTGCAGCAGGTGGTTCTGGATCACGTCGCGGGCGGCGCCGATGCCGTCGTAGTAGCCGGCGCGCCCGCCGAGGCCGATGTCCTCGGCCATGGTGATCTGCACGCTGGTCGACGTAGTGGCGTTCCAGATCGGCTCGAACAGCTGGTTGGCGAAGCGCATCGCCAGCACGTTCTGGACCGTCTCCTTGCCCAGGTAGTGGTCGATCCGGAAGACCGAGTCCTCGGGGAAGACGTCGTTGACGATGGCGTTGAGCTCGACGCGCCGACTTCAGGTCGTGCCCGAACGGCTTCTCGATCACCACCCGGCGCCACTGCTCGCCGTCCTGCGCCGACAGCCCCGAGCGGGCCAGCTGCTTGAGCACCACCGGGAACGCGTTGGGCGGGATGGACAGGTAGAAGGCGTGGTTGCCGCCGGTGCCGCGGACCCGGTCCAGGTCGCGGACGGTCTGCTCGAGCCGGTCGAAGGCGTCGTCGTCGTCGAAGCGTGCCCTGCACGAACCGGAAGCCCTCGGCGAGCCGGTCCCACACGTTCTGCCGGAACGGCGTGCGCGCGTGCTCCTTCACCGCCTCGTAGACGATCTGCCCGAAGTCCTCGTCGGTCCAGTCCCGCCGGGCGAAGCCGGTGAGCGCGAAGCCCGGCGGCAGCAGCCCGCGGTTGGCCAGGTCGTAGATCGCGGGCATCAGCTTCTTGCGGGCGAGGTCGCCGGTCACCCCGAAGATGACCAGACCGCACGGGCCGGCGATGCGCGGCAGCCGCTTGTCCCGTGGGTCGCGCAGCGGGTTCGTCCACCCCTCCGCGAGGTCCGTCGTCGCCATCGGGATCAGCGTGCCGCGTCGAGCTGGCCCTGCACGGTCTCACCGAGCTCGGTCCAGGACTTCTCGAACTTGTCGACGCCCTCGTCCTCCAGGACGAGGAACACGTCGGTCAGGTCGACGCCGACCCGCTCCAGCGCGTCGAACACCTCCTGCGCCTCCGCGGCGCGTGCCGGTGACCGTGTCGCCGTGGACCTCGCCGTGGTCGGCGAAGGCCTCCAGGGTCTTCTCCGGCATCGTGTTCACGGTGTCGGCGACGACCAGCTCGGTGACGTAGAGGGTGTCGGGGTAGTCCGGGTTCTTCACCCCGGTCGACGCCCACAGCGGCCGCTGCGCCCTGGCGCCGACCGCGGCGAGCGCGGCCCACCGCTTGCCGGAGAACACCTCCTGGAACGCCGCGTAGGCCAGCCGCGAGTTGGCGACGCCGGCCTTGCCGCGCAGCGCCAGCGCCTCGTCGGTGCCGATCTTCTCCAGCCGCTTGTCGATCTCGGTGTCGACGCGGGAGACGAAGAAGCTGGCGACCGACGCGATCCCGGCCAGCTCGTGGCCGTTGGCCGACGCCCTGCTCCAGCCCGTCCAGGTAGGCGCCCATCACCGCGCGGTAGCGCTCGCACCGAGAAGATCAGCGTGACGTTGACGCTCGACGCCCTCCGCGAGCGCGGCGGTGATGGCCGGCAGGCCTGCCTCGGTGGCCGGGATCTTGACCAGCAGGTTGGGCCGGTCCACGGCCTTCCACAGGTCCAGCGCCTGCGCGACGGTGCCGTCGGTGTCGCGGGCGAGCCCCGGGTCGACCTCGAGCGAGACCCGGCCGTCCACCCCGCCGGTGGCCTCCCAGGTGCCGCTGAACACGTCGCAGGCCTGCTGGACGTCGGCGACGGTGATCTCGCGGACCGCGTCCTCGACCGACGCGCCGCGCGCCGCGAGCTCGCGGACCTGCTCGTCGTAGGCCTCGCCGTTGGCGAGGGCGCCCGCGAAGATCGTCGGGTTGGTGGTGACCCCGACGACGTGCTTGTCGCGTGATCAGCTCCTGCAGGTTGCCGCTGCGCAGGCGCTCGCGCGAGAGGTCGTCGAGCCAGATGGACACACCCGCCGCTGCGAGCTGGCCCAGCCGGTCGTTGCTCATTGAATCCTCCTCAGGAGACGTTGGTGAGGCTGCGGCGGGCCGCGGCGACGACGTTCTCGGTGGTGAAGCCGAACTCGCGGAACAGGGTCTGGTAGTCCGCGCTCGCGCCGAAGTGCTCGATGGAGACGTTCTCGCCCGCGTCGCCGGTGAAGCGGTACCACGGCTGCGCGATCCCGGCCTCGACGCTGACCCGGGCGCGCACCGCGGCCGGCAGCACCGACTCGCGGTAGGCGGCGTCCTGCTCGTCGAACCACTCCACGCAGGGCATCGAGACCACCCGGGTGGGCACCCCGTCGGCCTCCAGCACGTCGCGCGCCTCGGACGCGATCTGCAGCTCGGAGCCGGTGGCGATGAGGATCACCTGGGGCTCGCCGGACGAGGCGTCGGCCAGGACGTAGCCGCCCCGGGCGACGCCCTCGGCGGAGGTGCCCTCGAGCACCGGCAGGTTCTGCCGGGTCAGCGCCAGCCCGGAGGGCCCCTCCGGGCGCTCCAGGGTGGCCTGCCAGGCCGCCGCGGTCTCGTTGGCGTCGCCGGGCCGCACCACCGACAGGCCGGGGATGGCCCGCAGCGCGGCGAGGTGCTCGATCGGCTGGTGGGTGGGGCCGTCCTCGCCGAGGCCGATGGAGTCGTGGGTCCAGACGTAGACGACCGACGACTGCATCAGCGCGGCCAGCCGCACCGCGGGCCGCATGTAGTCGCTGAACACGAGGAACGTGCCGCCGTACGGGCGGGTCGGGCCGTGCAGCGCGATGCCGTTGAGGATCGAGCCCATCGCGTGCTCGCGGATCCCGAAGTGCAGCGTGCGGCCGTAGGGCTTGGCGGCCCACATCTTCGTGGCGATGGAGGTCGGGGCCGAACGAGTCGGCGCCCTCCATCGTGGTGTTGTTGCTCTCGGCGAGGTCGGCCGAGCCGCCCCACAGCTCGGGGAGCACGTCGGCCAGCGCCTTGAGGATCTCGCCGGACGCCTTGCGGGTGGCCACGCCCTTGGGGTCGACGTCCCAGCTCGGGCAGCGCCTTCTCCCAGCCGTCGGGCAGGGTGCGGCCGAGCATCCGGTCGAGCAGCTCCTTGCGCTCCGGCTCGCGGGCGGCCCACTCGTCGAAGGTCGTGTTCCAGGCCTCGTGCGCCGCGCGGCCGCGGTCGACGACCTCGCGGGCGTGCGCGAGCACCTCGTCGTCGACCTCGAAGGTCCGGTCCGGGTCGAAGCCGAGGATCTTCTTGACCTCGGCCACCTCGTCGTCGCCCAGCGCCGAGCCGTGCGCCTTGCCGGTGTTCATCTTGTTCGGCGCCGGGAAGCCGATGATCGTGCGCAGCAGGATGAACGACGGCCGCGAGGTCTCCGCCTTCGCCTTCTCCAGCGCCTCCAGGATGCCGGTGACGTTCTCCCCGCCCTCGACGACCTGCACGTGCCAGCCGTAGGCCTCGTAGCGCTTCGCGGTGTCCTCGGACAGCGCGATGGTGGTGTCGTCCTCGATGGAGATCTTGTTGTCGTCGTAGACCACCGTGAGGTTGCCCAGCTGCTGGTGGCCGGCCAGCGAGCGACGCCTCGGAGGTGACGCCCTCCTCGATGTCGCCGTCGGAGGCGATGACGAAGATCTGGTGGTCGAACGGGCTCTGGCCGGGCGCGGCGTCCGGGTCGAACAGGCCGCGCTCGCGGCTGGCGGCCATCGCCATCCCGACCGCGGAGGCCAGGCCCTGGCCCAGCGGGCCGGTGGTGATCTCGACGCCGCGGGTGTGCCGGTGCTCGGGGTGCCCGGGGGTCTTCGATCCCCAGGTGCGCAGCGCCTGCAGGTCGTCGAGCTCCAGCCCGTAGCCGGACAGGTACAGCTGGATGTAGAGGGTGAGGCTGGAGTGCCCGCAGGACAGCACGAACCGGTCGCGGCCGATCCAGTCGGGGTCGCTCGGGTCGTGCCGCATGACCCGCTGGAACAGCGTGTAGGCCAGCGGGGCCAGGCTCATCGCGGTGCCGGGATGGCCGTTGCCGACCTTCTGGACGGCGTCGGCGGCGAGCACGCGGATGGTGTCGACGGCGCGGCGGTCGAGGTCGGTCCAGTCGTCGGGCACCTGGGCGCGGGTGAGGGAGTCGATGTCGGTCACGGGCACGGCAGTGCTCCTGTGGTCGGTGTGGCCTGCGGTTCCGGGTACCGCTGCGGCCGGGTCCGAGGGGTGTGCGCCACGGCGCGTCGGGCTCGGTGAACACCCTGCCACGTCCGGGCCCCCAACGTGATCCCCGACCGGAGGAGTACTCGGCGGGTCTACCCCAGCGGTCTCACCGCCATGCCCCCGGCTACCATCGACACGCCGTAGAAATGAACGGAACGAGGTCCTGCCGGTGAGCGTCCCCGTGTCCCGTCCGGGACCGACGCCGGTGGTGCGCGCGCCGGGCCTGCGGGCCGGCATGCACCGCTGCGGCGGGACCGTGCGCGCCTACCTCGGGCTCACCAAGACCCGGATCATCGAGCAGCTGCTCGTCGTCACCGTGCCGGCCATGTTCCTCGCCCAGCGCGGCGTGCCCGCCGGTCGGGCTGATCGTCGCCACGCTCGTCGGCGGCGCCATGGCCGCGGCCAGCGCCCACGCGCTGAACTGCGTCGTCGACGCCGACATCGACGCGAAGATGAAGCGCACCGCCCGCCGCCCGCTGGCCAAGGGGCAGGTGCCGCCGCGCAACGCGCTCGTGTTCGGGCTGGCGCTCGGCGTGCTCAGCTCCGCCTGGCTGGGGCTGACCACCAACTGGCTGGCCGCCGGCCTCTCGGTCGCCGCGATCTCGTTCTACGTGCTGGTCTACACGCTGCTGCTCAAGCGCCGCACGTCGCAGAACATCGTCTGGGGCGGCGCCGCGGGCTGCATGCCGGTCGTCATCGGCTGGGCCGCGGTCACCGGCACGGTGGAGTGGCCGGCGCTGGTCATGTTCGGGGTGATCTTCTTCTGGACGCCGCCGCACTTCTGGGCGCTCGCCATGCGCTACCGCGAGGACTACGCGGCCGCCGGGGTGCCCATGCTGCCGGTGGTGGCGACGCCCGCCCAGGTGTCGCGGCGGATCGTCGCCTACTCGTGGGTGATGGCGCTGTGGACGCTCCTGCTGCTGCCGGTCACGTCGTGGATCTACGCGGCGGTGGCGGTCGCGGGCGGGGCCTACTTCGTCCTGCGGGCCCACGCGCTGCACGCCGCGGTCACCGCGGGCCGCGACGTGTCGCCGATGCGGCTGTTCCACCTCTCGAACATGTACCTCTGCGTGCTCTTCGCCGCGATCGCCGTCGACGCCGCGGTCGGGTTGCCCGTGTTCGGGTGGCCCGGCTAGGCCTGCCTCAGGCCGCGGGGATCATCCCGTGCGGGTCCAGCACGTACTTGCGGGCGGCCCCCTGGTCGAACTCCTGGTACCCGCGCGGGGCGTCCTCCAGCGGGATCACGGTCGCGTTCACGGCGTCGGCGATGTGGGCCTTGTCGTGCAGGATGCTCATCATCAGCCCGCGGTTGTACGCCAGCACCGGGCACTGGCCGGTGGCGAAGGAGTGGCTCTTCGCCCAGCCGAGCCCGAGGCGGACCTTGAGCGTGCCCTCCTTGGCGTCGTCGTCCGCCGCGCCCGGGTCGCCGGTGACGTAGAGGCCGGGGATGCCGAGCTTGCCGCCCGCGCGGGTGATGGACATGATCGAGTTCAGCACCGCGGCGGGTGCCTCGCCGCCGTCCTTACCGTGGCCGGAGGCCTCGAAGCCCACCGCGTCGACGGCGCAGTCCACCTCGTTCGTGCCGAGGATCTGCGCGATCTGCTCCTCCAGCGTCGCGTCGTGGGTGATGTCGACGGTCTCGCAACCGAACGAACGGGCCTGGGCGAGCCGGTCGGCGTTGAGGTCGCCGACGATCACGACGGCGGCACCGAGCAGGTGTGCCGAGTAGGCCGCCGCCAGCCCCACCGGGCCGGCGCCCGCCACGTAGACGGTCGAGCCCGTGGTGACGCCGGCGGTGTAACAGCCGTGGTAGCCGGTCGGGAAGATGTCGGACAGCATGGTCAGGTCGCGGATCTTGGCCAGTGCCTGGTCGCGGTCGGGGAACCTGATCAGGTTGAAGTCGGCGAACGGCACCATGACGTACTCGGCCTGGCCGCCCTCCCAGCCGCCCATGTCCACGTAGCCGTACGCGGACCCGGCGCGGCCCGGGTTGACGTTGAGGCAGATGCCGGTCTGGCCCTCGCGGCAGTTCCGGCACCGCCCGCACGCGATGTTGAACGGCACCGTGCAGATGTCGCCGACGTCGAGGAACTGCACGTCGGAGCCCTTCTCGACGACCTCGCCCGTGATCTCGTGCCCGAGGGTCTGACCGGGCGGGGCGTCGGTGCGCCCGCGCACCATGTGCTGGTCCGAGCCGCAGATGTTGGTCGAGACGCATTTCAGGATCACCGCGTGGTCGGCCTTGCGGCTCAGCCCCATCGCGTCGGCGACCTCCGCCGGGACCTCCAGCTTCGGGTGGTCGACGGTCTCCACCGCCACGACGCCGGGCTCCTTGTAGACCACGATCCTGTTGCCGCTCACCGTGCCTCCCTCGTCCGACCGGGAGAGCGACGGACCGTCCGACGCCGACCGGTCAGATGTGGCCTACCCGGACGGCAGCGGCCCAAACGGCGTGCGTCAGGGGAGCAGGAGCACCTTCCCGGTGGTGCGCCTGCCCTGCAGGTCCTCGTGGGCGGCGCGGGCCGCTTCCAGCGGGTAGCGGTGGCCGATCCGCACGTCGAGCGTGCCGTCGGTGACGCAGGCGTAGACGGTGGCGGCGCGCGCGGCGAGCTCGTCGTGGGTGTGGACGTAGTCGAACAGCTTGGGGCGGGTGAGGAACAGCGATCCGCCCGTGTAGAGCCGCTGCGGGTCGAACGGCGGGACGGCTCCGCTGGACGCGCCGAAGAGCACGAGCATGCCGCGCCGCCGCAGGCTCGCCAGGCTCGCGTCGAAGGTGTCGCGCCCCACACTGTCGTACGCGACGTCGACACCCCTCCCGCCGGTGAGCAGGCGCACCTCGGCGGCGAGGTCGTCGACCTCGGTGTAGCGGATGACCTCGGCGGCGCCCGCCCCGCGGGCGAGCTCCTCCTTCGCCGGCGACGAGACGGTGGCGATCACCCGGGCGCCGCGTGCGGCGGCGAGCTGGGTGAGCAGCAGCCCGACCCCGCCCGCGGCGGCGTGCACCAGCACCTGGTCACCCTCGGCGACGGGAAACGTGTCGTGGACGAGGAAGTGCGCCGTCATCCCCTGCATGAGGGCGCCGACGGCGACGTCGTCGGGGACGCCGTCGGGCACGGCCACGGCCTTCTCGGCGGGCACCGTGACCAGCTCGGCGTAGCTGCCGTGGGTCTCGCACCAGGCCACCCGGTCGCCGACGGCGAGCCCGGTGACGCCCTCGCCGACCTCGCGCACCCGGCCGGATCCCTCCATCCCGGGCACGAACGGGAGCGTCATCGGGTAGCGGCCCTCGCGCTGGTAGGTGTCGATGAAGTTGACGCCTGCGGTGGCGACCTCGACGAGCAGCTCGCCGGGGCCTGCCTGCGGGTCGGGTTGCTCGCTCGGAGTCAGGACCTCCGGGCCGCCGTGCTCGGTGACCAGAACCGCGCGCATGTGCTCGTCTCCTCGGCTCGCCCGTGTTCGGCCCGATCCTGCCGTCCGGCCGCGCGGCCCGCCCGGCCGGGTTCAGGCCCGGTCGGCGGCCGCGAGCTCGGGGGCGGCGGCGGCCGCCTCGACCGCCGTGCGATCCACGGTGCCGGCCCACAGCGCGGCGGCCGCGACGGTGACGAGTGCCGCGCCGAGGACGTGCAGGGCGACGAGCACCTCGGGCACTCCGAGGGCGTACTGCACGCCGCCCAGCGCGCCCTGGGCGAGGACGACGGCGACGAGCAGGCCGTAGCGCCGTCGCAGTGCGGGCGGCGCCGCGACCGCGCGCAGCGTGAACCCGAGCGCGACGAGCAGCCCGAGGTAGGCGAACAGCAGGTCCGCGTGGAGCTGGGCGGTGGCCGGCACGCCGAGGCCGAGCCGCGGGGTGGCCGCGTCGCCTGCGTGCGGGCCCGCTGCGGTGACCAGCGTGCCGGCCACCAGCAGCGCGGCGAGCACGGCGGTGGAGGTCGCGACGAGACCGCGCACGGCGGGCACGACGACGGGCCGGGGCGGGCCGTCGCCTTCGCTCGCCGCGGCGACGAGCTGCACGGACAGCCAGACCAGCACCATCGACACCAGGAAGTGCGGGACGACCGTCCACCAGGCCAGCTCGGCCCGCACCGTGAGGCCGCCGATCACGGCCTGGGCGACCACCCCGAGCGGCTGGACCAGCGCCAGCCGGGTGAGCCTGCGGCGCCGGGGCCGGGTGTTCAGCGCGGCGAGCAGGCACGCCCCGGCGACCAGCACGACGGCGAAGGTGAGCAGGCGGTTGCCGAACTCGATCCACTGGGTCAGTGCCGCGACCTCGGGGTGCGGGGTCGGGACGAGGCTGCCGGGGAAGCACTCGGGCCAGGTCGGGCAGCCCAGCCCGGATCCGGTGACCCGCACGACCGAGCCCGTGACGGAGATCCCGGCCTGCGCGACGACGGCCGCGATCGCGAGGCGGCGCATCAGGGAGGCAGGCGTGGCGGGGAGTCGAACCGGGATCACGTCCTGATGGTAGGCGGGTGTCCCCGCCGGTCGGCCGGGTGGTGATCGGGGCCGCGTGGCACGTGGGCGGGCACGTGGCCCGACGCGTGCGCCGCGGCCTCGGCCCGGTTGCGGAGGCCGAGCTTGGCGAGCACCCGGCTCACGTGGTGGGCGGCGGTCTTGCGGCTGATGAACAGCCGCTGCGCGATCTCGGGGTTGGACAGGCCCAGGCCGACCAGGCCCAGCACCTCCTGCTCGCGCCTGGTCAGGGTGCTGGCGCTGCGCGGGGTGCTGCGGCCGGGCGCCCCGAGCGAGCGCAGCAGGGCCGCCGCGCCGTCCGCGAGGACCGTGGCGCCCATCCGGTCGAGGACGGTCAGCGCGGCGCGGGCCTCCGCGACGGCGACGACGGGGGAGCGGGGCGCGCAGGCCCGGGCCAGCGCGAGCCGCACCTGCGCGGTCTCGATCGGCAGGCCGAGGCCGGCGAACGCCGTCAGCGCGGTCCGGAACCGGTCGATGGCGTCGTCGAGGTCGCCCCGCGCGACCGCGAGGTACCCCGCCGCGGCGGCGGCCAGCGCCGTCACGTGGTCGCCTGCGCCTGCGGACGAGGCAAGGACGGCGAGCTGGTCGACGCTGCGCGCGGCCTCCTCGATCTCGCCTGCGGCGAGCTGCGCCTCGACGAGCAGGACCAGCAGCGGGGCGGTCCCGGCCGGCCCGCCCGCCTCGTCCAGGCGGCGCCGCAGCAGCGCGGCCGCGACCTCCGGCTCGCCGCGGGCCAGGTGCAGCTTCGCCATGACGACGTCGTCGCGGCAGTCGGCCAGGAGCGCCTCGGCCTCCTCGACGCGGCCCTGGCGCAGGCGGAGGTCCGCCAGCCGGGCCGTCGCCTGCGCGTGCGGCACCGGCCCGGCCCGCCCGGACATCCGGACCGCGGCCGCCAGCTCCCGCTCCGCCTGGTCCCATCTCCCCTTCGCGAGCAGGAGGCTGCCGTAGTGGGTGCGGCAGGTCGCGTACACGAAGGGGCAGCCGTACCGGTCGGTGAACTCGTCGATCACGCGCAGCCACTGGGACGCGCGCTCCAGGTCGCCCGCCACCTCGCACGCGCCGAGCATGGTGCAGCTCGCCCAGGCCACGGTCTCCAGGCGGCGGCACTCGCCTGCGAGGGTGCCCGCCATCGCCTGGTCGATCAGCGCCAGACCCTCCGCCACCCGACCCGCATCCACGAGCTTCCCGCCGAGGTCCGAGAGCGCGGACAGCTCCAGGTCGACGTCACCGGTCTCCCGCGCCAGGGTCAGCGCACGGCGGAGCAGGGCGCACGCCGGCTCGAACTCGGGGTGCAGGTAGCCGCGCATCAGCCAGAACGTGCCCTGCAGCTCCCCGGCGTCGCCGTCGGCGAAGACGCTCTCGGCCCGGGCGAACCACCCGGCGGCCGCCGCCCCGTTGCCGAAGTTGACCCCGTAGCTGATGCAGACCGCGATCGCCGTCGACGCCGCCCGCACGGCGTCGCCCGCCCGCCGGAACCCGACGTAGGCCCGCTCCCGGTACTCGACGCCCGCCCGCGGCTCGCCGAGCCACCACAGCGCCTCGCCGAGCCCGTCGAGCGCCTCCGGGGTCTCGCGCACGGCGAGCGCGGCCTCGAAGGCCGTGCGGGCGTCGGCCCACCGGCCGGCCTCCAGGGCCGACATCCCGGCTGTCGCGAAGTCCTCGCCCGGCACGGGGCAAGTATGCGCGCCGGGATGGGGCAGTCGACCGATGTTTCGCCGGTGTCCGGCGGCCAGGCTCACGGCATGACCCACAGCGCAGACACCTTCCAGCAGGTCTCCTCCGCGGTCGCCGAGTCCTACGAGGAGTCCTTCGTCCCCGCGCTCTTCGCGCCGCTGGCGCCGCGGCTGCGTCGAGGCCGCCGGGGTGGCGCCGGGCGACCGCGTGCTCGACGTGGCCTGCGGCACCGGCATCGTCGCCCGCACGGCGGCCGACCGGGTGGGTGCCCGGGGCCGCGTGACGGGGCTCGACCTCAACGAGGCGATGCTCGCCGTCGCCCGCAGGGTGCGCCCGGACCTGGACTGGCGCCAGGGCGACGCGGTCGCGCTGCCGTTCCCGGACGGGGCGTTCGACGTCGTGTTGTGCCAGTCCGGGCTGATGTTCGTCCCGGACCACACGGCGGCGCTGCGGGAGATGGGGCGGGTGGTCACCGCGGAGGGCACGGTCGGGGTGCAGGTGTGGAGCGCGCCGGAGCGCCAGACCGGGTTCCTGCCGCTCGCCGAGGCGGTGGCCCGGCACGCCGGCCCCGACGCCGTCGAGCTGGTGAGCACGTACTTCCGGCTGGGCGACCCCGCCGCGTTCACCGCGTCGTGCGCCGCCGCAGGCCTGCGGGTCACCGGTGAGCGCACGCTGCCCGTCACGGTGCACGCGCCCTCGGTCGACGCCTACGTCACGGCCGAGGTGGAGAGCACGCCGCTGATCTCGCGGATCACCGAGGACCAGTACCGCCGGATCCGGGCCGACGCCCGCAGCGGGCTGGCCCGGTTCTGCGACCCGTCGGGCGCGCTCGCGATGCCGATGGAGGTCTACCTGGTGACGGCACGCCGGTCGGTCAGCTGAACGTGATCATGGCGGAGGGCGCGTGGATGATCGCCGAGCGTGGACCGGGCGGGCCCGGTTCCGGACCCGTGGGTGCCACGGACGGTGACCATGGGCCCGCCGTGAGCGGGCAGCGTGATCGTCAGCGGAGCTTGACGAAACGCGCGGCCAGCAGCGACGCAGCGACGGTCCAGCCCACCAGGACGAGGACCTGGTGCGAGGCTCGGGCCCTGCCCGGCCACCAGTGCGGTGCGCAGCCCCTCGGCGCAGTGCGCCGGACGGGAGGTACGACGTGATCGTCGCCAGCGGTTCGGGCAGCTGCCCGAGCGGGATGATGATCCCGCCTGCGAGCAGCAGGACGAACCAGACGACGTTGGCCACGGCCAGCACGATCTCGGCGCGCAGGGTGCCCCCGAGCAGGATCCCGAGGCTGCCGAACGCCGCGCAGCCCAGCAACACGAGCAGCACGGCGGCGCCGAGCCCTGCGGGGTTCGGGCGCCAGCCCAGCATGGCCGCCAGCACGGCCAGCACCACGACCTGCACCGCGACCTGCCCGAGTACCGCCGCCAGCCGGCCCCCCACGAGCAGCCAGCGCGGCAGCGCCGTAGCGGCGAGGCGCCGGATCACGCCGTAGCGCCGGTCGAAGCCCAGCGCGATGGCCTGGCCGGTGAATGCGGTGGACATCACCGCCAGCGCGAGGATCCCCGGCACGACCGACTGCACGCGCGGGGTGGGCAGCGGCACGAGGTCGAGGGTGGTCAGGCCGATCAGCAGCACCACCGGGATGAGCAGCGTGAGCAGCACCTGCTCGCCGTTGCGCAGCGCCAGCCGCAGCTCGGTGCCCGACTGCGCCGCGAGCATGCGCACCAGCGACCCGCGCCCCGGGCGCGGCGTGAAGGTCCCGGGCGCGAAGCGCGTCACGAGCGCAGCTCCTTGCCGGTGAGCTCCAGGAACACGTCCTCCAGGCTGCGCCGCGCCACCTGCACGTCGTCGGCGAGCGCGCCGTTGCCCGCGCACCAGTTGGTGATCGTCGACAGCACGGCGGGATCGATCCGGCCGCGCACGAGGTAGCGCCCCGCGATCGGCTCGGCCGCGTGGTAGCCGTGCGGGAGCGTCGCGGCGAGGCCGCCGACGTCCATCCCGGGCCGGGCCCGGAACCGGAGCTCCTGGTGCTCACCGCCCGCGGTGAGCGCGGCCGGGCTGCCGTGGGCGACCACCCGCCCGTGGTCGACGATCACCACGTCGTCGGCGAGCGCCTCGGCCTCCTCCATGAGATGGGTCGTGAGCAGCACGGCCACCCCGTCCCGGCGCAACGCGCTGATCAGCTCCCACACGAGCCGCCTGCCCTGCGGGTCCATGCCCGGCGGTCGGCTCGTCGAGGAAGACCAGCTCGGGGCGCCCGACCACCGCGCAGGCCAGCGCCAGCCGCTGCTGCTGCCCGCCGGAGAGCCGCTTGTAGGGGGTGCGGGCGCAGGAGGCCAGGCCGAGCACGTCGATGAGCCAGTCGACGTCGAGCGGCTGCGCGGCGCAGGCCGCGACGACCCGCAGCATCTCCGCGGCGTGGACGCCGGGGTAGGCGCCGCCGCCCTGGGGCATGACACCGATGCGGGCGCGCAGCGCGTCGGGCGCACCGGCGGGGTCGGTGCCGAGCACGCGGACCTCGCCCGCGTCGGCCCGGAGGAACCCCTCGCAGACCTCCACGGTGGTCGTCTTGCCGGCACCGTTGGGGCCGAGCAGCGCGAGCACGGAGGCCGGGGGCAGCTCCAGGTCGAGGCCGTCGACGGCGGTGGTGCGGCCGTACCGCTTCACGAGGCCCCGTACCGAGACGGCAGGGTCCGGCACGGCGGGCGTCCTGACGGCGGGGTCCGGGACCGCTGGCGGTGGCTCGGTCACGCCCCTCCTCGCCCGCCGTCACCGGCGTCGACCCCACGCATCGTGAGCATGGCGCTCACCGCCGGGCATTCTACGGTGGGGGTACGGCTCCCGGCGACGCGCCGGGTCGCGCGCCCGCGGTCGGGACCTCCGGGTGCTCGGGCCCGGGGACCACCGGGATCCGGCCGGGCAGGACGTCGATCTCGATGCCCGTCAGCCCGGCCAGCCGCCTGCGCATGACGAGCAGCACCACGCCCAGTATCGCGATCCCGGCGATCATGGCCATCGGCAGCTGGTAGGAGCGGAACTCGAAGTCGGAGCCGGTGGGCGGCACCATCACGGCGAGCACGGCCGAGGCGGCCAGCGCGGCCCGGCGGTAGCGTGGCATGCCGCGGGTGGCGGCGAGCGGGATCGCCGCCCACAGCAGGTACCAGGGGTGCACCACCGGCCCGAGCAGGACCACGGCGCCCAGCCCCGCCCCGAGACCGGTCAGGGGCTCGATCCGGCCGCGCAGCACGGCGAGCAGCAGCAGGACGCACACGCCTGCTGCGGCGACAGCGCCGAGCGAGCGGGTGAGAGCCAGCGTGGCGTCGGTGTGGTCCCCGAGCCCGGCCAGCACGCCGATCTGGCCTCCGAGCTGGCCGAGGTCGGTGGACAGCGACATCCAGCTGCGGATGACGCTGGGGGTGCCCAGCGTGGACGCCCAGCCGAAGCCGAGCCCGGTGCCGAAGCCGAGGGCGGCGAACAGCCCGACGGTCAGCGCACCGAGCACCGCGGCGACGGCGCCGACGTCCCGCGGTCGCGCCCCGAGCCGACGGGCCTGGTGCACGCCGAGGAAGCCGAGCGCGAGCAGGGCGGGCAGCTTGACCGCCGCCGCCGCCACGATGACGGCGGCGCCGAGGAGCAGGTGCGGGTCGAGCAGCCGCGGCCGGGCGCGCAGCCCCACCTCCATCCCGGCGAGCATCAGCCCGATCATCAGTGCCTCGTTGTGGATGCCGCTGACCAGGTGGAACAGGACGAGCGGGTTGGCAGCGCCGAGCCACAGCGCGAGCCCGGGATCCAGGCCGCACCGGCGGGCCAGCCGCGGCAGCGCCCAGATGATCAGCGCGACGCCACCCAGCGCGAGCACCCGGTGCGCGAACAGCCCGTACACGACGTCGTCGCCGGTCAGCGCCGTGATGCCCCGGCCGAGGGCGAGGAAGAGCGGACCGTACGGCGCAGGGGTGTCGCGCCAGATCGTGGGGATCGTGCGGGTCAACGGGTCGTCCACGCCGAGCGCCTGGGCCGGGCCGAGCGAGTAGGGGTCGAACCCGCGTGCGGCGATGGCGCTCTGCGCGAGATAGCTGTAGACGTCCTTGGAGAACATCGGCGGGGCGACGGCGAGGGGCAGTGCCCAGAGCAGGCCGGTGCGGGCGAGCGCGCCGCGGTCCGGGGCCGGGGCGTTCGCGCCGTGGTAGCGGAGCATCTTGCCGATCCACAGCCAGGCCAGCACGAGCATGCCCATGCCGGCGTAGGTCACGGCGATCGCCACCGTGGCGTTGCGGCTCGGCAGGCTCAGCACCCGCAGGCCGAACAGCGGGTTGGGGACCGGGAGGGCGCCTGCGCCGAGGGCGCCGACCGCCATGAGGAGCGCACCGGTGAGGCCGAGCCGCCGCGCGAAGCGGCTCGGGTCGCGCGGTGCCGGGGGCTCGGGCTGTGGGCGAAGCGGCCGGCGTCGCACCATGTGGAGCCCCGGTGCGGCCATGCGCGAAGGGTAGCGAGGGCCGGTCGGGCCGCTCGATCGGCGGTCACCGCCGGTCGGTGGGGTGACGGCGGTCACCCGATCGACGGGCCTCTTTGCCGACTCGGCGGATATACGCAAGACTGGTGTTGTGAAAACCGCCGGGCAGCTCCGTCCCGTCGCGGGGCATGATGCCCCCGCGACCGGTGACGGCCGCACCCGGGTGGCCGTCGCCCGCCTCCTCATGGAGCAGGGCCCGATCGCCGCGGCCGCGGTGGCCGCCGAGCTGGAGCTCTCCGCCGCCGCCGTCCGCCGCCACCTCGACGCCCTGATCGTCGGCGGCGAGGCCGAGACCCGGGAGGCGCCACGGCGCGGCCCGCGCGGCCGCGGCCGCCCCGCCCGCCAGTACCTGCTCACCGACGCCGGGCGGGCCCGCTTCGGCCACGGCTACGACGAGCTCGCCGTCGCCGCGTTGCGGTTCCTCGCCGAGCACGGTGGGGAGAAGGCCGTACGCGGGTTCGCCGAGAGCCGCGTCACCGAGCTGCTGGGTCCGGCGGCGGCGCAGATCGCGGCGGTCGACACCGCGGACGGGCGCGCGGACGCGCTCGCCGAGGTGCTCACGGCCCGCGGTTACGCCGCGCAGGCCCGCGAGGCAGGCCACGGCGTGCAGCTGTGCCAGCACCACTGCCCGGTCGCGCACGTCGCCGCCGAGTTCCCCGCAGCTCTGCGAGGCCGAGACCAGGGCGTTCGCCGACCTGCTCGGCACGCACGTGCAGCGGCTCGCCACCATCGCGCGCGGCGACGCCGCGTGCACCACACACGTCCCGCTCGAAGATCCCGAACTCTTCGCAGCGCGCGCACCCGCCACTTCTAGGTCCCCGAAAGGGAGGCAGTCCGAATGACGACCGCTCCTGAGACACTCACCCAGGAGGAGACGCTCGCGACGCTCGGCCGGTACGACTTCGGCTGGGCCGACTCGGACGCCGCCGGCGCCACCGCACGTCGAGGCCTCTCCGCCGACGTCGTCGCCGACATCTCTGCGCTGAAGAGCGAACCGAAGTGGATGCTCGACTTCCGCCTCAAGGCACTCGGGCTCTTCGAGCGCAAGCCGATGCCACGCTGGGGTGCCGACCTGTCCGGCATCGACTTCGACAACATCAAGTACTTCGTGCGCTCCACGGAGAAGCAGGCCGCCACCTGGGACGACCTGCCCGCCGACATCAAGAACACCTACGACAAGCTGGGCATCCCGGAGGCCGAGAAGGCCCGCCTGGTGTCCGGTGTCGCGGCGCAGTACGAGTCGGAGGTCGTCTACCACCAGATCCGCGAGGACCTGGAGGAGCAGGGCGTGATCTTCCTCGACACGGACACCGCGCTGCGCGAGCACCCGGAGCTGTTCAGGGAGTACTTCGGCTCGGTCATCCCGAGCGGCGACAACAAGTTCTCGGCGCTCAACTCCGCGGTCTGGTCGGGCGGCTCGTTCATCTACGTCCCCAAGGGCGTCAAGGTCGACATCCCGCTGCAGGCCTACTTCCGGATCAACACCGAGAACATGGGCCAGTTCGAGCGCACGCTGATCATCGTCGACGAGGACGCCTACGTGCACTACGTGGAGGGCTGCACGGCGCCGATCTACACGTCGGACTCGCTGCACTCCGCCGTCGTCGAGATCATCGTGAAGAAGGGCGGCCGCTGCCGCTACACGACCATCCAGAACTGGTCGAACAACGTCTACAACCTGGTCACCAAGCGGGCCAAGGCCTACGAGGGCGCCACGATGGAGTGGGTCGACGGCAACCTCGGCTCCAAGGTCACGATGAAGTACCCGGCCGTGCTGCTCATGGGCGAGCACGCCAAGGGCGAGGTGCTCTCGGTGGCGTTCGCCGGTGAGGGCCAGCACCAGGACGCAGGCGCGAAGATGACGCACCTGGCGCCGTACACGTCGTCGACGATCATCTCCAAGTCGGTGGCGCGTGGTGGCGGGCGCACGTCGTACCGCGGCCTGGTCCGGGTCAACCCCCGTGCGCACCACTCCCGCTCCACGGTCAAGTGCGACGCCCTGCTGGTGGACAACATCAGCCGCAGCGACACCTATCCCTACGTCGACGTGCGCACCGACGACGTGTCGATGGGCCACGAGGCCACGGTGTCCAAGGTGAGCGACGACCAGCTCTTCTACCTGATGAGCCGCGGTCTCACCGAGGACGAGGCCATGGCGATGGTCGTGCGCGGGTTCGTCGAGCCCATCGCGCGCGAGCTGCCCATGGAGTACGCGCTGGAACTCAACCGGCTCATCGAGCTGCAGATGGAGGGCTCCGTCGGATGACGGCCGAAGTTGCTGGTCTTGCGCCCGAACTCGCGGGGGCGAAGGAAGGCCAGGGTTCCAAGCCGCTCGGCCTCGGCGAGCGAGCGGTTCACCGCCTACGACGTGGAGGCCTTCGAGGTCCCGGGTGGTCGTGAGGAGAACTGGCGCTTCACGCCGATGAAGCGCCTGCACGGGCTGCACGACGGCTCGGCGACGTTCGAGGGGGTGGCGCCGGTCAGCGTCTCGCAGGCCGAGGGCGTCACCGTCGAGGTCGTCGGCCGCGACGACGCGCGGCTCGGTGCGGGCGGCACGCCCGCCGACCGGGTCGCCGCGGCGGCGTGGAGCGCGTTCCGCGAGGCCACCGTGGTCACCCTCGACGGCAGGCCCGCGCCGGTGACGGTCACCGTCGCCGGGCCGGGCAAGGGGGCCACCGCCGCGTCGCACCTGCAGCTGCGCACCACCCCGCACACCGAGGCCACCGTGGTGGTCGAGCAGGGCGGCTCGGGCACCCTGGCGGACAACCTCGAGGTGGTGCTCGCCGACGGCTCGCGCCTCACGCTCGTCGTCACCGAGGAGTGGGCCGACGACGCCGTGCACGTGGGAGCGCAGCACCTCACCATCGGGCGGGACGCCACGCTGCGGGCCACGTCGGTGGCACTGGGCGGCGACCTGGTCCGCATCAGCCCGACCGTCCGCTACGACGGCCCCGGCGGCGACGCCGAGCTCGTCGGCCTCGGCTTCGCGGACGCGGGCCAGCACCTCGAACAGCGCCTGCTCGTCGACCACGGGCAGCCGCGGTGCACGTCCAACGTCCTGTACAAGAACGCGTTGCAGGGCGTCAAGGGCACCACCGAGGCGCACACCGTCTGGATCGGCGACGTGCTGATCCGGGCCGCGGCCGAGGGCACCCAGACGTTCGAGTTCAACCGCAACCTCGTGCTCACCGAGCACGCACGCGCCGACTCGGTGCCGAACCTGGAGATCGAGACCGGCGAGATCGCCGGTGCCGGGCACGCCAGTGCCACCGGCCGGTTCGACGACGAGCAGCTGTTCTACCTGCAGAGCCGCGGCATCCCCGAGGACGTCGCCCGCCGCCTCGTCGTGCGCGGGTTCTTCGGCGAGATCCTCGGCCGGATCACCATCCCCGAGCTGCGCGAACGGCTGGAGGCGGCCATCGAGGCCGAGCTTGCCGTCACCGGCACCTGACGCGAACCACCACACAAGACGGAGTTCTCACACACATGACCACCTTGGAGATCAAGGACCTGCACGTCTCGGTGGCCGCCGACGGCGGCGCCAAGGAGATCCTGAAGGGCGTCGACCTCACGGTCCGCTCCGGCGAGACGCACGCGATCATGGGACCGAACGGTTCCGGCAAGTCCACCCTCGCCTACGCCGTCGCCGGGCACCCGAAGTACGAGGTGACCAGCGGTTCCATCACGCTCGACGGCGCGGACGTCCTCGCGATGACCGTCGACGAGCGCGCCAGGGCGGGCCTCTTCCTGGCCATGCAGTACCCGGTGGAGGTGCCCGGCGTGTCCACGTCGAACTTCCTGCGCTCGGCGGCCACCGCAGTTCGCGGGGAGTCGCCGAAGCTGCGCACCTGGGTCAAGGAGGTCAAGCAGGCGATGACCGACCTGGACATCGACCCGGCCTTCGGCGAGCGCAACGTCAACGAGGGCTTCTCCGGCGGGGAGAAGAAGCGCCACGAGGTGCTCCAGCTCTCGCTGCTCAAGCCCAAGATCGCGATCCTCGACGAGACCGACTCCGGCCTCGACGTCGACGCCCTGCGCGTCGTGTCGCAGGGGGTCAACCGGTACCGCGAGGGCGGTGAGACCGGTGTCCTGCTGATCACCCACTACACCCGGATCCTGCAGCACATCACCCCGGACGTCGTCCACGTGTTCGCGGGCGGCCGGATCGTCGAGTCCGGCGGCCCGGAGCTGGCCGACGAGCTGGAACGCCACGGCTACGAGCGCTTCGCGATCCCCGCGGAGCCGGGTGCCCGTGCCGAGGTCGCGAGCTGATGACCACCCTGGAAGGTCTGGACGTGGTGGCGCTGCGTGCGGACTTCCCCATCCTGTCCCGCACGGTGCGGGGCGGGCGCCCGCTGGTCTACCTCGACTCGGGTGCGACCTCGCAGCGGCCACGGCAGGTGCTCGACGCGGAGCGGAGCTTCCTCGAGAAGCACAACGCCGCGGTCCACCGCGGCGCGCACCAGCTCGCCGAGGAGGCCACCGACGCCTACGAGTCGGCCAGGGCGCGGATCGCCGCCTTCGTCGGCGTCGAGGCCGACGAGGTGGTGTTCGTCAAGAACGCCACCGAGGGCATCAACCTCGTCGCGTACGCCATGAGCAACTCCTCCGTCGGCGCTGTCGGCGCGGAGTCCGAGCGGTTCGCGCTCGGCCCCGGTGACGAGATCGTCGTCACCGACCTGGAGCACCACGCCAACCTGGTGCCGTGGCAGGAGCTGTGCCGGCGCACCGGTGCCACGCTGCGGTGGTTCCAGGTCGGCGACGACGGCCGGCTGGACCTCGACAGCGACCCGATCACCGAGCGCACGAAGCTGCTGGCGTTCGCGCACCAGTCCAACGTGCTCGGCACCGTCCTGCCGGTGGCGGAGCTGGTGCGCCGCGCCAGGGCCGTCGGCGCGCTCACCCTGCTCGACGCGTGCCAGTCGGTGCCCCACCAGCCGGTGAACCTCACCGCACTCGGTGTGGACTTCGCCGTGTTCTCCGGGCACAAGATGCTCGGACCGTCCGGCGTCGGCGTGCTGTACGGGCGCTCGGATCTGCTCGCCGCGATGCCGCCGTTCCTGACCGGCGGTTCGATGATCGAGATGGTGCGGATGGAGGGGACCACGTACGCGCCACCGCCGCAGCGGTTCGAGGCGGGCGTGCCGATGACCTCGCAGGCCGTCGGGCTCGCCGCGGCCGTCGACTACCTCAACGACATCGGGATGGACGCGGTGGCCGCGCACGAGCGCTCGCTCACCGCGCTGGCCCTCGACGGGCTCGCGGGGGTACCCGGGGTCCGGATCGTCGGTCCCACCTCGCTGGAGGACCGCGGGGGAGCGGTCGCGTTCGTGGTGGACGGCGTGCACGCGCACGACGTCGGCCAGGTGCTCGACGACCGCGGCGTCGCCATCCGGGTGGGTCACCACTGCGCGTGGCCGCTGCACCGCCGGTTCGGGGTGGCCGCCACCGCGCGCGCCTCGTTCGCCGTCTACAACACCCCGGACGAGGTCACCGCGCTGGTCGAGAGCGTGCAGGCCGCGCGCGAGTTCTTCGGGGTGGCGTGAGATGCAGCTGGAGCAGATGTACCAGGAGATCATCCTGGACCACTACCGCAAGCCCCACGGCGCCGGCCTGCGCGAGCCGTTCGACGCCGAGTCGTTCCAGATCAACCCCACGTGCGGCGACGAGATCACGCTGCGGGTCAAGCTCGACGGTGAGACCGTCGAGGACGTGTCCTACGACGCGCTGGGCTGCTCGATCAGCCAGGCGGCCGCCTCGGTGCTCACGGACCTGGTCGTCGGACGTTCCGTCGAGGACTCGATGCGGATCCTCACGGCGTTCCAGGAGATGGCGCAGGGCCGTGGCAAGGTCGAGCCGGACGAGGACGTGCTCGGCGACGGCGTGGCGTTCGCGGGAGTGGCCAGGTACCCGGCGCGGGTGAAGTGCGCGCTGCTCGGCTGGATGGCGTTCAAGGACGCCGTGGTCCGGGTCGGGAACGAGAAGGGAGTCGAGGAATGAGCGAGACCACAGAGACCTCCAGGGAGACCTCCACGGAGACCCCGGAGACCGGCGAGGTCGTGCGGGGTGCGGCCGGCATGCCCGAGCCCCCCGCCGCCGCGCCCACCGGCGACGCCCCCTCCTTCGACGACCTCGAGGAGGCGATGCGCGACGTCGTCGACCCCGAGCTGGGGATCAACGTCGTCGACCTCGGCCTGGTGTACGGCATCCAGGCGGCCGACGGCGTGGCGACGATCGACATGACGCTGACGTCGGCGGCGTGCCCGCTGACCGACGTCATCGAGGAGCAGACCCGCGCGGCGCTCACCGCGGGCCCCGAGGGCGGGCTCGTGCGGGACATCAAGATCAACTGGGTCTGGATGCCGCCGTGGGGCCCCGACAAGATCACCGAGGACGGCCGCGAGCAGCTCCGTGCCCTCGGCTTCCGTATGTGACCTGCGGCTCCTCCGCGACTGACCGCACCGGCGCGAACGGCACTTTCGAACAGACCTATCGTTCGAGAGTGCCGTTCGCGCTCTCCGCGGGGTCGAACAGGTCGCCCAGGATCTCGCCCGCTCCCGGCGGCACCCCGACCGACAGCTCCAGCCCCGCGCCGGTGAACCGCAGGGTGAAGTCGAGGAACGCGCAGCAGCGCCTGTTCGGCGGCGGCGAGGCGGGCGACGTGCCCCGCGAGCGCGTCGTCGAGGGGGAACAGCAGCCGGACGCCGTCCTCGCCGCGTTCCCGCTCCGTCGCCGACCCGATGAGCCCGGCCCACTCGGCGCGCCGGTCGGCCTCGTCCGCGGCGTTCAGCGTGCAGGCCAGCGGCACCGGCTCCGGCACCTGCCCGGCGGGCTTGCTCGGGCTGCGGGACGGCGCTCGCGGCGGGACGGGGTGGCCCGGACGCAGCCGCACCCCGGGCCGCACGGCCCGTCCGGGGCGGGGCCCGCGAGCTCGTCGCGGACGCCGGCGAGGGTCTCCACGAACGCGGACAGCTCCGCGATCCTCCGCTCGCCGTCGTCGATCCGGTCGGCCACCAGGGGCCGGAGCCGGGCGCGGACCTCCGCGCACGCTCCCTGCTCCCACACCGCCAGCAGCTCGCGGATCTCATCCAGACCGAGCCCGAGGCCCTTCCCGGCCGCGATGAAGCGCAACCGTTCGACGGCGCCGTCGTCGTAGCGGCGGTAGCCGCCCGGGGTGCGGTCGGCGGGCAGCAGCCCGCTCGTCTCGTAGAACCGCAGCGTGGAGGCGGGGAACCCGCTTCGCTGCGCCAGCTCGGAGATCCGGTAGTCGCTCACCCCACGACGGTAAGCCTTCGACCCGGCTCGAAGGTCAAGCCCGACGGTTCGGCCCCGCCGTCACCCGCCACGTCACGACGGCACCGTCAGGCCGCGGACTCGATGCGCGCATGGGTGCCGTCGGCTGCCGCCCAGAGGTGCACCGTCCGGCAGAACCGCCTCGCCAGCCAGACACCCCGGCCGCGTTCCCCGGTGACGACGGGCGGACGCATGCCGGGCAGCGTGTCGCGCAGCCGGCCCGGATCGTGCACCTCGGCGACCACCCGGCCCGGGTACACCCACCACCGGACCGTGCCGTGGCCCGCTCCGTGCTCGATGCTGTTGGTCACCAGCTCGCTCAGCGCCAGGACGAACTCGCCGATCTGGTCGTCGTCCAGCCCGGCGTCCGCGGCGTGGCGGCGCGCGTCGGCCCGTATCCCGCGCAGCCGCGTGACCGCGCCGCCGAACGCCTGCTCCTCGGTCGGCGGGCCCAGCTCCGGTGCGGACGCCACCGGTACCGCCGCGAGCACGTCGACGGGTCGGCGCAGCGCGGGGTTCGGCCGCAGTGCCCCGTCCACCAGCAGCTCGTGGTGGTTCCACCGCGCGGCCGCCGCGAGCTGGCGGGACGCGCGAACCGGGTAGGGGCAGACGACCGTCACCGGCACGCCGGCCAGCGCGATGTTCATCGCGGCATCGACCTCGCTGCGGTAGGCGGCGGACCCGCCGTCGACGTCCGCGCCGTACTGGTCGACGAACACCGCCCGCCTGCCACCGGCCGTGAGCTCCCGGAGCTGGTTGGCGCGGCGCGCGGCGGTGGTCTGCCCCGAGTAGCCGTGCACGTCGGCGGGATCGGTGAACTCCACCGAGCCGGCCAGCGGCCCGAGGCCGTCGCGGACGGCGTCGGTGGTCGGCCCGTCCAGCACGACGACGACGGCCTCGCCGCGTTCGACCGCGCCGCGCAGGAGCGGCACCAGGACGTCCACGAGGTCCGACCCGTCGCGGTAGTAGGCCGCGCGGTGCAGGAACGGCAGCGCCGTCGCCGCGGGTGTGGTGGTCACGGGCCGGACCGCAGGGCGTCGACGCCGTCGACGAGGTTCAGGCGTTCGGTCAGCCCCAGCACCTCGAACATCCGCCGGTGCAGTGCGCGTCCGGGCGCCACGGCGAGGTGCCGTCCCGCCTGGCGGGCCCTGGCATCGGCCTGCAGCACGAGCCGGACCCCGGAGGAGTCGACGAAGTCGAGCGAGGCGAAGTCCAGGAGCAGCACCTCGGGCGCGTCGGCCTCCACCGCCTCCAGCTCGCGCTCCGCCAGCCCGAGCGTGGCGATGTCCAGCTCCCCGGTGAGGGAGAGCACCGTGACGGCGCCGTCGACGGTGCGATGGACGGACAGCGCGGTGTCCAGCTCTGAGGCCTCTTTCGGACTGTTCACGCGCTCTCCTCGAGCTCGCTCATGACTCCACCTGCAGCACGAGGACCGCCACGTCGTCATGGAGCCGGCCGTCCTGGTAGCTCCAGCACGTCGGCCACCAGTTCGTCGGCGATGCCCTCCGCGTTACGGCCCGCGCAGCCGGGACAGTAGCGACGCGAGCCGTTCGGCGCCGTACAGGCCGTCCGGCCCGCGGGCCTCGGTGACCCCGTCGGTGTAGAGAAGCAGGGTGTCGCCGCGGTCCAGGCGGACCTCGACGTCGGTGGCCTCGGGGTCGGTGAAGACCCCGAGGAGCGTGCCCCCCGCCTCCACCGCCTCCACGGTCGCCCCGCGCAGCAGCAGGGCCGGTGGATGCCCGCCGCTGGCCAGCGCGAGGGTGGCGCCCGCGTCGTGCACCCGCAACGCGGCGTGCGCCACGGTGACGAACCGCGCGTCGGACGGGTCGCCGTGGCGCAGGATCTCGGCGTTGAGCCTGCGCAGCGCCGCTGCGGGGGCGAGACCGTGGCTGACCTCGGCACGCAGCGTGTACCGGATCAGTGCGGTCAGCGCCGCGGCGGCCGGCCCCTTGCCGCACACGTCCGCGACCACGACCGACCACTCGCCGGGCCCGTCGCCCGCGAAGACGTCGTAGAGGTCGCCGCCCACCTGGACGCCGTCCGAGGCGTGGCTCTGGGGCAGGTACCGGGCGGCGAGGCGGACGCCGGGGACGGTGGGCAGCACCGCGGGCAGCAGCGCCGTCTGCAGGGTGCTCGCGATGGTCCGCTGCCGCTCGTAGAGGTCCGCGTTGTCCAGCGCGAGCGCCGCCCGCCCGGCGAGGGCCTGCGCGAAGGCCAGGTCGGCCGGGCCGAACAGCTGGTCCGACTCCGCGTTGACCAGCGTCAACGAGCCCAGCCCGCGCCCGCGCACCCGCAGCGGCACGACCATCGCCGACCGCAGGCCGATGGCCCGGACCAGCTCCAGGTGGGTCTCGTCGTGGGCGGCGGCCACCAGCATCTCCTCGGAGATCTCGGGGACCAGCGAGGGCACACCGGTGCGCGCGACCTGGATCGCCCCGCCGGGCGCGTCGGGGTCGGAGGGGTAGCGGTCCTGGAGCTCCTGGACGAACGCGATCTTCGCCGGGTCGCTGTGTGCCACCGCGACCTGCTCGACGCGGTCGTCCTCCACGAGCGTGACGGCGCACCAGTCGGCGACGCCGGGGACGGCGAGGTCGGTGAGGCGCTGCATGCGTTCCTCCACCGACATCGGCGCGTCCAGCAGCAGGCTGGCCTCGGCGAGGAAGGCCATGCGGTCGCGTTCCTTCTCGGCGGTGGCACGCGCGTCCTGCTCGGCGACGAGCAGCCGGGCGCGGTCGAGCGCCTGGGCGCACAGGGCGGCCACCGCGAGCAGGTACTCCCGTTCGTCCGGGGGGAACGACCGCGGCTCCAGGAAGCTGAAGACGAGCGCGCCGAGGTCGCGGCCCTCCACCCGCAACGGAAGGAAGGCCGACGCCTCGTAGCCCCCGCCGCTGTGCACCGGCGCCACCTCGGGGTAGCGGGCGTGCCACTGCGCGGCGTCCTCCAGCCAGACCGGCGTGACGTCGAGTACGGCGTCGGACATCGGCCGCCCGCGGTGCAGCGGGGCGAGCCGGTAGCGTCGCGCGACCTCGTCGGACCAGCCGGTGGAGTGGACCATCTCCATGTCGGCGCCGCGTGGGGTGTACAGCGACGCGGCGTCCGCACCCAGCAGCCCGGCGGCTCGGGTCGCCGCCAGCTCGCCGATCGCGGCGGGCGTCGGGGCCTGCGAGAGCGCCTCCGCAAGCTGCTGCAGTGCCGCGCCGCGGGCGCGGGCGGCTTCCGTCTCGCGCAGCCCGTGCAGCTGGGCGGCGTGCAGCTGGGCGTTGTCCAGCGAGGTGGCGACCGCAGCGGCCGCCTCGTTGACGAGGATCAGATCCGGGCCCGTGAAGCGGTCGCGCTCGTCGGCGTACAGGCGCAGGGTGCCCAACTCGCGCCCGTGGGCGGTCAGCGGCACGGCCAGCGTGTGCCCGCAGGCAGCAGGCGAGTGCGGTGCCGGGTCGCCTGCGAGGTCGATCTCGCAGCGGTCGGCCAGCCGGGGCGCGATCAGCTCGACCGCCCGGCCCGCCACCTCAGCGGGTCGGAGCGGGACCTCCTGCAGAGCCCTTCCGAGCTGGGCCAGGAACTCCGCCCGCTGGGCCGCGAGCACCTGCTCGGTGGTCTCCACCGCGTGGATGAACAGCCCGCTCACGGCGCCGTCGGCGTCGTGCAGCGGGCTGTACCCGACGGCGAACCAGTGCTCGACGAGCCGGTCGCCCGCCGGCAGCAGCACCCGCTGCGCCGGCTGGGTGTGCGGCTCGCCCTCGGTGAAGGTGCGGTCGAGCACGGTCAGGAGGGCCTGGCCGCCCGGCTCGGGCAGCAGCTCGCGCAGCGGGCGGCCGATCAGCTCACGGGCGCCGAGGAGCTGCTGGGCCGGTGGGTTGAGCAGCTCGACGACGTGCTCGGGCCCCCGGGTGACGCCCAACGGGAACGGCAACCGGTCGAGTACATCCGATGCGGTGATCGGCACGCCGGGGAGCGTACTGCCAGTGACGTGATCAGTCGCCCCCGCGATGCCGGACGGAGGGGCGGAGGTGCCGGTAGCCACGCACGGTGAGCGGGCGCAGTGGCTGCAGGTGGAACCGCGGGTCGTCCCGGAGCTGCTCGGCGAGGCCGGTCGAGAGCACCGTCCGAGCCGCGGCCGAGGTGGCGAGCCAGTCGGCCGCCGCCACGTGGTGCGGTCGCCGGCACGTGCGGAGCGTGCGCGCGCCGGCGGCGGTCGCGCGGTCCTCCGCGGTGCGCATCGGTCACGCACGACGTCCGGCTCGGGGCCGGACCGGTGTTCGCCCGCAGCGGCGGCAGGAACGCGGGGCCGATGAGCCTCCCGCGCAGCTCCCAGCCCGCGCGCCGGTAGAGCGCGCGCATGGCGGCGACGGTGCCGCGCAGGTCGTCGCGTCCGGTCAGGTAGGCCCATCGCTGCGCGGGCGGCAGGCCGAGGAACACCTCGAAGAAGCCCGGCACCTGGTCCGGCGGCATCCGCAGCAGGGCCTCCAGCCCGATGCGGCGGAGCCGGTGCACGGCGCGGGCCGACGCCGGCCAGACGGCCTCCTGCGCCGCCGTCAGCTCAGCGCCCGGCGCCGCCGTGGCGATCGCGTCGGCCACGGCGGGCGCGAGCCGCAGGGCCGTGGCGACGCTGAAGCCGCTGGCCGGATGGACCAGCGGAGCGGCGGCGCCGTAGCCGAGCGCGCCCCGCCCGCGATGCCGCGGGGCGTCCACCCGGAACCGCACCTCCTCGACGGTCGCACCGGCGGCCGGCGTCACCCCGTGGGCGGCGAGCCGGGACAGCAGGCGGCGCCGCAGCACCCGCAGCGGCAGCCCGGGTCGCCTGGCCAGCGAGGTCTCCTCGAGCAGCACCGACCCGCCGCCCAGCGGCACGGCGTACAGGAAGGTGGGCCACCCGGGCTCGCCGTGGTCGGGGCGCCAGTCCATGAACAGGGCATCGCCGGGCGCGATGAACGGGGCCGCGCCCGCCTCGTCGACGACGAGGCCGTAGGCGGTCTGCTCGGCCGGCCTGCCGTCGCCGGTCGCGCCCGGCCGGCGGTGCCCGGCGGCGTCGACGACGACCCGGGCCCGCGCCGTGCTCCCGTCGGCCAGCAGCACGCCGCCGTGGGCGGGGGAGGCGACCGCCCGCCCGGCGCGCACCGTCACACCCGCGCCGTCCATCCCGGTGTCCAGGTGGGCGCGCAGCGCGGCGACGTCGAGCACGGCGTACTCCCAGCCCAGCTCCCGCTCGGTGACGGCGATCGCCCGGCCCCGCGCGCGGGCGGCGACCGCCGATGCCGGGAGCGCCGCCGGGAGCTCGGCCGCCCAGGCCCCGTACGTGGCGGGCCACGGCCGTTCCGGATCGGGGTCGAGCAGCGTGGTGCGCAGCCCGCGGCCGGCGCAGGCGGCCGCGAGCGCCCGGCCCGCCGGCCCACCGCCGATCACGAGGACGTCGCCGTCCGGGGAGGAGGACACGTGCCCGTTCTACCGCCACTACGGTTCCGCGGGTGGGGATGATCGCCGATCGTGGACCGGGAGGGTCCGGTTCCGGGCCTCGTGCGTCCACGGACGGTGATCACGGGCCGCAGTGAGCCGGGTCCGGGAGGTGGCGGGCGGCGGGCGCGCCGTCGAGGTCGAGCCGGAGCGCCTGGCGGGGTGGTTCGAGCGCTTCGGGGCCCGCCACGGCGGGATCGCGAGCACCGACCTCACCCCGCGGCGCGTGCGGGTCACCGCCGTCGACGGTGCCGTGGCGACGGTCGAGGTCCCGTTCGGCGAGCTGGGGGCCGGTTCGGCGGGGGAGCACGGCGGGCTCGTCCTGGACGCCCTGCACGCGCACCTGGCCGTACCCCGGCGGATGGGCCTCGTCCTCGTGCGGCTCGGCGGCTACAGCGTCGGGGTCGCGCTGGACGGGGTGGTGGAGACGTCGTCGACGGGCGCCCGCCAGGTGCACGGGCGCAACCGGAAGGGCGGCTCGTCGTCGGGGCGGTTCGCGAGGCGCCGCGAGGGCCAGGTGCGGGTGGCCCTCGATGCCGCCGCCGCTGCCGTGGCGCGGGTCCTGCTGCCGGTCGCCGGGACTCTGGACGCGGTCGTCCTCGGCGGCGACGCGACCGCGCTCGACGACCTGCGCGCCGACCGGCGCCTGGCCGCGCTGCTCGCCAGGGCCGAGCCGCGGGTGCTCGACGTGCCGGAACCGCGCCGAGCGGTGCTCGACGAGGCCGCCGTCCGGGCCCGCTGCGTCGAGGTGGTGCTCCGGTGACCTCGTGCGCGGAGATCGTTGCCCTGGCCGCTGTCTCCGCGCACGAGGCCTCATCCGGTGGCCAGTATCCCGCCGTCCACCCGCACCGTCTCGCCGGTGATCCAGCTCGCCGCGTCGGAGACGAGGAACGCCACCACACCGGCCACGTCGGCGGGCTCGCCGAGGCGCTTCATCGGGTACCTCGACGCCACCGACTCCTCGTCGTGCGAGTAGAGGGCGGTGGCGAACCGGGTCCTGACGACGGCGGGCGCCACGGCGTTGACCCGGATGCCGGGCCCGAGCTCCCAGGCCAGCTCCGCGGTGAGCCGGACGAGCGCGGCCTTCGACGCGCCGTACGCGCCGATCACGCCGGACGAGCGCAGTGCGGCGACCGAGGCGAGGTTGACCACGGCCCCGCCGTGCTCGCCCATCCACGCCTCGTGGGCGAGCTGCAGGTAGCCGAGGGCGGCCACCACGTTGACGTCGAAGATCTTGCGGACGGCATCGAGGTCGGCGTGCACGAGCGGTCCGTACTGCGGGTTGATCCCGGCGTTGTTGACCAGGATCCCGAGGCCGCCGAACGTCTCGACCGTCCGGTGCACCACCTCCTCGCGCGACTGCGGGTGGCCGACGTTCCCGGCACCGCGAGCACCCGTTCCGGGTCACCGCCCGCCGCGTCGGCCACGAGCTCGCCTGCTGCCGCGGCCAGCTCGTCGGGCTTGCGGGAGGTGATCGTGACCGACGCGCCGCGGCGGAGGAGCTCGGCGGCGACGGCGAACCCGATGCCCCGGCTGGCGCCGGTGACCAGCGCGACCCGGCCGGCGAGGTCCTGCGGGACGGTGACGTCGCTCATGGAGGGACCCTACGTCCCGTAATCGGCTGCACCGGCCGGTACGCTGGAGCGGTGATCCGGATCGCGTAGCTGCTGCCGATCTCGCAGTGCCGCGCCCTGTCTGCCGTCCGGACCCCCTGGAGCTCCTCTCGTGATCACCGCCACCGACCTGGAACTGCGCGCCGGGTCCCGGATCCTGCTGTCCGGGGCCGCCCTGCGCGTGCAGCCGGGCGACCGGATCGGCCTGGTGGGGCGCAACGGTGCGGGCAAGACGACGGCGATGCGCGTGCTGGCGGGGGAGGGCGAGCCCTACGCGGGCCGGGTGCTGTCCAACAGCCCCGTCGGGTACCTCCCGCAGGACCCGCGCGAGGGCGACCTGCGCGTCACCGCGAAGGACCGCGTGCTGTCGGCGCGCGGGCTCGACGAGATGCTCCGCACGATGGAGAAGGCCCAGACGGCGATGGCCGAGCTGGTGGACGGCACGGAGAACGACCGCGCCGTGCGGGAGTACGGCCGCATCGAGGAGCGCTTCTCCGCGCTCGGCGGGTACGCCGCCGAGAGCGACGCGGCACGGATCTGCGCCCACCTGGGACTTGCCCGACCGCGTGCTGCACCAGGAGATGCTCACGCTCTCGGGCGGGCAGCGGCGGCGGGTCGAGCTGGCCCGCATCCTCTTCGCCGCCTCGGACGGTGGCGGGGGCGGGGCCCCGAGCGCCACCACCCTGCTGCTCGACGAACCGACCAACCACCTCGACGCCGACTCGATCACCTGGCTGCGCTCGTTCCTCTCCGCCCACGACGGTGGCCTCGTCGTGATCAGCCACGACACGGACCTGCTCGCCGCGGTGGTCAACAAGGTGTGGTTCCTCGACGCCACCCGCAGCGAGGTCGACCTCTACAACATGAACTGGCGCCGCTACCAGGAGGCGCGCGCCACCGACGAGAAGCGCCGCCGCCGCGAGCGGGCCAACGCCGAGAAGAAGGCGTCGGTGCTGCACACCCAGGCGCTGAAGATGGGCGCGAAGGCCACGAAGGCCGTCGCCGCCAAGAACATGGCCCGCCGTGCCGACCAGCTGCTCGCCGACCTCGAGCCCACCCGCCGCAACGACCGGGTCGCGCGCATCCGCTTCCCGGACCCCGCGCCGTGCGGGCGCACCCCCCTCACGGCCGAGGGGCTGAGCAAGGCCTTCGGCTCGCTGGAGGTGTTCTCCGGCGTCGACCTCGCGGTGGACCGGGGGGCCAAGGTCGTCGTGCTCGGGCTCAACGGCGCGGGCAAGACCACCCTCCTGCGGCTGCTCGCCGGCGCCGAGGACGCCGACGCGGGCGAGGTGCTCCCGGGCCACGGGCTGCGCATCGGCTACTACGCACAGGAGCACGACACCCTCGACCTCGACGCGAGCGTGTGGGCCAACGTCCGGCACGCCTCACCCGACACGCCGGAGCAGCAGCTGCGCACGCTGCTGGGCGCGTTCATGTTCTCCGGGGAGCAGCTCGACCAGCCCGCTGGCACGTTGTCGGGCGGGGAGAAGACACGCCTCGCGCTGGCCGGGCTCGTCTCCAGCGCGGCGAACGTGCTGCTGCTCGACGAACCCACCAACAACCTCGACCCCGCCAGCCGGGCGCAGGTCCTCGACGCGCTGCGCCGGTTCAGCGGGGCGGTCGTGCTGGTGACGCACGATCCCGGTGCCGTCGAGGCCCTCGATCCGGACCGGGTGATCGTGCTGCCGGACGGCACGGAGGACCACTGGTCGGCGGAGTACCTCGAGCTCGTGCAGCTCGCCTGACGCTGTAGCAGGCAGTGACTAGCTCAGTCGGCTCCGGCGGGCAAATCACGTTCGGGTGACTCTCGGACGGCGTTGAGGTGACGGTCGGATGACAAGAACGCCAATGATCACCCGTACGCGTGATCCATTCGGCGGAACCGTTCACCGATCATCGAGTGGATCACTCTGGTACGACGTCGTGGGGTGGTCGATCATTGCCGCACCGATCGATACGACCGGTTCGCGGCGTGCCGCGATGGGGCAGAGGAGGGGCAGAATGGCCGACCTGAAGAAGGGTGCACGGATCACCGGCACCCAGCGCGACAAGCTCGCCACCGATCTTCGCAAGAAGTACGAGAAGGGCGCCAGCATCCGGGCACTGGCCGAGCAGACCGGGCGGTCGTACGGCTTCGTCCACCGGGTGCTCAGCGAGACCGGTGTCACGCTGCGTGGGCGTGGTGGCGCCACCCGCACGAAGAAGAAGTAGGCCCGACCGCCCCGCGGTACGGTGCCGGGCGTGACAGCTGCGCTCGTCGAACCGGACCTCCTTCGCCGCGGCGGGATCGCGCTCGACGTCGACGGCGTGCGGGCGACGATCACGCTGGTGCGGCCCGAGCGCCTCAACGCCCAGACGCCCGCGACGTGGGCGGCGCTGAGCGCGGTCGGGGACGCACTGCCCGACGACGTCCGCGTCGTGGTGGTCCGCGGGGAGGGCCGCGCCTTCTCCGCGGGCCTGGACAAGCGCGCGTTCACGGCGGACGAGTTCGACGGGGAACCCGGGATCAGCGGGCTGGCCCGGATGTCCGACGCCGAGGCCGACGCCGCGATCGCGGGATTCCAGCTGGGGTTCTCCTGGCTGCGACACCCCTCGCGGGTCACCGTGGCCGCCGTCCAGGGCCACGCCATCGGCGGCGGCTTCCAGCTCGCACTGGCCTGCGACCTGCGGATCGTGGCCGACGACGTGCAGTTCTGCATGGCCGAGCCCGCCCTGGGGATCGTCCCCGACCTCGGCGGCACCTACCCGCTCGTGCACGCCGTCGGGTACGCGCGTGCCGTGGAGATCTGCCTCTCCGGCCGTCGGGTCGGCGCCGACGAGGCGGTCGCGTCCGGGCTCGCCCTGCGCGCCGTGCCGCGCGCCGAGCTGGACGCCGCCGTCGACGAGCTCGCGTCGAGCCTCGTCGGCGCGCCCGCCGGAGCCGCGACGGAGACGCTGGGCCTGCTCTCCGGGGTGGCCGACGGCCTGGACCCCGCCGCGGCCCTCGCCGCCGAGCGTTCGGCACAGGTGCGCCGCCTCCGGTCGCTCGCCGCCGGCACCGGCTGACCCCTCCCCGGGTGTGCGCAGGGACTAAGGCGCCGGGGAGGACTGTTGCAACGGTATGAGTGCAACGGTGTAAGCAGAGGTGGTGGCCGATGGACCGCAGCTGGGCGATGATGCGGGGGGTGGCCCGCGGCGTGGACGCGCCGCGGTCGGTGGCCAAGGGGACGATCCCGCGGATCTGGCGATTCGCCGCGCCCTACCGGCGGTGGCTGCTCGCGTTCCTGCTGCTCACCGTGCTGTCCGCGGTGGTAGGGGTCGCCACGCCCGTCCTCGCCGGGCGGGTGGTCAACGCGATCGTCGCGGGCGGGCAGGTGTCCGCCGCGGCGGCGACGGTGGTCGGGCTGGCGGCCGGCATCGCCGCGCTCGCGATCCTGGAGGCGATCGTCGGCCTGGTCTCGCGCTGGTTCTCGTCCCGGATCGGTGAGGGCCTGATCGTCGACCTCCGCCGCGCCGTCTTCGAGCACGTGCAGCAGATGCCGGTGGCGTTCTTCACCCGTACCCGCACGGGAGCGCTGGTCAGCCGCCTCAACAACGACGTCATCGGCGCCCAGTCGGCGATCACGACGACGCTGGCGAGCGTCCTGAGCAACGTCATCCAGCTGACCCTCGCCCTCGCCGTGATGATCGGTCTCGCCTGGCAGGTCACCATCCTCGCGCTGATACTGCTGCCGATATTCGTGCTGCCCGCGCGCCGGATGGGCCGCCGCATCGCGGACCTCCGCCGCGAGTCGGCCGACCTCAACGCCGGCATGAGCACCCAGATGACCGAGCGGTTCTCCGCTCCCGGGGCGACGCTCGTCAAGCTGTTCGGACGCCCCGACGAGGAGGCGGAGGACTTCGGTCAGCGCGCCGAGCGGGTGCGCGACATCGGCGTGCGCACCGCGATGGTCTCCCGCGTCTTCGTCACCGCCCTGTCGCTGGTGTCCGCGCTGGCCCAGGCGCTGGTCTACGGCCTGGGCGGCTACCTCGCCGTGACCGGGCAGATCGCCCCCGGCACCGTCGTCACCCTCGCGCTGCTGCTCACCCGCCTGTACACGCCGATGACCGCACTGGCCAACGCCCGCGTCGACGTGATGACGGCGCTGGTGTCGTTCGAGCGCGTCTTCGAGGTGCTCGACCTCGAGCCGATGATCACCGAGCGTCCGGGCGCACGCGAGCTGCCGGCCGGGCCGGTGTCGGTGCGCCTGCGTGACGTGCGGTTCGGCTACCCGAGCGCGGAGCAGGTCTCCCTCGCCTCCCTGGAGGACGTGGCGGTGCTGGACAACCGGCCGAGCGAGGAGGTGCTGCACGGGGTCGACCTGGAGGTGGGGGGCGGCCGGCTGGTCGCGCTCGTCGGCTCGTCCGGCGCGGGCAAGTCGACCATCGCCGCGCTGGTTCCCCGCCTGTACGACGTCGACTCCGGCGCCGTCGAGCTCGCCGGGATCGACGTACGCGACCTCACGTTCGCGGCCGTGCGCGGGGCGGTCGGCGTGGTCACCCAGGACGGGCACCTGTTCCACGACTCCATCCGCGCCAACCTCCTCTACGCGGCCCCGGAGGCGACCGACGCCGAGATCGTGGAGTCCCTGCGCCAGGCCCGCCTCGGGGAGCTCCTCGACTCGCTGCCCGACGGGCTGGACACGGTGGTCGGCGAGCGCGGCTACCGCCTGTCCGGCGGGGAACGCCAGCGGCTGACGATCGCCCGGCTGCTGCTCGCCAAGCCCCGGGTCGTGATCCTCGACGAGGCCACGGCGCACCTGGACTCCGAGTCCGAGGCCGCCGTACAGGCCGCGCTCGGCGTCGCACTCGACGGTCGCACCGCGATCGTCGTCGCCCACCGGCTGTCCACCATCCGGGCGGCCGACGAGATCGCGGTCGTCGAGCAGGGCCGGATCGTCGAGCGGGGCACGCACGACGAGCTGATCGCCGCGGACGGGCGCTACGCGGAGCTGCACCGCACCCAGTTCGCGGAGGCGCCTACCGATGACGGCGTCGTGGACGAGGGCGTGAGCTGCGGGATCGAGGGCTGCACGGTGCGCCACCGCGAGGAGCACCTCGTCGGCTGACGCACCGCGCCGGCCGCCTGCGACTACGCGCTGCCCGTCGCGAGCACCTCGGCGGCCGCCCGTTCCCCCCGAACACGGGCGGGGCCGTGCGCCAGTGGGACGCCCTTTCCGCGCCGTCCGGGTGCGGCGACGCTCACGACCCGGTAGCGGCGCCGGACCGCACCGCCGACTCGACGAGGTCGAGCACCACGTCGAGGTCGTCGACGGGAAGGCCCATCGCCAGATGGGACACGAGGCCCTCCAGCATCAGCTCCAGGTAGCGGGCCAGCACCGCCACGGGCACGTCGTCGCGCAGCGCGCCCGCCGCCGACTGGCGTTCGAGGCGGGCGCGGGTGGCGTCGGTGAGTGCCGCGGAATGGCGTCGCCAGCGGTCCCGGAACTCGGGATCCGTGCGCAGGCGCCGCGAGACCTCCAGCCGGGTGCCGAGCCAGCTCAGGTCCTCGACGTCCTCCACAGCGGCCAGCAGGTCGCGCATGACCTGCACGAGGCCCTGGTCGGCGACGACGTCGGCCATGCGGCGGGCGTCCTGCTCCGCGAGCGCCAGGAACAGGGCGTCCTTGTCCCGGAAGTAGTGGAAGATCGCGCCCCTCGACAGGCCCGTGGTCTGCTCGAGACGGCGCACGGTCGCGCCCTCGTAGCCGTGCCGGGCGAAGCAGGTTCGGGCGCCGTCGAGGATCTGCTGGCGCCGCGCGGCGAGCTGATCGGCGCTGACCCGGGGCACCGGGCCACCATAGCCGGACGTACGTACGGCTTGGGACAGGTCTGACGGAGTGATCACGGTCGCCGCCGACTAGCCATGCAATCGGCCGCGCGCGCGGGTAGCGTTCTTCGACGTGGCGCAGGAGGCGGGTTACGTCGTGCCGAGCACGGCCCAGGCTCCGGTGATCGACAGGGAACCGTTGGGTCCCACCCCGGCCGTACTGCGCACCTGCCAGGACGCCGAGGCGTACGTCGCGTCGGTGTGCTTCAAGCACGGACCGCCGACGCTCATGGGCGTGGAGCTCGAATGGCTGCTGCACCGCCCGGCCGCCCCCCACGCTCCCGTCGGCGTCGCCACCCTGGTCACGGCGCTCGGACCGCACGCACCGATCACGCTGAACCCCGATTCCCCCGCCCTCCCGCTGCCCTCCGGTTCCTCGGTCACCGTCGAGCCGGGCGGTCAGGTCGAGCTCGCCAGCCCCCCGCTCCCTGACCTCGGACAGCTCATCCGCTCGGCCGGTGCGGACGCCGATGCGCTGCACCGCCTGCTCGCCGCGGAGGGCGTGCAACCCCAGCCGCGGGCCGCGGACCCGGTCCGCCCCCCGTCCCGCCTGCTGGACACGCCCCGCTACCGCGCGATGGAGCAGGCCTTCGACCGGATCGGTCCGTACGGCCGCAGCGGCATGTGCTCGACGGCAGCGGTGCAGATCTGCCTGGACGCCGGGGAGGGCGGCCGACGTCGTCCTGCGCTGGCAGGCTCTGCACGCGCTCGGCCCGGTCCTGCTCGCCGCGTTCGCCAACTCGCCGCTGATGCACGGCCGCCGGACGGGCTGGAAGTCGTCGCGGTGGGCGAGCTGGCTGGCGCTGGACCCGGTCCGGACGGCACCCCCGCCCGTCGTGGCGGGCGACCCGGCGGCGGCATGGGCCCGGCGCGTGCTGCAGACGCCGGTGCTGTGCGTCCGGACGGGACGGGGCCTGGGACGTGCCCGACGGCGTGACCTTCGCCGACTGGGTCGCCGGTGCGCTCCCCGTCCCCCCGACCACCGCCGACCTGGACTACCACGTGTCCACGATGTTCCCGCCCGTCCGGCCGCACGGGCACCTCGAGGTGCGCTACCTCGACGCCCAGCCGGGACGGCGCTGGGCGCTGCCGCTCGCGGTGCTGGTGGCGCTGCTCGACCACCCGGACGTCACCGACCGCGCGCTCGCCGCGTGCGAGCCGGCGCGGGGTCGCTGGGTCTCGGGAGCGCGGCACGGCCTCGCCGACCGCGTGCTCGCCCGCGCCGCGGCCACCGTCTTCGAGCTCGCCTGCTCCCGGCTCCCGGCCGTCGGCGCCCCGGCGTGGGTCGTCGACGACCTCGCCGAGATGACCGAGCGCCAGGTGCTGCGCGGCCGGTGTCCCGCCGACGAACCCGCTCCCGGCGACGGCCGGGCCGTCGTCGCACACCACCTCGAACCGGGGATCCCGGAGGGAGAGACCGAATGACCGTCACCGATCCCGGCGCCGGAGTCGAGGCACTGCGCAACCGCGTGGCCCACCTGCTGGCGGAGTCCCGCGCGCGCAGCACCCGGCTGACCGACGCCGTCGACGAGGCGGATCTCGTCGCCCAGCACTCCCCGCTGATGTCCCCGCTGGTCTGGGACCTCGCGCACATCGGCAGCCAGGAGGAGCTCTGGCTGGTGCGCGACGTCGGCGGCCGGGAGCCGCTCCGGCCCGAGATCGACGGCCTCTACGACGCGTTCCAGCACACCCGTTCCAGCCGGGTCGACCTCCCGCTGCTCACCCCCGCCGAGACCCGCGCGTACGTCGCCGAGGTCCGGGACAAGGCACTCGACGCGCTGGACCGCAGCCCGATGGCCGGCCGCAGGCTGGTGGACCAGGGCTTCGCGTTCGGCATGATCGTGCAGCACGAGCAGCAGCACGCCGAGACGATGCTGGCGACGCACCAGCTCCGCGCGGGCGCCCCGTCCTGCACGCGGACCCGCCGCCCGGCGGCGCCGCACCGGCGGTCCGGGAGGTCCTGGTGCCGGGCGGATCGTTCACGATGGGCACCTCCACCGAGCCGTGGGCGCTGGACAACGAGCGCCCGGCCCACACCGTGGACGTCCCGGCGTACTTCCTGGACACCGCGCTGGTGACCAACGGCGAGTACGCGCAGTTCGTCGCGGCCGGTGGCTACTCCGACCGGCGGTGGTGGAGCGACGAGGGCTGGCGCCACCGGGTCGAGGCGGGCCTGGTCGCGCCGCAGTTCTGGGAGCGCGACGGCAGCGGCGAGTGGTGGCGGCGCCGGTTCGGCGTGGTCGAGCCGGTGCCGCGCCGACGAGCCGGTGGTGCACGTGTGCTTCCACGAGGCCGCGGCCTTCGCGGCCTGGTCGGGCAAGCGCCTGCCCACCGAGGCCGAGTGGGAGAAGGCCGCCCGGTTCGACCCGGCCACCGGCCGCTCGCGGCGCTTCCCGTGGGGTGACGACGAGCCGACCGCCGAGCACGCGAACCTGGGGCAGCGCCACCTGCAGCCCGCGGCCGCCGGGGCCTACCCGGCCGGGGCGTCGCCGCTCGGGGTGCAGCAGCTCGTCGGCGACGTCTGGGAGTGGACGAGCTCGGGCTGGCACCCGTACCCGGGCTTCGAGATGTTCCCCTACCCGGAGTACTCGGAGGTCTTCTTCGGCGGCGACTACCGGGTGCTGCGCGGTGGCTCGTTCGGCACCGACCCGGCCGCGGTGCGCGCGACGTTCCGCAACTGGGACCACCCGGTGCGGCGCCAGATCTTCGCCGGCTTCCGCTGCGCGCGCGACGCCACGCCCGCGCGAGATCGGCGACGGGTCCTGAGGAGATGTGCCGCCATCTCGCCTATCTCGGACCGCCCACGACCCTGTCGGCTCTGCTGCTCGACCCGCCGCACGGGCTGCTGCGCCAGTCCTACGCCCCGGCCGACATGCGCGGCGGCGGCACCGTGAACGTCGACGGGTTCGGGGTGGGCTGGTACCCCGAGGCGACGGCAACGGGGGCGGGCCCGCGATGCCGGTGCGCTACCGGTCCGAGCGCCCGATCTGGTCCGACACGGCGTTCGCCGCGGTCGCCGCCGTGACGCGCCAGCCGGGCGGTGCTCGCCGCCGTCCGCTCCGCGACGGTCGGGATGCCGGTCACGCGCGAGCGCCGCGGCCCCGTTCGGCGAGGGCGGGTGGCTGTTCAGCCACAACGGCCTGATCCGCGGCTGGCCGCACGCGGTCGCCGAGCTCGCCGCGCAGCTGCCGGTGACCGACCTGCTCACCCTCGACGCCCCCACCGACTCGGCGCTGCTGTGGGCACTCGTGCGCGACCGGCTCCGCACGGGCGCCGACCCCGCCGACTGCCTGACCGGCGTCGTCCGGGCCGTCGCCGCGGCCGCGCCGGGATCCCGGCTCAACCTCCTGCTCACCGACGGCACCGGGATCTGGGGCACGGCGTGGGACCACGCCCTGTCCAGTCCGCGTCACGGCCGACGCCGCCCTCGTCGCCTCCGAACCGATCGACCCGCTCCCCGGATGGACCGAGGTGCCCGACGGGCATCTCGTGGTGGCCCGGCCGGGCCACCACCGCATGCACCGCTGACGCCCGGCGTCGACGCCGGCGACGGTACACCGCCTGGGCACTGGCCCGAGGGAGTGCGATGAGCACCGCTGCTCTGCTCGACGTCCACCTCACCGGCGCCGACGCCGACGTCGCCCTGCGGGCCGACGCGCGGGCCGGCCTCACGGCCCGTCCGAAGCAGCTGCCGCCGAAGTGGTTCTACGACGCGCGGGGGAGCGAGCTGTTCGAGCTGATCACCGAGCAGCCCGAGTACTACCCGACCCGCACGGAGCGGGCGCTGCTGCTCGACAACGTCGACGACATCGCCGCCGCGTCCGGCGCCGACACCGTCGTCGAGCTGGGGTCCGGTTCGTCGTACAAGACCCGCGTGCTGCTCGACGCGTTCGCCCGCGCCGGCACGCTGCGCCGTTACGTGCCGCAGGACGTCAGCGAGTCCGCGTTGCGGGGCGCGATGGAGGCGCTCGCCGCGGAGTACCCGGACCTGGAGCTGCACGGCGTGGTCGGCGACTTCACCCGCGACCTCGCCGGGCTCCCGGAAGCGGCGGGCGGCCGCCGCATGATCGCGTTCCTCGGCGGCACCATCGGCAACCTGCTGCCGGCCGAGCGGGCACCGGTTCCTCGCGCACGTGCGCTCGGTGCTGGAGCCGGGGGAGCAGCTGCTGCTGGGCACCGGCCTGGTGATCGACCCCGCGGTGATGGTGCCGGCCTACGACGACGCCGCCGGGGTCACCGCCGACTTCAACCGCAACGTCCTGCGGGTGCTCAACCGGGAGCTCGGCGCCGACTTCGACGAGGAGTCGTTCGCCCACGTCGCGGCCTGGGACGCCGAGAACGAGTGGATCGAGATGCGGCTGCGCGCCGAGCGGGCGATGACCGTGCGGGTCGCGGACCTGGACCTGACGGTGTACTTCGCCGCGGGCGAGGAGATGCGCACGGAGGTCTCGGCGAAGTTCCGCCCCGACGGGGTGCGGGCGATGCTCGCTGCCGCCGGGTTCGAGCTCACCCGCTGGTGGTCCGACCCCGACCACCGCTTCGGCCTCACCCTCGCCACCGCCACCTGAGCCATCCCCGCGAGTCGGGTTTCCGCGCGCGAGTCGGTGACGGCGAGTCGGGTTTCCGTGCGCGAGTCGGGGATTCCGGTCGCGCGAGTCGGGGATTCGGTGCGCGAGTCGGGCGATCCCGGCACGCCGTGGTTAGCCTCGCCGTCATGGACGTCGGGGCGGCGCCGGACTGGCGCACGGAAGGGGTCCGGGTGATCCCACCGGACGCGCTGGACGGCAACACGCCGCAGACACCGGGGATGAGCCGGGCGGCCGCGATCACCGGTGCCCGGACGGGCGCGGCGGCACTGTGGGCGGGCACGGTGACCATCCACCCCGGCGCCCGCACGGGCGCGCACCACCACGGCGAGCTGGAGAGCGTGATCTACGTGGTGCGCGGTCGCGCCCGGATGCGCTGGGGCGAGCGGCTGGAGTTCACCGCCGAGGCCGGCCCGGGCGGGTTCATCTTCGTGCCGCCGTTCGTGCCGCACCAGGAGATCAACGCCCTCGACGACGAGCCGCTGGAGTGCGTGCTGACGCGCAGCGGCCAGGAGCCGATCGTCGTCAACCTCGACATCGACGGGGTGTCCGAGCCCGAGCACGTCGCGTGGGTCGACCCCACCCACCCGTCCTGAGGCCGGCTCGGCGCCGGAGTCCTCACCGCGGCGTGATCAGCTCAGCAGCGCGCGCAACAGCAGCACCAGCGCGCTCGTCACGGCGAGCACGATCACCGCGGTCCGGGTCCACCCGCGGTCGAGGTAACCGCGCACGGGACCCGAGGCCAGGAATCCGGCGACGGTGAACGGAAGCAGTAGCAGGCCGCTGCGCAGCCCGTCGGCGGTGAACTCGCCGGCGACGGCGAGCGCGACCAGCGACAGGACGGTGCCGACCGTGAAGTAGGCGGCCATCGTCGCGCGCACGCGCGCTCCGTCGGAGTGCTGGTAGAGCAGTGCCACCGGCGGACCGCCGATCGCGGCGGCGGTGCCCACGGTGCCGCTGACCAGGCCGGCGACCACGAGGGCGGGCGGGGTCGGCCGGAGTCGCCACCGCACCGCCGACAGCAACGCCGACCCGAGCACCGCAAGCGCGACCACCACCGCGAAGGCGCGCGCCGGCAGCGTGGCCACGGCGAGGACACCGAGGGCGATGCCGGGCAGGCGGCCGCCGACGGCCCAGCTGACGCCCCGCCAGTCCACGTCGGAGTACTCGCGGTGCAGACCGAGGACGGCCAGGGCCCCGCCGACCACCAGGAGCGGCGCGGGCACCAACGACGGGTCGATGATCGCCAGCAGCGGGACGGCGATCAGGGCCTGCCCGAACCCGACCGCACCCTGCACCAGGGCACCGACCGCGACGACCAGCCCCGCCAGGACGATCAGCACGAGCGCACCCTGCGTGTCAGGAAAGCCACGTTCATGTCATCAGATGTCCTGAACGTGGCTTTCCTGACACCGACGGATCAGCCGCGCGCGAGCATCCCGCGCAGCACGTACTGCATGATCCCGCCGTTGCGGTAGTAGGCCGCCTCGCCCGGGGTGTCGATCCGCAGGTCGGCGTCGAACTCGACGGGGTCGCCGCCGTCCTTCGTCGCGGTGACGTGCACCGTGGCCGGGATCGACCCGTCGTTCAACGCCGTGACGCCGCTGATGTCGAACGTCTCGGTGCCGTCCAGGCCGAGGTCGGCGGCGGACGAGCCGTCGGGGAACTGCAGCGGCAGCACGCCCATCCCGATCAGGTTCGACCGGTGGATCCGCTCGTAGGACTCCACGATCACCGCCTTCACCCCGAGGAGCGCGGTGCCCTTGGCCGCCCAGTCCCGCGAGGACCCGGAGCCGTACTCCTTGCCGCCGAGCACGACCAGCGGGATGCCCTGCTCGGCGTAGTTCTGTGCGGCGTCGTAGATGAACGCCTGCTCGCCGTCGGCGGTGAAGTCGCGGGTGTAGCCGCCGCTGACGTCGTCCAGCAGCTGGTTGCGCAGCCGGATGTTGGCGAAGGTGCCGCGGATCATCACCTCGTGGTTGCCGCGCCGGGAGCCGTAGGAGTTGAAGTCCTTCTTCTCGACGCCGTGCTCGCGCAGGTACGCCCCGGCGGGCGTGTCCTCCTTGATCGAGCCTGCCGGCGAGATGTGGTCGGTGGTGACGGAGTCGCCGAGCAGCGCCAGCACCCGGGCCCCGCTGATGTCCTCGACCGGCGCGGGCTCGGGTTCCATGCCGTCGAAGTACGGGGGCTTGCGGACGTAGGTGGAGTCCGGGTCCCACTCGAAGGTCGAGCCCTCGGGGGTGGGCAGCGAACGCCACCGCTCGTCGCCCGGAACACGTCGGCGTAGTCCTTGGTGAACATCTCCTGGCTGATCGAGTTGTCGATCGTGTCCTGCACGTCGGCGGCGGACGGCCAGAGGTCGCGCAGGAAGACGTCCGAGCCGTCGGAGTCCTGCCCGAGCGGCTGGTCCTCGAAGTCGAAGTCCATCGTCCCGGCCAGCGCGTAGGCGATCACCAGCGGAGGTGACGCCAGGTAGTTCATCTTGACGTCCGGGTTGATCCGGCCCTCGAAGTTCCGGTTCCCCGACAGCACCGAGACGACCGCCAGGTCCGCCTCGTTGACGGCGGCGGACACCTCGTCGGGCAGCGGCCCGGAGTTGCCGATGCAGGTGGTGCAGCCGTAGCCGACGAGGTGGTAGCCGAGCTTCTCCAGGTACGGCCAGAGTCCGGCCTTCTCGTAGTAGTCGGTGACGACCTGCGAGCCGGGGGCCATCGAGGTCTTCACCCACGGCTTGACCGAGAGGCCCTTGTCGACGGCGTTGCGCGCCAGCAGGGCCGCGGCGAGCATCACCGACGGGTTGGACGTGTTGGTGCACGAGGTGATCGAGGCGATGACGACGGCGCCGTGGTCGATCTCGACCTCGGTCCCGTTCGCCATCGTCACGGCGGTCGGCTGGCTGGTGCGGCCCTCCGATCCGGACGCCGCCGACACAGCCGGGCGGGGCGCGCCGTCGCCGTTGCCGCCGGTCGGCGCGGGCGGGTCGCTGGCGGGGAAGGACTCGTCGACCGACTCGTCGACGTGGGTGTGGACACCGTTGTCGGACGACTCCGCGTAGTCGGCCAGCGCACTGCGGAACGCGTCCTTGGCCTCGGTCAGCGAGATCCGGTCCTGCGGGCGCTTCGGACCCGCGATGGACGGGACGACCGTGGAGAGGTCGAGCTCGAGCGTCTCGGAGTACTCGGGCTCCTGCGACGGGTCGTGCCAGAGTCCCTGCTCCTTGGCGTAGGCCTCGACGAGCTCGATCTGCTCAGCGGGCCGTCCCGTGAGCTTCAGGTAGCGGAGGGTCTCGTCGTCGATCGGGAAGATCGCCACCGTGGAGCCGAACTCCGGGCTCATGTTGCCGATCGTGGCGCGGTTGGCCAGCGGCACCGCCCCGACGCCCTCGCCGTAGAACTCGACGAACTTGCCCACGACGCCGTGGCTGCGCAGCATCTCGGTGATCGTCAGCACGACGTCGGTGGCGGTGGCGCCCGCCGGGATCTCCCCGACGAGCTTGAAGCCGACGACGCGCGGGATCAGCATCGAGACCGGCTGCCCGAGCATCGCGGCCTCCGCCTCGATGCCGCCGACGCCCCAGCCGAGCACGCCGAGGCCGTTGACCATGGTGCTGTGGCTGTCCGTGCCGACCATGGTGTCCGGGTAGGCCTGACCGTTTCGGGTCATGACGACGCGCGCGAGGTGCTCGATGTTGACCTGGTGCACGATCCCGGTGCCGGGCGGGACGACCTTGAACTCGTCGAACGCGCCCTGACCCCAGCGCAGGAACTGGTAGCGCTCCTTGTTGCGCCCGTACTCGAAGTCGACGTTGCGCTCGAAGGCGTCCGGGGTGCCGAAGACGTCGACGATCACGGAGTGGTCGATGACCAGCTCCGCGGGGGCGAGCGGGTTGACCTGGTCGGCGTCGCCACCGAGCTCGGTGACGGCCTCGCGCATCGTGGCGAGGTCGACGACGCAGGGCACGCCCGTGAAGTCCTGCATGATCACGCGGGCGGGGGTGAACTGGATCTCGGTGTCCGGCTCGGCGGACGGATCCCAGCCGGCGAGCGCGCGGACGTGGTCGGCCGTGACGTTCTCGCCGTCCTCGGTGCGCAGCAGGTTCTCCATCAGCACCTTCAGGCTGAACGGGAGGCGCTCGGCGCCCTCTACGGCGGACAGCCGGAATATCTCGTGCTCGGCGCCGCCGGCCTCGATCGTTCCCTTGGCTCCGAAGCTGTCGGTGCTGCTCACGGTGGGTCTCCTCCTTGCCGGAGAACATGCCGGCTGTGGTGGGCTCGGGATCGACGGTCCCAGGTTCCCGGAGTTTCGCGCACCGCGCCGGACGGGCTGCGGCGGACCCCGGTCTCAGCCCAAACAGTACGCTTGTCCTGTTAGCCGTCGAGCGTGGAGTCCCTCCGCACTCGCACTCTGGATGCAGAACGCGGTTCCCGGGCCCTCACGAACCGCGTTCTGCATCCAGAATGCGAGTTGGGGTGGCGAGTTGGGGGCGGGCGGGTTACGGGGTGGGGGCGATCGCGATGGCACCGGCCGGGGCGGGAGCGGAGCCGCGGGCGAGCGCCTCGGCGACCTCGTCGACGACGCGGGCGGGGTCGTCGCGCCCGGCTACCTCCCAGCCGAGCTCGCGCGGCGCGTCGCGGTCCTCGCGGGCGAGCACCCGCCACGGCCGTCCGGTCACCGCGTGCCACGGCCGCGCGATGCCGGCCGCCGCCAACTGGATCAGCCACGCCAGCCCCGGGAGCAGCACGAACACCGTCAGGAGCACGGCGGCGACGATCCCGGCGACGATGAGCACCCACTTCCCGACGGTGTAGATCAGCGCGCCGAGCCCCCCGAGCGCCCCGACAGCGCCGCCGCCCCGTGCACCGGAGCCGGTGCCGCCCCGCGACGCGTGCGCTCGCTCGCCGGACGCCGTGCCGCCCCGCTCGCCGGATGCGGTCCCGCCGCCGCTCGGGTCGCCGCGGTAACGGCCGGGACGCAGGCGCGGCAACGGGATGGTCCAGCCGCCACTGCGCGACGAGCCGGCACGGGTCCGCTTCCGGCGCGCCGGTGCTGCCGGGTCGCGCGGGCGGACGCCGAACCGGAAACCGCGGTACCGGGGCACGCCGAGCGGCAGGGCGGGCGCGACGATCCAGCGCATCCCCGCCGGGTCGGTCACGTACCGTTCCCGCACGCCGTACCTCCCCACCGAGTCGAGTACCTGCCGAACAGGGGGCCATCATGACCCACCCGACCGCCCCGGCGGCGCTCCCTCCCGGGGTGGACGTCGGCACCGTCGCGGCCGACCTCGCGGCCGACGGCGTCGCCGTACCGGCGGGCACCGATCCGGCCGCCCTGGTCGCCGCCGTCGCCCGGGTGCGGGCCGACGACGGGCTGGGGCTGTCGGTGGTGGTGCTCCCCGGCGACGTCTCGCAGGACGCCGCGGCGGACCTGGCCAAGGCGCTGCGCGATCGCGGCGAGGACACCGTGCTCGTGCTGTCGCGCACCGGTGTCGGCGCCTCGTCGTCGCGCTACTCCACCGACGAGGTCACCGGCGCGATCCAGGCGGCGACGTCGACACCCGACGACGCCGCGGCCGCCACCGCGTTCGCCGACGAGCTGACCGCGACCGGCCCGCCGTGGGGCTGGATCGTGGCGGGCGCGGTGCTGGTCGCGGCGCTCCTCGCCGTCGGAGGTCGTTGGTGGGAGCGACGTCGCAGGCGCGTCCGCGACGCCACGGCGTTGCACGCGGAGGGCGAGCGGCTCAGGGGCCGGGTCGCGGCGATGGGGGAGCGGATCGTGCGCTACGAACCGCAGATCCCCGTGCACGACGGGCAACACCCCGACGCGCCGCTCGACCCCGAGTTCGACACGCTGTCCGCCGGCTACCGCGACCTCGTGGACGCGGTGGCGGCCGACCCGCCGCATCGCGCCGCCGCCGACGCCCTCGACGGTCGGGTCACGGCGGCGGAGCAGCGACTCGACGCCGTGGCCGTCGCGCTGGGCGAGCCGACCACGTCGCGCTGACGGCCGCCGTCACCGCCCGGCGCGGATTCCTCAGGCCGCCGAACGTCGCGCGCGGTCCGCATCGGGGCGGATCACGGCCACCCGGTTCGACCCGATCGGTCGGCAGGCATGCCTCCCTCGGTGATCACTTCGTGCGACCGCCTACCCCCATGTGGTGGATGTTCTTGACCACTGTGGGTGTGGCACCACCACCTTTCGCGTCACCGGTGGCAGAGTCCGGCCGTTCGTGTAGATCGACTGGTTGGAGGACACGTGCGCCGTTTCGGACGCGCGGCGGTGCTCCTGCTCCTGGTGGCGCTGCTCGGCGGCGCGCAGACCGTGGCGTCCGCGGTCGCACTCGCCCAGCCGTCGCCACCGCCGAACCCGAGCGACGAGGACCTGCGCCGCAGCCGCGACTCCGTCGCCCAGCGGGCGGGCGAGGTCGGGGGCCTGACCACCCGCCTCGCCGAGCTGGACAGCCGCACCGACGACCTGCAGGCGGCGCTCGCCGGACAGCGCGAGGTCGCCGAGGGTGCGCTCGTCGACCTGGACAACGCCAGGGGCGCCGCCGCGGCCGCCACCGCACGGGCCGACGCCGCCCGGATCGAGACCGAGGCCGCCACGGCCGCGATCGACCAGGCCCGCGAGCGCCTCGACGAGTTCGTCGCCGCCACCTACCAGCAGGGCATCGACTCCGGCCCGCTCGGGCTGCTCACGGAGGCCACCAGCCCCGAGGACCTGGTGGCCAGGGCGGAGTTCAACGACGCGATCGCCCGGACCCAGCTCAACGCGCAGGACGGGCTGGAGCGCGCCCGCGTCGACAAGGCCAACGCCGACTCCACCTCGCGCGCCGCGCTCGAGGACGCCCGCGCGCGCGAGGCCGAGGCGGCGCAGGCCAAGACGGTGGCCGACGCCGCGTTCGCCGCCGCCGACGCCGCAGCGCGCGAGCAGGCCGCCCAGCTGGCGGCGGTCGCCTCCGAGCGCGCCGAGGTGCAGCGCCGTCTCGACGCCGCCGAGTCGCGCGGACTCCGGCCTGCGCGACCGGCGCCGTCGCTACGACGACTGGCAGCGCCGGATGGCCGCGGAGCAGGCCGCCCGCGACCGGGCCGAGCAGCGTGCCGCGTCGGGCCGCGTCGCCGTGGGTGGTGGCGGGCCGGCCGTGCGCGGCAGCGCGGGTGGTGCAGCGGGTCATCGACCGGGCCATGTCGCAGATCGGCGTGCAGTACGTCTGGGGCGGCGGCAGCGGCCGCGGGCCCACCACCGGGATCCCCGACGGGCTGGGCTCCCCGCTGAACCTGATCGGGTTCGACTGCTCGGGCCTGATGCTCTACGCGTTCAACGGCGCCGGTGTATCGCTGCCCCGGGTGAGCCGGAACCAGTTCAACGCCGGCCGGAAGGTGCCCACGTCCGACCTGCGGCCGGGGGACATGGTGTTCTACAAGAACGGCTCGGCGCCGATCCACCACGTGGCGATGTTCATCGGCAACGGGAAGATGATCGAGGCGCCGTACACCGGGGCGAACGTGCGGGTCGTGCCGCTGCGCACCAGGGGCTGTTGCCGCAGGCCACCCGGATGCTCTAGCGGGCGATCGGCGCGGCGCGAGGTTCACGCGCCGTCACACGGACCGCAGGGTGGGATGGGCCGTGAGCGTCCCGGAGTCGACCGCCGGCGAGGACCCGTCCAGCGGAGAGCGTGCCCACGGAGGGCGTCCCGCGAGACGGGGTCCCCAGCCCGGCCCGCGAGGGCGAGCGTCTCGAACGCGTCGTCTTCGAGATCAAGCGGGTGATCGTCGGGCAGGACCGGCTGGTCGAACGGATGCTCGTCGGCCTGCTGGCCAGGGGGCACCTGCTGCTCGAGGGCGTGCCCGGGGTGGCGAAGACGCTCGCCGTCGAGACGGTCGCGAAGGTCGTCGGCGGCACGTTCGCCCGCCTGCAGTTCACCCCCGACCTGGTGCCGGCCGACATCCTCGGCACCCGGATCTACCGCCAGGGCCGCGAGGAGTTCGACGTCGAGCTCGGGCCGGTCGTCGCCAACTTCGTGCTGGCCGACGAGATCAACCGCGCGCCGGCGAAGGTGCAGTCGGCGATGCTCGAGGTGATGGCCGAGCGGCACCTGTCGATCGGCGGCCGGACCTTCCCGATGCCCGACCCGTTCCTCGTCCTGGCCACCCAGAACCCGATCGAGAACGAGGGCGTCTACCCGCTGCCCGAGGCGCAGCGCGACCGGTTCCTCTTCAAGATCATCGTCGACTACCCCGGGGTGGAGGAGGAGCGCGAGATCGTCTACCGGATGGGCTCGGAGCCGCCCGTGGCCCACCAGGTGATCGACCCGGCGCGAGCTGTCCCGGATGCAGGCCGTCGCCACCCGGGTGTTCGTGCACCACGCGCTCGTCGACTACGTGGTCCGGCTGGTCGTCGCCACCCGCACCCCGGCCGAGCACGGCCTCACCGACATCGCGGGATGGGTGTCCTACGGCGCGTCGCCGCGCGCGACGCTGGGCATCGTCGCGGCGGCGCGCGCGCTCGCGCTGGTCCGCGGCCGCGACTACGTGCTGCCGCAGGACGTGCTCGACGTCGCCCCGGACGTGCTGCGCCACCGTCTCGTGCTCTCCTACGACGCCGTCGCCGACGCCGTCCCGATGGACCACATCATCTCGCGGGTGCTGCCACCGTGCCGCTGCCGCAGGTCAGCGCCCGTCCACAGCAGAGCGCGGCGCAGTACAGCGGTGCGGGTTCGCCGGCGTGACATCGCCGCCGGACGGCCGGCTCACCGGCGCGCGCGTCCCGCGACGGCGCCGCCCTCGCTGCGTGACGGCCGCATGGAGGCCGCCCTGCGCAGCCTGGAGCTGACCGTGCGCGGCCGGCTCGACGGGCTGCTGCAGGGCAACCACCTCGGGCTGGTGCCCGGGCCGGGCAGCGAACCCGGTGAGGCCCGCGCCTACCAGCCCGGTGACGACGTCCGCCGGATGGACTGGGCGGTCACCGCCCGCACCACCGAGCCGCACGTGCGCCAGACCGTCGCCGACCGGGAGCTGGAGACGTGGGTCGTCGTCGACCTCTCGGCCAGCCTGGACTTCGGCACCGCGGCGTGCGAGAAGCGCGAGCTCGCGGTGGCCGCGCTCGCCGCCGTCACGCACCTGACGCGCGGTGGCGGGCAACCGGATCGGCGCGCTCGTCGCCACCGGGGAGCGGACTGGTGCGGATCCCCGCCCGCGGCGGGCTCGCGCACGCGCGCGGGATGCTCCGGCGCGTCGCCGAGACCCCGCGCGCGCCGCAGGGCACCCGCGGGGACCTCGCCGCGGCGATCGAGCAGCTGCGCCGGCCGCCGCGCCGTCGCGGGCTGGCCGTGGTGATCTCCGACTTCCTCGGCGAGCCGGAGTGGGAGCGCCCGCTGCGCGCGCTGTCGGCGCGCCACGACCTGCTGGCCGTCGAGGTGCTCGACCCGAGGGAGCTGGAGCTGCCCGACGTCGGCACCGTCGTGCTCGCCGATCCGGAGACCGGGCGGCAGCGCGAGGTGGTCACCACGCCGCTGCTGCTGCCGGGAGTTCGCCGCCGCGGCCGCCGCGCACCGCGACCTGGTGGCGGCCACCCTGCGCCGCTGCGGGGCGGCCCAGCTCACGCTGCGCACCGACTCGGACTGGATCGCCGACATCGTCCGCTTCGCGCTGGCCCGCAAGCGGTCGCTGGTCCGGCGGCGGCCGATGACGTTCTCCTCGCCCTGGTGGCTGCTGCTGCTCCTGCTGGTGGCCGCGCTGGCCGTCGCCTACGTGCTGCTGCTGCGCAGCGCCGCCGCGACACGATGCTGTTCACCAACCTCGCGCTGCTCGAACGCATCGCCCCGAAGCGGCCCGGCTGGTACCGGCACGTGCCCGCGGCCGCGCTGATCGCCGCGCTGGCCGTGCTGAGCGTCGCGCTCGCCGGGCCGATGGCCGAGGCGAAGGTGCCGCGCAACCGCGCCACCGTCGTGCTGGTCATCGACGTGTCGCTGTCGATGAAGGCCACCGACGTCGCAGCCGAGCCGGCTCGCGGCCGCGCAGGCGGCCGCCAAGTCGTTCGCCGACCAGCTGACGCCCGGCATCAACCTGGGTCTGGTCGCGTTCGCCGGCACCGCCGCCGTGCTGGTGTCGCCGACCGCGGACCGCGATGCCGTCAAGCGGGCCGTCGACGGGCTGCGGCTGTCGGAGTCGACGGCCACCGGTGAGGCGATCTTCGCGGCGATGCAGTCGATCGAGACGTTCTCCCAGGCCGTCGCCGGGTCGCGCGCGACGAGGGCCCGCCGCCGGCCCGGATCGTGCTGATGAGCGACGGCAAGCAGACGGTCCCCGAGCCCGGACGGCGAGAACGAGCCGCGCGGGTCGTTCACCGCCGCCCGCAAGGCGTCGGAGGCGCAGATCCCGGTCTCGACGATCTCGTTCGGCACCGCGTACGGGTCGATCGAGATCGAGGGCAAGCCGCAGTCCGGTCGCCGTCGACGACGCGTCGATGCGCCAGATCGCGCAGCTCTCCGGCGGCCAGTTCTTCACGGCCGCCACCGAGGACGAGCTCAAGCAGGTCTACGGCGAGCTGGGGAGCAGATCGGCTACGAGATCCGCCGGGTGGACACCAGCAAGCCGTGGCTCGCGGGCGGCGCGCTGCTGCTGGTGGTCGGCGTCGGCAGCCGGGCTCGCCCTGGGCCGCCGGCTCCCCTGACCGGCCGCTGGCGTGCGCCTCGCTCGTCGGTGACCGACCGCGCGCCATCGGCCCGCCGTGCGGCCGTGAAATAGGCTCACCGGCGTGGGACGCAGCGTGCTGGTGACCGGAGGCAACCGCGGGATCGGGCTCGCGATCGCGAGCGCGTTCGCGGCGCAGGGCGACCAGGTGGCGGTGACCCACCGCAGCGGCGCCGACGACCTGCCCGGCGAGCTGCTGGCGGTGCGGTGCGACGTCACCGACGCCGCGGCCGTCGACGCCGCGTTCGCCGAGGTCGAGGACAAGCACGGGCCGGTGCAGGTGCTGGTGTCCAACGCCGGCATCACCGACGACACGCTGCTCATGCGGATGAGCGAGGACCAGTTCACCCGGGTCGTGGACGCCAACCTCACCGCCGCCTACCGGGTCGCCAAGCGGGCGTCCCGCGGCATGCTCAGGGCGCGCAGGGCGGCCGGATGGTCTTCGTCTCGTCGGTCGTGGGGCTCACCGGGCTCGGCCGGCCAGGTCAACTACGCGGCGTCCAAGGCGGGCCTGGTCGGGCTGGCCCGTTCCGTCGCACGGGAGCTCGGCTCGCGCGGCATCACCGCGAACGTCGTCGCCCCCGGCTTCGTGGACACCGACATGACGCGCGCGCTGCCCGACGCGCGGCGGGCGGAGATCCTGGGCCAGGTCCCGCTCGGCCGCTACGCCACGCCGGAGGAGGTCGCGGCCGCCGTCACGTGGCTCGGGTCCGACGCCGCCGGGTACGTCACCGGAGCGGTGATCCCCGTCGACGGCGGCCTCGGCATGGGCCACTGAGGCCCGCTCACCAGACGACCGACCACGGAAGGCTCCCCATGGGACTGCTCGACGGCAAGCGCCTGCTCCTCACCGGGGTGATCACCGACGCGTCGATCGCGTTCCACGTCGCCCGGTCGCGCAGGAGCAGGGCGCGCAGGTCGTGCTCACCGGGTACGGCCGGATGAAGCTGGTCGAGCGGATCGCCCAGCGGCTGCCGGAGCCGGCACCCGTGGTCGAGCTGGACGTGTCGGACCAGTCGCAGCTCGACAGCCTCGTCGACCGCGTGTCCGAGCACCTCGGACCCGAGCCGAAGCTCGACGGGGTGCTGCACTCCATCGGCTTCGCTCCCGCGTCCTGCCTCGGGGAGGGCGCCTTCCTCGCCGCACCGTGGGAGGACGTGGCCACCGCCATCCAGGTGAGCGCCTACTCGTTCAAGTCGCTCTCGACGGCGGTGCTGCCGCTGCTCGGGCCGGGCGGCTCGATCGTCGGGATGGACTTCGACAACCGGCAGGCGTGGCCTGCCTACGACTGGATGGGCGTGGCCAAGTCGACGCTGGAGTCGGTCACGCGCTACCTCGCCCGCGACCTCGGACCCCAGCGGCATCCGGGTCAACCTCGTTGCCGCCGGGCCGGTCAAGACGATGGCCGCCACGCTCGATCCCCGGCTTCGCCGCGTTCGAGGACGCGTGGGACGGCCGCGCGCCGCTGGGCTGGGACGTGACCGACCCCGAGCCGGTGGCGAAGACCGTCTGCGCCCTGCTCTCGGACTGGCTGCCGGTCACCACCGGCTCGATGGTCTGGGCCGACGGCGGCTTCCACGCGATCGGCGTGTGACGGGGGCGTGCCCGGCCCCGACGTCGACGCCCTGCTGCTGCTCTCGTTCGGCGGCCCCGAGGCACCCGACGAGGTGCGGCCGTTCCTGGAGAACGTCGTGCGCGGCCGGGGGGTGCCGCCCGAGCGGCTCGACGCCGTGGAGGAGCACTACCGGACCCTCGGCGGGGTGTCGCCGCTCAACGCCCGCAACCGGGAGCTGATCGCCGCCATCCGGTCGCGGATCGACCTGCCGGTGTACTTCGGGAACCGGAACTGGCACCCGATGGTCGAGGACACGGTGGCCGAGATGGCCCGGGACGGGGTGCGGCGGGCGCTGGTGTTCGCCACGAGCGCCTACGGCGGCTACTCGGCGTGCCGCCAGTACGACGAGGACATCGCGCGGGCCAGGAGGTCCGTCGGGCGCGGCGCCCCGGACCTGGTGAAGCTGCGGCAGTTCTTCGACCATCCCCTGTTCGTCGCCGCCAACGCCGACGCGGTGGCCGCCGCGCGCGACACGCTGCCGGCCGCGGTCCGCGACCGCGCCAGGGTCGTGTTCACCGCGCACTCCGTCCCGGTCGCCGCGGACCTCGCCGCCGGCACCCCGGGGGAGGGCGGGCACCGGTACTCGCGCCAGGTCGCCGAGGCGGCGCGGCTCGTCGCCGCGGAGCTCGGACTGGCTGCCTACGACGTCGTGTGGCAGTCCCGTTCGGGACCGCCGCAGGTGCCGTGGCTGGAGCCGGACATCGGGGACCACCTCGCCGCCCTGCACGCGGCGGGCGTGCCCGCCGTCGTCGTCTCGCCGATCGGGTTCGTCTCCGACCACGTCGAGGTCGTCTGGGACCTCGACACGGAGGCGCGCGAGCAGGCCGCCGCGCTGGGCATGGGATTCGCCCGCGCGGCGACCGCGGGCCCGGACCCGCGGTTCGCGGAGATGGTCCGCGAGCTCGTGAGCGAGCACCGGCACGCCTTCGCGCCACGCTCCCTCGGCGGGGTGCCGGGAAGTGGTTGCACCGTCAACGGCGAACCGTGCGCCGCAGACTGCTGCCTTCCGGCGCGTAGGTCGTTGCACATGCGATGACCTCGGGGTATGGCCCGGTACCCTCCTGGCCGTCGACCCGAACCCTGGAGCGGGCCATGTCCGAGCTATCCAGCGCCGAGGCCGTGGGCAGCGTGCCCGTGACGGCCGATCCCGTGGCCTTCGCCCGCGGCGTCGAGGAGCTCCCCGCCGGTGTGATCGTCTACCACGGCCCCGACCACGTCGTGCTCGGGGCGAACCGGGCGGCCCGTGCGTTCTTCGGGCACCGGCCCGGGATCGTCGGCAGGCCGATCCGCGAGGTCTTCCCCGAGGTCGCGGGGCAGTCGATCCTGCCGCACCTGGACCGGGTCTACGCCACGGGCGAGCCGTTCACCGCCACCGAGTGGCGGATCCTCGTCGAGGGGCACGGCGGCGGGGACGAGCGCATCGTCGACTTCCTGCTGGTCCCGCTGCGCGAGCCGGACGGTCGGGTGTCCGGCGTCGCCTGCCAGTTCGTCGACATGACCGACGTGGTGCGCCAACGGCGCGGGCTCGAGGCCGACACCGCCGAGCTGCGGGAGCGCTACGAGGCCGCCCAGGACGTGGTGCTCACCCTGCAGCGCAGCCTGCTGCCGGCCGGGCTGCCGGTGCTGCCCGGGGTGCGGGTCGCGGCGCACTACCTGGTGGCCGGGCGCGGAGCAGGCCGCAGGCGGCGACTGGTTCGAGGCGATCCCGCTGGCCGGACGGGTGGCGGCCGTGGTCGGTGACGTCGTCGGCCACGGCGCGGAGGCGTCGGCGGTGATGGGGCAGCTCCGCGCGGTGCTGGAGGAGTTCCTGCTGGACGGCGACGACCTGGCCACCGTGCTGGCGCGGCTGGACCGCTTCGCCACCCGGGTCCCGGGCGCGCGCGGGCGCGACGCTGTCCGTGGCGCTGATCGACCCGGCGAGCGGATCGACCAGCTACGTGTGCGCGGGCCACCCGCCGCCGCTGGTGGTGTCGGCCGACGGCGTCCACCCGCTTCCTGCCCTCGCCCGGCGGCGGGCCGCTCGGCCTGGCCGGGCCGCCACCCGTGGTCGGGGACGGTGACGCTGCGCCCCGACGACCTCCTCTCTCCTACTCCGACGGGCTCGTCGAGCGCCCCGGCCAGGACCTCGCGGTCAACCTGGCGGAGCTGGCGGAGGTGGCCTCCGCGGCACTGCGCGTCGGCACCCCGTCGCTGATGGCCGCCGACGCCGGCGGACCGGGTCGCGGAGCTCACCGTCGAGCGGATGACCCGCCAGGGCTACCAGGACGACGTCACCGTGCTGGCCGTGCGGCTCACCGGCGCGCCGGTCGAGGACTTCGTCGAGGACATACCCGCCGAGCCGGGCCGGCTGCTCGGGTCTGCGCGCGCGGCTGGAGGACTGGCTGGTCGCGGTCGGCGCGAGCGAGTCGGACATCGTGTCGATCGAGATCGCGGTGCTGGAGGCGGTCACCAACGCGGTCGAGCACGCCTACGACGAGCCGGGCGGCACGGTTCGGGTCGAAGGCGTGCTGGACGGGTCCGGGCCGGGCCTGCATGACGGTGATCGACGGCGGGACGTGGCGGCCGGCCGAGACCGACCCGGGCCACCGCGGGCGCGGGCTGCTGATGATGCGCGGCGTGCATGGACACCGTGGAGGTCGAGACCTCACCGGCCGGCACCACCCTGCTGCTGGACCGCCAGCTGCGGCGGGCGCCCGTCGTCGACCGGCGCCCTGTCCGACCCGTCCCCGACGCGCGGTCCCGGCGGCGCTGGAGGTGGGCGTCACCCGCTCCGTCGAGCCGCTGGTCACGTTGCGGCGGCCCGATCGACATCAGCACGGTCGAGGAGCTGCGCCGCGAGCTGTGGTCGGCCAGCCGCGGCGGCGCGCTGCCGCTGACCGTCGACCTCGGCGCGGTCACGCACCTGGCCAGCGCCGGGATCCAGGTGCTCTTCGACTTCGTCGAGGAGATGACCGCCGACGGCCGCAAGCTGCGGTTCGTCGTGCCGCCGGGCTGCCCGGCGCGGCACGCGGTCGCGTTGACGGCGCTCGACCGCGTCGTCGTCGTGCTCGACGCCTGAGCTGCCGCACCGTCAGGCGATCGGGCTGGCGGACAGCACCCGGACCGCCTCGGCGACCGCCGCCCGGCGGGCCACCCGCACCGCGGTCTCGATCGGGCGCAGCGCCTCGCGGCGGGCGTCGGCGGCCGACGCCGACAGCGCGCCGCCCGGCTCGTCCACCGACGCCGCGGCGAGGATCGCCTCGACCTCGTCGGCGTGCTGGAGCACCCGCAGCGCCTGGCCGGGCATCCCGGCGGGCCACAGCGACGCCGGGCGGGCCCGCAGCGCGGCGGCGATCTCCTCGCGCACGCCGGGGCGGTGCCGGGCCACGCCCGAGCGAGGTGAGCACGGACGCCGACTGCCGCACCTGCTCGCGCAGGTCGCGCTCGGCCTGGTCGAGCGCCACGAACTCCGGCGGCGGGCCCGGGTCGGCGACGGCGTAGACGGTCCAGCGCAGCACGCCGTCGGCCACCTGCCGGGGCACCACGCCGAGGCCGGCGTCGGCGAACAGCACGCCCTCGCCGGCGTCGGTCGCCTCCCGGCTGAACGGCCCGGGCCCGGGCAGGCCGCGCACGTCGCCGGGCACGGGCAGCACCAGCCGCGCGGGGCCGGCGGCGCCCCGCCGCCCGCGGCCCGGCGCAGCGCGGCGAGCAGGAACGCGACGCGAGGAGACCGGCTCGCCGGGTCGCGGGAGCGCGGTGAGCGTCGGCGGTGGCGGGGTCGGCGGCCTGGACGTCGTGCGCCTCGGCCCACGGCAGCGAGCGCGTCGAGCACGTCGTCCGGCGCCGCGGCGCCGGCCAGCCAGGCCGAGGTCCACACGGTGAAGGTCGCGGAGGGGCAGGGCACGGCGTCAGGCTAGCCAGAACGGCGTCAGGTGGCACTCCTGCCGTGTGGGTGAACGCGCCACGTTCGGTGACGCAGGTCGGCTCGCCGGTGTGCGTGTCGGCACCGGAGCGCCGCGCGCCGGCGGTAGAACGTCGGGGTGCCCAGCGCACGACTACCGCGGGACTCTTCGGCGCCGACGGCACCCGGCAGCCGTGCCGCGCCGGACGGTTCCGGAGGTGCCGGCCGAGCCGGGGCTGGTGGTGGAGGACCCGGCGAGCGGGTTCTGCGGTGCGGTGGTCGCGGCGGACGCGCGCGAGGTGACGCTGGAGGACCGGCACGGGCGGCGCCGGGTGTTCCCGCTGCTCCCGGCCGGCGTTCCTGGTCGAGGGCGCCGCGGCCACGCTGGTGCCGCCCGAGCGGCGCGCCCGGCGGCCCCGGCCCGCTCGGCGTCGGGCTCGGTCGCGGGTGGTCGGGCACACGGCGCGCACCGCGCGGGCGGCGCGGATCTGGGTGGAGGGCCTGCACGACGCCGAGCTGGTGGAGCGGGTGTGGGGCCACGACCTGCGGGTCGAGGGCGTCGTCGTGGAGCCGATGCACGGCATGGACGACCTGGCCGCCGCGGTCGCGGAGTTCGCGCCCGGGCCCGCGGCGGCGGCTCGGGATGCTGGTCGACCACCTCGTGGCCGGGTCGAAGGAGTCCCGCGGCCGCGGCCGCGTCGCCGGGCCCGCACGTGCTGGTCACCGGCCACCCCTACGTCGACGTGTGGCAGGCGGTGAAGCCGTCGGTGGTCGGCATCCGGGCTGGCCGCGGGTGCCGCGCGGCACCGACTGGAAGACCGGGGTCTGCGCCGCGCTGCGCTGGGGCGAGCCGGCCGACGGGGCCCGCCGGGTGCTCGGCGCGGTGCGCAGCTACCGCGACCTGGAGACGCCGCTGATCGGCGCGGTGGAGCAGCTGATCGACTTCGTGACCCGAGATCCGCTGCGAGCTGGTTCCGACGCTGCCAGGGCTGATCTCTGGCAGGATTCGGGTCATGACGGCCGCAGTGATCTGGCTCATCGCGGGCTTGGCGCTGATCGCGGCCGAGGTGCTGTCCGGGGAGTTCGTGCTGCTGATGCTCGGCGGCGGGGCGCTGGTCGCGGCGGCGGGGCCTCGCTGGTCGGTGCGAGCCCGCTGGTCGGGCGCGGTGGTGTTCGCGCGTCGGCCGTCGGTGCTGCTGCTGTTCGCGGTGCGCCCGCCGCTGCGGCGCAGGCTGGACCGCGGCATCGCACCACGACGTCGATGCACACCGAGGCGCTGGTCGGCGGACCGGCGGTCGTGGTCGCCCGGGTGGACGGCCACGGCGGCCGGGTGAAGATCGGCGGCGACGTGTGGTCGGCGCCGCGGCGTACGAGCACGACCAGGTGCATCGAGCCGGGGCGACCGGGTCACGGTCGTGGACATCTCCGGCGCCACCGCCATGGTGGTAGCACGGGACTGACGGCGTGCCGGTGTGGGGACCGGTGTCCGGGCGCGACGTCCGTGCGGCAGGATCCGCGCCGCCGGGAGTCCGGCGGGCAGAGCGAGGAGGAGTCCGGTGACCGAGGGCACGGTGTTGCTGATCGTCGTGGTGCTGATCGTGGTGCTGGTCGTGGTCTCGGTGGTCAAGGCCGTGCAGATCATCCCGCAGGCCACGGCCGCGGTGATCGAGCGGCTGGGCCGGTACAAGGGCACCGCAACCGCCCGGGCTGGCGTTCCTGGTGCCGTTCATCGACAAGGTCCGCGAGCGGATCGACCTGCGCGAGCAGGTGGTGTCGTTCCCGCCGCAGCCGGTGATCACCCAGGACAACCTGACGGTCAACATCGACACCGTCGTCTACTACCAGGTCACCGACCCCAAGGCCGCGGTCTACGAGATCTCCGACTACATCGTCGGCGTCGAGCAGATCACCACCACCACGCTGCGCAACGTGGTCGGCGGGATGAGCCTGGAAGGGACCCTGACCTCGCGCGACGAGATCAACACCGTGCTGCGCGGCGAGCTGGACGAGGCCACCGGCCGCTGGGGCATCCGGGTCGCCCGCGTGGAGATCAAGGCCATCGACCCGCCCGCGTCGATCCAGGAGTCGATGGAGCGGCAGATGAAGGCCGACCGCGAGAAGCGGGCCATGATCCTCACCGCGGAGGGCCAGCGGGAGTCGGCGATCCGCAGCGCGGAGGGCCAGAAGCAGAGCCAGATCCTCACCGCCGAGGGCGCCAAGCAGGCCGCGATCCTCACCGCCGAGGCCGAGCGGCAGTCCCGCATCCTGCGCGCGCAGGGCGACCGGGCCGCGCGCTACCTGGAGGCCGCAGGGCCAGGCGAAGGCGATCGAGAAGGTGTTCGCGGCGATCAAGGCGGGCGGCCGACGCCGGAGCTGCTGGCCTACCAGTACCTGCAGACGCTGCCGCAGATGGCCCAGGGCGAGGCCAACAAGGTGTGGCTGGTGCCGTCGGACTTCGGCAAGGCGCTGGAGGGCTTCACCCGGATGCTCGGCGCCCCGGGCGAGGACGGGGTGTTCCGCTTCGAGCCCAGCCGCGACGAGGACGCGCCGGGCCCCGAGCAGGAGGACGACTCGGTCAAGCACTGGTTCGACACGGCGAGCGACCCGGAGATCGCCAAGGTCGTCGCCGACGCCGAGGCGCAGGCCCGCAGGGCGAGGTGCCGCCGTTGTGGCGCGCCCGCCCCGAGGCCGCTCCCGCCGCACCTGCCGCCGCCGGCGCAGGGCGGCAACGGGCCGTCGTCCTACCCGGGGCCGGCACGGCGGGGAGCCGCCGCAGCAGGGCCGCCAGCTCGGCGGCTCGGAGCACGGCGGGCGGCAGGCGATCCCGCCCTCCCCGCACCCGTCGGGCCCGAGCCCGCAGCGGCACGACGACGACGTCGAGGACCGGCGCCCGCCCCTCCGGAGAGCGCCGTGCCCACCCCGCCGCGGGGGATCCCGCGCGCGCCGGACGAGGACGACGGCCGCCGCCGCGGCCGGGGTACCCGTCCCCGCCGCCCGCTAGGACGGGCGGGAACCTCAGGAGAGCCGGAACCCGAACGGCAGCTCGAGCCGGTGCCGGCGCAGCAGGTCGGGGTCGGCGAGCAGCTCCCGGGTCGGCCCGTCGGCGACCACCACGCCCGTCGTCGAGCACCACGCTGCGCGGGCACAGCTGCAGCGCGTACGGCAGGTCGTGGGTGACCATCAGCATGGTCGCGGTCCAGGCCCAGCAGCACCTCGGCCAGCTCGCGGCGGGCCACCGGGTCGAGGTTCGACGACGGCTCGTCGAGCACGAGGATCTCCGGCTCGCAGGCCAGCACGGTGGCCAGCGCCACCCGGCGGCGCTGCCCGCCGGACAGGTGCAGCGGGGACCGGTCGCGGTGCTCGGCCATGCCCACGGCTGCCAGCGCGGTGTCCACCCGCGCCGCGAGCTCGGCGCCGGTGACGCCGAAGTTCGCCGGCCCGAACGCGACGTCCTCGCCGACGGTGGGCATGAACAGCTGGTCGTCGGGGTCCTGGAACACGATGCCGACGCGGCGGCGGATCTCGCGCAGGTTCGGCTTCGCGACCGGCGAGCCCGCCGACGGACACCGAGCCGTGCCCTGCGGTGAGGATGCCGTTGAGGTGCAGCACGAGCGTGGTCTTGCCGGCCCCGTTCGGGCCCGAGCAGCGCCACCCGCTCGCCCCGGTCGATCCGCAGGTCGACGCCGAACAGGGCCTGGTGGCCGTCGGGGTAGGCGAAGGCCAGCTCCGACGACCAGCAGCGACGGCGCCGGTGGTGTCGATCGGGAGGCTGTCCTGCTCGGGCGCGGTGCTCACGTCACCCACCATCCCGTGACGGCCAGGGCGGCCGCCACCGCGACCGGGGCGAGCCCGGCCACCCAGTCCCGCCGCGTCGTCACGGCGTCGGAGAGGCGGGGCATCGCGCCGGCCCAGCCGCGCGACAGCATCGCGAGGTGCACCCGCTCGCCGCGCTCGTAGGACCGGACGAACAGGCTGCCGACGCCGCGCGCGGTGGCCCCGGCCTGCCACAGGAACCGCGGGTCGTGGCCGCGGGAGATCCGGGCCAGGCGCATCCGACGCGCCTCGCCCACGATCACGTCGACGTAGCGCAGCATCAGCGTGGCGATGGTGACGACCATGGCAGGCGCGTGCAGCCGCTGCAGGCCGAGCAGCAGGTCACGCAGCGGGGTCGTGGCGGCCAGCGTGAGCGAGGTCAGCACCCCGAGCGTGCCCTTGACCAGGATGTTCCAGGCGCCGAGCAGGCCGGGTTCGGACAGCGTCAGCCCCAGCCACTGGACGTACGGGTCACCCCCGGTGAAGGGCAGCAGCACCGCGAGCACGACGAACGGCGCCTCGATCAGCGCGCGGCAGGCCATCCAGCCGGGTGGGATCCGGGCGATCACCCAGACCGCGGCCAGCAGGAGGAAGTACCCGCCGAACACGCCGAAGGCCTCCCTGGGCGTGGCCACCACGCACACCACGCCGAGGAAGGCCGCGAGGATCTTGACCTCGGACGGCAGCCGGTGCACCGGGGAGGTGCCCGGCAGGTACAGCGGATGGGCGTGCCCGGCGCCCACCCGGTCAGCTTCCGGAGCCGGGACCCGAGGTCGGCCCGCGGCGGCGCAGCACCCAGAACAGGCCGCCCCCGACGGCCAGGCAGACGAGGACGCCGATCACGCCCGGCGAGGCCGGTGGTGCCGTCGCCGCCGACGATCGAGTAGTCGGCGAGCGGGCTGCCGGCGGTGGGCGTGTCCGCGGCGTTCTGCGCGATGCAGGTGCCGGTGAGCTGCTCGCCGCCGTCGGTCTCGACGACCTGGCAGCCCTCCAGGGTGGCCTTGTCCAGTCCGTCGGGGTCCGAGCTGGCGAAGTAGGACAGGCCGCCCGCGACCAGCAGCGCGGCGACGAGCAGCCCGACGTAGATGCCGGTGCGGCCCGTGCGGACGGGCGTGCTCACGACGCGCTCCCGCCGGTGGCGCCGCTGGCCGCGGCGCGCAGCTCCAGGCTGCGGTCCGGGTCGCGGAGCAGGTAGACGAGGTCGGGCCGCACCGCGGCGACGGCCCCGACGGTGGCCGCGGTGATGATCCCCTCGCCGATCCCGATGAGCACGTGCAGGCCGACCATCAGCGTGACGACCGTGCCCAGCGAGGCGCCGCCCGCGCCGCCGATCGCGTACTCGAGCACGAAACCGAGCGCCGCGACGACGGTGTTGACCAGCGCGGCGACGAAGGCGGTGGCGATCAGGCCTGCCGCGGCTGCGGCGGGCGAACCGGCGCAGGGCGCACGGCGACGCCGTAGCCGACGAACACGCCGATCAGCGCCATGTTGGTGATGTTGGTGCCCAGCGCGGTCAGGCCGCCGTCGGCGAACAGCAGCGACTGCACCACGAGCACGATCGAGATGCAGAGGGCGCCGACCCACGGGCCGACCAGGATGGCGACGAGCGCCCCGCCGAGCAGGTGCCCGCTGGCCCCGGGCAGGATCGGGAAGTTGATCATCTGGACGGCGAACACGAACGCCGTGACCAGCCCGGCCATCGGGGCCGTCCGGTCGTCGAGGTCCGCGCGTGCGCGGCTGACGCAGACGGCGAGCCCGATCACCGCGACGGCGACGAACACCGCCGACGTCGGGAGGTTGACCAGCCCGTCGCTCATGTGCATCGCGACGACCATGCGAACCACCTCTGTCGCTGCCGGCCGACCACCCGGCCGGGCGATCCGGGCCAGCCTAGACGCGCATGACCGGCAATCGCAAAGCTTGTGCGATTAAGGACCTGATGCAACGGCCAGGTCGATGTCACAGCGTCCGGCGCGACGTGCGGACAGCCGGGAGAGCGCGCTCCTCCCGCCCTGCCGGAGGCGGCCTGCCGGCGCGAGCAGCCGGCCCACCGTGCGGTCGAGGCCACGCACCGCGAAGGCCGCGGCGACCTCGGTGGCGAGCAGCACCTGCTCGGCGTGCCCTGCGGTCGCACCGGGGGCGGCCACGGTGCTCCGGCCGATCCGGAACGCGGCGAGGCACGCGGGGAGCCCGAGGAGGTCCCCGTGGCGGAGCAGGCGCATCCAGAGGTCGATGTCGGTCGTGACGGTCCGGTCCGCCCGCCAGCCGCCCGCGGCGTCGAACTGCTCCCGGCGGAACAGCACGCATGCCGGTCCGCCGATCGGGTTGGAGCCGGTCCGCACCACGCGGCGGGCGACCGTCGCACCGGAGCGCACGCCGGTCAGGCCGGTCAGACCGCGGCGGGGCACGATCACCCGGCTCTGCTCGTCGACCAGGTGCCGCCGGGAGGCGACCAGCGCCAGGCCCGGGTCCGACTCCAGCGCGGGCACCTGGAACTCGAGGCAGCGCGGGTGCAGGAGGTCTCCCGGCCGCACCAGCTTGACCAGCGGGGCGCGACCCGCCCGGACGGCCACGTTGCCGTCCCCGGGGCGGGGCTCGACCCGTAGCCGCGGGTCGGTGTCCGCGAGGCAGGCGTCGTCGCCGACGACGACCAGCTCGAGGTCGCGATGGGTCTGGTCGAGGACGCTGCGTACGGTCGCCGCGAGGTGGCGTGCGCCCGTGCCGACCGGGATGCACACCGACACCCTGGGCTGCGGCACCATCGAGCACGCCTCCTGACACTCGCCGGTGACCGCCGACCGTACCGGCGACCGGCGTGGCGGCCCGTGCACTCGCCCGGCGCGTCGGCATGTCGCAGGATGAGCCCGTGCCGGACCCCCTCACCCGCCTGCCCCGCCTCGTGCCGCCCGCCGTCGACCTTCCCGGGCGGGCCGCGACGCTGCGCGCCGAGGTGCGGGAGTTCCTGGCCGCGGAGCGGGCCGCGGACGCCTGGCAGCCCCGCGCCGACGTCTGGCTCTCCGGGTGGGACGAGCGCTTCACCAGGGAGCTCGGCCGCCGCGGCTGGCTGGGCATGACGATCCCCGTCGAGTACGGGGGCCACGGCGGCTCGGCGCTGGACCGCTACGTCGTCACCGAGGAGCTGCTCGCGGCCGGGGCGCCGGTGGCCGCGCACTGGGTCGCCGACCGGCAGATCGGGCCGAGCCTGATGCGGTTCGGCACCGAGGAGCAGCGCCGCCGCTTCCTTCCGCGCATCGCGGCGGGGGAGTGCTACTTCGGGATCGGGATGAGCGAGCCCGACGCCGGGATCCGACCTCGCCGCGGTGCGGACCCGGGCCGAGCGGGTGGACGGCGGCTGGCGGCTGACCGGCACGAAGGTCTGGACGTCCGGGGCGCACCACGCCCACGCGTTCTTCGCCCTCGCCCGCTCGGCGCCGCGCGACGAGCGGGACCGCCACGCCGGCCTCTCGCAGTTCATCGTCGAGCTCGACTCCCCCGGCGTGCAGATCCGGCCGATCCCGCTGCTCACCGGCGCGCACCACTTCAACGAGGTGGTGTTCGACGGCGTCTTCGTCCCCGACGCGATGGTGCTCGGCGAGATCGGAGCGGGGTGGCAGCAGGTCACGAGCGAGCTGGCGTTCGAGCGCAGCGGACCGGAGCGGTTCCTGTCCACGTTCCCGCTGCTCACGGCCCTGGTCGGCGAGCTGTCGGTCGCGGGTGCCGACGCCTGCGCCCGCCGGGACGTCGGCGCGCTGGTGACCCGGCTGTGGACGCTGCGGCGGATGTCGCTCGCGGTGGCCGGGTCGCTCGAGTCGGGCGAGGCGCCGGAGATCGCCGCGGCCGTGGTCAAGGACCTCGGCACGCGCTACGAGAGCGAGATCATCGACGCCGCGCGCCTGCTGGTCGCGATCCCGCCCGATCCGGGCGCCGAGCACGGTTACGCCCGGCTGCTGGCCGACGCGGTCCTGCACGCGCCGGGGTTCACCCTGCGCGGCGGGACCAACGAGGTGCTGCGCGGGATCGTCGCGCGCGGGATGGGGCTGCGATGAGGACGTCGGGGATGAGGAGCTGGGGATGAGCGACGCCGAGCTCGCGGCACTGGCGGAGTCGATCTTCTCGGACGCGGCGGGCGCGGGCACCGGTTTCGACGCCGCCCTGTGGTCGACGCTGGAGGAGACCGGGCTGGCCCGGCTCACCCTGCCCGAGGCCGCCGGCGGGAGCGCGGGGTCCTTCGCCGACTCGGCGGTCGTGCTCGCCGCGGCGGGCGCCCAGCCGCGCGGGTGCCGCTCGTCGAGACCGACCTGCTCGGCGGGTGGCTGCTGCACGCCGCGGGGGTCGAGGTCCCGCCCGGCCCGCTGACCGCCGTCGCCGCGGACCTGCGGCTCGACCGGTCGGGCGCGGGCTGGGTGGCGTCCGGCGCGCTGACCAGGGTGCCGTGGGCGCGCGCGGTCGCCGGGATCGTGGTGCTCGCCGGCGATCACGTGGTCCTGCTCGACCCGGCGGCGGTCACGGTCTCCGACGGCACCAACCTGGCCGAGGAACCCCGTGACGGCGTGACCGTGGACGGGGTCGCCGCCGTCGGTGCCCCGGCCCCGGACGGTGCCGCCGAGGAGCTGCGGCTGCGCGCCGCGCTGGGCAGGGCGCAGCTGCTGGCCGGCGCCGCCCGCGGCGCGCTGGCGCGCAGCGTCGCGCTACGCGGGGGAGCGGGTGCAGTTCGGCCGTCCGATCGGCCGGTTCCAGGCCGTGCAGCAGCAGCTCGCCCTGGCCGCGGCCGAGGTCGCCGCGGCGGGGGCGGCGGCGGAGGCGGCCGCGCGAGCCGCCGACCGCGACGGCGTCACGCGCCGCGGCGGCGTCGTTCGCGGTCGCGGCGGCCAAGGCCCGCACGAGCGAGGCGGCCGGCGCCGTGGCGCGGATCGCGCACCAGGTGCACGGGGCGATCGGCTTCACCCGCGAGCACGACCTGCGGCTGCTCACCACCCGGCTGTGGGCCTGGCGCGACGAGGACGGGACGGAGGCGCAGTGGAACGCGGAGGTCGGGGCGCGCGTGCTCGACGGGGGTGCCGAGGCGCTCTGGCCGCTCGTGACGGGCACGCCGTAGGATCTCGGCTCGCCGCAGTGCCGTCAACCGCGGGGCGGGATCTTGCGGAAGTCCCAGCTCGTGATCTTCTCCGGGGTCAGCCGCAGCCAGGCGTGCCGGCCGTCGTGGCCGAACGTCCCGCCGGAGTACCGGTCGGCGAAGAGCTGCTCCGGCCCGTCGAGCTCCGGCACGGGCTCGCCGGTGCGCGGCACCTCACCGACGACCTCGACCCGCCCGCGCAGCTCGACGCCGCGCAGCTCGGCGTAGCGTGCCCGGCGTCGACGACCACGGCGATGCGCGGGTCGCGCTCGCAGGTCGGTCCAGCGCTGGCTGCGGGACAGCGAGGTCAGCCAGAGCGACGCCGCCGTGCCAGGCGTACCAGAGCGGGGTGGCGTGCGGCCCGTTCGCGCCGACCGTGGCGACCCGGCAGGTGCGCTGGTCGGCGAGGAACGCGTCGATCTCGTCGGGGGTCATCGCGATGGCGCGGGCCCGCCGTTGCTCCCTCACGTCGGCACCTCCGGTGGTCGTGCGCGGAAATGAGTGTCCCAGCCCTCGTTTCCGCGCACAGGGCGCGTCAGCGCCACAGGCGGGACGAGGCGAGGCGCGCGCCCTCGGCCAGGGCCCGGAACTTCTCCCACACCACCGTGGGGTGCACCTCGGGCGCGAACGTGGCTCGGGAGGAGAAGCCGCAGTCCGCCCCGGCGATCACGTTCTCGCGGCCCACGATCCCCGCGTACAGCTCGATGTGGTCCGCGATCAGCTCGGGGTGCTCGACGTAGTTGCTGGCGTGGCCGAGCAGGCCCGGGATGAGGATCTTCCCGTCGGGCAGCGGGATGTCGCGCCAGATCTTCCACTCGTGCTGGTGGCGGGGGTTGGCCACCTCGAACGAGTACGCGCCCGCGTTGATCCTGCAGCATCAGCGGGGCGATGTCGCGGAAGTCGAGGTCGTGGATGCGCGGGCCGTGGTTGAGCCCGTAGCAGGTGTGCAGCCGGATCTTCTCGGCCGGGATGCCGCGCAGCGCGTGGTTGAGGATCTCGATGTGCTGCTCGGCGTCGCGCCGGCGCTGCTCGGGGGTGGTCGCCGGGTTCTCCGACAGGTACTCGATGAGCCACGGGTCGTCGACCTGGAGCAGGAACCCGGCGTCCACGATGCCCAGGTACTCCTCGCGCAGCGCCTCGGCGACGGCGGAGAGGTAGTCGCCGTGGCGCGGGTAGTACTCGTTGCGGCCGAACCCGCTGGGGCTCGTCGACGGCAGGAACGCCTCGACGACGTCGTGCCCGGCCAGCGCGGCGCGCAGGTTGGCGATGTCGGTCTGCAGCTGCCCGTGCCCCTCGTAGGTCACCGGTCCGGTGCAGACCATGGTGGTCATCGGGCTGACCTGCTCGGAGTACTTGCCGAGGTAACCGGCGTAGTAGTCGGGGAACGCGTCGATCTCGACCTGCCACGACGGCGGCATCAGCCGCTCGCCCGACGCCGCCGCGAACCCGCCGAGGCGGTCCTTGACGTAGGTCAGGAAGCTGACCTTGCCCAGCTCGCCGTCGGTGACCACGTCGATCCCGGCCCGGACCTGCTCGTCGACCACCTCGGCGACCGCCGTCGTGACGCAGCTTGGCGAAGCCGTCGGCGTCGTAGGGCCGGCCGTGCTCGCGCTCCCGCATGACCTGGAGCAGGTCGTGCGGGCGGGCGAGGCTGCCGACGTGGGTCGTGAGGACGCGATCGGTGCTCCGTTGCATGGTCCAGGGACGCTAGGAGCCACCGCGCACGAACGACAGGCCCGCGTTCGGCCCCGGCGAACGTACGGTGGGCGCCGTGATCGTGCCGGGCGCCGTGGAGGAGTTCCTCGCCGGTCCGGGCGCGGCGCTGCCCACCCCGTTCCTCGTGGTCGGCGCCGTGGCCGTCGCCGAGCGGTACGCGGACCTGACGAGCGCCTTTCCCGGTGCCGAGGTGCAGTTCGCCGTCAAGGCGTGCCCGGAGCCCGGTGTCCTGCGCGCCCTCGCCACCGCCGGGAGCGGGTTCGACGTCGCGGGCCTCGCGGAGGTCCGGCAGTGCCTCGCGGCCGGGGCGTCGCCGCGTGCGCTGTCGTTCGGGAACCCCCTGCGCTCGGCCCGCCGACCTGGCCGCGGCGTACGCCGCCGGGGTGCGGCGGTTCGTCACCGACAGCGCCGAGGACCTCGCCGACCTGGCCGCGCACGCCCCCGGGTCGGGTGTGCTGGTCCGCGTGCTGGTGCCCGACTCCGGGTCGGCGACGCCCGGCTTCGGCAAGTTCGGGGCCGCGCCTGCGGAGGCGGTGCGCCTGCTGCGCGGCGTCGCCGCGGCCGGGCTGGACGCCGAGGGCGTGACGTTCGGCGTCGGCTCCCAGCAGGTGCGGCCCGCCGCCTACCGGGACGCCGTCGGGGCGGCGTTGCGGGTGGCGGGCGCGGCCGGGCTGCGCCTTCCGGTGCTCGACGTGGGCGGCGGGCTTCCCGTGGCCTACCGCGATCCGGTGCCCGCGGCCGCCGAGTTCGCCGCGCGCGATCCGGTCCGGCGTCGACGACGCGACCGCGGCCGGCATCGTGGACGGCGCGCGGCTGCGGCTGGAGCCCGGACGGGCGCTCGTGGCGGAGGCCGGGCGTGCTGCGGGCGCGCGTGCTGCGGGTGTCGCGGCGGCCGGGCGTCGACCACCGGCGCTGGGTCTACCTCGACGTGGGCCGCTACTCCGGCCTCGCCGAGACGGAGAACGAGGCCATCGGGTACCCGGTGCGCGTACCCGGCCGCGACGGTCCGACCGGGCCGGTCGTGCTGGCCGGCCCGACCTGCGACGGCGACGACGTGCTCTACCGGCGCACCCCGTGCGCGCTGCCGCTGTCGCTGCGCGCAGGCGACGCGGTCGACCTGCTGGGCGCCGGGGCGTACACCGCGTCCTACGCCTCGGTGGGCTTCAACGGGTTCGGTCCGCTCACCGTCCGTGTCGTACCGTGATCACCGCCACGGGATCCACGACCGGCCCCGGCTACCGTGGCCGGGTGTCCGACTCGTCGCCCCATGGCCGTCACGTCCTGGCCGAGCTCGAGGGTGTCGACGCCGCCGTGCTCGACGACGCGCCCGCCCTGCGGGCCGCCCTGCACGACGCGCTGGTCGCGGCCGGTGCGCGGGTCCTGCAGGTCGTCGCCGAGCAGTTCAGCCCGCAGGGTGTCACCGTGCTGGCCCTGCTCGCGGAGTCGCACGCCTCGGTGCACACCTGGCCCGAACACGGTCGTGCGCACGTGGACGTGTTCACCTGCGGGGAGGCCGCCGACCCGGAGCGCGCGGTCACGGGGCTCGCCGCCGCGCTGGGCGCCGCCGGCGTGCGGTGCGAGGTGGTCGAGCGCGGGAGCGAACCGCGGGCGGTCGTCGAGCCGATCGCGTCCGGTCTCACGCGGCGCTGGGAGCTGGGGGCGGTGCACCACCGTGGGCGAACCCCGTTCCAGCGGGTGCTGATCGCGGACACGGCGCACGGGGTCACGCTCTTCTGCGACGACGAGCGGCAGAGCGCCGAGGCCACCCAGCTCGTCTACCACGAGGCGCTGTACGTGCCGGCCGCGCTGCTCGCCGCCCGCCACGAGCGGGTGCTGGTGATCGGGTCGAGCGAGGGCGTCGTCAGCGGGCTGGCGGTGGCGGCGGGTGCGCGGACGGTGGACCACGTCGACGTCGACCGCGAGTGCGTGCGGGCCTGCGCCGAGCACCTGCCCTACGGCTACACGCCTGCCGAGCTCGCGGCCGCCGAGCGGCACGACGGCCCCGTGCGCATGCACTACGACGACGGCGCGGCGTACGTGCAGCGGTGTCGCGAGCGCTACGACGTGATCGTCGTCGACCTCCCCGACGAGCGCCCGGACGAGCCGGACGCCCAGCTCAACCGGCTCTACACCACGGATTTCCTGACCCGGTGCGCCGGGCTGCTCGCCGCGGGCGGCGTGGTCGTCTCCCAGGCCGGGAGCGCGGCACTCTGGCGCGACGACACGCTGCGGGCGGCGTGGGAGCGGTTCCACGCGGTGTTCGCCCAGGTCGGCTACTACGGCAGTGACGAGCACGAGTGGTCCTTCCTCACCGGGCGGTGCTCCGCCGGACCGGACCCGGTCGCCGAGATGGTGGGCCGGCTCGACACCTGGCACCCCGCGCCGGTGTCGATCGACGCGGCGGCGCTGCGCTCGCGCACGGTCGCCCCGCTGGCCCTGCGGTCCGGTGGGTGGCGCCCGTGATCGGCTCCCGCTGGGCGTTCGTGGCCGCGCTGGCTGCCGCCGTCTCGCTCGCGGCGGCCGTCCCGGCCGTGGCGAGGCCGGTCGCGGGCACGCCGCCCGTCCCGAGCTACGTCGCACTCGGCGACTCCTACACCGCCGGCCCGCTGATCCCGCCGCAGACCGGCACTGCCGCCCGGGTGCGCACGCTCGAACCGGAACTACCCCGCGCTGGTCGCGGCCACCGTCGGTCGCCGTCGAGTTCCGGGACGTGAGCTGCAGCGGGGCCACCACCCGCGACCTGACCGCCCCGCAGACCACCCGCGCCGGGGTCAACCCGCCCCAGCTCGACGCCCTCACCCCGGACACGAGGCTCGTCACGCTGGGCATCGGCGGCAACGACCTCGGGTTCGGCGAGATCGTGCAGGAGTGCGCGGCGCGCTCGCCGCGCGAACCCGCCGGTGCGGCGTGCCGGGACTTCTACACCGCGGGTGGCACGGACCGGCTGGCGGCGCGGATCGCCGACACCGCTCCCGCCGTCGCCGCCGCCCTCGCCGGGATCGCCCGCCGCTCGCCCACCGCGCGGGTGCTGCTCGTCGGGTACCCCGCGTTGCTGCCCGACACGGGGCCCGGCTGCTTCCCGGCGGTGCCCTTCAGCCCCGGTGACGTCGCCTACCTGCGCGAGACGCAGCTCCGGCTGGACGCGATGCTCGTCCGGCAGGCGCGCGCGGCCGGGGTCGACCACGTCGACACCTACCGCCCGAGCATCGGGCACGACATGTGCCAGCTCCCTGGCGTGAAGTGGGTCGAGGGGCTCGTCCCGACGTCGCCCGCTGCGCCGGTGCACCCCAACGCGCTGGGCATGACGGCCACGGCACAGGCCGTCGTACGGACGCTCGACGCCCGCTGACCTACTGCGCCGAACGGGACCGTCGGGAACCGGGCTGCCGGGAACCGGACCGTCCGGAACCGGACTGTCCGGAACCGGGCTGGTTCGAGCCGGGCAGCAGGCCCGCCAGCAGCCCGCGCTGCGGCACGCCGAGGATCTCCTCCGGGCCGGCGCCGACCTCGGCGAGCACGTCGTTCGCGGCCAGCACCCCGGACATCGACGCGCGCTCCATCAGGCCGGAGAGGAACGGCAGCTCCACGTAGTCGCCCGCCACCCGCACGCCGCGGGCGTCGCCGCGCACCCCGGGCCGGGTACCCGCCGCGCCGGGCGGGAACGCCGGGGCGGTGGCCTCCAGCCGCTCCTGCAGGTGGACCACGCGTGCCCCGGCGGTCTCGGGCCAGAGGGCGGCGAGCTCGGCGCGCATCCGGGCGGTGGCGGTGGCGGCGTCCGGTGCGGTGCACGAGTACGAGTGCAGCTCCACCACCGAGCCGCCGGTGCGGGCCGCCCAGTCCGCCGACGGGCGCTCCAGCCGCGAGTACACCGTGATCGAGTCCAGCGTCGGCTCCCGGCTGACGGCGTTGAACGTCGAGCGGTCGGGCGCGACGTCGCGGTCGAGCCACAGCCTGCTCACCGCGAACGGCGGGGCGACGGCGAGCGCCGCGGCCTTGGCGGCCAGCCGCGGGGCGGTCGCGGCGGCGGCCGGTGAGGCGGCCAGCAGCGCCTGCAGCGCGCCCGGCTCGGTGGCCAGCACGAGGTGGCTGGTCCGCACCGCCGCACCATCGGCGAGCTCGACGCGTCCAGCGGTGCCCGTCGGCGGGGTGCAGCGCGGTCGCCGCCGTGCCGGTGCGGACCGCAGCGCCGTGCTTGTCGAGGTAGGCGGCGAGGGGCTCCCAGATGCACGTGAGGTAGTCGGTGTCCGGGGCGTCGAAGCCGATGCCCTCGGGGTTGCCGAGGAAGTAGTAGTGGAACATCGCGATCAGCTCGCCCGCGGAGAGCCCGGCCTGGTTGCAGAAGAACGACCGGGCGAACGCCTCGAAGAGCATCGCCTGCGCGCGGTCGGACATGCCGAGGCCCGCGAGGAAGTCCGCCGCCGGGACGTCGTCGAACGCGGCGGTGGTCCGGTCCCGGTCGTAGGCGAGCAGCTCCGCGGCCGAGCGCCTGGTCGGAGCCGATCAGGTCGCCCAGCCCGAGGCTGGGTGAGCGCGCGAACAGCGCCAGCAGGTTGAGCGGCGGCGCCGTGGGGAGTCCGGTGAGGTCCTCGGGCGGCCAGCGGCGGGAGATCACCGGGTAGCCGCCGACCGGGCGCAGGAACGCGAGCCCGGGGTCGATCCGGCGCAGCACCGCCCGCCACGTGTAGTAGTGCCGGAAGAAGGCGTGGAAGCCGTGCTCGACGACCTGCTCGGTGCCGTCGGGCAGGGTGTGCGGCCACGCGCCCAGCCTCCCGCCGAGGGTCGGCGCGGCCTCCAGCACCGTCACGGCGACGCCCCGCTCGGCCAGGACCACCGCGGCGCTGATCCCCGCCACCCCGGCGCCGACCACCACGGCCTCGGTGCCGGCCGGGGCCGACCGCGGCAGCCGAGGGTCCGCGGCGACCAGCACCCGGGGCCGCATCCGCAGCGGCGCGGCACGCGCATTCGTCCCGATCACGGCTCGAGCCTAGGTCCGGAGCCGGCATCGAGCCCGCGCGATGCCGTTTCGGGGCGCGGGGAACGGCATCGGGCCCGCGCGATGCCGCGGGGTTCGACGCCCTCCCGTAGCCTTGGGCGGGTGATCAACGTCTCTGCCAGCGGCGACGTCGGGCTCCTCGAGCTGGACCGCCCCGACCGGCGCAACGCCCTCGACGTCGAGCAGTGCCGCATGCTCGTCGAGGGGGTCGGCGGGCTGCTGGACGGCGGGGCGCGCGCGATCGTCGTCACGGGGTCGGGCACCAGCTTCTGCTCGGGTGCCGACTTCGACGAGGTCTACACCGACGGCTTCCGCGACGCCCTGTACGCCGCGCTGCACGCCGTGACCGACGCGCCGGTGCCCGTCGTCGCCGCGGTCAACGGCCCCGCGATCGGTGCGGGTACCCAGCTCGCCGTCGCGTGCGACCTGCGGGTCGCCGTCCCGGAGGCGGTCTTCGCCGTGCCGACGGCCCGGATCGGCCTCGCCGTGGATCCGTGGACGGTGCGCAGGCTGGCCCAGGTCGCCGGGGGAGGCACGGCGCGTGCGCTCCTGCTGGCCTGCGCGGAGATCGGCGCGGAGCTGGCCCACGCCCGCGGGCTCGTCGACCGGATCGGTACCCGCGAGGACGCACTCGCCCTCGCCGCGGAGATCGCGACCCTCGCCCCGCTCACGCTCGCCTACAACAAGCTGGCGCTCGACCGCACCGATCCCGCCGACGACGACCCGGCCCTGCTCGCCGCGTTCGAGGCCTGCTGGGACAGCGCCGACCTGGAGGAGGGCAGGCGGGCCCGGCAGGAGCGCCGGTCGCCGACGTTCGCGGGTAACTGACGTCACGTCCCGTCACCTGTAAGGCTACGCGTCGTTGATCGAGTCGGGGGTCTCGAGAGGAACGATGCATGGGTGTGCGCAGGTGGCGGTTCGGCAGCTGGTTGGCAGTCGCCGCCGTCCTGATCGCCGTGCTCGCGGCGGTGGGTGTCGGAGTGCTGGTCAAGCTCGGCACGGCCGTCGGGCAGGGCGACGAGCTCGCCGCGCCGCTGATGTCGCCGATGCGCGAACTGCCGCGGCCGGGCGCCGCGGTCGCACCACCCGCAGCCCCGGCCGCCACCCACCGCCGCGCCCTCCTCCGCACCGCCGACCCGCGCCGGCGCCCGCCCGGCCCCGCAGCCCACAGCCGCTCCGCAGCCCACAGACGAGCGCCGCGGGCGACCGCCACGCCCACCCGGTCGGCGCCGCCCGTCGCGCAGCCGGTCCGGGTCGACGCGCCGAGCACGGAGCCCGTCGCGGGCACCCCGTGCACCGTCTCGGCCCGCGCGTGCGTCGACCTGGCTGCCGGCACGTCGTGGCTCATCGAGAACGGCAAGATCGTCCGCGGTCCGGTGGCGGTGTCGACGGGCGACACGGCCGACCCGACGCCCAGGGGCACGTTCCAGGTTCAGCTGAAGGCCCAGAACTACACCAGCCGTGAGTTCCTCACCCCGATGCCGTACTCGGTGTTCTTCGCGGACGGCGGCATCGCGTTCCACGAGGGCCGGCAGGACACCAACTCGGCCGGATGCGTCAAGCTCACCCACGCCGACGCGATCGCCTGGTTCGACTTCCTCCAGATCGGCGACGAGGTGCAGATCCGCTGAACGTCACTCGCATCTGCCGCCGAGCCTTCTACGGGAGGTAGAATAGCGACGTGCCAACGCTGGGTGAGCTGGAACGCGCCGTGATGGAGATCCTCTGGGCGGCGGACCGGCCACTCACCGCGCGTGACGTCCAGGACGCGCTCGGCACCAGGGACCTCGCCACCACCACGGTGCTCACCGTGCTGGGAAGGCTGGAGCGCAAGGGTCTCGTCACCCGGGAACGCGACGGCCGTGCGCACCGCTACCGGTCCGTGGCCAGCCGCGAGGACCACGTGGCCGAGCTGATGCGCGACGCCCTCGACGCCGCGCCCGACCGCGGCGCCGTGCTCGCCCGTTTCTTCGGCTCGATGCCGGCGCACGAGCGTGCGGCGCTACGCGACCTGCTGAGCTGAGCCGCCCGCGATGGAGCTGACCGCCGTCGCTCTGCTGGTCCTCGGCTTGCTGCTGGCCGAACCGGTGAGCCGCACGCTCGCGGCCGCTCGGTGGCCCGAGCGTGACCCCGTCGGTGCCCTGCTGGCGTGGCAGGCGGTGGGCCTGGCCGGGGGAGTGACACTCCTCGGGGCCGGCGTGATGTACGGCCTCGCGCCGTTCGGCCGCTCGCTGCCCGAGGCACTCCCCGGCATGGTCGACGCGGTGGTCGGGCGGGGTTCCGCCGACTCCCTGGACGTCACCCACGTCGTGGCGCTGCTCGTCACCGTCGCACTCGCACTGCGCCTGCTGGGCGTCCTCGCGACCACCACGGCGCGGACGCTGCGGGCGCGCAGGCGGCACCGTGAGCTGCTCGACCTCCTGGGCACCCCGTGGCCCGCCGTCCCGGCCGCGCGGGTGCTCGACCATCCACTCCCGGTGGCCTACTGCCTGCCGGGCAGGCACTCGCAGGTGGTTCTCTCGGCCGGGGTGCTCGACGCGCTGGAACCGGCGGGTGTGCGCGCGGTGCTGGCACACGAGCGCGCACACCTGCGCGAGCGGCACGACCTGGTGGTGTTGCCGTTCGTCGCGTGGGGCGCCACCGCCCCGTTCGTCAGAGGGATGGTCTGCGCTCAGCCCGCCGTCGCGGCGCTGATCGAGATGCGCGCCGACGACGTGGCCGCGGCCGACACCGCGCCGGGGGACCTCGCCGGGGCGCTCCGGACGGTCGGGGGATCGGTGCCCGCGGCCGCCCTCAGCTCGTTCACCACCGCCCTGGACCACCGGATGGCCCGGATCGCCCTGCCGCCGCCCCCGTTGCCGGTCGCGCTGCGGGTGCTGGTGCGCGTGGCCGCACTGGTCCTTGCCCTCGTCCCGATCGCCGCGGTGCTCGTTCCCTGACCGGTGGCGCGGACGGCACCCTCGACGAACCTACTGATCGACGGTGCCGCTCGCGGAGCAGCTGTTCGGCGGCGGCGGAGCTCAGGGCGTCAGCACGACCTTCCCCACCGTCTCGCGCCGCTCCAGCGCCGTGTGTGCGGCGGCGGCGTCGGCCAGTGTGAACGGTGTGCCGACGAGGGGGACGAGGGTCCCTGCGGCGGCCGCGGCGAGGGCCCGGCTCTCCATCGGTCGCAGGCCGCCCGGCCTGCGCATCAGCCGGGGTCCGATCGCCCACGACACGGTCAGCCCCCGGCCCACGACATCGGAGCTGTCGAACGCGGTGACCGAACCCGAGGCCCACCCGAACATCACCAGCCGCCCTCCGGGGTCGAGCAGTTCGAGGGCACCGCGGCCCACGTCCCCCCGACCCCGTCCAGCGCCACGGTCGGGCCGGCACCGGCGAGCTCGGAGCGCACGGCGTCCGGCCACCCCGGATCGCGGTAGTCCACCGCGACGTCCGCCCCGAGCCCGCGCACGACGTCCACCTTCCGCGGGCCGCCCGCGAGCCCGACCGCCGTGGCGCCAGCGGCCAGCGCCGCCTGGACGAGCAGCGAGCCCATGCCGCCCGCGGCAGACGTGACGAGCACGACGTCGTCGGCGGTGAGGGCGGCGGTGTCGAGCACGCCGACGGCCGTCCGACCGGTGCCGATCATCGTGACGGCCACCGGTGCGGACAGCCCGCCGGGGATCTCGTGCAGTGCCTCCGCCGCCGCGACCGCCATCCCCGCGTAGCCGCCGTTCGCCTGGCCGAGGTGCGCCACCACGCGCCGCCCGGCCCATTCGGGTGCCGTGCCGGGGCCGAGCGCGTCCACGGTGCCGGCCACCTCGCGCCCCGGGGTCATGGGCAGCGCCGGGAGGGTGAACGGGCCACCCCGCTCGCCCGCGCGGATCACCGTGTCGATCAGGTGGACCCCGGCCGCCTCGACGGCGATCCGCACCTGGCCGCGCCCCGGTTCCGGGTCTGGCACCTCCTCGTACCGCAGCTTCTCCGCCGGACCGAACTCGTACTGCCGGATCGCGTGCACCGTCACCTCCAGTCGTCGACCTGCGACGACGACGTTAAGAGCTGAAGTCGGGTCGAGGTCAAGGAGCTCGATGGCGCGCCTGCCGCCGCGCCCGGGCGTAGCGTGAGTCCCGTGCCAGTCACACCTCCCCAGGACCGTCCCCGCACGCTCGGCGCCCTGCGCGCGTCGGGCCACCGACTCCGCGGCGTCAAGATCGAGATCCGCGACAACCTGCTCGCCGCCCTCCGCGAGGGTCGCGATCCCTGGCCCGGCATCGTCGGGTTCTCCTCCACGGTGCTGCCGCAGCTCGAACGCGCCCTGCTCGCCGGCCACGACGTCGTGCTGCTCGGCGAGCGCGGCCAGGGCAAGACCCGCCTGCTGCGGTCGCTGACCAACCTGCTCGACGAGTGGACCCCCGTCATCGACGGCTCGGAGATCGGCGAGCACCCCTACGACGCCGATCACCCCGGCCGCCCGCAGGCGCGCCGCCGAGCTCGGCGACGACCTGCCCGTCGCGTGGCGGCACCGCGACGAGCGCTACACGGAGAAGCTCGCGACGCCCGACACCGCGGTGGCCGACCTGATCGGCGACGTCGACCCGGTGAAGGTCGCGGAGGGCCGCAGCCTCGGCGACCCGGAGACCATCCACTACGGGCTGGTCCCGCGCGCGCACCGCGGCATCGTCGCGATCAACGAGCTGCCCGACCTCGCCGAGCGCATCCAGGTGTCGTTGCTCAACGTGATGGAGGAGCGCGACATCCAGGTGCGCGGCTACACGCTGCGGCTGCCGTTGGACGTGCTGCTGGTCGCCAGCGCCAACCCCGAGGACTACACCAACCGCGGGCGGATCATCACCCCGCTCAAGGACCGCTTCGGCGCCGAGGTGCGCACCCACTACCCGCTCGAGCTCGCCGACGAGATCGCGCTCGTGGGGCAGGAGGCGGGGCTGGCGGGCATCGGGGCCGACGTGCCGCGGCACCTGGTCGAGATCATCGCCCGGTTCACGCGGTCGCTGCGCGAGTCCAGCGCAGTCGACCAGGGCAGCGGGGTGTCGGCACGGTTCGCCGTGGCGGCCGCGGAGACCGTCGCCGCCGCGGCCGTGCGCCGCGCCGCGCTCACCGGGGAGGACCGCCCGACGGCCCGCCCGGTCGATCTGGAGTCGGTGCCCGCCGTCCTGCGCGGGAAGCTGGAGTTCGCCTCCGGCGAGGAGGGCCGCGAGAGCGAGCACCTCGAACACCTGCTGCGTCGCGCCACCGCCGACACCGCCCGCGCGCCGCCTGCGCGGCATCGACCTCAACCCGCTGGCCGAGGCCGTCTCCGGGTCCCCGGTGCGGACGGGGGAGCGGGTGCCCGCCGTCGAGGTGGTCGCGGCGCTGCCGAACGTCGACGCGCTCACCGAGGTCGCGAAGCGGCTCGACGCCACCGGCACCGAGGACCCGGGGCCGATGGCCTCGGCGGCCGAGCTGGCCCTGGAGCTGCTGTTCCTCACCCGGCGGCTGGCCAAGGACGAGACCGACGACGGCGACACGGTGAGCTATGGCTAGCACGCTCCCGCCGCTACGCCTACGGGTCCCTACACCTCGACGGGCCCGACCCGCTCGCCCCGCCGTTCGACCTGCGCGCGGCGATGGACGAGATCGGGCGCGACGTCATGGAGGGCGCGCTCGCCGCGCACCGCGCTGCAGGAGCTGATGCGGCGGGGGACGGAGAACCGGCGCGGGCTCGACGAGCTGACCCGAGAGGTGTGGCAGCGGCGAAGCAGGCTGCAGCGGGAGAACCGGCTCGACGGCACCTTGCAGGAGGTCCGGGAGCTGCTCCGGCGCGCGCTCGACGCCGAGCGCGACACCCTGGGCCGCCGCGACACCGACGACGCACGGTTCCGCGAGATGACGCTCGACGCGCTGCCGTCCGACACCGGCGGTGCGGTGCGCGAGCTCGACTCGTACGACTGGCAGAGCTCGCGACGCGCGGGAGGCGTACGAGGAGATCCGCGACCTGCTCGGCCGCGAGATGCTCGACCAGCGCTTCGCCGGCATGAAGCAGGCCATGGAGAACGCCACGCCCGAGGACGTCGAGCGCGTCCGCGAGATGCTCGACGACCTCAACCGGCTGCTCGCGAACCACGCCGCCGGGCAGGACACGCAGCAGCAGTTCGCCGAGTTCATGCAGCAGCACGGCGAGTTCTTCCCGGAGAACCCGCAGAACACCGAGGAGCTGATCGACCTGCTCGCGCAGCGAGCGGCGGCGGCGCAGCGCATGCTCAACTCGATGAGCGCCGAGCAGCGCGCCGAGCTGATGGAGCTGTCCCAGCAGGCGTTCGGCGATCCCCGGCTCGCCCAGGCGCTGTCCGAGCTCGACGCCCAGCTGCAGGGCCTGCGGCCCGGCGAGGACTGGGACGGGCAGGGCCGGTTCCGCGGTGACAACCCGATGGGCATGGGCGAGGCCACCCGCGCGATGGAGGAGCTCGGGCAGCTCGACGCGCTGGCCGAACAGCTCTCCCAGAGCTACCCGGGCGCGCGCATGGAGGACATCGACCTCGACGCGCTGGGCGAGCACCTGGGCGACCAGGCCCGCGTCGACGCACGCGCGCTGGCCGAGCTGCAGCGCGAGCTGGAGCGCCAGGGCCTGTTCGAGCGGGCGGCCGACGGGTCGCTGCAGCTCTCGCCGAAGGCGCTGCGGCGGCTGGGGGAGTCGGCGTTGCGTGACGTCGTCGACCGCATCGGAGTCCCGGCGCGGGGAACGCGACACCCGGCGGTCCGGGGCCGCGGGCGAGCCGACCGGCGCGAGCAGGCCGTGGGCGTTCGGCGACACCGAGTCGTGGGACGTCCCGCGCACGCTCACCAACGCCGCTGCTGCGCCGCGCGGGCGGCGACTCCCGGCGTCTCGACGTCACCGACGTGGAGATCGTCGAGACCGAGCAGCGCAGCCGGGCCGCCGTGGCGCTGTGCGTCGACACGTCCTGGTCGATGGTGCAGGACGGGCGCTGGGTGCCGATGAAGCGCACCGCGCTGGCGCTGCACCAGCTGATCTCCACGCGGTTCCGCGGCGACGACCTGAAGCTGATCACGTTCGGGCGCCACGCCCGCGGCGTCGAGCTGGGGGAGCTGGTGGGTCTCGACGGGGCGTGGGAGCAGGGCACCAACCTGCACCACGCGCTCCTGCTGGCCGGGCAGCACCTCCGCCGCAACCCCGACGCCCAGCCGGTGGTCCTCGTGGTGACCGACGGCGAGCCGACCGCGCACCTGGAGCCGGACGGGCACGCCCTGTTCGACTACCCGCCGTCGCGCGCAGACCCTGCGCGCCACGGTGGGCGAGGTCGACCGGCTCACCGGGATGCGCGCGTCGTTCACGTTCTTCATGCTCGGCGACGACCCGCGGCTGGCCGCGTTCGTCGACGGCGTGGCCCGCCGCTGCGGGGGCCGGGTCGTCGCGCCCACGCTGGACGGGCTGGGCGCCGAGGTGGTGGCGGACTACCTCCGCACCCGCAAGTAGCCCGCCCCGCCCCGCGCCCGCTCGCGGCCGGCCCCGCCCCCCGTGTCAGGAAAGCCACTTTCCTGACACCTGGTGACCTGAACGTGGCTTTCCTGACATCCCCGGTACCCCGAGGCGCGGGGGCGACGCGCGGGATCTCGCGACCATCGAGATGATTGCCGGGTGAGCCTGCACCCCGGCACCCCGCCCGCGACCGACGGCTACCCGCCGCTGCCGACCGTCGGGCGGCCCCGCCGTCGCTTCCGTTGGGTGCTGCCCGCCCTGTTGCTGCTCGGGTGGCTGGCGCTCGGGGCGGTCGGCGGGCCCTACCAGGGGCGTCTGGCCGAGGTGCAGCGCAACGACAACGCCTCGTTCCTCCCGGCCGACGCCGAGGCCACGCGGGTGATCGACGCCCAGCGCGCGTTCGCCGTCGACCCGACGCTGCCTGCGCTGGTGGTCTTCGAGCGCCCCGGCGGCCTCACCGCGGCGGACCGCACGGCGATCGCCCAGCGTGCGGCCGCCCTCACCGGCGTTCCCGGGGTCCAGCCCCCGGTGTCGCCGCCCATCCCGGCACCCGACGGCGCCGCGGTCCAGATCCTCGTCCCGCTGCCGGGCAACCTCGGCAACCAGGTCGTGGAGACCGTCGCCGACCTCCGCGCCGCCATCACGACCGACCTGCCTCCCGGCCTCGCCGCGCACGTCACCGGTCCGGCCGGGCTCATCGGCGACTTCGCCGGCGCGTTCGGCGGCATCGACGGGATCCTGATCGGCGTGGCCGCCGCCGTGGTGGCGCTGATCCTGCTGGTCGTCTACCGCAGCCCGCTGCTGCCGCTGATCGTGCTGGCCACGGCGGGCCTGGCGCTCTCGGCTGCGGTGCTGGCGATCTACCACCTCGCGGACAACGACGTGCTCACCCTCAACGGCCAGAGCCAGGGCATCCTGTTCATCCTCGTGTTCGGCGCGGCCACCGACTACAGCCTGCTGCTCGTGTCCCGCTTCCGGGAGGAGCTGCGCCGCGAGCCGTCCCGGTGGTACGCGATGCGCACCGCCTACCGCGCGTCGGTGGCGCCGATCGCCGCCTCGGCGGGCACGGTCGTGCTCGGCCTGCTGTGCCTGCTGCTGTCCGGGCTGAACTCCAACCGGGGCCTCGGTCCGATCGCCGCCATCGGCATCGCGACGTCCCTGGTCGCAGCCCTGAGCTTCCTGCCGGCCGCGCTCGTGCTGCTCGGGCGCGCGGCGTTCTGGCCGTTCCGGCCCGCGGTCGGGTCCGTCGGGACCGAGCAGCGCGGGCTGTGGGCAGGCGTCGCCCGCATCGTCGGCACTTGGCCGCGGCTGACGTGGGCGATCACGGCGATCGTGCTGCTCGGAGGGGTCGCGCTCGTGCCGCAGCTGAAGGCGGACGGCGTGGCGCAGTCGGACCTGTTCATCGACAAGTCGGGCATCGACTCGGTGCAGGGACAGGACGCGCTCGGGCGCCACTTCCCGGCCGGCACCGGGTCGCCTGCCGTGATCATCACGGCCGCGGGCACCGAGCGGGAGGTGATCGGGGTCGCGGCGGGCGTCGAGGGCGTCGCGTCGGTCGCGCGGGCGCCGTCGGCACCGGAGCCGGTCGACGGCAGGGTGGAGCTCGCCGCGGTGCTCGGGGACGCCGCCGACAGCGAGGCCGCGGTCGCGACGGTCGAGCGCCTCCGCACGGCGGTGCACGCGGTGCCCGGCGCGGACGCACTGGTCGGCGGCCAGACCGCGATCCAGCTCGACACGCAGGACACCGCGCGGGCCGACCTGCGCGTGATCATCCCGACCGTGCTGCTGGTGATCTTCCTGATCCTCGCGCTGCTGCTCCGGGCGCTGGTGGCGCCGCTGCTGCTCATCGCGACGGTCGTGCTGTCGTTCGCGGCGACCCTCGGTGTGGCCGCCGTGGTGTTCAACGACCTGCTCGACTTCCCGGGCGCCGACCCGAGCGTCCCGCTGTTCGCGTTCGTCTTCCTGGTGGCGCTCGGCGTGGACTACAACATCTTCCTGATGAGCCGGGTCCGGGAGGAGGCGGCGCGGGTCGGTACCCGGGAGGGCACGCTGCGCGCGCTCGCCGTCACCGGCGGGGTGATCACGTCGGCGGGGGTCGTGCTCGCCGCCACCTTCGCCGCGCTGGCCGTCCTCCCGTTGCTGTTCCTGGCCCAGATCGCGTTCCTCGTGGCGTTCGGCGTGCTGCTGGACACGTTGATCGTGCGGTCGCTGCTGGTCCCCGCGCTGACGATCGACATCGGCCGTGCGGTGTGGTGGCCGGGGGCCCTGTCGCGCGGGCGACCCTGAGCGGTCTGACACCGAGCGGCGTGGCACATACTGAGCCGATGGCCGCTACCTGGGCGGACGCCGCCTGCAGCCGGTGCGGGACCACGCGGGACCCCTCCGGTCCCGACGTGCTGGCGTGGGCGAGCGAGCGCGAGCCCGACGGGCGCGTCAGCCTGCTGTGCCCGGCCTGCGCGCGACGGCACGCCCGCGACATCGAGGCCCGGCTGCCGCCCGAGTGGTGGTGAGGTAGGTCGGCCGCGGACGAACTGCCGGGTAAAGTTGTCGGATATGCAACCCTGGGCTCCGGTCGACGTCCCTCGGCTCGCCGGCGGTGGTCCGCCGCTCCGCCTCCACGACACCGCCACCGGCCGCATCCGGCCCACGGCACCGGGCCGTGAGGCGCTCATGTACGTCTGCGGGATCACCCCCTACGACGCCACCCACCTCGGGCACGCCGCGACCTACCTGGCGTTCGACCTGGTCAACCGGCTGTGGCGCGACCTCGGACACGACGTGCACTACGTGCAGAACGTCACCGACATCGACGACCCGCTCCTCGAGCGGGCGGCGCGCGACCAGGACGACTGGGTGGTCCTCGGCATGCGCGAGACGGCCCTGTTCCGCGAGGACATGGAGGCGCTGCGGGTCATCCCGCCGCGGCACTACATCGGTGCCGTCGAGGCGATGGGTGAGATCTCGGAGCTGGTCGGCAAGCTGCTGGCATCCGGTGCCGCCTACCGGGTGGAGGACCCGGAGTACCCCGACGTCTACTTCGACAGCTCCGCCACCGGGCACTTCGGCTACGAGTCGAACTACGACGAGGAGACGATGGTCACGCTGTCCCGGGAACGTGGCGGCGACCCCGACCGGCCCGGCAAGCGGCATCCCACCGACGCCCTGCTGTGGCGGATGGCGCGCCCGGGAGAGCCGTCCTGGGACTCGGACATGGGCCCGGGCGGCCGGGCTGGCACGTCGAGTGCGCCGCGATCGCGCTCAACCGCCTCGGCACCCAGATCGACCTCAACGGAGGCGGCTCGGATCTGATCTTCCCGCACCACGAGTGCGGTGCGGCGCACGCCGAGGCCTTCACCGGGGTGCACCCGTTCGCCCGGCACTACACGCACACGGGGATGATCGGCCTCGACGGCGCGAAGATGTCGAAGTCGCGTGGCAACCTCGTGTTCGTCTCCAAGCTGCGTGCCGAGCGGGTGGATCCCGCCGCGATCCGGCTGGCGCTGCTGGCGGGGCACTACCGCACCGACCGCGCGTGGACGGCCGAGCTGCTCACCGAAGCCCAGGCGCGGTTGGCCCGCTGGCGCGACGCCGTCCGGCTCGCCGCCGCGCCGCCTGCGCAGGACCTGATCCTGCGCCTGCGCACCCACCTCGCCGACGACCTCGACACGCCGCGCGCGCTCGCGGCGATCGACGGCTGGGCCGCCGAGGCGCTGCAGCGGCGCGGCCGCGACGCCACCGCGCCGGCGCTGGTCCGGGATGCGGTCGACGCCCTCCTCGGCGTGGACCTGTAGTCATGGCGCACAACGTGCTCGGCGGGGAGCTGCAGACCTGCGGCACCGACCCGATGACCGGCTTCTACCGCACGGGTTGCTGCGACACCGGAGCCGAGGACGCCGGCGTGCACACCGTCTGCGCGGAGGTCACCGCCGAGTTCCTCGACTTCAGCGCGGAGCACGGCAACGACCTGTCCACCCCGCGGCCCGAGTACGGGTTCGCCGGCCTGCGCCCCGGCGACAGGTGGTGCCTGTGCGCCGAGCGCTGGGCGCAGGCGCACGCGGCCGGGGCGGCGCCGCCCGTCGTCCTGGAGGCCACCCACGCCCGCACCCTGGAGTGGGTCGACCTCGCCGATCTGCGCAGGCACGCCGCCGAGATCGAGTAGCACCGAGGTCGAGAAGCGGCTAGGCCGAGCGGTACCGCGCCGGTTGCCCGCGGGTGTCGGATGGACGAACCCGGTGCAGCGTTCTCGTGACGCCGTCGCGAGGGCCTTGCCCTGGGTCGCCGCGCAACTACGGTCGGAAGACGAGGGCCCCGCGCGACGCTGGTCACCAGCCCCGGCGAGGACGCCGGCCCGGGCCCCGCCATCAGGCATCGCGACGACGCGACCACGACACGAGGCTCGCAGGGGGCAGCCATGACCGTACGGATCACCACCAGCCGCCGACACACGACCGAGGGGAGCGGTGCAACGGCATGAGCCGTCTCGCACAGGACTCCCGCACCGCCTACCTGACCGACGCGCACCTCTACGACACGCGGACGAGCCTGTTCGACCCGTGGCGCCACCGGCTGACCGACCTGCTGGACGTGCGGCCCGGCGACGTCGTGCTCGACGTCGGCTGCGGCACGGGCCTCTGCTTCGCGGCGCTGCTGGAGCGGGTCGGGCCGTCCGGGACCGTCGTGGGCGTCGACGAGTCCCAGGAGATGCTCGACCTCGCCGCCGAGCGGGTGTCGGACCACCACTGGGACAACGTCACGCTGCACCGGGCCGCCGCCGAGGAGCTCGAGCTCCCCGGACCCGTCGACCACGTCCTGTTCTGCGCCGTGCACGACGTGCTGCAGTCCGACGAGGCGCTGGCCAGGGTGTTCGAAGCACGTTCGGCCCGGCGGGTCGGTGGCGGCAGGCGGGGGCAAGTGGGCGCCTGCGTGGGCCGTCGGGGTCAACGTGATGGTGTCGACGCTGCACGCCCCGTTCGTCCGGGACTTCGCCGGGTTCGACCGGCCGTGGGCCCGGCTCGCCGAGCGGCTCGTGGACATGCGGGTGGAGGACGTGGCGATGGGCGGCGGCTACGTCGCGGTCGGTCGCGTCCCCGGCTGAGGCCGCCGCCTGCCCGTGCCGGCGGTCAGGATCGCTCCCGGGTCAGGACGCGCTCTCGCGTGAGGCCGCTCCCGGTACCGGACGTCACCGAGGCGCAAGCGTCGAGCAGGGCCGCCGCGAAGGTGTCCGGCGCGTCGAGGAACACGCCGTGACCTGCGTCGATCTCGTGCACGACGCTGCCGGGCACGGCGTCGGCCAGCTTCCACTGGCGCCGGATCGGCACGATCCGGTCCCGGTTGGTGACGACGACGGCGGTGGGCACGTCGACGGCGCCGATCCACCGGTGGGAGGTGAACTGGCACGCGGCCTGGACCGCCGACATCGCGTTGAGCAACGACGTGCGGCGCATCTGCTCCATCGCCCAGCGCCGGGGCGCCGCGTCGGTGACGCCGTCGAGCAGGCTGGTGCCGAGGACGTCGGCTCCCAGCGGGTACATCGCCGGGATCCAGGCGGCGGTGGCCATCAGTCCGGGGATCATCATCGCCGCGGACCGCTCCCAGACGGAGCCGGAGACGTTGCGCGCGGTCGAGCACAGCACCAGCCCGGCGGTGAGGTCGGGGTGTCGCCGCCACATCAGCTGCGCCACCATCCCGCCCATCGAGAACCCGACCGGCACCAGCTGCCGGATCCCGAACGCGGCCGCGACGGCGGCGACGTCGTCGGCGCAGTCCTCCAGCCGGAACGGCACACCGCTGCGGATCCCGCGCCCGTGTCCGGGCAGGTCGAGCGTGAGCACCCGGTAGTGCCTGCTCAGGGCCGGGACCACGCCCGACCAGTTGAGGGTCGCGTTGAGGGTGACCCCGTGGAACAGGACCAGGACGGGGGCTCCGGGCGGGCCGGCGGCGTCCCAGACGACGAACCGCCCTCTCCCGGGGATCGTGACGTCCCGTTCACGCCCCAGCACAGATGTCGGGCCCGCTGAGTTCATGGGTCACTCCTCCGCCGGGGCCCGGTCGCCGGGGCGGTTCGGGCAGCTGCGGACTGATGTTACGTCCTTGTTTCGGCAACGGCCCGGTGAACCTCCGGTGAACCGCCCGTTCAGGCTCCCGGGCCACCGGTCCCGCGACGGCGCAGGTAGCGCTCGAAGTCGGCGGCGATCGCGTCGCCGTCGGCCTCGGGGAGCTCGTCGGCGTCCGCCTCGGCCTGCTCCTCGAGCTGCCGGACGTACTCGCGCACCTCGTCGTCGGCCTCGGCCATCTCGCAGACCGTGCGCTCCCACTCCTCGGCCTGCTCGGGCAGGCCACCGAGCGGCACCTCGACGTCGAGCACCTCCTCGACGCGGTGCAGCAGCGCCACCGCGGCCTTCGGCACCCGGGCCTGCGACACGTAGTGCGGCACCGCCGCCCAGAACGAGACCGCCGGGATGCCCGCCTCGACGCACGCGTTCTGGAAGACGCCGACGATCCCGGTGGGGCCCTGGTAGCTGGACGGCTCGACGCGCAGCTCGCCGGCCGACGTGGCGTCGTAGGAGATGCCGCTGACCGGGGTGGGCCGGGTGTGCGGCGTGTCGGTGAGCAGCGCGCCCAGCGTGATGACCTTCGTCACTCCCAGCCGCTCGACGTGGCCGAGCAGCTCCGTGCAGAACGCGCGCCACCGCAGGTTCGGCTCGATGCCGTTGACCAGCACGACGTGCCGCTCGGTGCCCGGCAGCGTGCACACCGACAGCCGGGTGGTCTGCCACTCGATCTTGCGGGTGACGCCGTCGGTGAGCCGGACGTGCGGGCGCGTGACCTGGAAGTCGTAGTACTCCTCGGGGTCGATCGAGGCCAGCGGGGTGGCGTCCCAGCTCAGCTCGAGATGCTCCAGCGCGGTGCTGGCCGCCTCCCCGGCGTCGTTCCACCCCTCGAACGCGGCGATCAGCACCGGGTCGACGAGGGGGGGCAGTTCGGTCTCCGCCCCGGGTCGCGGCTCGCGATCGGTCATCGGTCCAGCGTACGGCCGCAGGTGCCGCCGTGAGGGGGCACGCATCCCCCGGGTCGCTAACGTGAGCATGTGCAGCCCGACAACTCCGCCACGCCCAGCCGCCCCGTTCGACACCACGCCTGATGGACGCGCTCGCCGAGCGGGTCGTGATCGGCGACGGCGCGATGGGCACGATGCTGCAGGCCGCTGACCTGGTGCTCGACGACTTCGCCGGCCTCGAGGGCTGCAACGAGATCCTCAACGACACCCGGCCCGACGTCGTCCGCCGCATCCACCGGGCGTACTTCGAGGCCGGCGCGGACGCGGCGGAGACCAACACGTTCGGCGCCAACCTGCCCAACCTCGCCGAGTACGACATCCCGGACCGCATCCGCGAGCTGGCCGAGAAGGGCGCGGCGCTGGCCCGCGAGGTCGCGGACGAGTTCGGCACCCCGGACCGGCCGCGCTTCGTGCTCGGCTCGGTCGGGCCCGGCACCAAGCTGCCGACGCTGGGCCACGAGACCTTCGGCCGGCTCCGCGACGCCTACACCGAGTGCGGCCGTGGCCTGCTCGCCGGCGGCGCCGACGCGCTCGTCGTGGAGACCTGCCAGGACCTGCTGCAGGTCAAGGCGGCGGTGCTCGGGGTGCAGCGCGCGATGCTGGACGAGGGCCGCCGGGTCCCGCTGATCACGCAGGTCACCGTGGAGACCACCGGCACGATGCTGCTGGGCAGCGAGATCGGCGCCGCGCTCACCGCGCTGGAGCCGCTCGGCATCGACCTCATCGGGCTGAACTGCGCCACCGGCCCCGCCGAGATGAGCGAGCACCTGCGCACGCTGTCCAAGCACGCCCGCATCCCGCTGTCGGTGATGCCCAACGCCGGGCCTGCCCCACCTCGGGCCGAACGGCGCGGAGTACCCGCTCACCCCCGACGAGCTGGCGCAGGCGCTCGCCGCGTTCGTCCGCGAGTACGGGCTCCGGCTCGTCGGCGGCTGCTGCGGCACCACGCCGGAGCACGTCCGCGCCGTGGTCGAGGCGGTCGGCGACCGCCACCCCGGCCCGGCGCAACCCGCGCCCCGAGCCGGGCCTCAGCTCGCTCTACGCGGCGGTGCCGTTCCGCCAGGACACGTCGGTGCTGATGGTCGGCGAGCGCACCAACGCCAACGGCTCCAAGAAGTTCCGCGAGGCGATGCTCGCCGAGGACTGGGAGGCCTGCGTCGGGATCGCGCGCGACCAGACCCGCGACGGCGCGCACCTCATCGACCTGTGCGTCGACTACGTCGGCCGCGACGGCGTCGCCGACATGGCCGAGCTGGCCGGCCGGCTGGCCACGGCGTCGACGCTGCCGGTGATGCTCGACTCCACCGAGCCCGAGGTGCTGCGCGCCGGGCTGGAGCGCCTCGGCGGGCGCTCGATCATCAACTCGGTCAACTACGAGGACGGCGACGGCCCCGGCTCGCGCTTCCAGCGCGCGATGGAGCTGGTGCGCGAGCACGGCTGCGCCGTCGTCGCGCTGTGCATCGACGAGGAGGGCCAGGCCCGCACCGCGCGAGTGGAAGGTCCGGGTGGCCGACCGGCTCATCCGCGACCTCACCACCAACCACGGCATGCACGTCGAGCGACATCGTCGTCGACACCCTCACCTTCCCGATCACCACCGGGCAGGAGGAGGTGCGCCGCGACGCGCTGGAGACCATCGAGGCCATCCGCGAGCTCAAGCGCCGCTACCCCGACGTGCAGACCACGCTCGGGGTCTCCAACGTCTCCTTCGGGCTCAACGCCGCCGCCCGGCAGGTGCTCAACTCGGTGTTCCTGCACGAGTGCGTGAACGCCGGGCTGGACACGGCGATCGTCTGCGCGGCGAAGATCCTGCCGATGGCCAAGATCGACGACGAGCAGCGCTCGGTCGCGCTCGACCTGGTCTACGACCGCCGCCGGTCGGGCCCCGACGGGACTACGACCCGCTCAACCGGTTCATGGAGCTGTTCGAGGGCGTCTCGGCGTCCTCGGCGCGGGCGGGCCGGGCCGAGGAGCTGGCCGGGCTGCCGCTGTTCGAGCGGCTGGAGCGGCGCATCGTCGACGGCGAGCGGACCGGGCCTGGAGGCCGACCTCGACGAGGCGCTGGACTCCCGGCCCGCCCTGGAGATCATCAACGACACGCTGCTGTCGGGCATGAAGACCGTCGGCGAGCTGTTCGGCTCCGGCCAGATGCAGCTGCCGTTCGTGCTGGCCTCCGCCGAGGTGATGAAGACCGCGGTGGCCCACCTCGAACCGCACATGGAGCGCACCGACTCCGACGGCAAGGGCACGATCGTGCTGGCCACGGTCAAGGGCGACGTCCACGACATCGGCAAGAACCTCGTGGACATCATCCTCACCAACAACGGCTACACCGTGGTCAACCTGGGGATCAAGCAGCCGATCTCGACGATCCTCGGCGCGGCCGAGGAGCACCGGGCGGACGCCGTCGGGATGTCCGGGCTGCTGGTGAAGTCCACGGTGATCATGAAGGAGAACCTCCAGGAGATGAACTCCCGGGGGATCGCGCGCACGCTGCCGGTGCTGCTCGGCGGCGCCGCGCTCACCCGCTCCTACGTGGAGAACGACCTGTCGGAGGTCTACGAGGGCCGCGTCGCCTACGCCCGCGACGCCTTCGAGGGCCTGCGGCTGATGGACGCCACGATGGCCCGGGCGCGCGGGGACCTGCCGGAGGTCGACCCGGCCGAGGCGGCGGCGAAGGCCGAGCGCAAGGCCCGCCACGAGCGGTCCCAGCGGGTGGCGGCCAAGCGCCGGGCGGCCGAGGCGGACGACGCGGGCCCGATCCCGGAACGCTCCGACGTCGCCGTCGACAACCCGCTGCCCACGCCGCCGTTCTGGGGCACCCGGGTCGTGCGGGGCGTGGCGCTGGCCGAGTACGCCGGGATGGTCGACGAGCGCGCGCTGTTCCTGGGCCAGTGGGGGCTGCGCGGCGCCCGCTCCGGGAGCGGGCCGACCTACGAGGAGCTGGTCGAGACCGAGGGCCGCCCACGGCTGCGGTACTGGCTCGACCGGCTGTCCACCGAGGGCGTGCTCGCGCACGCCGCCGTGGTCTACGGCTACTTCCCGGCGGTGTCCGAGGGCGACTCGCTGGTCGTGCTGGCCCAGGACGACGGGCCGATCCGCGGCCGGACGCCGCCGAGCGGTTCCGCTTCGGGTTCCCGCGCCAGCGCCGCGACCGCCACCTGTGCCTGGCCGACTTCTGGCGCCCGCGCGCGCTCGCCGTCGAGCGCGGCGAGGTCGACGTGCTGCCGCTGCACCTGGTCACGATGGGCCAGCCGATCGCCGACTACGCGAACGAGCTGTTCGCCAAGGACGCCTACCGGGACTACCTGGAGGTGCACGGCCTGGGCGTGCAGCTCACCGAGGCGCTCGCGGAGTACTGGCACCGGCGGATCCGGGAGGAGCTGCGGTTCCCCGACGGGGACAGCGTCGTCGCGGGAGGACCCGGACGACGTGGAGGAGTTCTTCAAGCTCGGCTACCGCGGCGCCCGCTACTCGCTGGGCTACGGCGCCTGCCCCAACCTCGACGACCGCACGAAGATCGTCGAGCTGCTGCAGCCGGGCCGGATCGGCGTCGAGCTGTCCGAGGAGCTGCAGCTGCACCCCGAGCAGTCCACCGACGCGATGGTCGCCCACCACCCGGAGGCGAAGTACTTCAATGCCGGATAGGGGGCCGGACTGACAGGGGCCCGGCGGCGGTGCTCTGGGACATGGACGGCACGCTCGTCGACTCCGAGAAGGTCTGGAGCGTCTCGCTCGCCGACACCGCGCGGTGGCTCGGCGGAGAGCTGTCGCGACGCCGCGCGTGCGGCGATGGTCGGCTCGAACATGGCCCGCAGCCTGGCGATCCTCTTCGACGACCTGGGCCTCGACCCGCGACCCGTCCCGGCTGGCGGCCACCGAGGAGTGGCTGGTGCGGGCGCACCGCGCGAGCTGTTCGCGGCCGGGCTGGAGTGGCGGCCCGGCGCGCTCGCGGCGCTGCGCGCGGTGCGTGCCGCCGGCTGGCCCACCGCGCTGGTCACCAACACCGGCCGGGCGCTCACCGAGATGGCGCTCGACGGCATCGGCCGCGAGCACTTCGACGTCACCGTCTGCGGCGACGAGGTGCCCCGCGGGCAAGCCCGATCCGGACCCGTACCTGCGCGCGGCCGAGCTGCTCGGGGTGCCGGATCGAGGACTGCCTGGCGGTCGAGGACTCCCCGACGGGCGTGCTGGCGGCGGAGCGGGCGGGCGCGGCGGTGCTCGTGGTGCCGTGCGAGGTCCCGGTGGCCGGCCGGTCCGCGGCGTACGCTGCGGGCGCTCGCTGGTCGGGCTCACCGCGGCCGACGTGCGTGGACAGCCATGCCAGGGGTCGTGCAGGGTCACCGGCAGCGGGACCGCTGGACCCCGCGCGCGAGCCTCTCGCCTCGCGGCATGCACCGGATCCAGCGGCTGCCACGGGCTACGCTCAGCCATCCGGCGCACAGCAGCGCCCGGCGGCAGCACGACCCCGGACGGGAATCGTCGGCGCGTCGGCCGCACCTGACACTTGGGACGTAGAGGGGAGATCGCACGTGAAGACCTTCGACGGGCTGTTCGCCGAGCTCAGCGGACAAGGCCGCCGACCGCCCGGCCGGCTCGGGCACGGTGCTGGCGCTCGACGCCGGCGTCCACGAGCAGGGCAAGAAGGTGCTCGAGGAGGCAGGCGAGGTGTGGCTCGCCGCCGAGCACGAGCCCGACGACGCGCTGGCCGAGGAGATCTCCCAGCTCCTCTACCGCGTGCAGGTGCTCATGATCGGGCGCGGCATCACCCTCGAAGACGTCTACAAGTTCCTGTAGGCAGTCGCACGCAGTAACGAGGAGAGCTCATGCTCCGCATCGCCCTCCCCAACAAGGGGACACTGGCCGAGCCCGCCGCCACGATGATGCGGGAGGCCGGGTACCGACAGCGGTCGGACTCGCGCGACCTCAGCATGCTCGACGAGGAGAACGAGATCGAGTTCTTCTACCTGCGGCCCAAGGACATCGCCACCTACGTCGGTTCCGGCGACCTGCACCTCGGCGTCACCGGCGCGGACCTGATGGACGAGTCCGGCAGCCAGGTCCAGCGCGTGCTCGAGCTGGGGTTCGGCGCAGTCGAAGTTCCGCTTCGCGGCGCCCGACGGGCGGCGAGATCGCGAAGATCGAGGACCTCGAGGGCAAGAAGATCGCCACGTCGTACCCGCGGCTGGTCCGCGCGCACCTGGCCCGCAACCGGGTCCGCGCCGACATCATCAAGCTCGACGGCGCGGTGGAGATCTCGCGTGCAGCTCGGCCTGGCCGACGCCATCGCCGACGTCGTGTCCTCCGGGACGCACGCTGCGCCAGCACGGGCTGGAGGTCATCGGCGACCCGATCGCCGAGTCGGAGGCCACCCTGATCGAGCGCGAGCCGCGGCCCGACCGCGAGGAGACCGCGGAGACCAAGGCGGCCAAGGTCGTGTTCACCGAGCGGCTGCGCGGCGTCGTCTACGCCCGCCAGTACCTGATGCTCGACTACGACTGCCCGCCGAGCCGTGCTGGAGCGCGGCCAAGCAGGTCACCCCGGGCATGCAGGCGCCCACGGTGGCCCCGCTGTCGGACGCCGGACTGGGTCGCCGTGCGGGCCATGGTGCTCAAGCGGTCGGCGAACAGGGTGATGGACGAGCTCGCCGTGCTCGGCGCCCGCGCGATCCTGACCTCGGAGATCCGCTCCTGCCGGGTGGTCGACGGGCGCGCGACCGCTGGAGTCGCTGCCTACCGGCGCGGGCCGCACCGATCAGCGCCTGCGCGGACCGCCCGACGTGGCCGTGGGCGTCGAAGAGCAGGCCCGACACGGTGCCGACGCCGGTCGGGCCGACCACGGTGCTGCGCCGCGACCGCCATCCACTCGCCGACTGCGGCGCCCGGTGCAGGTGCAGCGTCAGCTCGGTGTTGACGAACAGCCACTCGCGGAGGTCGAGCGGGGCCGCCGACGCCGTTGCCGGAGTCGGCCACCACGACCAGCCGCTGCAGCGGGCGTCGGCTCCTCGCCCTCGACCAGCGGCACCCGCTGCCGGGCCCATGCCGTGCCCGGCCCCGGGTCGCCCAGCCAGCCGCGCAGCCAGCGCCACTCGAGCGACGTCGATGAAGCCCGGCAGCCAGCCCGGCGGGCGCTCGGTGCGCAGCACCGCCTCGTCGGCGCGGGCGGAGCGGCGTCGGCCGCCCCGATCGCCACCGCCGCGGTGTCGCCTCCGGCGAGCCGCCACGCCCGGGCCCGCAGCACGGCGCGCCCGCCCGCGGTCATCTCCGCGGCCAGCAGCTCGATGCTCCGCCCGGGCCGGTCGACCTGCGCGTGGACGGCGACGTCGCCGGCCGGGACCGGGCCGAGCACCTCCACCGTGATCCGCGACAGCTGCAGTGGCGGCCCGTCCGGCCGGCTCGCCGGGCAGCGCTCCAGCGCCCGCACCAGCAGGGCGGACGGCGGCCCGACGTGCTGGGCGTCGGCGAACCAGGGCCCGGTGGTGGACGAACGTGGCGTGGAAGCGCTCGCCGTCGGGGCCGTCGAGGGGCCGGTAGAACGGTTCGAGTGGCAGGGCGTCCGCGGGGAGCTCGTCGTCCGGTGCCACCGTGGGATCAGATCATGCCGGGGCCGCCTGGCCCCATCCGACCGGCCGGGTCCGGTCAGCCGGCGCTCAGTCCGCCCGGTCGAGCGGGGTCTCGACCGCGTCCGCCGCCGCGTCGCCCGGCCAGCCGGGGTACGCCGGCGGCGTGCCGTCCCACGCCGGGCAGAGCGCCCGGTGGCTGCACCACTCGCAGAACCGGCTCGGGTTCGGCCGGAAGTCGCCGGTGGCCCCCGCCCGCAGGATGGCCAGCCAGATGGCGTCGAGCGTGCGCTCGAAGCGGCGCAGCTCCGCCTCGTCGGGCTGGTAGGTGAGCGACTCGCCGTCGGTGAGGTACAGCAGCCGCAGCTGCGCGGGCACCACGCCGCGCAGGTGCAGCAGCGCCAGCGCGTAGAACTTCATCTGGAACAGGGCGCGCGCCTCGGCGACCTGCCGGGGCGCCGCGCCGGTCTTGTAGTCGACGACGCGGAGCGCACCGTCGGGCGCGACGTCGAGCCGGTCGACGTAGCCGCGCAGCAGCAGGCCGGAGTCCAGCTCGGTCTCGACCAGCAGCTCGCGGGCCTCCGGTTCGAGCAGGCGCGGGTCCTCCAGCCCGAAGTACGTCTCCAGCAGCGGTGTCCGCCGACGCGAGCCAGCGGGGCAGCTCCTCGTCGCCCGGGTCCGTCGAACAGCTGGTCGGACAGGCCCGGCTCCAGCGCGCACAGCTCGTCCCACACGGGCCGCACGAGCGCTCGCGCCGCGGCAGGCACCCGCTCGGCGGCGGGCAGGCCGTAGAGCCGTTCCAGCACGGCGTGGACGACGGTGCCCCTGACCTGGGCGCGGGTGGGGCGCTCGGGGAGCCGGTCGACGGCGCGGAAGCGGTAGAGCAGCGGGCACTGCTTGAAGTCGCCCGCCCGCGACGGCGAGAGCGCCGGGCGCCGCCGCGGGCGGGCGGCGGGCTCGATCGCCTCGACGCCGGCGGGGCTCTCCGTCACGGTCGCAGGGTAGGCGAGGCCCCCGACACCCGGTCGCGACCGGTCGGCGTTCCCGGTCGGGTCGCCGCGTACGTTGTCCGGCGATGAAGAGTCCCGTGATCAACAGAGCCGCGACGATCGTCTCCGCGCTCGTCGCCGCCGGCGTCGTCCTGTCCGCCTGCACCGCCGCCACCGGCGGCAACCCCGCCGCCGCCCCGCCGAGCGCGGCGCCGTCGGCGACGCAGCCGGGTGGCGTCACCGCCACGGGGGAGGAGGGCGCCGTCGAGACGACCTTCCGGAGCTACTACCAGGCGTTGCTGGCCCGTGACTTCACCACGGCGTGCGCCCTGAACGCGCCGGAGACCAACGCGAAGCTCATCGAGAACCTGGCCGCCCAGGGCACCCGGACCGCCTCCTGCGAGGAGGCGCTGACGAAGATCTACGGCACGTCCGGGGCGGCGGACATCGCGGACGCCGTCGCCAACACCGCCCAGATCCAGGCGGTCACGGTCGACGGGGACACCGCGACGATCACCTGGTCGGCCGAGGTGGCAGGCCAGCGCCCCACCGTGACCAACACGATGCGCCGCATCGACGGCCAGTGGCGGCTGGTCGACACCAGCAACTGACCCGTGCCGGGCTACGGCTACCGTTGCCCCCCGTGCCCGAACTGCCCGAACTGCTCGACCCGGGGACCCGCGCGCGCGGCGGCCCCTTCCGCCCGGGGGATCGGGTGCAGCTCACCGACCCCAAGGGGCGGCGGTACACCCTCACGCTGGAGGAGGGCGGGCAGTACCACACGCACCGCGGCGGCCTGGCCCACGACGACCTGATCGGCAGGCCCGAGGGCAGCGTCGTCGTCTCCCCGGTGGGCACGCCGTACCTCGCGCTGCGCCCGCTGCTCGCCGACTACGTGCTCTCGATGCCGCGCGGCGCGCAGGTGATCTACCCGAAGGACGCCGCCCAGATCCTCATGTGGGGCGACGTGTTCCCGGGCGCGCGCGTGCTCGAGGCCGGAGCCGGTTCCGGCGCCCTGACCTGCTCGTTGCTGCAGGCGGTCGGTCCGCAGGGCAGCGTGCTGTCCTACGAGATCCGGGCCGACCACGCCGAGCACGCCGAGCGCAACGTGCGCCGCTTCTTCGGCGACGCGCCGCCGAACTGGACCATGCGCGTCGCCGATCTCGGCACCCACGACGGCGCCGCCGAGCAGGTCGACCGGATCGTGCTCGACATGCTGGCGCCCTGGGAGCACCTGGAGACGGTGTCGTCCACGCTGGTGCCCGGCGGGGTGCTCGTGGGCTACGTCGCGACGACGACGCAGCTCTCCCGGCTCGTCGAGGGGCTGCGCGAGCAGCAGTGCTGGACCGAACCGCAGGCCTGGGAGACGCTGATGCGTCCGTGGCACGTCGTCGGGCTGGCGGTCCGGCCGGAGCACCGCATGCAGGGCCACACCGCCTTCCTCGTGACGGCCAGGCGGCTCGCCGAGGGCGTCGCCCCGCCGCGGCCGCAGCGCAGGCCCACGAGCAGGTGACGGGACCGATCGGCCGCTGATCGGACGCAGGGTCACCGATCTCGGTCACGGTGCGTTCCGATCTCGGCGTCGCGGCGCCGCGCGCGGGGGCTCGGCGGGCGCCGGGCGTCGGCATTGCGCGCAGCGGGTGCTGCCGTACGGACCAACGCGGTTGGGGCGTCCGTGACGGATCCTGCACGCCGACCGGAGTCAAGGTGCCGACCGGCTGAGTGATGGATCACCGATTCGCCGCACCGCCGCCGCTGGCGTTCACAGGTACCGTATGGAAACGGAACACGGAGGGAGGATGCCGTGAACCCCTACGACGGTCCCGGCAGACGCGACGACGGTGACCTCGGCCCTGCCGAGCTCGCC